>NZ_MKQS01000001.1 GCF_001758345.1 Acinetobacter towneri
TGAGTAGGATCCTGCACGGCACCCTCATGATGGCTGAAGATCCTGATCCAACGACTGACAAGGTTGGCATTAATACTATGTTGCAGTGCGACCGAAGCGATCGAGGTATTAGGATTTTTACAGGCATTGACAATACTGAGTTTGAATTCTTTGCTGTATGTTCTGCGTTTTTTAGCAACAGGAGGTGTTGCTGAATATATATCCATGTTCATGGATTAAGTCCCCACTTGTTTTTAGGTGGGAACTAAATTAAGGCTTATAGGATCGCTTGGTAAGGCTGTGTTAGCCGGATGCTTACAAAATAAGGGCTGAATGATCAGCCCTTATTTTAGCTTGCTTATTGCTCAACACTCGAACAAATCATAGATTAGCTCTTGTGTTTGCTTTTCCCAACTTAGGTCAACTGAGCAGCAGCAATTTTCTTGGTGTCTACTTTCGCAGCAGCGTCTGTATAGCTTTCCATCTGGTCAAAGTTCAAGTACTTGTAGATGTCAGCAGACATGCTATCGATTTGAGAAGCGTACTGTTGGTATTCTTCTGGTGTTGGTAACTTACCAAGTACCGCAGCAACAGATGCAAGCTCAGCAGAAGCTAAGTAAACGTTCGCACCTTGACCTAAACGGTTCGGGAAGTTACGTGTAGAAGTAGATACTACAGTTGTGTTCGGTGCTACACGCGCTTGGTTACCCATACATAATGAACAACCTGGCATTTCTGTACGCGCACCCGCTTTACCATAAGTGTTGTAGAAGCCTTCTTCCATAAGTTGACGCTCGTCCATACGAGTTGGCGGCGCTAACCATAGACGAGTAGATAAAGAACCACCAGGAACTTTGTCTAATAACTTACCAGCAGCACGGAAGTGACCGATGTTTGTCATACAAGAACCGATGAACACTTCGTCAATTTTGTCGCCTTGAACGTCAGAAAGAAGTTTTGCATCATCTGGGTCGTTCGGGCAGCAAAGGATTGGTTCTTTGATGTCAGCAAGGTCAATTTCATACACTTTCGTGTATTCAGCGTCTGCATCAGCTTTAAGAAGTGATGGGTTCGCTAACCATTTTTCCATGTTCTCAACACGACGAGCCATAGTACGCGCATCGCCATAACCTTCAGAAATCATCCACTTCAGCATGGTGATATTTGAACGAAGGTATTCAGCAACTTTCTCTTCAGAAAGTGTGATAGAACAACCTGCAGCTGAACGCTCAGCAGAAGCATCAGACAATTCAAATGCTTGCTCAACAGTTAAGTCAGTTTCCATTTCTGTTAAGTCGATTTCTAAGATACGACCAGAGAAGATGTTTTTCTTACCTTTCTTCTCTACAGTTAAGTCACCTTCTTTAATTGCGTAGTAAGGAATCGCATGTACAAGGTCACGTAAAGTGATACCAGGCTGCATTTTACCTTTGAACTTCACCAGTACAGACTCAGGCATGTCAAGTGGCATAACACCAGTTGCTGCAGCGAACGCTACAAGACCAGAACCCGCAGGGAAAGAAATACCAATTGGGAAACGAGTATGCGAGTCACCTCCAGTACCTACTGTATCTGGCAGAAGCATACGGTTTAACCAAGAGTGGATAATACCGTCACCTGGACGTAAAGAAACACCACCACGGTTCATGATGAAGTCAGGAAGCGTGTGTTGCATTTGAACGTCAACTGGTTTTGGATACGCAGCGGTGTGACAGAAAGATTGCATCACTAAGTCTGCAGAGAAACCTAAGCAAGCTAAATCTTTTAATTCGTCACGCGTCATTGGACCTGTTGTATCTTGAGAACCAACAGTAGTCATCTTAGGTTCGCAGTAAGTACCTGGACGAACACCTTGACCTTCTGGAAGACCACAAGCGCGACCTACCATTTTTTGAGCTTGAGTGAAGCCTTTACCAGAGTCAGCAGGTTGTACTGGAGTACGGAACAAAGTAGATGGTGCAAGACCTAAAGCTTCACGCGCTTTAGTTGTCAAACCACGACCAACGATCAAGTTAATACGACCACCCGCACGTACTTCGTCTAGAAGCACTGGAGTTTTAAGTTCAGATTCAGCGATTTGTGCGCCGTCTTTGAACGCTGTTACTTTAGCAGCAGCATGGTCGATTTTAAGCGTGATTTCATCACCCATGTTCATGTTAGAAACATCGATCTCAACAGGTAACGCACCCGCATCTTCCATTGTGTTAAAGAAGATTGGCGCAATTTTACCGCCTAAGCAGTAACCGCCTTCTTTTTTGTTTGGAATGTGTGGAATTTCGTCACCGAAGAACCAAAGTACAGAGTTTGTTGCAGATTTACGGCTTGAACCTGTACCTACAACGTCACCGACGTAAGCAACTTGGTTGCCTTTGGCGATCAATTCTTTGATTTGGCTTAATGGACCAACTTCACCAGGAACTTCTGGGTTGATGCCATCACGTACGTTTTTCAACATCGCATTTGCGTGCAATGGAATGTCTGGACGGCTCCATGCGTCTTGTGCAGGTGACAAGTCGTCAGTGTTGGTTTCGCCAGTAACTTTGAAGACTGTAAGTTTGATTTCTTCAGGAACATCTGGACGCGATGTGAACCACTCAGCATCAGCCCAAGATTGTAAAACTGCTTTCGCGTTTTCGTTACCTGCTTTTGCTTTGTCTGCTACGTCATGGAATGCGTCAAATACAAGCAAAGTTTTTTTCAATGCTTCAGCTGCTAAGCCACCTAATTCAGCATTGTCTAAAAGGTCTACTAAAGGTGCTACGTTATAACCACCAAGCATTGTGCCTAGTAAGTAAACAGCACGCTCTTTAGAAACGAGTGGAGAGGTTGCTTCACCTTTTGCTACAGCAGCTAAGAAAGCAGCTTTAACGTATGCCGCTTGGTCAACACCTGCAGGCACACGGTTTTCAAGCAAATCAACCAAGTAAGCTTCTTCGCCTGCTGGTGGATTTTTTAATAATTCAACTAATGCAGCAGTTTGAGCATCATCAAGTGGCTTCGGTGGGACTCCGAGTGCGGCACGTTCTTCAACGTGTTGGCGGTAAGCTTCTAGCACGGTGTTATTCCTCTTTTTTAAAAAATTATTTGTGAATTCCTGCTTTTAAAGCATCACAAACAATATGGACTGCAAAATTTTACTAAACTTCCGGTTAAAAGTTAATGCAACTAGAGTGTTTCTTTGTGATGCCCATTATTTTATAACTAAATGATGCGCATATTTTCAATTTACAGGTAAAACATGTCTTAATTTTAACTTTTTCGGTATTTACACTAACTTTTCACCTAAAGTTTAACGCGTAAAAAAGGCAACACTCATGTTGCCTGTTCTAATTAATGAATGATATTCCACCTTAGTGTACTGTTGTGGCTTGAAGATAGTGCTGTAATTGTTCACGACTACCTTCAAACTTGACTTGAATTTCATCTTCATGCAGCATGCAATGTTCTGCGCTGGTAAATGTAATTTGAACTTGATATATCTTTGCAAGTGCATCAATTTGCTGACGTAAGTATAACCGATCACCTAAACTCAACACATAATAACTGCCGCCAATCACCGCGACACCTTGTTCATCTTCTAAGAGCAAATCTGCATTCTGCAGGTAAGCAACTACTTCCATTATGCGCTCCTACTGTTGTTGTTTTTTTATTATTCATGAAAAAGATAAGCATTACTAGTTTTAAGATTTAGATCTTGTCACAATTTATTTGTTATTTATTGTGTTTTAGACATTTGATTAACTTAGGCTATTTATCAGTAAAAAATAGTTAAAACATCAAAACATGTTTCAATTTTATTTAACAAAAAAACCGTTTCTTTAGAACGGTTTGTAATTAGGCATTTTATCATGCGGTGTTGCAATACATTTTTCGGTAAATTTAGCACGGACTTTTTCACGTGCTGCATCAACATCAGCATTAATTTCTTCAATTGGTAATGCATAGACTTGCGCAATAATCTCTAAGATAAAATTACGGGTAATGTCATCTTCAATTTTATTGGCATGCTCTATGGCACTTTCTTTTTCAATCGCATTTTGACGATCTAGCATAATGGTACGCGCTGCGTTGCCAACACTTCGACAATAGCCTTGCCATTGTTCTTCTGGGGTTAAGGGTTTCTTTTCTGCACAGCCCATTAATGCAAGCACTGCAGTCACCACTAAAATCTTTTTCATTGAAGCTCTCCTGTTGTGCTTATGATAATCAAAAGTTGGCATAAATACGCAACCATCCATACACAAGTTTGAAAAATGCGCTCGAGTTGAATACATTTTAAAGTAAGGTTGCTTTTAGAAACGCCAGTTATAGAAAATATCCACAGCGCGTTCTAAAGCTTGGCTGGCTTCCAAATACAATCGTTTGTTCATTTGATAACGCAAAGTCAATTTATTGACAGGTGTGAAAACTCCGACACCGTAACGGATAAACAAGTCTGGGGTGATATAACCCGTCAAACTGACTTGGGTATCATCTCCTGTACCCTGAGCATCAAGCGCCAAACCACTTAAACCGAAAGTACGCCCAATTTGATTGGTCAAGGCACGTGTACCCCCTAAGCCCATACTAATACCAGCCGCGGCAATGGTATTGTTGACGTCTGACTTAAAGCTTTCGGTCTGACTCAAGCCACTGGTACCTTCATTGATACGACCTGTAATCAAGGCATTTAATGCTTCTTGTTCAGATAAGCCTGCATCGTTATACACCTGAATATTCGGACTACTGGCTGTGCCTGTGACTCTAAAGCCGACCATACTGCCCTGCACGTTTTTATTGGCATCCATGTCTAAAGTTGGGTTAGAAATTGGGCCATTAAAACGCGCAATTGCACGGTTCAAATCCAGACTTTGTCCATAGGCTTCAATTTTCACACGTTGGCTTACCCCAATCGCACCATTGGCACGCATTGCAGTTTCTAAACCACGTTGGGATAAATACAAACGTCCAAGCAGTGGAATACGACTATTAAACCCTTGGAAAATAACCCGATCACCCAAATTCAGCTCAAGGTCGGCACGAATATCCCATGGACGAGCTGAACGCAACAATGCCAGCTGATCTTGTCCCTCATGCACCACACGCACATCCGAAGATACGTTGATCACAGGTGAAGAAACTTCAGGCATAGAAATCAAAGCTCGAGGTACATCCACACGCCCTTTTAAATTCAGTTTTTTCTGGAAAGGTAAAACATCTAACGATACATCTGGCGTAACCGTTGCAGTAATCAGTGGTGCTTGACGAATCAATAAATCTTTACCGTTTAGATTTAACTGAATTCGTGGCTCATTTTTCCAATCTACATTGCCCGTTAAACGGCCAACACCACCACCACTGTTAAATGCACCATTAATACTTGCCTGATCTTGGCGTATAGATGAATAAAGCTGCACATTGGTCAGATTTACAGGTAAAGAAATCATGCTGATCACACCATCTTTCAGGCGCATTTCACCTGTGAGCAATGGTGATGTTAAAGTCCCGTTGACTTTCCCTGCAAAAGACAAAGTCCCTCCCATTGTGCGCACATCGGCAATAAACGGTTTAAAAACTTTGAGTTGTACCTGATCAAAGGCAATTTCACCGCGCATTGGCATATTTTTAGCGTAAGGATCAATTAGTACATTTGCATAACCCGTACCAATTTCAGGCGTTTTCACATCTACACGCAATTTCAGCCCTTCGGCAATGCTTTTTGCGACCACAGCCACTTGTTCATAGCGCAAGGTAGAGCCAATATCTTGCGGATCGTCCCCAGCAAGTCCAATGACGCCATCACGCGTTACCAAATGAGCATCAATTTTTGGCTTTTGACCTTTTGCCCATGCCGCTTTGGCATATCCATTGACCTTACCTGTAATCGCCAAACCTTCAGGCATAAATGCAGAAAAGTCATTTAAGTCTAAGTTTTGAGTTACAAATGAAGCATTGGCTTTGGTTTTACTCACACGAATAGGTTGATCAAAACACAATTGACTTTGCTGACTCATCCAGCAATGCGCACCGACATACAGCTCATTGGTTTTATGTTGATAAATGACGGCTGCGTTTTGGCGCTGCGCTAAATGGGTTCTTAAAGAGTCAAAATCCCCTTTCTGAATTTGTCCCATCCAATCATTTTGTGCATTTAAACCACCTGCCAATTGCACATAAAACTTACTCAGCTTATTTTCGGCTTCAAGTTTTAAAATATGCGCCTGACGTGTACCTGCCAAAGAAATTTGACCGTGATCAATGCCGCGGTTACCACTGCGTAAATTTTCAATGGATGCCTTCATCAGTCTTGGTGTATTTTCTGAAGTTGGCAACTCACCTTGTAGGCGCAATTTACGCACACTAAAAATATTATTAACACTAAACTCATCAACAGCAAGATTGGCAGTGGCTTGTAAGCGTGGCTGCGACTGTACGTTGATATAGCCATAAGCACGCCCACGCAACCCTGAATAAATTTCGTATAAAGCAGGCGCATTGACTTTAATACGCAGATTTTGAGCATTCCCCGTCGCTTGTAATTGATTTTTGGCATAAGACAAAAATAGATTATTGGCTTCAAACTGTCGTGGAAAAAAGCCTTTTTGATTGTCATCAATCAACAAAGCTAAATTACCTGTACCACGTACAGGTTTATTATTGAGCATGCCTGCCAAATTCAGCCGCTCAATATTGATCCGTTTTTGAGTGTCTGACCAAATACCCTCGGTGCGAATGTTGCCCGATAATTCACCACGAACACTGGACACAAAATAGTGCGGTTTAAAGCGAATTAATGAGGCATTTAAACTCCAACCTATGCCATTATTCAAATGCAGCAAACCATCCGCCACAATTTGCCCTGCAACACCATTATGGCGTAAGTCGCTAATTTTAATTAGTTCAGGTGTACCTGATAATTTTAGTTTTAAATATCCTTTACTGCCTTGAATGCCACTGGCATTTAAGCCACCATCGTAATTTACAGCAAAACTTTTAAAGCCACCGCCAGCTTTGATATCATGGAATAATAATGCGATGGTGCTTTGCCCAGTTAAGTCTACGTTTTCGTTTTGGTTGACCAAACGCCCTGTTAAATTAATATCTTTTAAATTAATAATTTGCTGATTCGGCAATGCAAAACCATTGGCTTTAAACTGCCCATTCAACACATTAACAGGTGCTGCGGTGCTAATGCTTTGTGGGTTAAAGTTTTTTGCAGCCAATACTGCATTCCATTTCAACTGACTTTTATCGGTTGGTAAATCAATTACGGCGCTGCCTGCCAAATGACTATCTGCGGTATCAAATTTAAAATTGGGAATATTTAAGCGATTATTTTTTAAATTCAGTTTGGCTTGGTACATACCTGCAGGTAACATGGTTTTTTCATGTGTGCTGACTTTAGTCGCCACAAAAATATCTTGCTGACCTTCTACTAAGGCCAATTGCACATCACCCGATTCACTTTTTAACCAACCCACATACGGCACTGCACGGTCAATATTATTCCAACGCACATCCAATACCATTGGACTCGCCGCTTTACCTTGTGTAGGATTTTGGTCTAGTTTTAAGTTCCATGTTTCAAATCGGTCAAAATCAACTTGTGCAGTTAAATGTGTACCTTTTTCCAAATGACCTTTAGAAGTCAAATTGGCATCTAAACTTGGCGGTAAAAAGTCTTTGACCACTTGAGGAATTATTGGATCTTTAGGATTAATTTTATCCAAACGCCCTGCTAAATCCCAACTCACTTTTTGATCCCAACTGACGATACCCGCCAAGTTAGCTGCACCTTGCATGAGTTGTGCATTTAAATTACTGATATTCAGTTGATGAACTAAATCGGTATACATCAAACCTGTATATTGACCTTTAGGAATGTTTTTACCACTCAAATCCGTATTGACATCAATATCTAAACGGTTAATGTCGCCTTTAAATTTGGCTGCGCCCGCTTGAGTAAAAAGTTCCTGCTCGGTCAAAATCGGCCAACGGTAGTCTTTAAATTGTAACTCACCAAACATGGGCACTTGTTTGCGCATAGGGTGCAACACCACCCATCCTGTGAGCAAGTCAGGCGTATTTGTTGCAACACCTGCCTGAACTGTATCAAGCGTGCCTTTGCCAACCACCTTAATATCGTGAATATTTAAGCTGTTATGTAAAGATGGAATATTTAAAACCCCCACCACATTAAGCGGATATTTACCCTCAAACTTCATATTGCCTGTGGCATTACGTACATTCAAATACTCCATATCCATCTTGGAGTCTTCAAATTTAAGCTCTGTACCCGACCATAAGGCATTGTTTAAATGAATATCGTAAAAATCGATCTGAGTTCCAGAAGCGGTTTGAATCAATAAATGATCGACATCGGCAGTGTCTAAACGCAAAACAAAAGGTAAACGGATTTCATTGAATTTGAATGGATCATCACTCGGCGGGCCTTTTGGATAAATCCGCAGATTACGCACATCGGCACGGTTAAGATGGATTTCTTTATCTAGTATGGCACGCCAACCAAGAATGACATCGGCACGGTCAATTTTGACATCAACAGGTTTTAAGCTGACGATGATATTGCGCAAAATAATCCCGCGCCATAAATTACCGCCTTCATATTCATATTGAATAATTTCTTGGCGCTGCAACACACTATCTAATAAGAACTTTGACCCACGGTCTGTTGAGAACATCAACACCAAAGCGGACACCAATAACACCAGCATCAACAGCAGTGACAGTAAAACACTCCTGAGTATTCGACGCTTTTTAGGTGGCGTTACTGGGATTTCTGGTTGCTGTTCAACTTCAGCCATAATGTTCTCTAAGTCTTAAATTTATAGTTGAGAGCCAATAAAGAAATGTAAACGGATTGGATGATTGTCATCTGAAATGCCAGAAGCCACATCTATCCGAATTGGACCAATCGGTGATGCCCAACGTACCCCTAAACCTACGCTATATTCGGTGTCGTTGCTAAAGTCTTTATCGTAAGCATTACCAAAATCACTAAATACGGCTGCGCGCCAACCCTCTTTAAATTGATAGTTATATTCTAATGAACCCACTGCCAAAGCCTGACCACCAATTTTAAAGCCTTCGATTTGTGGTGATAAAGACTTATAGTCAAAGCCACGTAAAGACTGGTCGCCACCGGTAAAATAACGCAAGTTATACGGCACTTTATTAAAATCTTCGGTGTAGATATAACCTAAGTCACTGCGCCCGACAAACTGATGGTCGTCATTTTCACCAAATGAATATATAAAACGCCAACCTGCATTCAGAATGGCTAAATCTGCATCACTGAGCAGTGATTCACTTCCTAGTTCTACTTTATAAATTTGACGGAAACCTTTGCTTGGATTAACACGACGGTTGCTGTCGGTACGTGAAACTTCATAGCCAAGCAATAACGATTGTTGCTCGACATCCCCATTGGCAATAAACGCATCAGGTTTAGTTAAAAACACAGTGCCATCTTCGGTCAAGCGATCTAGTCGATAACGTAAACCAAAAGTATGTTGCCAACTGCCCATTGGTTTTTTAATCACACGGTCAACACCTGCAACCGCAGATTCAATCATCAAGCCGCCACCTTGTGCAACATCGTCACGTTCTTCACGCTCATAACCGCCAACCAACGCAACATAATCATTCAGTGGATGGTTATAAGGAATGTTATAGCGTCCATCAATAGCTTGACGAATTTGCGAAAGCTCCAAGTTAGCATCAAAAGAGTGACCACGTTTATTGACAATGGCACGGCGATATTGCCCACGCAAACGCACGCCTGTGTCAGTTCCAAAACCTGCACCGACTTCGGCACTATTTAAGCGGTCTGCATTTAAAGTCACAATCACAGGAATTTTTTTGTCGATACGTGCCTGTTGTTTTAAGCGTTCTTCTTCCGATTGTGTATCTTCTTGCTGTGCTTGTAGTATGCGCAGTTTATCGTTGCTAGTACCTTCTTCTGTGCCTGCAAACTCAGCCTCATTCACCACAGATTGTGTCACTTCCTGAGATGATACCACCCGTTTTTGATCGGCTGCTGTGGCCTCGTAAACAGAGAGTTTTTGTTGATCAACTAAAGCCTGAATATCTGGCGGCAATTCCAAAGGATGCTCTACAGGATCAGGACGAATTGTATCCACCAAGGTGTAGTTAAAATAACGTGAGTTGGTGAGGTTGTTGGCCAAACCATTCACACGCCAAAAAGTATAGTCAGCATTGTCCTGCCAAGTGACCAAACTTTGCAGAATATCCATATCCAAAGGGAATTCTTGGTTTGGATCGCTCATGCGAAATTCGACGTTACCTAGTTTATAACGCTCGCCTGTTTCGTAACGTAAATTGATATCGGCTGTATTTTGAGGTTGAGCGACTTTCACGTCATGCAGACGCCAGTAACTGTCAAAATAACCGTTATCTGAAGCCGCATCGGTAATACGTTTTTTGGTTTGTTCATACAAACCATGATTAAACACATCATCTACTTCTTGATCAGGCAAGACACCAATAACCTGAAATTGTGCCTCGTATTGTCCTTCGCCTGTAAATTCAATATTTTGCTGTTTAATCGCCACAGGTGGATTTGGCACAACATGCACTCGCACGCGGCTTTCGCTGAGTTTTTCAAACTTAAACTCGGCATTATAAAAACCCACCGCTTGCGCAGCCTGATTTGACAGCGTACGTAATTGTGGCAATGCAGATGGAAAATCTGCAAAAGATTCCTGGGTAAAACTGGACAATTTAGCCTTAATATTGGCACTTAACTGATCTACCGCTGTACGATAAGCATTGGGCGACACTTCTCCAATTGAGTCTTGTGTACCATTAGCGCTATTTGCGGTAATGACTACATCAGCACTAATACGCGGCACTTTGGCTGTGTTTAGCTCACGCGGTGGACGGACTTTATACAATAAACGTCTGAAAAAACCGGGTTTATCGGCATTTTCGACCTGCGTCATCCAACCCAATTCAGTCAAGGTGTCTGAAGGATTGGCTTCCACTACAAAATTTCTGTCTGCCTGAATGCTTGTCATGAGTTGATCAACATTTACAGGCGCTTGATCAATTTGTAGCACCTCCTGCTGTGTCGCATCTTGCACCAATGTTTCAGGCTCTTGACCATTGCGGTCTAGCATCGCTTCTTGTTTAGCTTGTTGGGCTACTTGAAAAATTTCATTGGCAAGTTGCTGATCTACAGGTGCAATGGGTAAATCTTCTAAGTCTTCAAACTCGATAGGCTGAAATTCAGCAAAAGATGCCCCTGCCTGTTGTTGCTGTTTCAGCATTTCTAGACTATTAAATTCAGGCGTTTGTGTTTGCTCTAAAGCTTCTTCAATTTTTTGCAGATCTTCGGCACTGTCTTTTCCTTGTGCTGCTGCCAATTGTTTAATTTCTTCAGCTAAATTTTGTGCTTCTTCTGTAGTTGGAGTCTGCAGTGGTGTAGGATTTTCAGCGAGTTGGGTGTTGGAGTTAGGTACCTTAAGACTTTCTGCAAAACTTGAGGATGCAACTAAACCTAAAAACAGACTTAGTCCGAGCTTTTTCGGCATATTCCAGCATAAAATTGCATGCATACTGGAACACAGTACTGATTTTTTAAAGTTTGTATTTACAAGCATAAAAAACTCTAAACTGATTTAATTTTTTGGATAAACCCCAATCAACCCGCGTATAAACACTATTTGTTTGATTTTTTCATTAGTGAAATACTTAAAACATCATACATGATTTTCTGTACAATTATATCAAGTGGCCACATTTCTTAATAAAACTAAATGAAGTTAATCACGCATGAAAAAAAATGAACATTTGTTAAAGAGTCGTCGCTTTTTGCCGATGTTTCTCACCCAATTCTTTGGCGCACTCAATGATAATGTATATAAACAAGCGCTGCTTTTGGTTTTTACCTATGGCTTGATTAGCCAGCAATCTGCAAATGTCAGCACCCTGAACAATTTGGCCGCCTTGCTGTTTATTTTGCCCTATTTCATTTTTTCTGCCACCGCAGGACAGCTGGCAGACAAGTATGAACGTGCCCAATTGGTACGTGCCATCAAATTGCTGGAAATTATTATCATGCTGATTGCGACTGCAGGTTTCCTGTTAGGAAGTTTGTGGTTGTTGCTGACTGCCCTTTTTCTAATGGGCGCACAATCGACCTTTTTTGGTCCAATTAAATATGCCATTTTGCCTGAAGTGCTAAAACCGCATGAACTGATGTCGGGGAATGCAATTTTCCAGTCAGGTACATCTATTGCAATTTTATTAGGGATGATTCTAGGCGGTGCAGTGATTTCAGTATCTGCAGGAAATTTAGTCTGGATTAGCTTAACTGTGGTGATAATTGCACTGATTGGTTATGCCTCAAGCCGTTTTGTACTGACGCAGCGCGTCACTGCGCCTGATATTCAAATTGACTGGAATTTTTTCCGTACCAGTTTTCAGACATTAAAATATGCCAAAAGCCTACCCATGATTTTTCTCATTTTATTGGGCAATTCTTGGTACTGGTTTTATGGGGCAACTTATTTAACCCAAATTCCCCAACTCACTCAACAAAATCTGCATGCCTCTGAAAACGTGGTGAGTTTACTACTGACGCTATTTTCTGTAGGTATTGGTGTAGGTTCTTTGCTGTGCCGTAAAATAGGCGGTACAGAGGTCAATATTAAAATGGTACCTATTGGCGCAGTCGGTTTAACCATTTTTGCTTTTTATTTGGCGGGCGCATTGGCTTTTGTACCGGAAAAAACGGGGGCATTTTTGGGCTTAAGCGAAGTCTTTCAGCAAGGATGGAGCTATTATCATGTCATGTGCGCAGTCACTTTGCTGGGCATTAGTGGCGGTTTTTACATTGTACCCTTATATGCCATGATGCAAGCTTATTCCCCTCGTTCGCACCGTGCACGTGTGGTTGCTGCCAATAATATTTTGAATGCGTTATTTATGGTGTCATCTGCCATTTTTTCGATTTTAATTTTAAGCGTCTTAGAAATTGATTTAAAAATTCTATTTAGTATTACTGCTGTTTTAAGTGCTGTTTTCACTCTTTGGCTCTTGTTAAAGCTCAAGCCAATGTTAGATACTGCACAAGACTCTTTGGAGGATTAATTTCATGCGTCATTACACAGACATCGACAAGTTTATTCATTCATTTGACCAAGCCTTGCGTAGTTTAGTACCTGGCACAACTTCGGCTCAACGTGAAAACCCAGGCAATACGGTTGAAACCAAATTGGCAGTGAGTGAAGCACGTCATGTTGCAGGCTTAATGCGGGTAAACCATAGTGGCGAAGTCTGTGCGCAAGCCCTATATCACGGTCAAGCTTTAACTGCGAAATTGCCTAATGTACGTCGTGAAATGGAACAAGCTGCGATCGAAGAACAAGACCATTTAGCATGGTGCGAAGACCGATTAAAAGAGTTAGACAGCCACACCAGTTTGCTTAATCCTGTATGGTATGGTTTATCTTTTGGGATGGGTGCAATAGCAGGTATTGCAGGTGATAAATACAGTTTGGGTTTTGTCGCAGAAACTGAACGTCAAGTGAGTCTGCATTTAGAACATCATATCAGCCAGTTACCCGAACAAGATGATCGTTCACGTAGAATTCTAGTCCAAATGAATGAAGATGAATTGCATCATCGCGATACGGCGCTCAAAGCAGGGGGTGTAGATTTACCTGTGCCAGTACGTTTGACCATGACTGCGATTTCCAAACTCATGACCAAGACCAGTTATTATATTTAATGAATTGATAACACTTAAACGCTCACGATTGTGGGCGTTTTTTATGCCAACAAATACAAAAATAACTCAATTAAAAAGATCAAGACATAACAGAGAAAGAGCCGATTGTGAGTTATCCCAAGATTTATCCGCAGATTTTGTGGATATTTTTTAAGTGCAAAGCCGTATAAATACAGAAAAATATTGTTTTTGATGGTTTTTCATACAAATATATCAGCAAGATATGACACGGTGATGTTAACCGAAACGAGATCACAGATCACAGATCACAGCCTAGACTGTACAGATACATTACTGATCTGCCACTTTTACTGGTTAATTTACTCTTCACAACTCACAATTGGATAGTCATGCACAGCATGCTCAAAAGCATCATCTTGCCAAATATCCCACATTGGAATTTTAACATCTAAAGCCAGTGGCAGTTTTTTCGGATTGAATTGCATTTGAGCTAAATTTTCACCCCACGCAATAATATCAATATCCAGCGGAATATCATGCGATGGACGCACACGCCCTGCTGCAACTTCCAATTCTTTGAGGATGATATTCAGCTGCTCAAAGCTTAAACGGCTTTTTAGCAAACAAGCAGAATTCCAATAGTCTGCACCAATCCCATCACGGCATGGAATCAGATAAATATGCGAAAATTGCACTTCACCCAATGCAGCAATTTGCTGATAGGCACTTTTAAACTGACGTGGTGCTTCGCAGTTACTCGCCAGTGCGAGGGCAAAAATCGTTTCGGTGGCGTTCAAGACGAATTCCTACAGAATTGGCTTCTGGAATAATGGCAGGTTTACGAATGGTGATGGTAATGGATTCAATAGCTGCAAAAGTCGTAAAAAGTGCATCCACAACCAATTGTGCGGCATGCTCAATCAATTTTGGCGCAGCCTGCTGAATCACTTGCGCTGAAATGCTGCAAATTTCTGCATAATTGAGCGTGTTTTGCAGCTCATCTGAAGCTGCAGCTTGGCTTAAATTGGTGGCAATGATCAAATCCAACATGAGCGGTTGTTGAATCTGACGCTCCCATGCAAAACAGCCCACGACTGTTTCTACCTTTAATCCTTCAATTATAATTGCGTCCATGATCACACTCTATATTTCATTTTAAAGCCACCGATCTCCTTCTACTAAAAGAGATGTTTACCCTATTTTAAAGCCACACTGAATTTATAAAACAAAAGATCGGTGGCTTTAAAATATGCAAACAGAATGCTTGATTCGACCAATATGGATAATTAATGCTTTAACAACAAGTTCGGATCAATGCTTTGTACCATCTGCAATCGTTGATCGGCATAAATATCGGTATAAGGTGCTAAAACGCGCATGAAACGGTCAAAGTACAACATTTGCTTGAACAGTAAAGCAAAGTCACGTGGGAAACGAATCCCATGACGCTCACCCACAGCAACCATATCAAGCATGATGTCATTTAAATCTGCAGGGTTAGAAGTCAGCAATTCTTGAGGATCAGCCAGCAATACGCCACTAAATAAACGCTCTAAATCTGCTGCCAAAACCTGAGTATCAATTTGTGTGTCAGTCATGCCCATTTTGAGCATATTTTCCGCCATAAGCGTGTAGTTGGTATTTTGCAAGGCATCCATAAAGGCCATACAAGCAGTCCACACTTCAGGATTTAGCTGTCCGACAATACCAAAATCAATAAAGCCGACACGTCCATCTTCAAGCAACATCAGGTTGCCTGCGTGTAAATCGGCATGGAAACTGTTACACATCATCAAACTACCGAACCATGTATTCATGGCAGTAATCAATACTTGCGATGGGTCGTTAGATACTTGTTTCACCACATCAAAATCGGTCAAAGGTACGCCATACAAACGCTGCATGGTCAATACGCGACGGGTGGAATATTGATGATAGACCTTAGGTGCAGTGGCTTTTTTGTTTTGGGTCACATTCAGATAATTAATAAAATCATCTAAGTTTCGTGCTTCTTCAATAAAGTCGACTTCACGCACCATACGGGTTTTGATTTCTTCGACAATATCGGCCAATGACGCAAATTTGACTTTAGGCACAGCTTTTTCGAGCAGTTTGGTCGCCCAGTGCAAAACATTTAAATCGGTATAGAGAATGGTTTCTACACCTGGTTTTTGCACTTTAATCACCACATCTTCGCCACTCACCAATTTTGCAGCATGTACCTGTGCAATCGATGCTGATGCTAAAGGCTTTTCATCTATTGATGCAAATATTTCATCTAAATTACGCCCTGCAAATTCAGATGCCAATACCTGCTGCACATAACTAAACGGCAAAGTTGGGGTTTGATCTAAACAACCTTGAAATTCTTCGACATATTCACGTGGGAACAATGACGGTGTGCTGGCAATAAACTGCCCAAGTTTAATGTAAGTTGAACCTAAAGATTCAAATGTTTCGCGCATGAGTTTGGCATTACTTGGCTTTTCAGTGGCATATTTAATGCCTGCTTTGGCTGCCACTACGGCTGTTTCACCCATGCGAGCAACTGAACGTAAACCATCTAACCAGATATTATTTTTCATCATGTCTGAGTCATATTAAAGTAGTGTGATTTTAACAAAAAATTGCCAAGTAAAAAGGCTATCTTGCCTGACAAACTGGACAGTTGTGATCTTGATCAAAAGACAATAAGCGTTGTTTCATGCTTAAACCATCCCATAGCAATAACTTTTGTTTCAGCGCGGTGTTGCCTAAACCCAAGTACAACAAAGCATGATGGGCTTGTAAACTAGCCATGACGTTGGGAGTGGTTGCCAATACGCCACTGTCTGCGCAGCGCAAACTTTCATTGGCATGCTGTTCTTTCGGGAACAGACACTCATAACACGCTGAGCCCCCTTCAACCATGAACATTTGCCCTTGAAAACCAATGGCAGAGGCACTGAGTAAAGGCACATTCAATTGTCGGCAATATTGATTGACCAAATATCGGGTACTGAAATTATCGCAACCATCTAAAACCAGATCTTGTTGGGCAATTAAAGTACCCGCATTTTTCGCATCTAACAGCGTGGTTAAACTAACAATTTCGAAATAAGGGTTAATTTGCATTAGTCTTTTTGCAAGAATTTCAGCTTTATAAAAGCCTAAATCTGCGGGGGTATAAGCAATTTGCCGTTGTAAATTACTGGTTTCAATCACATCGGCATCAATTAGTGTGATTTTACCCACGCCTGCACGTGCTAGTAATTCTGCACTTAAACAGCCAATCCCGCCACACCCCACAATCAGCACATTGGCAAGTTTTAATTTTTCTTGTGCTTCAATATCCCAGCCATCCAATAAAATTTGTCGGCTATATAAATGCATTTCTGCATCACTCAATTCTAACTGAATATCGAATATGCTTTCCAAGAAAATACCCTATGCTGCTAACCAAAACGTTAAGTATAACGGTTATTCAAAGCAAACCGTCTTGCTGGTGGTTGAATTGTTCTGTATTTAAACAGATACGAAATGTGCAGCGACTTGCTCAAAAGTGCATCGCAAACCTACGTGATAAGGGGTATGTTGCATAAATATGTAAGCATCTGATTTAGATAAATTTAATTCTGGATGAAAAAACAATCAAAACTTTTAAAATCAAATAGTTATGAAATCTTTGAGCAGCAAAGCCGTTCAGCATTGTCACTGCTTACTTCGGCTGCATACGAATTGCACCATCTAAACGAATCACCTCACCATTTAAATAACTATTTTCAAAAATATGGCCTACCAAATGTGCAAATTCTTCGGGTTTTGCCAAACGTGGTGGAAATGGCACCATTTGCCCTAAAGCATCTTGTACTTGCTGTGGCAATGCTTTCAGCATCGGGGTTTCCATAATACCAGGTGCAATCGTCATGACCCGAATAGCTTCACGTGCCAGTTCACGTGCTAAAGGCAATGTCATTCCCACAATTGCACCTTTTGATGCAGAATACGCGCTTTGTCCAATTTGCCCATCAAACGCAGCAACAGAAGCAGTATTTACAATCACGCCACGTTCTTCTTCATCGGCGACTAAGTCATATTTCGCCATAAGTTGTACTGCAAAACGGATCATATTAAAACTGCCCGTGACATTAATATTCAGCACTTTTTGGAACATCGCCAAATCATGTAAACCATCACGTCCCAAGACTTTGGCAGATGGTGCAATGCCTGCACAATTCACCAAACCATTTAACTGTCCGTATTTATGCTCGATATGGTTAAAGAGCTGCTGTACTTGGTTTTCATCAGTTACATCTACAGCCACAAAATCTGCATTTTCGCCCAATTTCTGTTGAAGTTGCTGCCCAAGCTCCTGATTCATATCAACCAAAATGACTTTTGCACCTTGCGTAACCAAATATCGTGCGGTCGCAGCACCTAAACCCGATGCACCACCTGTGACGACACAGACTTTTCCTTGAATTTTCATTATATTTTCCTTATAAATTTTCAGTTTAATACAACTTAAGAATTAAATTAATCACGCACAAGCTAGAATACAATTTCCAAACTCTGCATCTACTATGATGGATCTGAACACTCAACTTGTAAATGGAATACCGCACCATCCCAACAATGCAACTCAGCTCGCGTACAGCAAAGCTACAATTGTAATTGCTTTAGTCCATAAGGCTTTCACGCTGTACAGCAACAAGGGCTATACATACGATTTTTAATGACGGCGGAACTCCTATAGAGCTGTTAAACGCCAATAAATCTCTAGTGTCTAATCTTCAATACGGCAATTGTGGATTGCACTAGCGAATGCCATGAATGATGAATTTTTTGCATGGACAGCCACGAAATTCGTCCTGACAGTTATCAACTCTTGTCAAAATGGATGCACCCAGCTGAGCATTTAAAAACTAAATTGGAGGATATTTTAAAAATTTTTAATTTGGTACTGGGTATTTTCTAGGTGAATTAAACGTGGTTGATGAATATGAAGTCTTAATCATTTAGACAAACGTCTTTTAATTTTAATGCATTAAAAAAATCCCCATGCGCTGAGCCATGAAATCAGTAAACCATAAATTTGCTTAGCGCCAGTTGAATGGTGAGAACTGAACGAATTAACCCAATAATTTAATATATCTGAAGCGAAGTACCAACGCACATTTAAAGCAGGAAGGCACTAGCTATCAGCAATAAAAAATGAATTCCGTAGAGCTATGGCAATTGAATTATTGAGCAAACTCAACAATCACTTCAAGAAATTAGCGATCAAATAAATTTCCATGATCCTCGTGCTTTTCATCGTACATTAAAAAAATAGATCAGGCCAATCATGGTACATATCGACAATATCGAAAGCTCATAACTAAAAACTCATAATTGCGTGACTTATCACCCACTATCAACGCACTCTTTTCGGCATATTACAAACAACTTAATGATAAAAGAAGACTCCTCACAGGGCTTTCAATCATGGCAGTGAACTGAACGTTCATCGGCGTAGCATTGCCAAAGGATGAAATATAGTTTACTTTTCAATCTATTTAAAGCATAAATTTTATGCACTTCGGCTGTCATACTCCCCCTGTAATATTTAATGTAAGAGCATCTTTGGAGGTTTACCCATGCTTAAGATGATGGATGTACTTGAACAAACTCTAGTTCAAAATTTCTCTCACTCTCTCAACCAAGCTTCTGACCAATTAGACGAATTACTTAATCAAAGTATTCTAGATACCTCAGAAGAGCAGTTACATAAAGTCATGTCCGCATTTTTCAAACGAGAAGATGCACTTGAAACAGCGCAAGCCCTAGATATTTGTCAAGAAGATTTACAATCTTTGCAAGCGGGTTTAGCACTTAAAGATGAACACTTGGGCGATACCGCTAAAATTGTTGCGCTATGTTTAGCTTTAGAAACAGACAGTTTGGCACACGTTGAAATTCCTGACTGTTTGCAAGATTACCCGATGTAAACTTATATTTTTAAGCACTTATTGCTGAAAGTATTGAAAAGTGATGTCTTGATGGCATCACTTTTTTATTGCCTATTACATTATCGAATAAAAAAAGACTTTAAGTTGGTTGCTACTTTTTAAATCAAAAGCTAGTTACCAACTTGATAAGTGTTGTTTGTCTATGAAACACTAAGGAAGCTTTAAGGATGGATTAAGATGATTATTCGCAATAAAAACAACAGCTTTACTCTCCTGTTTGCATGGTATGGGACAATTTTGCCCACGGTATTACCGGCACTTGCAATTGTTGTCATCCTTTCTACTATTTTGGTGTATTTATCTTCCCACCACTTTTTTCAAGTGCCTAGCGTACCTGCTATTGGCTTTACTATTTTCGGGATTATTTTGTCTATATTCCTCAGTTTTAGAAATAACGCCAGTTATGAGCGTTGGTGGGAAGGTCGAAAATTATGGGGGACGTTAATCGCAACATCACGGCATATTTCACGTGACTCATACGTATTGCCAGATCAGCAGCGTCGAGTCTTGATGTATCGGGTGATGCTGTTTAGTAATTTATTGCGCAACCGTTTACGCAATCAAAACCAACCCATTGATTTTTACCAAAACAAAGTCAATCTGACACCTGCAGATTATGATGCTTTATTTCCACATATCAATGCTGCACAGTTTATTTTAGAAAGCATTCAAAAAGAGTTAGTCCGCGCACTTAAAACAGGTGAAATTTCCGATATTATTTATCAAGGCTTGAATCGACACATAGTTGAATTGGGTAATGTGCAAGCAGGTTGTGATCGAATTCTCAGCACCCCCTTGCCTTTTTCTTATTCGGTTCTGTTACACCGCACTGTGTATTGCTTCTGCTTTATTTTGCCTTTTAGTTTAGAAGCAAGTTTAGGAATCTGGACACCCATTTTAGTGGGTTTAATTGCCTATTTATTCTTAGGTTTAGATGCACTCAGCGAACAACTTGAAGAACCTTTTGGCTTGCAAGACAATGATTTGCCACTCAACTCTATGGTGCGTTTAATTGAACGAGAAATGCTGAGTTCACTTGGCGAGGAATTACCGCCTGCAATTTTGGCAGTGAAAGGCAACCTAAGCTGAAATCAGTTGAGTTGAGACTCGTATATGAGTCTTAAACCTAGACCCTGCTCGTCATTTGTCTATGTTTGCGAGCAAAGAAGTAAATCTCACAGGTTCTTTAGCTGATTCGATCATTCGCCAACAAGCCATTGCGCCAAAGTCACCCGATCATTGCCTGCATAATCTTTGACTGTACGAATTTCCGAAAAACCGTGTTCTGCAAAAATCGCTTGCACAGCTAATGCTTGGTCATAACCATGTTCCAGTGCAATCCAAGCATTTGCTTTTAGCCAGTACTTACCCTGCGAAATAATCTGCACAATATCTGCCAAACCCTGATCTGCTGCCACCAATGCACGTTCAGGCTCTGCTGCTAAAGCAGATATGTGTGCATCATTAGCATCTATATACGGAGGATTAGAGACAATCAAATCAAAACGTGGTTCAGCTTCAGAAGCTAATGCTTCAAACCATGCACCACAGGCAAATTGCACCTGATTTAAAGCATATTTACTTGCATTTTCTTGGGCAACTGCAAGCGTTGGCAGGTAAATATCGGTTGCAGTAATTTGCCAACCTGGACGTTCAGATGCTAAAGCCAAAGCAATTGCCCCTGTACCTGTACCTAAATCGACGATTACAGCATCACGTTGTAATGACAAAGCCAACACAGTTTCGACTAAAACCTCGGTATCAGGACGTGGCACCAAAGTATCGTGCGTGACTTTTAAGTCCAGTGTCCAAAATGGCTGAGAACCTGTGATATACGCCAAAGGCTCGCCTGCCGCTATACGTGCTAAAGCCTGCACGTACAATTGCTCTTGTTCGGCACTCAATTCCTGATCTGCACGATACTTTAATTCCAGCGCACTCAGTCCTAAAATATGCTCTAGCAACCAAATATTTTCTTGACGCTCGTAACTATCGACTTCACCACGTAGCGCCAAGGCTTGTACAATATTCATTAACCACCGTTTTGTTGTGCAAGCATTGCCAACTGATCTGCCTGATATTCACGATGCAGACTATCTAACAATTCAGTTAAATCACCTTCCATCACCGCATCCAACTTATATAAAGTCAGGTTAATTCGATGATCAGTTATACGTCCTTGCGGATAGTTATAGGTACGAATTCGCTCAGAACGGTCACCCGAACCCACCAAATCTCGTCGCATTTCTGAAGTCGCTGCATCTGCCGCTGCACGTTTGGCATTTTCTAAACGCGATGCCAACAACGCCATCGCTTTAGCTTTGTTTTTATGCTGTGAACGCTCTTCCTGACATTCCACCACAGTCCCCGTCGGAATGTGGGTAATACGCACTGCAGAGTCAGTTTTGTTGACGTGCTGACCACCGGCACCCGACGCGCGATATGTGTCAATTCGCAAATCGGCAGGATTAATATCTACCGTAGTATCTACATCTACTTCAGGTAAAATTGCAACGGTACATGCAGATGTATGCACTCGACCTTGCGATTCAGTCGCAGGAACACGTTGCACCCGATGCGCACCACTTTCAAACTTCAAACGGCCATATACACCTTCGCCATTCACCAAGCAAATGACTTCTTTATATCCGCCGTGTTCGCCTTCATTTTCAGATAAAATTTCGATTCTCCAGCCCTGACTTTCTGCATATTTACTATACATCCGGAATAAGTCACCCGAGAAAATCGCGGCTTCATCACCACCTGTCCCTGCGCGAATCTCTAAATAAGCTGAGTTGGCATCATTCGGGTCTTTGGGAATCATTAAAATATTTAAGTCAGCTTCAAGTTGCTGAATCAGCGCTTTATTCTGTCTAATTTCTTCTTGCGCCATCTCCTTAAAGTCAGGATCAGACAACATCGCTTCAGCTGTTTCAATGTCAGCTTCGGCTTGTGTGTATTGTGACCAAACTGCCGTAATTTCTTCTAAGTCACTG
This sequence comes from Acinetobacter towneri, assembly GCF_001758345.1. GTDB lineage: Bacteria > Pseudomonadota > Gammaproteobacteria > Pseudomonadales > Moraxellaceae > Acinetobacter > Acinetobacter towneri_A. The sequence goes on from NZ_MKQS01000001.1 coordinate 22,683, forward strand.
TGTTCACGTGATAATTCACGAAAACGCTTGTTATCTGAAATCACTTCAATATCTGCCAATAAAGCAGTCAACTCTTCATGCCTGTCAGAAAGCTGATCTAATCGTAAACGCAACGATTCTTTCATTGTTTAAAAAATCTCAATGCAAAGGCTGTTACATGCAACACGCAGCACAGCGAAATAAAAATTGCGCATAGTTTACCGATTCTGCCAATCAAATAACATCATTATTCCGTCTGTACGATGTTTGCAATACTCATCTGCTCAAGTGCAAGTGGCATTTTAGATTATGCTTTGGTGCACTGTGGTCCATGTAAGTTCATAAAATGCTGCAATTAGCGCATGTATTTGATTATTTTTTTTGCAATTTTAATCAAACTCATACAAAGCCCACACCAAAGCACATCAATCTCGTCTGTACTCTCCACATTTTATAAACGGTACTTTGTTAAATTGAGCCCATCGAAATTGATCATAAATAAGTCCTGTAAAAGGACATGGAGTTCAACATGAAACTTAATGCTATGTTAATGACTGCAGCTTTAACCTCAGCTTCTATGCTCAGTGCCAATGTCTATGCAGATAATACCACGCGCGTTGCCGCAGCTAGTGCTTTAGGCAGTGTTGCAGGTACAGCAATTGGTAAAAATATGGGCGGCAATACTGGAGCAACATTGGGTGCTGCATTAGGCGGTGCAGGTGGTGCAGCTGTGGCAAGTAATAAACRTCATCGTACTGAATCTGCAATTGGTGGAGCTTTGGGTGGTGGTGCGGGTTATACCGTTGGTAAAAATATGGGTGGCACCAATGGTGGATATATTGGTTCAGCTTTAGGTGCAGCCGGTGGTGCCGCACTCGGCAATAAAATCTCAAAAGATAAAGAATATGACCGTTACCAAGAACGTAAATGGAAGAAAAAACGCAACCGTCGTTAATTCTAAAGAATAGATAGAGCAAGTATAGATCAGCAAAAAAGCATCAACACAGGTTTGATGCTTTTTTTATAATTTTTTTCTTATATCCACTCAAATCCAATCCTAACCAATATGAAGTAATTTAGGAGTCCAATTACAAAGTCTTTACCAAATATAGCAAATTGACCTCATTAGCCTTCACGATCTTTGCCATCTGGTTCTATATCTTCATTACATAGCATATCGATAAATATTAGGAGCATCCGCATGAAACTTAATCGTGTTTTATTTGGTAGTGTTATCGCAAGTTCTGCCTTGCTTATGGGTACTGCACATGCCAACGGTACGCGTGTTGCTGTAAGCTCCGCCTTGGGTGGTGCTGTCGGCGCTGCGATTGGTCAGCAAATGGGCGGACAAACTGGCGCAATGATTGGGTCTGCCATTGGTGGTGCAGGTGGTGCGGCGGCTTCTGCCAATAAACGTGACCGTAATGGCGCCATGATTGGTGCTGCTTTAGGTGGGGCTGGTGGATATAGYGTTGGTCGCAATATGGCGGGCAACAATGGTGGCTATGTCGGTGCAGGGCTCGGTTCAGCAGGTGGTGCAGTATTAGGTCAAAAAGTTAGCGAAGACCGTCGTGATGACCGCTATGACAACAAACGCTACAATGATCGTTATGACCGCCGTTATGATAGCCGTGGCTACCGTTACAATGATTATCGTTATAATGACCGTTATCGCAAAGACAATGGCTTACATTTAGGTCACTATAAAAATGGTAAACGTCGTTAATTACTTGCGATACTTCTAACATTCAGCACCTTCGGGTGCTTTTTTTTGTTTGCTGACGACTTTCATGGATAAATGCATTTATAAAGCATGCTTTATTTGCTGAATGTCTTGAGTTCTTAAGCAGTAATATCTCATGACTCACCCATATATCGAAAATTTTCGATATACAAAACCAGTGCAGCATCGTATGATAAAACTATCTTTATCAAGCTGGAATAAATGATGCGTTCCCTACAAGACACAAAATTTGCCATTCTTGAGCTCGCGCCTGTACGTGATGATCAGTCAGTACAGTTTTCGCTGCATCATGCACTTGAATTAGTTCAACACGCAGAACAACTCGGCTATGATCGTTTTTGGTTGGCAGAACATCATAATATGGATGGCATTGCCAGCTCGGCAACAGCTGTACTTTTGGGTTATTTATTAGCAAATACGAAAAAAATTAGACTCGGTTCGGGCGGTATTATGCTCCCCAACCACGCTCCGTTAGTGGTCGCTGAACAGTTTGGAACTTTAGCGACTCTATATCGTAATCGTATTGAGCTGGGTTTAGGTCGGGCACCAGGCACTGATCAAGTTACCATGCGTGCACTGCGTCGTGGTCGCCAAGAAACTGAAGATCAATTTCCTCAAGATGTTTTAGAAATTCTTCATTATTTTAAAGATGCTGAACCACAACAACGTATTGTTGCTACGCCAGGACAAGGTACGCATGTTCCTGTATGGTTACTCGGTTCAAGTTTATTTAGCGCACAGCTAGCTGCAAAATTAGGACTACCCTACTCATTTGCCTCACACTTTGCGCCGCGTATGCTTGCTCAAGCCATTCAGTTATATCGGGACAATTTTGAGCCTTCGGAATATTTAGAACGACCTTATGTGTCAATGGGTGTGCCAACGGTGGTTGCAGATACCGACCAAGAAGCAGAATTTTTAGCGACCAGTGCCTATCAGCGTGTTTTAGGTTTAATGCGTGGACAAAGCCTAAAACTCAAAGCTCCAGTCGAAAGTATGGAAGGTTTGTGGTCGCCTGCAGAAAAAATGTCCGTCGATAGTTTTTATGGCATGGCACAAATTGGTTCTAAGGCTACAGTCAAAGCAGGATTAGAAAACTTATTGGCAAAGTATGATGTCGATGAGTTTATTTTTTCCTGTGATATCTATGACACAGAAAAACGCTTATACAACTTTGATTTGCTCATGCAAATGAAGAAAAATATTTAATTCATTCAACACACCTTACAGCCAAATCAAGGGCTGTAAGGTAACTAAATTCTTAGGGTATTATTGGATCATATGTTAATTTTCAAACAGAAGCTTCTACCCGTTTTCTTTGGCACTTTGTTTACAGTGCTAGGCTGTTCTGAATCGTCACTGAATAATCAAACAGAAATCATCATACCAAAACTACAATATTCAGGTGATGGAAGTAATGCTAGCTACAGTGAAGCAATAATTACCCTTGAAGGAAAATGTTTATACTTCTCAGTAAACCAGACGAATTTTTTGCCTATTTTTGCAACTCAACGTGCTTACTGGGATTCAAGAAATGATGTATTAGTCATAGATAATAAATCGTATAAAAATGGCGATAGAGTTGCCTATGGTGCTGGTGAAGCGGCTAATATTGATTTAGACTCATATATATGGATTACAAAACCAAACCCCGCTTGTATTGAAAACAACACCATTATTATCAATAAATTAATACCACCATTACCAGCTTCCAACTAGATTGGAAATAATTTCAAATACATAAAATTTGTATTTTCTTGTTTTCTGCTACTTAAATCTTCGTCGAATTAATTTTCAATCTTTAGGAATGACTGGCTCGCCTGCACAAAAGACTTTACCAAACAGCACTGCCCCAACAAAATAGAGCAAACGTTCTAATTTATAAAATGAATAAATCAAGAGATTCAGCATGGTCAGTCCTAAACACGACGTTCATAGACACGCTTTTCAAAACTGTTTGACAGATTTTCAAGAGTTCCAAGGCAAATGTATTCCTGCAACTGAAATCAAACACCATGATTTCACTGGTTTACGCGTTGCAGTTATTGGCGCAAATCAGGACAGCGTGGCACAACTCGACAGACTTTGTCAGCAGGCAACATCTGTTCAAGTCTTTCAAATTGCACCGCATTTTGTCTTACCTAGTACCGAGCGTGGTATCCATCGTCTAATTAGCCATCCTTTGATGTTTAAAAATCGACGTTTATTTAATAACCGCGTCAAAAATATTTTGGCTTTGCGCTTTTTAGATGCTCAAATCAAAGACACTTGGCTCAAACGTCAACTCACACCCAACATTGCTGATACTCATCAACACTATTTCAAATCTGATCATTATTATTTAGCTTTACAACGTGAAAATTGCCGTTTGATTACTTGGCCAATTACCAAAGTCTGCGCGAATAGTGTGCATAGTATTGATGGGCAAGAACATCCAATTGATACCATTATCACTACATTTTAAGTCACTCTAAAAGCTATATCATATAAATAAATAGTAGCTTGATTTTTATTCTATTAAAATCCAATAAAAAAGAGCCAAAATAATCTTTTGGCTCTTTAAATACATATAGTTTGTTTAACCAATACGACGTTTTAAACCTGTCATTTGTAAAATACGAGTTGAAATTTCTTCAATCGACATTTCAGATACATTTAAATATTTAATCCCTTCTGAAATATAAATACCTTCAATGGCACGCAATTCCATTTGGCACTGATTAAAACTTGCATAACGGCTATTGGCTTTACGTTCAGTACGGATCGCCACAAGACGTTCAGCATCAATCATCAAGCCAAATAACTTATGTTTATGCGGTTTCAGTACAGCTGGCAAACGGTTGTCATCTAGATCTTCTTCAGTGAGTGGATAGTTCGCCACGCGAATCCCAAACTGTAAAGAAAGGTAGATGGATGTCGGTGTTTTACCCGAACGCGACACTCCAATCAGAATCAGATCAGCCTTATCGTAATGACGTGTTCGTGCGCCATCATCGTTATCTAGGGCGAAATGCACCGCATCAATACGAGCCTTGTAAGATTCAGAATCTGTTACGGCATGCGTCTGCCCAACTAAAGTGGTTGGAGGTGTTCCTAACTCTTCAGAAAGCTTACTGATTAAGCCTTCAAATACATCTAAATTAATCGCTTTAGCGGTGTTTATAATGTCACGCACATATAGGTCAACCAAGGTATCAAACACCAAAGGTAATTGACCATCTTTTTGTGCTCGAGCATTAATTTCTGCCACCACATTCATAGCCGCTTCTTCAGACGTAATATAAGGATGAATATGAATATCAAAGTCCACATTTGGAAATTGCGCTAAAAGAGAATGTCCTAGGGTTTCAGCCGTTATTGCAGTTCCATCAGAAATAAAAAAAACACTCCGCTTAAATTGTTTACCTTCTGACATTAAAATTCTCCTTAAATATTTGTCTTAGTGCTATATAATCTTTATAGTAAACCGATCTTACATGACTGTCGCTTAGTAAAACCAAATTGCTAAGTAGATTTATTATAATTTCATGACAAGATAGTGATTAATACTGCAAAAGTGGAGTAACAACTTTGGAAGCGCGCGTAATTGGTCTGGAAAAATTAGGGAAACACGATGTTGAGCTCGTGGGTGGGAAAAACTCATCTTTGGGCGAAATGATCAGCCACTTATCTAATGCTGGTGTATCTGTACCAGGTGGCTTTGCAACAACAGCTGCTGCTTATCGTGAATTTCTCGAGCAAAGTGGCCTAAACGCTAAAATTCAAGCAGAGCTAAAAACACTCAATGTAGATGACGTGAATGCGCTTGCTGAAACTGGTGCAAAAATTCGTCAATGGATTGTCGACACTCCGCTTACTGCTTCACTAGAACAAGAAATTCGAGTTGCTTTTGAAGCACTCTCTAACGGCAACCCAAACATCGCGGTTGCCGTTCGTTCATCTGCAACTGCAGAAGATCTACCAGATGCATCTTTCGCAGGTCAGCAAGAAACATTCCTCAACATCCGTGGCATCGACAACGTATTAATTGCCATTAAAGAAGTTTTTGCATCTTTGTACAACGACCGCGCGATTTCTTACCGTGTACACCAAAACTTTGACCACGATGTCGTTGCTTTATCTGCAGGCGTACAACGTATGGTGCGTTCAGAAACAGGCGCAGCGGGTGTTATGTTTACCCTAGACACAGAATCTGGCTTCCGGGATGCCGTATTCATCACAGCTTCTTATGGTTTGGGTGAAATGGTGGTTCAGGGTGCGGTTAACCCAGATGAATTCTATATTTCTAAGCCTTTATTAAAAGCAGGCAAACATGCAGTTTTACGTCGTAACCTTGGCTCTAAACACCAAAAAATGATTTATGGTGAAGAAGGCGCGGCTGGTAAATCTGTAGTTGTGGTCGATGTTGAAAAACAAGATCGCCAACAATTCTCTTTAAACGATCATGAACTTCAAGAATTAGCAAAACAAGCTTTAATTATTGAGGAACACTATCAAGCGCCTATGGATATTGAATGGGCAAAAGATGGTGATGACGGTCAAATCTACATCGTTCAAGCACGTCCTGAAACTGTAAAAAGCCGTGAAAACGTCGGCACTATGGAACGCTACCTATTAAAACAAAAAGGTACGGTCATTTGTGAAGGTCGTTCAATTGGTCAGCGTATCGGTTCTGGTAAAGTTCGCGTTGTAACGTCTATTAAAGAAATGGACAAAGTTCAGGAAGGTGACGTACTTGTTTCTGACATGACTGACCCAGACTGGGAACCAGTAATGAAACGTGCTGCGGCAATTGTCACTAACCGTGGTGGTCGTACTTGTCACGCTGCAATTATTGCACGTGAATTAGGTGTACCTGCAATTGTAGGTTGTGGTAATGCAACTGAAGTTTTGACTGATGGTCAGGAAGTTACTGTTTCTTGTGCCGAAGGCGACACAGGTTTTATTTATGAAGGTGCTTTAGATTTTGAAGTTCAAAAGAACTCTATCGAATCTATGCCTAAACTTCCGTTCAAAATCATGATGAACGTCGGCAACCCAGACCGCGCATTTGACTTTGCTCAAATTCCAAACGAAGGTATTGGTCTTGCACGTTTAGAATTCATCATCAACCGTATGATTGGCGTGCATCCTAAAGCATTACTTAACATTGACAGCTTGCCACGTGAAACACGTGCGGCAGTTATGGCGCGTACTGCGGGTTATTCATCACCAATCGAATTCTATGTAGAAAAATTAGTTGAAGGTATTTCTACCCTTGCTGCTGCATTCGCTGACAAACCAGTGATTGTGCGTATGTCTGACTTCAAATCAAACGAATACGCAAACTTAATTGGCGGTAAGTTATACGAGCCTGAAGAAGAAAACCCAATGTTGGGCTTCCGTGGTGCAAGCCGCTATGTGTCTGACAATTTCCGTGACTGCTTCGAGCTTGAATGTCGTGCCTTGAAAAAAGTACGTGACGAAATGGGCTTAACCAACGTACAAATTATGATTCCATTTGTACGTACCGTTGCTGAAGCAAAACGTGTGATCGAATTGCTTGCGCTGAATGGTTTAAAACGTGGTGAAAATGGTCTAAAAGTGATCATGATGTGTGAATTACCAACCAACGCATTATTGGCTGAACAATTCCTTGAGCACTTCGATGGTTTTTCTATCGGTTCAAATGACTTAACTCAGTTAACACTTGGTTTAGACCGTGATTCAGGTATTGTTTCTCACCTGTTTGATGAACGTGACCCTGCTGTGAAAGCATTACTTTCTATGGCAATTCACGCATGCCGTAAAGCAGGTAAATATGTCGGTATCTGTGGTCAAGGTCCTTCAGATCACCCTGACCTTGCGCGTTGGTTGATGGAACAAGGTATTGAATCTGTATCTTTAAACCCAGACTCAGTTTTAGACACTTGGTTCTTCCTTTCTGAAGAAAAAGCTCAACAAGCGTAATAAAACGTGTTAAAAGAAAACCCATGCACCTGCGTGGGTTTTTTTTCAAATTCATTTTTTGAGATTTTATATTTATGCAAATTTACTTGGCACGAAATAATCAACAAGCTGGGCCATACACCTTAGAGCAGCTCAACCAAATGCTCGCAAGCCAACAAGTGTTGCTGACAGATTTGGCTTGGCACCAAGGCATGAGCGAATGGAAAGCTTTAGGTGAACTCACCCAAGGTAAACTTGTATATGAACCACAAGGCTATGTCAGCACGCCACCTGCCCCTGAACATTCACCGTTTCAAAATACAGATTACACGGCTACAAACACATCACGACCAAATTCAGCATTATCAAATTCAAGAACACAGGCAACGAAAAATGAATTGGCGAGCATTAACCAACGTGCTTTAGCCAAAATTATAGATATGTTGTTATGGTTGCCTGCAGCAGCGCTTCCCTCTTTTTTCTTAAGTGCTGACCAGTTTGAACAATTGTCTGGTTTGCAACAAAAAATGCAGACCGCAACAACGTCTGATCAAGCCATTCAATTGCAAACTGAACTCTTTCAGCTGATTCCAATGCAAGCTTGGCAAGCCATGGCAATTTACTTATTGATTATGCTGGGCATACAAGCCTTCCTATTGGCTAAAACTGGACAAAGTATTGGCAAACGTCTGACTAAAATTAAAATTGTCGATGCTGAAAGCAATGAAAAAGTCAGCCTAATGCGTGTGTTTACTATTCGCTCTATCATTTTCATTATTTTGAATATGATGTTTATGCCCTTTATCACAATTTTAGATTATGGCTTTGCATTTGGTGCAAAACGACAAGCGTTACACGATAAACTTGCCAAAACCAAAGTCGTAAAGCAATAATTTGATTTTTATTTACTCAGGGATGATTGATCATCCCTTTTTTCTTACAGCATTGATAAATATAAATAAATTAAAATTAGCACAAATAATTCCGAGTATAAAAATTGGTTTTTATTCCTTCCACTTAAAGCCGCTTTATGTGTAGCTTAGTTTGTCGATATCAGGCATAATGCCCTACAACGTAGCGGTGTCCGATGATTAAGAAGACTTTTTCATCTTTTTGATATCTTTTTAATCATGTGACACTTTAATCGCTATCCCATATTAAATTAGGGAATGGGACTCTTCACCGAGGTTGTAAAATGAGACAAACGATTTTAGCTGTATTGTCTTTATCTACGATGGCTGCACTCTTAACTGGGTGTGGCGGTGATTTAGTACTTCTGAACTCAAAAGGTCCAGTTGCAGCAGGTCAAAGTAACCTGATGATGACTGCGATTTACCTGATGCTATTGGTGGTTATTCCATCTGCAATTATGGCATTGTGGTTCGGTTGGAAATATCGCGCATCGAATAAAGACGCAGACTATCAACCAACATGGTCACACTCTACTGCAATTGAAATTGTAGTATGGGGTATACCTGTTATTATTATTTGTATTTTAGCTTGGTTAACTTGGTGGGGTTCCCACAAGTACGACCCTTACCGTCCGCTAGAATCCGAAAAAGCTCCTTTAACTGTTCAAGTTATTGCTGAACAATTTAAATGGATCTTCATCTACCCAGAACAGAACATTGCGACTGTTAACGAATTGCGCTTCCCAGAGCAAACGCCTGTAAGCTTACGTTTAACATCTAACTTCACAATGAACTCGTTCTTTATCCCTGCATTATCTGGTCAGATTTATGCAATGGCGGGTATGCAAACTCACTTGAACGTTTTAGCAGACAACACGGGCGAATTCCGTGGTTTCTCATCTAACTACTCAGGTTATGGTTTCTCGCAAATGCGCTTTAAAGCTCACTCTGTAACTCAAGCTGATTTTGAGCAATGGGTAGCAGCTGTTAAAGCAGGTCAAGGTACGACTATCAATCCTCAAGCTGTTCAAAAAACAGTTTTAGATCAAGCTGAATTTGCTTCTTTACGTGACGGTAACCGTTCACAGAAACAAATTGACGCAATGGTTCGTAACGCCAAAACTGAATTAGAGAAAAAACTTGCTGCAACAGCTTTAAAAGAAGGTCCATATAAGACTCAGCCACATCCTGTGACTTATTACTCTTCTGTTGAGCAAGGCTTGTTTGAATCAGTGATCAATAACTATATGAGTAACTACCATGGTGCTGACCATTCAGCTCCTGTAGTGGCTGGTGAAGCGCCTGCTTCTGAAACTCATGTAGCAGTTGAACATACGACTGCTTCTCAAGGGGAATAAGACATGAGCTTTTTAGGTAAGTTAGGTCCAGATGCAATTCCTTACGATCCAATCGTATTGGTAACTGTTGCAGCGATGATCTTAGGTGGCCTTGCAGTTGTTGCTGGGATTACCTACTTCAAAAAATGGGGCTACTTGTGGAACGAATGGTTCACCACTGTAGACCATAAAAAAATCGGTATCATGTATATCTTTGTATCTGTCATCATGCTACTGCGTGGCTTTGCAGATGCGCTTATGATGCGTCTTCAACTGTTCCTTGCAAAAGGTGGTGGTGAAGGCTATTTACACCCAGAACACTATGACCAGATTTTCACCGCCCACGGTGTAATCATGATCTTCTTCGTGGCAATGGGTCTTGTTGTTGGCTTAATGAACATCTCTGTACCATTACAGATTGGTGCTCGTGACGTTGCCTTCCCGTTATTAAACTCTTTAAGCTTCTGGTTATTCGCTGGTGCTGCAGGTTTAATGATGGTTTCACTTGCATTAGGTGAGTTCGCTGCGACAGGTTGGATGGCTTATCCTCCTCTATCTGGTATCGAATACTCTCCAGGTGTTGGTGTTGACTACTATATATGGGCACTTCAGGTTTCTGGTCTAGGTACGCTTCTTACTGGTGTTAACTTCTTTGTTACCATCATCAAAATGCGTGCGCCTGGCATGAAACTTATGGACATGCCTATTTTCACTTGGACAGCATTAGTTACTGCGGTACTTATCATTGCAACTTTCCCGGTTTTAACTGCGACAATTGCGATGTTAACGCTTGACCGTTACTTCGGTTTCCACTTCTTTACCAACGACATGGGTGGTAGCCCAATGTTGTATGTAAACTTGATTTGGACATGGGGTCACCCAGAAGTATATATCTTAGTATTACCAGCATTTGGTATTTACTCTGAAGTAACTGCGACTTTTGCGCGCAAAACTTTGTTCGGTTACAAATCAATGGTGTACGCAACCGTTGCAATTGGTGTGTTATCACTTGTTGTATGGGTTCACCACTTCTTTACCATGGGTGCAGGTGCCAACGTTAACGCGTTCTTCGGTATCATGACCATGATTATTGCGATTCCTACTGGTGTGAAAATCTTCTCTTGGTTATTCACTATGTACAAGGGTCGTATTACCTACACTACCCCAATGCTATGGACACTTGGCTTCCTTGTGACTTTCGGTATCGGTGGTTTAACAGGTGTATTAATGGCAGTTCCACCAGCGGACTTCCTTGTACACAACTCTTTATTCTTGATTGCTCACTTCCATAACGTAATTATTGGTGGTGTTGTATTCGCGATGTTCGCAGGTATCATTTTCTACTGGCCAAAAATGTTTGGTTGGAGACTGAATGAGACTTGGGGTAAAGCAGCATTCTGGTTCTGGTTCTTCGGTTTCTACTTTGCATTCATGCCGTTGTATATCCTTGGTTTCATGGGTATGACACGTCGTTTGAATACTTATGACAACCCTGAATGGGATCCATACTTGGCAATTGCATTCTTTGGTTCTGTGTTAATTGCTATTGGTCTATTCTGCTTCGTTATGCAGATCGTGGTTGGTTTCTTACAACGCAACCAACGTTTAGACCTTACAGGCGATCCATGGGATGGTCGTACGCTTGAATGGGCGACTTCTTCTCCAGCACCGTTCTATAACTTTGCTCACCTTCCAAAGATCAATGGTATTGATACTTTCTGGACTGACAAAGAAAATGGTGTTGCATACGCGCGTCCAACGAAGTATGAAGACATCCACATGCCAACCAACCGTGCAGCTGGTTTCATTATTGCAATGTTTATTACAGTAATGGGCTTCGCGTTAATCTGGCATATTTGGTGGTTAGTATTCGTTACATTTATCGCTGCAATCATCAGCTTCATCGTGAGCTCTTTCACGAAGAAAGTGGACTACTATGTTCCTGCTGCTGAAGTTGAGCGTATTGAAAACGAACGCTATGCGCTCCTTGAAAAACACTTGAAGAAGGACTAAGACATGGCTGAAGTACTTCATCACGACAACCACGGACATGATGATCATCACCACGATGATACAGACATCACCGTCTTTGGTTTCTGGACATACTTGATGAGTGACCTTGTACTTTTCGGTACACTCTTCATCGCGTTCGCTGTATTAAGTAGCCACGTTCCAGTAGGCACTCCAACAGCTAAAGATTTGTTTGGCGAGTCATTAGGCTTTGTTCTAACAGAAACTTTTGCCCTGTTGATTTCTTCTGTAACTTTCGGTTTTGCTGTTTTAGCTGCTTACAAGAAAGATGTTGCCAAAGTTCTAACTTGGTTAGGCGTGACATGGGTTTTCGGTGCGATCTTTATTGGTATGGAACTTTACGAGTTCAACCATTTAGTTCATGCTGGACATGGACCTAGCGTGAGTGCGTTCTTATCTGCGTTCTTTACTTTGGTTGGTACGCACGGTATTCACGTAACTTCAGGTTTAGTTTGGATGATCGTGTTAATGGTTCAAATCAAGAAATATGGTTTGACTATTCCGAACATGCGTCGTTTAGCTTGCCTAAGCTTGTTCTGGCACTTCCTTGACATCGTTTGGATCTGTGTATTCAGCGTAGTTTACTTGATGGGAGTTCTCTAATGAGTCACGATCACAACTCTGCTGGTGCATCACACGGTAACACTAAGCAATATACGATTGGCTTTATCCTTTCTGTTATCCTTACCATTATTCCTTTTGGTATGGTTATGGCAGGTGGTTTTGGCCGTGGTATTTTAATTACTGTTATTTCGATTACAGCAGTTGCTCAGATTCTTATTCAATTAATTTATTTCTTGCATATGAATTCTTCTTCAGAGCAACGTTGGAACGTGATTGCATTCGTGTATACCATTCTGACCATTGCCATCCTTTTGGTTGGTTCTGTATGGATCATGAACTACCTACACTACAACATGATGATCTAAACTGGTTGTCATGCTAAAAAAGTATTTATTCCTGACAAAGCCAGGAATTCTCTTTGGTAATTTTATTACCACTTTGGGTGGCTACTTTGTAGCTGCCCAAGGTTCTGTAGATTTCCTTCTCCTACTGCTTACTCTGCTTGGTACAACGCTTGTTGTCGCCTCAGGATGTGTGATCAACAATATTATTGATCAAGACATCGACCAAAAAATGCAACGCACACAAAACCGTGCTTTAGTGCAAAAAACTGTTTCTGTTCCTATTGCGCTGATTTATTCAGTGGTATTGGGCGTCATTGGTTTTAACATTTTATGGTTTGGAGTTAACGCATACGCTTTTCTTTTTGCACTGATTGGTTTTGTGGTTTATGTCGGCTTTTACAGTCTATGGACCAAACGCACAACAATTCATCAAACCATTATTGGCAGTATTTCAGGCGCAAGCCCACCTGTGATTGGTTATACCGCTGTTGCAAATCAATTTGACTTAGCTGCTCTACTTATCTTTTTAGGTTATGCACTTTGGCAAATGCCCCACTCTTGGGCGATTGCAATTTACCGTTTTGATGATTACAAAAATGCGGGTATTCCAATTTTGCCAGTTGCTCGTTCAATTTTACGAACGAAAATTGAATCACTGATTTATGTGGTGTTATTTACTATTGCCATGAATGGACTGTTTGTATTTGGTTATACAAACTGGCTGTATCTGGTTATTTTAAATGCACTTTGTGTTTATTGGTTCTATATTGGCGTCATTGGTTTTAAAGCAGAAAATGATCAATTATGGGCAAAACGCTTTTTCCTGTTTTCGGTTATTTTAATTACGGTTGTGAGTTTATGTTTTAGCTTTACAGCAACTGCACCAAGCACGCAAATCATACTTTTTTAAAAGATAGAGTTTAGCTCTATCTTTTAATGGAGTGCCTACCCTCTCCACACTTCAATATTTAAATAATAACAATTTATCTGTCTTTGAATTATTCGTCCTTAATAATTTTTGCATTAAACACTCTAAAAGTTAGTGACATACCAATACAAAGCATAAAATTTAAATTCCAATCATAGATGCAATATATTACATTCCCTTTTTACCCAAGCCGATCTTTTCTTAGACAAAGCCTTGTATTTACTTGGCAAAAGCTCTAGAATTCACGCTTCGCAATTTTGCGACACAACTTCGGTTGTGACTCCTTGCTTCTGGCTCAATTTAGTCAGGGGCTGCATAAACCGTAAGGAGCTGACAATGCGTCACTACGAAATCGTACTTTTGGTACACCCAGACCAAAGCGATCAAGTTGTGGGTATGGTAGAACGTTACCTAACTCACATCAAAGAAGCTGAGGGTCAAATTCACCGTTTAGAAGATTGGGGCCGTCGTCAATTGGCTTACCCAATTAACAAAATTCACAAAGCGCACTACATTCTTATGAACGTTGAATGTGGTCAAACTACGCTTGATGAGTTAGAAGAATTGTTCCGTTATAACGACGCGATCCTTCGTAGCTTGATCATCCGTCGTGAAAACGCTATCACTGAAGAGTCATTATTGGCTAAGAGTGCTGAAGAAAAACGTGCGCGTAAAGCTCAACGTGAAGAAGCACAACACGCTAACCAAGACTCTGCTGAAGCTTAAGGAGAACATCAATGGCACGTTTTTACCGTCGTCGCAAGTTCTGCCGCTTTACAGCTGAGAACGTTACGTACATCGACTACAAAGATATCGATACACTAAAACAGTACATCACTGAAAATGGCAAGATTGTTCCTAGCCGTATTACAGGTACTAAAGCTCGTTACCAACGTCAATTAGCGCTTGCTATTAAACAAGCTCGCTACTTAGCGTTGATCCCTTACACTGACAATCATAAGTGAGGTTGAGCTGTGGATATTATCTTATTACAACGCATTAAGAACCTTGGTAAATTAGGCGATAAAGTTTCAGTTAAAGCTGGTTACGGCCGTAACTACTTGATCCCTCAAGGTAAAGCAGTTGCTGCAACTGAAGCAAACACTGCTGCATTTGAAGCTCGTCGTGCTGAACTTGAGAAACAAGAAGCTGAAATTTTAGCTGCTGCTCAAGCACGTGCTGACCAATTGAACGAAGTTAACATCGTAATCACTGCTAAAGCTGGTGATGAAGGTAAACTTTTTGGTTCTATCGGTACTCGTGACATCGCTGACGCGTTAACGAATGCTGGTCTTGAAGTTGACCGTGCAGAAGTTCGTTTACCAAACGGTGCGCTTCGTCACACTGGTGAATTCAACATCGCAATCCAATTGCACCATGATGTTGTTGCTGAAGTTCTCGTTACTATCGTATCAGAGTAATTTTCTGCAAAAAGAAAGAGCATGCCTAATCGCATGCTCTTTTTTTGTCTTTAGAATATGCAAATTATACAAATTTCCTAAATAGTCCTGCACGCTTTGACTTCTCCTTCGCCAAAATCTACTCGCTTTTTTTTCTAGAGGGCGTATCATCGGGAAGTGGAAAGAATATGAGTTTCAAATTCTATCCCCCGTGCATTATTCAGCATTTACTGTTTTAAAAATCAGGGATTTATATGTCACAGGCGACTGCTAGCGCAAAGCAACATACCGCAAAGTCTGATCTAAAACCAAATGAGAACAGCCCGCTTAAAGAGTTTCGTACCCCACCGCATAACTTAGCCATTGAACAAGCTGTTTTGGCTGCATTGATGACTGTGGCCGAATCTTTTGAACAAGTGGGTGATGTGTTACAAGAGTCTGATTTCTACGCGACACGCCATAAATATATTTTCCGTGCCATTGATTCTTTGTCTAAAGAAAACTCACCTTATGATGCCGTATTGGTGAATGACTGGCTAATTAAACAAAATTTGCTTGAAGCTGCGGGCGGTGAAGAGTATTTAATGCAGCTCATGGCGGACTCGCCTTCTAGTTTTTATAACCTAGAAACCTATGCCACGAAAATTAAAGAATTCTCGACCCTCAGAAACATGATTAAAGTTAGTTCTGAAATTTTACAAAATGCCTATGACACCAAAGGTCGTAGCGTGAGTGAAATTTTAGACTTGGCTGAAACTAATATTTTCCAAATTGCCGAACAACACAATAACAATGCAAAAGCACAAGGCCCAAAAGCCATATCGAGTGTCGTTGCCGACGTATTCGACAAACTTGACGAACTTTCTAAAATGGAAGGTAACATCACAGGCTTAACCACAGGCTTTGTAGAGTTAGATAATAAAACCTCAGGTATGCAAGCGGGTGATTTGATTATTGTCGCTGCGCGTCCATCTATGGGTAAAACCACGTTTGCCATGAATTTGGTCGAAAGTGTTCTGTTTAACAATGACTTGCCTGCTCTTGTCTACTCTATGGAGATGCCTGCAGATTCAATTGCAATGCGTTTGATTTCTGCGTACGGCAAAGTGCATCAGGGGAATTTACGTTCAGGCAAACTCAGTGGCGATGAATGGTCAAAAGTCACAGGCACGATTTTACAACTGCAAGAAAAGCATTTGTATATTGATGACTCATCTGCCCTACCCCCTACGGAAGTACGTGCACGTGCACGACGCATTGCCAAACAACATGGGGGTAAAATTGGCTGCATCATGGTCGATTACTTGCAATTAATGAAAGTCCCAGGCATGGGCGATAACCGTGTCGGTGAGATTTCAGAAATTTCACGTAGCTTAAAAGCCTTAGCCAAAGAGATGAACTGCCCTGTGATTGCTTTGTCGCAGCTGAACCGTTCCTTAGAGAACCGACCTAATAAACGCCCTGTAATGTCAGACTTGCGTGAATCTGGTGCGATTGAGCAGGATGCGGACTTAATCATGTTTATTTACCGCGACGAAGTTTATAATAAAGAGTCTAAAGAAGCTGGCACTGCCGAAATTATTATTGGTAAACAGCGTAACGGCCCCATTGGTACGGTACGTCTTGCTTTTGAAGGACAATACACGCGTTTTAGTAACTTATCTCCTGAGTATTATGCTCAGTATGATGATGAAGAGTAATGCTTGCATTGCTCTTTTTATTAAAACCATAGTTTAATCTGACTTATTAACTTAGCCCACCATAGTTTCCAACTTGTGACTAATTTTAAATTTTGACTATTGTCTTCCATTTCAAATGATGGAAATGCTTTATTGAGTTGTTCACATGTTGGATATTTTTGTTGAAGTTTTGCTAAGTAATGCGATTGATCATATTGTATAAACCCATCCAAGATACCAATTGTTTTCCGCCCCCCGATTGTACACTTTGCCATCTGTTGATTCCAAGCTAAAAACGGCTGCACTGGTCTAGAAACACTGAGCTGATTATGAGCACAACTCAAAATTGCAAATGAAGCGATTTGATATTGTTCAAGTTTATCAAAGTCAGGAGTATAAGCTAAACCGATGATCAAACTGCCCTTTTCAATATTTTGACTTGAAAATGTACTTTTCCATTGTGTAGGTTTTTTATATTTAACTTCATCTAGATTTGAACGAAAAATAAATTGACCTGAACTCAGTTGAAAGATGAAGTCTGAACTCCCTTGTATTGCCAATGAGTCGTGGTAACTGGCGATGAATACGTCATTGGGTGAAAGTGGCATACAAGCGCTAACTGACTGACAAAAATATAATTTAGTCCATCCCAGATAACAAAATTTTTTCATCATTTGTTCAACATATCCTAGTTTAAAATACATTTTTTAATCTCTTTGAGTTCATTTAAATTACAAACCCACTCTCCGCACTCATTTGATTCTTGCCCAACTCGTACAGTTCAGAATTTTCCTGAGTGAGAGCATCTAAAGCCAGGATAGCTTTTAGAATGTATAATTTTATATAAAATAGAGCCTGAAACTTTTACAAATTATTTGCAATCAATAACCTAATAGATTTTTCGATCTTAAGTTAATTTATGATCAAAAACTTAAATGTTCATGTCTATTTGAGGTCGATAAGTCTACAATAGTGAATATTTTTAAATAGAACTATTTTTAGTATTTATTTATCACTCCACAGTGTATCTAACACAAATTACCAATTGTCATTCCCAAGGAGTATTTAGGGTGCGCCAAGCAACAGTTTATATTGACAGTCAGGCACTGCAATATAATTTAAACCGTGTCAAACAACTTGCCCCAACAGCAAAAATTGTTAGCATGGTCAAGGCCAATGCTTACGGACATGGTGTAAAAGACTGCTTAGCAGCTTTAAAAGACAGCGATGCCTTTGGTGTCGCTTGCGTTGAAGAAGCCTTAGAAATTCGTGAATTGGGATATACGCAGCCCATCACCCTGATTGAAGGTGTTTTTTCTGCCGATGAAATGCAAAGTGTGTTGGCACACAAATTGGAATGTGTAGTGCATCATCAAGCACAGCTCGATTGGCTACTACAACATAAAGCTGATTATATCGCACAAGGCTTAAAAGTCTGGGTCAAACTCAACAGCGGCATGAATCGTTTAGGTTTTAAAATTCCTGAAATTATTGATGTGATTCACATGCTCAAAGCCGAAGGTTTTACCTGTGTGTTGACCATGCATTTTGCCAATGCCGATGGCGACCATGCTTTGAATGATCAACAAGTCGCACAATTTTTGCATGTCAAAGACAATTGCAGCCCTATTCTTGCTTCTTGCTGCAACTCTGCTGCAATCTATCGTTATCCCGAATTGCATTTTGATTATGTACGCCCAGGCATTATGCTTTACGGTGCAACGCCTTTTGCCGCACATAATGTGCATACACTCGACTTAAAGCCTGTGATGACTTTAAATGCAGAAGTCATTGCACTCAATGAAATTGATGCAGGTGAACACGTTGGCTACGGTTCAACCTTTACTGCAGAACAAGCCATGCGAATCGCTATTGTTTCAATTGGCTATGGTGATGGCTATCCACGTACATTTGTGCAGCCGAATTTTGTTGCGATTGGTTCAAAACTGACGCCTGTACTTGGTCGTGTGTCAATGGATATGATTGCTATTGATGTCACAGGTTTGGACGTTGAATTAGGCACACAAGTTGAATTATGGGGCAAACACCGATTGGTGGATGATGTTGCCACGGCCAATGGCACGATTGGTTATGAGTTATTATGTCGTTTAAGTTCTCGTCCACAGCGTAAGGCAACCAGCATTTAGCATTCTTTTCTGGATCTGTTGCATGTAGCAGTTTTGTTGCATGCAATCGTCTAAGCGACTTTCTTTTCTTGCTTCGATATTTTCTTCTCGCTTTTAATTTGGTGGATTCAAGAAGCATGCGCAGCAGTTTAAAATCTAGCCATAACTTTCGTTGGCGTATACCGACCTCATGTTTTTCATGGATGATGGTTGAGTGCAAATTCTATCTGCTCTATTTGTTCGTGTGATATGTCATCAAACGATGCTGATTTTGGCAGATTTTGACGGGTCAAAACATTCGTAAACCATCTTATACATAAGTAATCTTTCTTATTAATCCTCTCGTTAGCCCTAAATGAAAAATAGGTACATACAGGCTCTTTCGGTCAACGAGTGTTAATAAAGCACCTTTATTTTGAAAACATCAAACAATGCAATAGCTCGCATGTACAGAGTATCATTCTAAGTCTTGGTGGCAGACTTGTGTCACACCGTATGCGGGCGAACAAGTTCCAGCCCATACCCTGTTTTACGCATTACCTACGATTGAAGCAGCACCAAGTCGCTCAGTTTTGGTAAATTTATTTTAAGCAGTCATATATCAACAGCCAAGCACATGTTATAAATCCTTGTGCTTATACAAAAAGATGTACATTAAATTTAAGGATATAAAATGAACGATGTTGTCATTGTTGCTGCAAAACGTACTGCAATTGGTAGTTTTTTGGGTAGCCTCTCTTCTTTATCTGCACCACAATTGGGGCAAATAGCAATTCGTGCGGTATTAGACAGTGCCAAAGTACAGCCTGAACAAGTTGATCAGGTGATTATGGGCAACGTACTCACTACAGGTGTAGGACAAAACCCTGCGCGTCAAGCTGCAATTGCTGCGGGTATTCCTGTGCAAGTTCCTGCAACAACACTAAACGTTGTATGTGGTTCAGGTTTACGTGCCGTACATTTGGCTGTACAAGCGATTCAGTGCAGTGAAGCAGAAATTGTAGTTGCTGGTGGTCAAGAATCCATGTCACAAAGCGCACACTATATGCAGTTGCGTAACGGGCAAAAAATGGGGAATGCACAGTTGATCGACAGCATGGTGGCTGATGGCTTAACCGATGCTTATAACCAATATCACATGRGCATTACCGCAGAAAATATTGTAGAAAAACTTGGTTTAAACCGCGAAGAGCAAGATCAATTAGCACTCACGTCACAACAACGTGCGGCTGCAGCACAAGCGGCTGGTAAATTTAAAGATGAAATTGCAGCGGTCAGTATTCCCCAGCGCAAAGGGGATCCAATTGTATTTGCTGAAGATGAATACATCAAAGCCAATACCTCCCTTGAAAGTTTGAGTAAATTGCGTCCCGCATTCAAAAAAGAGGGCAGCGTAACTGCAGGTAATGCTTCTGGAATCAATGATGGTGCAGCTGCAGTATTAATGATGAGCGCAGACAAAGCTGCAACTTTAGGTCTACAACCTTTAGCACGCATTAAAGCCTATGCAATGTCAGGTATTGAGCCTGAGATTATGGGTCTTGGTCCGGTTGAAGCAGTGAAGAAAACCTTAAATAATGCTGGCTGGAGCATAGATGAAGTCGATTTATTTGAAGCCAATGAAGCCTTTGCTGCACAAGCGTTAGGTGTTGCCAAAGAACTGGGCTTAGACTTTGATAAAGTAAACGTGAATGGGGGTGCGATTGCCCTCGGTCACCCGATTGGTGCTTCAGGTTGCCGTATCCTCGTGACGTTACTACACGAAATGCAACGCCGTGATGCGAAAAAAGGCATCGCAACGCTTTGCGTAGGCGGTGGCATGGGGGTTGCACTTGCGGTTGAACGCGACTAAGTAACCGAGCCGAAAGTACTGCACGAGTCAAATCTGTAAAATTTGGCAGCTACTCAATGCCAGCAATAAATTTTAGACCTAATGGGAGCTTCGGCTTCCATTATTTTTTAGCTACGCAGAGCTTATAAATAATATTGTTGCCGATCAGTTTTATATGACAAGTACGACTTAATCTACCGAAAGCAAGTGCTGAATATGATCACTAAAGTGATAAAAATGCATGGTATCGGGTTGCTGTTTCAGTTGTTGCCATGCATCTACAAACGACGTCCAACCTAAATCTTTTAGGCATTGCACAATCATTTCCAATTGCGACAAAGTCTTTTCAGTCGATTGTTTTAACCGAATTTGTCGGTCTAATTGTTCAATTTTTTGCCCCAATTGGAAAAATAAATATATCTGCTGTGGTTCTGCATCTAATAGTGCTTCGCAGTCTTGTACCACATCACAAATATAACTCGCGTTATCGCACGCATTTTGAATACATTGCTGTAATTCAACATAAGTAGCTTTAGAAAACACCTGTGCCAAGTTTTGAATTTTTGTCCGTGTTTGCTCAAACTGCATCGCAAATGAAGCAGGCTGTTCTTCGTTTAAAATCAATTCATTTAAAGAAGCTGCATCAAATGCAGGCAAACAAAAGGCATGTGCATAAGTCAAAGCAGCATCATTTTGTTTAAATGGAAATTGCTGACATACATATTGAATACGGGTTAAATATCGGGCTAACCAAAAAATTTCTCGCGCATCGCTGCTAGATAAATTCACGGTTGTTTCATCCTCCTAACTCTAAGGTCTGTTGATAATTCATCGCGATAAAGCACCTCAATCGCCTTGCCCAATTAACCTACAGCACTCATCCACTCAGACCGCTTTTATTTACATAAACCTGTATCTACCATACAAAACAATGACGGGTTTTCACTTAAACACAACTATTCAATCTTGCTTTTCTAATTGATCCAAGTATGGCTTGAGGTCATAGTTTCTGATTCACTTCTATTATTTGATTAACTTTGCCCGTCCAAATTTTGTGATATTTACTGCAAAATCTGCGGTTATATTTTGCCCTTTTTCAGTAAAAAACTTGCTAATCATTCCGAGTTTTCTTATTGTGTGGAGGAACAAGTTTTCCTCAGTATGCATTGATCTAGTAAATATTGAATATGTCTATACAAGAAAAAGAAACATCGAATAGTTTGTATCGCCAATGGCAAATTTTATCGCGCCTTTCTACAGGTAAATGGATGGGCACACGTGAATTACACGATGTCTTGCAACGTGAAGGTATCGATATTAGTTTGCGTACGATTCAACGTGACTTAAATCAAATTTCACAGCGCTTTCCAATTGAAAGTAATGGTACCGTACCACAAGGTTGGCGCTGGCGTTCAGATGCACCGATTCAAAGTTTACCGCACATGACCAGCTCTCAAGCGGTGACCTTCATGATGGTTGAGGAACATTTAAAGCACTTGTTACCACCAAGTTTGATTGAAGAAATGAACCCTTGGTTTGATTTAGCTAGACGCAGCCTGTCGAATCAAAACAATGTCCGCCAATGGATTAACCGCGTGAGGATTGTGCCTGCAACTCAACCGTTAATTCCGCCCGTCGTAGACCGCAATGCACAGCAGGCAATTTATGAGGGTTTGCTGCAAGACAAACAACTGGAATGTATTTATCAATCACGTAGCAGTTCAGGCGAAGATAAAACCTATGTCCTGAATCCTTTGGCTTTAGTGCAAAAAGGTGCAGTAATTTACTTAATTTGTACCCGATTTGATAAAACTGATATTCAAACCTTTGCCCTGCATCGTTTTAAAGCAGCTAAAGTTTTAGATTCACGCGCCCTGCATCCAGTTAATTTTGATATTGATGCCTATATTGAATCTGGCGAATTGGGTTTCAGAGTCGATTACAGCAAAGCCACTGAAAATATTCAGCTCAAACTCACCATGCAAAAAGCTGATGCGATTTACTTTGATGAAAGCCAATTAAGCAAAGATCAAACCATGGAAACACTGGAAAATGGCGATGTGTTGGTGACAGCCACTGTTCCTTTTACCTCACAATTGGTTTGGTGGTTGCGTAGTTTTGGTAAAAAGCTGATTCAGATTGAGCCTGTAGAAGTTGCCAATGCGGTGCATCAAACTCAGGAATAAAAAAGCCCCAAATATTGGGGCAATAATATTATCGTTTTCTTTTAAACTTAGTTATTGTGATTACTGATTGAAGTTAAAGTTAAAATTGACTCGGCATTGCACAACATGGGCATGCTAGTTCAGCTGTATTATAACGAATGATTTTTAAAGTGATCTTTTACTCCTCTGTGTGTCGATAAGTGTTAATTTAACTGCTCCTGATTTAGCTGTGAAATCAAAAGATATGCAGTAGTAATCAAGTTTTTTCTTATACACCTTTTCTTCTTTACATAGCAGATGATTTACTTTGTGGCACAAAAATGCCCGCGATATTTAAATTGCGGGCATTTATCAAACTATCAAATCTTATGCAGATTTACGGGACTGTGCATTTTTACGAATGGTGATCATCACCAATTGAACAGCGGCTGGAGTTACACCTGGAATACGACTGGCCTGTGCCAAAGTTTCTGGTAAAACATGCTTTAACTTTAGGGTAATTTCGCGCGATAAACCTGAAACTGCATCATAATCAAAATCTGCGGGGATTTTGGTATCTTCCAAGCGTTTTAATTGTGCAACATCTTCATGCTGACGGTTAATATAACCTGCATATTTCACCGCAATTTCAATTTGATCACCTACTTGTGCAGAAACATCTGAACCCGTTAATTCAGCAATTTGCGCAAAGCTGATATTTGGACGTTTTAACAGATCAATTGCAGAACATTCTTTAGACAAATCTGCACCTGTCATTTCAACAAATTTTTTGCCCATTGGGTTGTTCGGTGCAGCCCACAAATGTTGTAAACGCCCTGTTTCACGTTCTACTGCTTCCATTTTTTCACAGTAAGCCGCCCAACGGGTGTCATCCACCAAACCAAGCTCACGACCAATTGGGGTCAAACGCTGATCGGCATTGTCTTCACGCAACATCAAACGGTATTCCGCACGTGAGGTGAACATGCGGTACGGCTCTTTGGTACCCAGTGTGATCAAATCATCAACCAATACACCAATATAAGCTTCATCACGTTTTGGTGTCCATTGTTCCTGATCCCAAGCGCGACGTGCCGCATTCAAACCAGCCAACACACCTTGAGCACCTGCTTCTTCATAACCCGTCGTGCCATTAATTTGACCTGCAAAATACAAGTTATTAATGGCTTTGGTTTCCAAAGTAAATTTCAAGGCTTGTGGATTAAAGTAATCATATTCAATCGCATAACCTGGACGCAAAATATGCGCATTTTCCATACCACGAATTGAACGAACTAACTCGAACTGCACATCAAACGGTAAAGACGTTGAAATCCCATTTGGATACAATTCATGTGTATCTAAACCTTCAGGCTCCAAAAATACCTGATGCGAGTCTTTATCAGAAAAACGGTGAATTTTATCTTCAATCGATGGGCAATAACGTGGACCAACACCTTCAATTACACCTGTATACATAGGTGAACGATCTAAACCACCGCGAATAATTTCGTGAGTACGTTCATTGGTATGCGTGATATAGCAGTTCACTTGTTCAGGGTGCATCGACACATCACCCATGAATGACATGGTTGGCGATGGGAAATCACCCGGCTGCGGAATCATGACTGAAAAATCGACTGAACGTGCATCAATACGTGGTGGCGTACCTGTTTTTAAACGACCAACAGGCAAATTTAATTCACGTAAACGCGCCGCCAAAGCAATTGATGGAGGATCACCCGCACGACCACCACTGGATTTTTCTAAACCAATGTGAATCACACCACCCAAGAATGTACCTGTGGTCAATACCACGGTTTTCGCATTAAAGCGAATTCCCATTTGGGTGACGACACCTTTTACGGTATCGCCATCTACAATCAGGTCATCTGCTGCTTGTTGGAAAATATCTAAATTAGCTTGATTTTCTAAAGTAGCGCGAATCGCAGCTTTAAAGCGAACACGGTCTGCCTGCGCACGTGTTGCACGAACCGCAGCACCTTTACGCGAGTTCAAAATACGGAATTGAATCCCGCTTTTATCGGCAGCTAATGCCATTGCACCGCCTAATGCATCAATCTCACGCACCAAATGCGACTTCCCAATTCCCCCAATTGCAGGGTTACAGCTCATCTGCCCTAAAGTCTCAATGTTATGAGTTAAGAGTAAGGTTTGACGACCCATACGTGCTGCTGCAAGCGCCGCTTCGGTGCCTGCATGACCGCCACCAATAACAATGACATCGTAAACTTTAGGATAGTGCATAATGGTCAATGAGAGATAAAAAATAAAGACAGAATATTATAGCAAAACTTGTGGCATAAGTTGACAGATTCAGTCGATTTTATTGAGGTTTATTACCCCTAATCCCTCTACAAAATTAATATTTTGTAATGTAAATTTGCATTTTTACTGTACATAAAAACATTTAGACCTAAAAATTAACCAGATCATCATTGTTTTAATTTGTCTATTTTTTATCCTTATAGCACAGCTATGATAAACAAAGGGAAACATCATGAATAAGAAAATTTTACTGTCCTCTATGCTTTTTAGCTTATTGTTCAGTCCATTTGCACTGCAGGCAAATGATAAAGTCGAAACCGTCTATAACGCACAAAAATTCCAGCAAGTATGTAAAGGTAAAACTCAGGGCGCACCTGTAAGCTTTGCCTATCGCGGAATTATCTGGAATGGTACTTGCGAACCACAGTTCTTTAGTTCATCTAAAGCAATTCAATTACAAGGCAATGAGCCTGAATTATATCGTTCTTGTGCGGCAGATGCACAAACTACAGTCATTACATTTAATGGTACGGAGTTAAAAGGGAAATGTGCTTTAGGCTTTACGCCACCACGTCCTGCTGCAATGTGAGCCCCATCGTCGGATGTCACATTTCTTCACGAAGGGATCGTTTTTCCCGAACTGATGGGTTACCCTACTCACCTGAATATAAGCATAAAACCTCCAAAGCAGTCATTGTAAAGAAATGACTGCTTTGTTTATTGCACAATCAAAAAAAACAATTACACTACAAAAGAGAAGGAAAACTTAAAACCAAAAAAAAGAATAAAGGATGTGCTATGGATTCAGGCTTTTTTACCTTTTTTCTATCATTGACCTTGTCTGTGATGATGATGGGCTTAGGCTTACAACTCACGCCAAGAGATTTCATTCGGGTTAGTCAATTTCCTAAAGTCATTTTTTTAACGCTTTTGTCACAATTGGTCATCTTGCCTGTTTTAGCATTTTCAATTTGTTTGTTTTTAGAATTACCACCACTATTGTCAATTGGATTAATGCTGCTTGCTGCCTCACCCGGGGGACCTACTTCGAACTTATTTAGCTATGTCTATAAAGGTGACGTTGCCCTAAATATTACTCTAACCGCGACGAATTCTGTAATGGCAACCTTTACCCTGCCTTTTATTGTCAATTTGTCTTTTCTGTATTTTATGACCGATCAACAACAAATTGGTATGCCCATTGAAAAAATGGCTCAGGTCTTTTTACTGATTATCGTGCCTGTATGTGTAGGAATGGCTATACGTAATGCGATTCCACAAATTGCATTACAATTGGGTAAACCTATGCGTTTGATGTCCATTTATTTTATTTTAGTTTTATTCTTTTATGCACTTTTCCGCGAACGCGCCAATGTTTTTGACTATTTCAGCGCCATTGGTATCGCAACAGCACTATTTTGCTTTTTAAGTTTGCTCATTGGTTATCTTGTACCGTATTTAGCGGGGGTGCCTGATCAACAAGCACGCTCTTGTTGTTTTGAAATTGGCATTCATAATACTGCTGTTGCTTTAACCATTGCACTATCGGTTTTGCAAAGCACTGAAATTGCTATTCCTTCTGCGATATACACCATTTTTATGTATATGTTCAGCTTTATTTTAGGGAATATGTTGGCTAGACAATCTGCAAAACTTGCCCTTCGACACAAACAGGAACAGAGTTTCAACCAC
Source organism: Acinetobacter towneri (assembly GCF_001758345.1). GTDB lineage: Bacteria > Pseudomonadota > Gammaproteobacteria > Pseudomonadales > Moraxellaceae > Acinetobacter > Acinetobacter towneri_A. Next base: position 49,610 of record NZ_MKQS01000001.1, read on the forward strand.
AACAAAAACACAATTTAAGACGTGCGCAAGATTAAATTAACCACAGATTGAACAAACAGTTAAATATCAAATAAATTATTGTAGATATAAAAACAAAGGAGTGTTTATGGATTCAGGATTAATCACAATATTTTTGCCACTGGCTTTGGCTGTGGTCATGGCTGGACTTGGCTTAGAACTCACTCCTAACGACTTTAAACGGGTGAGCAAACACCCAAAAGCAGTATTTATTGCTTTATTTTGTCAATTAGTTGTTTTGACCACAATTGCTTTCTTCATTTGTAAACTAATGAATTTACCACCACTGCTTGCAGTGGGACTCATGCTACTGGCAGCATCTCCTGGTGGGCCAACGGCCAACTTATTTAGCTATTTATATAAAGGTGATATTGCCCTAAACATTACCCTTACTGCCGTAAACTCCGTGATTGCAGCATTTACCTTGCCACTCATTGTCAACTTTGCCATTCAGCATTTTATGCAGGATGGGCAACAAGTCGGCTTACAGTTTACCAAAGTGTTGCAGGTGTTTTTAATTATTATTATCCCTGTCACTTTAGGGATGTTGGTACGTCATTTTAGCCCGCAAACGGCAGACCGCTTAAACAAACCTGTACGTATTTTTGCTGTGGTTTTTCTGATTGTGATTATTATTGGCGCAATCGCCAAAGAGCGAAATAACATCATGCTTTATTTGGCAGATGTAGGACTTGCCACTGCCCTGTTCTGTGCCTGCAGTTTATTGATTGGTTATTTTGTCCCGCGTTTCTTTGGTGTAAATAGCCAACAAGCCCGAGCCTGCGCCTTTGAAATTGGCATTCACAACAGCACACTTGCAATGACCATTGCCCTAACTGTTATGGCAAGCTCTACGATTGCCATGCCTGCTGCGGTGTATTCTATTTTCATGTATATCTTTGCGGCAATTTTAGGCACCTTACTCAATCAATTTGCGCCGACATCTGCCTCTGAACAGTCTGTATTCTAAAACAAGTCCCTCAATCATCCCCAATCCAGCAATTTGACTGTTTTGGGGATGATTGAGCGATGATGGTTCAAACAAATTCTTAACTTATATTTTTTAGAGTTATATTTTTGTCACATTATTCGACTATAAGCATAAAGCGAATTTGAAACTTCCAATCGTATAGAGTTTTCCCTTTCGCAATCAGAATAAAAAATAACAGCGTCTGCACCAGTTCAGTTACAATAGCGCTTTCGCATTAAATTTTAGGTTATCTCCGTGAAGTGGTTACAAATACATATTACTGTTGATCAAGCGCAAGTCGATTTTACTGAAACCCTGCTCAGTTCATTGGGTGCAGTCAGCGTAACCTTAGATGATGCGGAAAATCAGGACTTACTTGAGCCACTGCCAGGTGAAACACCACTCTGGAACAAAGTCATTGTGACAGGTATTTATGCACAAGACGAAGGTGAAGAAATTGATGTTGCAGCCTTAAAAACCTTTATTCGTGCGCAAATGCCAGATGCCCCTTTACGCAGTGAATTTTTGGAAGATCAGGTTTGGGAACGCTCATGGATGGATTACTACGAGCCAATCCAGATTGCAGAGAAATTCTGGATTGTACCTGAATGGCTAGAACCACCTGAGGCAGATGCAGTCAATATTAAACTTGACCCAGGTTTGGCTTTTGGTACAGGTAACCATGCCAGTACGTTCCTGTGCCTGCAATGGTTAGGTAAAACCAATGTAAAAGATAAAGTCGTGATCGACTACGGTTGTGGTTCAGGCATTTTAGGGGTAGCAGCTTTGTTGCTCGGTGCAAAAAAAGTCTATGCGACTGATATTGACCCGCAAGCAGTTTTAGCGACCAAACAAAATGCTGAGCTCAACGGCGTACTTGAAAACTTATATGTTGGACTTCCAGAAGAGTTCAATGAAACCATTGGCAATCAAAAAGCAGACATTTTGGTTGCCAATATTTTGGCAGGCCCATTGATGATGCTTGCGCCAGAGTTTGCAACTTTAATTAAATCTGAGGGCGAGTTCGCACTTGCAGGTGTAATTGAAGAGCAAGTTGCTGAAGTTTCTAGTGTTTATTCTAAATTCTTTGATATAGTACAAGTCGAAAAACGTGAAGAAAACTGGTGTCGTATTTCGGGAAAACGCCATCCCCACTAACTGTAATTTTTTAGTTATGAGTGACAAGCAAACCAAGTGCCCAAAATGCCAGTCTGTTTATAAAGTAACCGTTGCGCAGCTGACCGTTGCGCAAGGGATGGTTTGTTGTCCTAAATGCGACAATACCTTTAATGCTCTTTCGCATTTGGTATTTGCCTATCCACAAAATAAAAATTCAGTTACATCACAGTTAAATCACATTCAAAACCACAGTTTTGTACAGGCAACAGCTGAACTTGCGCAAACGCAACATATTTTAGATATTTTTCAGCGTAAAGCGGAACATTCCAATATTGATCTGAAAACCTATCTGAATAACCTAAATTATTTTAGTACCGAACCGATTGGCAACATTCCTGCAATGAACTTGTCTGCGCCTGATCTTGAAAGTGAAAAAAAGCAGGGCAATGGTTACTACTTACTTTGGGGAAGTATTAATTTTTTATTGATTGGTTTGTTGATCTTTCAAATTCTGTTGTTTAACCCCAAGTTTTTAAATAACAGCCCTGCACTGAATTCTGTGTTCACCCAAGTCTGTCAATTTTTCAACTGTAATAATTTTGAAGAACGCTTTAGCCTAGTTTCAGCAAATCGCGTGAAGGTGAAACGTGTAGATAGTGTGAATACACAATTTACGGGTGAACTGATCAATTACTATGACAAAAGCTTGGCTTTACCTAATATCAAAATCACTTTAAAAGAAAAACAACAAACATTATCTACTTATGTTTATTCTCCACAGGAGTATTTGATCGAAAGTCTTTCGCGCATTCAACGCATTCCTCAAAACACACCATTTAAGTTTGACATTGTTGTTCCAGTGTCACGAAACGACTTCGATAACTATACTTTAGAAATTATCAAGCCTTAATTTCCAAAAAAAAGTGAAAAAATAGCGAAAAAAAATAAAAAAAATTGCAGTTTTATTGCTCACTTTTTCTCATACAATGGTATCATACGCGCCACGAAAGCTTTGTGCTACAAACTCCTCGCAAGATTCACAACAAATATTAATCTGTCTAATGCGCTTTATTTTTATATATCGCGTACAGTGTGGATTTTTTTGTTTTGATTTTGGTCTGTAACAATTATTAATGTATTGTTACGCTTAAATTTCGACCAATGTGTAGAGTTGTGGCAAGCTAAATGTTCCAGTTTTAGAACTTCCCGTTTTAGGATCTAAAACGGAGTTCATTTATTTTATAGACCACATTGATATATCACTTTATCCCAGTGATATCTGATTTTCGGATTAATTCGCATGAATAGCAAATCTCCTATTTTTACTGCACAATCTGATGTTGCTTTACGTATTCACGTAGATCGCGCAGTTCGCCATTATTTTGCACAACTACAAGGTGAACAGCCTTCACAAGTGTATGACATGGTGTTAGCAGAAATGGAGAAACCTCTTTTATCTGTTGTTCTGGAATACACTCGCGGTAACCAAACACGCGCTGCTGAAATTCTTGGACTAAACCGTGGAACTTTACGTAAAAAGTTAAAAGCTCACGGTTTAATGAGTGAATAAGTGATAAAATGCTTGCGGCCTCCGCAGGCATTTTTTTTATCTGCATTTTGCTAGTTTGTTTTAATCTGTAATTGAAAACTGTGACGAAGATCATGACTATTAAACGCGCTTTAATCTCTGTTTCTGACAAAACAGGAATTGTTGAATTTGCACAAGAACTTGCTGCTCTTGGGGTAGAAATTTTATCAACTGGTGGTACTTATAAGTTGCTTAAAGATAACAATATTGCTGTCGTAGAAGTATCAGAGCATACTGGTTTCCCTGAAATGATGGATGGTCGAGTAAAAACGTTACACCCTAAAATTCATGGCGGTATCTTGGCTCGTCGTGGTCTAGACGAAGCAGTCATGGCAGAACACAATATTGATGCCATCGACTTGGTAGTAGTTAACCTTTATCCATTTGCTGCGACTGTTGCAAAACCAAATTGTTCACTTGCAGATGCGATTGAGAACATCGACATTGGTGGCCCTACTATGGTTCGCGCTGCAGCAAAAAACCATGCTTCTGTTGGTATTGTAGTAAATGCTTCTGACTACGCGACTGTTATTGCAGAAATGAAAAACAGCGGTGCATTGTCATACGAAACTCGTTTTGATTTAGCAGTGAAAGCTTTTGAACACACTGCACAATACGACGGTATGATTGCCTCTTACTTAGGTGCACGTGTAGGTAAAGAAGAAGGTACTGCTGACAAGTTTGCACGTACTTTCAATACTCAATTGAACAAAGCGCAAGATTTACGTTACGGCGAAAACCCGCATCAATCTGCAGCATTCTATGTAGACCCTGCTGCAACTGAAGCTTCTGTTTCTACTGCGAAGCAGCTTCAAGGTAAAGAATTATCTTATAACAACATTGCAGATACCGATGCCGCACTTGAATGTGTGAAATCATTTGCAAAACCTGCTTGTGTAATCGTAAAACACGCTAACCCATGTGGTGTTGCCGTATCTTTAGATGGTATTCAGGCTGCTTATGACCTTGCCTATGCAACTGACCCTGAATCTGCATTCGGTGGCATTATTGCGTTTAACCGTGAATTAGACGTTGCAACTGCACAAGCAATTGTAGATCGTCAATTCGTTGAAGTGATCATTGCACCAAGTATTGCTGAAGGCGTGCTTGAAGTGACTGGCGCGAAGAAGAACGTACGTGTATTGGTATGTGGTGAGCTTCCTGCGATTGATGCACGCGCTCCACAAATGGATTACAAGCGCGTGAATGGCGGTTTATTGGTTCAAGACCAAGACTTGGGTATGATCAGTAAAGATGACTTAAAAGTTGTGACCAAACGCGCACCAACTGAACAAGAAATTGACGATATGATCTTTGCTTGGAAAGTTGCGAAATACGTAAAATCGAACGCAATTGTTTATGCAAAAAACCGTCAGACCATTGGGGTTGGCGCAGGTCAGATGAGCCGTGTAAACTCTGCTCGTATTGCTGCTATTAAAGCAGAACATGCAGGTTTGGTAGTTGAGGGTGCAGTTATGGCATCTGACGCGTTCTTCCCATTCCGTGATGGTATTGATAACGCTGCTAAGGCTGGTATTAAATGCATTATTCAACCGGGTGGTTCTATGCGTGATGAAGAAACGATTGCTGCAGCCGATGAAGCTGGTATTGCAATGGTCTTCACTGGCATGCGTCATTTCCGTCACTAATTAAACTCATTAATTAGAAGTCGTATTTAATAATCCCCCGAAATCCCCCTTTAATAAAAAGGGGGACTTTTCACGTAAGGGAACTGTGTTTTATGCACAATCCCCTTTCTTTTCTAGTGTGAAAAGCAACGCTTCGCTATGGGGATTTATTCTTTGAGGGATTTTTAGATGAATATTTTAGTTTTAGGTAGTGGCGGTCGTGAACATGCTTTGGCATGGAAAATCGCACAAGATGACAAAGTCGCTAAAGTCTTTGTTGCACCTGGCAATGCAGGTACGGCAACAGAAAACAAATGCGAGAACGTAGCGTTAGATATTCAAAATAACCCTGCGATTATCGACTTTGCCAAAAATAATGCTGTTGATTTAATCATTGTTGGCCCTGAAGCACCATTGGTCAACGGTGTGGTCGATGCCTGCCGTGAAGCGGGTTTAAAAATTTGGGGTCCAACCCAGTTTGCTGCGCAGCTTGAAGGTTCTAAAGCGTTTGCCAAGCACTTCTTAAAACGCCACAACATTCCTACTGCATTCTATGACGTATTCACTGAAGTTGATGCGGCAAAAGCATTTGTTGAGAAAAATGGCGCGCCAATCGTGATCAAGGCGGACGGTCTTGCTGCAGGTAAAGGCGTGATCGTGGCGATGACAAATCAAGAAGCATTCGATGCGATTGATGACATGCTGGCAGGCAACAAATTTGGTGATGCGGGTTCGCGTGTAGTTATTGAAGAATTCCTTGCAGGTGAAGAAGCTTCTTTCATTTGTATGATTGATGGCGACAACATCCTTCCTATGGCAACTTCACAAGACCATAAGCGTATTTTTGAAGGCGACCAAGGTCCAAATACAGGTGGTATGGGTGCGTACTCTCCTGCCCCTGTCGTGACTGCAGACGTATTTGAAAAAACCATGAATGAAGTGATGCGTCCTACTGTTGAAGGTATGAAAAAAGACGGTCATGTTTATACAGGTTTCTTATACGCTGGCTTGATGATTGATGAACAAGGTCAACCTAAAGTGATTGAGTTTAACTGCCGTTTTGGTGACCCTGAAACGCAGCCAATTATGATGCGCTTAAAGTCATCTTTGGTCGATTTGGTTGAAGCAGGTATTGCTGGCAACTTACCTGCCGAAGCAGACTGGGATGAACGCAAAACTGTCGGGATTGTATTAGCGACTGCGGGTTACCCTGAAACTTCAGGCAAAGGTGATGTGATTTCTGGTTTAGAAACACAAATGGCAGATGCGAAAGTATTCCACGCAGGTACAGCAAGCAATGCCGATGGTGAGATTGTGACCAATGGTGGTCGTGTACTGTGTGTAACTGCGCTCGGTAATACCATTGGCGAAGCGCAAGCTAGAGCCCTTGAACTGTGTGAAAAAGTTACCTTTGATGGTGTGCAATATCGTAAAGATATTGGTTATCGTGCCATTGCGCGTGAAAATGCTTAATGTTTTTAGTTTAGTCTAAAAATTTAAGCCCATCAAAAAGCTCGTCACTGTACGAGCTTTTTGTTTATCAGGTTGTAACTCATGTACATTGTGGTAATCTACGTTTATAAAATACTTTAGATCAATAAACATGCAAAAAATAAAAAGCTTCAAAGAATTTTTAATTTCAATATTCGTTGAGTTTACATTGCAAATACTTTTTATTTTTGCAGGATTAATATATTTGGCTTATGTTTTTATAGGGATAGGTTCATTGTTACTCTGTTTGCCTTATATATGGGCGATATATTATCGTTGGAAAAATCATTCATAACTTCTTTTATGTATTTACAGCCATGTTCTGATTCTTGTAACTAAGCCGATTTCATACCGACAATTTCATATCTCGTTTTTTACTATCGATTGCAGAATAAATTTTAAAGCACCTAAATATTTAAACACTTGTTCAAATCCTTAATCTTTACAGAATATATTTATTTATAAGAACTTATTTTGACTTATTCGCTTTCTGTTGTAAAAACAGTGATATGCATAACATACGCAGCACTATATAGAATTATTTTTTATTGTTATGATGGTGCATCTTTTGAAAAAAGTGAAATGCCCATCCATCTCAAAATTATTGATTGAGCTGCATGCAGACTTTTTTCAATACTCAAACAATACCTACAACGTATTTGGGAAACATGCAAAATCTTCATCATGCGATTCCATCCATCTTGCTGATTTAATCTTTCTCAATCATTGGCAACTTTAGGCACGGCTTAAACTTGCTCGGGATATATTCATGAAAAAGCTCCTTGGTCTTGTACTTGGTCTTTCAGTTGGCTTGGCTGGCTGTGGCAAACAAGATGCGCCTGCGACTGACGCGGCACAAAAAGATTCTTCTGCTCTACACACTGTCACTATGGCATCGACTGGTTCAGATGCAGATATTTGGCGTTTTATTGCCGACTTACCTGAAACCAAAGCAGCAGGTATTCAACTTGAGGTGAAAAACTTCACCGATTACGTGTCAATGAACACAGCGGTAGCAAATAAAGAAATTGATCTTAACGCATTCCAATCTTATGCTTATATGGTTGCGTTTAATGCCAACAATAAAGATCAAATTGCACCGGTCGCAACAACTTACTTAGAGCCAATGGGTATTTACTCAAGCAAAGTGAAAAAGTTGGATGAGTTCAAAACGGGCGCAACGATTGCTATTCCAAATGATGGTGCCAATGAATCACGTGCGTTGTTATTACTTCAATCGGCTGGTTTGGTTAAACTGAAAGATGGTTTTGACAATGTTCAAGGTACGCCTGCAGACATCGTAGAAAATGCCAAGCAAATTCAAATCAAACCGATTCAAATGGCAACGGCTGTACGTGTCAAAGATGAAGTCGATGCAATTGTTTTGGGCAACACCCTTGCAATGGAAGGTGGTTTAAACGTACTGAAAGATTCAATTTATTACGAGCCAATTGACCAAAGCACAAAAATGAATATCAACATTCTGGCTACTGCTGCAGATCGTCAAAATGACCCAATCTTGCAAAAAGTAGGTGCGTTGTATCATACCGAAGCAGTGAAGCAATATATTGATCAGCACTTTGGCGGAACAAAAGTTGCGGTAAATAAACCTGTCAGCTATTTCACTGAAGCAGCAAAATAGTAATATAATGCGTTAAACAAAACAGGCAAAGCGAACTTTGCCTGTTTTTTCATTTATGGACATTTCTTGACGATATGATTGAATTTAAAAACATTTCAAAGCACTATCAGCTCAAAGGTCAAACACTGCGTGCGTTGGATCAAATTAACCTACAAATTCCAACAGGCAGTATTTTTGGCATTATTGGCTATAGTGGTGCAGGTAAAAGTACCTTAATCCGCTTGATCAATTTGTTGGAGCGTCCAAATGCTGGGCAAGTCATCATTCATCAAAAAGATTTTACTGCACTCAATGCTCGAGAATTGCGTCATGAACGTGCCCATATTGGGATGATTTTTCAGCACTTCAATTTATTGCAGACTAAAACTGTGGCCGCCAATATTGAAATGCCGATGAAACTTCTCGGCTGGAGCAAAGCCGAACGTGAAAAACGTTTAAATGAATTGCTTGAGTTTATTGATTTAAAACATAAAAAAGACGCTTTTCCCGATGAGCTTTCAGGCGGGCAAAAACAACGTGTCGGTATTGCGCGTGCACTCGCCAATCATCCTAAAATTTTACTTTGCGATGAAGCCACTTCTGCACTTGATCCGCAAACCACTAAATCGGTGTTGGAACTACTTAAAAAAATTAATCAGGAACAAGGCATTACCATTGTAATGGTGACCCACGAAATGGATGTGATTGAGTCTGTTTGTGATTATGTGGCGGTGATGGAACAAGGCAAAGTGATTGAAACAGGTTCAACACTGGAAATTTTTAGTCAGCCGCAACATCCAACCACCAAAAGTTTTATTCAAACGGTTTTACAGCAACAATTGCCAGTTAATATTCTGCATAACCTTGAAAACCAAAATCAGCACAGTATTTATTGCCTGAAGTTTTTAGGAAAATCTGCTCAGGAAACCGTGATTCAGGCCGTCATTAAACAGTTTGATATTAGCCTGAATATCCTGTTTGCCAACATGACTGAAATAGATGGCGCAGTGATTGGGCAAATGTTTATTCAATTATTGGGCGATACTGCAGAAATTCAGCATGCTATTGCCTTCTTGGAAAGTAGCGGTGTACAGGTTGAGCAGTCAGGAGTACAAGCATGAGAGATTTAATTGTGCAGTGGCTGACTTCGCTGACTGCTCTATTTTGGAAAAGCTCATTATCCATTGACCAGTTTGTTACAGCTTTGCAAGAAACCTTTCACATGGTGTTCTTTGCCATGTTGTTTGGTTGTATTTGGGGTTTTATTCAGGGCATTACCCTTTTGGTCACTCGTCCAACAGGAATTTTACCTAACCGTGTGATTTATCATGGCCTCAATCCCATTGTAAACGCACTACGCTCTCTGCCATTTATTATTTTGTTGATTGCGGTCATTCCCTTAACCAAGCTCTTGGTTGGTACATCTATTGGAACTTGGGCAGCGATTGTACCGCTAACGATTTATGTCGGCCCATATATTGGCCGTTTGGTGGAAACTTCATTACTTGAAGTGAATGAAGGTATTGTCGAATCTGCACAGGCGATGGGGGCAACGCCATTACAAATCATCTTCAAATTTATTTTACCTGAAGCACGCAGCTCACTCATTTTAAACCTAACCACAGCCACCATTAGCTTGATTGGCGCAACTGCGATGGCAGGTGCAGTCGGTGCAGGCGGGATTGGTGACCTTGCTATTTCTTATGGTTATCAACGCTTTGATAGTAGTGTCGTGATGCTAACCGTAGTGGTCTTATTAATTTTAGTGCAATTGGTGCAAAGTTTAGGTGACTGGTTATCTAAGCTCAGATAAAACAATGATCATTCAATAGCGAATAACTTAGCCTGTTCATCCCACTCGGTGAAACGTCAAAAGTTAACGCATAAAATGAAAAATTGTGTTAGCGGGTAAAGATCACTTCACCACAGAAAAACACAGCAGCGTGTTTTGTCTTGAGCAGAGCATGCTAAACTAACCCGTGATTTTTTAAGGGACTGATTCATGCGCTTTGTTCATTTAGGTATACATACAGAATTTTCGATTACCGAGTCGATTGTACGCATACCTGACTTGATTCAAGCTGCAGTCAATGAAGAAATGCCTGCTTTGGCATTGACCGATCTCTCTAACCTACACGCTGCCGTAAAATTTTATGGCAAATGTTTGGGGCAAGGCATCAAACCAATTTTAGGTTCAGTGCTGCGTTTAAATGATGCCGATCATCGCGTGACTCTATTGTCGATGAACAATCACGGTTGGCGTAATCTGACTGAATTGGTATCCCGTGGTTATATTGAAGGTCAGCAACTCAATATCCCTTGCGTCAATAAAGCATGGATTTTAGAACAAGCCGATGACCTGATTCTGTTACTCGGTATTCAAAGTGATGTCGGCAAAATGCTGATCACCTCCAATCCGCAAAAAGCCGAACCTTTGCTGGAAGAATGGATTGAAAAATTTGGCAATCGGGTTTATTTAGCCCTGACCCGCACAGATCGCCCTGATGAAGATACCTTTATTGCTGAAGCAGTTAAATTAGCTAAAAAATATAATATTGGCGTGGTAGCACATAACGATGTGCATTTTATTCGCCGTGAAGATTATGAAGCACACGAAGCGCGCGTCTGCATCGCCGATGGTTATGTCTTAGGGGACAACCGTCGTCCAAAAACTTACAGTCCTGAGCAATATTTTAAAACCGCCGAAGAAATGACGGCACTGTTTTCTGACATTCCAAGTGCCATTGAAAACAGCTATCACATTGCCAAACGCTGTAATGTCACGCTGCAATTGGGTAAATACTTCCTTCCAGATTATCCAATTCCAGAAGGACACACCATTGATACCTACTTTGCACACTTGTCCAAGCAAGGTTTGGAAGAACGTCTAAATGTACTTTATCCTGTTGCACAGCGTGATGAAGACTGGGCTGAAATTCGCAAACCTTATGATGAGCGAATTGAATACGAAATTAATATTATTAACTCGATGGGCTTCCCGGGCTACTTCCTCATCGTCATGGACTTTATTCAATGGTCCAAAAATAATGGCGTACCTGTTGGGCCGGGTCGTGGTTCGGGTGCAGGTTCATTGGTCGCTTATAGCTTAAAAATTACCGACTTAGACCCACTGCGTTATGAACTACTCTTTGAACGTTTCCTAAACCCAGAACGTGTATCCATGCCCGACTTTGACGTCGATTTCTGTATTGCAGGGCGCGATAAAGTGATTGACTATGTGGCACGTACCTATGGACGTGACGCAGTATCACAAATTGCCACTTTCGGTACTATGGCCGCCAAAGGTGCAATTCGAGATGTCGCGCGAGTTTTAGGCAAATCTTATGGTTTGGYAGACCGTATTTCTAAACTGATTCCAACTAAACCTTTAGGACTCAGTCTAGAAGAATCGATTGAAGCAGAACCACAGCTGAAAGATGTGGTGACCAATCCATCTAACCCTGACTATGATGATGCTTCAGAAATTTGGGAAATGGCTTTAAAACTTGAAGGCATTACCCGAAACACAGGTAAACACGCAGGTGGTGTGGTCATTGCACCAACCAAAATCACCGACTTTTCTGCGGTTATGTGCGATGCTGATGGAACCGCCCGTGTTGCACAATACGATAAAGACGATGTTGAATCGGCAGGTTTGGTCAAATTTGACTTCTTGGGTTTACGTAACCTGACGGTTATTGAAGATGCAGTACAAAATATCAATAAACGCATCCAAGCCGATACACCGCTAGATATTGCCCATATTCCATTGGACGATAAAGACGCCTATTTAGTCTTTGCCAATGCCAACACCACAGCGGTATTCCAGTTTGAATCCGTGGGCATGAAAAAGATGCTCAAAGAAGCACGCCCAAGCAAATTTGAGGAAATTATTGCCTTCGTGTCCTTGTATMGTCCTGGCCCGATGGATCTCATTCCAGACTTTATTCACCGTATGCACGGTGGCGAGTTTGAGTATCTGCATCCTTTGCTAGAAGGTGTGCTTGAACCAACCTACGGCATTATGGTTTATCAGGAACAGGTAATGCAGGCGGCACAGTATTGTGCAGGCTATACCCTCGGTGGTGCGGACTTACTGCGTCGTGCTATGGGTAAGAAAAAACCTGAAGAAATGGTCAAACAGCGCCAAATCTTTATTGAAGGTGCCGCGAAAAAAGACATTGATGCCGCCACAGCCAACCATATTTTTGACTATATGGAAAAGTTCGCAGGCTACGGTTTTAACAAATCCCACGCGGCTGCTTATGCCCTCGTTGCCTATCAGACGGCATGGCTGAAAGCACATTACCCTGCCGAATTCTTGGCAGCGGTCATGTCGTCGGAAATGCAAAACACCGATAACGTGGTGTTCCTGATTGATGACTGTCGCCACAATGATCTGGAAGTTTTACCACCTTCGGTAAATATGTCTTTGTATCATTTCCACGCCAGCGATGAACGCACTATTGTCTACGGACTTGGCGCAATTAAAGGCGTGGGCGAACAAGCCATGCAATCGGTGATTGATTCTCGCCAAAAAGAAGGTCCATACCGCGATTTATTTGACTTCTGTCATCGTATTGATTTGAAAAAAATCAACAAACGAACCCTTGAAGCCTTAATTCGTGCGGGTGCATTAGACTGTTTAGGCATCGAACGCTCAAGTTTAATGGCACAATTGCCAGAAGCGGTACAAGCAGCGGAACAAGCACGTTCCAACCGTGAAACAGGCATCATGGATTTATTTGGTGAAGTTGAAGAAGTACAACGTAAGCCTGCCAAACCTGTAAAACCATGGTCAGATGAAGTCCGACTTAAAGGTGAAAAAGACACACTTGGACTTTACCTCACTGGTCACCCGATTGATGTCTATCGCAATGAATTAAAAGCCTTTATTCCAAGTAAAATTAATGAACTGACGCCAACCCGTCGTGGCGTGACCACCGTCTTTGCAGGCTTGGTGGTGGATGTCGCCAACTTCCCAAATCGGATGGTGGTCACTTTAGATGATGGTACGGCACGTATTGAAGTATCTGCCAACCATGAGCGCTTCCAACGCTTTAAAGATATTGTACAAACTGAAAAAGTGGTGGTGATTGAAGGCGAAATTTACGAACGTGAAGGTTTTGACCGCCCAATGGGACGCTTAACCAAAGCGTTTAGCTTGAATGAAATTCGTCAAAAACGCGCCAATAGTATTCAAATTCACTTGCATGCAGAACATTTAAGCAAGACCTTGAGTCAAGACTTACAAAATATGTTGCTGCCTTATTGTAATGTGGATTTATGCACGCATATTCCTGTTTTATTGCACCTTGACTATGCTTATGCCACTGCAGAATTACATTTGGGCATTCAGTGGAAAATCGCACCCTTAGATGAAGCCTTGGTCAAATTGCGTGACTATTTTGGTAAAGAAAGCCTGCATATCGAATATCAAGTGAAATCCAAAGCCGCGAAAGCTGTCGATGTGGCGAAACCTGCATCGATTGCTCCACCACCTGCTGATATGAGCATGGACGATGCTATGGATTTATACCATACCGAAGTTGATCAATACTCTTAATTAAAAACTTAACCCATCTGGATTTGTTATGAGTCAAACTGACAATGCAACTGTTGCCGCACACCTCTCCCACGTGCGTATTGTCATGGTAAATACCACCCTGCCTGCCAACATTGGCAGTGCCTTACGCGCTATGAAAACCATGGGGCTAAATAAATTGGTTTTGGTTGCTCCAAAAACCTACCCACACCCAGATATTGATGCTTTGGCAGCAGGTGCAACCGATTTAATTGAACAGATCGAAGTGGTTGAGCAGCTCGAAGATGCCATTGCCGACTGCCATTTGGTCTTTGGTACTAGTGCGCGTACTCGCACTATTCCTTGGCCACTCTTAGATGCACGTCCTGCAGCAAAAAAATCTTTAAATGCTGTGACGCTACATGGGCAAAATATTGCAATTATTTTCGGACGTGAGGATCGTGGCTTAACCAATGAAGAACTGGCGTTGGCGAATTATCACGTGACGATTCCTGTCAATGAGGAATATGGTGTATTGAATGTTGCTCAAGCCATTCAAGTGATTTGCTATGAAATGCGTATGGCTGCCATCGATATTGTCGGAAAAGTTGCCGATCCCGAAGCGACTATGCAAGTGACAGATTCTGAAGCGATGCAATGGGATGAACCGTTGGTCAACCACGCGCAAATGCAACAGTTCTACCCACATTTAGAAAAAATGCTGGCAGAAATTGAATTTATGGACCCAAAAAATCCACGATTATTGCCTTTGCGCTTGCGTCGGCTTTTTGGACGTATACAATTAGATCGTATGGAATACCATTTACTACGCGGTATTTTTAGCCGCGTACAAGCAATGAATAACGGTTCATGGAAAAAATCTACATCAACACTCGACGAGGATCAAACTAATGCTTAAACAGCTCAAAGAAGACATTCAAGCTGTCTTCGCGCGCGATCCTGCTGCTCGAAATACGCTCGAAGTCTTAACGACTTATCCAGGAATTCACGCATTACTGATGCATCGCGTGGCGCATGAATTATGGAACAAAGACTGTAAAGGATCAGCTCGTCTACTCTCGTCATTTAGCCGTTTTGCAACAGGTATTGAAATTCATCCTGGTGCAAAAATTGGTCGTCGCTTTTTTATTGACCATGGTATGGGCGTAGTGATTGGTGAAACTGCTGAAATTGGCGATGATGTTACCTTATATCATGGCGTGACTTTAGGCGGTACCACGTGGAATAAAGGCAAACGTCATCCAACTTTGGAAGATGGCGTGGTGGTCGGTGCAGGCGCGAAAATTCTAGGTCCATTTACCGTACATAAAAATGCCAAAGTTGGCTCTAATGCGGTGGTGACCAAAGAAGTTCCGGAAGGTGCAACTGCTGTAGGCAACCCTGCGCGCTTTATCATGAAAAATAAACCTGCCGATGATCAGGAGACACGTCGTCGTGATTATGCCGCCAGTATAGGTTTCCAACCTTATGCGGCAACACAAAATCAGTCCGACCCGATTTTAGATGGTATGCGTGTGTTATTAGATCGTTTAGAACAAAATGAAAAACGTATGAATTTGTTGTGTCAGCGTTTATCTTTACTTGACCCAAGCTTTAAAAACCAACAACAACACGCACATGCTTATAGCGCTGAAGAATTAAAAATAATTGAAGATGTTAGACGTGAATGTGAAATGCAATACAACTCAACGGACACTTAAAAAAGTTCGTATCACTGTGTAACAAAGCCCCATCCTTTGTATTGCATGTTCGGAACAGATTTCTTAGACTGACCGACATGCAATATTTTAATTCGACACAGTCACCTCTCACTTTTAAAATAAATTGAATGGAAGAACACCATGACCCTTAAGCCTTTGGCACTCAGTATTTTAGCTGCAACGCTCGTTAGCGCCTGTGTTGCACCACCAAAACAAGAAGCAGTCAAACCTATCGTATTTACCGAACCAGAATTAAGCGCACCATTCTATGCCTTAAATCCATTTAATTATGATGCCCCCCCACCATTTGAAATTAACCTACAGAAAGCAGCAGCACAGCCTGTGACTAAAATGGTAGTCACAAATCCAAATGATCCAAGCAAGAGCATTACCTTAGATCAAAACAAATTGATTGTACCTACGCTCAATAACAATTCCCGTAGCTTGAAATTTGCGGTTTTGGCTGGTGACAACGAAATCGATATCACTGAAATTGATGACTTCTTACAACTGGTCGAAGGCAAAGCTCGTCACTATCCGCCACGTTTTAGCGAACGTCAAGAACGTCGAGGTTTTGAGGCGAAGCTCAAAGAAGTGACTCAACAACTAGACACTTTAGCAGCCAATGAAAATGCCTCTTTTGATATTTTGATGCGAGCATTTAAAGCCAGTGTTATGGCGCGTAACCTAGACTTAGGCTCTATTTACACCACACGCTCACTTAACTATGCACAGCGTATTTTAAAAATAAATCAGGAAGATGCTGAAGCGAATTTCTGGTTTGGTTTTGGTCTGTCTGAAGGGGGTGGTCATCGTGAAGCGATTCCTTATTTAGACAAAGCCATGAAAGCAGGTGTGCAGGAAGCTTATTTGTCTGCGGCAAACAACTACATTGCCATGGAACAAAAGAAAAATGCAGTACAAACTTTGAAAAATTATAAAATCAAATACCCGCAAGAAGCCGAAGTGGCTGACCGTTTAATTGCTGAAATTGAAAAGCAAGGTCGTTGGAATGTTTGGCAAGTAATCGCGCCACGTACTTGATTAAAGATCGATACAAAATAAATCTAAAATAGACCGTTCCGACGGTCTATTTTACTTAAGACGCAATTGAAAAAGCTTTAAAAAAACGTATGATGGAAAAAATCTTAAAAATTAAGCTAGACTTTCCATGAATAAAATTGTGATTGCTGCATTGCTCAGTACAACATTGCTGTCTGGTTGTCAGGTGGTGAGTGTTAAAAATCAGGCATTAAAAGTCAGCATTGCCAATGAACGCGATAGTATTTTATCGCGCAAAAAACTGAGTGAAGCAAGTTTAAATGTCTTGTCGATGACAGGACGTGAGGCGAATCTTTGTGCCGAAAACCCTGAAGAATGTGTAGATGCTCTGAAACAAATCCCACAAATTCAGGATGAACAACTGCTCTCAACCGCCAGTGAATTATATTTAGCGAAAGCGATTGGACTTGAAAATTCATCGTCCTGTAAAATCAGTATTCTGAACAGTAAAAGATCGGAAGAACAACAAAAAATTAATCAGGCCAATTATGAACAATGTTTAGATCAGCAATTACACATGCTCGATCAAAGTATTCGTTATAGTTACGCCTACATGTTTAAAACTAAACGTGCGCCACAAGACCGTATTTTTGATAACAGACAAGTCCAAATTCGGGACTTTTATAACCAAGCGATTGCCAAATTGGTCAGCAGCTATGCGCTGCGCTATAAACACAATGAATTACAACAACAAATTCGTGTTGGCAACAGCATTTACGATATTGATTTTGATTACTACCCACAGCTGAAACAGCAAAAAATTCAGCAATTGATGTCAACCTATAACCTGAACTTTTCGGGTTTGCGCTCGGTCACCCGCCGTGATGGTTTTGGGTCTGAATTTCTAGTGGTACTACCTGAAAATCCAAACGATGATTTGAGCAACAGCAAATATATTATTGATCCCCTAAAATATGATTATCCTGCAGGAAAAAATCCAAACATTCATCAAGCACGTTATTTAGCCGCGACCATCACTGCAGAACCGCATAGTGCCAATTCTATTGAAGATATTTTAAATCGACCCCATTTTAAGCTCAAAGCTTATGATCCGTATAAATATGAGTCCGCTCAAATTGCGCACAAGCAATACCCACTTGCCGCAAACTTTTCTGCTCCTTATGGCTTGTGGTTAGCGCAAAATAATTTAGGTAAATCGGCATATTTGTCCTTAATTGATCGTGAAGAACGACTCAGTATGCCGCATTTGTACTTACTTGAACCGTATAATCCGAATAAGAAGGTCATTGTGCTCATTCATGGTTTGGCCAGTAGTCCTGAAGCGTGGATTCGCTTAACCAACGATATTATGGGCGACCCTGTTTTACGAGAAAACTTCCAAGTTTGGCAGGTCTTTTACTCAACTAATATGCCAATTTTAGAAAGCCGTTTCCAAATTTACGCTCTACTTCAACAAGGCTTTAACCAGGTTAGCCCTTCTGCTGCTGCCAAAAAAGATGCTGTAGTGATTGGACACAGTATGGGCGGTATTTTAGCGCGTTTGTTAGTCAGCGATAGCGACTTAACTCAACCTGCCATGCAAATGCTTAAAAACCGAAGTCTTGAACGCTTTAAATCTGATCCTTTGTTGCAAGCACGGTTGCGCCTTAAACCCATCACCAATTTTAACCGTGCAATATTCTTGGCTGCGCCGCATAAAGGTACAGAGTTTGCAGACCGCTGGTTTACCCTAGCTGCACGTAAAATCATTCGCTTACCGACAGCATTTTTAAGTGCCTTTGCTGACACCTTACAGCAACATGAGGTCGATTTAAAAAATCTGACTAAAGAAATTGGGCATAGTGTCATTCAAAATGGGCCAAGTGATTTAAGTAAAAATTCCAAATTTACGGAATTAACTGAAGATATTTTGCCTGTAAAAGGATTTAAATATCACAGTATTATTGGCAATAATACTGACAGCACAGACTATCAATTAATGAGTGACGATGTGGTGCATTACAACAGTGCGCACTTAGATGGTGCTGTTTCAGAAAAAATTATTAAAGGCGGACATTCAATTCAGGAAACACCAGAAGCCGTATTGGAGTTGCGACGTATTCTTAGATTACATTTACAAGATTTAGGTCTGTATAAACCGTAATTGGTTACAGCAAATATAACCGAAGTCTAAGTGGCTTCGGTTTTTTAAGTCATGCAATTTCACAGCAATATTAGAACGGTGCTTGCAACACATAAGCTTAGATCAATAGCTCGTTAAATTCTGCAACGCTGCTTGGCAAATAATCAAATAAAGATTCAAGACCAAATGTTTTGAAACAACAACAAAAACCCATGATCACATGGGTTTTTGAGTCATTAAAATCAAATGCGATAAATCAGTCATCTATCAATTTCATTGTAAATAAACTTATACTGTTGTGCTTAGTCGATTTCTTTTAGGCACACTGCAGACAAAATTGGTATACCAAAACATGGAAGCAATAATAAAATCCAGTATTCAACGACAGTAGCTTCACCACTGATCATATTGATAAATATTCCACCAATGATTAATACCGCTGCAATTAAACCCAAAAAAATTCCAAAAAATCTTGCAGGCATTTTAC
Organism: Acinetobacter towneri; assembly: GCF_001758345.1. GTDB lineage: Bacteria > Pseudomonadota > Gammaproteobacteria > Pseudomonadales > Moraxellaceae > Acinetobacter > Acinetobacter towneri_A. The sequence continues at coordinate 68,922 of NZ_MKQS01000001.1, forward strand.
GTCCTCTGAACATACGAACAAAAGTGATAAATACAGTATATACTTTATAATTAAATAAGATATTATTTTTTAAGCAAAGATGAACAAAGCAATACGATCCGCTGCATTAGAGGTGTCAATATTGCGCATATTGAAGTATGGTCTTAATAAACTTGTTTATTTGCCTGATAGGATACGCGTAGCATCTCTTGCTTTGGTAGTAGTTGAGGTTTTTCCATAGTACGGATTGTAACTAGAAATAAGACCATCTATAGCATAATGTTACAACATCTCCTACTTTCTAAATGAATACCTAGAAAACAATTGCTAAGCAAATTCATCAAATTTTATTATCCTGCATATTTAACACTCGACCCCTCAAATATTTTTTCAACTCAATGCAATTAAAATTGGTAAGTGTTTTATGGATGGACATCAAGCAAATGACTCTACAAATCATACATTTTAACGGCTAAACTCTTTGAGCTATGCGATATTATTTTTGAAACCTTAGGCTTGCTGTTTATGAGCGATTTTTTGGCTGTGTGCGACCAAACACACCCGATCAATTGAATATTATCCACATAAAAGCACAAACCGCTCTGCATTTTACTCACTTTTTAGAGCATGCAACAATGACATGCTGGTTCACTTATTTAACCAAGATGCCGTAAAATAAGCTATTCACAGACTTATATTTAAATTACGCCTCAAATTAAAGGATTTCAACTGCATGAACATGACAGAAATCATGGCTGACCTATCTTCCCATACTCCAATGATGCAGCAGTACTTAAGAGTGAAGATGGAGCATCCACATTCTTTAATGTTCTATCGCATGGGCGATTTCTACGAATTGTTTTTTGATGATGCTCACAAAGCCTCCAAACTTTTAGGCATAACCCTCACACATCGAGGTAAAACCAGCGGCAAGCCTATTCCAATGGCAGGCGTGCCCTATCATGCTGCCGAAGGCTATCTCGCTCGCTTAGTAAAAAAGGGCGAAACCGTGGTAATTTGTGAGCAAATTGGCGAAGTGACAGGCAAAGGTCCTGTCGAGCGTGGAGTGGTACGGATTATCACCCCTGGTACTCTCACCGATGATGCCCTACTGAACAGTCATCAATCTTCCAATTTGGTTTCGTTATGCTTACAACAAAACCAAATTGGTATCGCATTACTAGATTTAAGTGCAGGGATTTTTAAAGTTCAGCAAATGGAATATTTGCCTGAACAACTCACGATTGAACTTTCGCGTTTAATGCCGAGCGAAATTGTGTTCGATGAAGATATTGTCGATCCAAATATCATTGAACAGGTTAAAAAGCAGCTTGACTGCCCTGTGACCAAACGTCCGAATGTCGATTTCAACCTGAACAATGCGCAAAAAACGCTTTGTGATCAATTTGCTGTATCGACACTTTCAGGTTTTGGAATTGATCATTTACCCTTAGCCAAAGCCGCAGCGGCAGCGTTAATTCACTATGCCAAAGAAACCCAAAAAACGGCTTTGCCGCATATTCGCAGTATTCAATTAGAACAAAGCAGCGATTTTATTGCGCTTGATCCTGTAACCCGACGTAATTTGGAATTAGTCGAACCATTATTTGAACACGGGACTTCTTTATTCCAACTCATCAACGATTGCCAAACTGCCATGGGCAGCCGTTTACTGAGTCGTGCCTTGATGCAACCTTTGCGTGATACGGTATTGTTAGATGCAAGACTAGATGCAATTCAAACACTCATACAAGGTTATCATGAATCTCCAGTGCGTTTGGTGCTCAAAGAAATTGGTGATATTGAACGCGTATTGAGTCGTGTCGCGCTCGGTAGTGCGCGCCCACGTGATTTAGTGCAATTGCGTCAAGCTTGTGCGCAAATTCCCTATTTACGTCATGCCTTACAGCCCATTGTTTCTACGCAGCAATCCACACTCATTCAAAGTTTGAATGAAGAACTGGGCAATTTTCACGGGCTACATCAACGTCTAATGCAGGCAATTGTAGAAAATCCACCTGTACTATTGCGTGATGGCAATGTCATTGCAGAAGGTTTTGACAGTGAACTCGATGAACTCCGTAAAATACGTGATCATGCAGGGCAATTCCTGATTGATTTAGAAATCAAAGAACGCCAAGAAAGCGGTATCCCAACTTTAAAAATTGGCTACAACCGTGTCAGTGGCTACTACATTGAACTCACTCGCGCCCAGGCCGAGCAAGCACCTGAACACTACATTCGTCGTCAAACCTTAAAAAATGCAGAACGCTACATCACTCCAGAGCTAAAAAGTTTTGAAGATAAAGTCTTGTCTAGCGAGTCCCGTGCTTTAGCACGTGAAAAAATGCTGTTCGAAATGTTATTGGATGAATTACGCCAAGACATTGCTCAATTACAAATGATGAGCAGCGCGATTGCACAAATTGATTTGTTGGCTAACTTTGCCCATCAAGCACGTTTACGCAGTTGGGCGCGCCCTGAATACAGCCCTGAAATTGGAATTAAAATTACAGCAGGACGTCATCCTGTTGTGGAAGCTTTAAGCAAAACTGCATTTACACCAAACGATACTTTACTCGACTACAATCATCGTTTGGCAATTATTACTGGACCGAACATGGGCGGTAAATCCACGTATATGCGTCAAACGGCACTGATTGCCCTACTGGGCTATTGTGGCAGTTATGTGCCTGCCMAAACTGCCGTATTAGGCCCTATTGATCGCGTGTTTACCCGTATTGGATCTGCCGATGATTTATCGACAGGCAAATCGACTTTTATGGTAGAAATGACTGAAACTTCACAAATTTTACACCATGCAACCTCACAATCTTTAGTGCTGATGGATGAAGTTGGACGCGGAACCAGTACCTACGATGGCTTATCTTTGGCGTGGGCATGTGTGTTGGATTTAAGCAAACGCATCAAATGTTTATGCCTATTTGCAACACATTATTTTGAATTGACCGAATTAAGCAAAGAATCAGGTGTAGATAACTACCACGTTACTGCAAAAGAAATGAACGGAAACCTGATTCTCTTGCACAAAGTACAACAAGGCCCAGCCAGTCAAAGTCATGGTTTACAGGTCGCAAAACTGGCAGGTATTCCAGCCAACGTCATTAAAGAAGCACAAAACCGCTTAAGAATTTTAGAAAAGCAGCAGCACAAAAATGTGAATTTGGCCGTTCAGGATGATTTATTCGCCCCTGCTACCAGCTTGGCAGAAGCTGAAATTATTGAACGTGTGATTGAAGTGGAAAAACCATCACCTGCTTTAGATTTATTACGCAGTATAGATGTCGATAATTTAACGCCACGACAAGCGCTGGAACAATTGTATGCTTTAAAGGAACAATTGAACGCTTAGCCGCTGTTATTTCTACAATATTTTTACCAAACAAAGACTCTTAATTGAGAGTCTTTTTCATTTATAAGTTTTTTTGATGGTTTTATCCCCCTTTTATCAAATTTAGCAGCACTGTCTATATCAAATATCAGTAAAAGCGATTGTTAGTTGTGGTGATTTTTGCCTAAAATAGACTATTCTGAATTAGAACCATATTGTTAGGTAGCTGTCGCCATGACATTTGTTGTCACTGAAAACTGTATTAAATGTAAATATCAAGACTGCGTTGAAGTTTGTCCTGTAGACTGCTTCTACGAGGGTCCGAACTTCCTTGTGATTAATCCAGACGAATGTATCGACTGTGCATTATGTGAACCCGAGTGTCCTGCCAACGCTATTTTCTCTGAAGATGAGTTACCCGAAGGTCAGGAAATATTTATCGAACTAAATGCCGAACTTTCACAGACTTGGCCAAACATTACACAAATTGGTGATCAACCTGCTGACCGCGAAGAATGGAATGGCAAACCAGACAAATTACAATACTTAGAAAAGTAAATTGATCTTGTTGTGAAAAAGATCAGCCCTGTGCTGATCTTTTTTTATACCTAAAACACACATTTGATTGCAATATTCTCAAATTTTTACCCGCATTTTCGATTAGAATACGGACACTTTAAATAAATATCTGATTTGCCTAATGAAGAAATTTTTCAAGGCGCTGTTTTCGTTCAGCATTGTTCCCATGATTTTGGTGGCTTGTAGCTCAACCCCAAACAGAACAACAACGATTACCACGCCCGATGGAAAACGAATTTTCATTCCTCAAGAAAAAATCACCTACGAGCGTCAGGCAGCACCTAAAATTGTGCCTTATTCGTATAATGCATGGGTGGCAGTGAGTGACAATTTACGCCAAGTTCGTGAATATGAACGCTTCTTGGAACATAATGGTGTTGGCAATATTATTCCAAGTTTTGAATTAATGCGTACCGCACGTGACTGGCAACGCTGTGGACGATCGCAGTTTATGATTCCAAGTCGTGAATTGTGGCAAAATCAGGTGCCTACCCTGCGTGTATTTAAATATTTAGTCGCCTCTAAAGTTTTAACGGACTTTGAAGTTACTTCTGTCTATCGAGATTTACCACTGAATCAATGTGCAGGTGGAGCAAATTCTTCACGTCACTTATTTAACTCAGCCATTGATTTTAGAATTGGGCCAGAATTCCCGAATGCCGAAGACTTTGCCTACATTGAAAGCACCAAATACAGATTATGTCAGTTTTGGCACCAACATGGTCAAAGTTTAAACATGGGCTTAGGTCTATACGCTTCAGGACAAATTCATATTGATACACAGGGTTATCGAACTTGGGGACCGGATTTAAGCCGTCATTCATCTATGTGTAATTTCTAACTTGCTCTCATTAAAATGAATTCTTAAAGAGGTCAAATTGACCTCTTTTTTTATTGCGAAATAAATTATCTACACTTTATTGCCTTGCCCCATTCCGTGAATAAATTGCACTCTGAGCAGAAAAGTTTACAATGCAGACATCGCAACAAAGGTGAGCACGCTATGCAACAAATGTGGACGGATATCGATCACTATATCGAATCACATTTAATTCCCGAAGACCCAATTTTAACGCAAACTTTAGAGAATACCGATGCCAAAGGTTTTCCAGATCACCTTGCAGTTGCGGCAAATCAGGGCATGTTGCTACAAATGCTCATTCAAATGAATCAATGCAAACGTGTGTTGGAATTAGGCACATTCGCAGCTTATAGCACAATGTGGCTGGCACGCGCACTGCCTGAAGATGGTTATATACTCACGATTGAAGGACGTGATACCCATGCCGCTTTGGGACAGGAAAATATTGACCGCGCGCAATTAAAACAAAAGGTTGAATTAAAAGTTGGTCGTGCTGCAGATATTCTAAAAGCCCTACCAGAAGATACTGAAGCTTTTGATTTTATTTTTATTGATGCCGACAAACAAAGCTATCCTGAATATTTGGAGCTTAGTCTTAAACTTTCGCGCTCTGGCACAATTATCTTTTTAGACAATGTCATTCGAGCAGGTGAAATTTTAAATCCCGACAATCACAAACCAAGCATTGAAGGGATTCGAGATATGTTCAAAGCCATGCAAAATCATCCACGAATTTTATCGTGTACAGCACTACAAACCGTAGGCAGTAAAGGACATGATGGCTTTGCTCTAGCGATTGTAAAGTAAAGTCCACACAAGGTTAAAAAACAACCTGACGCAATTTTACTTTATTTATTATAATTTTACATATACTGTCCATACAGTTATCCACAAATTATGCGGATAACCATAGACAGTCAGCTAGCCTTTATAAGTTCATCTAAACTATCTATAAAATGATATTTTGACATATTTAGGATTATTACTTTGCCACCAATAAAGGAACAGTTGAATTACGGAAAATATTAGTGGTAATGCTTCCTAAGAAAAATTGATGAATTTTACTGTGGCTAAATGCCCCCAGTACAATCAACTGGATACCATGTTCACGTTGATAATCTAAAATATTTTCAGCTACATCACCATAACGATATTCAACCACCACATCTAAACCCGCTGCTGTTAAAAAATCTGCAGGTTCATTTAAAAGTTCAGGATGATCGCCCACATAAAGCAAATGACATTGCAGTAATTTAAGCAAATCACTTTGTGCAATTCGCTTCATCATTTTGATACAAGTTGGGGAATATTCATAAGCAAAAATAAAGCGGGTTGGTGCTTTAAAATGCTCTCCCACAGTCATCACGGTACAATTTGCACCACGAATAAAGTTTTCAACATTACTCCCTAAAGCCTTGTTCCGTTCAGCAGATTTTTCGCCCACGCGTCCAATCACCACAATATCGTCTTCATTTAACACACTGAAGCTTTGTTCTAGAAAATCGCCTTTTTCTTGAATTTGAGTAGGTACAATTTCATATTTTTCCTGAATCATATTGGAAATGTGCTGTAATAAATTGTTGCTATAGTCGAGTGCTAATTCACTTTGTTTTTGTTCCAACTCGGCTAATTCTTTGAGTAACATCGCATTACTTTCAAAGCCAATTACACCACTAATTTCCCCTAAATGATAACTAGCGGGGTAATAATCTAAAACTTGTAATAACACCAATTCACGTTGAGTTTGTGTTGCAATCCACGCAGCAGCTTCAGCAAGCGCATTAATACAAGGCGAAGAATCAATACAAGCTATTACACGTTTCATTGTTGCCTCTCTTACTGCCTTTTGCAGGCTATTTTTTAGTTGTTATTTTTAACTTAACACAACTCGTGTTGCAGTGACATGAAAAAATGTAATGAAGTTTAAAGATTTAGCCTTGCTGGATCGTACTTATTCACGATAACGAATCAKTTTGGCAGGATTTCCCGCCACAATTTCCCGCTCCTGAACATCTTTAGTGACCATGCTATTCATCCCAACGACTGCGTGCGCCGCAATCTTCACCCCATCTTTAACACCAACATGCGCACCTAACCAAACATCCTTTCCAATTTCAATKCCTTGGGAACGCACTGCTTGCTGATAAATCGGCTGATCTAAAGCCATGCCATGATCAAACGCATATAAATGACAATAAGCTGCGATACGCACCTGATCATGGAGTTTAATTCCAACTCTGCCACCATCTAAAATACAATGATGATTAATCGCGACTTCATTTCCAATTTCCAAAGGGCCATGCAAAGTGCAATCGGCGGCAATAAAGGTATTATCGCCAATCCTGATTTGACGTCCTGGCTCTGCAAAAATATGTGCCAAAGGGGAAATAAAACAGTTTTTGCCAATCTTCACCGTTTCCATTGCCGTTAAATAAGCTTGATATTCCTGCTGCCAAGCTTCTGCCCATGCACGATGTTTAGGTTTTAATGACCAATATAACCACGGCATGTAGTTTAAACGGTGTTTATGCTGCTCACGGTATTTCAGCAATGGGTCAGGTGAATTTACTTCAGTCATCTTGATCATCCTCAAGGATTTTGAGTTTTTCACGCCCTCGGCTAATATCTTGTAATTTTAATGTTAAAGGTTCTATTTGATGGACTTGCATAAATGCCTTTACTAACACGCCTTCGGCGGTGTAGTCTTCGCTGTACTCAATCTGCTGACTATTCAGCTCGTATTGTAAAATTGCCCACTCATTAAAATGACAGGCAAATTGTACGGTTTTTTTCTGAATCAGTTCTATTTTTTCTGCCAGAGCCAAGCATTGCCCTGCACATCCCCCATAGGCACGTACCAGACCGCCTGTACCTAGTTTAATACCGCCATACCAGCGATTTACTAAGACCAAAACATTGGTCAACTCATTGCCTTCAATTGTGGCTAAAATAGGACGTCCTGCCGTACCTGACGGTTCGCCATCGTCATTAAAACGTAATTGATGCCCAATTTTCCATGCCCAACATTGATGTGTGGTAGATGGATCACGCTGTTGTTCCAAAAACGTTTTTACCGCTTGCTCATTATCTACAGGCACGGCAATTGCCTGAAATCGACTTTTTTTAATTTCTTCTTCAAAAATGATGGGCGAAGCAATGGTAAATAGCATAACACTCCAATCAATCAACCAGTTCAATGAAAACTTGATAATTATAACGTGTTGAGCGTGAGAACGTATTTAGAGTTATAGCGTATTTAGACTGATAACTACTATGAAAAAACCTTCTATACCTTTGAGGATAGAAGGTTAAATAAATATTTACACAACTTTCTGTTCTGCAACTTTTACCACAAGCTTGTACAAACCAATCACGATCAGAACATTCAAGCTTTAAACAAAAAAGTCTTCTCCCAAATAGACTTCACGTACAATTTCATTTTCAAGAATTTCTTGCGGTGTACCTTCGGCAATGACCGAACCTTCACTAACAATATAAGCACGTTCACAAATGGCTAAAGTTTCACGGACATTATGGTCGGTAATTAATACGCCAATATTACGATCTTTTAAGGTGCGAATGATATCTTTAATATCACCGACAGAAATTGGATCAACCCCTGCAAAAGGCTCATCTAACAACATAAATTTAGGGTCAGCTGCTAAAGCACGGGCAATTTCTGCGCGACGGCGTTCACCACCCGACACACTCATCCCTAATGAATCTTTAATATGCGTAATTTTAAAATCTGCTAGCAATTCTGCCAACCGCTGCTGACGTTGCTGTTTATTTAAATCTTTGCGTGTTTCTAAAATAGCCATGATATTTTCAGAGATGGTCAACTTTCTGAAAATAGAGGCTTCTTGTGGTAAATAGCCAATCCCCTTACGCGCACGTTCATGCATGGCAAGGTCTGATAAATCCAATTGATCTAAATGGATTTCCCCTTTATCCATGCGCACCAAGCCTACAACCATGTAAAAACTGGTAGTTTTACCCGCACCATTCGGCCCAAGTAATCCGACAATTTCACCACTTTTCATTTGAAACGAAACGTCTTTTACCACCCAGCGTTTATTGTAGTTTTTGGCTAAATGCTTAATACATAGCGTTTGCGGATCACGCTGTATGCTGTCCTGTGTTGCGCTCATTTGATCCATTAATTACGCGCTCCTGGAAATGATTTTGAGCTTGAGGGTGGAATGACAATTTTTACACGCCCCGCATCCGAACCTGTTTTATTTGGTGTACCAATTGCTTCAACATCACCTTTGTTCATGCTATAGCGCAATGTATTACCACGAATACTAGCACCATCTTGTTCTAAAAGTGCACCACCCGATAAGGTAATAATGCCTGTTTCTGCATTGTAAACAATCTTTTGTGCTTGGCCTTTTGCTACACCTTTAGCAGGATCGGTTTTTTGCTGAAATTGTGCAGGTCTACCCGTTGCCGTAATGACACTAATTTCTTTTTTACTGTTCAGATTAGCAACAATCGAATCTGCCTGAAGTTTCATGGTGCCCTGCTCAATCACCACATTGCCTGTATACGTCGTGACGCCAGTACGTTCACTAAAGGTCGCACGGTCTGCCAATAAAGTAATAGGCTGACTGCGGTCTGACGGAATTGCCCATGCACCTGCCGATGAAAGCACGGCCAAGCCCACAAGTGCTGCTTGTTTTATCAACGCTTTAGGAGCTGTAAGCTTAGATTTATGGTTCATACTTTCCTCGAATATTAAAAAATTCGTATTGCCCGTCATTTAAATTGGCTTTTAAACCCTGACTGATAAAATCAGCCTGTGGAGATTGAACAGTCACTTGTTTGTCGGTACTAATTTCACGTGTTTTAGGAAACACATTTAACTCGACTGTTTCAAGCGTCAGCTTGCCTTGAGCGAGTAACTTGGTTGCCAGCACTTGATCTGACAACATAACCTTTTCATTGTCATTAAAACCTTGAGCCTGTTTGGCGAAAAAAGTGGCGTCCACCGCACCCGCTTTATACATAGATGCATTTAAGTTTTCCAGCTTAGAGGTTTTTTGTTGCATGTCTTGCTCTAAACGATCAATTTGTGCACGCACATATAAATTTCCCTGCTCATCTGTTTGGGTGAGATGAATTTGCTCTGCCGTATAAGTCATAGAGCGGGCAGCGTCAGTTTCCAGTTTCTTGCCTTTACCGCTGTAATAGTAATAACCACCACTTACAGCTGCAATTGCAATCGCAGTAACATATAAAACTTTAGTATCCATAAGTGGGGCTGTAACTCAAACCTTTGAATGTATGACTTAATTAATGAGGGATGCTGAGATATTTTTCAAGTAAGCTTTGGTACACACCTTTGGCGGTTAAAATCATATCGCAGATTTCACGTACCGCACCGCGCCCACCCATGGCCTGAGTGACTAAATCGGCACGACGACGCACTTCAATATGTCCATTTGGCACTGTGACTTTCATACCTGCAATCGAAAATGCAGAAAGATCAGGCCAGTCATCACCCATATAGAGACAGTCTGCTGGTGATAAACCCAACTTGTCGCAGGCTTCCTGCAATGCAGTGCCTTTATCTTCACGTCCTTGGTAGACCAAATCTACACCTAAATCAGACATGCGTTTTTCTACAATATGACTTTTACGCCCTGTGATGATAATGACTTTAACGCCTGCTTGTTGTACCAGTTTCATGCCTAAACCATCTCGAATATCGAATGATTTAATTTCATCCCCGCTGTTGGTTAAGGTCACAAAACCATCACTTAGAATTCCATCGACATCTAAAACCAAAGCTTCAATATGACGTGCTTGCTCTAATAAAATATAAGATGCCATTGTTTAGTTTACCCCTGCTTGAATCAAGTCATGCATACTGATCACACCAATGACTTTATTAGCATCATCCACCACTACAAATTGATTGATTTTACGGTCTCGTAATTGTTCTAAGGCTTCAACTGCACGTGCTTCTTGTGAAATCGTTGCAGGATGTTGCGTCATCACTTGCCCAACTTGTAAATTCACATCAAAGCCCTGTTGCTTATCAATTAAACGACGTAAGTCACCATCGGTGAAAATGCCCAACAAGACATCATTTTCATCGACAATTGTGGTTAAACCTAGACGCTTGTTTGAAATTTCGTATAACACTTTATTCATGGGTGTATCTGGTGCAACTTTAGGTAATTCTGTACCTGTATGCATTAAATGTTTCACATGCAATAACAAACGCTTACCTAAAGCTCCCGCAGGATGTGAGCGAGCAAAATCATCGGCAGTAAAACCGCGTGCATCGAGTAACGCCACCGCGAGTGCATCGCCTAGTGCTAAGGTTGCTGTAGTGCTTGAGGTGGGTGCTAAGCCAAGTGGACAAGCTTCCTGAATATTGCCCAATGTCAAAGCGACATCGGCATTTTGTGGCATTGGACCACGATCATCACCGCTAATGGTGATCAGTGGAACTTCTAGATGTTTGATGAGTGGCATCAACATCATAATTTCATCACTTTTGCCTGAATTGGAGATAGCAATTAAAACATCACCGCGTACCAACATCCCCAAGTCCCCATGCCCTGCTTCACCCGGATGCATAAAGAAAGATGGCGTACCTGTAGAGGCAAAAGTCGCAGCCATTTTACGACCAATATGACCTGATTTTCCCATACCTGTGACCACAACACGCCCTTTACAATGCAACATAATTTCGCAGGCACGGCTAAAACGCTGATCAATTTGCGTGGCCAAGACTTGTAATGCTTGTTCTTCTATTCTTAAAGTGTCTAAGGCAACAGATTGGAAATCAATGGTATTTGACATGTTAGGCATTCAACGTCCAACTTAAATTGAGTGTTTTCTATACCTCAATAAGGCGATTTATTGAAGTACATTTAATTTTCGCAATTTTAGCATATCTATGCAATTCTACACTTTGATTCTGCGTGTGTTTTTTGTTTTAGCTTATTCGGGATAATTCTTAAATTCTTGTTCAATTGTATGCTGTTTTATCTGAATGGCTTTTTGACGCTTGTTTCAAGCGAAAACCAACCAAGTTTTAAGCTTAGGTGATTTATTTTTATTCATTCAAAGGTGTAGATAGAGTCACTTCACAAGTATATTTCGATACGAACACTCCAAAATTTATAGATCAAACCCATTTATAAAGCTGGCTGCAAGTTAGCTATAACTAACAGCCATAAAAAAACGCTTATCTTTTGATAAGCGTTTTTAAAAATTTTGGAGCGGGAAACGAGACTCGAACTCGCGACCCCAACCTTGGCAAGGTTGTGCTCTACCAACTGAGCTATTCCCGCAATATTGAAGTGAATTATAGAGAATTTCATACAACTGTCAACTCTCTATGCCTCCAAACGCTCAATTAATCAGCACGACGCCACACCGTACCTTGACGAGTATCTTCCAAGACTACACCTTGATCGAGCAAAGATTGACGAATTTCATCGGCACGGGCGAAGTCTTTGGCTTTTTTCGCATCCTGACGTTGCTGAATGAGGTCTGCAATGGCTTGTTCAGATAGACCCAAAGCGTCCTGACCAATATCAGACTTCAAGAATTCATCGACATCATGCTGTACCAAACCTAAAATATTGGTCAAATGACGCAAGGTCGAGTAATACACTGCTGCCTGATCTGCATTCTGCTCTTTTACCGCACGGTTTAGTTCTTTATTGACTTCAAACAGCACTGCAATTGCTTCGGCGGTATTAAAGTCATCACGCATTGCAGTATTAAAACGCTCAACCAATGCCTCATCTAACTGCTCAACCGTTAGCGTACCATACGCTTGTTGATAAGCCTTAAATGAGTGATAGAAACGTGATAAAGCAGTTTTAGCTTCTTTGAGTGCCACATCTGAGAAGTTTACAGGGCTACGATAATGCGATGACACAATAAAGTAACGAATCACTTCAGGATGGAACTTTTCCATCACATCACGAATGGTGAAGAAGTTACCCAATGACTTTGACATTTTTTCGCCATCGACATTAATAAAGCCAACGTGCATCCAATAATTTACATATTGTTCACCTGTCGATGCTTCAGACTGAGCAATTTCATTTTCATGGTGTGGGAACATCAAGTCTGAACCACCACCATGAATATCAAAATGATTGCCCAAGCAGCAAGTAGACATGGCAGAGCATTCAATGTGCCAACCTGGACGTCCATTGCCCCACGGCGAAGCCCACGATGGTTCATTTTCTTTGGCATGTTTCCACAAAACAAAGTCAAATGGATGCTTTTTATCGACTTCAACATCAACCCGTTCAGACGCGCCTGCCTGCATATCTTCTAGCTTGCGACCTGAAAGACGGCCATATTTGTCAAATTTTTCAACCTGAAAATAAACATCGCCATTACTTGCAGGATAGGCCGTGCCTTTATTGACCAAATTACCAATCATATTTTGCATTTGATCAATATATTCAGTAGCACGTGGTGCAGCATCAGGTTCAACGCAACCTAAGCTTGCCGCATCTTCATTCATGGCTTGAATAAAACGATCTGTTAAAGCTTGAATACTCTCGCCATTTTCATTGGCGCGTTTAATAATTTTGTCGTCAATGTCAGTAATATTGCGTACATATTTCACATTCCAACCTTGACTGCGTAAAAAGCGAATGATGTAGTCAAATGCAACCATAACCCGCGCATGTCCTATATGACAGTAATCATAAACCGTCATACCACAGACATACATGTCGATATGTCCTTCTTTACGCGGAACAAATTCAACTTTTTTTCGTTGCTCTGAGTTGTATAGAACAAATGGTTGCATAGGTTTTCAAAATAGGTCTATTAAAAGATGCTTCATCTTAACCTAAGCATTATTTTTCATAAAGTTTTTCGATGTTTTTATTATTCATGAGTCTGTGTGAAGAGAATATGCAGATGATCCATTCCTTCATCCAAGCCTTCTCCCGAAGGAGAAGGAACTTTTAATACCTTTACTTAGGTGTTTGCTGATCTTATGCGATTTGCAAAACTTATGCAGCATCACGTTTTTGGACCAAAATCGCGCCCACTGAATAACCTGCGCCAAATGAACACAAGACACCATATTCACCATTCTCGACTTCATGTGCAGTACGGTGTAAGGCAATAATTACCCCTGCCGATGAGGTATTGGCGAACTCATCTAAAATAATAGGCACCAAACCAGGTTGTGCTGCTTCTTTGCCGACCACCAATTTCAAAATCAGTTCGTTCATACTGGCATTGGCTTGGTGCAACCAGAAACGCTTCACCTCGGTTGGCGCAATTTGATTCTTTTCCAGTTGCGCAGTGATCATTTTAGCGACTAACGGGCAAACCTCTTTAAATACTTTACGACCATCTTGATGGAAGCGTTTATCGTCAATATCTGCATTTTCACTTAGGTTTAAGAAACCGAAGTTATTGCGAATATTGTTAGAGAACTGGGTAAACAGGTTCATATCTAAAATTTCAAAACCTGCTTTGGTATCTGTCTCTTCTAAAATTGAAGCGGTTGCAACATCACCAAAAATAAAGTGGCAGTCACGTGAGCGGTAATCGTTATGCCCTGATGTAATTTCGACATTTACCAATAACACACGACGTGCGCCTGCTTTAATCACATCATGCGCTTGCTTAATACCAAAAGTCGCAGCAGAACATGCTACGTTCATGTCATAGGCATAACCCTGAATACCGAGCGCAGTTTGAATTTCAATCGCCACTGCAGGATAAGCACGCTGCAAGTTTGAGCAAGATAAAATGACCACATCAATATCTTCTGCAGACACACCTGCATTTTGCATGGCTTGTTTTGCAGCAATTACGCCCCATTCCGCTTGTAGCGAAATTTCGTCATCGCCACGTTCACGTAAATTTGGACGTAAACGGTTAATATCCAGAATACCTGTTTTTTCTGACACATAACGACGTTTTACCCCAGAGGCTTTTTCAATAAAATCAGCACTAGAGCCACGACGTTCTTCAAGCTCACCTGCCGCAATTTTGTCAGCATTGAGCTGATTATACTGTTCCACATAAGCATTTAAACTTTCGACCAATTCTTCATTGGTAATAACATCTTCTGGATGATAAAGACCAGTACCTGTAATGCGAATGCCCATGTAAAACTCCTTCTAGAAATTACTTATATCTTAACTGATTCCAAGCTGTTCCCATACTTTTTGCAGCCGAGTTGCAGAAATTGGCATTTTGGTTTTCATGGGTTGAGAGAAGAGCGAAATGCGTAATTCTTCTACCATAAAGTACAATTCCTTGAGTCGGGCATCTTGTTTGTATTTAAACAATTTGTCCATCCAAGGGTCAATTTGGGCGATAGCAGCATTGTCTCTTTGCAAGTTGTTGGGTAAGCGGTCTAAACGTAATAACAACGCTTTCAAATAGCGCGGATATTCGCTCCACACCTCTACAGGCTTGCTATACACAAAGTCTGCCAGATGCATTAAGTCCAGCTGATCTTCTATATCATCCATATTTTTAGCAAAAACTGCTTCATCAAGCATAAGAAGCTGACGGCGGATGTCTTGCCATGCAATATAAATTTCATTAAAGATACGCAGCGTGGCTTGACCATGACTGAGGAAAGTCTTTTTTACCTCAAGCTGCAACTTTTGAAACTCTTCCAAGTTGACTGGTAAGTCACAAATAATGCTTTGCAAGGTTGCATAAATCAACATTTGCTCAAGTTGAGCTTTATCACCCAAAGGCGAATACGCCAAAGCCAATGGTTTATCAATTTGTTTTTTCAATTGGCGTGATAAATCAACCAATTGCACATACAGCAAGCGAATCACCCCTTCACGGTGCTGACGAATCGCCTCGCTCTGATCATTAAAGGTTTGAATCACCACACCCGATTCATCTTTTTGTGAAAGTTCTGCAAACGCTTTACTTGGTACCAACGCCTGATATTGCTTAACCACTACGCCCGTGACTTTTTGCGAGGCTTCAAATACAAATCGTTCAGGGAAGGTTTGGAATTCGCCGTGTAACTGTTTTACTGGACTATGCGTTTCGGTACGGCAACGCGCTTTTAATTCAGATAAATCACKACCTTGTTCAATCACCCGCCCTTTTTCATCTAGCACTTTAATGAACGGCAATAAATACGCATCTACCCGCTCAAAGCTAAAGTCTTTTTCGCTGATGTGCTCAGCACGTAATTGAAATGCCAAAAAGCTAAAAATATGCTCACGTAAATTTACCGCATCAACACGTTGTCGCAATTTTCGGGCTGTGTCTGGAATAGGCACCAAATGACGGCGCTTATCTTTAGGCAAAGTTTTGAGCAAGGCTTCAATTAAATTTTCACGCCAGCCTGGAATGCCCCACGACCAGATATTTTCATCAACCTGTGCCAACGCTTGCACTGGAATTTTAACGGTTGCACCATCTTCATCATGGCTTGGGTCAAAACGGTAACTGACCGCCAAGCGCAGCTCACCATTACGCAAATAGTCAGGAAATTGCTGCGTGGTCGGACGATTATTTAGCCAAAGCGCATCATCTTCCACAAATAAATAACGTGGATTTTGCGGCTCTACTGTCGCACGCCAATCTTCAAAGGCACGGCGGCTTGCCACTTCTGCTGGTACTTTGGCCGCATAAAATTGATAAATGGTTTCTTCATCGACCACCAAATCACGCCGACGTAATTTATCTTCAACCCGTTCAACTTCTTCTAGTTTGAGCAGGTTATGTTTTAAAAATGGAGGCGCAATACCCAAGTTGCCTGTGGTTAACGCATCGCGCAAGAAAATTTCATGTGCGGCTTGCTGATCGACCTTTTCGTAATTTACAGGACGTTTCGGCTCGATAATCAAACCAAACAGCGAAATCTGATCATAGGCATTCACCACACCTGCTTTTTTAGACCAATGTGGTTCAAAATAATGATGCTTCAGCAAATCACGTGCGGCCAATAAAATCCATTCAGGTTCAATTTTTGCTAAGGTGCGCAGATACACTTGCGACGTTTCTACCATCTCAAATGCCATAACCCACGGGGTATTGGTTTTATGCAAAGTCGATGCAGGGAAAATACGCGCTTTTTGTTGGCGCACCGCCATAAAGACATTGCGCTCATCGGTTTTATTGGCAATAAAAGAGAGCAAACCTGTTAATAACGCCCGATGCAGATTTTCATAACTGGCTTTTTTT
The DNA here is from genome assembly GCF_001758345.1 of Acinetobacter towneri. Taxonomy (GTDB): domain Bacteria; phylum Pseudomonadota; class Gammaproteobacteria; order Pseudomonadales; family Moraxellaceae; genus Acinetobacter; species Acinetobacter towneri_A. The sequence goes on from NZ_MKQS01000001.1 coordinate 85,871, forward strand.
TCGTTAAAAGACAATTTTAAGCCACGCGCCAAATCCACCAATTGTTCATGAGTTTTCTTCCATTCACGTAAACGTAGCCAACTTAAAAAATGCTGGCGGGCAAAAGTACGACGTTTGTTTTCACTCATACCGTCACTGTTTTCGTGTAGAGTTTCCCATAACTTTAAATAAAATAAAAAGTCGGAATCTGCTTCACGGAACAAAGCATGTTTTTGATCGGCTTGCATTTGTTTGTCTGCCGGACGTTCGCGCGGGTCTTGTACGGCTAATGCCGCTACAATAATCAAGACTTCATTTAATACCCCAAAATGCGCACCGCCTAAAATCATGCGTGCCAGTCGTGGATCAATCGGCATTTTTGCCATTTGCTGACCAATTTTGGTTAAACTACTGCCTTGAAGCTCGTCTTTATTAGAAGTGGATTTAGCGGAAATATTCGGGTTTGAATCTCCCTCTTGCGTAGCAGAGCTATTCATTCTTTCTAAAAGAGGAGCTTTGCCCTTATCGATCATCGCACCCAGTTCAATCAACAGCTTACGACCATCATTGACCAAACGATGATCTGGCGGCTCAATAAAGTCAAAATCTTCGAGCGAGCCCAAGCCCAAACTTTGCATTTGTAAAATGACCGATGCCAAGTTGGTGCGTTTGATTTCAGGTTCAGTAAACTTTGGGCGACTTAAAAAATCTTCTTCGGAATATAGTCGAATACAGACGCCTGGTGCAATACGACCACAACGTCCTTTACGCTGATTCGCTGCTGCTTGAGAAACTGCTTCAATTGGTAAACGCTGCACCCGTGAGCGGTAGTTATAACGTGAAATACGTGCAAAACCGCTATCAATCACATAGCGAATATTGGGTACAGTAAGTGCTGTTTCAGCAACGTTAGTGGCAATAATAATGCGACGTCCACCACCTGAAGGATTAAAGATTTTTTGTTGTTCCGCCAAAGCCAAACGCGCATATAACGGCAAAATTTCAGTATGACGTGGTCCGTGCTTATGTAAGGTTTCTTGCAGTTCCCGGATTTCCTGTTCGGTACTAGCAAAAATGAGAATATCGGCATGTTCGGGATGACCTTTTTCCTGTGCATCAGCGAAACATTCTTCTACCGCTTGCACCACTGCGCGTGGCAAGTTTTCTTCAAAGTCATCAAATTCATCATCATCACTCCCGCCAATGCTTAATTCTGAAATTGGACGATAACGCACTTCGACAGGATAGCTGCGACCTTCAACCTCAAAAATAGGGGCACCATTAAAGTAATTGCTGAAACGCTGCACATCTAAAGTTGCAGAGGTGATGATGACTTTTAGATCAGGGCGACGCGGCAAGAGTTGCTTTAAATACCCCATAATGAAGTCAATATTTAAAGAACGCTCATGAGCTTCATCTATAATAATGGTGTCGTATTTATTTAAATAACGGTCATTGGCAAGCTCTGCTAACAAAATACCATCGGTCATTAAACGAACGATTGAATCTTGCGAACCCTGTTCATTAAAGCGAACTTTAAAGCTGATGGACTCTCCCAACTTTTCGCCAACTTCTTCAGCAATACGCTGGGATACACTACGCGCAGCAAGACGTCGTGGCTGAGTATGACCAATTAACCCCGTTAAACCACGGCCTGCCAACATGGCAATTTGGGGTAACTGTGTGGTTTTTCCTGAACCTGTTTCACCTGCTACAATAATGACCTGATGTTGCTGAATTGCAGCAATCAACTGCTCGGCAGATTGAGTGACGGGTAAATCTTGATTTAACTTAATATTAGGAATGCGCTGCGCACGCTCCAACACTTTTAAATTGGATTTTTCGAATAATTCCTGGTATTGCTTAGGATTAGCAGCTTTGCCTTTTCGTAGTCGATTTAAACGATGACGATCACGCGCCAAAACGAGGTGGTCTACATTTAAATGACTCTGCACAGAATACGCTTCCTAACCAAAACACAAAAGCGTATTTTACGCTTTAATGCCATAGAGAGAAAGAACAGCGATTTAAAATGCGTATTTAAAAAATTGACAATGCCCCCTTGAATTTCAAAATATCACCCCCATATTGATGGATGTTCACGAATTGCTGAGCTGTGCTTTATTGATACCTGAAAAAATAGGTTGTCATGCAATGATCATCATTTTGAGGCCTAATTAAGGCTCAGTAATACTGTGATGAAAGCGGTACACTTTTTACATTCTCATTTGTTTTTCCGATGCTAGTGATGTAAAAATACCATTTCAGCAATAAAACAAAATTAGATATTCTATTGCCAACGAAATACAAACCTTAATCATGGAGACAATGATGAGCTTAATTAATACTGAAGTTAAACCATTTAAAGCAAATGCATACCACAACGGTCAATTCATTGAAGTAACTGAAGCTGACCTTAAAGGCAAATGGTCTGTAGTATTCTTCTACCCTGCGGACTTCACTTTCGTTTGCCCAACCGAGCTTGGTGACCTTGCAGACAACTACGCAGAATTCCAAAAATTAGGCGTTGAAATCTATGCAGTTTCGACTGACACTCATTTCACGCACAAAGCTTGGCACGATTCTTCAGAAGAAATCAAAAAAATCCAATATGTAATGGTTGGCGACCCAACTTGGACGCTTTCTAAAAACTTTGAAGTATTAATTGAAGCTGATGGTCTTGCTGACCGTGGTACTTTCGTTATTGATCCAGAAGGTAAAATCCAAATCATCGAAATTAATGCTGGTGGTATCGGCCGTGATGCTCAAGAACTTCTTCGTAAAGTTAAAGCAGCTCAGTACGTTCACACTCACCCAGGTGAAGTATGCCCAGCTAAATGGAAAGAAGGTGATGCAACTTTAGCACCATCTATCGATTTAGTAGGTAAAATCTAAGTTTTAGATTAAACCACTCAAAAAACCACGCATTCCATGCGTGGTTTTTTTATGCATTCACAATAAAAGCAACGTTCATGAATCGGTCACTCTCCTTTGATATCGCTGAAGATAAAAATAGCTTCTGCAACAAGCTTCTATTTATCTTTTGTATTTCTGTTCAAAAAACACGCATAAAAATCCAATAAATCTTAGATTTACAATTCTGTAATACTTTTTTTTAATTACTTCACTTATGTTCAAAATAAGCAGAATTATTCTGTGAAAAATAATATAAAAAATAAAGGAGTTGCTTATGGGTAAAACACTTGCCGTGACATCCTGGACATACAGTGCATCTTCACGTTATTTAAAAATATTTTACGAAAATGGCTCTGGGGATTTATTCCATCCTGTACCACAATTTATTTATGACAACTTATTAAGACGCAGTGATAAAGCAGCTTTTGTGAGTAAATATTTAGCATACGATTTAAGCTTTAACCGTATTTCCATTCAATAATTGATCTTATTCAACTTTGAGCATCCACATTGAACGATCCAATCTAAAAATAGATTGGATTATTTTAAATAGGTAAATGGCTTCAAATATTTWTTGCACTTCCCGAATCAATTTAAAGCGTTCCTGTTCACGGTCGTCATCCAAAGTAATATGCTCTTTGAACATATCAAGTGGTCTGACCCAAATAGAATAATCGCCATATAAGCATTGATAAACCACCAATTTCTCTTGAGTTTCACTGTGTGTTGCCACATGCAGTACTTGATACAACTGCCCTTTATAATGTTGATAAATCCCTTTTTTAAGCATCAAATTCTCCACATTGCATTTAAAAGTTAAATTAAAATCTATTTGCCATCATAAAGTTAATATTTAACGTGATACATCTTACTAAAAATTAGTTTTGTTGCACAAACCCATCTCTAAGAAGCTTATTCCTCAGTATATTTTTTTGAATGAATAATCCTCCACCTAAAATTTACCCTACAACCCATGGGTATTCATATAACCTAGCTCTCATTCATTGGGGAGGGAATATTATCATTTGGTTCATCCCGCTAGGAAATAATATGCTTCAGAAAAAGGTAAACAAGGACGAAATCACACCTATTCCGATGCAGCCATCCAATACTGCTTAAATGAATAAATCCTTATTCCTTCTGTCTTTACCTATGGTCATTGGCTTTGTAAAAGGTCTTATTAAATTTTGCGGATTAAGTTGGACAAGGCCAGATTACACCACGCTTTGTAGAAGAAAAAAGCATCTTGATATTAAGATCAGCGACCAAAACACTAGCAATGTGCTTTGTTGATCCACATTTTTCAAGAAACTGGTTTTGAAGGTTTTTTTAAATTTTAATAAAAAAATATAATAAAATCTTCATATTAGGTTTGTGTTCAAAAAAGTCAAATCTCGCTATAAGTACTCAAAATGCAATGATTGCTTAATAAATCCATTACATTATTTGAACAATTTTTAGCATCCAATTGATTTTTTTTTGGTTATATTCGCATTATCCCATCTTAAGTGGATGCAAATAAAGGACACATGATAATGAATAAACTACTTATTGCTTTAGGTCTTGCTGCTACTGTAGCACTTGTAGGTTGTGCAAAAGAAAAAGCACCAGAAACAGGGGCAACTACAGGTGAACACTTAGAAAACGCTGCAGCTCAAGCTGCACATGATGCTGAAGATGCAACTCATGAAGCTGCTGCTGCTACAGCAACAGCTGTTGATAATGCAGCGCAAGCAACTGAAAACGCCGCACACAATGTTGCAACTGCGACAGAAAATGCAGCTGATGCGACTGTACAAGCCACTAAAGATGCAACTGCTGCTACTGCAGGTGCAGTTGAACAAGGTGCTGCAAACGTGAAAGAAAAAGCACAACAATAATTTAGTTGTGTAAAACAAAAACTCCTGAGAATGTCTCAGGAGTTTTTTATTAAACACGATTCAAACAATACACCCAAATCCTACCGAAATTACAATGCAGCTTTTAAATTACAACCATAACCCATGGTCTGTTGTACTTGGCGGTAACTAGTATAACGATTCAAAATAAAATCATAATAAGATTCGGCATTGGCAAAATTTGCAACCAAATTTTCCTGCTCTGCACGCGCTAATTTTACATCTTTAAGTAAATCTAGATTGTAATGTCCTAAGCGATATAACTCAGAAAAATAACCATTCATCATATCGCAATAGGCAATTTTAGTCGGCTTTAAGGCGGTACTGGCGACCAAATGTTGATTCAAAGTTTGTAAATTATTCACATCTAAAGGGAATTGATGCGCAAATGCGATACTTTCCACTTGTTTAAATTGTTTGAAGTCTTGCGCCAATTTGGCATTTAAAGCATCTATACGTTGCTGCAATGCTGCTGCATCCTGCACCTGATATTGCTTTGGATCAATATTTTCTTGAGTTTCCTGTGGATTGCTACACGCAATTAATCCACACACTACAAGCAAACTACTATAAACGAAAGACTTCATTAATTTACTCATCAATTCATACATTCAGCTTATTATGCCTGAAAGCATCTGCAAATTTTATGATATTGCTCATCTTAATATTTCATAAGGAAATGACGTATATGATTTGCCAATTTATCTAGAATTGGGCAAAGTAGATAAAAACATGGAGTAAATAATATGGCCTTATTAGAACAACTGAATATAAAGCATCCTATTTTTCTTGCTCCAATGGCTGGTGTTTCTACTCCCGAACTTGCAGCCAAGGTTTCTAATCAAGGTGGTTTGGGCTCACTTGGTTTAGGTGCAAACACGGTCGATGCTGCACGTGAGCAAATTTTACGCACTCAAGAATTGACCGATTTTCCATTTCAAACCAATTTCTTCTGCCATGAAACAAGCCCGTTAGATGAAGTCGTTGCACAAGCATGGATTGCATATTTTGAGCCAATCTTTGAACGCTATGGCGCAACCGCACCAAGGCAACTGAATTGTATTTATCCAAGTTTTAAAGATCATGATGGATATTTAAATCTTGTACTAGAAACTAAACCGCAAGCGGTCAGTTTTCACTTCGGGATTCCACATGCACATCAAATTCAGGCTTTAAAAGATGCAGGGATCATTACCATGGTTTCAGCAACTAACTTAGCCGAAGCCCRGGCGATTGAAGCAGCTGGAATTGATATTATTATTGCGCAAGGCATCGAAGCAGGTGGGCACAGAGGTATTTTTAACCAAGCTTTTGATAGCGCAATTAAAACCAGCGATTTAGTACAACTGATTCGTAAGCATTGTACCTCGCCAGTAGTTGCAGCCGGTGGCATTATGAATGGTGAGCAAGCACAGTCAATGCTGAACTTGGGCGCCTCTGCAGTACAAATGGGTACAGCTTTTGTACAATGTAAAAGCTCGAACGCCAATCCAGCTTATCGACAAGCTTTATTTCAACAAAACATTACTCAAATGACCGACAGTATTTCTGGACGTCCTGCCCGTGGTTTAATTAATCATTGGCATACACAGATAGATACGCCAGATCGTTTAACTGTGCCCACCTATCCGTATACCTATGATCTTGCAAAACAGTTGCATGCAGCAGCCGTAACACAAGGTGAACAAGGTTATGCTCCGTTTTGGGCTGGTAGTAATGTGAGTCAGATTCGTGAACTAGAAGCAGCAGATTTAATTAATCAGTTGGTTTTGGAAATGATTCACGCACGCTAAGTTTACGTACAGAAAACTCAACTGTGTATCACAGTTGAGTTTTTATTTAGTTCCAAACAAGCTAAAGCATATATTTGTATGCGATTACTTTGTGTCTAACAAGTTCACGGTTTCAACCTGCACATCACTCATGATTTCACCATGCGCAAGTAACTGATTAAAGTAATCTTCTACTACTTTATATTGTTCTGACGTAGTTTCTACTTGATACATATTTTGACGAAATTCATTACTGGAATGTAAACCTTTGGTGTACCACGCAATATGTTTACGTGAAATACGACAACCTGAATATTCACCATAGAACTCATACAGTTCAGCTAAATGTCCGAGTAATACTTTTTGAACTTCTGCAATGCTCGGCGATGCTAACTTCTCACCCGTTGCTAAATAATGTGCTATTTCCCGAAAAATCCACGGACGTCCCTGTGCTGCACGTCCAATCATAATGGCATCAGCACCTGTGTAATCTAGTACATATTTGGCTTTTTCAGGGCTATCTATATCACCATTCGCAATGACTGGAATCTGCAACATACTTTTCACGTCTTTAATCAGTGAGTAACGTGCATGATTTAAATACATATCTTCACGGGTACGACCATGCAAAGCCAAAGCGGCAATACCTGCTTGTTCTGCACGCTTTGCCACACGTAAGATATTTTCCTGACCATTTAAAAAACCCAAACGGGTTTTAAGGGTTACAGGTACATCAACCGCAGCAACGACAGTATCTAAAATACGTGCCACCAAATCTTCATCTTGCAACAAGGCAGACCCCGCCAATTTATTACAGACTTTTTTGGCAGGACAGCCCATATTGATATCAACAATTTGCGCCCCGTTGGCCACCTGATAGCGTGCTGCTTCCGCCAAATCATGCGGATCTGAACCAGCAATTTGTGCAGAAATTGGCGCAAGCTCCCCATCAAAATTGGCACGATACAAACTCTTTTTACTCATGCGCAAAGTTTTGTCAGACGTCATCATTTCACTGACCGCATGCCCAGCACCAAAGTATTTGCACAATGAGCGAAATGGCCGATCAGTAACGCCTGCCATCGGCGCGACAAAAATAGGGGAATGCTTTGATTTATCAAAAAATTCTGCAATTACGTTGTTTTTACTCAATTTTCACTTTCCCATATTCTCAAAGGTTTTACATCATTTTCAATCATTCTTAACTATTCTTTACGCCTTATTTGCGCCATAATCACCCTTGTGGCGTAAATCCAACTTTATGGCGTAAATATGGGAACAATTGCGGAACGAACTACAGCAGATGGTAAAACTCGATACAGAGCTCAAATACGAATAACTCGTAAAGGCTTACCACCATTTATTAAAACAAGANCCTGCCATCGGCGCGACAAAAATAGGGGAATGCTTTGATTTATCAAAAAATTCTGCAATTACGTTGTTTTTACTCAATTTTCACTTTCCCATATTCTCAAAGGTTTTACATCATTTTCAATCATTCTTAACTATTCTTTACGCCTTATTTGCGCCATAATCACCCTTGTGGCGTAAATCCAACTTTATGGCGTAAATATGGGAACAATTGCGGAACGAACTACAGCAGATGGTAAAACTCGATACAGAGCTCAAATACGAATAACTCGTAAAGGCTTACCACCATTTATTAAAACAAGAACTTTTGCAAAAGAGTCATTAGCCAAAGAATGGATTAAACGACTTGAAGCGGAGATTCTGGTTAATCCTGCTATTCTAAATCCAGAAGCTAAGGTTGTGTCAAAAACTTTAGAACAATTCATCACTCAATATTTAGATGAAATTAGTGACGAATTTGCTGATACCAAAACTGCAGCACTAAAAAATATCTGTAATTATGATATTGCCCATAAAGATGCTTATACCCTTTCACGACAAGATTTCTCATCATTTGCCATTGAACGACGAAAAGGCAATCCAATTGAAATGATAGATGGAGTTGCCCCAGCAACTGCATTAAAAGATTTATCCCATATTTCATCGGTTCTTAACCATGCTGAACTTGTATGGGGTGAAGATGTTGCACATGCAAAAAATGAATTGTCACATTCGCTGATCGGTCTAAAAAAAGCTCGTATTGTTACTAAATCAAAGGAACGTGATCGTTTAATCACATCAGAAGAACTTCATATTCTGACCAATCACTTTTATAAAGGCTGGAAACGAGTTCGCAATGCCATTCCTATGCACCTGGTCATGTGGCTTGCGATCTATACAGGTCGTCGTGAAGGTGAACTATGTGAAATGCGTTTAGCTGATTTTGACAAAAAAAATAGTCAATGGAAAATCAGAGACGTTAAAAATCCAGATGGATCCAAAGGAAATCATAAGTTTGCCCATTTAGAGCCTAATGCCCTCCTCATTATTGAAGAATTACTTGAACCTTCTACTCGAAAAAGAATGCTGGAGCTGGGTTATAGTGATGAGCTTTTATTACCTGTCAATGTACAGACAGTCAGTGATTATTTTCGTAGAGCATGTCGTTTAAATGGAATTGAAGATTTAAGGTTCCATGATTTACGCCATGAAGCTGCAACACGCTATGCAGAGGATGGCTTTACGATACCGCAACTTCAAACAATTACATTGCATTCATCATGGAATAGTCTTAAACGGTATGTAAACCTAAGAAAACGTGGAGAACGTTTAGATTATCAGACAGCTATTCAATTTGCCCGACAACAATATGACGATAATTATTCTAAATTTGCTTTAAAACAAAGGTATGTATCAGCTGCTGATATTGCGGATGCAGAGGAAGCTTATTCTCAAGTTCAAACACCTGACGTTATAAATACTGAATTTTCTTTTATCAAAGAACAGTTGGAAAGATTTATGAAATCATTCCGCCCGACTAAAAGTGTTAAAGATATGTATAAAGAAAAATCCAATATACAAAACATATTTGCATGGAATGATGTGCAACAGTCTTTTGTAGTCCCATACATACAAAATGCTTGGGAAAATTGGTTTAATGATAATGGGGCTATTGATTGGAAACAGCTTCCAGATGATACAACTCACTTTAGCATCAAAGGGTTAGACGTATTAAAAATTGAAAATGAACGTGTGTATAAATGGGAAAAAGAAATAGAAAAATGGTTCGATATTACTAAATATTTTGATGCCGATATTTCAAACCTTATCAAGAAATAAACCCTCAATTGAGGGTTTTATTTAGTTCTGGCCAACTATCGTATAACCTCATTGCGTCCAGTGAATGTCCATCAGCTTTTTCTGCCAAGCTTCGATATTCTGCTGTGCAACTTTCGAGTAATTCTGAGTTGGCAATGGTGTAGTTAATGATGGTTTGCTTGGGAGCACTGGACAAACGTTTGTTGGCTTCACTGAGTTGCTTTGACAACCCACTAGCAGCCAAGTCAGCACTACGAGCGGCAGCATTCGCATCTTGTATTTTTTTAATCGCATTTTGTTCTACCTCTATAATTTTAGCTGACCATGTTTGCATAATGGCGGCTTTTTCCTCTTGAGCCTGATCAATTGCATCTTGATAAGGCTTAATAGCATCAGCTACTGCTTTAGTTTTAACTTTTTCAGCATTTGCCAATTTTCCAGCAAGAGAATTGGCATAAAAAACATATCCAAAGATAAATATCATCAAGCCTAAAATAATGTATTTGTAAAATTTACCTAACACAGCATCAATCATTTAAGCCACCTTTAGGAATAATGATTTTTCTTTTGCTCGACGATTGACTAAGCCTTGAATACGCTTTCCATTATCAAACACCCAACGATCAAATTGACTTGCAGCCGAGGTCAAACTGTTTTGATTAATAAGAGTAAGCATTGTGCTTTTTACAAATGCGGTTTCGCCTATGTTGTAGACAAAAGAAGCCAATGCATCAAATTGGTTTTGATTAAGATTGACTTTGACATTTTTATCAAGACAAGCATCAACCCATACACAATCGTTTTTAAGCCATTGTTCAGCTTCATTTCTCGTGCAAGTATCACCTTTTTTAACTGATGTACCATTTGGATATTTAATGGTACCAAAGCCAATAGTCCAAACACCTCCTGTATCTAAATAAGCTGTTGAACGAAAACCCTCAGCATCTCTAATAATTGCATAACCATTCTCAGAAATATCTCGCTGTCCATTTACTAAAGGTGTAGGTATTTCAAAGCCAATAAGTTTTGCAAAAACATTTAAGCCATTTTTCTCAATAATCTGATCACCAGCTACAACCTGAGATTGACTTAATTTGCCACCAGACATAGCACGAAGCCATGAATATACCTGAGCAACTTGTTGTGATTGATCTACGCTCATTGTTTGTCACCTTTACCATTACTAAGTATTGAAATAAAGGCAGCTTTGACCTCACTAATAACTTCAGATAAGGGCTTACCCTGCATCAGTGCAATGGACTGATAAAGAATGCCAATCCCTAATAATCCAAAAACTGCAAACATAAGCATCACAAAGCCTTGAGCCATGTGAGAATATTTTGATAATTCGTAATATTCAATAAATGCTGAACCGCCATAAAGGCTGACTGAAACGCTGAATAAAAACTTGCCTATAACACCCAAAGAAATTTGAATTTTTCCGTTTTTATCAATATCACCACTTAATACCAGGGCAAGAATAGCCCCCACTACGGCAGGCACAACTTTGATGATCCATGGAATTGTGTTTTCTTGCATAACTTGCCCCGAAATAAAACTCTACGAAATGAAGTAGAGTTTTATTTAAAGGTGGTTATTTAGCGAACCTTACAGGGGGTTATTCACCAAAAGCAAAGTAACCAGCTTCACGTGCATCTTGGCGATTCCGTGACAAATATATGCCATCTTCAGCACGATCTATACGACGTTGGCGATTACGATAACTTTGATTAAGGTTCATTCTAGTTATACGACGTGATGGATTTTTGTCATTGAAACCTTGAATTTCTTCCCAAATTTCATCCATCTCTTGTTGGTCATCCATCATTTTCGCTCGTGACCATAAAGCCATTAAACGACTACGACGCTCATTAAGCTTTCGGTTAAGCTGATAAATTGCCGATTTACCTTCATAAGCAGTCCGTATATCAGACGGTGAAAAACCCATGCCCTGTATCAACATATCCATTGAATCAACTTCATCAACAATAGAAACACCCGTTTTATCCTGAACACCCTCATCATTGTAGCGGTATGTTTTGGCAAAGTTTTTCAAGAACACAGGTAGCATACTTTCCACTCCACGTAGATTATGCCCTTCTGAAATTTCCTGAGCACCTTTTGCAATATTTGCCCCAATGCCGCCAATAGGACCTAAAGCCGCCGATGCTGCAGAATCCCACCATTTTTTACCTTCTAACCCTTCTTGTACGTCTGGTAATAAAAGATTATTAATACCAACACGACTAGAAATATCCACACCAATACCGCGTGGCGCACCTTTCATCAGCATATTTGAAATGGTCGGGCTGAATGCTTCAGCAAGATAGTTACGCAGTGCCACTTCCGCATCCCAAGGTTCGTCGTCATCCCCGCCCATCCAAGATGCAACCGACAACAACATTCCAACCATAGGCAACCCAAGCGCACCAGCAAAAGTTGCGTGCATTGCCAAAATAGCCCCAAGTGATTTACGAGCTTCTTTTCGTTCAGCTTCCGTTTCACCTTTAATGGACTGATAGGTCTGACGAGCCAATGTGTAAAGCATGTTTTGACCAAACTGTTTAAACAGTAAAAGAACCTTGGCAACGTTGCCTTGCATGATACGTGGACGGTTGCCAGAACTGTAATCAAAGTGTCCTTTGTAGGTCGCATCTACAGCTTGATCAAATGCTGAATCGTGATTTTCACCTGATTGACGCGCTAGACGATATGCTGCAATAAAAGTAACTTCACGGTTAAATCTTTCAGCACTATGGAACATGACACTMGCTGCACGCATAATCGGGCGTGTCTTCCACATCACACCACTATCTTCACCCTGTGCAATTCCTGCTAAATCATGTGCCTGAGTGACATCAATCACGCCACGCGCCACAGCATCTTCATAAGCCTGTTTTTCATCTTTATTTAGAAATTTAGAAATATCCGAGCTAATTGTTTTGTAAAGGTCAGTTTTTGATCCTTCCCACTTCACCTTGTGAAACTCTACCCCCTTTCTAAAGTCATTCGATGCTTTCAGTAATTCATCTGCCGCTTTATCGAAGCCCCATTTAGCACCCATCAATGGATAAGCCACCAATGCTGTCTGCGATAAGTTGACCATAGCTGCTGCTGGTGATAGTCCTAGATAGTAAATAAAGCCCAAACTGGTTAATGCACTTGATAAAGGTGATGACTTTGGATTCATTAAGTTGTCATGGCGTTTGTTCATTTCATCAATGACACGTTGAGCTGTTGGCTGGTCATAACTATCATTAAGCTTACTTTGTTCAGATGCGTATTTCTGCATATCATCAAGCTGCTGTGCTAGTTGATCGCCATAGCGCAACTTAGCAAGATAACTTGCACCATGAAACATATTCTGAGCAAATGCCCGACGTGCATCTTGGCTAAACCCTGCTGTACCCTTACGGTGAATCCCATGTTTCGCCCAAGACAAATCGGGCATAGAAGATAAATAAAGCTGACTTAGAGTATCTTCAAATTCGGCTTGTTCCGCAGTCGATAATCCTAAATTTTCAACCTCTGCAAATAGGCTGCTCATAAATCCACGGCCAACAGAATCACGCGAAGCATTAAACTCTTTATCCAACACGACTCGATCAGTTTTATAATGAGGATATTTTTGCATTAATTCTGATCGTAGACTTTGTGCTTCTCCCATGGTTTCAGCACGGCTAACGCTCTCAACTTCACCATTTTGATTACGCATCACCACAACATATTTACCAAAACGAGCCAATGGGAAATACACACCTTTGACATAACCAAAGAAGTTATCATCCATCTGTTTAAGTAAATCAGCTTTCTTTTGACTAGAAAGTTCTGATCGTAAGATGCGCTCTTTAATTGCTTGATGTACTTTTGCATAGTGCTTTTTATAGGCATCACGTGCTTTTAAATACATTGCCTGAGCTTCAGGTGATAATGAATTGTAATCATCACGTAATTGCTTATATCTGGAAACACTGTCCCCTTTCACATAAGGCTTTGTAGGGTCAATTTTTGCTAAAGTCGAATCATGCATTAACTCTGCAAGTTGATCTTCATCGTTTAAATTTGCCCATTCACGCACGATACTATCAGCTTCAGCACCAGCATCGTTCTTATCAGCATCCATTTGAGCAGCCAATTCATTATATTTGTTTAACTGCGGTAAAATTTTGCTGTAAATTTCAGTAAGTTGTCGACGACCTAAGGCTGATAAGCCAATACCCAACCAATCAGTAAATTTATAACCTGTTTTATCCTTGATAGACTTTGCAGATAAATGTTTAATACTTTCACTTAAATTATTGATTGTATTATCAAAAAACTGACGACTATACAGAGGTGAAGTAGCATTTTCAGCATTATATGAGGATTTCTCAATCATTCGCTCAGCAAGTGCAACTATGTCGTTTGGATTGAGGTTGAGATTTATTCCAAAATTATCAAATAGCGTTGCTTTAACATACGTCACTAAATTGTTTATAAGTTTTTGTAGTGCATTACGCTGTACTACATTACGTTGTTGCATAGTTGATGAGAGTGTTAATAGGTATGGCAAATACTCTAGATGTTGACGCTCAGAACCTTGTTCACGTTCCGCAAGTAATTTTGCAGCCATAGCAACAGGATTGCCCTGATCAACCAATTTATTAAATTGATTCATCAATTCATTATATTGTTTTTGGTTCATCATATTTTGAAAACCAGCATGACCACCCAACTCATGTAAGAATGTTGGCACTGTGCTTTCAGCAGTCAGATTCGATGCAACGAGTACCGCTTTACCGTTGTAATAGAAGCCCTCAACACCTTCAACCTGATAATCCTGAATAATCTCAAGCTTACCTTGTCGTTCAAGCTCATCAATGGTCTCTTTACCAAAACGATCAATCAACACGTCTCGTACTTGTTGAGTTGTAGAACCTGAATTACTTTTAGTACGACGGCTATAAAGTGGAGTATCAGAATTGTTCTTAGATGAAAATTCTTGATTTTTATATTTACCAAAATAGCTTTGATCAACTACAGCCTTACGAGCTTCTGACAAAAACATCATCAAATCGGCATCATTGTAACGTGAAAGGAATTTATCAAAGCCACGATCACGGAACCACTGACGAATATATCCAATAACTTCTTTTAGCTTTTGACGTACAAAAGGACGTGACTTAGCATTTTGTGCAACAAAAGCAAATAGTTCACTTACGGTTGCTTGCTGAGCATCCAGTGGATCGTAGTAACCTTCCTCAACACCTTTTTTAAATGGCTTAATATAGGCATTATCAAATTGATTCATATCAACGCCATTATCTTTGGCTATTTTACGAATACCCTCTATGCCACCAAGTGCATTAAAAAGCTGCTGAAATTTTGTCTTATACTCTTGACCAAATAATTGCTGAACTCCAAAGTGTCCAACTACTTCATGTATTAAAACCTCCTCATATGCTTCATAAGTAGTTTGTTGTGTATTATGATTTCCTCGGATATCTCCAGCATTAATATAAAGTGTGCCTTTATGCCAAACAGCCATTACATCATACCGCTTGGTTTCTTCTTGCTCACCTTGATAGTAATTTTCTTGCTGTATCGTTTTTGGCAAAGCCTCAAACGATTCAACTACAACAAACGGAAATTTGGGTTGTACTATCCCGCTGATTCCACTTTTAGATTTATTTGGCGTGTCCCCTTTAGAAATCCTAGAGAGTATATCCACTACAAGACGATCCGCCCGATTTTTAGAAAGCGGCAAAAATGAAGTTGATAAAGGTGAAGTACCTCTACGCTCGTTATCAGGTTTTAATTTGTCACGGCTATAGTCATTAATTTCATTTTTTACATCATTGTCTGCCTTTGTTTTGTCATTAATATTTGGTGCTTCAAATTCTCTTTCCTCATAAATCGGCATACCTACACTGTCGGTTGCTTCTAGGTACGGAATCTCAATGGTCCCTTTCGCATCTTCTGCCGACACAAACCAACCATCATTGGTATAACGATGACCAGAAACGATAAATAGTTTGCCCTTGTAATACACCTCTGAATCAATTGGCGCACCACGACGCAACCAGATTGGCGGTGCTACAGGGTTGTTTTCCAAGTCTTGTTCGATATTTTCAAGCTGTTTTTGAGTACGCGCCAATTGATCCGCCTGACCAAACGGCTGCTCGACTGCTTTAGATAGACTGTTAATCGTGTCTTGTGCGCTGACTTTTGCATCTTCCAGTGCTTTAACGTCCTGTGCTGCACCACGTAACTTGCCCTCGATACCACGTAAGGTATTACCCTTAAATTCAATCGGGCCAATCTTCATCGATAATGTTGCTTGTGGTTGCAGGCTATCCCATTCAACCGACATAGTAATATTGCCGTACTTGCCTAATGTGATTCGTCGTGAACCAGTACGCACGTGATCAACAATGAATTGCTGAATCGCTTCTGATGCTTCCTTGTGTTTGTCGTACTTAGTGCCGTCCACCTCTACAGAGAAGTTTTCAGACTGTGACTGCATTAGGGTTTGAATACGATCCAGGACAGCATTGTTTTCATACTCGGCAATCTGCTCGTCAAAACGAGCAATACGACGTTGCGTGTTGCTAATAGTACGCTTCATATCCGCGATACCCTGGGTATGCAAACGCTCTTTTCGTTGCAGCTTCTCAAGTTTTTCTTTCATCTTGATCCGTTGCAATACACGTGGGTCGCCCGAGGCTTCTGAGAATGAGGACATAATATCCCCTGCATTATCCTCACCGTTATCCGCAGCTGCATCACCTTCAATCGAACGGACATTACCATCGGCTTTCATAAAGGCATTGATAAAACGGTCCTTAATAGCTAAGACTTGCCATGATTTACCGTCTAACTTATCCGTGATGTAACGATACTCAAGTACCGTGTTCCATTGGTTGCCCTGGCGTAAACCGCGACCATTACGCTGTTCAAGTTCACCCGGCATCCATGGCGCGTCCAGGTGGTGCATGGCGCGTAAGTTACGCTGCATATTCACACCTACCCCGAGCGTTTGAGTTAAGCCAATCACCACACGGATCTCACCAGTATTCACCTTATCGGCAATCGCTTTACGTGCTTCGGCTTTGACTGAAYCATCGACAATGGCAATTTGTTCACGTGGGATACCTGATTGAACCAGGCGTTCTACAATATCCTTGATCGGTGAAAAGACTTTAACTCGCTCACGAATCGTTTTCCCGTTAGCATCTTTCTGACCAGTGCTACGTTCGGTTGTAGTGTTATAACCTGTATCCGCAAAAATGACCTGGCTTGCAAGTGGGTGTGAGTGATATACCTCCATCACATTTTTAACCACTTGAGATGCTTTTGACATTTCAAAATCTTCGGTTTTACCCTCCTGGCCAATGTATTCAGGATCACCAATACGCGCATCATAACTGGCTTTCTTGGCTGCGGTACTGATCGATAGCGGTGCACGTGGATCGCCATCACGCATCCATTGGCGTTTTTCTTTACCGGTTGCTTGCTCCCACTCTTTCGCTAGGGACTGAATCTCAGCCAGCGTTTGTTCCTGTTTTGGCGACATTTCAGTAGTGACGTTAATCACTTTCTTATACGGGCGGTCTTTAGCATCTTCGGTGCGGCCATTCAGTAATTCCGCTTTTTCTGCTTCGGTTAGACTTTCATCCGACAAGATTTTGCCTGATTTGGTTTTACGTGGCTGCATTTCAGGCATATCGTTGGCAAAAACAATATCCATAAACTGACCAATCATCTTGCGCAATTCTGGTACGTTTACAAATCCAGCCAAGCGAGTGACCAATTGATATTCACCAGTTGCAGACAATTCAATATCAGTAATATCGGTTGCAAAACTACCAAACCAGCCATCCCATGCAGCAACATTAAGTTTCTGCATTTCTTCTTCCATCACATAACGCATTTGATGGTAGATTTCAGTTAGGGTGTTGGTGATCGGTGTACCCGTAAAGGTATGCACATTACCGCCATTATTCATGCGACGCACATAACGAGTGAGCAACTGCAAATTCACTGAGCGTTTATTGCTACTGGTGTTTAAGCCCTTCATGTTCATACGTGTAGCAATGCTTGGTTTTTTAAACTCATGCACTTCATCAACCATGATCATATCTACACCAAGTTCTTCAAAGTTCACCGCATCGGCTTTACTTGAATCCATGGCTTGCTTTTGAATGTCCTCCAAAAGTTTCAGACGTTGTTTAGCAAGCTGCTTGGCAGTTGGGTTTTTAAAGCCCATTTTTTTATTCACGTCGTCGCTGTTCATTGCCAGGACTTCATCCAGGGTTGCGCCACCTTCTTCGGCCAGTGCTTCTTCGATCTCAGCTTCCAGTGCGGCAATATCATCTGCAGCCATGGCCATAAGCGTTTCTTCTGACAATGTGAGCTTATCAATCATCGAGTGTGGCATCACCACCACATCCCAATCATCATTGGCAATTTGACGCATACGAATCTGACGGACTGCTTTACCTAGTTCACTAATAAACAGTACACGTGCCGATGGATACATCATCTGAATTTCTTTGGCTACGGCTGCGCTGTTGGCATTGTGGGCTAAGATCAATGGCTTTTTAGCAATACCATAGCGGCGTGATTCAAGTGCAATACCACCCATGGTAAAGGTTTTACCGGTACCAACTTCATGCGCATTGATCGAACGTCGGTTTACAATTGCTCGCCAGATTGCATTCTGCTGGTGCTGACGCAGGTTGAATGGACCATTACCCAGGCTTAATGCCATGCCCTGCATAGACATAAACGAGCCATCATACTTCGGTGTCGCCCAGGCATTAAAGGTATGGTTATATTCCTTCTCTAACTGAACACGACGCTCAGGATCGGACCATAACCAGGTTGCAAAATCCTCCTTAATCTTGGAGATTTTTTCGTTTACTTCTTCCGTGGCTTGCACATCCACACTTTCAGAACCATCAGCGTTTTTATACTTCACGGTAATAGTCTGGTTAGATAGTGCTGCAGATACTACGGTCTGGAATGACTTGTACTTGGTGCCATAGTTGGTTGATGCTTCGGTACGGCGTGATGCATTGTTTTCAAGTTTGACCTTCCATTTACCGTTTGGGAATGTCACTTTGATGCCAGTGCTGTCAGTCATACCAAGCATGTGTGCAATGTAGTTCTCATAGTCTGACAACGGCACCCAGGTCGCGCCCATCTTCGCTTCAATATTGAAGTAAGGAATATCCTCTGGAATAATTTCTTTGAGCGCATCGACGTTACGCTGCAGATCAGTATTGCCTTCTGCTACGGCATTTTGTGCTTCTTCCAGTTTCAGGCGCACGTTACCAGATAGGTACATATCGCTTGGCATAATATCGCCATTCGGTAATACATATACCGCACCCTTTTCTAGTAGTTCAGCACGTGCCTGATCCTCAGATACATTGGCCATTTTTGCAATATTGGCTAGGCTAGGTGAAGCAGATTTATTCCGTTCCACTACAAAGGCATCCGACACGGTTGGGTTTTCCATTTGTGCGGTACCACGGACTACACTGCGTTTTAAAATTTCAGCAGGTTTACCGTTCACTTCTAAAGCCGCTAGGCTGTAGTAATACGCATCGTCTAATTTGCGGAAGTATTTCAAACCAAACGAATCAGCCAATGGGCCATGCTCTTTGGTATATGCCTGATAAAGCTTATTCAGGGTCTTACGCAATTGCTCTACATTATCTTGTTCGATGCGTTCTGCATCGGTTAAATCTGTGTAGGCTTTACGAATTGCTATCAGGTCCTCAATTGATTTCTTGCGTTTTGCGGTTTCCTTGTCACTCTTGAGTTTGTATTCAGCAAGATCGGTAGCTTTAACCATTTGGTCGCCATAGACAAACATCAATTCGCCATCGCTGATGGTCAGCGTATTGGTGCGCTCACCAGATTTGTTGGCGTAGTAAGTCAAATGATCTTCGCTGTGTCTTGGCAATAAGGCATTTTCTGGAACAAAATTAGCTGCTTTTTCAAGTCTCTGTTTTAAGTCATGCGGGCGATGCACGATCATGCCAGCGCCAAATCGGGTCGTGCCGCTGCCATAATCAATGTCACCCAACACATTACGCAAGTTTTCAGCATAAAAGTTGTTTACTTTCACTGGTTTTGATGAAGTTTTAACTTCGGATAAACCAATCCAATTGACTTCTGGTGTCATAGCCAAAGGCTCAGCACGTTTACGCAACACGATAATATCTGTCACGACTGCTGTGCCTGCATATTCTTGAAATGCACCAGATGGCAAGCGAACCGATGTAATTAATTCAGCTTTCTTAGCCAATTCACGACGAATCACTTCGGATTGTTTGTCCATCGTACCAGATGACGTAATCGCCATAACGATACCGCCAGGACGAACCTGATCAAGCATTTTCAGGAAATAGTAATCGTGTAAGTTCGGATTGAATTGATTGTAGCGACGGTCTGCAATTTTAATATCAGCAAACGGCACATTAGAAATCACCAAGTCATAGAAGTTATCTGGTGTTTTAGACTTCTGATATGGCATGTTCTGCACATTGCTTTCAGGGAATAACTGTTTTGCAATCGCGGCAGTGGTAATATCTAGGTCAATTCCAGTCACTTGGCTACGCTGTTTAAGGTGCATCGGCATTAAGCTAATGAAGTTACCTGTGCCTATCGCTGGCTCAAGAACACGCCCACCTGTAAAGCCCATTTTTTCAGCCATAGACCACATAGCAGCAACGGTATATGGGTCGGTAAAATGCGCATTAATAGTCGAATCTTTTGCAGACTCCCAAGCTTCTTTGCCTAACTTCTCACGTAACCATAAGTTACGTTCTTTCCAAACACTTTCGTCTTTAAATACTGGTTTATCCCAAGTACCTTGGAATAAATCCTGACCAAAAGAACCCCAACCTGTATAGCCTGCAAGAATCGCTTGTTCTTCCGTTGTTGCCTGGCGACCTTCGTTGGTTAGTTCTTCCAAAAGCTCAAGTGCTGCTTTGTTCTTATCGAATCGTTTTACCTGAGTACCGCCAATAATCAGCTCTGGATCGGCCATGTAGAAATCAGTCGCGGTATTGGCTACCGCTGCAGGTGACTCTAATCTTGCAGGTTGGTCAGTTGGTAGTTGTCCAGTTCCGCCTGAGTTCTCGCGTCGGCTGGATTCCATCCCGCGTCCAGATGCTCCTGCATCGTTCTCCACATCCGCTCCTGTACCACGTATGCGAGATCGTCCAGCAGTTTGATTTTGGTTAGCTGTTCCACTTCCTGCGGATACTCCTGTTTCCACATTTGTATTATTTGCTTGTGTATCATCCGATTGTGAATTACGTCCTCGTCCGCCTCGTACTGTTGACGCTCCTTGCGGATTGCTTGCATTGCTTGCAGATTGTTCATTGCTGTTTTCCTTGTTCTGGTTGCGCTTCACAAGCACAGTAACCATATCATCAATCATTTGAGCCAGTTCAAACGCTGATGTATTCGCACCAGCATACTGGTTTCCAGAGTTCTCAATACCAAAGCCACTGGCTTGCTTATCGCTTTCCTTCATGGTGGCACGATACATAATGCCAATACGTTGTGGGTGAGAACCTGGACGACCATCACCAATGCTGACATACACGTTAGTACCTGTCACTGGTTCGCGGATATAAAGCGATACCTCACCACTACCAGCTACGCCTGATTCATTCACGCTGACTTTTTCAGGCTTACCCTTTTTATTCAGATGTAGCTCATAACCAATGCCTTCCAAATTCTTTTGCACCGCTTCAAGGTACTTTTTAGAATCTTTCAGGAATGCAGTTTTAACACCATCTTTTACGCCATTATCAGTATAGATTTTACCCGTATGTTCTGAATTGGTTGCCCAACCATCTACATATTGAACACCCCAATCTTGAACAAGTGTTGTGTCATTCTTAGGGCGCTCAACCGTTGGTCGAGTTACTGCTGTGTCGGATTTCGGCGTTGCTGCATTTGATTGGCTAGATGCAGGTCCTTGTCCTGTTTCGCTAGGTTTTCCATTACCTGCGTSATCATTTCCTTGGCTAGAGAAGATGTCTTGTTGCTTTTCGGCTTCGCTTTGTTTGAGTTTGTCATGTACCTGTCCTAAAATTTCCTCAGTGCTTAAAGGCGCATCACCAAACAGATTAGGTGATGCTTTTGCAGTCATGGCCAATTGCGCATACGACTTTAATGCTTCTGCAACTTTCTGGCTGCTTCGCGCTTTTTCCAGTTTATCACCACGATAGAATACACTAACAAAGTCTTTTGTTACTTGATCAATACCCCCATCGAACATATCGTCTTGGTTTAGCATATCAAGTAAGGATAAATTTTGCTGACGTGCTTTGCGTACTAGATGGACCGCCTCAACCAAATTGGCTTCGACGTTTACACCTTCAACTAGAATCCCTTCCATTACACCTTTACGGACTTGCGCCCATTGTGGTGCCGCTTCAATCAAAGCATTACCAATGGCTTTAATATCGCTGTCTTTAGACTCAATCACCTGGCTAATAATTTTAGCATCATTAAAGGCGGCAGCAAGTAAGGCTGATTCAATGCGTCGGTATCCATCTTGAGTAAGTGATACGCCATCTTTATCAAGCATGGTGCCGCGTTCATTTTTAGATGCCACACCAGTTAAAAAGGCATTCACAAAATCACGATTGGCTGTGTTGTTAAAGCTGCTCCCTTGTACCAGGTGCAAAATATCCATGACTTTCGGTGCATCAGACATGGCCTGTTCACTTGGGCTCATATCCAGTGTTTCACGCTCATTGGATTCTGTGGTATAGGCTACACGCTCGGCCATATTCATTGGTGTGATACGTTCACGAACCAATACCGGCTGCTGCATGTTAGCCACGTCATAGCCCTGGTCCTGTAACCAGTCCTTGTATGCGTCTGCTTTTCCTGTTTGATAGGCTTTACGAATCGCCAGGGTACGACCATTACCGCTTTCAACTTCATTGCCAGGCGATACGATAGGCGCACCATTGGTAGAGCTTGCACTATCACCCAATAATTTAGGGTTAAGTTTGTTGGCAATATCATTGACCTGGGTAATGGATTTTAAAGTGGTACGGTCACGTGGCTGCAATGCTTGTGGGTATTCAGAATTAATTGCACCGCTGTCCAGGTTTGATGTGATCAGGTCGTCGGCTTCAACTACTTTGTGACGCACCTTAAATTCACGACCTGCAGGTGTAACAACCGTTTCTGTTTTTCCTGTCATGGTACCTTCATTGGTGAGGGTACCATCAGTAGTTGACTGCTGTTGTGGATTATCGAGTTTTGCTAATTCTGCACGAACGGTTTCTGCACTATCCATGCCCTGAATATCCGCACCCATATCCTCCATCATGTCACGTGCGCCATTATACCAACTACGCAAGTATGGACGGATTTTCTCAACACTCACATCAAGATCATTCGCAATATTTTTGGCTAACGCTGCAAACTTACGTGCGCCACGCTCAATATGATAAACCGCAAGTTCCGCACCAATAGCCATGATTTCAGGGTCAATACCACTATTCAGTTGTGATAGCTTGGCTTTTAGACGAGCTCGTAATTCTGCTGCACGATCATCGGATACTAACGTGTTTTTAGAAGGTTCGGCTTTTGCTTTTGGCTTTTCAGGTTGATATTTTTGTTCCTGTGCTTCCGCTTTCTTCTCAATCTCACGTGCCTGACGTAATGCCACCGCTCGATCTGAAACAGAGCGTAATCCGTTCTTAGCACTAGCTTGTAGTTTTTTAAAAAGTGGATGCTCAGGATCTGCCTTGGCCAAAGCCTTGTTCATTTCCTCTTGCCATTTATTGACAGGGTGTTGTGGTTCTATTTTTTGTCCACTTTCAGCCACTGGTTTAGAGGTATCTGAATTTTTTAACCAATCTTTAAATTGATCTTTAGACATTTGAGTAACAGGACCAACCTTCCAACCTTTGTCAAAATTGGATTTATATGCAGTAATGGCTTCCTCCTGGCTGTCAAAACCAAGCATCACCTTATGCTCATCAAATCCACCGCTGCCCTGATCAATCTGATCTACAATGAATACATTTTCAGATTCAGGATTTTTACCTACATAGGTATCAATATGCTCTTGATCAGCACCAGTAGTACGCTTGATGTATCCGTAATGGTCGCTCATATTATGCGACCATTCGTTACCATCTGGATCAGTACCGCGACGTTCTGAACCGCGTGGATTTTCAACAGCAATATCAAGGCCATGTACCTTGATGTGACCTTTTTTATAATTACCGGCTTCAATCTGGGCTTGAGTCGGTTCAGGTAAATCATTATGAACACTTGTTGCGGCTTCATGTGCTGCATTATCTAAATCAGACTGTTCGTTATTCCCTACCCATTCACCGCTATGTGGGTCCTTAACCGCAGTCACCTTGCCCATGAAGTTACGCGCATCATAGTCAATCTTGTAATTCGGATTGTTCTTGATCTTCTCGTATTCACGATCAGATAATTCATAACTACCTGATGTTTCAATTTCGTCAGCCATCATCGTCACACGCGCATTGGTTAAACCATGTGTTTCACGAACAAGATCATTTTCAGCGGTGAAAATTTCAGGATTTGCTTCACGTATACGTTGACGTACTGCATTAATTCGGGTAGTAGATTCTTCTATTTTTTTAAATTCGCCACTCAGGTTTTCTACAGTAGTCTTTTGTGGTTGATTCAAACTTACACTGCTTTGCGTCTGTTCTGTCAAACCGTTTTGCAACTCTGTAATCTGTTTACGGATCTGTGCCTTTTTCGCTACACTTTTTTCATTTTTAAACTGTTTTTCAAGTTCAGTAAGCTGCAACGCACTTTGTACATTCTTCGGTGTGCCGTTCTTGTCATCTTGTGACAAATGCCAAATTGCTTGCTGTAGGACTTCATCCTTAGTTGGGCGTTTTGGCCATGCATCGCCTGAAACAAAACTTGAATCACCTTTAAAACTTAGGCTTGAAAAATGCGTATTACCGCGACGACCTGCCGATGTAATTTCAGCGGTTTTTGCAAGTTCTTCTGCTCGTTTATATAAATCAGGTAATTGCTGCTTTACCTTTTCATTTGAACGTGCCGATGCTGTGTTTCCTAAATTTGCAATGTATTTGCTGTCCTCTGCATTGTTGGCTTGGGCTTCTTTACTTGCCTGTAAATTCAAATCACGTACTTGAGCACGCAACTTATTTTCATTGTACGGATTTGGAACATCATTCTGATTTGAACTTTCTGTTTTTGGCAAAGTATCTACATTTTGCGACGCACTTTGTAATTTTTTAGGCTGAATCTCAAAGCGCTTACCATCTTGAACTACCTGATAATCATTGCCTAAATTTTTCTTATCAATGAACGCTTGCGCTTTATCATGCGTGCCAAACCATTTATTTTTACCATCTTGGCCTAAGATTGGTTGAACAGTTTGCGCTGTATCTGTTTCAATTGCCCCGCCCATGCCAGCTTGTGTATCCCCTTGTTGTGCTGTTGCATCTTCAAGGTTTGCATTAAAAGGCTGCCCATCGTTCTGGCTTCCTAATAATGATTGATAGTTTGACGGCACAGCATCACTGATTGGTGTATTGCTTTGCTCTTGCGCGTATCCCAATTGAGCTATCGGGGATGCGCCACTATCCACTGCCAAAGCTGCTGCGGATGACATAGGACCTGCATTCGGATCAATCCCCATTTGCTGTGAAGGTGTTTGGCCGACTGGCGGTACAGCATTCAGCAAATCATCAAAGGCCGCTTCACTGCCATAATCACCATCAAAATAATTACCATTCGGTGCTGGTGGCGTACTTGGGTTGGTTGGATTACCATTTGCTGCACTGCCCTGATCAAAGCCATCATTGTTTAATAGGTTGTCAGCTTCCATTGATGGCTGATCATAAACAAAAGCTGTGCGACCTTGATTGTCGCCCTGTGGTACATTTCCACGTGGGATATATTCACCAGTCAAAGCACTATCTGGATTTGAGCCTAATTGTGGAGGTGCTGATGGTAGATTAGGTGAGCCTGATTGTTGTTGGTTATCTTGAGGTCCTGTGTCAGATCGACTATTCCACCAATCACCAGTTTTACCCACACCACTGACTGTACCGCCCATTGCCATACCAGCCAAAGTGCCCATGACTGCTGCATTTTCAACACCATCATGCCAAGGCTTATCCAATGCCATATTCTGTAAAATTTGTTCAGAAACGGATTGAGGTAATTCTTCTAAAAAGCCTTCTGAAATTGCGCCTTTAATCACAGCAGTTGGAATTGCTCTCATCGGTGTCTTGGCAATTTCTTCACCCACTTGTTGCGTGGTTAAGCGACCTGTTTGAAGTGCTGTATCAACATCTGATAAGCCCATTTTCTGGGCAAGACGACCACCAGCATAGCCAAACAAGCCACCCAATGCGCCCGTACCAACACTTGCTAAAGACTGATCTGCGGTTAAGCGCCCATCTACCGTTTCTTGGCGAATTTGTTCAGCTTGGCTACCTGCCATCACTGCACCTTCACCAACTGCGCCAGCAACAACAGGATTGGCTATACCAGAAGCACGACCTAATACGCCACCTAAAAACATTGAAGGGAGAGATTCAGCAACGGTATTTGTGATAAGTGATGGGTTGCTGATGGCATTTTTTGTTATATCAACCGCATTGTCGAATTTTTTGCCAACCTTTGTTGCGAAGTCGTCACCTTCCTCAATTTTTCGATTGCCAATATTTGCAGAATCTTTTAATTGTTGTTGGTATTGTTCAGACTGCCAACCTGTCATTACATTTTTGGCAGCTTTTGGGTCGTACCCAAGTTTTTCGGAAAGTATTTTACCTGTAGCACCATCGGACATCATGTCACTTAGACCGACTGCTACCTCACCTACACCTACCGTACCCTTGCCAAGTAAGGAGACTGCATGATCTTTTGCTTGACCAAGAAAACCCTTATCTTCACCATCAAGTGCGCCTGTAAATGGCTTTAATGTTGGTTGTTGTTTTTTATCAGTATTATCGTCAAGTTTACCTGTAAATGGTTTTAGGGTAGATTCTGACATGATGCACTCCTATTGGTATGTGCATAGCATGTATAAAGAGCTAAAAAAGGTCGAACCTTAGAGGGGGATGTTATAGTGCATGAATTTTTATATTAAAAAATAGCCACTCGAAAGTGGCTATCCCAATTAATTACCAATAAATCGATTACCTTGAGCATCCTCATAAACAGGCTTGCCATTGCTTGTACCTACTTGACGTGTCATGCCATTTGGTAGATTAGTCGATGATGCAGCTGGTGTATTAACGAACTGCTGTGTCTGAGTATCAAATAATTGTTGCGGGCGATTAACCATTGCCATAGCTTCATTGTTCCATTCCTGACCACCACCCACAGTCATATAACGGTCTTTACCAGTATCTGCTTTATTACCTGCATAACGATTAATTTTTTCTTGAATGGATTTACGATCTTCATCCGATTTCGCAGAATCATATTGTTCATACAATTTCTCTAATCGTGCTGAGTTACGAATGCCAAAACCTTTTTCAGTGGCATTAAGATTAAATTCTCGATTCGCTAAATCATTGGTCGCTTGGAATTTTTGTGCATCAAAGCCTAAATTTGCATTAAATCGGTTATTAGTACCTTGCTCACCTAGTTCCGTACGATAGTTCTGTCCAGCTTGTCCCATGGCTTCACGCTGTAAAGCAGCAACGTTGTTCGCATCGGTGGTATAACGTTGATTGGCACGATTATCCTCACCTTGCTGTAAATCAGACAAAGTACGGACTTGATTCGCAGTTAATCCTCTTGCCCCTGCAATCGGTGTGCTTGCTGCACGAATTACAGCTTGACGTTCTGCTTCCTGTGCTTCATTACGTTGAGGTGCTTGTACAGGATTATTACCATAACCTCGCATACCCAAGCCTAAATTCATTTCACGTTGAGCGATTGCATTTTGAATCTGTTGTTCAGTCGGTCCCATTTCTTGAGTATTAGCAAATAAATTTGCTACCCCACGAGGGTCATTCACTGGTCTTACTTTGAATCCTAGTCCTTCGCCTTCTCTAATACCATCTGCTCGTGCTTGCGCTGCTGCACCAGGATTAGCATAGCTAAAGCTGTTTCCTTTTTGTTGAATAGCATAAGGATCAGAGTTCTGTACAGATCTTGATGGAGTTTGAACTTCAGGCTGTGTTTGTGTGGTAGGTGGTGCTTTATTATTACCAAATGGATTGTTTACAACAGCATTTGGATTATTCTGTTTAGCATTAAATTCAGGTTGAGCTGCTTTTGCTTCACTTGCAATACGTTGTTTATCCGCATAAAAGCGTCCAGCTTGTCCAAAAGTTAAAGCATTACCTAAGTCTGAAGCATAACCTAATGCACGAACACCGAAATCTTTAGCAAATCCTTTTGCTGTACCTAAATCTTCTGGTGACTGATCACCTAAACCAAAACGTTCTCGATAATCCTCACTTGGTGTGGCAGCGTTTGCAAACAAAGATGATGCTGCACCTAAATATCCAACACCTTTTACAAGCTTGCTATTGTTGACAAAATTTCTTATACCTCCGCCAAAACCCCCACCTTGTGTTGGTGCTGGATTACTTGGACTTGCTGATGGTGAGCTGGTTGTTGAAGGTGCAGTTGATGTTGCTGGAAGTTGACGATTAATTGGTGTGACATCACGCATTTGTGGCCCACCAATTCTATTTTGTTGTGCACGACGAATATCATCTGCGCTTGGGTAGGCACTTGGTACCAGTCCACCATTTGCAAAAAATAACTCAGGTTTATTTTGACCAGGCTTAAAACCCAATTGAGGTTGATTAACAGGCATATGTGTCTGATCTTTCATGGCATCAAGAGTTTGCACACCAACCGAATGCACTTGGTCAGGCGAGAGTTCGTATTCACCGTTACTGAGATTAACTGGCGTTGGACTCCCCATATTTTTTAAATTATCCGCACCAATCTTTTGGGTGGAATCGGCAGGCATAATATAGCTACCTGCTGGAACATTTTTTTTAATATCATCAGAAGTGCCAGTACCTGCACCTTGAATTAGTCCATTTTCATCTTGCTTTGAACGTTTTTTTAAGCCGTACATGACACTTATTCCAATATAAATATCATGTATATTTAATCAATACAGGCTGTAAGCGTTAGCCTTACAGGGTTAGTATGAATAATTGTGACTTTCAGACTTGGATTCACTGGCACTATAATTCAATGAACTTGAACCACTACCACTGATACTTGCTGAAACGTGCATAGCAGACATCGCCCCTGCTGCAAGTTGTGAAGAATATTGCCCAACTGCCTTGGCAGCTTCTAATGCAAGTTGAGCTTTCTGAATCGCATTTTGCATATTTGCTTCGTACTCTTTTAACTGCATTTCAGCAAATGCAATATTAGTACGGACATTCATATCTGTATAACGTGCTTGTGTTTCTGAATTTGCAATCGCTGTACGCAAATTCATATCAGCGTATCTGGCATGAGTTTCAGCAAATGCAATATTGGTACGACTATTCATATCTGCGTAACGTGCCTGCATATCTGCGTTGGCAATACCAACACGCATACGAGAATCAATATAACGGTTATAGACATCAGCATTTGCAATCGTTGTACGCAAAGATAAATCAGCATATCGTGAATGTGCTTCACTTACTGCAATGGCAGTACGAGATTTCATGTCAGCAAAACGTGCTAACGATTCACTATTGGCAATACCCACACGCATACGCATTTCAGCATACTTCGCTTGTGCATCAGCAAAAGCGATTTTAGTACGTGCTGCGGAATCAACTACACTTGCCTGTGTACTCATTCTACTGGTTTCTATATCAGCTTTCGCCTTGAATGCTTCTACTTGTGCAGAAAATGCGGAAGTATTACTTTGCACTACACCCATTTTTGCATCAATTTCAGCCTTGTACGCATCAACATTGGCAGTATATTCAGCAATCCGTACACGTGCTGTCTCCAATCTTAAATCTGCTTCTTTAGCCTTAATGTTGGCTTTTGATGATAAACCATCCACCGTCGCAGCATACATACGAGCAAGTGATTCGTACATTCCAGACTTTGCCGTTTCAGCTTTAACCTGCGAATCAAACACCTCAACTTTCAGCTTTTCAGCACCAATTTGTTCAGAATATGCCTGTACTTCTGATTTATAAGCATCAAACTTGGTGGCAATTAATCCTGCTCGTGCAGTTGCACCTTGTACCAATGCTTTGTAAACCTCAACATTGGTAAGAGCAGCTTCAACTTTAGCCTTAAATATCTCAACACGTTGTTGATTAATCTGACCTATGGCAAGCTGTGCGTCAATCTGGGCTTTATAAGCAGTGATTTTAGAAATAGCTGCTTCAATCTTAGTCTTATAGACAGTAATCAGACTTTCAAACGCAGAGTTTTGAGCATTAAACAAACTAATTTGAGCGTTTAGGATACTAATTTTACTATCAACCTGAAGTTTAGCCATTTCCATAGTATTGGAAACATAGGCAAGCCACATATCCTGCTTCATTTTTTCCAAAGCCATTCCCTGCTCTGTTAAAAAACGGATATGTTCAAGCTGTTTATCAAACGACTGAATTAAAACATCACGATTTAGATCGGCAATTGCCAACTTCCCATTGTCACGAATATCATTGACTTGTTTTGCAAGCATACCCTGTGGCATTGAGAAACCACGGCTCGCCCAATCCGTTACAACTTCCTGTACTGCTCGATCTGTTTCTCTACTGGTACGCTCCCTTGCTCGATTAAATAAAGATTGTTCTACTGCAACAGGCAGCCCTAATCCAGCATGATTACCTTGTAACCATGACCGAATCTCCAATACCAAAGGTTCAACCGCATTATCTGTATTATTTTTAAAATAATCCTCTGCTACAACCTTGGTAACACCGCCCACGATTCCATCAATATCTGGAATAGTAACTTCCAATTCAGGGGGAGCAACATCAAAGACAGGTATTTCATCATACTGAAAGTCGGGCAATGCAATAGCTTCAAGCACATCCATTTCAGGCAAGATAATAGTTGGAGCATCTGGCATATCCACATTATCATCAATTTGTGGACGTATTGGTACATCAACGTATGTAATTGATGGTGCATCAGGCAGATTCAAAATAGGTGCATCAGGTGTTGGAGGTAAATCCAGATCACTTAAATCCAATGACTGCAATAAACCATCAAGATTAATGCTATTGGGCAACTGTCCTGCATCAAAATTTTGTACATTAAATGCAGGTAACGTTGGTAAATCAATATCGGTATTTACTGCGGGAATCACTGACGCATCAATAAAGGTAGGAGTTGATAAATCTTCACCAAAGATAGGTGCATCAGGAATATTAATATCCAATCCTGTGAATTGTGGGGCAGTTAATTTTTCAGGTGTTTGAACATCAATATCAATTATCGACGGCTGTGGTAAATCTATCTTTAATTCAGGTACAGCAATCCCTTTTAATGGCTCATAGCCATCAGGTGATGGTTTTGGTAAATCTGTTGGTGGGCTGACAGGTTCAACCTCAATATTACTTATAGATGATAATGAATCTGATATATCTGAAAGTAAACTATTAGTTTTATCTTCAAAAAATCTCATTTTATCGTTTACGAGTTCAACAGACTCATCAACAACATTTAATGTTGGATACATCATAACTATATTCTCCGTTTAGTTGCTGTCATATCAATAGAGAAATCATTGATATATCCATACAAACCGCCAATTTTGATTTCAAAGCTAAAATGCCGACCACGCAAACCTCGACCAAATAACACTCGTCCATTAGTCAGATAATTTGACGGTTCTGTGGGCAAGTTATATGTATAAGTTTGTTTAGTCCCACTTTGAGTTGTACCAACACCAACAGACAGGAATCTATTATCACCAGCTAGTTCATATTCCAGATATGCGGCAACTGGATGAACCAAATTACCCTGACCCAAATCAAGCTGTCCCGTAACCATTCGGGCATCTACAAATGTATGAGCATCAAGACGATATAGCCCATCTTCTGCAACACCATAAAGAACCCCATCAATCACAGCCAACTCACTAAAGCCATAGTCCTGATAGCGACTCATTGCCCATGTATCAACATTAGAAGTCCACGCATAACCATATTGCCGTTCTGCTGAATAATCATCATCAGTAAAAACTAGATCAGTGACCCATTGTTTTGCATTGTTTTTGCCCTGATTTACATCAGTAAGACTTAAACTTTCACTTAACCATTGTTTTACCTTACGTTTTTGACTTATATTTTCACTAATAGATATATTATCAATAACTTGTTGTCTGACTTTGAGACGTTGTGAATACTGTTCAACATGCAATACATGGTCTGTAATAAAATCGGAATATCGTGCAACGCATCTACCAGTAACCAATATAGATTCAGTAATTAATGATCTTGTAATTTTTTTATGATGATATTGTTCATTAAAATGAATATCATCATAGGTATAAGCACGAGTATTCTGTTTAACTACTCTGTCTAATATAGAAATACCATCGTTAATAAAGTCCTTAAAAATAACACCAGCTCTAAAAAAGTCTTTAACAGATATTGTTTCATTCAATTTAACAAAACTAAATTTCTTGTTTAAGAAATTATCTTCAATGAATAGTCGATCAACACTCAATACTCGCTGCTTATCACTTGAATATGTTTCAGAACTAATCTGATCAACAATTAATGACTTTGCACATAATTTTGTTTTGAATGTATCAGAGACAATAATTTGCTCTGTAATCATATCCACATGACGCTTACGCCCAACCAATGTGTCAGTAACACTGACACTATCTTTTATAGGGAAAATAGCAGAATCTATTAACTCATCAGAAATAGAAAGTGTATCGCCCGACATCGCATAAAGCCGATATAAAGAATCCTCTTTAATTCTAATGAGTTCTTCTGTGACTGCTTTGGACTTACCCATCGTGTTATTGGAATATGCAATCGTTTCCTGAATATCATCCCGATATAAAGTCATTCGTTAATTACTCCAATAAAGTGATATGCAGATTTATGATCAACCAAACTGCAATAGCCCCATTTATAGCGACGGTTATATTGGTCAGTTTCAGATATATTGGCATATTCACTATCACCAAAGACAACCTTACAGGCATCACGATAAAAATAGTAAGGTGTGCCACCTGCATCAACAGGTGAAAAAAAGAAATACCAATTTTCAGGCACATTGCGATGTACAACTTTGGCATTAACTTTCTCATAACTTATTGCAACCTTACCTATGTTTTTTCCTGGTACTGTCTCGGTTTTTTCATAAGGTTCAATCGTTGGACCCTCTCCCCCAATAACAACACCAGCAGCTTGACGGGTGCTTGATGTTCGGCTTGTATAAGGCGCACAAACACCACTCACATCAACGTAGCTGGAGCCAACACCAAACCAATCTCCTGATTCAGCAAAATCACTATAATCATCAATAGTGCGATAAGGTGGTCCATATACATAAACATACTCACCAGTTCTAGGTATAGGCTCGCCCTTACCGCGCCCTCCGATATAGTGAAAAATAGGATCGTATGTCCAGAGTGGATAGGATGTTGGATCAGGAACACTGTTCAGCGTATGTTTTTCGCTCATCGTTTCACTTGCTGTTGATTCCTGATAGGCATATAAGATGCAATCACGGTTAAAGACAGGCACACATATACCAACATCCAATGAATCTGATGATTCTGTTTTTATTTTTGTTTCATGCTTATAATAACGATAGCGACTTAAACTACCATGTGTAAATAACAAAGGTGGTGTCTGATAAGCTGGATTTCCATAACCTAAATCAGAGCCTTTGATATGAGTATAGGTGGTGGATTCCGATGCTTCACGACGATCATCAAAGTCAGAAGTATAAAAATACCCCATTAGGCCTGTAGAACCTTGCGTTTCAGTTTTATCCCACTGACCAACAATCATTACATCCTCAAAAGTGGATTGCACTTCTTTATGGAATGTACGGTCATCAATGAAGAATTTAACGACTTTAAGTTGATCATCAACATAACAACCAAACATAACCGTATCACAGCGCACAAAATTTCCAGTGTAATCAGGCGAAGCAAATATAAATGATTCACAACCTTGCCCTGTTAATTCAGGAAACTTTAATCGCCCCATAGAAGTTGGGTATTGTTTGCCCAGCATCCAACATACTGCGCCGCTTGATGCTCGTGTCACACTTCCTGAGTGTGATGCAATGGGTGGGACTTCATAATTGTCCCAATAATCCACATCTACAGATGTAACGCCTAGCGGATTGTATAAGCTTGTTTCAGCTTGAAAATATATATCCTCTTGAGGAACACGACGCAACTTATACATAATTGCTAATGTCTTTTGCTCGCCTTTGGGCAGCAATGCAGCCAACTTATTTAAGTATTGAGAAATTACTTTAATATAGTTGCTCTCTACATCTATTTTACCAAGCCAGCCATCTTTCTGTGCCGAACCCAAATTTAACTTGATCTTGTACCCGTAAGCGTGCATTAAACCATTATCGGCATACCCTCGACACGTGTTAAAGCCCTCTGTACCTTTAGAGTTAAACGACCACCCACAGGCCGTATACATAGCTGAATGATGATAAAAATCAGCCGTATCACATACTTTAATCACAACTCCAGCTCTACGCCACGCCTGAAAGTCATCCCCAACAGGAAAGCTTTCTCCACTCGGCATCCCACCAAAACGATCAAGAATTTTTAAGATTTCCTCATCATCCACTTCCTGTACATATTCACGAAATGCCTGTGTGGTTGTAGCAGGAACTAATGGCAAGGGCATTGCCCATACACCACTGGCATCTATTTGTAATAGCCATGGTTTATTCTGATCATCAAAGGACACTCCATGGCATCGGCTAAATTTATAATCATATTGAAATTGTCCCTCAGGATTCGGAATGCCTGAATATCCAGGCAATCGAACCCCATCCAATTCAATTGAAATTTTCTCAATGTATTTATCTGTGATTTTAAAACTCGCCCTTTCAATTGGTATATCTGGTAAACTTTTTACACTTTGCTTACCATAGCCACCAACGATCTGCATGACTTCAACAATGGCACCACTATGCCAAGTAGGACGCTGTTTAACATATTGAGTGTATGTATAAATACCCGTGTATTGGGGTTTGAAATATTGAAAATATTGACTGTATTCTATTTTAAATCTTTGTAATTCAATGTCTTTGGCTGGCAAACTCTTATTTTTATCATAACCAATTAATCTTCTTCTAGCCTGTTCAGTTAATTTAATACCGACTTTCCCATCATCAGTTAAGACAATAGATTTTGTAATCACGCCACTATAAAGCATTGGAACATACAGTTTTGCGAAGCCATCTGGTTCCAGTTGATCTAAAGGTAATTCTTTATGTGCAATTGCCTTTAGAATTCCACCCATATCTTGCAGAATGACATAACCACCGTCAGGCAAGTCTTTCACTTGCCTAGCGTGATCTAAATTCGATATGGTTTTATTGTTTGAGAATTTTCTAATCTGATGGTCAATAAAAAGTTTATCACTTTCAGTTAATTGACCATCGACAACAAATAAACCATAAGAACGTGGACTGTGCATACTATGCAGCAGTGAAACTTAAACGATAGCCAATTTCATACTCATCGCCATCCTGAAAAGTACGGGGGGCTGTATATTTAGATGCGGAAATCAAAGTGCCCGATGTACCACCCTTAACACTATTCGTGAGCATTGCTGCACCTGTAACAGTGAGTTGTGATGATGTTGCAATGGTCACTTTAGCAACTGCTGCAAAGTTGTCAATAGAGTTAGTATTGGTGTCCGCAGGTGTCCATTGTGGTCGTGTTGCAGAAGTATAGCCCTCTGTCATACTTACAATTTCAGCAGCAACCGATGCGAAATTAGCCGCAGTCCAGTTAGGTGCTGGTGCAGTTGCTCCACTAAACAATGCCAAATAATATCCAGCAGACTTTACTTTTGACCCCATCGCTACATTAAGCAAGTGTGCCAGCCCCTCATTGACAACAAGGTTATGTGTTGCCTGCCACTCACCACCATTGACACGATCAAAGTATTCCCCCTGTGCCAGAATACCTTGCTGTGGAAAATAGATGCCTTGTTCAGTCATCTCATAATTTCGTGCATGTAAATCATTCTGTAAAGAACGTTGTAACTCTTGATTGCTCATCGTCAGATACCATGTAAGTAAACAATGACATCACGTTACAATAGTAGTGATTCTTCTCCCTAGCCTTACAGACCTACCCGATTTTGCTGTTACACCTTTTAATATCCCTGCTTGCAGTTCTATAATTTGACCACTCGATGTACCTAAAACATAACCATTCTCTGCCAACCAAAGTGCAGTACAATTACCACCTTGAGAAATATTCCCACCAATATCATTCGCATCTATTTCAATCGCACTATCTGGTACTGGAGCATGAGCAGTTTTTGCCTGAAATGTCATATCTTGTGGCTTAGTTCCTGTCAAAAATACCACATGGGTCACTTGACCAACCCAAATCCCACCATCCACAGGCAAAATAAAAGTAATACGTTGTGGCATCATCACAAATCCAAAACGCTCATCATGTAAATGGTAAGCTAAAGGCTCTGAAAAACGTAAAATATTCTTGTCTGCTGTAATCAAACGACCTTGCCAATATTTCATGTATTTACCTGTTGGCATAGGCGAAAGCCCTTTAAATCGGGCAGACATTCCTATCTGTTCCAGATTAGTGATAGTAATAATATTGGTGTTAATTGGATAATCAGCATAATGTAATAACTCACTACCGTTGCGATGAGTAACATATACTCTAACTTCTGTGACCGATGTATCAAGGCAATATGGTAAATTTATCTGAATACTGGCAAAAGTATCATCATAACTATTAACATTGGTTTTTATTTCAATATTGCCTGAATCAACTTGGGATAAACCTGATTCTTGTTGTCCACGTAACCAAGATATTGCAACACTGTATGAGCCACCTTTTAATGCCCCACCACTTTCAAGCATAGTTAATATAGGTGCCGCAGGTGTAGCAATGCTAAGTGATTGCAACTGTTGTCCATTATAAATCAGGATTTCCTTATCACTGGCAATATAGATGAGGTTGTTTACCACCTCATAACGCAAGGCACTATTCCCAACCATTGCTAAAACATCATATTGCCATGTGACTGGATTCAATTTAACGAGCTGCTCCCCAAGTGTTGCAAATACATCTTTATGTAGAGGACTTTGCCAAATATTTTTAAAATTTAATCCTGATACTTGGGCTGCACCTTTACGCAAAGCAATTCGTCCTGTATCGGTAACATCAATATTTACTGCATCACGAACAAAAAGTTTGGTGGAATCGCCACCAACCTGTAACCCATCATCCGCAACAACATTATTCATCCCTAAAATTGGGAATAATTTTAAAGCTGCCATTAGAAAGCCCCTTTTCTGTACTGATCTGCATTTCCATCAGGTCGGATATAATGTACTGCTGGTTTTATATTAGGCACTGTGACGACCAAAGCATCAACACCCACCGGTTGAATAGAAAGACTTGGTTTAGGTAAGTCTTTACGAATGACACGCATTCTTTCATCGAAATTTGTATAGTCATATTCACACTTAAAAGCATCATAACCTTGCACGCCTACTTCACGGATTTTATTAGAAATCCATGCTTGACCAAAGGCTTCATTTTCAAAACCACCGTAGTTCCCCTTGACCAATTTCCCCACTCGTAGACCTTGCCACATAAAAGGTTCATCACCACCTAACTGAGTACCCATTCTTTCTGAATTAAAACCATTCGGTCTCATAGTCCTATGAAAATGAGAAATGTAATTTAACGATGAGATACCAAGTGTATCAGCACCATGTGGGTGTATTGTTCGATTTAGTTCTTCACTGCGTTTTAATGTAGGGTCTCCAAATAAAGACATCATGGATGATACGCTTTGGGTGATAAATCTAGTTTCATCTCCAAAATTATGCCAACCCATACGATGTGCCTGCATTCCCTTTACTTCTATATAGCGACGTTTAAGATCAAGTTGAGGTACGCCATAACCAGCCCTGTTTCCCAAACCAATGTTTTGTAATAATCGGTGCTTCAAGCTGACCAATGTTTGACCAAATACCTCGCCTGGCCATCTGGTTCCGCCACCACTATTTACATAATGATTACTTCCAGAATAATGATTTGCTATAGCCTGCAGTGGTGCCTCCATAACAGCATAAATGGTATGTGGTGATAATCTCGGCTTACCAACAGTGATAGTAAAATCAATCCCCTTATTAATTGATATTGTTCTATTTTTTAAGGTAACGTGTGGCATCTGATCGAAGTCAGGCATACTAATTCCATACTCCATCACAATACCATTTGATTGGGCATGGTGATCTTCACCATACCTTGCAGCATTAAATCCGCTCACGAATATTACATTGGTTTTGATTAATGGGCGTGGTACTTGACCACCTGGAATGGAAATTCCATGACCATCATTCTGCTCACCATCTATTTCAACTGCATCCAACCAAATATATTGTGGGTAATATGGCGGCACACCTGTTTTAGTAACTTTGTGTGTTGGAATAGCCCATTGAGTAAATCCTGAAACAGAAAATTGTCTATCTCGAAAGGCAATTTCACTTTTACCCCACAAAATATTTTCGCTGCCTTGCTGTAACAGTTCACGCCATTGTGTACGAATATTTGTTTGCCCAAATTCTTCACCATTATGGCCACGCTGTTTTAATTCAGGTGTTAGATTTTTCAAAATTGGATCACCGAAATAATCTCGATGTGTCCATCTTGTTATTACTTTATTCCATCGGATATTTAATATTGGCAAACCAAAAACCTGATGCTCGTCAAAGCGTCCTACTTCCTCAATATAACGTGTATATAAATCAACAATCGGTAAAGGGATAATTGGTGGGGAAATTGTATATCTCTGTTCAAATTTTAAAGTCCTGATCCGATCAGCAATCATGGGTTTACCCATCTCAAGACTTTCAAAATTACCTATGCGACTGAAGTATCTTCGAGTATTCAGAATTGCTGCCATACCAAAGGCATCAGTTTTAAAACCTTTTTGAGCAATAACAGGTGCAGCATTATAAATTGCAGACCAGCCGCTAATATACGGTGACTCCAAACCCTGTAATTTTAAATACCGCACTCGATCAGCAATCATGGGCTTGCCAAAAGATTGAGCATCAATGCCTAATGGCAATAATGGTCGAGCCTTATTTTCAATATAAGGTTCAGCTACACGTGCAAAATTACTGCCTATTGCTCCAACGATTCTATTTCGATTTACAATACTCGTCCAACCAATCCATTTTGGTGGCACTAGCCCACTATCAAGATCATAAAACTGAACAATATACTGACGCTTATTCCAGAATTTTGCGGTGCCAAAACGATGGCCGCCCTCTTGCCCTGTGCTTAAAAAACCATTGGGTTTGAGATATTTTCTTCGCAAATCAACAACAGCCAAACCAAACGGATTGATAAATCCTTGCGGATATATAAACTGCCGAATCGGAATAATACGGCTACCAAATAATGTTGCCACATAACCAAAAGGTTGAATATGTTGTGGTCCACCTACACGATGAATAGGTATGTTCGGATAAGTTATAGAACTTGGAGATAATTGTCGTACCGCATAAGACACCCACGCACCGTCACCATAAACAGAATGAGATGAACCATTAGCGAGCAGCACCCTACGCCCATGCTCTACACGTGGCGTTCCGTATTCATCATTAACGATGCCTGTTGGATTTAAATACCTTGCAAAGTGCCAAACATTAATCTCACCAATGGCAAGAGATTCATGTCCAAGACCAGCATAAATACTTCGAGTTTTGTTTGAAATCCATGTAGTGCCAAAGTCATTCTGATATATTCCAACAGGGTTTAATTCTGGTGGCTTTGTAAGTGTATGTGTGCCAAATTTCGGTTGATACCAGCCACTTGGTTTTAGTGTGCGAATACGATAACCAATGCCAGAATTTAAACCATCAAAAGAGTAAATTCCAATAGGTGCAATAGATGGCGTTTTATTTTGTATAGCATTGCTACCAAATCTCTGAGCATCAAAACCAGAGTGAATAATATTTCTAAGATTACTTCCTACAATAGACCAATCACTGAATGATTGTGAATATAAACCTGATACTGTGATTATTCTTCTAGTATTTTTTGCCGAAATGTCACCAAACACACCACCAACAATTACAGTATATACACCTGTCACATATATTTTTTGAGTAGGGTCAAATACTTTTGGATAGCCTGAATTAAAAGCATCTATTTTTGCAGGCAGTAAATATCGTGGACTATGTGATACCCATGCCGTGCCGTATAAGTCTGTAGTAAACCCTTTAGGGGATGGGTTTCTTTTTACCAATGCATTGCCAAATTGCCAAGCTAAAATACCCGTTGGATACAAAATACGTGGCGATACATCTGGACTTGGCATTTCTTGTGGTGTAATACCCTCATCAACCAAGTTTACAAACAGGTCTGCTTTGGTATTAATAACAATTGCTAAGCCGTATTGTGCTGCATCAAAACCAAGATTATTTAGGTCGAGATATTTAACACCGCCTTGTATGTAAGCAGCACCATAAGATGCAGCGTCATCGCCACCTACATCCTGTATATATTGTCGTAGGTTGTAGACTTTTGATGGAGTTTCAACCGATGACTCATCAAAACCAAAAACTTCAATTTCTCTATTAAAGTTCCAGATGTGGGCAGCACCATAAGATGTAGCGCTATAACCAGTAACCTTAATTAAAAGAGATGGGATTAGCTCTTGTTCACCGAAAGATGTGGCGATAAAGCCTGTCGGGAATAATGCACGAGAACCTTTAACAGCCACTTGCCCATAAACTGAAGAATTTATGCCACCCACACTGACATATTGTGTCGCACTAGAACTCGCACCAAAATCGAGTACAACATTATGTGGATTCGTGGGCGTGTTTACTTCTGAATCAAAATCAAGTACAACATTATGTGAGTCTGGTGTCGTATGGCTCATAAAGCACCCTACCTTACAAGTAGCGCATCATCACACACCGCAATTCGTTGTGTCATTTTGCGATTACCTTATCTTGAATGACTGCATTGTATTGGCTGGCTGGGTCAATTCCGACTACATAAAACTCTCGATCCGATGGCAAGTTGAGGAATTTATAAACCCCGTTTTTATCACTTGATGTATCCGCAACATGGAGCTTATTACCACTCAGACGCTCATAAAGTCGAATTGTCACATTAGGATAGATTTGACCAAGCTTCTTGGTCGTGCCTAAAATCTTTGCTTCTCCTAG
This sequence comes from Acinetobacter towneri, assembly GCF_001758345.1. Lineage (GTDB taxonomy): Bacteria > Pseudomonadota > Gammaproteobacteria > Pseudomonadales > Moraxellaceae > Acinetobacter > Acinetobacter towneri_A. Next base: position 127,023 of record NZ_MKQS01000001.1, read on the forward strand.
CTTTGTAATAAATAACCCTGTAGCCAAGTTCGATCTGTTACGAACAAATTGAAAATTCATACAATAAAATCCCCAATCAAATCAATTGCAAAATAGGCATCGCTACCACTCACACAATTACCCAAAAACATAAACTTACCCGTTCCATTCAAAGAGTTTTTTGTTGTGGTAAAGGCTAAACTTTGCCGAGTAGCATCATCAATTGATGCATTTAGAAAATAGCTATTACTTAGATTTGCTAAAATGGCACCACCAGCCGATGTGATGAAATCCTCATGCGCTCCATTCGCACTATCAGAAAGTTCAGTGTTAAGTGATCCAGATACATAACCACTTGAAGACCCGCCATATGGGCTACTTCGTCCGATAGAAGTAGCCCCTTTAATCCCTGAAAGATTAATTGCACCATATGAAGTCGCATCTAAGTTCGATGTCCAGACATTCGGAGCTGTCACCATATATCCGTCTGCTGGAGAACTTGAACCCGCAATGTATTGGGCAAGCAATACGGTGTTGCCTCTAGGGAAGCGTGAAGAACCTTGTATAACTCCATATTGAGCGGCACTCATATAATCTGTTGGAGTGTAATTACCAGCGGCAGGGAAAAAGTAAAATCCTTTTTTACTTCCAACCAGAAGCCATGCATGTGTTCTTGCAGTTGTTGTTGTTGAAAAAATCCATTTAAGAGGATCGGTTGATTTAGGGGTGGTTGCAACTGGTACAGCATTCGGCAATGTGTTTATATTAGTACACGCTTTTGAAATTCTGACAATTGCCCCTCTATAGTTTACGCTTGCCGCAGCCAAAGTCGCTTCATCAACTCGCAAATAAGTAGGATCTGTCATTTCAGAAAAGTAATAGATCCGCTTAGAGCTATCACTTAAGTATTTTGTGATACCAATGGGGGCTAGTTTTGAAATTATTGAACCCGACAAAGTTGATGGTATGACATCAACCTCAAAAGTAAGCGTTGTTGATGTAACTGATGTAATACGATGCTCTTTATTTAATGTAGCCTCAGTCGCTCCACTTAGCAACAAAACTTGACCGTCTAAATATCCATGTGCTGAGAAATAGTTAGCTGTAATCACATTGCCAATGATGGATAAACTTGAGATTGATTTTTGATTAAATCCGTCTACTAGGCATGCATCTAATAAGCTACATAACTGCCCCCAAACATTGGTAAGCTGGGGTGCATTGGCATTTGTATATAGAAAATATTTCGTATCAGTACTTGCGACCATTTACTCACCTATCAACTGACCATATACATCTTCATTCTTCCAATACCCTTTCTCGCTATGCCAATTCACATATTCATCAAAAAAGTTTTGTTCCCCATAGGAGCGAATACGGTCTTGCACATAACCCATGATCCATTCCATGACATTGCCACAGTTACCATAACTGCCACCTGTCATTTGTACGGCATACATTTGAAATTTCGGTAGATGAATCAAAATATGCCAGTCAATTTTTTTAATATCACTGGCATATAAATCGGCTTTAAATCCTGCGACACCTACGGCTTGCGTAGGTGGTTTAGGGCTATTTTTCATATTCACACCTTGAATATTTTATTTGTGCCGTTATCCCACGTTACAATAATGTCACCGCCATTTGGTGTAATTGGCAACCCTGTTGCAGTGTCGATAAACGCAATCAAAGGACTTGTGCTTTCCGTCCCTGTATCCGCATAAATCACGATTGCTTCAATAGATGCACCTGATACCGCAGAAAATGTAACGTCTGCTGCATCTGCTGCACCACCAGTTGTCGCCTTTGCAGTTAGTGTTACTGGTCCTGCAATACGTGCAGATGTAGGAATGTCAGATAAGTATTGATGTACTGCTGTTTGCGGTGTGTATGCACCTGTATCAACCAAGATGACTTTAATAGTGTCAGTCATCCAGTTAATCTGTGCCTCTAAGAAGCGTTGACGTGCGTAGTCATAGAGCGTGTTTGCCATGTGCTTGAGTCTCCGTAACTGAATCGGAAGCACTCATGCGCTTATGTTTAATTTCAATGTGATTATCTGCTTCAACACAAATTCGAGCCAATTGCCCAGACTTTTTGATCAATCGAACTTTGGCATCGCCAATGTTCAACACATCGCCTTGTCTTAGATCAAGAATTAATTTGCCCATCTTTGTGCACCATTAAATAAAATAAGTAAGATCATTATGTGAAAAACCCCTGAAAAGCTTTAGCCTTACAGGGGTGCTTATGTCACAAGCAAGTCATGGCATGAATGGAATAACGTTATGCGGTATATCTTCACGAGTAATGCGTCGCAAATCGCTATCAGGACGAATACCGAAATATTCTGTAAATTCCTGCTCTGCTAATGCTGATCGGTTTGGATCAAAGAACTCTGCATCTGGCACCTTAAACGCTTGGTATAATACCCACTGGATTAAATGCACATGATGAATCGAATTGATTTCAGGAACATCAGTATCATTTTCCATTGGTGACAATGGCACCCGATAGCCTTCTAATTGCAATTCACCATCCACGTTAGGGGTTGGCACAAGGCGAATACCTGTATCATCCTGAATTGCGAATTGCGGTGTGCCTTGTTCTAACTTCCAATTATCATTACGATAGCGACGATCTAAGCTCTCAGCAGACATTAATGCTAGATAGGTGCCGTGTGCGCCACTAGACGGCTCAAACCAAATACGACTCAACTCATATAGTGAATCATGCAATGCGTAGTTGGCCGTCCCTGCGGTCACATCAATTTTACAAACATCATTGTTTTGGGATTCATGCAATAAACGACCACGGATACACGCTTCACTTACGGCATCGTTAAGCCAATCAATGACACTGGCATCATCAATAAAATATGGTTCTACTTTATCGTTGGCCAGTGTGCGAAAACGGCTGATCAGGTCATTTAGCTGCATTACACAACCCCATATTGATGAATCATTTGGGTAACTGATTCTTTTAATTCATCAAGATTTTTTTGTGGGCTAAGTTTCTGCTCATACTTTTCTAAAGCATATTGAACCAAGCCAGCCTTTGTCATTTTTCCAATCGTTTCAATTTCATCAAGAACTTTATTTTCTTTATCAATTTCTTCTTGCTGTTTTTCTTTAGAGCGATTGAGAATACTTGACGTATCATCATCTAAGCCTTGCTCAGTAGATTCACCAGAAATGGATTCAGGCTCACCCTCATAACGAGTAAACTCAGGATGTTTTAAAAACTTGGTTGCCAAATCACTTGGAATTGATCGCACTTGACCTTGTTCAAAGGTTAAAGCTGATTCGTATAAGTGGTCGGTATATAGAGATTTATTTCCAATATACTGAATTGATACACCAGCAGATTTTTGAACAACATTGGTTGGGGTGATTGTCGCTGTATTAATTGCGACATTCTTTTGATGCTCAACCTTTTGGCGTAGATTCACAACTTCCGCACTCAATGCCAAGTAATCTTCAGGATCAGGCAAGTGCTTAACCAAATGCACCGTTGTACGGAACAAATAATCCTTAGCCTTTTGTTCAGGTGGCAATTCTTCATAAGGTAAAAAACATGGATGCTCTTTCTTTTCCGCATCCTTGACTTCACCATATTTCCAGCCTTCAGCTTCTTTTTGTTTATACCAGCTTTCATGTGACTGTTCTGGTGTTGCATCAGGATTTGCCAAATGCATTTCAACGCCAGCAATCAAACTTTGTTTATGTGATTCTGGTGTGTCATCCCAAGCAGGTTGACTATCATCACCCATTGATTGGCAATATGCAGCATTAATTGCATGACACATCATCGCTATTGCAATCGTTTTCATCTTATCACCGTAATAAGTTAAAAAATAAAAAGAATGGTGTAGGTCTGTCTAAAACCTACACCATCAAAACATTAACGAGGACCTGTCAATTCACCACTGACAATAACCTTGATGTCGCTTGCCTTGGCATTCGCTGCGCCACCAGTGGTTAAAATCAATCGTGCAGCCTTAGGCAAGGTTACCAATTTACCTGTATTAGCACGTAATCGACCTGCTGTTGCAAGGTCGCCATTGCTCATGAAGTAAGCTGCATCTTGTGGTACTTCTGTACTATCACCATCAACATACTTAAAGCCAAGTGAACCTGTAACGGTGGCTGTCATACCTGTTTTAATCAGGATTTGAGCATCATCAAGGCGCATACCTTCTGGTAGTTCACCTAAATCAATAACATCACCACTTGCTACTGCAGCAGTTGTATCTGAATCAATTACGGCACCTGAAGCATTCGTGGCAAGAAAAAATGCTAACGCTGTAACATTGCCATATGGTGAGAATCCACCAAACTGACCATAACCACTAGGCTTCTTCTTAATTGTCGCCATTTTAAAAATCTCCAAGGATTAGAATAAGATGAGGTATGCCCATAACTGGACATACCCAAAACAATTACTGATTAGCACCAATGATTGGCACAGCGGTATCGACAACAGTTACACCATAGTCGGTAAATTCTGTACGCTCACCAGTATCAACAGCGAAACGGATTTTTGATGTACCACGAATGGCACCGATCAATAATTCCCATTTATCGCCATGATCAAGGTCTTTTTCAGACCAGAAGAAAGGCACACCAGACTTATCACTTGCAGCCATTGCTTCCGCAATTGCTTGTCCACCCAAAATAATTGAACGGTCAACAGCGAAAGTGCTACCAAAACTTGATGGTACGATTAAATCTGATTCAGCTTCACTGTCATACGAAGCACAATATTTAATTGTGTCACCTGCATAGAAACGAATCGGACGTGGCATTTTTCGGATAATAAATCCGTTCCATAAACCCACATCACCTAAGAAAAGCGGATGTTGTTTTGCCTGACTTGCTCGTGCAAATGCAGATGATTGGAAAGAACGGAAACCTGGTTGAGCAGCAAATTTGTTGTACTGTGCTGGCGATACAAGCCATACACGTAATGGTGAATCTTCCGCAGCAACATCACCTTCAAACTTACAAATAGGTGGTGGTAAAGCAATTTGATCCAGAACAGTTTTCATTGAATCAACTGAATCCATTGTAAATAGATCAGTTGTTGCAATATCAAACTCACCTGCATTGCTTTTAACGCTCTGCACACCAGAACCATCAACAACATAGTGACGGTTTTTAGTTGGTGCTTTAACACGGTTCACCATGATTTCATTGAAGTTTTTATGATTATCTTTAGGAATAACCCATTCAATGTTGTTATGAGAACCACGTGCACCAGCCATATGCACCAGTAATGACTGATCACAATAGCGATCCATCAAGTTCTGAGCGACTGGACGACCAAGTTTGCGCAAATCAGCTGGGCTACGAATCTGTGACATCACGTTACCCAAATCAACAGGGAAACGAGCTTGGTTCACACGTAGGCGATCTTCATTCAAAGACATCCCCACACCACGACCTTCAGCATACGCACTACCCATAATTGGATATGCACCGACTGGATTTAGTAAGTGGAATGTCACTTCATCACCACGCCCTTTTCCTAAGTCCTGAACACGAACAATAGGCATATGGGATGTGGTTTGTTTACGGAGAGTCGCTTCCGCACCTGCTTCGCCCTTAGGCATTTTCCCAKCCAATAGGTTTAAGGTGCTGTTACGATTCATGTGTGTAGCGAACAGACCTACCGCTTGGGTAACTAAATTGGTCTTATCGCCATAACTTGCGTTAGTTTTAGTAGTCATGTTTCAAATACTCTCATCACGTATGTTTAAACACGTCTATTGAGAAATTGCTCCACTTGGTCGGGTGTCCATCCTTGCATTTCCTCTGCAAGTTGCGCTGGCGACATTGCTGCCAAACGCTCATCACGAGAAACACCAGCAGGACTACCAGCAGGCAAATCACTCAGACTGTTCGGTGGTGGTGTTTGAGCCTGACTCACAGCTTTTTGCGCTACTGCCTTTACTGCATCATTGGCAGGTTGAGCAGCTTGTTGACCTGATTGGGTATTCGACTTATACAATCCTAGAAGTTCTACCACCTGAGCAGCTGAACCTTTGTCCAAAACTGTTTCATACGCATCTTTCAGAAAACTTGGTTGTGCATTCTTCCAATCATTAAATTCTTTCGATTCAACAATAGATTCTGCATCTGGGTGTGCAGTAAAGATTTCGTTAAAATGGGCTTGCTCTACACTGACCTGCTGTTGTTGCTGAATTGGAGCTAAAGCAGTTTGTAATTGCTGTTGCACCAAAGTTGAAACCTGTGAATTAACAAGTTTCTGAATACCAGCAGCCAAGTCTTTCTCGCTAAAATCCCCAAAGATTGCAGGGTCTACACCCTGATCAATCGCTTGTTGTGCGATATTTGCTTGGTTGTCCTGTGTGGTTGGAGCTTGTCCGTTATCTTTACGTTCCTGTGCATCAGCTTGAAGTTGTGCCAACTGTTGTTGAGCTTCATCAAACTTTTGCTTCCATTCCTTTTCACCGTTACGTGCTTCCACTAACTTGTCATAGGGAATGGTATGTTTTCCGTCTTTAGCTAAGATCACAGCATTTTCAGCATTTAACTGGCTTTCATCGACCTGTTGTTGCTGTTGTGCTTGTTGTGTATCAGCTGGTTGTTGCGTACCGTCTTGACCTTCAACTTTTGGGGTATTTTCTTCTGTAACTTGGGTAGTTGCTGGCTGACTACCATTTTCCGCATTTGCGGTATCGCCATTTAACGCTTGCTCTAAAAGCTGCGCTGCAAGTTCAGGTGATGCTTTACCACCGTTAGCTTCAATCAACTCATTTTGTTGCTCTGTAATATCCATGTCTGTCCTATCACTTATCGCTGTGACCGCAAAGGCGAATGGCTAGAGTTATCTAGCGTTTAGCTGTTGATTGCTCAACATGAGACAAGTGTCTAGGATTTATATATGATGTCGTTAGCCTTACAGGGGGTAGGATTAATGGCAGAATATTGTGCTCAATGCGCCAAGCAATATGGAATGAGTAATGGGTTTATCAATGAATGTAAACCTAACTATCTAGCAAATGTTATTTGTGAAGGTTGTGGTGTAATTCAGGTGAATCACAAAGGTGAATGTGTGAGCCATGATTGCGACAATGGAAATCATGCCGTTGAATGGAAAATCAAGAAATAAAAAACCAGCATATTGATGCTGGTTTAAAGGTCTCGAATTCGATAGGTTTAAATCAATTCATCTAATAATGCAGTCATTTTGGTTTCAGCTTTTTTGCGTAATTCTGCACTGATTTTATTATTAGACAGTAACTGTGCCAAGAGAAAAGCGTTATCACGTTTGGCATTGAGTTGATAACCATTAGAATTAGAACTAGCACTACCACTGGCACATGCTTGGTTATCATTTGTAGGATCGGTGGATTTAACAGCATCACTATATTTAATTTCTAATTCAGGCAATTCAGAAACTATAGGGCTGTCTTGCAACTTCTCAGCATCCACACCTTGGCTTGCAAAATGTTCTTGGATTTTAATTTGATGGTTTAATTTTTCTTTCAACAAATAACCTTCTAATAACCAAATCTTTTCACGAGCATTGTCATAGGCAATTTTCTTCCCAATTTCAGCATCGAAATTTTCAGGACTTGCACATGCAGACTCACCAGTAACTGTAAATCCATTCTCTAATGTAAGAATACAGAATGTTAATGTCTGTAGTGGAAGCGGTGCATCAAAAACTTCTACACCATTATCACGCTTGCACACGTCACGAGGTAGGATGTATTCAACTGCTTTGATTTTAGAATCAATATCAGCAGGCGTTAAACGTGGCGCATTTAAGTTTTTAGATTGAATTTCTTGCTCAATTTGTTGTTCTACTGTCTCGGGTTCTTCCTGAACCAAAATCACGACTGCACCATTCGGAATACGATCTGTTTTATGGCTATAAGTTTCATTATTTGTCACTCGATAATCAAGTAATGGATTCTCGACAACCAAGTAATCACCTGAAATATGCCACGCACTAACGCCAATCATTCGTGCAACCTGTTCAGCATTACCAGTAGTGTCAGTGGTTGGATCAAGTTGTAAAGTAATTTGAGCAGTCATAATAAATTCCAATAAAAAAGACAGCCGATTCGACTGCCTTAGTATCTGTGAACAATGAAAATTACTCTTGCCTTACAGGGGGTATGTTGTCATTGGTTCGTTGAGTTTCTATGCCTTGCATACCAGTACCGCCTTGCTGTGGAACTGGTGGACTCATCGGGCTAGTGTTCTGCTGAACCTCTGCTAATCCCTCACTGCCCAACTGCGCTCCCTCGCCCTGAACATACGGGCTGCGAATGTCCATTGCTGCGGTCTGCTCTGCTGTAGGGAAATTAGGATCATCGCCCATCGGATTAGGACGCTGATAACCTGCACCTTTCATAATCTCGTCAGCAATTGGCGCAATCTGCGGCATCATTGCCACTTGTGAACCGCCTTGCATTGCTGAATATGCAGCTTGCACACCAATTTGTACTGAACGTGCGTCTATTTCCTTAATTTCACTTACTGCTTTACGCTCTTTAAGTTCAAGCTCTCGACGTTTTAGATCAATACCTGCATCGGCAAGTGCTTTATCAACAGCTTCTTTAATTTGTTGCTCCACTTGTTCTGGTGTTGGTGCCTGTGTAGCTTGGCGAATAGATTCAATAATGTCTTTCTTGAATGGAATGTCAGTCAAGGCCATCACATAAGGCAATACTGCAACTTGAACCTCTTGAGGTAAGGATTTAACAATCTCAGACAAGGCATTAAGTTGTTGTTCTCGGAATGTGCTGGTACTTGGAACATCATCAAGTACAACTTTCAAGCGTGTACGTTGAACATCATTACTGACGTAAGGGTAACCGTGTTCATCAACTTCAGGTTTATTGATAACAACTGTACGATCCTCACGTACCGCATCACCCTCAATAATGATAGTTTGTTGCTGAGTGCCCATATCTTCAACGATCATTGATAGCAACTGCTCACCGATTAACGTCCTTGCTTCACGAAAATTATCCATCATCTTCATTAAAGTTTGATTGGATTGCTCAACTTGAATCTGCTCTTGTTTGCCCGAAGTCGCATTACCCTTTTTACCTTGGAACCCAGAAGTAATATTGCTTACTTGCTCAATAGCAGCACGATTATCACTAATCAGTTGGAAATGTTGCTGTGATAATTCATAGTCACGTTTAACATCAAATCTTGCACCAGGTCTAGCCATGTGTGCTGCATCCAATACAATATCAGCATCAGGACGCGCAACTTGACGACGTAATTGTTCGTCTGTCATAGCCACTGCACCTTTGGTACGTTCAACACGTGTAACACTCATCCCCCAACGTAACTTTGAGATACCAGAGTTAATGCTGTCTTGACTGTACTTCATGCCACGAACAAAGCCATACGGTATGCCAGTATTATCTTCACTAAACCCAAAAAAAGGTACATAAGGGAAATAATGGTGTGAATATGGCGAAGGACTATCATGTAAAAGGTGTGGTCCAAGCCAATATGAACGACGCAATTTTGATATGGTAGCCTGCTCTACACGTGCAACACCTTGATAAATTGCCAAATCATGAGCCATGTTATTGATGTCATACTCAACGATGCGACCATCACTGAACTTTAAAACTGGTACACGCACCCAACGACGGTACCAAACCTCAGTAACGTTTATCTCTTTAGATGTAGGGTTATACCAGTAGTTTTCACTTATCGTCCATGAACGTGCATCAAGCCAAGCGTTTTGTAAGCCTGTACTTGCTCCACCATCGAGCACATCAGGTTGCTGCCACCATGAACCGCCATAACGACCAACTGTTTGGATTAGCTCCTTGTGTTCTGGGAAAGCACTCATCAATCGTTTAGGATGAACCCAGCGTGTACGACGTAACCAGCGTGCATCAGATAAGTCTGGTTCTGTAGACTTCATATCCCAATGAATTTCATTACGATGAACTACAACACAACGATAAGGATATTTAAATGGGTCTTGCTCACGCTTTACCTCAACCCATCCTAAACCACATGAAATTTGAGGACGAAAAGCATCACTACACGCTTTATCTGCTTTAGATAAGCGTTCAGCTTGATTTAACTTGTAGTTCAAGGCATCAGCAACATCATCACCGCCAGTTTCACCATTGGCTTTTACACGCCAATCAGTACGAGTCTGTAGCTCATAACCCATAATCGACAATAAAGCTGGACTAATTCTGTCCTCTACAGCAGGTGGAATACCGATCTGTTGCATACGGTTAAGCAAATCTGTATCTAATTGATTGCCATCTGCATAATCCATCTCTTTATCTGCGATGTGACGCCAATGAGGTTGTTCCTCAATTTCGTGCATGATCTCCGTTAATTCTTCCAGACTAAGCGTATCATCATCGCTAATCTGCTCACTTGTAGCTGTATCTTCTTGAGTAAACATAGCTTTTCCTTATAAACGCCAATCTGTCGGAGGTGCTTCGACATAACCATGTGGATTTTGATGTGTTGTACCTTGATTCATACCAGTAAGACTAGCCGTATAGACATAATCACCAAGCAACCCTGCATCTTTAGCCTGTGCCCACTGTCTAAGTGCATCTGCACCTTCTGAGCAACCATTCGATTTATCAGGCTGGTCAATAAACATATTGGCTTGTTGGTTAAACTTTTTCTTATAGCCTTCAATACGTTCGATACCCAATTTGCATCGTTCTTCATCAAACCAAGCATTCTTTAAATGTCTACGAGTCTGTTGAATACCAGTTGTGAGTAACGTAATACGTGGAATGACCACAAAATTATGACCAGGTAATAATTCCTCAAGCATTTCTAATACTGACTTGTTGTAATCGCCAAGCCTTTGATGTGCTGCATCGTGCGGTAAATAATGAGTATGATAGATATAAGGTTTATCTTTAATCAGTTTCACGTAATGACGTAAATCTTGAAAATGATCTTCTTCATAATCAATAAAGCGATCTTGCTGATTCATCATTTGATGAAACCAAATTGCACAACCATCATGGTTGCCAATATCCCAAAACGTACACGTAGGTACATCTAAAACTTCAATTTGAGCAATACCACTACGTTTACGCAACTCAAGCATATCTTTTGCGTAGTAGTTCCCTTCTGTACTGACCTGAAATGCTTCGTCAGGAAATGAGGGATACTCTTGCCACATCAAAGCTTGATCACCAGATAGATCATTATCACGTGTCGATACATACCAAGCACGTTGATCAGGATCAATTTTGATCTTCTTACCTAAGTTTCTGGATACAACAATTTCAATGTGATCAAAAATATTATGATCTTTTTTAGAAATAATGACTTCAGTTGAGTCAATACGATACTTCGGTTCTTCCCACCAGCCGTAAAAATGAAGCCTAAAGTCTTTTGGCGTGAGTTTTTTGCGTGAAGCAAAGTTCTTCTGTGCGATCTGAACCTTATCAAAGAAGTCACCACCACGACCTTCAGCAGTAGATTCAATGACACATATACCTGTTGTTGGAACTGCTGGTAATGAACCTGTACGAACTTCTTTCGCTTTACCAGGCGATTGAGCGCAAATTTTACCGTATTCAGAAATAAGTAAACGGTGCATGGTACCGCCACGGAATGATGTGGCAACTGAAATTTTAGAACCATTATGGGCGAATTCCATCTCAGTTCCATTATTCGTTTTGAGTGGGAAACGTTCTAATATTTCAGGTGGTAAGTTATCGTACGCAAATTTAATCTTATCGCTAAAAATATCACCTACAGTTTCAAGGTTCTGTGCAATAACACCGCAATGCTGATTGGCATTAAACAAGGCATGATCAAGCCACAATATACAGATCAATGTGGTGAAACCTAACTGCCGTGCTTTTAAAATAATATTGCGGTACCACAACCGATTTAAGAATTTCTTCTGTGCATCATTAGGCTGGAACGGTAATTCAAATGTTGGAGCTTCTTCTACTTGCCCTAACTCATTTACAAAGTCATCACCTTTAATTTTGATCTTATATAAACAGCCACTAAAAATACGCCAAACAGGGTCTGCCAAGCAGCGTTCAAGCTCCTCGGCATTTGTCGGTAGTGGCTGTAAGTTAGTGTTATAAATCAATTTTTACTCCATTTTGCACAACATTGGTGCATTTTTGAAGCGTGTACGTGAATGAAATTGTTTTGGTGTGGGTGATTAGTCGTTCCATTCACGTACATGCACTAATATTCAGGATCATCGGCAATTGGTTTAAATGCAGAACTATTTCCAGTGCTCACTCGTTCAAGTAATGCAGTCAGTGCATCGACAGGTTTATTGTTCTCATCATCAAGTCCAAACGCTTGACGTTCTAAAGCAATCAATGTTTTGAGTGTGTCGCTTAAATCTTTCATAGACTTCACACGACCAGGCATTGAGATGATCTTCATGTAAAGGTCATTTACTTTGTCATTGCCTTTGTCATCAGGTGACCACATAAGCTCACCCAACATTTCCAGCAATTTGACATTCTCTTGACCGACCATCATTTCAAGCTCATCAAAAAGACTCATAGCAATCTTGCGTGAACGTTGAATATCCTTACGATGTGCTAATCGGACTGACGCTACTTCATTGGCACTCGCATCAATTTTGTCTTTTTCTGAAATGGTCGTTTTCGTGCGCACACTGCTGCGCACACTCTCCTTGCGCACAATGTCATCTGCTTTAGCTTTAATTTTTTCAGATAGATCACGAACCCATTCGTATTGCTTTGCTCTACGTCTAATGCCTGATTCTGCAATATCATGCTCACCTGCAATTTGACGTAGAGACTTAATACCTGCTCGATAATCGAGTTCGATCTTTTCCCAATCAATTACTTTTTTTTCAGCCATGATCACCAAACCTCATATTGGTTTAATGATCATGTATATATGTGGGGAGGTCTAACCTTAGAGGGGGTGTAGCACGTTGTTATAAAATTCCTTATATTCTTTTCTAGTCATGACTTTATATTCATAAATGTTTTGAATAATGACAGGTAAACCGTGTAAAAATGAAACTGCTTTTTCTGTAGGTGAAGAATTATCAAAGGCTACAAGATGTTTTGACTTAATTAACATCTCAAATTTTTCCTGTGAAAGTAAGATTGCGTAAGGATCATCTTCACTCTCTTTAGGTTGTTGTATTTGAGCAGCCATCTCCTTTAATTTATCTATGGTTAAATTATTAAAACGAGTGACAGGTTCTGAGGTGCCGACAAGTTGATCTAATATTGATTTCATAACAATTCACCTTGCTTACCCACATCCAGTAAATCACTGACTTGTCTATTAAGCTTACGCACCTGACTTGTTACTTCACTCTGAAGTATTGCCATATGATGGCCCATTTCAATATTTGCATATTGCATTGCTTCAGCAACCATAAGATTGCCAAGGTTGCGTGCTTCACGTGGCGTCAATGTCAAAATCTGGTCATCACCAATTTCAATTTTAACGGTACCATCAGGTAAAACCATCTTGGACATAATACGAGATGGACGATGTTTAGGGGCTGGAATGAATACACCACGCTGTACACGGATAATCTGACCACTATCGACAAGATGGCTTAAACGATCATCAACGATAGATAATTTTAAGCCTGTCAATTGTGACAAAGTTTCTCTAGTAACGATCTGCTCTTGATTATGTAAATCCTCAATGGCTTCAAGGATTGTTTCAGCGTTAGACTTCATTGTCATACTCCCCTAAATCGTTCTTAAACTTCAACTACGTCGATATTGTGAATTAGCTTCATCAGCTTACGTTTAATGATGTAATCCGCAGTTTTATGACCTTTGGCATCTTCACAGATGAACTGATCATCTTTGGTCCAATAAACAAAGTCTGCTATGTAATCTGTGCCACGTACTTTCACACCACAAATTTTTTGTGTTGGTATCAGGTTGTAGCGAACCTGAGTCTGTAAATCCTTAATCTCACCTGCACGCTGTAAGGCCTTTAAATCATTTAAACGACGATATTCATGCTGTGAATCAGCAACTTTTTCCCCATCAATTACAACTTTATGATTCCCATATTTTGGTTGTTTAGGTTTTTTGATACGTTGTTGCACAAGTCTTTTGATTTGTGATTGTGATAAATAACTTGTCATGAGTTCACCCGTGCATCTGCCCATTTGCATTCAACTGTTTTCAATCCGTCGTGCTGGAATCTGGACCACAAACGATCACCAAGATCTGCTTTGAGTTGTTTCATTGTGAAATTAGATATCAGCATCGTTGGTTTTTTTCGGTCATATCGTGCTGTAAGAACTCGGTGAATAATTTCCAGACGCTTATCACGGTCATGTAGACCGTACTCATCGAGAATGAGTAAATCGTATTGGCAGATGTCATAAATCACAGATTCTTCAGATTGATCTTTCGTATCTTTGTCCCAAGCGTTCATGACTCGCTGCGCTAATTCTTCACTTGTGATGTATCGAACAAACAATCCATTTTTCAGCAAAGTTTTTGCAGTAGCACATGCTAGGTGTGTTTTTCCTGTGCCAGTTGATCCAACCATGATGAAATTTGATTTCTTTCCTGCAAGTAATGCTTGTGCATACTCGATGCATTGACTCAGTGTGTTGGCTTGTCCTTGTGTTTTTGTCACATAATTCGTGAATGCTGAATCACTGTGACGTTCAGGAATCATTGCACCTTCCAAATGTTTTTGACGAACCATACGATCAACACGTGCTTGTTCACCCTGCTTGGATTTATTCAAATTAGCTACTGCACACTCTGGGCAAATATGATGCGGTCCTGCTTTGACCATGTTGATTTTGTGAATCTCACAAATTTGATCCACAAAGTTAAAACCGTTTTCAAGATTTACTAATGCGTTCATCGTAAGCCCTCAGGAATTTCAACTGTTCCATGAAATGGACGATCATCGGTGTTTGGTTCGTTATCCCATGCAGCATTGACTTGTTTGGTTGAATTGGCGTTCACAGGTCTAGTTTTTGTGCCTGTTGGTGCTTTGTCGTTTGAGTTATCACGCTTGATCCAGTTGATGTATTTTGAGTACACCTGGTTTTCAAGTAATCGCCCCGATCTGATTTGTGGTGCGTAGTGTGGCAAGAACGTAATCATGGTTTGATCAAATTCTTGTTGTGTGGTTTTCGGTAAACCTGCTCTTTGACGCCATGCGTTGATCTGGTCGAGAGTGGGTTTCCAGAGATTCAGATCGTCATCAAGTGAGTTTTTTTGTTCGACTGAATTTTTTTCAGGTTCGCCTTGTGAGTGAATATTATTTATATTCTTATCTATTCTATTCTCTCTCTTATCTGTTGCGATCCCGACATGATTCGGGTTGCTATCGCCCCCCGATCGGGACTCTATAATTTTGGCAATCTTCTTTGTTAATGCTTTGGATTGGGGGGCGATACTTTTTAACCGATGAACTGCATCGCATAGCTGACTTTCTAACTCAGATGTATCTATCTGAATTTCCCAACGCTTAGCGTTCCCTTGTGCCCCAGATATAGCACTGGCAAGCTTTTCAATCCAAGCTTCCAATGCTTTCTCTGCAACTACATGGTGATACAAACGACCATCACCACCATCAACCCATCCACGTAAGGCGTGATCTTTTACTTTTTTCCATTTGGTTCCCATGCCAGATAAGTGCGCAAGCATCTTGTCATTGTTTGGAATACTTGCAGCAGGTATTTGCGACCAGCTTTTTAACCACAACGTCATGCTTGCAACTTTTTCTGAATCATCTCCAAGAATCCATGTTTCAGAATTCAAAAGTCGATCAATATCCAGTGGCATAAATGGAAAATTTGATACATCACACTCTTTCGGAGTAAGTGGAATTTTAGAATTATTCATACCACCTCACCACAAATCTTCACTACATAACCCAAGGCGAGAAAATTCCATCTCACCTAAGGCTATTAGCTCTAATTGGTTTGCAGTCCATTCTTGTTGGCCACATTCAACTGCATGTAAAAATGCTTGTGGACGTGTATAGAACTTCCCATTTTCACAATAGAAACCTTGATGTGCAGATTTCCCCCATTGATTTTGAATATCTGGTACCAAGCCAAGTGACAGAATGATATTGATACAATCTGCATGGCGATTAGGTTTTGGTAGAGCGACCATAAGCTCACCTGCTTTAACAGCAACTCCGATAATCATGTTGCCACCCCTAACCCATTACCAGTAAGGGAGATCTGCACGGCTTTAAATTCGCGCTGACATGCCATGTTCTTGAATGCAGAAAAGCAAGTCACAATGTATGGCTGCTTTACAATTTTGAATCCCGGTCCCGCAACTTCATGGAAATATTCATCCATTAACTTGCTGGCACCTTTCCAGCGAGTTTTGACACCACATTCAACGATGTAAATTGGCTCTTGATCTTCTTCACAACCATTCAAAAACTGTCCATATGTCATGCGTTCAGGTACAGCTATTTCAAAATCGAGCTGTATAGATCGGCCATCTGGATGATCTGCGTATATGTCACAACTGATATGGAAGCTTTGCTTGTTGTCGATTAAATCCTTACGCATGGCAATCACAAGTGTACCCTTGGTCAAAGTTAGCAAATGGGCTAACTCAGGCGCTTGATCCTCAGATTTCCCATTTGTTAATTGCCAAAGTTCGAGAATGCGATTTTCTTCAAT
Source organism: Acinetobacter towneri (assembly GCF_001758345.1). Classification (GTDB taxonomy): domain Bacteria; phylum Pseudomonadota; class Gammaproteobacteria; order Pseudomonadales; family Moraxellaceae; genus Acinetobacter; species Acinetobacter towneri_A. The sequence continues at coordinate 143,661 of NZ_MKQS01000001.1, forward strand.
CGCTTCACCAATAAGCTGAAACTTGCGTACAGGATTTAAAGCAGGTTTATTGGGGTTGTATTTTTTATTACGTTTTTTAATCACGCCACACCCCCTGCGCCTTGCTCTTGAGCTGGTACATGCTTTTCCTGATCAGCCTTAAAAACAACTGAGCTAAAGCATTTAGGGCAGTCATACCAAACGCCACCCCAAGCCTCACACTCACCTTCTGTTTTCCTGTATTCCATTTGAATTCCATGTGTTCCGCACACTGGCAACACCATCAATTGATATTGGCTTACATCTGAATATTTTATTAAATCACTCACACCCCACCCCACTTAACCAACGCAGCACCAATCGCCATAAATACAAACATCAAAACTTTGTTTAGGTCTTTCATGCTGCCACCTTCTTTTCATGACTTGAACGAACCTTGTTCACACCTTTTACATGATGTGGTCTATAAACGCGGTCATAGCAGCCTTTACATGCTGATTCTGGTCGAAATGTAATGGTTCCATCTTTTAACTTTGATTTAATCATGAACCAAAACTCTGAATCTGTAGGCCAGTATTCATCACAGTGCTTACAAAGTTTTTCTTTCCCTAGTTCAGTAAAGATATACATAGGTTTTTTAGCTTCATTTGATTTCATGCTGCTACTCCCTTATGTTTCTTCACATGCTGTGCCCAGCCTTTGCATGGTTTCATGCGCTTACGATCTGTAGCAGACGGACTATGCAAATTTTCAATATCTTTATGGCAATAAAAAACAGCATCCAACTCCAAGGCATGAGCCAAGTCAGATTGAGTAGAAGGACAATGATTTGCTAAAGTGCCGCAACGATAAGCACACGATTCACACAGAACATCTTGATTAGGTGCTTTTTGCGCTAGGATCAGCCCATTCAAAGCACCATGAAAACTAGGTGAAATAAGCTTATCTATTGCGTATGGGTGCATATCGCCAGTGGTGACGAGATGTAAATACAATGTTTCATCACACGATTGGGCATAATTCACAGCAACATTTAAAACATTGCCAAGTAAATTAAGTAATTCATCATGTGATTTTGCTGAAAACTTATCCTTGATTGCCTGTAAGCGTTCAGCTTCAGGCAATTGGATAATGTCAGTAAGTGCGAGAATTGAGGTGTTATCAATCATGATCTACTCCCTTTATTCCCTCATAAATGCGAATAAGGTCTTTTAATTCAGATAGATCAATGACTGTTTTAAAATGTTTTTTCAGTTCTTCTAACGATGTAAAATCAGAATCATCCCAATCATTTAATTCAGATGACCAAAATGAATGAAACTCTAATGAGTGATAATGACAGCCAGTATCAATGATGTAATGAGTGGCAGTTTTATCAGGGGTATTGTAAATAATTTCCTTTGCCTGCTCTAAGCCCAAGGAATCAACCAATTCCAGTGCTCTATTTTTAAGTTGTTGCAGGGATTCAGCATAATGCCATGCACGAGCACAAATATTGTTTAAACTGGTACGACGCTCATCCAACCAATGTTGTCGCCACTCTTCTTTTTTGATTGGATCATCAATTAAATCCATACCTTTATTAAATGATGCACGTGACTCTGCACCACCAATTAAAACGCCATTTAGACACACAATTAATTCATCTAGTTTGTTGGCTTTAATGAATTCAATAGATTGATCTAAATCTCTATTAAATTTTTCAGTGAACCATTCATCATGATCACCAAAGATGAAGAGAGGTACTTCAAGATCAGTATCTATCCCCTGCAATGCATATTTACCAGTTCCAATTAAACAGCAAGTAACAGCAGCAACTTCGTGATCAGATGTTTCCAAAGTACATTTATCACTTGGATTAATAATTTCAAAAATCATCCCTGCACCTCCACCACTGCACCACCATGTTCATGTAAGCAAATCTGAACACCGTTTGGGCAGGTACAGTATTTTTTAGAGATTACGCAATAAGCCACTTCAACCGACTTATCTTCTCCATCAGCAGCTAAATCAATACCAATGAAATACGCACTATCCAGATGCTTATTTAAATCAGCAGAAAGACGTTTTTTAGCGTGTAACTCTGCTGACGTGGCTTGGCGAATATCATCTTTAAAAACAGGACCGAAATTTCCCGACTCCAAAATCTTTACTCGGTACATATTTGGCGTGTACATATGATTGACAATTTCTAACAACACATCTTTTGTGCCTTCACCAATCAAGACGACCACATCACCAGCACTGAAACCACTATCTTTTACATACGCTTCGTCAGGTGCTAAGCCCAAATCAAACTCACGTTTTTCAATTTGCTGAATCAAACAGTGATTGCACTGCTCTGTTTTAAACTCTGGACATTTGCCAGCGCACTTATGTTCTGTTAAATTACTCATGTTCATTTACCTGAATGTTGATGAATACTAGAAGCTCGACCTGCAACGTCAGGCTTTTTTAATGCCTGCCAAAAACTTTTCAAATTTCTGCATACATTCATAAATACACTCGTAGACGTTGTATTCTTTGATTTTTCTATGTGCTCAGATGATGATTGACCTGTCTCCAGTTCGATCTTTTTATCTATGGCATCTCTTAACCACTTAGCACGATCACTACCTTGGCTTTCAGCCAAAGTATCAATGATCTCTTGGACTTCCAGCGGTACACGTGTTGACATGGGTGCCAACAGTTTTTTGCTGAATACAAACATTATTTTTGTTTCCATAGGATTTCCTTTTAACTCGCAGATTGTGCGGTTAAGTCTGCTGATTGGTGTTTTTCCCAAAGAGCTTCTAATTTCTTTCCAAGCTCATAAGACAAGCGTTTACCGCAAACGCCACGTTCTAAATCACTTACATAATTTTGAGAACATTCAATTTCCGCAGCGATTTGAGTTTGTGTTAAACCTTTTTCTCTTAAATCAGAGATCATTGTTTGCCACTGATTCATAAGAACCTCCGATATTTTTAACAAATATATAGGTTTTCCGATATTAAGACAATAGCCAAACCGATTGCATTTTGTATCAGAATTCCGATAGTAGTTTTTAGGATTTTTTTATGGCGACTTTAGGTGAAAATTTAAAAAAGCTTCGTAAAGCCAAAAAAATGACTCAAAAGGAATTGGCTCAAAAATCAGGCGTGAAGCAATCTGTAATTTCTGACCTTGAAACAGGCAATGCAAAATCAACAGGTTCAATACTTGAGTTAGCAAATGCTCTTGGTGTAACAGCGGAAGAACTCAAGAAAGGCATAACTGGTGATTTTGATAACAATGTTGTCTCTATCACATCAAATAAACTCATCCCTGTTTTATCTTGGGTGCAAGCAGGAATAATGACATCTGTAGAAGCATTAAATCCATCTGAAATTACAGAATGGCTTCCTCCATTAAGTTCTGATGATCCTGACGGCTGTTTTTACTTAAAAGTAGTGGGTATCAGTAATTTTCCAACGTACCAAGATGGTGATTACATACTTGTAAATCCATCATTCCAAGTTTGTGATCTTCTATCTGAAGACCTCATTGTTGTTAGAAACAGTACAGATGCAACATTCAAAAAATTGATTATTGAAAGTGATGAACGTAAATATTTACAAGCACTTAACCCAAACTTTCAACCCAATATCATTGAATTTGAAGAAGGTATGGAATTGGTCGGCTTAGTGATTGATGCTTTTAGGCCACTTGGTGGTTCGCGTCCTAAAAGAGTTAGAAAAAGTTAATTAATCTTAGCCTGAGACAAGCTATGAAAAAAACTCCAATATTATTAATACTCATTTTTACACCTTTTCATACTTATGCAGATCGATATATTGAAGATGGTTTAGGGAGTTCGTCAGGTGGTTTTTTTGACATAATTATTGGGGTAGTATGTATAATCGGTGCTTTATATTATTTTGTTAACTCATTTTCAGAATGGAAAGTACGACGATCTAAGGGTGAAAAACCTGAATCAATTGACAGTATTGCGCAATGGATGTTTTTTATATTCGCTTACGCTTTTATCTCGGCTTTTGCTTGTATTCCACTGATATTAATATTAAAAATTATTGGTGGTGCTAGTTTTGTTAAAGAATATTGGTATTGGGGATTTATTCTTTGCTTTTCAGCATTAATTTATTTAAAAAGATCTTAGATGTAAATTTCTTCAAAGCCTGCCCTGAGCAGGTTTTTTTATCACTATAAAATTAAAAATCGGAATTTCTATAAAAATATCGGTTTTCCTATTGACTAATAATATCGGTAATGCGATATTTATCTCACACACTAACCCAATGTGAGGTAAAAATGTCTACCAAACCAACCAACGCACAGCAATTTGTTGCTGACTTAGGTGCAGGAACCTTTGCTAACCAACTCGGTGCAGCTATCAGCATGGTTTCTCAAGGTGCTGTTCAGCACAACAAAAAAGGGCAAATCAAAATCACACTTGATATTGCTCGTATCGGTGATTCAAGCCAGGTCGAAATTGCACACACACTCGCTTTTGTTGAACCAACAGCAAAAGGTAAACGTGCAGAGGACACTACCTCAAAAACTCCAATGCATTTGAATGCTGGTGGTGATGTCACTTTGTTCGCTAACCATACAAGTCAATTATTCACTGAAGACGCTTAAACAGCCCCCTTCTCATTACAACAATTTTACCAACCATCCATAAGGTACTGAAAATGGAAAACTCTGCTAAAGAAATCGTTGAACTTGCGTTACCTGTAAATGATTTATCTCGTGGTCAACTTGTTGCCATTCATGAAAATTTCAATGTTCATGATTTAGAACAATTTCAAGCTGGTCGTAACCGTGCACGTGGTGTTTTAAAAACCCCATCTTTTGAAGATTTTAAAAGTTATGTTTTAGGTAATACGCAGTCTGAAAATTCTGTTCCTGATGTAAAAGTTTATGCCCCTGTATTTGTTGACCACAAAAATGTATCAGCAACAGCAATTTTAAACTTCAAAGTTGTTGGATTGGCTCAAGGTCATTGTGACCATAAAGCAGTGTTACAGCTTGAACCAACTGTAGTTTGGGAAAAGCTCAATCAGCTTAAAGATAACAAACTTAATCAAAAGCGTTTTGCAACATTACTTGAAGATTGGGCAAGTGTATTTGCTGCAACAAGTGAAGCTGGTGAAACGATCCATATTGCGGAAGCAATTAATGCAGTTCGCAACATGAAAGTTGGCGCATCTTCAACTACTGACTCGTCAGTATCAAACATGCAAGAAACTCGCTCAGTCTTTGACAAAGTTGAAGCTTCAAGCACAGCAGGGAAATTACCAAGTTATTTTGAAATCATTGATCCAGCTTATGTCGGTCTTGATGACAAAACTATTCGCTTGCGTCTTGTAGTAAATAGCTCAGATGGTGAGCCATCGTTTGCATTGCAAATCGTTAAAGAAGAACTCTTGCGTAATGAAATTATTCAAGAATTCAAAGAAAAAGTGATTGCCTTGCTCCCAGAAAACCCTGTCCGTATTGGTACGTTTGCAGCTTAACAGTGGGCATTAAAAAGCCCGCAGGGACTGGAAATCTAGCGGGCTTCAACTACACGAGGTCATTATGGCAACAAACACATCGCAAAACAAGCTAGTCGAAACGCTAATTAAGCGCCAAGACAAAAAACGCTTTGTTTCAAAGCTTAAAAGCTTTGCTTCAAATGCTGCTGCATCTGCGCTGATTGCAGTAAGCACATTCATCTTTTTTGGTGTTGGTTTAAAAGCTTGTGAAGCGGAACAAGTTTCACAGGTTAATGCAACCAAAGCGCATTTGGAGGCTATGCGATGATGGCTTTCATTCCTAAAGTTGCTACCCCTAAGGAAGCAACGCACCACATTTTGGTCAATGGTGAAACGCTGGAGTATTACCGCGAAGACACAAACCAAAAGTTTGATTGCGGTGTGTGGGTTGATCTGAATTCTAAGTTTTTCCCGACATGGGTTGCGCCTATCAACCAAATGCCTTCACAAGTAAGTCGTGGTTATGTGCGTTCTGAAATTTATCCTCGTAAACACGTTTCTGGCGCATATCAGGGAGATTGATCATGAAAATTAAAGAACAATTTTTCGTGGTTAAAAATTTAACTACAGGGCAATTTGTTTGCAATGTTGGCTCTGAAAAACATAAAGCAGCATTCACACGTTTGCTTACCTCTGCTAAATGCTTTCAAACATTTGAATGTGCAGGAGATGCAATTGATACGATCCGTGTATTTTTTACAAGCAAGGAAACGGAAGCTGCTAGAGCCGATGATGATTCTGAATATTACATAAAAGATGCACAGCAAAATTATGAAAAATTCGCCAAAAATCTTGTTATTTGCAAACTAACAAGAACTCACTCTATTTCAAAAGGAGTTGAACAGTGAATACACAAGTTAATCGTGATCAATTTCTTGCAGGTCGTAAAAAAGGTATCGGTGGTTCAGACGTTGCTGCAATCCTTGGTTTTAGTCCGTACAAATCACCATATCAATTGTGGTTAGACAAAACTGGTCGCAGTGAACGTAAAGAATCACAAAATGAGTCTGCGCATTTCGGCAACCTACTTGAAGACGTTGTTGCTAAAGAGTTTTCACGTCGTTCAGGTATGAAAGTTCAACGTGTTACTCAGCAGTTATCTCTTGAAAACATCGGAGAGTCTTGGGCTATCGGTAACATTGACCGTGCTGTTATAAATCCTGAAATAGCAGGTCGTGTTTTCTTTAAAGATGGGAAACTAACTACAGACCAAGGCTTGGAATGTAAAACAGCTTCGGAATATTTGTCCAAGTTATTTGGTGAAGAAGGAACAGACCAAATTCCAGACTATTACCTTACTCAATGCCTTTGGTACATGAAGATTACAGGCTTCCAAGTATGGCACCTTGCCGTTCTCATTGGTGGCAATAAGTTCCGTATGTATCGCATTGAACGTGATGACGATTTAATTGAATCAATCTTTAAACAGGTTAAAGCATTTTGGTTCAACCATGTCATTGCTGATGTTCCACCAGATCCTACTTGTTTTGATGATGTTTTACATCGCTGGTCAAATCATGTTGTGGGTAAACAAGTCGAAGCTGATTTTGAACATATCAAGCTTGCTGAAGAACTTATCACTGTTCAAGGTCGCCAAAAAGCGGACAAGGCTCGTGAAGATGAAATCAAATTAAAGATTGTCTCAACGATGCAGGATGCGGAAATGATGATTAGCCAGGGCAAGTCCATCTGCACCTACAAAGAACAATCCTCTACTCGTATCGACAGTACGCTGTTGAAAAAAGAAGAACCTGATTTATTTGCGAAATATAGCAAAACCTCCAGCACCCGAGTTTTCCGTATTTCAAACAAATTTAAAGAAACAGTTTAAGGAATTTTATTATGAACGCATTAACAACCCCACAAAATGGTCAGATTGCACACTTAACTGCTTTTGACATCATGATGAATCCTGAAATTATGGATCGTTTTGAGCGTATTGCAAGTGTCATGGCTTCATCAAAATTTGCAGTGCCGAAACATCTTCAGGGCAATACTGGAGATTGTTTAGCCATCATTATGCAATCAGCACAGTGGCAAATGGACCCTTTTGCCGTAGCTCAAAAAACTCATCAAATTAATGGTGTATTAGGGTATGAAGCGCAACTTGTGAATGCTGTGATTACCAATCGTGCACCTATCACAGGTCGTTTAAATTTTGAATGGTATGGCGATTGGGCAAAGATCAACGGCAAGGAAGATAAATCATGGGATAAAGGCATTAAAGTCTGGGCAACATTAAAAGGTGAAACTTCTCCACGTGAAATTGATATTTCTATGGGACAAGTAGGCTCAGTACGCAATTCACCTTTATGGGTAAGTGATCCACGCCAACAACTTGCGTATCTTGCTATTAAACGTTGGTCACGCTTATATACACCCGATGTAATTCTAGGTGTTTATACCCCAGATGAAATTGCTGAACGTGAAGAACTTGATGTTACCCCAGTTCAATCAACGGTAAAAAAACATCAAGGTGCATCGGGTTTAAAAGCTCAGATGGCTGAACGTGAACAGTCTCAAGAAACTGTTATTGATATGGCACCCGAGTTCAATACAGCAGCATTAATTGCACAAATTTATGCGACTGAAACACTGGAACAGCTAAAAGAAGTCAGCAACACAGTACCTACTAACTTAGGTGAACCAGCTCAAACTGATATTAAAAATGCTCATGGCTGGCAGAAGTTCTACCTTCAGTTGGTTGTTGATCTTGAAGACGCAGCGGATGTTGAAACCATCAATAAGATTATGGGTGAGCGTTTTGAGCCTCACACTTCTGGCTTATCTGATGTTCAAATCGACAAGATCAATTCGATTTACGAACGCAAAGCAGCTGAATTAACAGCATAACACTGGCATGTGGTGCCCTCACACATGAGGGCACCAGTAGTGAGATAGAATTATGAATCCAACTATTGAACAACAACATGCCATTGATATGGCATTACATGGTCAGTCTTGTAAAGTGACCGCATACGCTGGTGCTGGTAAGACCTCTACCCTTAAACTGATTGGTAATGCAAAGCATCACCAACATGGAATGTACTTGGCATTTAACAAAGCTATTGCAACAGAAGCACAGTCTAAATTTAACCATAATGTTAAGTGCAAAACATTTCACAGCCTAGCTTATAACTCTGTTCCACGCTGGCTGACTAATAAATTAAAAAATCGTCGCTTGATGTCAAACCAATTGGCATCTCGCCATGATCTTGAGAATTATCAAGTACCAGTGGCATTGGTTAAACAACGTGGTGAGGATGACCAGAAGCGTTTATTTAATTCAAAACGTATGGCCACATCTATGATGAATGCCGTCGGTTATTTCTGCCGTTCTAATTACAGCGAAATTCAACTATCACAAGTTTACGCTGCTTTACCTGATTGGATGGATGATACATATCGTGCTGAATTGGCAAATATCCTTTTACCTAAGGCACATGATTACTGGAATGACATTTTAAATCCTGCTGGTATTAACCGTCTCGAACATGACCATTACCTAAAATATTGGGCATTGAGCAATCCAGTGATTAATGCTGACTTTATTTTATTTGATGAAGCACAAGATGCTGATCCTATTATGTTGAATGTTTTGAGTAAGCAACGTGCTCAGGTAATTTATGTGGGTGATCGTCACCAGCAAATCTATGCGTTTCGTGGTGCTGTCAATGCGATGCAATCCCTAGATATTGCTGAAACACGTTTGAGTCAATCATTTCGTTTTGGTGAAAACATTGCTGATCTTGCGAATAAAATTTTGTTCAATGTTTTGGATGAAGAAATTCCATTACGTGGTTTTGAACAAATTGACTCCAATGTTGGTGAAGTCACCGATATGGTTGCAGATGCATTTATCTATCGTACCAATGCTGCTGCCCTTTCAAACATGGTTGAGTTGGTAAAAATTGGACGTGAACCACGTTTGGAAGTTGATACAGGTTCTTTATTAAAAAACATTGAAGATGCTAAAAAAGTTAAGTCTGGAATAAAAGTCCACGATGGAAGTGTATTTGAAGGCTTTAGCAATTGGGAAGAAGTCATTGAATACACAAATGAAGTCTCTGGAAATGACTTAAAAGCACTTGTTAGCCTAATCAATAAAGTGGGTGAAGAAGCTCTAATCAGCTCATTACTAAAAAGTAATTCTAGTGATTATGACTGCATTGTGACCACAGCTCATAAGTCTAAAGGCTTGGAGTTTAACAAGGTCAAACTTGGTGGTGATTTCTTTTATAAAGAAGCTGCTGCACCTGGTGAAAAAATCCTAACCGAAGATGAAGCTCGACTTTTATATGTTGCTGCTACTCGAGCTAAAAAGCAGTTAGATATTTCTGCATTGAACCCACTATTTAAAAAGATTGGATATAACACTCAAGCTGAGGTAGCAACATGATCACTCGCCTACCTTGCCGATTTACAAACTTATTCACTTACTGGTTGTACTGTGATGGATACAGGCCACAAGTGAAAAAAAATGCTGTGGTTATGCGTCGTGGCGATAGTGTTCTCAAAATATTCTGCCACAAAGGCCGAATGCAGCAAGATTATTTGATGAATGAAGCATGTCAGCGAAAATTCAAGCAATTTTGTGGATGCTACTTAAACGGATATCGAGAGTTTTTAGTCGGCTTAGAGCGCGAAGCAAGAGTTGAAGTAGCTCGTAGTAAAAATTTTAACTATTTAATGGTGGCGTGATGAAAAAAATTATCACTAAAACTTCAGAAGCTGCACTTAATGATATTCAAAGTGCAATCTCTGAATTAAGAAATTGCCAGGACGAAATCAGAAAAGGACTGACTGCTCAAGTTTATGTAGATTTGGCAAATAAAAAACTGTCGAATGCAATTAAACATATGCTTGATGCTGAAAGCTGGGTCGATGCAATCAAAGATTCACAGGAGCAAGGCCATGATTAATGAAAAACCACCGATTGAAATACAAGAATGTCCTGTTCAAATGCCTGTATCTTATTTTGGTGCTACCTATCAAGACTCTCAATGTATTGATGGCTATCTATGGGACTTAGATAGTGGTGATGGTGAATATCTAACAAGTGGTGGCGATATTCCCTGCCCATTCTGTAATCCAATTGATCATCTTGAATACCAATTAAATGATGATCAGGATAAAGTGATTTGCTCTGTGTGCCGATCTAATTTGAGTCAACTAAATTGGGCAGAAACAAGCAAACCTTCTGTAAAACGATATTGTTGAAGATTACATGCCACATTTAGATATGGCAGCTGCAAAACAACGAGCAGCTAAATGTAAACTACCTTTCCCGGCATTTAAGGTGGATGGTAATAAATCTGAATACTTTGTAAACTTAACGGATGTTGCAGTTTGGTTAGATTCACTGCAAAAAGAGTCTCAAAGAAATTGGAGTGAGGTGAATTGATTTCACCTCCTTTTTTTACGCCAATTCTACGCCATACGCCACGTAAAAAACACTAAGATATTGATTTTAAATTATAATTATAAATAGTCTAACCCACCTGCCATTGGGGCAACAATCAAATTATTTGACAGTTGATAGGGACCAATATACATATATATTCTTAACTTTAATGATTGGCATAGTATACTGCATCTGCCCTTTGGGCTCATCCATTTGGAACGAGTTTTCCCTATCTATGAAAGACACTGTATTCACTTCTTTGATGAAACCCTTCAGCGTGCTCGCCTTATCCATAAGCTTAGCAGCCTGTGGAGACAGCACATGGTGGTCTAAGGACAATGAGCCGACCTTGGAAGCAGAACACATTCGCAAACTGATTCCTAACCGTGTCAGTGAACGCAGTGCTTGGGCTAAAGATATTTATGATATTTCTGAGCAATTGGGTATTCCACAAACTAAAGAAAATATGTGCACCATTATTGCTGTGGTTGATCAGGAATCTAACTTTGTAGCCGACCCACAAGTTTATGGTTTGGGTGAAAAAGCTGTTAAAGAAGTGCAAGATCGTTTAGATGAAAAATTTAAAGACAAATTGGGCGAAGCAATTGGTGGTACGGTTGCAGGCTATTTTCAGGATGTGCTGAAAAACCACCCTAGCCCTGAAGATAACTATTTAAGTCAAATGCGTCGGGTAAAAACTGAACGTGAATTAGATGAACTATATCGTGAAATTTTTGACTACATGGCAAAGCATTATCATGTTTCCGCACTAACAGGTGCTGCCAAACTGTTTGGACAAAATATTGGTGAAAAGCTTAACCCAATTACCACTTTAGGTTCTATGCAAGTGCATATTAGCTATGCGAAAGAGCATAAACGAAAAAGTGGCAACATTGCGGAATTACGCAGCGATCTATATACCCAGTATGGTGGCTTATATTATGGGATTCATCGTTTAATGATGTACCCTGCCGACTATGATCAACCGCTATACCGCTTTGCTGACTATAACTCGGGCATGTATTCAAGTCGCAATGCAGCATTCCAAAGTATGCTGAATGATTTAACCGAAGCTGAACTCGATTTAGATGGTGATTTACTCCTTTACGCTAAAGATGGCGGCGTGCGTAATGCAAAGAGTGAATCAGAACGTGAATTAATTGCTGTTTTTGCCAAACATAATATTTTAGTCACCCCACGCCAAATTCGTGCAGACTTAAAAAAAGAAAAAGAAAAGAAATTTGAAGACACTGCAACCTATTTAGCGGTTACAAAACTCTATAAAGCACAAACGGGCAAAGAGCCATTTTATGCCATGATGCCGCAAGTGGTCATTTCAGGGCCTAAACTGAGTCGAGATTACAACACCAATTGGTTTGCTACGCGAGTCAATGGACGTTATAAAACATGCATGCAAAAAGCCAAAAATATAAAAATTTAGCCTTATTTGATTTTGATGGAACCCTGTGCAGCAAAGACAGTTTTACAGGGTTTATTTTCTATGCTTTATCTAAGCGGCATATTATTAAACAAGGACTTAAAATCTTGCCTTGGATTCAGGCCTATTATTTAAAATTTTATCCTGCACATGCCATGCGTCCTAAATTGTTTAATGCCATGTTCAAAGACGCAAGTACAGCTGAAATATTAGCACTTGCACAGCATTACGCAGTAGATTTAATGCATGACCTTAACCCACAACTGTTACAACAATTAAAACAGCATCAATTCAATGGTGATGATGTGGTGATTGTTTCTGCCAGTGTGGATATTTATTTGCAATATATTTGTCAGCAGTTAAATGTCGATTTGCTTTGTACTGAAACAGAAATTAAAAATCTACAATTCACAGGGCAATATTCAACACCTGATTGTAGTCGGGAACAAAAGAAAATACGGATTTTAGAACAATATGATTTAGAAAATTATGCTGCTATTTATGCGTATGGTAATAGTGATGAAGATGATGCCATGCTGAGTTTAGCGACTTATTCTTATATGGTGGGTAGTGATCATTCATTGCCAGAAATTGTAACTTATAAAAAACTGGCTTGATTTTGATGAATGATATAATAAAACCACAATTTGAATTGTGGGTTTTTTAAGTTACATGTAGCGGATGCCGCCTATGGTGATTACTTTTTTATACCCAGAATAGAAAATAAAAATAGAGTTTTCTCTTAATAAAATAGCTGATGATTCTGCATAAAAATAACGACTACGACACCTAAAGCAATAAAAAAGGTGACACTTTACAGCATCACCTCTAATTCAAAATAGAAGTATAGTTTTAAACCAAGATCAATCACTTAATCTATTCGTACTAAACAACTCATTTGTAAGTCACTTATTTCTTAAATGGAAAAGCATATTTCACAATACGTTTAAGCACACTGCCGTACTGTTTAATTAAGCTCGCATTGTTGTAGTTCAAGCCATACTTTTCACACACAGCTTGTACTTTTGGCGCCATTTTACGATAGCGACGTGCAGGAATATCTGGATATAAATGGTGTTCAATTTGATGGCTTAAATGTCCTGTCAAAATGTGGAATGCTTCAGAACCTGTAAGATTCGATGAACCACGAATTTGACGCATATACCAGTGACCACGGCTTTCGTTTTGCATCACAGACTTTGGAAATACTTCTACATCCTTCGTAAAGTGACCGCAGAAAATAATGCTGAATGTCCAAATATTACGAATACCATTCGCAACCAAGTTCCCTGTAAACACTGGTAAAGCCGAAGGGCCTGCAATCAATGGAAAGAACACATAATCTTTAAACAATTGTTTTCCGATTTTCTTCTGCATAGGTTGCCATTCTTTTTTAGCTTGGGCTTTGCTTTTACGGCCATTCAAAATTTTACCAATTTCTAAATTCTGAATTGCAACACCCCATTGGAACAGTAAGCAGAAAGGAATGCTGTATAAAGGTTGCAATAAGTAGCCTGATCTCCAACGTTGTTCTGGGAACAAACGCACCAAACCATAACCAATATCATCATCCATACCTTTAATATTGGTATAAGTATGGTGTTTAAAGTTATGGGTTTGACGCCAGTTGTCTGAAGTACCTACCGTATCCCATTCATAACTTGCACCATTGAATTTAGGATCATTCATCCAGTCATACTGACCATGCATGACATTATGACCTAATTCCATGTTTTCCATAATTTTGGCAAAGCCCAATAAACCTGTACCCAAAACCCATGCTGGCGGGAACCATCCTGCGAACAATAAGGCACGACCTGCCATTGAGCTATAACGAATGGTTGAATAAACACGGCGGATGTATTTGGCATCTTTTTCACCAATATCATCCAAAACTTCTTGTTTAATGGCATCTAATTCACGTGCAAGCTCATCTAATTCAAATTGAGTGAGTTCACGGTTTTTAGGATTGCGGAAATATTCTATTTTTACTGGCATATTCATAATCGGAACTCGCTTATAAATCAATAATTAAATCGGTTTGTGCTGAATTGACGCAGATTTTCAATTGGTTATTCGGTTCGCTGTTTTGAACACCATCGACCAAGTTTTTAGTTGAACCTTCAGCCTTGTTGCATACGCATTTATGGCAAATTCCCATACGACAGCCGTATTTAGGTTTAATATTTTGCTGTTCCAGACTTTCTAAAATGGACTTGCCTTTTGGAATAGTGATAATCTTTTTCGATTGAGTCAGTGTAACTTGTACCAAACCAACATCGTCACTTAAAACAGGCGTCATGCTAAAAGCTTCTGTTTTTAGCAAGGCAGCCTGTGCAAGTAATTGTTCAGCTTGCGTGGTAAAACCCGATGGGCCACATGCAAACACTGCACTTTGCTCAATTTGCGCTAAGTCTTTTAAATGTTCTGCATTTAAACGGCTGTGCGCCAAACTCGGCTCTTGGGTATAAAGCACTTGAAATTTAAAGTTTGGATATTGCTGTGCCCAAGCTTCAAATTGCGCTTTAAATGCTGCATCTGCAAAGGTTTTTACCCAATACATTAAAGTCACTGGAGTGCTACTAAGACGACCAGATTTTGCCATGTCTTGTACCAGACTATACATCGGTGTGATACCGCTACCTGCTGCCAATAGAATTAAAGGCTGGGCTTGTGCAGGCAATTGCATATCACCATAAGGCGCACCAAACTCTAAAGTATCGCCAACTTTGGCTTGCTCAACCAGCCATGTGCTGACTTTGCCCTGATCAACTTTTTTCACTGTCAACAAAACGTGTTGTGCATCAAGCTGAGTCAAACTATATGTTCGCTCATAGCGTACGCCCTGAATTGTCACATAAACAGGATGATGCTGCCCTGCTGCGCCAATTTGGAATTTTTTATTGAATTGCAAAGTAAAGCTCACTACACCTTGTGCAGCGGTATCTTTTTTTACAATTTTGCCGAGTGACTGATTCACCGACCATAATGGATTAATTTTTTGCAACCAGAAGTTTGCTGCATAAGGATCTAGTACTGCTGTTGCAATACTGGATAAGGGTGATTTTCTTTTTTCAGTTAGCTGCATGATTCAGCACCACACGATGAAATTTTAATTATTATACACATGTATATATATTTGTATATACATGTGTATTGTTTCTAATCGTTTCACAAGTACTGGCGCAACCGCTATAATGCCTCTAAGCTTATAAATTATTGAAAATATGACTCAGCCTGCCATGAAAACAAACCATGATGTGACTTTTCCAGAATCAGAAACGGTTCGTGAGCCTCTTGTCGTGCGTACGGTTGGGCGTAAAGCCACAATTACAAAACAAGAGTTATTTCAGGCAGCATTAAATTTAATTGGCCCACAAAAAAGTATCGCATCTTTAAGTTTGCGTGAAGTTGCACGTGAAGCAGGCATCGCACCAAACAGTTTTTATCGTCATTTTAAAGATATCGATGAACTTGCGATTGAACTGATTGATCGTGCAGGTGTGGTGTTGCGTCAAATTCTGCATGAAGCACGTTTAAAAGCAACAAAACAAAACAGCATTATTCGCAGTTCGGTTGAGGTATTTATTGAACAACTAGATACCGATGAAGGCAATTTAAGTCTGCTATTACGTGAAGGTTATACAGGTTCAACCTCTTACAAACTTGCTGTTGAGCGCCAGTTGAATTATTTTCAGCAAGAATTGCAGGATGATTTAATTCGTTTGGAACGTTTAAATAACAGTAAATTGGCACATCCCGACATTGCAGCTAAAGCCATTACACAACTCGTATTTAATATGGGCGCTAAAGTCATAGACATGCCCACTGCAGCACGTAAAGAAACTGCCGAACAAACCATGATTATGATTCGTATGATTTTAGAAGGTGCACGTCATTTGGATGATGCCAAAATTCGTTAACATAACACAGGATAAATCGGTCGATTTTCCTGAATCAGGTCACGCGCGTTTAAGCATTTAATTGCTAGACTTTACTATTAACCGTGTTGTTTTTTGAATTAATTTCTGCACATATGTTGCTGTGGTTTCAGGATTTTCCAAAGGAAACATGTGTCCTCCCTCGAGCACACTAAACTCAATTCCATAAGTTTTTTGCATGCCTTGCGGTAAACCTTGCAAATAAAATGGGCTATGCCTTGCTGTAATTAAATGCACAGGTACATCTGGGGCTTTGCGTGGTGTGCGCCACCACCATGCAGGTACGGTTCTAAAAATTTCAGCTTCTACCCGTTTTGGAATTGTTAAAGTCACACCACCTCTTTGTGCGTCGACTTGTATGCCGCTGGCAAAATAATCTTCAAAACATTGTGCATCAAAATTTTTAAATAAACTGTTATGCCGCAAAGCTTGATAGGCTTCTGCATGGCTAGCCCAATGATCTCGACGCTTCATGGTCACGGCGGCAGGTGTGAGTTGATCTACATATTTCAGTTTAAATTTTTGTAAAATTTCAAATAATGCCGACTTCGATCCAATCACAAAAGGTGGATCCATAATAATCAATTGAGAAAATAAATCTGGACGCTGATAGGCACACATCAGGGTTAATAATGAACCAAAAGAATGCCCTAAACCAATCACTTGTTGCTTTGGAAACTGCTGCTCAATGTCCTGAATCACTTGATGAATCAAATAGGTCCACTTATAGGTCACAGGAAATTCTGCTTGCATACCAATCAGTGGAATTGCCTTTAAATGATAATCTGCTTCAAAACATTGAAAAAACTTTTGATAACTGGCAGAAGGAATACCATTGGCATGGGTAAAATGAATTGCAGCTTTAGTCATTTAAAATACGCTTAAAAAAGAATATCGGGTCTGTGACTTGGATCTATGCGTACGCGCTTACAAATTCAACACTTGGCACATCAATCATGCGTAAAAGATCAACAGCCCTTAAACTACGCATATCACTGGGTTTTGAAAATGACCAGAATGCTGAAAAAGATAAATTATGAGTCATTTTAATGACACATAAGCACTGATTGCTACTTTGTTTAAGTCTGTTATGTGAAAAATCTCGCACAAAATTTTTATTGCGATATTAAAAAAGCACCCCTAAATTGCTCCGTAAAAATGAGGCGCAATACCCAACTTAAACCATGCAATTTAGAAGATGCCAAATATTTAAAAAAAGTGATTGATTAAAACTGACTCAATACAAATACACCGACTAGACACCTGTATTGAATGCACTTTTTATGGCTTTACCACCACCATCACCTGAATCGCTTCAGGCGTGACCGATGCACCATCTAATAATGCCACACCTTCTTTTTGCAATTTCTGTAAACGTGTAATTTCATCTTCACGAATACTTGGGTTAAATTGTTTCAAATAGCTTAAACGGTCAATCTCATATTGCCATTTTTTATTATACGTGTCTTTGGCTTGTAGTATAAGTTCTGGCAATGCTGTTTTAGCCAATTCCAAAGCCTGTTTATAACGTGTTTCAATCACATCACGACGTGCTTTCACCACTTGGCGGCAACTGTTACCATCTAAATGATGTAAATATGGTTTTAAAATTTCGGGTGCTATTTTTTGCGATAAATCTTGACCTTTTTCGCTCAGCAAGACACGAATCAGTTGCTGCGGTAAGCTCGACGGTAAGTTCAGCGCTTTCGGTGCAATGACATCCACCTTAAACCAAACTTCCAGTAACACTGAACCTTGTGGCAAAGCGGCAGATTTTAATACCGCAACGTTGGTGCTACCAAAACCTTGTGTATTGATCATTTCCATCACGCTTTCTGTGAATGGATGTTCTAGGGTCAAATACTGTGCATCTTCACGAATTTGTGCCTGATCCCGATAGAACGTCGCGGTCATGCCTTCTTCGTCTAAGGTCAAACCTTGCACTTGCATTTGATCAGTTGGTTTAATAATCACCGTGCCATTGCTTTGTTCATCGAAGTCAATATTGGTCGATGCCATAAAGCGCTTCATAAACATAGGCAACGTAGTATTGTCATCGTAATCTTCTAAAGCTTGTACAATTTCCTGCGCCACCACAGGACGGCAAGAGTTGTATTCCAACAAACGATCTCGACCCGCTTGAAGTTCTGCTTCCAAAGCTTCACGCTGCACACTGACTGCTTCCAGTAAATCTTCAAACTGTTGTCCTAAGTCTGCAAGTAAGCAGTGTTTTAAATCGACAATAAAGTTTTCCTGCAAGGTTTGTGCAGTGGGTGAAATATTACTGAAAATATTGAGTGCTTCGTTATACCAACGGAACATACGCTCTTGCGCAGTCCCCACCAAATACGGCACATGAATTTGAATACGGTTTTCTTGACCAATACGGTCTAAACGACCGATACGTTGTTCTAACACGTCGGGATTGGCAGGTAAGTCAAACAAAATCAGGTCTGATGCAAACTGGAAGTTACGCCCTTCTGAACCAATTTCGGAACACAATAAAATTTGTGCACCATAAGAATCTTCTGCGAAATATGCTGCCGCTTGGTCACGTTCTAACAAGCTCATGCCTTCATGGAACATGGCGGTACGAATGCCTGCATGTAGGCGGAGCGCATTTTCAAGAGCCTCTACTACAGGGCCGCTACGCGCAATTAAAAGCACTTTTTTGTGTTTTAAATCACTACGTAAACGCTCCATGAGCCACATTACACGCGGGTCAGTTTCCATCCAACTGCCATCGAGCTGTGCTTCTTCTGGCCACATTTGTTCACGCAACTTGCCATCTTTAGACCAGTTTTCTGGTGCAGGTAATGGTGCAGGCTGACAATCACGACCCGGGAAACCTTGAATTGCTTCACGGGTATTACGGAATAAAATACGCCCTGTACCATGACGGTCTAATAATTCGTGGATGGCACGGAAACGCTGTTCAGGGTTATCTTCAATGCGATGTCCCAACAAGCCTTCCAGTGCAGCCAAATGGCTTTCTTCCAATGCCGCATCTGACATTAAGACTTCGGCAATTTTTGCCGTATGCTGATATTGCGCTTCTTCATCTAAGAAACGGTCTAGCGAACTAAAACGTTGCGGGTCGAGTAAACGTAACCGTGCAAAATGGCTTTCTACACCCAGTTGCTCAGGCGTTGCTGTGAGCAATAACACCCCTGCAGTTTGTTCGGCTAATTCTTCAACCAAATCATAACGGTCATTGCCGCCTTCTTCTTCGCTCCACATTAAGTGATGTGCTTCATCGACCACCAGCAAATCAAACCCTGCTTCTAAGGCTTGTTCACGTAAGTCATCGTGGTCGATCATTAAATCCACTGAAGCAATGATACATTGTTCAGTCAAGAATGGATTTAAGTCTGGATCGTGTTCTTTAATGGATGCCGTGCGAGTTAAATCAAACAAAGAGAATTGAAGATTAAAACGGCGACGCATTTCAATCATCCATTGATATTGCAGCGAATCAGGCACCAAAATCAGAATTCTTTCCRCACGTCCTGTTTTGAGTTGCTGATGGATGATTAAACCTGCTTCGATGGTTTTACCCAAACCAACTTCATCCGCCAACAATACACGTGGCGCAAAACGCTTTCCGACCTCATGTGCAATATAAAGTTGATGTGGAATCAATCCTACGCGCGAACCAACTAAACCGCGCAGCGGACTGCTTTGCATATTGGCTTGCATCAACAAGGCTTCAATACGCAGGTCGTACCATTCTTTATAATCAATTTGGCTAGCAAGCAAGCGGTCTAACGGTTTTGAGAGTTGGATACTGGCGCCAATACGAGTTTCATTCAGTGACTTCTTTTCTTCACTGCCATCTTGCAAACGACGCACTACGTTATAACGCAATACACCATGACGGTCTTCGACAGATTCAACCGTCCACACATTGCCTTCTTGGTCTTGAACTTCATCGTTTACATTAAAAATGATACGCGATAAAGGTGCGTTATTGCGTGCATAGACACGGGTTTCATCACTTTTAGGGAATAAAATGCTGACCGATCGCTCATCTACATCAATCAGAACACCAAGTCCTAATTCCGTTTCTGTGTCTGATAACCAACGTTGACCAATAGCAAACTGCTGCAATTTTTCCACCTTTATTTAGAAGTTAGGACGTATAATTTTTTGCGCAAAACCTGCTGAGTATTTGAGCAAAAATTCAGGGCGTATAGCAATATATTTTGACATAAAGCGCACTAAAAAGAGAGCCTAAAGCACAGGCTTTGCGTAATCTTTTTCGCTTAAAATGGGACTGGGCAAGTAAACTGTACACGTTGCTCAGTTTGTGGGTGCAGAAAACTTAATTCTGCTGCATGTAAACACAAACGAGGCATGAGTTGTTGCTGTTCAGGCGTGGCATACAACGTATCACCAATAATCGGATGACCTAAATATTGCATATGCACTCGCAATTGATGCGATCGACCTGTGATAGGCTTCAGTTGCACACGAGTCACGATTTGCCCCTGCAATTCAAATTGCTCCAATGCACGCCAATGCGTTAACGCAGGTTTGTTATGGGTTGCATCGGCAATGTGTAATGGAGGATGTGCAGGATCGTAGACCACTGGCACATCTACAGTGCCTTCACCTTGCAGTTGCCCTGCTACCAATGCCTGATAGGTTTTGTCGGTTTGGCGTTCTTGAAACTGACGCGAAATTTGTTTTTGCGCCCATTTCGTGAGTGCAAACACCAAAATACCCGAAGTATCACGATCTAAGCGATGAATCAGTAAAGTGCGCGGTTCAATTTTAACCAGACGACTGATCACACAATCTTGCAAATCTGCTGTTTTACCTGGAACAGTGAGTATCCCAGCGGGTTTATGGATTACCATAAACTCATCGTCACGATGAATCAGGTGTTCGCTTAGAAAATTACTCAATTTCAATTCCAGGCTTGATCGTGAAAATAAGGCGGCAATAATAAAAAGCCTGACACAGAATTACAATGTAAAATTTGCGAATACAAGATGAATTTCCCGATTTGCTTTGCTAAAACAAGTAATACGCTGAATTTTAAATCAGCCTGATTTTAGAAATGTGGATTTTATAGCATGCAGGAGGCTTTGCTGCATAAATATTTTTTTAGATACTGTTTTAAAGGTTTTTAAATTTGGATAGAAAAATACAATGAAATCATAGTGCAAGGTAGTTGCTCAACAAAGCTGTTCTGAAGCTATATCTTTAATGGCGGGAGCAAGTGAAGCAAGAGGATTCATATTTAGTTTGATCTGGCTATTTTAGTGTTTAACAAGACCCTGATCTAAGCCTTTGATATTAAATTGAAGAGCATGCTCTTCAATTTAACCTAAAGCATAGATATTGTGGAGATATCTATGCCTTTTAGGACTGTGTTAAGCAGAGGTCAAATTACGTCTTCATTTCCGCAAATGTGTCTTTTGCAGCTTGAATGGTGTAGGCAATATCTTCATCACTATGCGCAGATGAAATAAAGCCTGCTTCAAAAGCAGATGGTGCCAAGTTCACACCACGTTGCAACATTCCGTGGAAGAATTTACGGAAAGCATCGACATCGCATTTCAGCATAGAATCAAAACTGGTGATGTCATCTTGGTCAGTAAAATACAAACCAAACATCGCACCGACTTGTTGCGTCTTGAATGGGATACCTGCTTCATCTGCCGCAGCTTGTAAGCCTGCCAACAATTTTTCCAGTTTCGCAGTTAAGTTTTCATAAAAACCTTCGGCGCGCAAATGTTTAAACATTTCAATTCCTGCACGCATCGCCAATGGGTTACCCGACAAAGTACCTGCTTGATACACTTTACCTAATGGCGCAATACATTCMATGATTTCGCGTTTACCACCAAATGCACCTACTGGTAAGCCTGCACCAATAATTTTACCAAGCGTGGTCAAGTCTGGTTTAACATTATAATGTGCCTGAGCACCGCCCAAGCCAACACGGAAACCAGTCATCACTTCATCAATAATAAAGACTGAACCGTGTTCATCACAGACATTACGAATCTCTTCCAAGAAACCATCAATCGGTTTAACCAAGTTCATGTTGCCTGCAACAGGTTCAACAATCACCCCTGCAATTTCTGCACCAAACTTTGCAAAGCATTCTTTTAAGGTGGCGATATCGTTATACGGTAAAGTCAATGTATGTTTAGCAAAATCGGCAGGAACACCCGCAGAAGTTGCTTCACCTTCGCCACTGGTTAAAAGTCCTGAGCCTGCTTTGACCAAAAGCGAATCTGAGTGTCCATGATAGCAACCTTCAAATTTGACGATTTTGTCACGGCCTGTATAACCACGCGCCAAACGAATTGCAGTCATGGTGGCTTCTGTACCTGAGTTGGTCATACGAACCAATTCAATGGAAGGCATAATTTCGCAAATAATATCGGCCAAAGTCGTTTCATGCACTGTTGGCGCACCAAAACTTAAACCATCTTCAGCTGCAGCTTGCACCGCCTGGATAATGGCAGGATGGGCATGGCCTAAAATCATTGGCCCCCAAGAACCTACATAGTCAACATAGCGTTTGCCATCGACATCATACAAATAAGCACCTTTGGCTTTTTCAATAAATACAGGGGTACCGCCTACCCCGTTAAATGCGCGTACAGGTGAATTCACCCCACCTGGTATATGTTTATTGGCTTGTTTAAACAACTGTTCTTGCTTTGGAGATAAGCTCATGGAGGCACTCAACTTAAAAAATAAAATAAAATTAGCTGTCTGCTTTAAGCTTCTGCTTTAAGCTTCTGCTTTGAAAAGTGCAGACCAATCATAAACACGCTGTGCAACAGTATGCATCGGACGTCCTAATATATCACTTATCACTGCACATAAATCGGCACCTGCATCAATGACTGGCTGACTGTTTTCAACAGTTAAACCGCCAATCGCGCAAATTGGTACATTGAGTTGTTGCTTCGCCTGTGTGAGTGTGTCTAATGTGAGTGTACTTGCCTCTGGTTTAGTTTCAGTTGCATAGACTGCGCCAAAAGCCACGTAGTTTGCACCATCGGCAATGGMTTTTTTTGCCAATTCAATCGAGTTATTACAACTACGACCAATCAATACATCTTGAGGTAAGCGTGCAACTGCTTCAACAATAGAGCCATCCTCTTGCCCTAAATGCACACCAACACCATATTTCACGGCAGTTTCAAGATCATCATTAATCACAAATGGCACTTTGTATTGATCACACATCGATTTCATATATTCGATTTCGTATGCCTGCTGAGCTTGAGGCACATTTTTACGGCGATATTGCAACACCGCGACTTCATAAGTTGCCATCGCCCCTTCTAGTTTTGCCAAAAGCAGTTCGATAGGATCATCATTGGTAATCAGATATAAACCGCGCATAATCTCAGCCACAAATAATACAAGGTCTGCATTATTACATATTCAAGCGACATACGTCAGAACCTCAGGCTTAGCAAGTTTACTTATAGGGGCTCAATAAGCTTCTATTTTGTTTGGGTTTTATTATGTCAAAATGTTAAAAATACCAAATTCCAGTGATAGCGCTAAAAGCTAGATTTAGCTTTAATTGAACTGCGCAAAACAAGAACTGTAACCAGTTCAATAAGATATGGATCTTAAAATCCATATGGGTGACTACAGCGAATAACGACATATTTATGTTACCCATTTAGACACATGATCATTTGTGCCAGAGCGCATGTGGGGGTGCGACAAATGATCATGTGTCTATATTTTTATAACTTACTTTCAGTAATCTACTTACCATATATTCTTGCTTAAAGATGAATGATTTCTGATTTAACGCAACTTGAAATTTTTCGCATAAAAAAAGCCTAGAGAAAGGTCACTCTAGGCTTGGAAAGTCACAAACTTTTATTACTCAATTTGATGACACATTATTAGAATATTCACTCTATCATTTCAACAAAAAATTAATTTTATTTAAACATTTTTTATGAAAATAATCACATATCGCTTACTTTTTGCCTAAACGGTATAACTAAGCACTCAATTCAACTTGGAATTTTATCTTTAGCGCGATCTTGTAAACTTAAATGACCACGCAAAACATCGGCAAACATCCGCCAATCTGAAATAAAACTATACACAGGTTGTTTAAAACTGGCAGGTTTATTTTTTTCAAAGATAAAATGTCCAACCCATGCACAGGCATAGCCTGCCATCAAACCATACAGTATATATTTGGCTTTTTTCTGTCTTATGGCTTTGCTGACACAATATAAACCAATACTGCTGCCAACAACGTGCAAACGACGACTCATGATGTTGCGGTGTTCAGTTAAATAAAAACGGTAAAATGTTGAATAATCCTGAATTGGCAATTCAAACTTAGGCTCTGGAGTTGGCTCAAATTCGGGCTTTAATGCTGCGTTCATGTTCATCATCCTGATGTTTATAAATTTGAATTATTTTTGCTACGCTCAACGACACTTTAAACTAAGCCAAAATAAAAACCAAACACTAAAAAGCCAAGGTCAAGTCTTACTTCTTGATATATTTTGGTTACAATCAAACGCACTTTTGCAAAACCTTGGTTCTGCAATTTTCACAAATTTATAATACCAATTTGTTTGCCATTGCTTTGGCACTACATGCTTTACGTTCAGGATATTTTTCATGGTCGAAGTTGAATTAAAATTTCAAATTCCAGTCGCACGTCGCACTGCACTACTCAAAACTTTAGACCCGAAAAAATCGACCCAAACTCCTTTAAAAGCACGCTATTTTGATACATCTACACACAGCTTGGCACATCATGGCACGGCGTTAAGACTGCGTTTAGAAGGTGAGCTATGGGTACAAACTTTAAAAGCGGCAGGTCAAAGTCATTTTCATAGTTTTGAACATAACCATCCGCTTGCACCAATTGAAACTCCAGATACCCCACCACAACTTGATCTGCAAATTTATCAAAACATTCCCGAAGCACAACAATTGCTAAATCAAGCTTTGGGGCAAAATTGGGATCAGTTAAAACTACAGTTTGAAACTGATATTCAACGTACCTCACGACTGATGAGCGTTGGAGATACTGATATTGAAATCAGTTTAGATGTGGGCCACATTCGTTGTGCAGATGCCGAAGTTGAAGTACATGAGGTTGAATTTGAACTGAAACAAGGTTCAATTCAGCAATTACTGGCTTTTAGTTTTGAGTGGGTGAAAAAATTTCATTTATGGTTAGATGTACGCAATAAAGCTGAAATTGGACATTTGCTTTCGGTGCAGCAAAAAGTCAGCCCTGCGGCTCAGAGCAAAGAATTTCAATTCAGTAAAAAAGATCATGCAGACCAAAATTTACGCCTGTTAATTGCTCAACAATTACAGCATTTATTGCCCAATATTGCCGCAATTTCTGCACAAGTTGCCGAGCAAAGTCATCTTGATCAGGCACAGCTTGCTTTGCAGCATTTACAACTAACATTGTGCTTATTTAAAGATTGGTCGAAGCAATTAGGCGACAAATGGGCCATGCAAATTGCAGCATTTAAACAACATTTTGATCACTTGCAGCATTTAGAACACATGCAAGCCACACTCGGTGCGTTTTTACAAAACCCGACGACTGCAGAGAACCTAAAAAAAGATACCTTGTACGCCCAAGAAAAATTGGTCAATTTAGTCCGTTCAACGCAAAACGTACATCACTATTTAGAATTATTGATGTTTAGTTTAGACGTGAGCGATAACTCGGGTTTAGACTTAAAAACTGCCGCACAAAACACATTGCAACAGCAATATAAGCAGTTACATGAACAATTACAGCACAGTGATATTCACGATTTTGAAAGCTTAGATCAACTGGCTTTGCGTATTCAGGAGCTTAAGTTTAGCTTCCCGATTCTGACGCATATTTATGATGTCAAAAATTTGCAGAAATATAGTAAAGCTTTGAATGATGCCCAGTTTGCAGCTCAGGAATATCAAATATTGGCATCTTCTGCAGCATATATTCAACAAACTGAATTGGAAGCGAGCGACTGGTTTGTTTTGGGCTGGCTAACCGCAAAACAGGAAGTGTATGCACAGCGTTTATTAGAAGCGACTGAACAATTTATGGTGAGCCGTAAATTCTTAAAATAAGCTCCCTTAATATCCTCACAACAAACGCTAAAAATACTGCAATACAACGGCAGTCTTGTGAATATTCATTCGGCTGCTTTATCTTAAAAACTGAATACAAATTATTTTCTTTTTCAAGCTTTTGTTGACAGTTACCCCCTTGTTCATTTATAGATTTACACTATAGTAAAGAGAACTTTTCTTGTTTCATCGAGGGAATTCCCGATGTCTGAAATAGAGTTAAAATTTCAAATTCCACACAACTATCGTGCGGCATTTGAAAAAGCATTTAAAAAGAACAAACTGGTTCAACAACAACGCTTATGGGCTAAATATTATGATAGTCCTGAGCAGCACTTAGCCAAGCAACGCATTGCCCTGCGTCAGCGTTTAGAGGGTGATATTTGGCGACAAACTTTAAAAGCGCCTAGTCCACAACATTATGAACGCTTTGAACTTGAGCATGAATTAGGACATGATGCACCTGAACTGTGTGATTTGACATGTTATGAAAATCATAAACAAGCTCGAAAGATTTTAAAAAAAGCCCTGGATGGTTCAGAAGTCGATTTAAGCTTACAGTTCGAAACCGATGTTTTACGCTACAGCCAATTGGCGCATTATAAAAACAGCCAAATTGAAGTTGCTTTTGATTTAGGTGAAATCCGCCAAGGCAAAAATTCGGTTGAAATTTACGAAGTTGAGTTTGAACTGAAACAAGGTGAAATTGCAGATTTAATTGCCTATATTCAACCGTGGATTAAAAAATATCATTTATGGCTCGACACACGCAGCAAATCGCAGCGTGGCAATATGCTGTACAACAAAGAAACCATGATTCCTGTACAGCAGCAAAATACCTTGCAATTGCAACACCCCGAAAATATACATGAGTTGTTGGCGCAAATTACCCAGAATTGTTTGGCTCACTTGCTGCCAAATGCAACTGCGATTGCCAGTCAAGATTATGCCAGTGGGCATGTGCATCAAGCACGTGTTGCAATTCGACGTTTACGCAGCGCCTTAAAAATCTTTGCTGAGTATGATGCGCTGGCAAATCACAATTGGGAAAGTCAATTGGCTACCCTCTTTCAGCAGTTAGGTTCGACCCGCGATCAAGATGCTTTGCGTGAAAGTCTGATTCCACAACTTGAAAACGCAGGCTCACCTATTACTGAGCTACCCCCTACAGCATCTGAAAATATTGCGATTGATGCAATTTTCCGTTCACCGAGCACAACCTTATTACTGTTACAACTTATGAGTTTTGCACATTCAGCGGCGGTTACAGACGCAGAAWCAAAAMCATTGAAAAAAGTGTTACGTAAACGCTTGCAGAAATTGCATCAACAAATTTGTGATGATGCAGGTCATTTCCAAACCTTAGATGTGGACTCTAAACACCGCACGCGTAAGCGTGTGAAACGCTTACGCTATACCGTAGAATTTGTGAGCAATTTATTTGCAGAAGATGATGTCAAAACATATTTAAAAACTCTAAAACCATTACAGGAAACTTTAGGACATTTTAATGATTTGATGGTGGCACAAGGTTTATTCGAAAGTCATACCCAAGCGGAACCGAAAACATGGTTTGTATTGGGATGGATTGCGTCTGAAGAGCGTCATATTTCCATACAGATTGAACAGGATTTACAGCAGTTTGCTGAAAGTCAGCCTTTTTGGTCTTAGTTAAAATGTGATCATCAAATAATGAGCACATTTAAGCTCAACACCGATTCATTTCATGTTCAGCATTTTTATATTTAATCTTAATATTGCACACTTTCTAAAAG
Source organism: Acinetobacter towneri (assembly GCF_001758345.1). GTDB lineage: Bacteria > Pseudomonadota > Gammaproteobacteria > Pseudomonadales > Moraxellaceae > Acinetobacter > Acinetobacter towneri_A. The sequence goes on from NZ_MKQS01000001.1 coordinate 171,821, forward strand.
CTTAACGATATTTACCAAACACTTTCCATGTCTGGTTATCCGCTAAAGGGTCTTGATAACTGTCACTGCGCTGCTTACGTGGCTTATCGCGCGCATCGACCAGTTCAAAATGCGGTTCAACACTTAACACAATACCATTCACATAAAAACGGGTGCGCGTGTAATCACTTTGTCCATGTTGAAACACATAAGTACGCAGATCAATAAACTCACGATGTGCCACCAGTGCTGCACTTTCATCACTGTCTAACCAACGCTGCATGACTTGAATTTCCTGCGGTTCAAATTGCCCGCATTTTTCGATCAGGCTAGCAATTCCCCGAAAAGTTTTCGATTCTTTAGCACGGGTTTTATTGACTCGAATCCGATCGACATGAAAATAAAACAAGGGCAAGTTCAAATGACTGGGTAAATGCACGGCATCAATGACTGCATCTTGCATAAAAGGTTGAAATAAATCCTGTGCGCGTTCAATCAACCCTGTCCATTGCTTATAGTATTCTGCCACTTCTGCTCGTGTTCCATAATAAATCGGCAAGCCTTCAACATGTGCAAGTTGTACGGGTGGCCAAATATTTTGACGTAATAAAGCAATGTCACTTTTTAAACTTTGAACCGCAATTGCATCTTGCATCAACCACTCCAATTTTGCTTAGGCTATTTTTAGCTTAAGGCAAAGGTTTTGTTTCTGCAAGGCTTTGCCTATAATGAAACATTCAGATTTTTAGCTTAGGAACAATTCATGGTTCAAAAGATTGAAGCAACCGATGTAACCGAAGAAGAAGCATTAAATGCGGCTTTTTTTGAACGTGCCGATGAATTTATTAAACAGGCCAATGGCTTCTGTCATTTTGAAAAAGGCTCTACAGTAAAACCCGCTGAAATTCGTGGTCAGGTCAGTGCTGCCATGTTGTTCGCTACAGCGCGTTTTAATACTTGGGTCGCTGCCAATAACTTTAAAGATGGCAATGAAATGCGCGATGCCAAAGATCAGGTGATGTCGTATATTTTGCAGCAATTTCAAATGATGCTAGAAGATAACTACGACGAATACTGCGAACAGTTTGAAAACTATTTGCGCTTCCGTCATAACGAAGAGTTTCATACCAATAAACATGATCATTCACACGATCACGAACATTAAGTTCTGCATAAAAGCCCTATGGGGCTTTTTTAATGCGCTAGTTTTCCAATTTGTAGTTTTTCGATCAATACCCTTCCCTTTTGCAACGTGATGGCTTTGAATAGTGAAATAACAGCGTTATAAAAACAGGATGATTATGCAGAATCTAGGATTTGCACTTATTGATGCACATATTCATCAGTGGGATCCCTATAACACGCCGCACAGCGCACGGCTTGCTGTTAAGCTTTTGGGCAAGCATCCCAATTTGCTGGATAAAACCATTCGCATGATAAAACCAAAAACACTCATTGAAACTTTAGGACGCACCGAGCAGGTCACATCGCGCTATTTACCTGAGCATTATGCCCGTGACTTAGGTTTTTATACGGCTGAAAAAGTCGTGCATATTGAAGCCAATTGGCACAACCATAAAGGCAAAGGCGTAGTTGGTGAAACCGAATTTATAGAAAGTCTGGATTTTAAAAATAATGGTTTGGCTTTGGGCGCGATTGTCGCCACTGCAGACCCGCGCGATTCTAATTTTAAGAAAATTCTCAAATTACATCACAAAGCTTCTCCGCATTTTCGCGGAATTCGTAAAATGGCAGCCGTGCATGAAGATCGTGGGATTTTTGCTTGGGCAGACGAACCACACTTATATCGGAACAAAAAGTTTCTAAAAGGTTTTGAAGCTTTGGCGCAATATAATTTAAGTTTTGATGCATGGACGTATTCGACCCAATTGGGTGATGTCTTGGCATTGGCCAAACAATTTCCAGAAACTTCTATTGTGCTTGACCATTTGGGCACACCAGCAGGACTGTTCGGGCAAGTTGGCACACATACAGGCGTGACCAAAACAGCACGAGAAAATATTCTATTTCGTTGGCAAGAAGATATTGCCGAGTTGGCACACTGCCCAAATGTTTACAGTAAAATTTCAGGGTTATTTATGCCTGTTTTAGGTCATCAATTTCACTTGCAAAAACGTGAAGCCTCAAAACAGGAAATTATAGATTTAACTGCACCACTGATTCAGCATGCCTTACAAAGCTTTGGAATATATCGGTTGATGTTTGCCTCAAATTTCCCAATGGATCGGGTGAGCACGTCTTTGGTCAATTTAATTGATGCAACCAGTGATATTGTTGCGGCTTATCATCCAAATGCTTTGCAGCAAGTGTTTCATCATAATGCCAAACAGTTTTATCGTTTATAAAGCTTTAGCCAATTGAGCATGTAGACAAAGCTTACATACAACAAAAACGCATCAAAATAGATGCGTTTTTCTATCTACTCAAAATTAAATTGAATCTTTATTTAGACTGCGGCTTTAACGGCAGCACCTCAACATTGGCTTGACCATATTGATCTGCTGCTACTTCAAGCAGATGCTCCAAACGTAAATATTTCTGAATCACAGCATCTACATCGGCTTTAGTGAGTTTTGCTAATGCTTGATCACGTCGTTCACGATAGCGTAAATCACGACCTTGTTCTAATTGTGGCACCAACATACGGTGGATACTGCGTTCATCTTCCAATGCAGTCACACGCTTTTTCAAAATATCGGCTTTTGCAGCTTCCACTTCTTGCAAACTAACACCATCACGGCGCAAATCCTGCAACACTTTATGCACTGCCTGTGACACTTGAGCCGACTTGCCTGCACTGTATTGCGCAGAAATACTGAGCGCACCCGATGGTTCAAATTCACTTAAACTCAAACCACTACTAAAACCATAAACCAATGCATTTTTTTCACGTAATTCTTGCGCCAAACGTGAAGACAACTGCGATTCGCCCAAAATATAACTCAGCACCATCATGGCAGGTGTGTCAGGATGATTCAGGCCCAAAGGTAAGGTCAATAAACTTTGATAACTACCAAATTCGCGCTGTTCTGCTAATACATGCAACTTTTTCGCAGGATATGCCGTATAGGCTGAATCTAAGCGTTGATAGGCTTCCGTATTACGCGATTGTCCTAAACGCTGAACTAAAGTTTTTTTGATTTGTTTCGGATCAAACTCACCTGTAATGGCAATATGCGCATGATTCATAGCAAAAAATTGACGATATAACTGCTGCACCTGCGCTTGAGTTGCAGCTTGTAATTGTTGCTTCGCAAATTCAGGCTCGAAGTGATAGCGTAAATCGCCTTGCGGGTAAATTTCAATTAAACGCGCCATAGTCAAAGCTGCTACAGTTTCAGGCTCGGTATAAGGTCGTTCTAAACTGGATAAACTTTGAGATCGAATTAAATCAAACTGACTTTGCTCAAAACTTGGGTTTTGCATGACATCTAAAACAAAGTTAAAAAAAGCATTAAACTTTTCTTTTTTTGCCACAATTTGAATATGAATCGCATTGGCATCGGCTTGGGCAAATGCTGAACCACCTGCAGCAATTGACTGATCGGCAATGTCTTGCAAGCTATGCTCTTGAGATGCACGCAGCAGCAAATACGCGGTTAAATCTAAAATTTCGCCCTGCTTAAATAATGATTGTGCCGTACCAAAATTCACCGAAATGGTGGCATAAGTTTTATCATCCCGTGTTGCAGTTGGAAATAATGCATATTTGGCACCATTTTTTAAGCTGCCACGCTGAATCTTTTTTTCATTTTGAATCAAAGCTTGTTTAGATTTTTGCACATAGTCTGTCACTTCTTGCTGATAACTTTGCACATCTTTCAAAGGTGCAACAGGTGCATCTTGCTGGTCTAAAGTTTTTGCTACATTTGGATTATTTTTTGCTGTGAGTGCCTGTTTTTGATCTTCAGGTGTGGGTTGAATATCGCCAATGACCCGATGCTGTGCAGTGAAAAACTGTTTTAAACGCTGATTCAGTTCATCTGCATTTAACTGTTGAATACTATTCAAATCACGCCAATATTGTGTCCAATCACCCTGATACGCCACAGCATAATCACTCAAGCGACCACCCAAAGCCACCGCATCATTCATCACACTGTCTGCCTGATTTTGAATCAAGTTTTTCGCACGTTGTAACTCGGCATCATTAAAGTTCTTTGCCTGTTCGATGCTTTGGTTCAAGCCAGCTTGTACTTGCTTAGCGTCATGATTGGGCGCATACAACGCCCCCATCAGCACCAAATTAAAATCTTGATCTAACCAAGTGCTGGACTGCACCATCGTACTTTTGCCTGTTTCTACCAGTGTTTGATACAAATGCCCACTCGGTTGCAACGTATGTAAATAAGGTGACAGCACCAAAGCGGTTTTGATCTTTTCGTCATTGCCATTTAAATACAGATTAAACTTGGCCAGTTGACTGCCCTTTTGCACCACAAAATTACGTTGCTGAATTTTATTACTGTCTAATCGTGGCACCTGTACCTGTTTGGGAATTTGCCGTGCAGCAATTGGACTAAAATGTTGATCAATTTGTTTTAACACCGCTGCCTGATCAAACTTGCCTGTCATCACTAAAATAGCATTATTAGGCGCGTACCATGTGCGGTAAAATTGATTTAACTCCTGCATTTTAATGGATTGTAGCTCGTTTAAATCGCCAATCGGTAAGCGTCCAAAATACTGATTGCCATAGGCCGATTTCCACACCTGATCTATCAAGACTGAAAACGGTTGATCCATACGCACTTCACGTTCACGCTTTACAATCGCAATTTCGGCAGGCACATATTTTTCCTGCATGACCAACTTATCCATGCGTTCCGCTTCAAGATAAATCATCTCATTGACTGCGCGAGTTTCAGGACGAATGATGTTGGTGTATTTAGTCGAATAATAGTCGGTGCTGGCATTGTGCATTAAACTATATTGATCTAAACGGCGCTGAAATTCCTCGGCAGGTACATTTTCTGTACCTTTAAATGCCAAATGTTCCAACAAGTGTGCCAAACCACCTTTGCCTTGGGGATCATTCAATGAACCCGTTAAATACACCATATTCATAAAGACTTTATTTTCTTTTTGATTGGGTGCCAAAATGACTTTTAAGCCATTATCAAGTTGATATTCTTGTATTTCTTGCTGAGATTTTACTAAAACTGGCTGGGCGAAAACCACGCCATTGAATGCCAGTACACATAAAGGTAAAGTGAGGGTTGTAAAACGTAGCAACTTCTTTTTCCCGATTAATTTCATTCTATTTTTGATTTGCCATCGAAAATGGCAATTTTCAAATTGAGCGCAACAGCATACCAAGCTGCGATTAAAGCAACCGTAAAAATTTGCAAAATATATGATTTAGACCAAGCAAAACGAGCAAACTACTCTCATCTCAGCTTTTTTTCCAATATAAAGAAAGATGAAAACTCAATATGACAAAAATAAAGTAATGATCAATCGTAAATTTGACTAAGCATTTGATCAATTTTAAAGCATGAAAGAAGTCTAATGCAGTATCTAGTTTAAATCATGATTTCGCCCTGCAAATATAGCTGTGCATAACCTGAAATTTCGATACGACCATTAGGTAAAATTTTGCAATACAGTACGCCACCTCGGGCTGAAGCCTGATAAGCCACAAGTTCAGTTTGCTGCAATTTTTCTGCCCAAAATGGTGCAATTGCAGTATGAATTGAACCTGTAACAGGGTCTTCTGCCATGCCCATAGCAGGTGCGAAATATCGTGATACGCAGTCATACTGTGCATTTTTAGAAGCAGTAATCGCTACATCAACACTCGACTGTGCTGTGATAGCTGTACGCAATTGTCCCAATTGTTTTAATAATTCAAGATTCGGCTGTTCATCTAGCACATCTTGTACCGATTCATATTCCACAATATAAGCTTGCGCATTGATATAGACATTTTTAAATGGTTTAGTCAAAGCTTGGCGTAAAATATCGGGATAATCTTCAACTTCCTGGGCAGCGCGTATCGGGAAATTCATGCAAATTTTGCCATCTTGCTGTTGCTGAACTGTAAAAATTCCCAGATTTTTCACATGAAATTGAATTGTCTTTGCCTCGGTAAAATCCTTAAATAAAACAAAGCTGCTAGCAAGTGTTGCATGACCACAAAAATCGACTTCTGTTGTGGGGGTAAACCAGCGGATTTCAAAGTTTTCCGCATCTATCATTTTGACAAAAGCGGTTTCGGACAGATTATTTTCCAATGCGATATTTTGCATTAAATCATCAGCTAACCATGTTTTACTCACAAGCACGGCGGCGGCATTGCCTTTAAACAATTCATGGCTGAAAGCATCAACTTGGTAAATTTTCATGATTAAATGGTTTGTCCTAAAAATAATGACGGCTACCTAATATAAATAGGCTTGAAACATAAATGCTAAAAATATGTGATATTTATAAAATATTAGAGCTGAGGTTAGCGTGAACTTGCTAGTAAATATGGATAAGGATTCACAGCCCCATGCCCGCGTAAATAAATGCCATAATGCAAATGTGGCGGCGTGTTTTGGGCATTGCCTGACGTGCCAACAAAACCAATGACTTCACCAGCTTCTACCCAGTCTCCCACATGAATATGTTCGGCATAATCATCAAGGTGTGCATAATAATGTTGGCTTAATGCAGGCCCAGTAATCCAAATGACTTTTCCACCTAAGCGGTCTAAACCAATTTTATGCACAATGCCATCTGTCGCCGCAATGACGGCTGTCCCACGCACCGCAAAAATATCAGTCCCCTGATGCTTTCGCCCTTCACTGCGTGCTGCACCCCAGGTATCTTGTATTTGAGCAATATTCACACCTTTCACTGGAATTTGTAGTGGAGTCACTGTGAGTTCAGTTTGTTGCAATTTCCAATATAAATACGGGGTTTGAATTCCTGCAGACTCGCCAGACACGGGTGGCTGACATGCACAGAGCAAAGCTAGCATTGAAAAGCTAAAGATTAGTATAAAGCACCAACGAGCTTGTTGCATAACATCCTAATTTATATTCATACACGTTTATCTTAATTTTATGCATTATAGATGCCTAGTCTGTTTCTGTAGTTTAATGCATACACAAAAAAATAATTGTCTTTAAGCAATACTTTCCCCTATTCTTATCGCATAATAGACCCATCTCAAACGCACTGTATTTGCGATTTAATTGGAAATCGCCCGTTTTTCCTTTTAAATACTCTCAATTTTCCCAATTTGTTGAATTTAAAGAAGCATTTCTTATGAAAATCGTCATCTTAAATAAACCATATGACGTTCTCTCTCAATTCCGTGAAGATGAAAAACATCTCACCATGTCGGCTTTTGTAGATGATCCAGACTTACGTTTAGCTGGGCGTTTAGATATGGATTCGGAAGGCTTGGTATTTTTGACTGATCATGGCGGCTTGAATCAGTTTATTACCAATCCAGCCAATAAAAAATACAAAACCTATTTGGTTCAAGTCGATGGTGATGTCACTGAAGATGCCTTAGCACAATTGCGTAAAGGCGTGGAACTGAAAGATGGAATAACTTTGCCTGCGCAAGCGTATAAAGTTGATGAGCCTGAATGGTTGTGGGAGCGTGATCCTCCTGTACGTTTCCGTGCTTCTGTACCTACTTCGTGGATTGAAATTTCAATTTGTGAAGGTCGCAACCGCCAAGTACGTCGTATGACGGCTGCGGTTGGTTTTCCAACTTTGCGTTTAATTCGTACCAAAATTGGTTCAATTGATTTAGTGCAGTTGGGTTTACAACCCGGTGAAACCAAAGAAATTGAACCGTTGTTGTATCCTGATTTTAAAGATGTGCCCGCTGCTGAACCGTATCGCTCGCGTTCTTATGTGAAAAAACCTGGTGGTACGGGTGGCAAGCCAATCCATCAAAAGAAAAATAAAGATGGTACGCCTAAGAAAAAATCAGGTACGCCACGTATTTGGCAAATGGAAGAAAGTGAAAAACCACGTCGTAAGACCAATGGTACCACACGTCCTAATACCAAAAGCCGTGGACGTCGGGCGCGTTAAATAAAAAGGAATAAGCTCACTCATTATGGTGGGCTTATTCCATTATTTTAAAGGAGTTCAGACTCTAGTATTTGAATATACTTTGGTAAATCCTGCTCTATAAGTTCACGAAACTTTTCAGTCAGAATTTTTCTCAATTTTTCTGTATCCCCACTTTCTATAAAATCACCAATATCATTTTCAGACAAAATTAATTTCTGAAATGACTGATGCCATTTAGGCTGTAAATTCTTGTCAACACGATTAAAAAAACTTTTATGTTTGCGGTATATTTCAAAAAGCCTTTCACGAACTTCTTGTTCACCTACTCCAATTTTTAAATCAAAATTAACAACATGATTTCTTATATTGAACTCATACAAATAAATAGTATTATTTTCTAAATTTCCATGCTTTGGAAATAGACCTTTATCCTTTAATTTCTCAATATTTTTATGCAAAAATATTGGTTGAAAGCGGACATAAGTTTTATTACTGTTATAAGGTAACAATAACTACTCTTGCTCGATAAGTTCACGTAAAATATTTCCAATTTCACTTGTATCATTTGGCGTACTATATTTAAAAACTAAATCGAAAGCAGACTTATATCTCTTATAGAGTTTTTTTGCGATATCTTCAATTTCTTTATTTTCATTCAACATAGATTTTAACGTCTGTAAATATTGCTCAAGAACAAATTTGGTTTTTTCAGCCAAATTAGCTGATTGTTTTAGGATTTTTTGTTCAATCAGCTTACTAATATGACCATAATTTAACTGAACATAATGTTTTGAATCCTGATCATTAATATTTTGATCTTCCAAAGACAAATAAATATAAATCTTATGTTTATAATCAGGATAACTTGTTTCAATAATATTTCTATATTTTCTAAGCTGACCTTTTCCTTCTCCAGAGTATATTTTATTTTCAATCATCATACAAAATTCATTCTTTTTAGATAAAAACAATAAATCTATATTTTGCATTTCTCTATGAATTACGAGGTCATCAAAATCTAAGTGAACAAAATCAAAAACAGATAAACCTGACTCATTACCTAAATTTTGAAATTCATTTTCTTTAAAATATAATTTTATAAACTCTTTTAATACAAAATCTCCTAATTTATGAGTTTCTGCAGGATCAAACAGCCATGCTAAAAAATTTGAATGCTGTAATTCTCTGTGTGAAACTCTTAAAATTTCCATAAGATTGACTTCTTCATTTACTAAATTCTGCAAACTATTGAAGTCATCATCTAATATCAGCTCTTTTAACTGATATTCCACCTCATTTCTCATAATTTAAGCCTTGGTCCCTCTTAAGCATTACACTTAGTTACTTTCTTAATATTTTTATTAAAAGTAAACCGATGCAAAAGCATCGGTTTACATTTTTATGATCAGCCTTTCAACCACTGCTCTACTTTTGCCTGATCTGTAACATTTAATACCACTTCTGGCAATTCAATCTGCGCAGCATTTAGCTCAAGAGCCATCAACTCATCACGGCGGAAAGCATGAACAGTATAAATTGCATCCTGTTTGGCATATCGCTCAAGGGATTTTACCGTAGCTTTTAAACCATCAATCGCAATAATCACATCATGCGCAGAAAGCCCCGCTTTTACCGCTGAACCCTCACGATGGGCAGCTTGTACCAACACCCCTTCAGGTTTATCTGCCAATTTTAAACCAAACGGCAAAGACTTATCCTGTTTTAGCTGATAATCAACGCCAAATTCAGGCAATAACTGATCGAGCGGCAATTCATCAGTCGTGTTAATTAAATGATGGATTTGCTCCGACCAATCATCTCCTGTCAATTCTTTACATAATTCAAAGATAGTGCGCTCATGCACTTGAATGCCCTGTTGCGCATTGGCATACAATTTCTGCATTAAGGCATCTAAGCTTGAACCACGTAAGCGCAAGCCCAAATCTAAACATAAAGCCACCAAACAGCCTTTATTATAGTAGCTGGTTCCTGCATTGTTCGAGTTTTCATCTTGACGATAGAACTTAACCCAAGCATCAAAACTGGATTCTGCCACCGTTTGAATCGCACGACCCGGGTTTTGCAAATAACGATCAATCTGAGCTTTGAGCAGCTCCAAATAAGCCGCTTGATCTATCACACCGCTGCGTAGCAATAACAGATCATCGTAATAAGACGTAAAGCCTTCAAAAATCCACAATAGTGAGGTATAGCCTTCCTGATTCAGGTCATAATTCACAAAATTTTCAGGACGAATGAATTTCACCAACCAACTGTGAAAATACTCATGGCTGCACAGACCTAAAAAGCGCTGATAATCTTTAGAGGGTTGTTCAGGCTCGTTAGCTTTCGGTAAATCATCACGCGGTGTAATTAAACTGGTACTGTTCGGATGTTCTAAGCCACCATAGCTATTGCCTGTTGCCATGGTCATAAAGGTATAGTTTGCAAATGGCGCAGAACCAAACATAGCAATTTGTGTGGCACAAATTTTTTCAATATCTTGCTGCATACGTGCAGCATTCATTGCATGTTTACCCGAAACCACAAATTCATGTGGAATATCTGCTGCGGTAAAACTAAAACGAGTTTGTTCTGCCAATTCAAACGGTGCATCAATCAATTCGGCATAGTTTTTGGCTTTTAAGGTATAACGCCCTTTTACCAAACTTTTTGCAGTCAAACCTGTTGCAAGCTGAAAATGCTTCAGCTCATCTGGTAAAAATATTTCAACTTCAATGGCTTTGTCTTCTTGTCCATCTAAGCCCAAACAGGCACAGGCAGGATTGACATATAAACGCGTCTGATCGACATAAGCGCCACGCACCGACAAATCATAAGCGTAGACATCATATTCCACCGTAATCAATTCATGATCGGTATTAAATAAGCGCCATTTATTCTTTTCAAATTTCTGAATTTTGAGGATACGCCCTGCTTCATCATAAGCACGGACCGATTCAAGATGTTTGGAGAATTCACGGATTAAATAGCTGCCTGGAATCCAAGTAGGTAGTGATAAAACCTGAGTAGGATTAGCCAAAAAACGCACGGTGACATGCATAAGATGCTGACGATAATCGTCAAATTCGATTTGATAATGCAACATAATGGGCAATACAAAATGTATAAATAAGAACTTGACCACAAGCTTAACATTTTTTTAGCAATTGATGCGTCAAGACGAGATTTGTCTGCATTTATGGCTAGCCAACTGCACAAAAAAGGCATAGCATGCGCTAGTCTATTGACATTGTTTTTGCTGCTTAAAACCATTGTGACACCAATGGATTGGTGTAAATAAGGAACCTCTTTGAAACGTGTTATCTATCTGATTGCGCTGCTCTGTTGGCTATCCAGCGCAATCACGCATGCCGCATTATTGAATATTCAAGCTGAAAGTGTAGAAGCCGAAGCATGGGCAATTTTAGACCCACAATCTGGGCAAGTGATTGCAGAGCACAATAGTCACGTACAACGTGCACCTGCTTCACTCACTAAAATGATGGTGGCTTATATTGTGCTCAAAGATATTCAGGCAGGTAAATTAGACCGAAATGAAATCTTGACCGCAACACCTGTAGTACAGCAAGTGATGTGGGATGAATCACAAATGTATCTAAAAGCAGGTGAACAGATTTCGATAGATCAACTATTGGCAGGTTTAATTATTATGTCTGCTAACGATGCTGCACTCACTTTAGGTGAACGTGTTGCAGGTGGTGTGCCGCAGTTTATCGCCCGAATGAATCAGGAAGCGCAAGCTTTGGGCATGCAAGATACACATTTTCAGAATCCATCTGGTGTGACTATGCCTAATCATTATTCTTCTGCGGCAGATATGGCACGTTTAGCACAAGCGATAGTGACTGAAACACCCGATTATTTGGCTTATTCAAAACAAACTAGTTTTACCTACAATCAGCACTTTCACCGTGCGACCAATATATTATTAAAACAAGACCCAAGTGTAGATGGGTTAAAAACAGGCTACACCAAAGCTGCAGGCTACAACCTTGCTTTAACTGCAAACCGCCCAACACTGGATAGTGCTGCACCTGAACGTCGTTTAGTGGTGGTGGTGATGGGAACTAAGAGTGCGCAAAAACGCGCTGAAGTGGCACATCAATTATTAAATTTAGCCTATAGCTATACCCGTAATGAAGTCGCGATTAAACCCAAACAAATGATTGCAGAATTGCCTGTAGTGAAATCGACCTTACGCATGTTCAAGATTGAAAGCAGTCAGCCAAAGTTTGTGACGACATCGCTGTATGAACAGCCACATGCAATTAACTTGTCGCAGTTCGATCAAAGCACTCAACGTCTACAACTTGTGAATGCACAAGGCGAATTAGAAACACTTGAACCTGCACAGCGTACACAAACGCATGTCAATATTGAATTGTCTGAAAAATTGCTGACTGCGCCATTAGCACAGGTCATGAAACTGGCAACCGTACACGTTTATCAAAATAACCAATTGATTAACAGTTTTGCGATTGAAGAACAGGTCAACATTGTTGAAGCCAATATTTTTGAAAGAATCATGATGTGGTTTGGTAGTTTGTTTAATTTCTTTAGCCATCAACCTGTAGAAGATGAAAAAACTTCACTCGGTTAGAAGCCGATGATCCTCAAGAATTAAATATCACCAAGATGGGCAATGTCCCATCTTTTTTATTGTCATCTACACATCATGCAAAGAGCTTAAAATGAGCCTGCAGTAAAATCTGCAAATTTATAGGTATGACGCATAAATTTGCATTGAAATTATAAAATTTGCCCCGATTAACTAAAAAATGTCATAAAAAACTCGGAAAAGTGAAGAATTTGCAGAAATGTCTATAACAAATTCCACGTTTCACTTTATGATGTACCCTTAAAAAATTGAATGGATCAATAACATGACTGCTATTGCAAATGACCTCGTGGTTTCTTTCCACTACACATTGACTAACGCAGAGGGTGAAACTCTCGACAAATCTCAAGGTGAACCACTTGCCTATTTGCATGGTGCAGGTAATATCATCCCTGGTTTAGAAAAAGCGTTAGAAGGTAAAGCAGTAGGTGAAAAATTTACTGTAAACGTACCTGCAGCTGAAGGTTATGGCGAATACAACCCAGACTTAGTACAAGAAGTTCCTGCACAAATGTTCCAAGGTGTAGACAACATCCAAGCAGGCATGCAGTTCCAAGCGCAAACTGATGATGGCGTTCAAATCGTAACTGTAAAAGCAGTTGAAGGCGACAACGTAATTGTTGATGCAAACTTCCCACTTGCTGGTCAAGATTTAACGTTTGAAGTTGAAATCGTTGAAATCCGTGAAGCTTCTCAAGAAGAATTAGATCACGGTCACGTACATGGTGCGGGTGGTCATCACCACTAAGATCAGTAACGATCGAAGCAAAAGGCAAAGTATTTTTACTTTGCCTTTTTTGTTTGTCATTCTAAAATTTAGGATAAGCACATGACTGAAAGATCCTTTCAGGCAGACTATTGAGGAAAGATCATTACAGAAAAAATCAACACAGCCATTGTCGTTTTATTGGACAATTAAACCCTTCGCATTTAAGACAATTTTACCCAGTCATGCTTATAATGAAGTCACCTTTCTAGCGACCACATCAAGCATTCTTCCCATGCAAAACTATAATTTAGTTTGGTTCCGACAAGATTTAAGAATTTCAGATCACACCGCGCTTTGGCATGCTAGCCAAGCAGGAGCTTGTATTGGCGTGGTGATTCTTTCGCCTCAGCAATATCGTTTACATCACGATGCGCCGATTAAAATTGACTTTTACTTGCGTCAATTAAATGCACTAAAAGACGAACTCGCACAACTCAATATCCCACTGATTGTTCAAATCACGCCATCTTGCGCTGACATTGCACAAACGCTGCTCCAACTGTGTCAAACATTAAAGGACACACATCCAATTCAAAATATTTATGCCAATATTGAATTGGGAGTGAATGAGCTAAAACGTGATCTTGAAGTTCAACAAGCCTTGAACCAACACGGTCAGGACTTGGTGTTGTACCATGACCGCACGCTTTTTCCTGTGGGTACGGTGCGCAATCAGAGCATGAAACCGTATCAGGTATTCAGCGCATTTAAAAAATATGCCTATCAACAGTTGAATGTCAGTATTCCGCGTTGCTTTCCTCAGCCGCAACCACAACTACCCATCCAACTTCCTAAACAATATCTCTCTAAAGTGCCAAGTTTAGAACACTTAGGTTTCGACCCGCTTCCAACGGCACAACAAAATTTATGGGCAGTCACGGAACAACATGCACAGCACTTGTTGGATGATTTTACACGTGAACAAATGCACGATTATCAGCAACAACGTGATTTTCCTGCGTTGTCTGGTACCAGCCAATTATCTGCGTATTTGAACTGTGGCATTCTCTCCATTCGGCAATGTCTAGCTGCGGTTTTTGCGCATTCACAAGGGCATTTTCATCTCGAAAATGCAGGACAACAAACTTGGTTAGATGAATTACTTTGGCGTGAGTTTTATCAACATATTTTGTTTGATTATCCCAAAGTTTCCAAGCACCGTCCTTTTAAAGATCAGACCGCACAGGTGGCGTGGCGCAATGATCCTGCAGGTTTAGCTGCATGGCAGCGAGGAAAAACAGGCATCCCCATTGTGGATGCGGGGATGCAACAACTTTTGCAAACGGGCTGGATGCATAATCGAGTCAGAATGATTTGCGCGATGTTTCTGTGTAAAAACTTGTTGATTGACTGGCGCTTGGGCGAACAGTGGTTTATGCAACATTTAATTGATGGCGATTTGGCTGCCAATAACGGTGGCTGGCAATGGTGTGCCTCAACTGGTACAGATGCAGTGCCCTATTTTCGAATTTTCAACCCAGTGAGCCAATCACAAAAATTTGATCCTAATGGTGATTATATTCGCACATGGCTACCTGAACTGGCACATTTGGATGCAAAAAACATTCATGAACCGTATGCGAAAAATCCAAATCTAAAACTGGATTATCCTCATCCAATTGTTGATTTAAAACTCAGTCGTTTACGTGCCGTTGAAGCCTTTAAACAGCTTTAAGTCATACTAACATGAGATTTGTCAGCCTCTCCCATCTGCCATTCGTTAGCATGATGGGAGATTTAACGATTAAAGCAACAGCTAGGCTGCTTGCTCGTCACGTTTAAAGACCAATTCGCCTTTTAAAGAACTGTCTGCATCGAAGTAATAACCTTCACTATTGAAGGCTTTTAACTCTTCTGCGCGTTCCAACTTATTTTCGATGATAAAACGCGCCATCAAACCACGGGCTTTTTTGGCATAAAAACTGATGACTTTATATTTGCCATTTTTCTGATCTAAAAACACAGGTTTAATAATTTCAGCCTGAATTTTTGCTTCCTGCACCGACTTATAATATTCATCGGAAGCTAGATTCACCAATAATACTGACTGATTGTGTTTTAAATCTTGGTTAATTAAATTGGTGATGATATCGCCCCAAAAACGATACAAATTTTCACCGCGCGGATTATACAATTTAGTGCCCATTTCCAAACGATACGGCATCATTAAATCCAATGGACGCAATAAGCCATATAAGCCAGATAGCATGCGCAAGTGTTGTTGAGCAAACCCAATCTCTGCAGCAGATAAACTATAAGCATCTAAGCCTGTGTACACATCACCTTTAAAGGCAAACATGGCCTGACGTGCATTAGCAAGATCAAACTCTGCTTGCCAGTCACGAAAACGCTCGACATTCAAAGTGGCAATTTTTTCACTGACACTCATTAAACTGGCAATTTCTGTAGCAGAAAGTTTACGTGCTACATCAATTAACTCTTGTGAATGTTCAAGTAATCTAGGTTGAGTATATTCATCGCTTGGTAATGCAGTTTCATAATCTAAAGTCTTGGCTGGAGAAATTAAAGCGAGCATAAACCACCTAAATAAAAAAATACTGCGCTCACTATAGCAGCAGCTTTCAACAAACTCCAATGCGTGTTTTTGTTTAACCCTATCGGAAAAACACGTTGCGTTGTGCTTCCTGACGATGATCTCATAAGATCAATCCTACGTAGATACTGAGGTACTTTTATTTCAGCGCATGCTTTTAAAAACATTGGTTCTCTTTAATCAGTTGATGTTATTTATTACAGTACTTACAACTTTTCTCTAGGCAATAAAAAACCCACTTAACTCTCCCAAATTAAGCGGGTTAATAAAAATTATTTTGTTGTATTGTTCTTGCTGCTTAATATACGGTTGCGATGTGTCATTTAGATGACATTTCAATAAAAAAAACGAATGATTTTGATTTAAAAATCATGTATAGATTTTAAACATCCAACACATATCGTCCTAGTTTAACCTTTCCACTCAAATTCACTAAAAGATTGGTCTTCTTTCAGAGTATTTTCTACCGCTTGCGCCAATTGATTTAATAAACTTTGCTCTGTAATCCGTTCTAGCCAGTCTTGTTCTTCATTCGGGTATGAAGTAATTTCACAAACAAGGTGTCCATCCTCACCTCGGCTTTGACAGTTCACAGCCAAAGGCAGCGCATGTTGATCTACACTTACAGCGACTTGTGCACCACTCTGCGGCAACGTTTGAAAGCCATAGTGAGATAAGTTTTGTGAAAGTAAATTCGCCACATAATTCTGTGCCAAAGTGCAATCTTGTAACTCTTGTTTATTTTCACAATTTGCCATAAATTTTAATTTGCGCATGCTCGAACCCAAAGGCTTTTTTCTTGTATGGGTTTAGCATAAGCAATAAAACGCAAACAGCCAAGCAAAAGCTTGGCTGTTTCAGCATAAAGTCTAGGCTTTGCGATTTGTCATCGCAGCCCGTATCGTTTTGGCTTATTCTGTCACTTGAATATTCAGACCTGCCACACCTGCAAGCTCAGTAAAGGTTGGGAAACTTGTCGCTACTGTTTCTGTACCGACAATTTTAATTTCTCCAGAAGTACGCAAGCCTGCCATAGAAAAACTCATGGCAATACGGTGATCGTGATGTGATTCAATCTCGCCGCCTGTGAATATCGCGGACCAATCGCCCGCTTTGCCTTTACCCTGAATGATGATGCCATCGTCAGTGGGTGTGCAGTCAATACCCATGGTTTTTAAACCATCTGCCATCACTTGAATACGGTCTGATTCTTTCACGCGTAATTCTGCAGCACCTGTCAGTACAGTTTGACCTTCAGCACAAGCTGCAGCAATGAACAATGCAGGAAATTCATCAATCGCCAATGGCACTTGATCTTCAGGAACATGAATCCCTTTTAAAGTACGTGAACCACGAATACGAATATCTGCAATTGGTTCACCACCTGCAATACGTTCATTTTCCACGCTCAGGTCTGCGCCCATTTGTTTCAGAATTTCAATCACCCCTGTACGAGTTGGGTTAATGCCCACCGCTTCCAAGGTGACATCTGAATTTTCTGTAATGGCTGCACCCACCATAAAGAACGCCGCAGATGAAATATCAGAAGGTACTTGAATATCTGTACCCACCAATTTACCGCCACCTTGCAATGAAATACGGTTGCCTTCAGTTTTCACTTCGTAACCAAATGCACGTAACATACGTTCGGTATGGTCACGCGTTGGTTCAGGCTCAGTCACTGAGGTTTCACCTTCTGCCCAAAGCCCTGCCAATAAAATACCTGATTTCACTTGTGCAGATGCCATTGGCAAATCATAGTGAATGCCTTTTAACGCTTGCGTACCTGTAATAGATACCGGCGGTGTGCCACGTTCACCCGTTGTTTGAATTTGTGCCCCCATTTCACGCAATGGTTTAGCAATACGCTCCATTGGACGCTTGGTCAATGACGCATCACCTGTCATAACAGAATCAAACTGCTGTGCAGACAACATGCCTGCCAACAAACGCATAGATGTGCCTGAGTTACCCATATAAATTGGGCCTGCAGGTGCTTTTAAACCTTGCATACCTACGCCATGAATGGTGACCTCACCATTTTTAGGGCCTTCAATGCTCACCCCCATATCACGGAATGCTTGCAAAGTCGCCAATGCATCTTCACCTTCAAGGAAACCAGTCACATGCGTAGTGCCTTCGGCAATTGCACCAAACATAATGGAACGATGTGACACAGATTTGTCACCTGGTACGGTAAATTTACCTTTGAAAGTCTTAGCACCCGGCAAAATCGTAAATTGTTGTGTCACGTGATTGTTCTCCATAAAAGGTTTCTTGGCGAGCATATGATTAAAGTGCTGTCGTGCCGCTTGCGCATGTCCTAGCAAGCCCATTAAAGCATGCGAGTCTTCTTGTTCAATCAGTTGGCGAATAATCGCAAGTTGACTTTCAAAGCCATCCACCGCTTTTAACAATGCAGTTTTATTGGCAAAGAAAATATCATGCCACATTTGTGGATCGCTTGCTGCAATACGCGAGAAGTCACGAAAGCCCCCCGCAGCATAGCGAAAAATGTCTAAATTATCTTCACGATTTGCCAATTGTTCGACCAAATTAAAGGCCATTAAATGTGGAAGATGACTGGTATATGCCAATACTTCATCATGTTTTTCCACATCMATGCAAATTACTTCGGCTTTGGCGCTTTCCCACATTTGAATCAGTTTATTGACTGCCCACGGCGCACTGCTTGGCAATGGTGTCAAAATGACTTTGTGATTGGCAAATAAATCGACCTTGCCTGCATGCACGCCCGTATGTTCTGCCCCAGCAATCGGATGCCCGGGTACAAAACCTGCAGGTAAATGTTCACCAAATACCGCTTTGGCTGCAGCCACGACACTGCCTTTGGTACTGCCTACATCGGTCAGAATTACATTGTCTGCCAAATGTGGTTGAATTAATCGCAAGACTTTTTCTGTGGCTTGCACAGGTAGCGCCAAGACCACTAAATCTGCGCCTTGTACCGCATCAATAGGGTTATTAAAGCCTTGTTCAATTAATCCTAATTCAAAAGCATCTTGCAGCGTTTTTTCAGAACGGGTCGATGCCACAATATGCCGACTTAAATTTTCCGCCAGCATTACACGTGCCAAACTCGAACCAATGAGCCCGAGTCCGATAAATGCAACTTTTTCAAACAATGGTTGCGCCATGTTTTATGCCTTTGCTTCCTTGCCCAATACTTTGGCTAACGCACAGAGAAACTTCGCATTTTCTGCTTCTGTACCAATTGAAATACGTAAATGGGTTGTAATACCCACAGGACGTACAATCACACCTTCTTTCAATAAAGCATTAAAAGTTTGACCTGGATCGGCTTCCACATCTACCAAAATAAAGTTAGCACGTGAAGGCACATAATTCAGACCTAATGCTTTAAAGCCTGCTTCCAATTGTGCCATGCCTGCTTTGTTAGCAATACGTGATTTTTCGATAAAATCTTCATCTTTTAATGCCGCAACCGCAGCCACCATTGCCAAGTGATTGACGTTAAAGGGTTGACGAATACGGTTTAAATAATCAGTCACTTCAACTGAAGCCAAAGCAAAACCAACGCGTAGTGCCGCCAAACCATAACACTTAGATAAAGTACGGCTCACGATTAAGTTTGGATATTGCTCAAGGAATTTGAGGCTGTTGAAGTTTTCTGGAAAATACTCCACATAAGCTTCATCTAATACCACAATCACCTGTGCAGGAACTTTTTGCATAAAGGCTTCAAATTCAGCCTCTTCAAACCATGTACCTGTTGGGTTATTTGGGTTTGCAATAAAAATTAACTTGGTGTTGTCTTGAATTGCTGCCGCCATAGCATCCAGGTCATGTGAAAAACCTTTGGCAGGCACTTCAATGGCTTGTGCATTAATGGCTTGTGTTAGCAAAGCATATACTGCAAAGGCGTGCTGGCTATACAACACCGAATCTTGGTCTGAAACGAAAGTACGCGCAAACATTTCTAGCAAATCATTTGAACCATTGCCCAAAGTAATGCGATCATGCGCGAAGCCAAATTGTTTGTGAATTTGGTCTTTTAGAATAAAACCACCACCATCTGGATAACGACCAATTTCAGCAATTTCTGCTGCAACAGCTTCTTTGACTTTGTCTGAACAGCCCAATGGGTTTTCATTTGAAGCAAGTTTGACGATATCTGAAATGCCCAACTCACGCTCAAGCTCACTGATTGGTTTACCTGGTTGATAAGGCTTTAACTTCGAGATGCCTTCATTGGCTGGGACAAACGACATTTTACACTTCCAGTTGACTAGGTGATAAAGGTGGTGCGCATGATAAACATGCGCACCACTAAATTAAATACGGTTATAACACGGCAGCAGGATAAGAGCCCAAGACACGAACTTCTTTCACTAATGGACGGATTTCTTCAATCGCTGCACGGACATTGTCTTGCTCGACATGCCCTTCAAGGTCAATGAAGAATACATAGGCCCATTTTTCTGGCAATGCAGGACGCGTTTCAATACTGGTCAAGCTAATATTATGCTTCGCAAATGGTGCAAGAATTTCGAGCAGTGCCCCTGCACGGTCATGTGCAGATACCAACAATGAAGTTTTGTCGTTGCCACTTGGTGGAACTTTCTCACGACCAATCACCAAGAAACGTGTAGTGTTTTCTGGGTTATCTTCAATATTGCTATGTAAAATTTCGAGTTCGTAAATATTGGCCGCTATTTCAGAGGCAATTGCAGCAGAATGCCATTCATTACGAATACGGCGTGCTGCTTCTGCGTTTGAGCTGAGTGCTACACGTTCCACCCCTGGATAATGCACATCTAACCATTTACGGCATTGTGCCAAAGTTTGCTGATGCGCATAAATTTGTTTAATGCTGTCTTTACGGGTATTTTCAGACACAAGAAATTGGTGATGAATACGCAACTCCACTTCACCAATCACATTTAATGACGATGATTTAAAACAATCTAAAGTATGGTTCACCACACCTTCAGACGAGTTTTCGACAGGCACTAAACCATAGTGAGCGCTACCTGCTTCCACTTCACGAAATACTTCATCAATAGTAGGCAAAGGACGTACAATCGCATCATGACCAAAATGTTTAAGCACTGCGGAATGTGTATAAGTACCAATTGGCCCTAAAAAAGCAATACTTTGTGGCGCTTCAAGTGCCAAACATGCCGACATAATTTCACGAAATAAACGTGCCATGGTCACATCGGACAACGGCCCTTCGTTGCGTTCCATAACATTACGTAAAACTTGCGCTTCACGTTCAGGACGGTAAAACAACGGGCTCTCTTCTGCTGCAAATTTTGCTTTCGCCACCGCTTCAGCAAGTTGTGCTCGACGGTTAATCAGCTGCTGAATCTGTTGATCTACAGAGTCAATATCTTCGCGGATTTTAGCGAGATCAAGAGAAGTCGTTGTGTTCTGATCGTCTTGGATCATTGTTATGTCGCCCTTCAAAAACATTTTGCAAATAGTATAACAATAGTTAGCTTTCAAATGTTGCGCAATACAACTTTCAGTGTTTCAGATGCAAAAACATACAGTTGAGCAAAACATTCTCAATCTATACATTTAAGTTTTAACTTTGCACAACGTACCGCTTAAAACTGTGCAACTCTACATTTCTTTTTTATCTCTCATTCTAAGCGGTGTAATTTTTTTAAGTGTAATTCTCAATCAGCGCATTATTTTTAACTCTGATGAAATCATAAAAAAGAGCCAGCACGGGGCTGACTCTGATGATGATCGTTGATCTTTATTCAATTAGACTTTGAAGCATTGTTTTAACGCCCCAATAAACCACGCGCGACAATTTCTTTCATAATTTCATTTGTTCCGCCGTAAATCCGCTGGATTCGCGCATCAACAAAGAAACGAGAAATTGGATATTCCGTCATATAACCATAACCGCCAAACAGTTGTAGCAATTGATCGGCAACTTTCATTTGCATATCGGTTGCAAAGCTTTTTAGAGCGGCTGCAGTTTCTACGTCCAGTTCGCCCTGCATATACAATTCGACGTTTTGATTATAAAAAGCAGCAGTTGCCAATTCATCAATTTTCGCCTGTGCCAATACAAAACGGGTATTCTGGAACTGACCAATCGCTTGTCCGAACGCCTGACGCTCTTGCACATATTGCGTGGTCACATCAATTGAACCACGAATAGCACCCAATGCCGTGGCAGCAATTGCAGTACGTTCACGCGGCAATTCTTGCATTAAGTAGGCAAAACCATGCCCTGCCTGTCCTAACAATTGATTTTTCGGTACTTTGACATTGTCAAAGAATAGCTCTGAGGTATCTTGTGAATGCAAACCAATTTTTTCCAAATTGGTGCCTTTTTTAAAGCCTTCTAAATGAGTATCGACCAACATGAGCGATACGCCTTTGGCACGTGCTTGCGGATCTGTTTTTACTGCCAATACCACCAAATCTGCATGCTGACCATTAGAAATAAAGGTTTTAGAGCCATTTAGTACATAATGATCATCTTGCAAAATGGCATTGGTCCGCATGGCTTGCAAATCTGAACCCGCGCCTGGCTCGGTCATGCCAATTGCACCGACCACTTCACCCGACACCATTTTAGGCAGCCAGTATTGTTTTTGTTCTTCTGTACCAATATGCAAAATGTACGGTGCAGCGATTTCAGAGTGACAGGAAATACCTGTAGAAAGTGCGCTATAACCTGCACGTGCCGATTCTTCGACCAACATTAAAGAATAATGCGTTGGAACACCATAACCGCCATATTCTTCAGGCACATCAATACATAAAAAACCATTTTCCCCTAACAGATTCCACACACTACGCGGCATGATGCCCTCACGTTCCCACGTAGCATAATGCGGTGCAATATGCTCCTGCATAAAACGTCTAAAGTTATCTCTAAATAATTCTAAATCAGCATCATAAGCCAGCATATCCAATCCTTTATTTTTTCAATTGTTGTTTTCAACAGTATCCATGCTATGCAATTTTATTCAGGCTGTCATGTGTTATCCCTACAGATTGTCTTACTTTACAGTCAAACTTTAGTCGCCATTTCAGATGTGCAAACACAACATGTGGCGCTTGTATAAACTGAAGTTGTGAATAGTGCTGCAAACTGTTGCCGAAGTTTATACACTAGTTAAATTAAAATTGATGTGATGTGAACTCGCTTATGCCAAATACAAACCCCAATAAAAGAAATATTTATAAAGATGCAGAACATCCATTTGCACAATTTATCCGTATTATTGGCAAAGGCAAAACAGGCGCACGTTCACTGACCTATGATGAAGCCTATCAAGCTTTTTCTATGATTTTGCGCAATCAAGTGTTGGATGTGCAATTGGGTGCTTTTTTAATGCTGCTACGTGTGAAGGAAGAATCTGTAGAGGAATTAGCAGGTTTTGTGCAAGCCACACGTGATCAACTGCAATTTAAACCGCTTCAGGTAGATTTAGACTGGTCATCTTATGCAGGTAAACGCAGACATTACCCGTGGTTTTTATTGGCAGCGCTGACTTTGGCAAAACATGGTTATAAAGTGGTGATGCATGGTGCTTCAGGGCATACCATCAACCGTTTATATACCGAACAAGCGCTGCAATATTTAGATTATCCAATTTGCCAAAATGACCTAGAGGTTGAGCAGCAATTAGCTCAGTGTAATTTTGCTTATTTACCATTGGATGTTATTTCACCGATTTTGAGTGAGCTGATTAATTTACGCAATGTGATGGGTTTACGCTCACCCATTCATACCCTTGCTCGTTTAATCAATCCTTTTAATGCCAAAGCGACTATGCAGGCGATTTTTCACCCTGCCTATCGCAGCTCACATCAACAAGCCGCATTTCAGTTAGGTTATCAAAACAGTGCGGTGATTAAAGGTGAAGGTGGAGAATTTGAGCGCAATCCCGATGCCAAAACTTTAATTTGTGGCATCAAAAATGGCGCTTCATATGAACATGAACTACCTAAACTGACCGATAACCGTAGCCCTGTCGAAGAAGAACTGGATTTGGCCGTGTTTAAAGCTGTGTGGTCAGGTCAGCACACGCATGAATATGGTGAAGTTGCCATTACCGAAACTATGGGCATTGCTTTATATACAATGGGCGTATGTGATGATTATGCAGCAGCGATGCAAAATGCCCAGCAGCTTTGGCAAAATCGTCACAACTAAAAACTTATTGAAGATACAAAAAAAAGACACCAATCTCAGGTGTCTTTTTTTTCTTTCAATTTTTCTAAAAGCACTGGCTTATCATTTAAACAAAGCGAATTGGTTTAAATTCATCATGCTTGTGATGATCGTCATCACACTGCTCACCTTCTTCTTTAGTACCACGGTCAATATAGCCACTACGCTCAGTTTCAGGCAGGTTTTTCATTTCCCACGCATACACTGCTTGCATACAAATTTGACGTTGCTCTTGGGTCAGCGCAACACCGTTAGGCCACTTGCCAATTTCAATTGCCGTTTTTAAACGTCCAACAATTTCAGGATCGAGTACGGCAAGCATTTGTTCAATATTCATCATTCATCCTGCTGTTGCATTGATTCAAAATCTTGATTCCACCCTAACTTGGTACGACATGCCATATAGAAGTCATAACCTGGTGGATGTAATAAATTTAATTTATAAGGATGTTTGCGGATATGCAAACTATCTCCAACATTTAATGAAACACTATGTTGACCATCGGCACTGACCATTGGCAACACACGGTTTTCACGAATCTGGATTTTAATTTCACTGTGTCCGCCCACCACAATTGGACGCGAAGACAACGTATGTGGATGCATAGGCACCAACGCAATTGCATCCATGCTTGGATGTACAATTGGCCCACCACCCGACAAAGCATAAGCAGTTGAACCTGTTGGGGTTGAAACAATCAGACCATCACTATGCTGACGGTAGACATACTGCCCATCAATGTTCAGTTCAAAATCAATCATGTGTACAGACTTACCTGAATGCAGCACCACATCATTTAAAGCAATCGCTTCATAAATGATTTCGCCTTTAGAGCGCACTTCCATTTCCAGTAAAAAACGACGGTCTGACTGGAAGTGACCTTGTAACACTTGATCTAATTTAAAAATAACTTCAGTCGGTTTAATATCGGTCAAGAAACCTAAACGACCACGGTTCACCCCAATCACAGGAGTATTGTATTTGACCAAGGCACGCGCTGCATGCAGCAAAGAACCATCACCACCCACTACAATCACTAAATCGACCACTTCACCTAATAAAGCACGGCTAACCGTTTGGGTATTGTTATAAGGTACAAGTTGAGCAGTGTCAGAATCAAAAACGGGATGCAAACCCAATCCTAAAATATGGTCGTGAATCAGACATAATGTTTCTACGACAGAATATTTGTCCGTACGCCCAATCAGTCCAATGTTCCGAAAGTTCTTATGTGAAATTTGCACCTGCGATATCGCTCCGCTACGATTCGATGCCTATAATAGCACTAACCCGATTGATTTAAAAAAACTTTAGTTGCTCGAAATTCTGATTGTTTAGAGTGTGATTTCTTAAAACAATCATTTTATTTTCATACTTTTCTATACACAAAGTTTTCATAAAATAAAACAGCCTCAAAACGAGAAAAATCAAAGATATTTAAAGCTTCTAACAAGCTAATACAACAAAAAATCTGTATGCTATCCCATCCTAAAAACATCTTTTTTGCTTAAACTTAAAGAATAGATCGGTCATTTTTATGAATCTTAATAAATATTTAGCCATTTACGGAGCAGGAATATTTTTTGTTGGACTTATGTTTTTGGCTAAACATGGTTACTTAAATTTCTATGAAGAAAAAGCACAAGAACTTAACATCAATAAGCCCATAAACTTTATCCAGCCCATTGAAAACAAAGTTAATCATTCAGAAAGCTCCATGACTAATATGTCAGGTAATAATCTTATAGAACAACTCAAAGCCGATATAGAAGATACAAAACAATCATTCCCTTTACAAAATGAGGATAAATCAACTTTTATAGATGTCGTTCTTATGGATCAAGATGTTGCATACACGATCATCACACCCTTAACTAAATCTGATTTTACAGCAGAATACATTCACTTGATTACCGAAACTAATTGTAATGATGAATACTTACAGCCTTATTTAAAAGCAGGTTTTAGTTTTACTTATAAGTTTTTCGACCTAAATATGAATCGCATTTTGAACTTAAGCACCACCCTTAACCACTGTGAAGGCTTACAACAAGGTAATACTATCTAATCAAACTTAATTTTCTCTTCAGTCACAGATTAATTATTGCAAATTCAGTAAAAGCTTCGCATGATTAGCAAAATTTATCAGGATCTTATCGCGATTTATGAAGTCTGAGCGTGGCATAGGCATAATTGCATTACTGTTTTGCATTATCGTTATTGGTGGGTTTATTGCTTTTAGTATCTACTTGATTCGTCTAGATAATATTGTCAGAGACAAATTCGAGGGACAACGATGGGATATTCCAGCCAAGGTATTTGCACGCCCATTAGAAGTGTATAGCAATGCACCTGTGAGTCAGACTGACTTTACGCAAGAACTAAAACTGCTGGGTTATAAAAATACGGATAATTACGCCAAAACAGGCAGTTATGTCACAGATGGCAATACCTTATTTGTGCATACCCGTGGTTTTGACTTTGGCGATAGTGTCGAACCTGAACAGGTTTTAAAAGTCAGTTTTGCTAACAATCAAATTAGTGAAGTAAGTGCCACCAAACCTTCTAATACGGGTATCGCACGCTTAGAACCCATGTTAATTGGCGGGATTTATCCGCAGCACAATGAAGATCGAGTACTGATTAAACTGAATAAAGTACCTAAACCATTGATTGAAGCCCTCATCGCTACCGAAGATCGCAATTTCTATCAACACTACGGCGTTTCAATTCGTGGTACTGCACGTGCAATTGTCAGCAACGTCACTGGTGGCAAACGTCAGGGCGGTTCCACTCTTACCCAGCAATTGGTAAAAAACTTTTATTTAAGTCCAGAACGCACTTTAAAGCGTAAAGCCAATGAAGCGCTCATGGCGATGCTGATTGAGCTACATTACAACAAAGATGAAATTTTAGAA
Source organism: Acinetobacter towneri (assembly GCF_001758345.1). GTDB lineage: Bacteria > Pseudomonadota > Gammaproteobacteria > Pseudomonadales > Moraxellaceae > Acinetobacter > Acinetobacter towneri_A. Next base: position 198,924 of record NZ_MKQS01000001.1, read on the forward strand.
GCTTATTTAAATGAAGTAAATTTAGGACAAAACGGTAACTACTCTATTAACGGTTATGGTTTGGCTTCACAGTTTTATTTTGGTATGCCATTGCGTGAACTCAACATTGCACAGCAAGCTTTTTTAGTGGGTTTGGTACAAGGCCCATCATTATATAATCCTTGGCGCAATCCAGAAGCTGCCAAGAAACGCCGTGATATTGTGCTAAACAATATGTTGGTGATGGGGTATTTAAACCAAGAACAATATGAAAAAGAAACTGCACGCCCTTTAAATGTCATTACAAAACCTTCCCTCGGACCTGCCCGCTTCCCCGACTTTTTGGATATAGTCCGCCGTCAATTGCGTACTGAATATCAAGAAGGAGATTTGACCAATCAGGGTTTGCGTATCTTCACCACGCTTGATCCTATTGCGCAAACCAACGTACAAAATGCTTTTAAAGCATCAGTTGAGCGTTTAAGCAAAGCCAATCCAAAACGCTTAAAAGACTTACAGGGTGCGGTGCTAATTTCTCATCCTGAAAATGGCGAGTTAGTAGCAGCGGTGGGTTCTACGCAAGATTTTACTGGCTTTAACCGTGCCTTGGATGCCAAGCGTCAAGTTGGCTCGCTGCTCAAACCGATTATTTATTTAAGTGCAATTGAGTCTGGTCGTTATAACTGGGCAAGCCCTGTAGAAGATAGTCAGATCAGCATCCCGATTGATGGTAAATCATGGACACCCCGTAATTACAGTGGCAGCGATCACGGGATTGTGCCTATGTCACAAGCCTTATCTCAGTCTTATAACTTATCTGCAGTTCGTTTAGGACAGGAATTTGGACTATCGACCTTCCGTAATCACCTCATTAAATTTGGTGTCCCGAGTGATGCAATTCCGCACTATCCGTCTATTTTCTTGGGTGCAGTAGATTTATCGCCTATGCAGGTGATGGATATTTATGGCAACTTTGCCACTGGTGGTTTTAAATATCCGACCAAAGCGATTCGTACGGTGGTCGATGCCAATGGACGTTTACTTGACCGTTATGGTTTAACTGTACAACAAACCATTGATCCTTCTGCCGCCTATATTTTGAATTATGGTTTACAGCAAGTCATGAGTTCTGGTACAGGTCGTGCGGCATATAATAGCCTATCGAAAGATTTGAAATTGGCGGGCAAATCTGGTACCACCAATGATACCCGTGATTCATGGTTTGCAGGCTATTCAGGCAATTATTTAACCGTTGTATGGCTCGGTTTGGATGATAACAAAGTCACAGGCTTAACAGGCTCGTCTGGTGCTTTGCCCGTGTGGAGCAATGTAATGCAGCAATTGCGCCAAAAACCTGTCAACTTACGTCAGACTGAACAAATTCAATGGCATTGGATTGACCGCAATACGGGACATTTATCTGCGCAAGGCTGTGAAGGCGCGATGTACATTCCTATAAATCGTAATAATGTACCGCGTCAGGCAACCGCATGTGGTTTTTCACACTATCAAGTTGAACCCGTTTACCAACCCGATACCGAAACTCAGCAAGCAGCTCCTGAGACCAGTGATAGTATCGAGAATTATATCCGTGAAACAGAACCTGTAACGGATGACAATACCGATGGTCGTGTCATCTCAAGCGGCAGTTATATCAATTAAACTTGAGGATATCGGTCAGTTAGGCTTATGAAATTATCTCTTTTAAGGCAAGTTTTTTTCACCACGTTTGTAGTAGGGACGATGGCAACGATTGTAGCTTGCCAGAGTTTACCTRAAACGCCCGCATCTCAGCCTGCGCCTGAGAAACCTCACACTGTGACTACACCAGAAGGTGTGGTTATTCGTCCTTATGAACGTGAAGAAATTAAGCGTCAATCTCTGCAAGTGGTGGTGCCACAACAGAAGGTACAACAAAAACTAGAAGATGGCCGCAATTTACCTGCTTTTCAAAAGTTGATGCAGCAAACCCAGACCGCGTATAAAAAAGGCCAATTCAATCAGGCCGAAACTGCGGCTCTGCAAGCGCAGCGACTTGCCCCGCAAGCGGCTGAGACCTATTTATATTTGGCTTTAATTGCCAACCAAAAGAAACAACCTGCCAATGCCGAAGCTTTGGCACGCCGCGGTTTAACTTATGCGCAAAGCGCTGCCATGAAACGTCAATTGTGGTTAGTCCTTCAAAAAGCAGCACAGCAACAAAATAATGCTAAAAGCCTTGCGCAGGCTCAACAGGCTTTAAAAAATTTGTAATGGCAGTGATTTAATCAACTGAAAAATCGCTGAGTGATATCACATTTGCAATTTTTTTTGTGCAAACTAGAAAAAATTAAATAAAACGTACACCTGCAATGCCATAGGCATGATGCTGCTCTGCCGTAGCTAAATCATCCTGAGTTAAGCCACCCAAAGCAAACACAGGAATATCGACAAATTCAGCAATCTGCTGGAATTTTTCCCATCCTAAAGGTGTGGCATCATCATGCGTGGTGGTTGCCAAAACAGGACTGAGTAAAATTGCTTCACAACCAATTTGCTGTGCATGTTGTGCCGAAACAATGTCATGACACGCTGCAATATATCGCTGCCCGACTTTTAAATCGCCCTTTTGTAATTCCATCAGTTGCGATTGTTTCAAATGAATTGCTGCAATAGCATGATGCTGAATCGTATTTAATTGCTTCCACAATTCCAAATTGACAATCACTTGCCCCAGTTGCTCAATGCCATACTCCGACAATTCGACCTTGCATGCAGGGTTTGGCTCAACCCGCCAATACAGTAGCTTTTGCTTAGGCAAATTTGTCAATTGTTTTAAATCATCACTGACTTTAATTGTCTGTTGCCACGCTAGTCGTTGCACAATTGCACGATTGGCGTTCGGAAAATTCAGCTCTAAAAGTTGCGGGCGGCTAAACCACATCCAAGGCACTTGAATATCTTTTAATAACGCCGCGGGTACAGCAGCCTGAAAAATATGGAGATTGACAATCACATCATCATATTCATGGCWAATAATATCAAAGGCATGCCAGTGCTGAATCCCAATACCCACTTCTTCGAACACTTCACGGCGGCAGGCATCTACAGGGGTTTCACCTGCTTCTACTTTTCCACCTGGAAATTCGTGCTTATTGCCCTGATGTTGTTTGGCTTCGCGCCACCCCACTAACACTTTGTTTTGATGAAATAACAACGCAATTGCCACATGAATATTTGGCTTAGACATGAACCCGATTCCTTTTTTTGCAATGTACGTTTCACTGCAAATTGTAGACTTTTATAAATTCAACAATAATCCGTTGACAGGATTATATGATAATGATTATCATTTAAAACAATTCTTACACACCACGGAGTAACAAAAATGAACGCCCCATTTAACCTATTTTCACGTCATTCAGACACTCAGCATGCCCTACCTATGTTACATTCAAATAACTTGTTTGCGCTAGGACGCGAAATTCGTATTTTGCATGCAGGTGAAGAATATCGTTTACGCTTAACCCGTAACAATCGTCTTATTCTCACAAAATAATTAAAACAATCAACACAATAACAAACGTGGAAACAGCAGTATGAATCAGCGCATACTGCTTTTAAGTGCTGACTTGTTCAATTTTAACTTGCTTCCCAAAACTAAGCATAGTTACAGTTGTGCTTTAGGCAACAAAATGCGCACTTTTAATCCACCTTGTTCAGCACGTAAAAATTCAATTTTTCCTGCATGCAACTCTATAATTTTCTTACAAATCGACAATCCTAAACCAGAACCTTGAGTTTTGCTGCCCAAAGCACGGTAAAAACGTTCGCCCAAACGTGCCAACACTTCATCAGTCACCGCTTGACCATTGTCGGCGATGCAAATTTCCTGCATCAATTCATGCGGTTTTGCTTCAATCCAAATACTTCCTTGAGGTGCTGCATAACGCACGGCATTGTCAATTAAGTTACGCAGGCAGCTAAATAGCAATTCAGGATTGCCTTGCACTTGTATCTGTTGAATATCTGACTGAATCTGAATGGCTTTTTCCTGAATAAATGGTGTCAGGCTTTGTAAAACTTCCTGTACCAAGTCTGCTATAGATACCGCACTTTTTTTTAATGATGCAGCATCGGTCGGGTCTAAACGTGCCAATAACAGCAAGTTTTCCAATACCTGTGTACCACGGCTGACATCACGCTGAATTTGCTCTAAATCTTGTGCCAACTCAGGTTGTTGGTGGTATTTACGTTTTAACACCTGTAAACGCAATTGAATGGCAGATAAAGGAGAGCGTAATTCATGCGAGGCATCTGCAGTAAATCGCTGTTCTGCAATTAAAGATTGCTCTACCCGCCCCAACAATTTATGCAATTGCTGCAGCATCGGTTGCAGTTCTTTCAATTCAGGTTGCGTGGGGATAATTGGCGTCAAATCATGTTGATTTTTTTCTGCAATTTGTTGGGAGAGTTGCTGAATCCGATTAAATTGACGACCAATCATAAAATGCACAATGGCCCATTGCAGTAACCACAACAGCAATAAAATAGCGGCATAACCTAAACTGGTTGCAGCAGTTTCCTTGAAGCGATATTTAAGCGGCTGCGCGACAATCACATGCAAGCCATCTTCCTCTGCCACATAGCTGCGCCAAATTTGCCCGTCTTGCCAGTGAAATGAAAAACCATGCTCAGATGCCACAGCAAGCTGAGGCAAGTGAAGCTRAGAAATGTCATGTTCATCTTCAGAGGTAGTCAGAATCAGATCATCTAAACCCAATTGATAAGCAATATGAAATTGCTCACTCAACTCATCGACCTGATTGCCTGCATGGTCACGCAAGTCTGCTCGCAGCAACATATCGGCTATTTCATCCATAATGTCGTCATGCACACGCATGGTCTGATAACTGGCAACCGCCAATAATAAAATCAGCGCGAACCCACCCGCCAAGACCGAGCTTAAAACGGAGCTTTTAACCAGTTTGGACTGTAAAGAAATAACCTGTTTAGACATGCGGAGATCAAACTGAATTAGTTATTTTGCTGCATACGATAGCCTAAACCTCGTATGGTTTTAATACGGCTACTGCCAATTTTTTTGCGTAATTGATAAATAAATACTTCAATCGCATTACTTTCAATTTCATCGCCCCATGCATATAAAGACTCTTCGAGCTGTTCACGAGTCACCACATGCTGTGGGTTTTGCATCAGTTTATGTAAAATCTGGAATTCCTTAGCTGTTAAATTGACCTGTTGATCATCCACTTTCACTTGTTTACTTTGCGTGTCTAAAACCAAGTTGGCAAATTCAAGCTGCTTTGTCGGAAGACTTTGCGCATTGCGTAATTGACTGCGTACCCGCGCTGATAGTTCTTCAAGGCTAAACGGTTTGACCAAATAATCATTGGCGCCTAAATCAAGTCCCTGTACTCGATCTTGAATACTATCGCGCGCAGTAATAAAAATAACAGGTGTGTCCTGTTGCTGCTGTCGTAATGCGTGCAGAATTTCATCACCACTATTTCTAGGCAACCCACGGTCTAACAACACACAATCATAATGATGCTGCTGAATGGCTAAAATGGCATGATCGCCACACTCAACCCAATCAACATTATAGCCATCCATTTCCAGCCAAGTTTTTATGCTTTCTGCTTGAGATACATCGTCTTCAGCCAAGAGTATGCGCATATCATTCTCTGTTATTTATGCTTCAAAATTTTATGATTTGAAAATACTTTACATGATAAAACCACATACACCTTACAGCGTATGTGGCTTTTGAGTGAAATCAGTTTTGTGTAAGAAATAATGCTGTTTTACACAGCGTAGATTTAGAAACGAACTTGATCCACATCTATTTCAATACGTTTTGCAGGTTTATGATCAATATCCACTTCACCGATTAAGGTAACAGGCGTTTTGGCAGAAATTGCTTTGCCATTCCATAAATCATCATCAATATCGACTGTAATGGTGCCTGTGTTATCACGGAACTGATATTTTTCATCACCAATAGATTTCACCACATAACCTTTTAACTGCACTTTACTGTCATCTTTCAGGCTTAATGCTTGTTTTACCGTTACATTTTGATGTAGTGCTTGGGTGTTAATGCTGTCGTTTGCCATAGTGATTGAAGCCGTTGCCATTAAACCTGCCATCAACATTGCTTTCATTGTAAATTTCATTGCTTCACCTTTTTGTGTTGCTCATTTCGTTATGGTAATTAAAACAAAGCAAGATGAGCTGAATCTTAAGATTTCCATTTTTTTAAAATTCATTTTTAAAAAGTTTGAATCTGCTAATTTAATGGCACTACGCGCAACACTTCCTCTAAAGTGGTCACACCTTCTAAAACTTTACGCGCGCCCGCAATACGTAACGGTTCAATGCCCTCTTTTTTAGCTTGCTGACGTAATTCATTTAAATTGGCATTAGCGCTGATGAGCTGTTTGGTGTTTAAACTTAAAGGCATAAATTCATAAATTCCGACCCGACCTTTATAACCTGTTTGACGACATTCATCGCATCCAATAGGTTTAAACACTTGTGCTGGCATTTCCATAATGTAGTCAAAGGTCAAATGTTCCCAATCTTTTTCATTTATTGAGCCTTCCTGCTTACAATGTGGACACAGCTTACGCACTAAACGCTGTGCCAAAACGCCTAAAATTGTGGCAGCAGTCAAAAATGGCTGCACGCCTAAATCATGCAAACGAGTCAAACTTGAAGGCGCATCATTGGTATGCAGTGTCGATAAAACCAAATGTCCCGTCAGTGCCGCTTGAATCGCCATATTTGCGGTATCCTGATCTCGAATTTCCCCGACCATAATAATGTCAGGGTCTTGACGCATTAAGGCACGCACACCCTCAGCAAAACCTAAATCAATTGCAGTATTGACCTGCATTTGGTTAAAACTTGGTTCTAACATTTCAATCGGATCTTCAATAGTGCAGACATTGACTTCGTCGGTGGCCAATTGCTTTAGGGATGAATACAACGTGGTGGTTTTACCCGAACCTGTAGGGCCTGTAACCAAAATAATGCCGTGACTATGTGCGGTCAGTGCATGCCATTCATTCAACAAACGACTATCAAAACCCAATTGTTGAAAACTGCGTACCAATACTTCGGGGTCAAAAATACGCATCACCAGTTTTTCACCAAACGCCGTTGGCAAGGTCGATAAACGCAGTTCAGTTTCTTGCCCTTTTGGAGTGCGGGTTTTTAAACGTCCATCTTGCGGTTTACGTTTTTCGGCTACATTCATACGCCCTAAAATTTTAATCCGTGAGATGACTGCTGTGAGTGTATTGGCAGGCATGTTATAGATCGTATGCAACACGCCATCAATACGAAAACGTACTTTGCCTGTGTCTTTGCGTGGTTCGAGATGGATATCACTTGCGCCTTGTTCAAAGGCAAATTGCAGCACCCAATCCACCAACTTCACAATATGTTGATCATTGGCATCTGGGTTTTGGGTATCGCCCAATTGCAATAAAGCCTCGACCCCTTTATTTTCGCGATCATGTGCAGAAGATTTTTGCGATGAATGTACTGCACGACTCACTTGGTAATATTCAATCAAGTAGCGCTGTAATTGATCTGGGCTGAGTAAAACCCGCTGAATTTTTTTGGGCAATAAACTATGTTCTAAGTTAGCAACCCATTCTTTTTTATAAGGTTGATCTGTCGCAATTAATACCGCATCTGCAGTCACTTCTACCGCTAAAATACGGTTATGCAGCGCAAATTCCTGCGACATCACAGCAGTTAAAGCGGCAACATCGGCTTTTAATGGATCAATAATATAAAATGGCAAGCCTGATTTATCAGCCAGCCATTGGCATAAACGGTTTAAAGTTAAAGTGGTTTGGGGATGGCTTAGATCGACCAAATTAAAGTTGGCAATCCATTGTAGTGGATGCCATTTTAATTGATCACGTTGACGATGCGTGGTTTGGACCAAAGCCTGATCACGTTCAGTAATTTTGCCATCTTTGACTAATTGTTCTAAGCACCAAGTACTGTCTATTTCAAAATTAAAATTCATTGTTATATGCCCCAAAATCTGGGTTTACTATAGCAGAGTTTGCTTTCAAGGCTGAATGACTTCTTTCACACGGCAATCTTGTATAGTTCGATTAAGCCATAATTTTAGAGCAAAAATAGATTCATAAATGGCGATCAACTCATTTCAAATATATGATGTTTAAAATAACACCTTGTATTTGGAATGTTGCTGTGGATTTTCTGACTCCTCCATCTTTGGTTACAACCAATTTTCCCGAACTGCTCACCATGTTTGCAGCAGCACTCGGTTGTGGCTTACTGATTGGGTTAGAACGCGAACGCAGTAAAAAAAATGGACAACATCACCATTTTGCAGGCGTGCGTACCTTTGGTATTTGCGCATTACTCGGTGCAATTTGCTTCTTATTGGGCATGAGCATTGCCATTGTGGGTGCACTGATTGTTGGCGGAATAGGCTTATATTCCCTTAAAAACCAAACCGAAGATGACCCAGGTGCAACCACCGAACTTGCCTTCGTGATGACCTATTTTATAGGTGGATTGTGTTTATGGAACATTCCACTTGCTGCGGGTTTATCTGTCATTTTGACAGGTTTACTGATGACCAAACACACTATGCACGGCATTGTCAGTCAATGGATTACCGAAGCAGAACTGCGTGATGGCTTGTTCTTATTAGCCTTAGTGCTGATYGCTTTACCACTGACGCCCAATACCCCCTTGTGGGGCAATGTGCTTAATCCTTATGTGATTTTAAAATAATTGATTTTAATTTTAAGTGTGCAAGCGTTGGCACATATCGCCAAACGCTTACTTTCAAGCAGCAATGCCCTCATGTTATCTGCGATTGCTTCAGGTTTTGTATCAAGCACTGCGACCATCGCTAGTTTAGGCATGGAAGTGCGAGCGGGTCGTGGTGAAGCACGTGTCAATGCAGGTGCAGCACTGATGTCTTGCGTGGCGACTTTAGCGCAAATGTTGATTATTGTGGCAGGTGTCAATCTGGCGTGGTTTAAATTATTAATTATTCCAAGTTTGGTCGGAATCACGATTTTGGTTGTCGCGGGTGTGTGGTTGCTTAAACAGCATAAAAGTACGGCAGTGGCAAAGCCAGAAACCGATACCCGTATGTTTAGCCTTAAAGAAGCAGCAATTATTGTGGCAACCTTAACAGCAATTCAAGCCATGGTTTACGGCTTGGATCAAACCCTCGGGGATACAGGTTTAATTATTGGTACTCTGCTCGCCTCTTTATTTGAGGTTCACGCTGCAATTGCAACCGTGGTGATGCAAGGTCCACCAAGTCAACAAGTACTTTTGTATGCCTTAATTTTAGGTGTGGTGGCACATGCAATTGCTAAATGCGTCAATGCCGCACTCATTGGTGGCCTGCGCTTTGCGCTGTATTTCGCCCCTACCCAAATTTTGCACATTCTGGCGTTGGTGGCGATTTTATATATGCAGGTTTAATCGACAGTGATTAAAACAATATTAAGGATGTGTACCGCGTCCTGATCGACACGGAAACTGACATCAAAGTCTGCAAAATTTATGGTGTAAATTCGTTCAGCATCATCCTGATATGCAGGTCGTGGATCTAAAGACAAGACCTGTTCCAATTCCTGCGCAATTTGTGGTTGCAATACGCCAGCGCTGAGTAACTGATTTTTTTGCGCTTCGGCTGTGTCCATCCATAGCACTGTTTTTCTTATGGGTTCGTCTTGCGCATAGCCACTTTGTGCATCAGGCACGGCATCTGAATATTGAATATAAGGCTTAATATCCAAAATAGGCGTGCCATGCAGTAAATCTGCCCCGGTTACATAAACTCGCAATGACTTACCCACTTTTTTGACCTGTTTAAATTGCACTACAGACAAACCAATCGGTGCAGGACGATACATGCTGCGCGTCGCAAATACACCTAATTTTTGATTGCCACCCAAACGTGGCGGACGTACTTGCGCACGAAAACTAGGGCTTTGCTGTTTCTGTAATGTTTGATGCGTATCGGTTTGGTTTTTATTGTCGTGAAATTGCCATATTAACCATAAATGACTAAACGCTTCGATCCCTTCGAATGCCAACACATCGTTATATGGTGCTTGCATTTCAATATACGATTCGACCTGTACCAGATTGGGTTGACGAGGAATACCAAATTTTTCTCGGTAGGGAGAGTGCATAAATCCGATTATTGGCATTTTTAGATCAGTCTTCATCACTTTTTCTGATAAGCTCAATTAAATATATTCAGTTTATAGAGAATGATTTTAGATTAGAATAGCAAGCTGTTCTAATTTGATAATTTATTGAGACCTTTAATGGCTGCTTTCAACGTCGAAAAGATTACTCACGTACACCACTGGAATGACACTTTATTCAGTTTTAAAACGACTCGTGATACTGCACTACGTTTTAAAAACGGTCAATTTGTGATGATTGGTCTAGAAGTCAATGGCAAGCCTTTAATGCGCGCTTACTCAATTGCCAGTGCTAACTATGAAGAAGAGCTAGAGTTCTTCTCAATTAAAGTACCCGATGGCCCTTTAACCTCTATTTTACAAAAAGTAAAAGTGGGTGATGAATTACTGGTTTCTAAAAAACCAACAGGCACTTTGGTGCTGGATGATTTAAATCCTGGTAAAAATTTATACTTGCTTTCTTCAGGTACAGGTCTAGCTCCATTTTTGGCGACCATCCGTGATCCTGAAACTTATGAACGCTTTGAAAAAGTAATTGTGGTTCACGGTACACGTTTCATTTCTGAATTGGCTTATCAAGATTTAATTCTAAATGAATTGCCAAACCACGAGTTTTTCCAAGAACTTGGTATTCGTGAAAAACTGGTGTATTACCCAACCGTTACACGTGAAGAATATCCAAACCAAGGACGTGTGACCACAGCTATTGAATCGGGTGAACTCTTTGAAAAAATTGGTTTGCCACGTTTTAACCCTGAAACTGACCGTGCCATGTTATGTGGTAGCCCTGCATTCTTAAAAGATGTTGCAGCATTACTTGACCAACATGGTTTAAAAGAATCACCACGTATGGGTGAATTGGGCGATTACGTGATTGAACGTGCTTTCGTTGAAAAATAAGAGCTATTGAATCTAAAAAACCGAGCTAAATAGCTCGGTTTTTTTGTCATTGGCATCAATTAACGTACGCTACGACCTTCTTGGTTAGCACGTCCTTCACAGTGTGCACCGCCGCCAATTACAAACCCACGCTCTGCCTGACATGAACCAATCATACGACCACTCGAATCATACGTTGTCACTTTTGAAGCACAACCTGTCATCAAAATAGCCGCCGTTAATGCGATTAAACTAGAAATTTTCATTGTATTACCCCTCTAAAAAATTAGTCTTGTTGCAGTGAAATCTGCGAATTATTTGGTATGGTCGGCAAGAAACCCGTGCGCTCATCTACTTTAGAATAGTTAATGCCTTGTATGTTGGCACCACCATAACACACAGCTTTCGCCCCCAAAATAAAACCCTGTGTAGCAACACATGAACCAATCACTTGCCCTGCAGTATCATAAGTCACTACTTTAGAACTACAGCCAGCCAAAGCAATTAAGCTTGCTATAGAAAATAAGTTAATTAGTTTCATTTAACCCTCAATTTAAAATAATTAAATATTATTCGTCGTGAAAATTCTTTTTAAACACATCAATTTATTTTTAATTTTAGTTATATATTATTTTTTTGTAAATAACAATTTGAAATAACTTATCGTTATTTTCACTTCAAATTTTAAAATTGTTGCAGCTACAAAAATTAAAAGCACTCCATCTATATTACTCAGATCAGATGGAGTGCTTTTTACGTTTATTCTTTACTCAGGTACATTCATTCTTCGTTCAACCAACGCTTGCTGAATCACATGATACCCCGCTGTTAAGCCCAAACTTGCCATAATCACGGCTACAACAAGGTCTGGAATCAAACTACCCGTACCAAATACACCCACTGCCGCCAAAATAACTGCGAAATTACCAATCGCATCATTACGGCTACATAACCACACCGATTTCATATTCGAGTCGCCATCACGAAATGCATATAAAATCAATGCAGTAACCACATTAGCCAATAAGGCAATAATCCCAATAATACCCATGGTGATGGCCTCAGGTGGAATACCTTGTATATAGGCATAGATGACTTTAGCCATCACCACCACACCAAACAATGCCATAGTGATGCCTTTGAGCAAAGCCACAGTAGCGCGCCAATATAAACTTGCACTTAACACCGCAAGTGAAATCCCGTAATTGACTGAATCACCAAAGAAATCTAGCGAATCTGCCCACAGGGATGATGAATGGGCATAGGCACCACCAATCAACTCGATAAAAAACATGCTGAGATTGATCACCAATGCAATCCATAACGCGGTTCTAAATTTACTATTCGGTTTGATTGGCGCAGGCTCATGACTACACGTACATGCCATAGACACACCTTCTTTCAAAATGAAACTGTTTCGATTATGCTCATTTAAAACTATAGACTTAGTCCAAGGTCAAGCATGGCACAATATTTAATTCATGAACTGGCTAAAAAAGTTGGTGTCAGCACAGATACAATTCGCTTTTACGAAAAGAAACACTTACTCAATCCCAGCTTTCGTGCCGAAAATAATTATCGCTATTACAATGATGATGCTCTCAAGCGTTTGATTTTTATTAAGCGTTGCCGTGCTTTAGATATGAACTTAAAAGAAATTGAAGCCTTAATTGAATTAGAAAAACAGCCAAAGCAAAACTGCTGCGCCGTGAATGAATTAATTGATGAACATTTAAGGCATGTAGCAGATAAAATTGCCGAGTTGCAGCATTTTCAGCTACAACTTCAGCAACTTAGACAAGCCTGCACCACGAAAACGACCATTGATGATTGTCAGATTTTAAAACGGCTCGAAGCCGAATAATCACGCTCCAAGCTTTTTAAACATGGTTTTGCGTATTTAAAATTGAATTATTAAGACTTCTGGTTAACACGCTTCGACAACTGCTCGGCAGTTTCCACACGCTCAGAATAACGATCTACCAAATATGCAGCTTGCCCGCGCGTCAGCAAAGTAAATTTATATAACTCTTCCATTACATCGACAATACGGTCGTAATAGCTAGATGCTTTCATGCGACCATCTTCCTCAAACTCTAAAAAGGCTTTAGGAATAGAAGACTGATTGGGGATGGTGATCATCCGCATCCAACGTCCTAAAATACGTAATTGATTAACACTGTTAAATGACTGCGACCCGCCACACACCTGCATTAAAGCAAGCGTTTTACCTTGTGTGGCACGAATTGCACCTGCAGCAAGTGGAATCCAGTCAATTTGTGCTTTAAAAATCGAGCTCATCGAACCATGACGTTCTGGGCTACACCAAACCATACCTTCTGCCCACGCCAACAATTCATGCAGCTCTTGAACTTTGGGGTGTGAAGCATCACCATCTTCAGGTAAAGGTAAACCTTTAGGATGGAAAATTTTGACCTCAGCACCAAAGTGCTCCAAAATTCTGCCTGCTTCTTGTACCGCCAAACGACTATAAGAACGCTCACGGTTTGAACCATACATCAATAAAATTCGTGGCGGATGGTTTAACGGCTTTGCCTGCACCTGTTCAAAACTTGGTGTAGGCAATAAATCTAAATCAATATTGGGCAATAACATGCTGCATACTCTTACAACTAAAATGGGCAGTGAATACCCAGGTTTTTATCTTCAACCTCAAAATGAAGAAAATTACTTTGAACTAATGAATGACTCATTTTGATAAAACTTTTTACGCAGCCATAAAGACACACTCACTAAAGCAATCAACACAGGCACTTCAACCAAAGGGCCAATAATCGTGGTAAATGCAACGGGAGAAGCCAAGCCAAACGTTGCAATGGCAACAGCAAGTGCTAATTCAAAATTATTCCCTGCTGCGGTAAAGGAAATGGCGGTCGTCCGTGGATAATCATTGCCCATCCATTTGCTCATAAAGAAGCTAATAAAGAACATGGCAACGAAGTAAATAATCAATGGAATGGAAATGCGTAAAACATCCATCGGCAAGCTCAGTACTTCAGCGCCTTTTAGTGCGAACATCGCCACAATGGTAAATAGCAATGCCAACAGACTAAATGGGCTAATTTTGGGTAAAAAAGACGTTTGATACCAATCTAAGCCTTTGCTTTTCACTAAAATCAAGCGTGTTAAAAAGCCCATCAAAAAAGGAATACCCAAATAGATTAAAACAGCTTGGGTGATTGTCCAAAAACCAACATCAATCACTTGTCCTGCCACGCCAAAATACGGCGGCAAGAAACTCAGAAACAGCCATGCATAAGTACTAAAGAATACAATCTGAAAAATACTGTTAAACGCAACTAATGCAGCCACGTATTGGTTATCACCACAAGCCAAGTTGTTCCAGACCAAGACCATCGCGATACAGCGTGCCAGACCAATTAAAATCAAACCTGTCATATATTCAGGATAGTTTTGCAAGAAAATAATCGCCAAAGCGAACATCAAACACGGAGCAATCAACCAGTTTTGTACCAAAGACAACAACAAGGTTCGGCGGTCTTTAAACACTTCTGGCAAAGCTGCGTAATCGACTTTTGCCAATGGTGGATACATCATCAAAATCAAACCAATCGCAATGGGAAGATTGACTGTTCCCACACTCATTTGATCTAAGCTTGCCGATACTGCAGGAAATACCACGCCAATCGCAACACCTAGCCCCATGGCAATAAAAATCCATAAGGTCAGATTACGATCTAAAAAAGAAAGTTTGGACTGTGCCATGTGCTTACTCGCAATGTGTTGCAATTGTAGGGTTGATGTGCGTCATCGGGCTGACATCTTGCTGCGAAATAATATTTAAAACAGCAAACGCCCATTCGGGTAAATCTGGGTTCAAACGGTAATACACCCACTGCCCCTGACGTTGATCGAGCAAAATAGATAAGTTGCGTAACAACGCCAAATGACGTGATATTTTCGGTTGATTTAACTGCAATTGTTCTGTCAATTCGCACACACAAATATTGTGTTGAGCCATCACCAATTTCAGAATGTCCAGTCGGGTTGGGTCTGACAAACATTTAAAAAAATCAGTTTGATTCATTTTTTATCTGCACTTCAATATTAACTATTGCGAATATACGCATATCCATATATAAATGCAATATTGAAATTTTATCGACCTAAAACGAGTCACTACGCATGAGTAACACTATCAAAATTTTTCATAACCCTGCCTGTGGGACGTCACGCAACACTCTAGAATTAATTCGAAATACAGGACAAGAACCTGAAATTATCGAATATTTAAAAACACCACCTACACAGGCTGAACTTGCTAGCATGATTCAACAAGCAGGTTTAAGTGTCCGCGATGCGATCCGTAAAAATGTTGAACCATACGAACAGTTGCAGCTTGAAGGCAGCTCACACAGCGATACAGAATTAATTGCATTGATGGTCGAGCATCCGATTTTAATTAATCGTCCATTTGTTGTGACCGAGTTGGGTGTAAAACTGTGCCGCCCTTCGGAACTGGTCTTAGATTTACTCAGTCAACCACAACTAAAAAGCTTCAGCAAAGAAGATGGTGAAGTGGTGATTGATGAACAAGGGCAACGAGTGCGTTAAAACGCTTTCATCATTTAAAAATTGATTATAGGTGATCAGTCAGATTGGTATTGAAAGTCCCTACTCTTGCATTCCGTATGGCACAGGATAAGGAACTTTCAATATCAAGATTAGCCCAGCGTTTCAGCACGAGTTTTCTTCTGAATCCCGAGCTATTTACTAGGTTGAATCCTAAATTTAGATTCATACAATAAAGCCATATTTCTGCTATTGCTTTTTGATCATGGTCATTTCCCACGTCACCGAACTTCTTTCTCCTGCTGGTTCTTTAAAAAACATGCGCTATGCATTCGCTTATGGTGCAGATGCAGTCTATGCAGGTCAGCCGCGTTACAGTTTGCGCGTGCGGAATAACGAATTTGATCATGACAATTTGACAATTGGTATTCAAGAAGCACATAAATTAGGCAAAAAGTTTTATGTGGTGGTGAATATCCAGCCGCATAACAGCAAACTCAAAAACTTTATTCGTGATCTAGAACCTGTAGTTGCTATGCAACCCGATGCGCTGATCATGTCTGACCCAGGTCTGATTATGATGGTGCGTGAAAATTTCCCCGACATGCCTGTACATTTATCGGTACAAGCCAATGCGGTGAACTGGGCAACGGTGAAATTCTGGCAAAATATGGGTTTAACCCGTGTCATTCTTTCGCGTGAATTGTCAATTGAAGAAATAGAAGAAATAAAAAATAAAGTTCCTGGCATGGAAATTGAAGTATTTGTGCATGGTGCGCTGTGCATGGCCTATTCAGGTCGTTGCATGCTTTCAGGCTATATGAATAAACGTGATGCCAACCAAGGCGCATGTACCAATGCCTGCCGTTGGGAATATAAAATTCACGATGCAAAAGAAGATGAAACAGGCGACGTAATTCCTGTCAAAAATCTTTCTGAATCTGCCGATGCAGATGAACAACACATGCAGGCACAGCATCAATTTAACGAGCCTGTGTTATTACAACGTAATGATGAAGATATGTTTGCTGCTGAAGAAGATGAACACGGCACTTACTTTATGAATTCTAAAGATTTGCGTGCAGTGCAACACGTTGACCGTTTAACTAAAATGGGCATCCATTCATTAAAAATTGAAGGTCGCACCAAATCTTATTTCTACTGCGCACGAACTGCACAAATTTACCGTAAAGCCATTGATGATGCGCTTGCAGGCAAACCATTTGACCCTGCATTGATGACTCAATTAGAAGGCTTAGCTAACCGTGGTTATACCGAAGGTTTCTTGCGTCGTCATGTGCACAGCGAATATCAAAACTACGCAACAGGTTCATCAAATTTTGATCATCAACAATTCTGTGGTGAAGTCTTAGAACGCAATGGCGACTACATTAAAATTGATGTAAAAAATCGTTTTGTGGTAGGTGACTCTTTAGAATTGATGACACCACAAGGCAATATCTATTTTACTTTAACTGAAATTAAAGATAAAAAAGGCAATTTGATTGAAGATGCCAAAGGTTCAGGGCATATTGTAGAAATCCCTGTACCTGCAGATGTCGATATGCGTTATGCCCTGCTGATTCGCAACTTGCCAAATTCGACTGCAGATATTTCTGCCTCATCCTTGGCTTATCAAGCCAACTAAGTGGCAATAAACTAAGCGAGTATTGCGATGGCACTCCTGATTACCGACCAATGCATCAATTGTGATATGTGCTTACCCGAATGCCCGAATGAAGCGATTTATGAGGGGGATAAGGTGTATGAAATTGATGTGGCGCGTTGTACAGAATGTGTGGGGTTTTATGACTACCAAACCTGCGTTTCAGTCTGCCCAATTGAATGTATTATTCCGCATCCTGAGCATGTCGAAACCAAAGAGCAACTGCAGGAAAAGTTTAATCAGCTAAATTTATTTGGAATAAATAATAAGGCTAATTAGACTGAAATGAATCCAACTATAGTAAAGCAAACTGGATGTTAAAAATAAAAAAAGAACTGAATTGTTAGCCGACCCAGTTCTTAAAACCAAAAATAGAATAAATAAACTTTTAATACTGTCCGATAACGCAATTTACTGAACATAGCGCCTGAGTATTGGGGAACTCAGGCGCTATCTTTTTAGCGAATACATTTAAGGATGATTCATCCGCGTATTCAGATGTATTCGTTCAGACTTATTGACCTGAACGAATGATGTAATCAAATGCTGAAAGTGATGCTTTCGCGCCTTCACCTGTTGCAATGATGATTTGCTTGTACGGTACAGTTGTACAGTCACCTGCGGCAAATACACCTTTTACATTGGTTTCGTTGCGCTCATTAATCACAATCTCACCACGATTCGTCAACTCTACTTTTGACGCTTTTAAGAAATCCGTATTTGGTAATAAACCAATTTGCACGAAAATTCCTGCAAGCTCAACAGTATGCTCGACATCTGTCGCGCGGTCTTTATATTTCAATGCAGTCACTTGCGCACCATCACCAATCACTTCAGTCGATAATGCATTGGTAATTACAGTGATATTTGGCAAGCTGTTCAATTTGTTTTGCAAGACTTGGTCTGCACGTAATTTAGTATCAAACTCGACCAAAGTCACATGCTCTACAATCCCTGCAAGGTCAATCGCTGCTTCTACACCTGAGTTACCACCACCAATCACTGCAACACGTTTGCCTTTAAATAATGGGCCATCACAGTGTGGGCAGTATGCCACGCCACGGGTACGGTATTCTGCTTCACCTGGTACATTCATTTCTCTCCAACGTGCACCTGTAGATAAGATCACCGTTTCCGATTCAAGTGTTGCACCATTTTCCAAAGTCACTTCGACCAAACCATTGGCAGTTTCATCAGCACCTTTAATGGCAGATACTTTTTGTAGATTCATAATATCTACATCGTATTCACGCACATGCGCTTCCATTTCTGCCGCAAACTTTGGACCTTGTGTTTTTTGGATAGAAGTAAAGTTTTCAATATCCATGGTGTCCATGACCTGACCGCCCATGCGCTCAGCCACAATACCTGTACGAATACCTTTACGCGCTGCATAGATTGCAGATGTATTCCCAGCAGGGCCGCCACCAATTACCAAGACATCAAAAGCTTCTTTGGCATTCAGTTTAGCTGCATCTTTGCTTGCAGCATCTGTATCTAATTTAGCTACAATTTCTTCCAAAGTCATACGACCTTGACCGATGTGGTTGCCATCTTGGAATACGATTGGCACAGCCATAATTTTGCGCTGCTCAACTTCTTCTTGGAAGAATGCACCATCAATCATGGTTGCTGTTGTGCCAGGGTTGTAAATCGCAATGAGGTTCAAAGCTTGTACAACGTCTGGACAGTTGTGGCAGCTCAGCGATACAAACACATCAAAGTGAGATGAAAGATTCAATGCTTTGATTTGCGTTAATACTTCATCCGATACTTTTGGTGCATAGCCAGAAGTTTGCAATAACGCCAAAATTAATGAAGTGAACTCGTGCCCCATTGGTAAACCTGCGAAGAATACGCGCGGTTGCTCACCTACTTTTGCAATCCCAAAACTTGGTACACGTGTATTGTTACCGTCAAAACGTGCTGTAACTTGTGGTGAAAGTGCCGCAATTTCTTCAACCAATTCTTTAATTTTGGCTGATTTATCAGAACCATCTAAAGTCGCCACAAGTTCGATTGGGCTTTCAAGACGTTCTAATAAAGTTTTAAGTTGTGCTGAAGTATTTTGGTCTAACATAGCTAACGTCTCCAAGGGAGTAAATTTATTTGTTAAGGTTATCTTACGAAAAATAGTTACATAGGGGAAACGGTTTATTTTTATATTTATGATCGTTTTTTTGAATGATTGCTAAATTTTTAAAATATAAATTCAGCAACTTTGTTCCAGCATCGAAAATGTAGCTAACGTATTCATATTCCACAATAACATATTTTATGCTTGACTGCTGCAACGATTATTATCCTCTACTTTTATTCCAAATGTTGTTGAATCCGCTGAATACGTTGCTGTAGATGTCGCGATAAAAACCACAGTACCGCAGAGAGGATTAACATAAACACCATCACCACGAAATTCAAATAATAAGCAAGTCTATTTAATTGTTCTGCTTGCTGCACTTGTTTCTGTACGCTTTGCGCCATAGGTGTTAAAGCTTTGCCATAAACTTGCTGTTGGATCGCCCACAATTGTTCAGGTTTAAAGCCATATTGTAAAAATTCCGGATCTTGCTGCTCGGCTTTGACCAAAGTTAATACTTGTGGAATGGCTGCATCTTTATCTGCAGGATGGTGCAATAAAGCTGTTTGCGCCAACAAGTAAGCTTTAACAGGCATGGCCATGTCTGCATTTTGTAAATAACGCGCCAATTCACTTTCTTGAATGTGCTTTTCATAATGCACAATTTTAGCATATACCTGCTGCGTATCATCTTGTCGGTCATGCTGCACATAACTCAATGCCGACCAGAGTAAGATAAAACTCAGCAACCAAGCTACAAACTTCAAGACAAAGGATTGAAAGCGTACGTAGAAAAAACGAATTTTCCTAAGTAGATGAACTAAAACGAATGCACCCATAAACGACACAGACAGTTTTAAAATCAACCAACCAAACCAGCTCAATAAGCTGAAAAAATAATCAGGTTGCTGCCCTAAATTTGCCAAAGTCGCATCGACACTTGCAGGCATGTGTAATTGCTGAACTTCAGTGCTTAAACCAAAGAAGCTATAAATCACATCTTGCTGAATAAAAAAGCCAATTGCCGATATAAGCACCACCGTCATAGACAGCACAGCCAAAAAACTGAGCTTTTTTTGGCGCTGCTGTAATGCCACAACACCTGTTTTTAGTTGCTGTGGCTGAATGGCATATTCATCAAGTGCGGGCAAATCCGACTCCTTTTCAGGTAAATTTCAGATTAAATAAAGTCATTGTCAAACACGTTTATTCACCAAACTGTTGGCTTGATCCAATCACCAATTGATTTAGATTCTCTTGCAAGGCTCGTAAACGCGTAGTCGCTTCTGCACGTTTTTGCATGCCTTCTTTTTGTACCTGAATCACATCGTTCACAGTTTTAATGAGGGTATTTTGTACGTGTTCAAGGGTTTCAATATCAATCACCGAACGCTGATTGGCTTTGGCAGTATCCACCGAGTTTTGATGCAATAAATCTGCATTACGGCGCAGTAATTCATTGGTGGCATCATCAATACTGTTGGCCAGTTGCACACTGTTTTTCTGCTCATTTAAAGAAATCGCCAAACTAATCTGGTTTTTCCACGCAGGTAAGGTAATGTTTTTAATCGCATAAAATTTATCGACCAACATTAAATTATTGGACTGGATAATCCGAATCATCGGCAAAGTTTGCATGGCAGATTGTTGCAACACCTGCAAATCACTCACCCGCTTTTCTAAATTATTAGCAAGATGATTGAGATCATAAATTTTTTGAGTCGTGGTCTGATCCTGCGGCTGCGCGGAAAATTCAGAAATTTGCTGCTGAATTTCCTGCTGTTTTAACTTACCTGCTGCAATATAAATCCCCAATTGTTTATATTCATCTTGCACACCATGAAACATTTTATCCAGTGTATCTACACGGTTTTTTAAACCATTTTGTGAGCTTTCAATTTCTGTGACCAGACTATCAATTTGCGCTTTGGTGCTGTTAAAGTTTTGATCAAAACTTTGTTTAGCGCCTTTTAACTTATTGAATAAACCACCCAAAAAGCCACTGCTTTTGTTTGGATTTAAAATACTGTTGGTATTTAACTGCTGTGCAACCTGCACCACCTGATTCAGCTTTTGCCCTGTGACATCCAAATCCTTATTTTGCACCAAACCTAAAAGCTCATCGGTATAACTTGACGTTTTAGTGGCGATATTTTTGCCATATTCTGCAACCGAATGATGGCTAAGATCGCTTAATTCTTTACGCGCAGCCAGCACCTCCTGAAAGTCATCAGGCTGTAAGCCAATTTCCTGCAAATTGAGTTGCTGAAATTGTTGCTGAGTCTGTTCATCACTCACTTGCACAGCGACGTTGCGTTGTTCAGAAGTTGTCATATTTCGCCTCTATCTAATCAAAACCATGCCTTATGATTGCGCAGGTTTTTCTAAGGATTTTTTTAATGTCTTAATTAAATGCTCACGACTTTGATCCAGCTTTTCTAGCTGACTGTGTGAGCCACTTTGCTGACTTTGTTTGACATGATATTGCCATGCAGGAATGAGTACCTGCTGCGCTTCTTTAAAGCGATCTAACAAACTAAAAGAGAGTTGCTGTGAAAGTTGCATTTGAGTAATCGCAATATCATTACTACTTTGCAAAGTCTTTAAACTATAAATTTTCTTGGCCAGTCGTTCGCTAAAATTATCCAAAGGATGCTGATTGCGCACAAATCGTGGATATTCCAATAAAAATTCATCGGCAGCTTGAATATATTTCGCCATTTGCTCACGCAAACCAACCAACTGCTGAAAACGTGATTGTGATTTCTGAATTTCAATTTGCAGCTTTTGACTCAAACGGTCTGCTTGCCCTAACAAATGATCTAGGTTTTTATAATATTGCACTTGCCCCGCGCCATATTCCAAATCTATGCCTAGCCACTTTTGTAGTGCATTAAACTTACGTTGCTTTAACACTTTTTTAGATTTGCCAAGCGCCTGAATCAACTGCTCAATGGTCACACTCAATTGCTGGGTTAAATGTGGATCTACCCCATCCAATAAAACTGACTGCGCTTGAATCACCTGATCTGCATAATGATTTAGACGATATTGATCATTCAACAACGGTACTAAATCATTGCGTTGAATCGCCAAAAGCTCAGCACGATCCACCGTAATCTCTTGCAAAGGCAGCAACACTTCAAACTGAGCCATAGACCATCACAACCCTCTTTACATGATTTTATAGTACGTGTTTTTCGGCTAAGGTCATGTAATATTTTGCAATTTTTTATTTCGATCTGCTTAAATGCTTTTTTATAGATTCGCATAACATCAGTCACAAGATGCCTGATTCAAAACACCAGTGCATAAAAAAGCCATGATCAACATGGCTTTCAATGTTCCTAACGCAGGATGATAAACAGATTATAAATAATCGCCTTCACGCTCTGGCTGATACAAAATCTTCTCAATTTTGACTTTCATCATATGACCATCGGGCTGTGGCCATTCAATTTCCTGACCTTCAGCTAAACCTAAAATGGCAGTCCCGACAGGTGCAACCACATTCACCTGCCCTTTCTCACCTTTAAAGTCATGCGGATAAACCAAGGTAATTTCAGTCGGTTCTTTTGCAGGTGCAATGGTAATCAATGCGCGGGCATTCATGCTCACCACATTATTCGGTACATCTTGTGGCGCAACCACTTCAGCACGTGCCAATTCATCTTCTAGATGTTGCATCGTTGGCGTCAATTTAGGTTGATGCTCAAGCATCGTTTCCAAACGGTGCAAATCTTGTTCTGAAATAATAATCTTTGGTCTAATCATTTACTTTTATTCCTGTCATTCCGACAATACTGTCATCATCAGCTTGCCTACAATCATATTCAATACGCTTAAGTTATAACAGAAATTCAGCTTATTGAACGAAAAATCAATTTTTTACATCCATAAAAAAAGCCCCCTTGAGGGGCTTTTCTCAAGGCTGTGCTTATTTTGCGTAAACTGGGAATTTCGCGCAAACAGCTTCAACTTTTGCTTTTACAGTATTAATTACAGCTTCGTCACCTTTGCTGTCAAGAATGTCTGCAATCCAACCTGCAAGATCACGTACTTCTGCTTCACCAAAACCACGTGTAGTTACTGCTGGAGTACCAATACGGATACCAGAAGTTACAAATGGAGAACGTGGATCGTTCGGTACAGAGTTTTTGTTTACAGTAATGTGCGCAGCACCTAACCATGCATCTGCATCTTTACCTGTAATATCTTGCTTGATTAAAGAAAGCAAGAACAAGTGGTTTTTCGTACCACCAGATACGACATCATAACCACGTTCGATAAGAACTTCAGCCATCGCTTGCGCATTTTTAACAACTTGTTGTTGATACGCTTTGTATTCAGGCGCCATTGCTTCTTTAAAACAAATTGCTTTTGCTGCAACTGCGTGTACCAATGGACCACCTTGGTTACCAGGGAACACAGCAGATTGTAATTTTTTCTCGATTTCTTCGTTTGCTTTCGCAAGAATTAGACCAGAACGTGGACCACGCAATGTTTTGTGTGTTGTCGTAGTCGTTACGTCAGCAATTTGCACAGGGTTCGGATATACACCAGCAGCCACTAGACCTGCTACGTGTGCCATATCTACAAATAAATAAGCACCAACTTTGTCTGCGATGTCGCGGAAACGCTGCCAATCTACAATTTGGCTATACGCAGAGAAACCCGCAACAATCATGCGTGGTTTGTGTTCAAGCGCTAAACGCTCAACTTCTTCGTAATCAATTTCGCCAGTTTCTGGGTTTAAACCATATTGGATAGCGTTATATGTTTTACCTGAGAAGCTTACTTTTGCACCATGAGTCAAGTGACCACCATGTGCCAAGCTCATACCTAACACAGTGTCGCCTGGGTTAAGTAAAGCTAAGTAAACTGCAGAGTTTGCTTGTGAACCAGCGTGTGGTTGAACGTTAGCATAATCTGCACCAAAGAGTTCTTTAGCACGGTCAATCGCCAATTGTTCAATAATATCTACGTATTCGCAACCGCCGTAGTAGCGTTTGCCTGGGTAGCCTTCTGCATATTTATTGGTAAGTTTTGAACCTTGAGCTTCCATTACTGCAGGTGAGCAGTAGTTTTCAGAAGCAATTAACTCAATATGAGCTTCTTGGCGCGCATCTTCATTGGTGATCGCTTGAGCTAATTCTGGATCAAATTCGGCAATAGAAATATTGGCAAACATTAGCGAGGTCCTATTAATTTAGGGCTTTTAAGCCGTGCTAAGATTGGCGCGTATTGTAGCATAAAGTTTGTGAACTGAGAGAATGAACTTTGCTCAGTTTTACATAAAAATAGCTCATGTTTCAGATAAAACATGAGCTATTTTAGGTCAAATCAATCTTTATCGTAATTCAATGACTTATTGAATAGGCATTAGTGATTGAACATCTTTGACAATCTCATCCATATTATCCACATACACCGAACCATGATCCCATTTTTGCTCTACAGGTAAATCCTGATCAGTGACGTAATGAATTTTAGTTCCCATCCCTTGAGCTGACTGAACCAAGTAATCCGTGACTTGTTTCGGTACAGTTGGGTCAGCCGTTCCTTGATAAATAAATATAGGCGTACTGATTTTCACTTTTAATGGCTGTGAACCATTGGTTAAGAAATCTTTAACTTCAGGGATGGTCTCATGAAATTCGGTTGAGTACGTGGATAACCATCCAATTTTCCATAAGTCTGTGCGTGCTCTCGCATTGGCTGAAGCATACTCCCACCTAATGCCTCATAACAGATTGACTCTGCCTGAGCAGCAAGTTGATCTGTTGGTGACACAAATATTTCAGAATATTTCAAGGTTGGAGCAGTATTTCTTAGCCCCGCAGCAATTAGAGCAGTAAACGTATCTAATGGTACAAGTGTCTGTACTTTCTTTATTACATCTGGCTCCTGAGCTGYTTTTTGTTCACCACCCGCCAATACCAACGCTAAATTTGATGCAGGTGCGATAGCTATGGCACCCTTATAATTTAACTGCGCACGCGATGCATACTGCGCTGCACCTAAAGCCGCATGTCCACCCTGTGAATGTCCAACTACACTCCAGCGCGTTTCTGCCGTGTTACCCAAAAGCTTGCTTGCGGCGACAACAGCATCTGTAATCGAATACGCCGCACTTTTTAAATTTAAGAATGGATGTAATTCTTTAGCGCTTGGTTCACCTAAACCCTCATAGTCTGGTGCAACAACGGCGTAACCTGCAGCCAATAATTTAGCAATGAAATATTCATTTCCTTTTAAACCTTGACGGCTCGGCGCACACGCGTCTGCCACACCTGTTGTGCCATGCGCCCAAACTACAAGTGGCCATCCGCCCGCAGGCTTAAGTGTTTGAGGGGTAAAAACCAGTGCAGTTGCCTGCGTTTCTTGTCCATTTACCCCTAACATTTTATAAGTCATCAATGTTTTAGATGCACTCACTGCATCTAAAACATTATTTGCATTTGCACCTTGATCTAAATAAGACTCTGTTTTTACGATAGGGGCACTAAAATTATATTTCGGAATACCATCATCAATTACTACAACGCTAGTATCGTCATGATCATCATTACATGCCGTTAAAAACAAACTGCTACTGACCAAAGCCACACTTAACCATATTTTTTTCATTTGCTTACCCTTGTCTTCATATTCTTATTGATTGCATCCTTCGCAATCTTTAGTTGTACGCTTTTTTATAGCATCAGGCAAGACTATACAAATTAATATGCAACTGTATTTTATTTAAAATTAAACACTTACTTTAAAAAACCGGTCAATCGATCACATATAGAGTAGTTTATAAAATTTCGATTCAATTTGTCATACGCAACCGCTAATGTTAGATTGCATTTGTATTGAATGACGCAAGCGAATTAGGACATGCAGGCTATTATTCTCGACACTGAAACCCATACTTTAAATGGACAACCTATTGAGATTGCTTACGCCCCCATACAAATTCAAGATGGCAAAATTAGTCTGGATAAAAGTCAAATTTTCGATCAGTTATATCAGGTCGATGAGCCTATTTCATTCGCAGCAATGGCGGTACATCATATTTTAGAATCGGATTTAATTGATCAACCGCATTACAGTAGTTTTGAATTACCTGCCCAAACCACCTATATCATTGGGCATAATATTGATTACGATATTCGCGCTCTAGATAAATGTGGTGTAGATACCTCTAAAATTAAAGCCATTTGTACTTTGGCACTTGCCCGTCGCGTATGGCCGAATGCAGAAGCACACAATATTTCAGCTTTAATTTATATGATTACCAAAGGCAGCGAAAAAGCGCGTGACATGATTAAAAAAGCGCATCGTGCCGATATGGATATTATTTTAACGGCCAATATTTTGATGCACGAAGTTCATCAACTACAAATTCAAAGTATTGAAGAACTCTATATCGCCTCAGAGGAAGCACGTATTCCACACATTATCAATTTTGGCAAACATCGTGGTACTGCAATTGCTAACCTTCCTACCGATTATGTGCAATGGTTATTAAGACAAGAAGATTTAGATCCTTACTTACGCAAGGCGCTCGAAAATACCAGTATTTTGACTTTATAAATATTTCAAGTGAATCATCCACTTTTTACTTGTCATAATTTATTCATCTTAATGTAATTTTCAAAGTCTATGCTTTGCCTTAATTTATTGGGGAAATAAATTAAGGCTCATGTTTAATTATCAAAAAACTCAACTCGGTCTAGATGCATTACAACAACGCACACGTGATTTAAATGCACGTCAACGTCGTTTATTGGTACTGATTGGTACTGAAGATTTTGATTTACTCGGAGATCAATTCAAGCAACGTCTTGCACCACCTGAATTGATTGAACAGCTATTAGATATGCAATTGATTGCGCCTGCTACGCTTGAGCAAGACAGATTGCAACAACAAGAGCAAGTACCAACACCGAACCCTTTACACACAGAAATTCATAGCCAACTTGCAAGCAGCATCCCTCAAGCACATGCAGAAAGTTTGGCAGAACCAATCCGCACTCAACATCTTCAAGTAAATTCAGTTCCTGCATATTTAGAAGCACGTGTTGCAGCTGCTATCAATACTACAGAACAGGCCGCTGAACAACCTGAACCACAAGCAGAAACACAGCCTGAAATTTCAGCTTTGAGTTTTGAAGATGTAAAATTTCTCATGATGGATACTTTACAACGTCATTGTGGATTAATGGCAAAACAACTGATTCAGCGAATTGTACAAGCGCAGGATATTCGCAGCTTAAAACTCTGCCAAATGCAATGGATTACCTCTTTGCAAGAAACACGTTTGCCACCGAAAGCACTCAATCAGATTTTGCAGCAAATCAACCACTCTCTGCAAAAGCTTAATCCGACTTAAAGCTTAGATTTTTGTACTTAGTTTTAAGTCTTTTTAACAATTAAAACTATGCTTAGGGATATGCATTAATTTATTTTTATTATTTTTCAACATCTTAAGAACACATGTAAATCTTAGATTCATTATCCCTATAAAAACTAAGACTTTAGCGGCATAGCCCCGACTCATAAAAATCAACGATATAGTATTTTCTAGAATTGTTGAGGCACAAGGTTATGATGAGTCATGCATTTTTTAGCGTTTGATGCTTATGACAATCCAATGCAACTCGGTAAAGTTGGCAATTGGGTGATTACCTTTTTAAGCCCAAAAGATCAGTAAAGCCAAATACAGCTGGCGATTACCAATCTATTACTACGTCAAATTTCGGCACATTTACAACCGCGATGCTTGGTAATTCAACAAAGTACAGATGTCCTGCTCTGGTAAATCTTGCAGATTGAATGTTTTGATAGTCAAACCAAACAAGAGTTGAGTTTTGAGCCTGATAATAAATTGGGCACGCCGTCATTCAAAACTATCCAAGAATTTGATAAATACGATGTAAATATCCTACATGTAAAAGATCAGGCGGTTAAATGTGACATGTTCTGAGCTTGATGAGCACTTTACTTGCATCTACTTAAAAATTTGTGCACAAAAAAGCTCATCGAAATGAGCTTTTCTAAAAATCAAGTGGTCTCACAAATAATTACTCCAACACACGGAAAATACTATCAGACTCTCGGCTTTCAAACAAAAGTTCGATGCTTGGTAAAATTACTTCACCTTCCACAATAATGTGTTCAATTTTGTGAAATAGTGCCAAACCCGCTGCCAATGAAGTTTCTGGGATATTACGTAGCAATGCTTTTGCTTCGTAAATATGGCTAAACTGGTCTTTAACTTTAATATCGATGATTTGCGTCATTGTTGTTCCCTTTTTCTTGACGGAAGTTTTTTATACCATAGCTTATAAATTTTTTAAAAAAGTGAGTTGTTAGATTGTTTGACAATGTAGTATTTTTTAAACTAAATTTTAATTATTTAATAAATTCAACCACATATTTTTTAAAATTTTATTTACAACTTACAAAATCACAGTAAAGTTGCTTGTTTTTTATTCTAGCACAGAAAAAACTCGCATTGCTGCGAGTTTTTTTATGTTGGAAGGCTAGTGCTGATTTTATTGTTTGAACAAAAGTTGCAAACTCAACGAGCTGTCATTGATCCGTCCAACTGCATCGTAGCGTCAATTACATTGAATGACCTACTGTAATTTCAATATAGTGAAACTTATTTTTTACTGCAATAGCCCACTACATTTCAACACATTCACACAGCAAAATTTCAATTGATTTAATTTTCAGTTGCGGCATAATTTTATGCGGCTAAAAGCTCCAGCTTTACGATTAGCTTCTGTGCGAATCAAAAATAAATTAAAAAAACAATACGCAGCTGATTACTCAATTAATTCAATTTCATAATTAACATCTTGCAGCATATCTTTATTGTATAGCTTTACCATTGCTGTAGCTTCAGCAAAATCATAAAACAAACCTGCTCCCCTTCTGCCACGGCTTTACAACGAAATTCCGTGGTGCCAATTTCTGATGTGGAAAAAGTTGAATGATATAGCCCAGGAAGTTGCTCTCAGATTTTCAGTTTTAAAATAGGTGAGTATTATATGACTTTGTTGCACTATGATTTGAAATACAAAGCGCCTTGCACTAAGGTTCTCTCCTAAGCATCGGATGACATGTACCATAGTTTCAACCGAACTGTGCAGATGATAGCCTGACCTATTTTCCATAGCGTCATACCTGAGATACCGTCTTGGCAGCTAATCAGGTTTAGAGATTATTCGATTAATAAATAATGTATTTAAAAGGCAGTCTGATGTTTTAAAATGCCATAACTCAGATGTATAAGCTTGCGCTTTGCAGCACCTAAAAGTGTGTGATTCAGAGACATCATTTTCAATATAATGGGTGTTTATGAATAGAGAAGTTCAACTAAGATTCGTATGGGTTAAATTATTTGAAGAGACCAATGATGCTGGCCTAGTTTGTCGGAGATGTGGCATTTCTAGACCAACGTTGCGCAAGTGGTGGAAAAGATATTCTTAACAAGGTATTGATGGATTAAGTAGTCAGAGTAAACGTCCTTTAAATCGCCAAATATTAAAATCGATGCTGAGCAAGCAGCTTTAATATTAGAAATGCGCTCGGCTAGAAATCTTGGTGCTCTAGGTTTGCAAACAGAATTGATGAGGCTGCACAGAATCTCGTTGTCCTAAGCGACTATCCATCTAGTGATCCTAGCCAAAATAATGGACAGCACGTCCCTCTAAAGATAACGTAACTTTAATCTTTGGAGATTCAAGAAATGGCTAAACGTTTTAGTCCCGAATTTAAACAGCAAGCGATTGATTATGCACTTTCAAACTCCCACGAAGCTATAGCTGCAATCGCCCAGAAATTAGGTGTGGGTTATTCAACCTTAGACAAATGGATTCGTGAAGCCAATCCAGTGGGTTCAAGCAAACGTCAACTTTCACCAGAACAACAGCGGATCTTGGAATTAGAGAAAGAAGTCAAACAGCTCAAGGAAGCCAATGACATCTTAAAAAAAGCGCATGTGTACTTTCTAACAGATCATGCCAAGAAAAGTACACGGTAATTCAAGATCTAGATATGAATGAAGTCACCGTATCTTCTGCCTCTAAATACCTAGGTGTCAGCACTTCAGGCTATTATGCCTGGCAAAAACGTCAAGCCAATCCAGCACAGAAATATAATGACTTAAAAGCCGTATATTGGCAGCATCATGCACGATTGGGGGCACCTTCATTAGTACATGACATGCATGAATTAGATTACAACATGAGCGAACGTACTATTGGAAGGATGCTAAAAAAGCTTGGTTTACGTAGCAGGATTGCACGTAAATACAAGCATACGACTGATTCAAACCATCGTTTGCCTACAGCACCCAACTTGTTGGATCGTCAATTTACGGTCAATGAACCCAATAAGATCTGGACAACGGATATTACCTATATCCGTACTAAGCAAGGTTGGCTGTATTTGTGTGTGATGCGTTTCATTATGCAATGGCTCGTCAGGGGTATCCAATGGGTGTCATGGTGCATTCGGACCAAGGCTCACAGTACTGTAGTCGTGATTTTAGGACGCTATTATTGACGAATAACTGCGTTCAAAGTATGTCACACAGTCTTGCGCAGTATACTGCTCATGTTGGGATAATGCAGTGACCGAAAGCTTCTTTCATACATTGAAAGGTCATGTGGTCCATGGCAGTGTGTTTGCCACTCGAAAAGAAGCGAATACTGTCTTGTTTGACTATATTGAGATTTATTACAATCGGGTCAGAAGGCATTCCGCAAACGGCTGGTTAAGCCCAGAAGCCTTTGAACAGAAATATTTTAAGAATTTAGAGGGATTTGTTGTCCACGATACTGTCTAGGATCAAGAATCGGATGAAAAAATTAACGGCTATTTCGATTTATTGGAAAATCCAGATACTTCACAAAAAGTACGCAAACAGTTCCTTTGCAAAGACTGGCCTGATATCTATTACAAGCAGTACGTCCCTGCTTTAAAGCAACTTTCACCAGAATATACCGATGAAGAATTAAGTCAGGCACTCGATAGAGCCGTGGACTACTACAAAGAAAAGTATGTGATTGACTGCAATCAGTAAAGTAAAGCTCGTGCCATATCTAGTTACTACTGTCTAATTAAGGTCAATCGCAATCCTCACCTGTTATAACGAAGTAGCGCAAAACAAACTCATCAATGCCTATCGATGGGTTCTTTTTGTGTAATAACTCTGTAACAGTGGATTTAAACGTAGTTTTATACCATTTATTATATTTACTCTAATGTTTAGAAGACAAAAAGGAAAATAAAATGAAATACGTGTTAGGTGCAACTCTTATAGCTCTAGCGATCACTGGCTGTACTTCGACTCCAAATAAAGAAGTAACGCGCGAAAACGTGATACGCAATGCCCCTGAAAACACACAAGTTATCAGTTTTGTAGGCCCTAATGATTTAAAACTTTACCTAAAATCATCTGACCTATTTGAAACTGCACAAATGATTGATGGATCGGGTGAAGTTTATCATCTTAAACGCGCTGTTTCTGGTAGTGGAGTTCGCTTAGCGAATGATGATGGTGTTTCTATTCACTTCAAAGGCGGTGAAGGTATTGTCGAGTTTGAAAAAGACAAGCCGATCAGTATTACTGAAGTAAAAAAATAAAGTATCTAGTGAAAATCAACCCACCCCAGCGGTGGGTTTTCTTTTGCCTATTACCGCTTATAGTTTAAAATCTAATAACAATAAAACTTTGACCATACAAAAAATCCTCCTGACCAGCTTACTTTTCACTATCACTCTTAACGGTTCCAAAAGGAACCTGAATATTAGAGGCATCATCTACGGCGCATCATGATTCAAAAATGATTGAATAATTTAAGGCTGCTGATGAAAAGATGAGTAATTTTCTAGATCAATTAGATAGTCCGAACAGATCAATAGAAATCAGTAAGAAAATTATCTGCAAAGACTACCCTGAATACGCAAAAGAATATGTTCCTGTCTTTCTAAAAAATTAATCAAAATATGGGCAATGTAGCACCACTATGTTCTATTAATTCCTGGCTGCCTTCAATTTCCATTTCAAAGCCATTCCACTCATAACCCATCTTAAAAAACAGTTCTTGAGCTTTATCAAATTCTTTATTTGTTGGAGTAGCTGTACATAATCTTTGCATCATCCTTATTTCAATTCTTATTAATAGAAGACTTAAACCAATTTTTATATAAAATCAGTGCAATTGTAGAAATATCAACATAATAGAAAAAAATTTCGGGAATCTTGAAATATTAGCTTACAAAGTGGTGAAATTAATTATGAGTACACAAATGAGTACACAAGACATAATTTTTACTTATATTGTTCTTTAAAATCAGATATTTAACATATTAATATGGTGCGCTCAGCGGGACTCGAACCCACGCCACAGGCTTCGGAGACCTGTACTCTATCCAGTTGAGCTATGAGCGCGCGCTGCACATCATAACAAAAAATTGCTGAAGGTAAAGCAACTATATGTATGTTACGTATTTTTATGCTTATGCTTTAAACAATGTTCCAAACTTGGAACAAAGAATTCCATGTAACTTACTTGGTTTATTGATACGGATCGCTCACAATAGTAGCTCTATTCCTCAAGTGAGAATTTCATGACTGATGCATTGACGTTAAGAGACGTGTCAAAGACCTATCGAAATGGTTTCCAAGCACTCAAAGGAATTAATTTGACCGTTCCTGAAGGTGAGTTTTATGCCCTACTTGGACCTAATGGTGCAGGTAAATCTACAACCATTAGCATCATCAGTTCTCTCACCAAAAAAACGGCAGGTACTGTCGAAATTTTTGGGCATAATCTAGATACCCAACCATCCCATGCCAAGCAATGTTTAGGGGTAGTACCGCAAGAATTTAACTTTGGTCAGTTTGAAAAGACCTTTGATATTTTGGTCACACAAGCAGGATATTACGGTATTTCAAAAAAAGTTGCCGAACAACGTGCCGAAGAATATTTAGAAAAACTAGGCTTGTGGGTTAAGCGTGCCACTCAAGCGCGAATGCTGTCTGGCGGTATGAAACGTCGTTTAATGATTGCACGTGCCATGATGCACGAACCGAAACTGCTTATTTTGGATGAACCCACTGCAGGTGTAGATATTGAGCTGCGTCGTTCAATGTGGGATTTTTTAACAGAGATGAATGATAAAGGCACCTCAATCATTCTCACTACCCACTATTTAGAAGAAGCCGAAATGTTGTGTCGTCGTATCGCGATTATTGATCGTGGAGTGATTAAAGAAGACACTTCCATGAAAAACTTCTTAAACCAGTTAAGTGAAGAATCTTTTATTTTCGATTTAGCTGAACCGATTCAACCCATTCATTTAGATATTATTGGTGTACGTTTCAACTTAATTGATGCAGTGACCCTAGAAGTCACTATGGATAAAGCTCATACCCTAAATGATTTATTCCAACTCTTAGAAGCACAAGGCATTCGCGTGCGCAGTATGCGTAATAAGTCCAACCGTCTAGAAGAGTTGTTTGTCAAAATGGTCGAAAAAAATTTAGATGGAGCTGCGCAATGAATTTTACTCAACTACGGATTGCACTCTATACCTTAGTGCATAAAGAAGTTCGTCGTTTTATGCGCATATGGCCCCAAACCTTGCTTCCGCCAGCCATCACCATGAGTTTGTACTTTGTGATTTTTGGTAATTTGGTCGGTTCGCGTATTGGTGAAATGGGCGGCTTTAGCTATATGCAATTTATTGTGCCTGGCTTAATTATGATGGCGGTCATCACTAACAGTTATGCTAACGTATCTTCCAGTTTTTTTAGTGCAAAATTCCAGAAAAGCATTGAAGAACTGATTATGAGTCCTGTACCGTTACATGCCATTTTATGGGGCTATGTTTTGGGTGGTGTTATCCGTGGTGTATTGGTCGGCATTATTGTCACCACCATGAGTTTATTCTTTACTGACCTTTATATTACCAATTGGTTTGTCACCATTTACACAGTATTAATTACGTCCTTTTTATTCTCATTAGGTGGCTTTATTAATGCTGTTTATGCAAAATCGTTTGATGATATTTCCATTATACCGACTTTTGTACTGACTCCACTGACTTATTTAGGTGGTGTATTCTATGCCATTAGTGCCTTAAGCCCTTTTTGGCAAAATCTCTCTTTAATTAACCCTGTGGTGTATATGGTTAATGCTTTCCGTTACGGCATTTTAGGACATAGTGATGTCAACGTGACGATTTCATTATCTGTGATTACACTATGCTGCGCAGTGCTTTATGGTATTGCCTATCATTTACTTTCTCGTGGTTCAGGAATGCGTGAATAATGAGTGTTGAACAATCTCTCCTTGGTAAAGACACCAATTATCCTACAGAATATCAACCCGATATTTTATTCCCTATTTCACGTGCTGCTGCACGTGAAAAATATGCAGATGTTGAGGGAATCCAACTCGGGCAAGACTGGTGGCACGTTTTTGAAATTTCGTGGTTGAATGCCGCAGGTGTTCCACAGGTTGCGATTGGTCGGATTGCGCTACCTGCTTCATCACCTAACCTGATCGAATCAAAATCATTAAAGCTCTACTTTAATAGTATGAACTTTACTCGCTTTCAGTCTGAAGCCAATTTCATTGAAACTGTTGAGCATGATTTAACGGCTGCAGCACAAGCACCTGTTACGCTAACTTTATTTAAGGTTGATGATTTGGCAATTAGCCAACCTGAAGGTATTTGTATTGATCAGCTCACGCCTGAGCGTTTAGAGCAGCATCCTGACCCAAGTTTATTGCAATTCGATTTAGAACAAGCGGAAGATATAGAGGTACAACTTTTCTCACATTTATTACGCAGCAATTGTCCTGTCACAGGACAACCTGACTGGGGCACGGTTTTTATCCGTTATCAAGGCAAAAAACCTTGTTATCGCAGTATTTTGGCTTATATTATTTCTTATCGTCAGCATAATGGTTTCCATGAACAATGTGTGGAACAGATGTTTGCAGACATCTGGCAAAAATTCGCACCAGAAAAACTGATGGTATATGCAACCTATACACGTCGTGGTGGTTTAGACATTAACCCTTGCCGTGTATCGGACTTAACATGGATGCCTCGCCCTATTCGTTTAGCGCGACAATAACAACATTGAGGTTGAACAATGCCATTTTTTGGATTCATTCCATCTGCAGAATTATTAAATACGATTGAAACTGCACAACAGAAAAAAAATTCAAGTGAGCCGCTGTACCCACTGCGCGACAAAACCGCATTAATGATTAATGAAGAAATCATTGATGCCATTTTAACCGAGTTGGTACGTCGTTTTCCTGCCAGCGATAAACGCGACACTGCCGAAAAACTTGCGGGCTATGTCAAATCTACCGTTGCAGTACTCCTAAAACAATTATTAAGCAAAGCGCCAAATGATGTCGTGAAACAATCGATTGAATTTTCTGAGCGCAGTAGCTTTAAAGATGCAGCAGGCAATGCACGTGTAGGTGAAACGCTCGATGCAAGTTTAGTGACCAACCTGAAACACAACTATGCCGAAATTCAAGCAGGCAATGAAGTGAACAAAGCTGCTTTAACCGAACTATATAAACAGTTTGCAGAAGCGACGGTACGCCACTTTATGAGCGACTTTAACAAAACCCTCGATTTGGGCATGATTAAGCGTAAAGCAGCAGATATTGGCGCAGCAGCGGTAATTAAAGCTGTCCATATTGCGGTGGATAAAATCATCCCAAATTTAACCAAAGAGGAACTCTTGGTTTTAGCGGAATATCACGACACATTATTCCATCATTAATATCAGTAAGTTGAGCTGCTGATCAGTTTTAAGCCCTTTTTTGCATATTATGTGCGAAATAGCGAGAATCGCACTTGCTATACGCTTCTTACACAGCACAAACTGAAGATGCAGCATTCCTAAAAGATGTAACCAACCTACCCAATGCCTGATTTCGATCAGGCATTTTATATGCAGTTGAAGATTGTGATATGGCTGCAACTTTTACACAATAAAGAATAACTTTTTGCACCTAAATTGAATTTTGTTACAAATCCTGCGCGCTTTTTACACATTCTTTGTCTATTTTTGTATAAGTTTTTGCAAGCCAGTCACGCATGAATGCTATCTTAGTCGCTTGCTTCGCTTTCGCAGTTTGGCCCCAATAGCGGCTTATTCTTCATATATAAAGCAACTTATTTACTGCATATAAATAAGTTGTGTAAATCATCAATTTGGAATTTACCCCAACATGTTCAATCTTGATTTTTATAACAAATTAAAACGTCTTTCTTTACTCATTGGTGCATTTTCTATTACCAGTTTTTGTCAGGCCAATGATTTCCAAAATCATCCGTCTTATGCCAGTTTTAAACAAAAAACCATGCAGACCTATGGCTTAAGTGCAGCACAAGTTGATTGGGCGATGGAAGGCTCTAAAAACTTACCGAATATCATCAATATCATGAACCGCCCAGGCGAAAGTAAGCCATGGTACGACTATAAAACCAATTTTCTTGCAGAAAGCACTATTCAACGTGGTGTGCGCTTTAAACAACAATATGCAGACACCCTCAATCGTGCTGAACAGCAATTTGGTGTACCGCAATCCATTATTTTAGGCATTTTAGGTGTAGAAACAGGCTTTGGAAGCAATAAAGGCTCTTTTGTAACCCGTGATGCCCTTGCCACCTTAGGCTTTGGTTATGAACGTCGTGCAGAATACTTTAAAGATGAACTCGCGGCACTGATCGCATGGTCATATAAAGATGGTGTGCCAACTTCTTCAATTGTTGGTTCTTATGCAGGCGCTGTTGGTTATCCGCAGTTTATGCCTAGCAATATTCCAAAATTTGGGGTCGATTATGACGGGAACGGACATATTGACCTACGTAACTCGGCAGTCGATGCCGTTGGCTCTATTGCGAATTATTTGGCGCAACATGGGTGGCAGCGTAATCAACCCATTGCATTTGCTGCTCGATATACAGGTAACAATCCTGACAACGTCATTGCCAAAGATTTAACCCTGCCAACGCCTTATGGGGTTTTAAAATCGCAAGGGGTGATGCCAATGAATCCCATTGTGCAAATAGATGACCTTGACTTGGTCAATGTCATTCAATTACAAGAAAATTATGGTCATATCTACTATATAACCTATCCAAATTTTCAGGTGATTACGACTTATAACCGTAGCCGTATGTATGCGACTGCACTGTGGTTATTGGGCACTGAAATTGCGAGTCGCTAAGCAAAAAATTAAGTGAAGAACACGAAAGTCAAGAAATATTTCCAACAATTTGATCACAAAACCAACTTTTTACACACTATGTTACAATATTGATTATTTTTTAATCAATTAGAGTTGGTTTTTGGTACTTTTTGTCATTATTTTCGTATAAAGACTAGACACCTTTAGTAAGGGATGAATATTATCCATTTCGTCAAATGTAGTCGAAAAAGTGAAATTACAGACAGGATTACCACTATTTCAATCAGTTAAGAGCGAAATTAAGTTAATAATTCTGTCTTCAGGAGTTCAAACCATGCCCAGTCCACTTAAATACTTACTTGCACTTTCTGCAGCTGTTGCCCTAAGTCAGTCGCAAGCTGAAATGGTGCAATCATCATTCAACAATGATAATGAGTCATCTAGCCTAGCTGCGCGTGTACTCAACAAAGAAACACAAAGTTTTAATTCACATTTCTCAAATTTAAATAGCCTTTCAATCACCGAACGTTCAGGTGACCAAATCCGTCGTCAAACGATTGCAGCGAAAATTGAAATTCCTGCTGAAGAGCCTTCAGTGATTGAAAAGTTAAACGCAGTGGCATCGAACACTGTACGTAAATTTAGCCAAACAGGTATGGCATCTTGGTACGGTCGCCAATTCCACGGTCGTAAAACTGCAAGCGGTGAAACATTCGACATGAATGCAATGACTGCTGCACACCGTAGCTTGCCGCTAAACTGCTATATTCGCGTAACCAACAAAAACAATGGTAAAAGCGTTGTAGTTAAAGTAAATGACCGTGGTCCGTTCCATGGCAACCGTGTACTTGATCTTTCTTATGGCGCTGCAAAACAATTGGGCATCACTAATGCAGGTACTGCCAAAGTAAGCATCGAGCGTATTGACGGTCCAAACTCTTAATATTCACTTACACGATTTCGCATTTGACTTAAAAGCCACAGCAATGTGGCTTTTTTAATGCCTGTAAAATTTATAACCACCCTATGCATCTATGCACTCAGATGATTTACACCAATTTTGTGGCTACTTCATGATGAAAATATAATTACTGTTTTGACCACCTCTTTGTTCTCAGTTATATTTTATACAGTTAAACAATAACAACGGATGATCGGTCTACAGGAGTAGCACATGAAGACAGTAAGTGAATGGCTCGATGAATACAGCGACAGCCATCAAAATAAAACCAATAAATTAATTCACTGGGTTTGCGTACCTACGATCTTTTTTTCAATTGTCGGCATATTGGCTCATTTCAGTGCTTTACTGACGACTTTACTTCTGGTGCTCAGTTTTATTTTTTATGCACGTTTAGATTTGATTCTTGCAGTTGCAATGGCCGCTTTAATGCTGGTAATGGCATGGCTGATCTATGTTTTGCCTATGGGTATGGGTTTTTATATCGCAATTTTTGTTTTGGCGTGGATTGGACAGTTTTATGGTCACAAAATTGAAGGGAAAAAGCCTTCATTCTTCAAAGATCTCCAATTTCTTCTCATTGGCCCAATTTGGTGCATGGATGCCTATTTAGGTAAAATCCTACCCTCTTGGAAAACACGTCGTAAAAACAGCATTATGAGCGTTTAAACGCTATATCCTATTTTCATTATCGGAAGAACCTTTATTGATAGGTTCTTCCTTGATGTTTTAACCATCCACCCACGTGTCTATTTGCTGGATCATGATGTGTCCAGTGAATCACCCCACCCTTATCTGAGTATTCATATTCACCAAAAAACTCAACGATATCGCCTTTGGCAAGGCTAGTAATTCGTGGTGCAAGATCAATATTATGTGCAACCAACACAGTTTGCCCATTATTCAGTTTTAAAATAAATTTTTGATGCCGTGAGCCTTCGTTGTCATCTGCCAACACTGCAATGACCTGCCCACTCGCATGAACTTGTAGATTACTCTGGCTACGCTCAAATGCACGTTCAATCAGCTGAACACCCTGAGCATCTTGTCCTTGCAGCTTATCTCGCTGTAGGTTCGACTGTTCTTTTTCAGTTTGCGATGTGCGCGTAGTACTTGTAGTTGGCGCGTTTGATGTTTCAGACTGAAACTGTTGTAAATCTATGCAAAAAAATGCAGCAATTAACACTACAATAATTGCGCCTATGCCTAAATTCTTTTTATTTGCCATATAACCTTCTTGTTCTGATTCCAAACTATAAGATGAAGTTAGTTAGTTATAAAATACTGATTTAAAATAATATTTATAGTTTTATATCAATATTTATGCCTCAATTGCAGATCGAAAAAGCTATATTCACAAAAAAGCCCCAAAATAAATTGGGGCTTTTCTTACAAAATGTTTTACGTTCAGTAAAAATTATTTTGCAGCAGCTTGAGCAGCAGCAACTTCTTCAGCAAAGCTCATTTCTGCTTTTTTCTCAATACCTTCACCCACTTCGAAACGAACGAATTGAGCAACAGTAGTACCAGTCGCTTTTAATACTTCAGCAACTTTCTTCTCGTTGTCAATTACGTACATTTGACGATCAAGCGCAACTTCGTTCAAGTATTTTTCAACTGAACCAGTGACCATCTTCTCTACGATGTTTGCAGGCTTACCAGATTCAACTGCTTTCGCTTCTGCAATTTCTTTCTCTTTAGCGATAAGATCAGCAGGAACTTGTTCAGCAGTAACAGCAACTGGGTTAAATGCAGCAACGTGCATTGCAATACCTTTACCAGTTGCATCATCACCTGTGTAAGAAACAACAACACCGATTTTTAAACCGTGCTTGTACACAGCAAGGTTTTCGCCTTCAACGATTTGTGCACGACGAACTTGAATGTTTTCACCAATTTTTTGAACAAGTGCAATACGCGTTTCTTCAACAGTTGCGCCATCTTCAAGTTTAAGCTCAGCAATTTTAGCAGCATCAGTTTCGTTTGCAGCAAGTGCAGCAGCAGCAACTTTCGCAGAGAAACCAGCAAAGTTTTCGTCTTTTGCAACGAAGTCAGTTTGACAGTTTACTTCTAAAAGAATCGCTTTGTTGCCTTCTTGAACGATTGTGATTGCACCATCAGCAGCAATGTTACCTGCTTTTTTAGCAGCTTTTGCTTGACCAGATTTACGAAGGTTGTCAATCGCTAATTCGATGTCACCGCCCGCTTCTGTTAATGCTTTTTTACATTCCATCATTGCTAGACCAGTACGATCACGCAATTCTTTAACCATGCTTGCTGTAACTGCAGTCATGTTTATCTCCTAAAATCGGTAGAAAATGAATTCTTTTTTTAACAGAAACGGCCCAGAGGGTGTCTCTTGGGCCGTCTGCATACATGACGCTTACTTTGCCACCATCACATGTCGCAAAAATGACAAGCTTACGTCAAAACGCATTAAGCCTCAGAAGCAGGAGCTTCTTCGCCTTTTGCTTGAGCATTGGCTTGAGTTTGAGCGTATTCTTTACCAGCAATGATCGCATCAGCCATTGAAGAAGCGTAAAGTGTTACTGCACGGATCGCATCGTCGTTACCCGGAATAACGTAGTCTACGTTGTCTGGGTTAGAGTTTGTATCAACGATACCAATTACAGGAATACCTAAGTTTTTAGCTTCTTTAATTGCAATCGCTTCGTGATCAACGTCAATTACGAATAATGCGTCAGGTAAACCACCCATGTTTTTCACACCGCCTAAAGCGCGCTCAAGTTTTTCCATCTCACGGGTACGCTCTAAAGCTTCACGTTTAGTAAGCTTAGCAAAAGTACCGTCAGTAGACTGAACTTGAAGATCTTTTAAACGGCTGATAGATTGGCGAAGTGTTTTCCAGTTCGTCAACATACCACCTAACCAACGGTGATCTACATACGGTTGACCAGCACGTTGAGCTTGTTCACGGATGATTGCAGAAGCAGCACGTTTTGTACCAACGAACAAAACTTTGTTCTTTTTGCTAGCCAATTGGTTTGCAAAGTTCAAAGCATCATTTAACGCAGGAACAGTGTGCTCAAGGTTGAWGATGTGAATTTTGTTACGCGCACCAAAGATGTATTGACGCATCTTTGGGTTCCAGAAACGTGTTTGGTGACCAAAGTGTGCGCCAGCTTGAAGAAGGTCGCGCATGCTTACGTTGTAATCTGCCATTTTCTTTACCTTAAAGTTTGGGTTAGGCCTCCATATATCCGCATTCTCCACCCCAAAGGGCACCCAGAGTAATGTGACGATATATGTGCGGATTTTTAATTTCCCTTTTACCACGCCGCATGAAACATATTCATAAAAAGCATTTGATAAAATGGGCGGCTATTTATACCATAGTCACATATAAATTTCCAAAAGTTTTTAGAGATCATGAACAGTACTTATCAAGCGCCTCGTCGATTAATTAAAACCGAAGATGAAATTGAGAAAATGCGGGTAGCGGGACGACTGGCAGCGGAAGTTTTGGATATGATCAAGCCACATATCAAACCAGGTGTAACTACACTTGAGCTTGATACGATTTGTCACGATTATATTGTCAATGTACAACATGCCATTCCAGCCTGCCTAGGCTATGGTGCTGCCCCGGGTCGTCCAGCCTTCCAGCATACTATCTGTACTTCGGTAAACCACGTGGTCTGTCACGGTATTCCATCTGAAAACAAGATATTGAAAAAAGGTGATATCCTGAATATTGATGTCACGGTCATTAAAGATGGCTACCACGGCGATACCAACATGATGTACGTGGTGGGCGGTGAAACTTCTATTCTTGCCAACCGTCTATGCAAAGTAGCACAGGAAGCCATGTACCGCGGTATGCAAGTTGTAAAACCGGGCGCGACCATTGGTGATATTGGTCATGCCATCCAGAAATATGTCGAATCTGAGCGCTTTAGTGTTGTGCGCGAATATTGCGGTCACGGCATTGGAACAACCTTTCATGATGAACCACAAGTGCTGCATTATGGCCAGCCAGATACCGGCATGATTTTAGAAGAAGGCATGACCTTTACCATTGAGCCAATGGTGAATGCAGGCGTTTGGCAAACCAAATTACTGGGT
Source organism: Acinetobacter towneri (assembly GCF_001758345.1). Classification (GTDB taxonomy): domain Bacteria; phylum Pseudomonadota; class Gammaproteobacteria; order Pseudomonadales; family Moraxellaceae; genus Acinetobacter; species Acinetobacter towneri_A. The sequence continues at coordinate 241,603 of NZ_MKQS01000001.1, forward strand.
GACAAATGGACTGTGGTGACCAAAGATCATAAACTTTCAGCGCAATATGAACACACTATTTTAGTGACTAAAGACGGTCTAGAAGTCCTGACTGCACGTCCTGAAGAAGACCTGTCGCGTTTCCAGTCTTAAGCTGTCATTGGCGTAAAAACTAAAAAAAATGTCAGAAAGGTCACATTTATGTGGCCTTTTTTATCACCCCAAATTCCTACTTAAAACTTATTAATCAAAAACTTATATAAGGATTTAGGTTTCATACCTAAAAAATGTATTCATTATTTCAAGCTACACAAGTCATAAACAAGTCACAGAGCAGCAAACTTATTTTTAGAATGTTACAAATGTAATAAAACAATCTTCTTCAAAAACAACAGTCTTGCTTTATCTAACTATTAAATAATGGCCCCTTATAAAAACGAGCAATAAATTGGACATGGAGTCCCTTATATGAAGAAGACCTTATTATTTGCCAGCACGCTGTTGGCCTTACCTGCTGTTTCTTATGCCTCACCGTATTTTAGTCTACAAGATGGTGATGGATTTAAACGCTTTTCTGTATCGGTCGGTGCACTGCATGTTATGCCGCAAGGCAAGGCACAACCTTTTCGAGTCAATACAGCTATTCAAAATGGCTACACAGCCGATGTCGGTGAGGTTCAATCCCAAACTGTAAAAGATAATTTACGCGACGGTTTTGAGCCACCCGTATTATTAAGTGGGGCATTAAATTTGCTGCCTACCGTTCCTGCCAACATGAGTGGACAAGCCACAATTTCAGGTTTGGAACAATGGGATAATCCTGGTACAGGTTTAGAAGCAGATGATGTCACCACGCTGGGTATCATCAGCAACTATTTCTTTACCGATAATATTTCCTTTGAAGTCAAAGGTGGTATTCCCCCTAAAGTTGATTTACAAGGCAAAGGTAAAATCTATGCACCCTTTTCAGCAATTGCACGTCCATTAGGTGGTGCATTGGGTGAGCTTGAATTACAAAATGATATTTTCATTACCGATTTAGAAGCACATGGCCCTGCTGCATCTGCCCGTGCATGAACACCTGCATTTGAGTTTCAATACCATTTTGGCAAAACTGGTGTAAATAAATTCCGTCCTTATGTCGGTGTCGGTTTAATGTACGCTTATTTTAATGAATTAGAAATTAACCCACGCACTGAACAAGACCTAATCGCCGCAGGTCACATGATTGCAAATATTAAAGAAGGAAAAGCGGGCGCATCTTTAGAAGGCACACCAAGTGCAGCCAACCCTAAAGTTGAATTAGACGCCACCGATGCCTTTGCACCCGTTGCCACTGTCGGCTTTACCTATGACTTTAATGAAAAATGGTTTGCGGTCGGTTCTGTATCTTATGCACATCTTAAAAACAAAACCACCATTACTGTGACCGATGCTAAACACGGCGAACTCATTCACTCCAAAGCCGATATTGAAGTGAATCCGATCATTGCATACGCAGGTTTTGGGATGCGCTTTTAAGCTATAATTTTACTCTTCCCACTTTTAACTAAAAATAAGACGGCTACGGTCGTCTTATTTTTTTTTGTACTTTTTAATTAAAGTAATCGCTTCAATCTTGATAACTCAATTTTATCATTTGATGAATTTTATTTTATCGCGATCCTGAGCTGAATCGACTACCATAGCAGTCTGTTTGCTGTTGTTGGATGCCTTATGTCGAATGCTCAATTTTCCAAACCTCTGATTTACATGTTAATTGGAAGTGCCATTATTTTGGCATTATCGCTTGGGGTTCGGCATGCATTTGGTTTGTATTTGGTGCCTATGAGCCATGAATTTGGTTGGGGACATAATGTCTTTAGTTTAGCCATTGCCACGCAAAACCTGATTTGGGGTGCAGTCCAACCCATCACAGGTGCTTTTGCAGACAAATACGGCAGTAAAATTGTAGTTGCAGTCGGTGGCGCACTATATGCACTCGGCTTATTACTTATGGCCGTCAGCTCAACAGGCTTATTGCTAAATTTAAGTGTGGGTTTAATTTTAGGATTGGCGCTTTCTGCGACCTCATTCCCTGTACTACTTTCTGCAGTGGGTCGTGCTGCTCCTCCAGAAAAGCGTAGCCTTGCAATGGGTATTGCCAGTGCTGCAGGCTCGTTTGGGCAATTTATCATGTTGCCATCGACCTTATTGTTATTACAAAGTGTAGGTTGGTCGGGCGCATTAATTGTCAGTGCGATTTTAATTGTCTTGATTGTTCCTTTGGCATGGATGCTCAAAGCACCCATGTATCAAAACCCTAATGCAAGTTCAGTCAGCCAACCCGCTTTAGGCTTTAAACAAGTTTTGGTGATTGCCAAAAACCATAAACCCTTTTGGTTTTTAGCTTTGGGCTTTTTTGTCTGTGGTTTTCAAGTGGTGTTTATCGGGATTCACCTCCCTAGCTACTTAATTGATCATGGCTTTAATGCAACCACAGGCACAGTTTTTCTAGCACTCGTGGGTTTATTTAATATTGTAGGCACCTATACCGCAGGTTGGTTAGGCGGTCGCTATTCGAAACCGCACTTGCTGATGTGGCTTTACGGACTACGCGGTATTGCCATTATCGTCTTTTTAATCCTGCCTTTAAGCATCTGGACAATTTATGCATTCGGGATCATTATGGGCTTATTGTGGTTATCTACAGTGCCTTTAACCAATGGTATTGTGGCAAATATGTTTGGAATTAAATACCTGACCATGCTCAGTGGCATTGTGTTTTTCACACACCAAGTCGGCTCTTTTTTTGGTGGATGGCTTGGCGGTTTAAATCACGACCTGACAGGTAACTATAATGTTATCTGGATTGTTTCTATTGCTTTAAGTGCGTTTGCGGTCTTGGTACATTTTTGGGTAGATGAGGAGCACGTCATTCATGATTAATTCTTTATTGAATTTTAAAGTATTGCTCACACTCGCAATCACTGCCCTTTTTGGCTTGTCGATTTTTTTATGGATGCAAACGCCACAACTGTTTGAATATTTTAATCAGGCGTTTTGTGCGCATTAAAACGCGATTTCTAAAATATTAAGTCGATTTTGCTACTCAAAACTCCGCTTTAGACATGGAGCGTCTTATGCAGATTCAATTGCATCGTGGAAGATTGATTGACCATATTCATCTTGTGGTGAATGACCTTGAGGCAAGTCGGGCATTTTATACTGCCATATTAGCGGTGCTAGATATTCCAGTTATGGGAACTACCAATGATCACTTTTGGGCAGATGAACTCTTTATCTCGTCAGTAGAAAGCCCTGCCGCACAAGGTACACTCACTGGGCGTCATCATCTCGCCTTTCAAGCTAAAAATCGTCAAATGGTCAATGCTTTCTATCTTGCAGCATTGGCGCATGGTGGTAGATGCAATGGCAAACCTGATGAACGTGCTTATCATCCTGATTATTATTCAGCTTATGTGCTTGATCCTGATGGCAACAATATTGAAGCTGTCTTTCATGGCGAAGCACAACGCAGCGCAGCATCAGTCATAATTGATATTTAACGCTCTCTGTTCCATAGATTAACGCCTCTCCTGTGCATAAATTTCCTTACAGCAAATCAATAAAAAACACCCCACAAGAATGATCTTATAGGGTGTTTTAAATTTTTTTTTGCGCTCTAGCAGAATCACTTAAAACAAACGATTCATCCCATTTAAGGTCGCGACACGATACGCTTCCGCCATGGTTGGATAGTTGAATGTAGTTTCCACAAAATACTTAATGGTATTGTTCGGGCTGTTCATCACCGCCTGACCAATGTGGATAATCTCTGCCGCATTATTACCAAAGCAATGCACGCCCAAGACTTCTAAAGTGTCACGGTGGAATAAAATCTTCAATTCGCCCACAGTATCACCCGTAATTTGCGCACGTGCCAAATGACGGAAAGATGCCTGACCAACTTCATAAGGAATTTTTTCTTCCGTCAATTCCTGCTCAGTTTTACCAATCGAAGAAATTTCAGGAATGGTATAAATACCTGTTGGAATATCGGTCACAGGTGCAACATTTTCTTCGCCACTCATATTTGCACCCGCACAACGACCTTGGTCATAGGCAGCAGATGCCAACGAAGGCCAGCCAATCACATCACCCGCAGCATAAATATTCTCTACTTCGGTTTGATATTGATCATTCACTGTTAATTGACCACGGCTGTTTGGTTTCAGTTCTACATTTTCTAAACCTAAACCATCGGTATTCCCTGAACGTCCGTTACACCACAAAATCGCATCGGCTTTGATTTTCTTACCACTTTGCAAATATAAAACCACGTGATCATCAAAAGTTTCTAAATGATCAATTTGCTCGTTGTGACGAATTAGCACCCCTTGCGCACGCAAGTGATATGACAAAGCATCTGAAATTTCATCATCCAAATAGCTGAGCAATTTATGCTGAGTATTAATCAAATCAACCTTATGATCTAAACCAATGAAGATGGATGCATATTCGCAACCAATCACACCCGCCCCATAAATAATGATTTTTTGAATTGAGAAATCTAAATCCAAAATTTTGTCTGAATCAAATACACGCGGATGATTGAAATCTAACATTTCTGGACGATATGGACGGCTACCTGTCGCAATCACAATTTGCTGACACCTCATGGTTTCTTTAATGCCATCGGCACCAAATACCAAGACCGTATTTTTATCTTGGATATAAGCACGACCATGATAAATCGCAATTTCGTTACGGTCATAAAAGCGAGAGTGCGTTTCAACTTGCTGCTGAATAACTTTATGTGCACTTTGCAACACTTGTTTCATGGTGAACTGACGCCAATCACCCATTTTTTTAAACATCGGGTCACGGCGATAACGGATAATATTCGACACTGTCTGACGCAATGCTTTACTTGGAATGGTGCCCACATGAGTACAGTTACCGCCAAGCTGCTCACGAACATCTACAATCGCAACCCGCTTACCTGATTTGGCAAGTTTCATTGCCGCGCCTTCACCCGCTGGGCCTGAACCGAGAACAACCGCGTCATACTTCACGAAAGTTCCACTAACGACCTCTTTTTTACGTGGCATTCAACGCTCCTTTTCTTTAAATCTGTCTTTTCAATGGGCTATATTATGACGTAAATCTTTTGAATTTTCTGTATTTACTGTGCATATATTACGTGATAACCACATTTTTTATATGAATATCGTTTTTACCCAATTTAAGCACAATTTCGTTATAATAATCATCTTATGATGAAGTTAAGGTGACATTTTACTTTGGCACTTAGATTCGGTTTAAACAGATTCTATTTCACGTAAAATCTACCCTACACTATATCTCTCCCCTTTCAAAAACAGTGGAAAAGTTGAATATGTCTGCAAACCGTAAACCAGAACAGGGTGTCAAACTTCGTGGTGCTGAAAAAGTCGCACGTATTCCTGTAAAAGTTATTCCTACGGTTGAAACGCCTCGTAAGCCTGACTGGATTCGGGTCAAAATGACGGCCCCAGAAGAAGTTCAACGCATTAAAACCACTTTGCGTCAGCAAAAATTGCACACCGTTTGTGAAGAAGCTGCTTGTCCAAACCTGCCAGAATGTTTTGGCGGCGGTACAGCAACCTTTATGATCATGGGTGATATTTGTACGCGTCGCTGCCCGTTCTGTGATGTTGCGCATGGTCGTCCAAATGCATTAGATCCTGAAGAACCACGCCACATGGCAGAAACCATTGCCAACTTAGGCTTAAAATATGCCGTGATCACCTCTGTAGACCGTGATGACTTATTAGATGGTGGTGCACAACATTTTGTCGATTGTATTAAAGAAACTCGTTCTTTAAGCCCAAATACGTTGTTGGAAATTTTGGTGCCAGACTTTCGTGGTCGTATGGATATTGCACTACGCATTATGACCGAATGTCCGCCAGATGTTTTTAACCACAACATTGAAACTGTGCCACGCTTATATAAAGCGATGCGTCCGGGTTCAGACTATCAGCATTCTTTAAACTTGCTGAAAATGTTTAAAGAATATTGCCCAGATATTCCAACCAAATGCGGTTTGATGGTGGGTATTGGCGAAACTGAAGAAGAAGTCATTGCACTGTTAGATGATCTTAAAGCACACGATGTAGATTATGTGACCATTGGTCAATATTTACAGCCATCTAAAGAGCATGCACCAATTGACCGTTTTGTAACACCTGAAGAATTTGAGCGTTATACAGCGCATGGTCAAAAGTTAGGTTTTAAAAATATTTGGGCTGCACCAATGGTACGTTCAAGTTATTTTGCAGACCGTCAATATTATGGCAAACCTGTACCAACAGTACGTCGTAAAGCTGACCCTGCTAAAAAAATTAGCGTACAAACCATTGAAGCTTAACACTCGCTTATTTCAAAATTTGTGATAATGCTAAAACAGCCCCGACTTTATGTTTGGGGCTTTTTTTATGCCTAATGGATTCACTTTGGCAGGTCGATACGGATATTTTTGATTATTTACGACCAAGTGCGCATCGTGTTGCACTAAATAACGAGGCAAGTGTCGAAGAAATTCAGGAAGTCTTGTTACACAGCTTGCCTTATTGTGGCGCACCTGCAACTCAGGAAGCTTTTCGCGCAGCGTTGGAAGTTTTGGCAGAACACACTGCAAATACTTAAACGCAATCTAAATCAAAACATATAAACCCTCGGCATTTCACTGAAACTATTCCGTGAAATATCGATGTGATTGAATTTAAATCCAATACACATTAAAGCTATAAAAGAACTCATTTAACTCAAAGCGCACCTGATAACCTAAATCAGTCAGCTGTGCCGATAAATTCCGAATATCTTCTAAAGGTAAATGTTTTGGCAGCACGCTAAAAACTGCAGTATTGCCCTGCTTAGCATTCTCTTCAATTAAAGACGCCAAACGCTGCTTGTACAATTCAATATCTAGCTTGGCATGATCTGAATAAACTTTTGCTTGTTCAGCAGTTAAAAAATTTGCCATCTTATTGTTCTCATCATGTCGTTATTTAAGATTCAGCATATTGAAAGTTGATAATATCGCTCAAGTGATTTTTTGTTATTGTCTGCATAATTGAATAATCAACAGAGCCTAGTTTTAGAAAATAAAATCACATCGAAGATGGCTTTTTCCCTGCAGACCTTTTAGGCTATCGCACATTCTTATGTTGTAATTTTGCTGGATAGCATTATGTCAGAATCTGTTTCAATCTCCCCTGCGCTAATGAACCGCGCCATTGCAGGACAAGCCGATGCCCAATTTGAAGTGGCGGTGCTGTATATGCAAAGCGATTTTAATGAAGATATTGAACTTGCTGAACAATGGGCACTCAAAGCAGCCGCAAATGGACATATCGAAGCCATGTATTGGCTTGGTGAAGGCTATACCGTATATGCCAAAGACATTCAGCAAGATGACCCTGAAGATGCCAAACAACATTTTGAAGATGCTTTTGTCTGGCTCAAAAAAGCCAGTGATGCACAACACCCTGCAGCTATTTTAGAGTTGGCAGGCTATTACCGTCGTGGTGATGTTGTTGAGCAAGATGTCGCTCGCTCTGTCGCATTGGTTCAGCAAGCTGCTGAACTAGGCGAAGTACAAGCCATGCGTGACCTTGCTTTTATTTATGCAAATGCTTTGGGTGTAGATACTGATGAAAACAAAGCTGAATATTGGACACAAAAAGCCGATGCAGCGGAGTAATTGATTTTTCTAGCCGATCAATTGATGGGCTAGATAATTTTTGCATAATTCGAACCGTCATTGAATCAAGCTTAGACTTTTAATAATGCTTAAACTTCGACCACTATTACTTGTCTGCAAATACCCGCTTGCTGACGCTGTTGTTCAAACACAGCCGCAGGCATCGGCTCAAAACTGTCAAAGAAACAAATTTCTGCATCATCAATTGAATATAGCAATGAGTGATTGCCCACGCCTTCTAAAGTGTCGTAATAGACGATTATAAATTTATTTTCATCAAATGCGTGCTGAATTTGCTGATAGCCGATTGCCGCCAATACAGGCAATTTAAGCTGTTTAGCTTCGGCATAACTTAACTTTTCTGCATCTTGTATATCTGGGTCAGGGTCAGTATAAAACTGCACATTAAAGCCAAACTTTTTCAGTCCAACAGCCAAACCAATTGTGGTTGTGCCCTGCTCTGGCGTATAACCACACACTTCAATCAATTGTTGAATATCGGCATCAATTCCTAAGTGTCGTAGCAACATCCACACTGCGTAAATCCCGCCGTTGGCTTCTAAATTTGCCAACTCTTGAGGAAGCTCTAAAGCCATCATTCAATCTCAAAAATATGTTTGTAGTGATAATAAACAAAACATGATTGGAACTGAATCAATTTCCAAGTACAATATCGCGCTAGTCGAGGGATGCTGCGACGTTTTACAGGCACGAAATGTAAAATCGCCAGGCTCGACCAGCATAGCAACGCGTTTGCTATGCAAGAAACGGCATCCGCGAACTGAATGATCAATTGTTTTTTATAAGGAGATCGTGATGAACGCGGTTAATGCTTCATTTACAGATTATAAAGTTGCCGATATCACACTAGCTGATTTTGGTCGTAAAGAAATCAAACTTGCAGAAGCAGAAATGCCAGCCCTTATGGGTTTGCGTAAGCGCTACTCAGCTGCAAAACCTCTTGCAGGCGCGAAAATTCTCGGCTGTATCCACATGACCATTCAAACTGCTGTTTTAATTGAAACGCTAGTTGAATTGGGCGCAGAAGTTCGTTGGACTTCTTGTAACATCTTCTCTACTCAAGACCACGCTGCTGCAGCAATTGCTGCTTCAGGTGTGCCTGTTTTTGCTTGGAAAGGCGAAACTGAAGAAGAATATGTATGGTGTCTCGAACAACAAATTAATGTAAATGGCACACCATGGGATGCCAACATGATTTTGGACGATGGCGGTGACTTAACTGCACTTGTTCACGAAAAATATCCTGCATTATTAGAGCGCATTCACGGCATTACTGAAGAAACCACTACGGGCGTACAACGTCTAATTGAAATGTGGAAAGATGGTTCTTTAAAAGTGCCTGCAATTAACGTCAACGACTCTGTGACTAAATCTAAAAACGACAATAAATACGGTTGCCGTCACTCACTCAACGATGCAATTAAACGTGGTACAGACATGCTATTGTCTGGCCGTCGTGCATTGGTGATTGGTTACGGTGATGTGGGTAAAGGTTCTGCACAATCTTTACGACAAGAAGGCATGATTGTTCGTGTTTCTGAAATTGACCCAATTTGTGCAATGCAAGCATGTATGGATGGTTACGAAGTTGTATCTCCATACAAAAATGGCGTACAAACAGGCAATAAAGCAGACGTTAACCTAGAGCTGTTAGAAAATACTGACTTGATTGTGACTACAACAGGTAACTATCATGTGTGTGATGCGGCAATGCTAGATACACTTAAAGCAGGCGCTGTTGTATGCAACATTGGTCACTTCGATACTGAAATCGACACCAACTACTTACGTGGTTATAAGTGGGTTGAAGTGAAGCCACAAGTACACCAAGTGTATCGTTCAGAAAACGAAAACGATTATTTAATCTTGCTTTCTGAAGGTCGTTTAGTGAACTTGGGTAACGCAACAGGTCACCCATCACGTATTATGGATGGTTCATTTGCTAACCAAGTATTGGCACAAATGCACTTATTTGCAGAGAAATTTGCCGATCTTCCTGCCGATCAAAAACAAGCGGCAATTCGTGTTGAAATCTTACCGAAAAAACTAGACGAAGAAGTTGCTGCTGCAATGGTTGCTGGTTTTGGTGGTGTATTAACACAATTGACTCAAGTACAAGCGGACTACTTAGGTGTAGCTGTTGAAGGTCCGTTTAAATCGGATGCTTATAAATACTAAGTTTTTAATCCTTCTCCCTAACCCTCTCTCATAGGGAGAGGGAATGATTCATTGTTTAATGAATGTATTCGAGGGTAAGTCCTCTCCTGAGCAAGTTTAAAGCACTGCTTTTAAACCCAGCGCAAGAGAGGATTTAGGAGAGGTGAAAAAATATAAATAAGTATTTATAACAAGGATTTAATTATGACCAAACAAGTTCCTATTTCATTTGAATTTTTCCCATCTAAAACCGATGTAGGTGCAGAAAAACTCAAAGTTGTGCATCAAGAATTACAACTTTTAAATCCAGAGTTTTTTTCTATCACTTATGGTGCAGGTGGTTCTACTCGTGAACGTACTTTATCGACCATTAGCGACTTCAATGGCAAAGGCACACCTGTAGCGCCGCACCTGTCTTGTATTGGTGATGACAAAGCGCGTATTGCTGAATTGCTTGATATTTATAAAGCACAAGGCATTGACCGCATTGTGGCTTTGCGTGGTGATTTACCTTCAGGTCAAGTTGGTTTAGGCGAATTGCCGTATGCGTCTGACTTGGTGCGTTTTATTCGTGAACATTCAGGTGATCATTTTCACATTGAAGTTGCGGCTTATCCTGAAATGCATCCACAAGCAGACCACTTTGATCAAGACATTAAAAACTTTGTCACCAAAGTAAATGCTGGTGCCAATGCTGCCATCACCCAGTTCTTTTTTAATCCAGATGCGTACTTTTACTTTGTAGAACGTATTCAAAAGCAAGGTGTGAATATTCCTGTTGCGCCTGGCATTATGCCGATTACCAATGCCAGCAATTTAATTCGCTTTGCAGATGGTACAGGTGCAGAAATTCCACGCTGGATTCGTAAGCAATTAGCAACCTATGGTGATGACACAGCTTCAATCAAAGCCTTTGGTCATGAAGTGATTATTAAACTGTGCGAACGCCTGATTGCAGGTGGTGCACCAAGTTTGCATTTTTACACCATGAACAACACCGAACCGACTCGTCAATTAGTGACAGATCTTGGTTTGGCTTAAGCTGTATTTTTCATATTTATTGACTTGAACGAGTAATCCCTATGCCCCGTTTTTATATTGAGGCTGAATTAGCAGTAGATACACAAGTTGAACTGACTGAAACAGTATTTCATCACTGGGTGAAAGTACTACGCGCACAAGTCGGTGAAACCGCCACCTTGTTCAATGGGCAAGGTGGTGAATATGAAGTGGAACTGGTTGAAGTTACCAAAAAAACAGCGCTAGTGCAGATTAAAAGTTTTAATCCAGACAATCGCATCCCAAGCTTTAGCGCCTTATTAGGACAAGTAATGAGCAAAGGCGATCGTATGGATTATGCGATTCAAAAAGCGGTAGAGCTTGGCGTAACTAACATTCAGTTGCTCACCTCTGAACGCTGTGAAATGCGCTTAAAATATGACCGTGATCAAAAGAAAATAGATCATTGGCAAGGCATTACCATTGCAGCCTGCGAACAGTGTGGCATGAATATCGTCCCGAAAATTTTAGCCCCACTACGGTTAGAGGACTGGCTCAATAGCGACCTTCCTGCTACCAAATTAGTGTTAGCACCAAATAAAGATCAAGTCGATGTGTTAAACAACGCCAGCAAAGATTTGGCTTTATTAATTGGGCCTGAAGGTGGTTTAAGCGAGGCTGAAATTAGCGCTGCAAATGCTGTTGGCTTTCAAAACTGGTGTATTGGTTCTCGGATATTACGCACTGAAACCGCACCCGTGGTTGCTTTAGCAATCTTAAATTATCGCTTAGCTGAGTAATTTATCCACTTTTGCAGAAATCGATAGCCAATAACATTGCAATTTATAAAGCACAGGATTACTCTCGAAGAAGATCTTAAAAATTTTGCACAAAATTTAAACACAAACCGCAATAGTTTATGCATCAACGTAATGTTATTTAAAAATATAAATGATGGAATCATTTAACTAGATTTTGGGGAAGTATGTCAGACGCTCAAGATGAATTGTTGCAGCAATACTTAGATGCTGCGCAAATCACCAATACCATTCGGCTTATTCGATTCTTTTTGGTCAGCATCCTGATTGTTTGTCTGTATGTGTTTTTTATTTATCAAATTTCTTTCTCACAATCATCACCCTACCTCAATATCTGGTTTATTCTCACTGAACTGACCATTGGTTCGTGTTTACTGCTCACTGCGATTCACTTTAAAACGGGGCAATATCAACTCCAACATGCAGATCGCTGGTTAAAATTGGTATGTTTCTTAATTGGAACTGCAATCGCAGTTGGGGTAACTTTGCTGTATTACTTTTTACCCCATCAAAACCCTGAACTGAACATCCATGAAGCCATTATTCTAGCTGCCTTATTAATTATTGTGAGTCAAACCTTTGCCCTCACCTTTTTAACACAACGCTTGAGTTATTTTTGTTGGGTATTCATTCCAGTCATTACGCCCTATATTGCCGCGCAGTTTTTAATTCGCTCTGAAACTTCTGCTTTCTTTTTTCTGGCAACAAATTTTGCATTAATCACCTTACTCATTTGTGCCAATACTTCAATGCATATGCATCGTCGGTTATCGAGCGTCAATTTTAAAAACGACCAATTAAAAAAAGCCGCAGAGCAACAAGTTGACTGGACAGATCAACTCCGCCAACAATTGCAAGTGGAAATGAACAAATCTAAAGATATTGAATTACAACTGCAATTTAACAATCAAATGCTGGAACAAAAAATTAGAGAACGTACCTTTGACTTAGAACAAACCCATCTAGACTTAATCAATCAACAACATAGTTTAATTTTGGCACATGAAGCCGCAGGTATTAAAGCGTGGGACTGGAATATCCGAGAAAGAAGCATTGTCTTTGGCACTGGCTCACAGCAAACTCGTTTAAAAAATTCCAAAAAGCATCGGAATAAATTACAGCAATTAATTCACCGTGATGATATTGCACACCTTCATCAAACCATGAAAGAGCATTTACGTGGTCAGACAGAACGCTATCAAGCCACTTATCGCATTCAACATAATTCAGGTCAATGGTATTGGGTGCAAGATATTGGGCGGGTAATTGAGCGTGATCCTGTCACCAATAAACCTTTACGCATGGTCGGGGTTCGCCGTGACATTCACCAAGAACGAATTGCACAAGAACGCTTAAAACTCACTGCTAGCGTACTTGAACAAGCGGCTGAAGGTATTTTTATTTTAGATGAAAACCTGCGCTATATTGAAAGCAATCCATTTTATGCACAAATGAGTGGATTTCAACGTGACCATATTATAGGTAAATATCTGTTTGATCTAGTCAAATCCAACAAAGCAAATCCACGCATGACACAAGAGGAAATTGTTCAACAATTACTCAGCAAGGGTGAATATCATACTGAAAAGAGTATAAAATTCCGCTCAGGAAAAGAATTAGAAGTTCGTTTGCATATCAATGCAGTCAAAGATGAGCAAAACCGTATTATTAATTATATTGGAATTGTGTCTGATTTAACCGAACATAAACTAAAAGAACAGCGTTTATCCTATTTAGAAAATTATGATGCGCTGACCGATCTCCCCAATCGTTTTTATTATAATTATCAACTACATCAATATCTTATTTCACAGCAAGATTCATTGCAGCAATTGGCGGTCATTCGACTCAATATTGACCGTTTCAGACCTTTAAATGAATATTTATGCAATAATGGTGGCGATGAATTGCTCCGCCAAGTGGCGCAGCGTTTACGTATCACCAATGCCGAAGCGCTGTTTGTTGCACACTTAAATGGCGATGATTTTGCAATTGTTTATGAAATTTCTCACATTCGCCCTTCAATCGAAGAGCACTGTGAACGTATCACCAAAGCCTTTAATTTGCCGTTTAATGTACAGGGACAAGAACATATTATTACTCTGTCGATGGGGGTTTCCCTCTATCCTGAACATGGACGCCAGTTGGATTATCTAAATAATTGTGCTGAACAAGCCTTGTCTGAGGCTAAGCGTTTAGGTGGCAATACCATTAAATATTACACTTTAGACAACACCAAACTGCTAGAGCAAGATGTGCATTTAGAGCGTGACTTACGCCAAGCCATTAAAAATGATGAATTAATTGTATATTATCAACCTAAAATTGATTTCCATAACTATCAAGTGGTTGGGTTTGAGGCATTGGTACGTTGGCAGCATCCAAGCAAAGGCATTATTCCACCCAACCTATTTATTCCTATTGCAGAACAAACCAGTTTAATTTCCGATATTGGTCGAGTTGTGATTCAACAAACAGCCAAACAAATTCGTGAATGGAACCTGTTAGGTTTTGATCATATTCGAGTATCAGTCAATGTGGTTGCACAACAACTGCAACGTGGTCAATTACTTCAAGATTTAGATGATGCGATTAAAACCTATCAAATTTCAGGTGCAAGCTTAGTATTAGAAATTACAGAATCCTTTTTGGTGGAAAATTCCACAACCGTGAAGTCCTTATTAGATGAAATTAAACAACGTGATATTCATATTGCCTTAGATGATTTTGGTACAGGCTATTCTTCACTTTCTTACTTAACTGACTTCCCAATAGACATTTTAAAAATTGACCGTAGTTTTATTTCTAAAATTGGAAATACCAAACAAGAAGCCATTGTCAATGCCATCATTGCTATGGGCAAAGCCATGGACATGACTGTAGTGGCTGAAGGAATTGAAACTGAACAACAACTCCAATATTTGCAGAATTTAAAGTGTGATATTGCACAGGGTTATTTATTCTCTAGGCCTTTGCCTGAAAGTGAAGCGACTCAATTTCTAAAAGCAAATTTAGTATCCGCGCTTATCGCTCCTTAATCTTAAACTAGACCTAAAAGCTCCAAGTTTGTTCTAAAAATAAACAGTGACGACTGTGCTAAGAGGGCAAGTAATGGTATATTTCCATAAGATTCATAAAAATTCACCAGCATCGCTGGCCAACTTGTCACATAAGAGATTCAGATGGACGATCAATCATTAAAACAGCAGGCACTTTACTATCACGAATTTCCAACACCAGGAAAAATCAGCGTTACTCCAAGTAAGCAGCTGGTCAATCAACGTGACTTAGCGCTTGCTTACTCACCAGGTGTCGCAGCACCATGTTTAGAGATTGAACGTGACCCTTCAAAAGCTGCACTTTATACCGCTCGCGGTAACTTGGTTGCTGTCGTGAGTAACGGTACAGCAGTACTGGGTTTAGGTAATATCGGTCCTTTGGCGTCTAAACCTGTGATGGAAGGTAAAGGCGTACTCTTTAAAAAGTTTGCTGGTGTCGATGTTTTTGATATCGAAATTGCTGAAAATGATCCAGATAAAATTGTAGATATTGTGGCAGCATTAGAACCAACTTTTGGTGGTATTAACCTTGAAGACATCAAGGCACCAGAATGTTTCTACATTGAGCAAAAACTTCGTGAACGTATGAACATTCCGGTGTTCCACGATGACCAACACGGTACCTCAATCATTGTCGGTTCAGCCCTACTCAATGCTTTGTTGCTCAATGGCAAGAAAATTGAAGAAATCAAAATTGTAGCTTCAGGTGCAGGTGCCGCCGCGCTATCTTGTTTAGACCTATTATGTGCGTTGGGCGCGAAAAAAGAAAATATCATTGTTGCGGACTCACGTGGTCTAATCACCACTAAGCGTGAAGGTTTGGATGACTCTAAAAAACGCTATATGCAAGATATTGAAGCAACACAACTAGCCGATGTAATTGGCGGTGCAGATATGTTCCTCGGTCTTTCTGCAGCGGGTATCTTGACTAAAGCTATGGTTAAAGAAATGGCTGAAAATCCAATTATCTTTGCTTTGGCTAACCCCGACCCAGAAATCCTACCTGAACATGCGCACGAAGTACGTCCAGACGTAATTATGGCGACAGGCCGTTCAGACTACCCTAACCAAGTCAACAACGCACTTTGCTTCCCGTATATTTTCCGTGGTGCATTAGACGTTGGCGCAACAACTATCAACGAAGAAATGAAAATTGCTTGCGTACACGCAATTGCACGTATGGCACACATTGAAGCAGATGCCTCAACTTATGGTGAAAAATCTGCATCATTCGGCCGTGATTATTTAATTCCACGACCACTTGATCAGCGATTAATTCTTGAAATTGCACCTGCAGTTGCTCAAGCCGCTATGGATTCAGGTGTTGCAAGTCGTCCAATTCAAGACTTCTCTGCATATCGTCAGCGTTTGTCTGAGTTTGTATATAACTCGGCATTGATGATGAAGCCTATTTTTGCTCAGGCAAAAACTGATCCTAAGCATATTGCTTATGCAGAAGGCGAAGACCTACGCGTACTTCGCGCAGTACAAATTGCAGTAGATGAAGGCTTGGCAAAACCAATCCTTATCGGCCGTACTGCTGTGATTGAAGCAAACATTAAAAAGCTAGGTTTACGTCTTGAACATGGCGTGAATATAGAAATTGTAGATCAGGAAAACAACCCGAACTACGAAAAATTTGCAGATGATTACTACACTATCATGCAGCGTAAAGGTGTGACACCTGAATACGCGCAGCGTGAAGCACGTCGTCGTTCTACCCTCATTGCAGCAATGCTAGTGAAGCATGGTTTAGCCGATGGTATGTTATGTGGTACTTATTCAAGCTACGATATTCACCTTGATTTCGTAAAAAATGTGATTGGTCTAAAAGAAGGTCGTACTAACTTCTTTACCCTTAACGCATTGATGCTTGAAGATCGCAACTTGTTCATTGCCGACACTTATGTCAACACAAACCCAACTGCTGAACAGTTGGCTGAAATGACACTTTTAGCGGCTGAAGAAGTACGCCGTTTTGGTATGACACCACGTGTTGCACTACTTTCTCACTCAAGCTTTGGTTCTGACCAACAAGACGCTAGTGCACAAAAAATGCGTAAAGTCTTTGAAATCTTAAGTGAGATTGCACCTGAGCTTGAAGTTGAAGGTGAAATGCACGGTGATGCAGCCTTAGACGAAAATATCCGTCATTTTGCTTTCCCGAACTCTCGCTTCAAAGGTTCTGCAAACTTGTTGATTATGCCGAACTTAGATGCTGCCAATATTTCATTTAACTTGTTGAAATCGACTTCAGGTAACAATGTCACAATTGGACCAATCTTGTTGGGTGCAGCGAAACCTGTACATATTTTAACGCCAACTGCTACGACACGTCGTGTAGTGAATATGACTGCGTTAACCGTTGCTGAAATTCAACAAACGGAACGTGACAGCCTATAATTTATAGGTACTCCATCTAAATCTGAGTCATTGACTCAGAATTATGGACTTGAGAAAACCTCTATTCTGTAGCATGATTGCTTGAAGAATAGAGGTTTTTTCATGCAAGTTTATTTAGTAGGCGGTGCAGTTCGAGATCACTTACTCGGGCATCCCTATCACGAAAAAGATTATGTTGTGGTTGGCGCAACGCCCGAACAACTTTTAGCTCAAGGCTTTCAACCTGTGGGCAAAGATTTCCCTGTTTTTCTTCATCCTGAAACCAAAGATGAATATGCACTTGCCCGTACAGAGCGCAAATCTGGACACGGTTATCATGGTTTTGAATTTCATACCGACCCAAGCGTAACTTTGGAACAAGATTTAATACGTCGTGACCTAACCATAAATGCCATGGCGATGGATAAGGATGGTAATGTCTACGACCCTTACGGTGGACAGCAAGATTTGTGCAATAAAGTGCTGCGCCATGTATCCAATGCATTTGTAGAAGACCCGTTACGGGTGCTGCGTATTGCCCGTTTTGCCGCACGTTATCACGCTCTAGGCTTTGTGATTGCCCCTGAAACCTTGTTATTAATGCAAGAGTTGGCAGAGTCTGGCGAATTAGATGCGCTGACGCCTGAGCGCGTATGGAAAGAAACTTCGCGTGCCCTAATGGAAGCGCATGCCGATGTGTATTTTGAAACATTACGTGCCTGTGGTGCTTTAAAAGTTTTGTTTCCAGAATTAGATGCTTTATTCGGTATTCCACAGCGCCCTGAATATCACCCTGAAATTGACTGTGGTGTGCATACCATGATGTCACTTCAACAAGCCTGTCGTGCCAATTACTCACTCGATGTACGCTTTGCAGTGTTATTGCATGATTTGGGCAAGGCCTTAACCCCTGCCGATGAATTGCCAAGACACATTATGCATGAAGAACGTGGGATTAGACCTGTAACGGAAGTATGCGATCGTCTGCGCGTACCGAACACTACCAAACAACTGGCACTGGCTGTATGTAAAGAGCATTTAAAATGCCACCAAGCTTTGAGCTTAAAACCTGGCACGTTATGGCGTTTATTACAACGATTGGATGTCTTGCGTCGTCCTGAACGCGTAGAAGCCTTTGTACAGGCCTGTGAATGTGACTCTCGTGGGCGTTTAGGTTTGGAAGATCGTGACTATCCACAAGCGAGCTATATATTGGAAGCAATTCAAGTGGTACGAAGCATTAAAGCGCAAGACTTACCTGCCGATGTCCAAGGACCCGATATTGGTGAAATGCTGATTGAACTGCGAATTAAAGCGATTGAACAATTGAAGGCACGCCACGTGGCTGCTACTGCTTAGGCTATTTTGGTCTATGAAACATCATTTCATGTGTTTTTTAAATCCTCTTTAGCCTATTTAAAGCTAGCCTAAAGTTTTACTCAAAAAGCCGCAATCTTCTCAAAATATAGAAGTTGCGGCTTTTTTAGTGCTTTAGGTTCTCGAATAAATACATCGCGAATTGAGAAACTACTGAATTTAACTATTATGCAAGTTGTGCAGGAAAACTTATCACCTGCTCTAAACGCATCTGCTCAGTTGCAACCATCAATAAGCGATCTATTCCTAAGGCGATTCCTGAACATTCAGGCATATGCGGTAATGCAGCCAATAAATATTCATCAATTGGCATCACATGCAAACCAAGTCGTGTGCGTTCTGCATTATCGGCTTCAAAACGGGAACGCAGCACCGCAGCATCAACCAGTTCATCATAGGCATTTGCAAGCTCTAAACCTTCGATATATAGCTCAAAACGCGCTGCGACCAATTCCCCATCATCATCTGTTCTGGTTTTAGCCAAAGATGCCAATTCAGGTGGAAAATCGGTTAAAAATACAGGATCATCAAAGCCCAAACTCGGTTCTACAAAATGTGAGAACAATAGGTCGATATAGCCTAGACGGTCATCCCCCAAATCCAGATGCAAACCAACACGATGACAGCAGTCTTTCAATTGTTGCAGACTTGCCTGTAATGGATTTAAATCCAAACGATCCATAAATGCATGTTTATAGCTCAATACTATCGGACGTACTTCGCCAAAGCGTTGTTTTAAAGTCAAATTGAGTAAATCAGTCACCTCAAACATGAGATCTTTCAGACTAAATTGGGGACGATACCATTCCAACATGGTAAATTCGCTGTTGTGTTTACGCCCATGTTCATCATCTCGAAAGACTTTGCAAATTTGATAAATAGCACCACTGCCACTGGCCAATAAACGCTTCATAGCAAATTCAGGTGAGGTCTGTAAATAGTGCGTATGCAATTTGCCCTGCACGTAGCGCTGCGCTTGCACTGAAGCCAAATGCACATCAGTCACCCCTGCCTGTGACAAAATTGGCGTTTCAACTTCAAGTACTTCACGTTCCACAAAAAACTGGCGTATTTGTGCATACAATTGTGCACGTGCGCGCATGCTGTTTAAGTCGCAAGTGGGTTGATATTGGAGATTTGAACTCATGCTTGCGGGCCTCCATGCGCTGCCCATTCACGACGCAGAGGATAGGTTTTTCTTAAATGATCAAAAGCCTGCTGCTCAACTTTGCCCGCTTTGACACAGGCACGTAAATTGGCATCATCCTGTGCAATATCATAAATTTGACTTAAATGTGCATGCAGACTATTTTTCAAATCTTGGGTTTTGAAATATTGCGCGCAGCTTGGCAATTGAGTTTCAAATTGTTTTGTGGCATCTAAACCAAAATTTTCACAAAAAGCCTGATAAATCATTTGTGTGCCGCGTGCCTTGCCTTCTAGGCTATACCCTGCAATATGCGGGGTTGCCAAAGCAAGCAAATCTAATAATTCTGCAGAGATTTCAGGTTCATATTCAAAAACATCTAATACCACTAAACGCTGAGTATGTTGAATATCCTGCATTAAAGCCGCTTCTTCTACCACTGGCCCACGCGCTGAATTAATCAGAATGGCTTGAGGCTTCATACATGCCAAACGCGCTGCATTAATTAAATGATGAGTAGGATGTTCACCAGTTTCTGTTAATGGCACATGAATGGAAATTGCATCTGCCTGTTGTAATAGTGCATCTAAGTCACATTGCTGCACATTGGGTAACTGTACAAATGGATCATACGCGATGACATCCCAACCTAATAATTGTGCCATTTTGACCAAGCGCGAGCCGACATTGCCCAGTCCAATAATGCCAAGTTTAAAGTTTTGATTGGCATGTAGTAATTCAGGCTCGAGATGAAGCAATGCGGTAATCACATACTCACTCACCGCCTGCGCATTACAACCTGCMGCATTTGACCATGCAATACCCTGCTGCTCGATGGCTGGGATATCAAGGTGGTCTGTGCCAATGGTCGCGCTGCCAATAAATTGAAGCGCAGTCTGTTGAATCAATGCTGCATTCACTTGGGTGACGGAACGAACTAGCAGCGCATCAGCATCTTGCACATCTTGATGCGTTAGACGGCGTCCAGCCTTGTGCTCTATTTCTGCCAAATCTGCAAAGAAATAATCGGTATATGCCAGATTTTCATCTGCAATGATTTTCATAACGCCATCCCATGTGTGTTTGCTTGTTTATGATAGCTTGAGTTGTCTAGGATGACTATGCTAGTTGGCATGGATGCAGAATTGTTAGACAGCAATCCAACGTTTTTTGAGAGAAGCATACAGGTTTATATAAGCTTGTAAGTTGGCATAAAAAAATCAGCCACCTTCGGGTGGCTGACTGCTAAAGATTAAGCGAGTGGAAGCTTAACCAATAAATCTACGCGCATTGCGGAACATACGTAACCATGCACCATCTTCAGTCCATTCTTCAGGTTTCCAAGAATGTTGAAGCGCACGGAAATTACGTTCAGGGTGCGGCATCATAATTGTTGCACGACCATCTTTTGAAGTCACACCTGAAATACCCTCTGGCGAACCATTCGGGTTCATTGGATAATGCTGGGTCGCATTTCCGTGGCTATCGACATAACGTAAAATCACTTGGTTACCTGCGTTTAAGGCTGCCAAATTAGCTTCAGGTGCAACGACACGACCTTCGCCATGCGCCACTGCGATTGGTAAAATCGAGCCTTCCATMTCTTCCAATAATACAGAATTCGATTTTTCAACGCGTACATTAACGCTACGCGCTTCAAACACTTCTGAGGTATTACGATGGAAACGTGGCCACGCTTCTGCACCTGGAATGAGTGGTGCTAATTGTGACAACATTTGACAACCGTTACAGATGCCCAGTGAGAATGTTTCTTGACGGTTAAAGAATTTCTCAAACTGGTCACGTAATTTCGGGTTAAACAAGACTGACTTTGCCCAGCCACCGCCCGCACCCAAGACGTCACCGTAAGAGAAACCACCACACGCAACTAAGCCTTCAAAGTCGTCTAAATCGACACGTCCTGCAAGCAAGTCACTCATGTGCACGTCAACAGTGTTAAAGCCGACTTTGTCAAATGCTGCCGCCATTTCTACATGACCATTTACACCTTGTTCACGTAAAATCACCATATTAGGACGACGTGTGTTGATGTACGGCGCTTCAACTGGCTCATTTAAATCGAATGTTGGTTGAGCGATCAAACCTTTGTGGTTCTGATCTGTAATCAAGGCAAATTCTTGATCAGCAGTTTCTGAGTTGTCACGTAAACGCTGGATTTGGTGTGATACTTCACTCCAAGCCGTTTGCAAGTCAGCACGTTCAAGCACCAAGTCATTTACAGCAAGTTGGTCTGTGTTATTGACTGTACCGACTACCGAAATTGCATCTTTCAAGGTAGATGCAGCAACTTCAGTAGCTAAGTCAGCCCAATCTGCTTTAGAAATTTGTAGTACTGCACCAATTTCTTCCGCAAACAATGCCGCAACAGATTGATCTTCTAACGCCACACCTAAGCGTGAAGCGAACATCATTTCAGCTACAGTTGCTAATAAACCACCATCGCCAATGTCGTGATAAGCTTGAATCAAGCCGCGGTTATTCCAGTCTTGTATCAAAGCAAAGAATGCTTTGAATTCGTCAAAGTTATCGACATCTGGTGTCACTGAACCAATGGCTTTATACACTTGCGCCAACATCGAACCGCCTAAACGGAACTGACCTTTAGACAAGTCGATACGCACCAATACTGAATCGGTATTTTTTAGTTCAGGGGTTAGCGTTTTGCGCACATCGGTCACTGGTGCAAATGCAGTAATTATACCTGACATTGGTGAAGTTACAGATTTATCAACACCTTCGTCATTCCACGTCGTACGCATAGACAATGAGTCTTTACCTACAGGAATTGCAATTCCTAGCGCAGGACACATTTCCATACCAATCGCTTTAACACCTTCAAACAAGGCTTGGTCTTCACCTTTTTGACCTGCTGCTGCCATCCAGTTTGCAGACAATTTAATGTCGCTAATCTGGTCAATTTTGGCTGACATGATATTGGAAATAGATTCCGCCACTGCCAAACGCGCAGATGCTGCGGGATTCAATAAGGCTACAGGTGGACGTTCACCCATCGCCATTGCCTCACCTGTAAAGCCTTGTAAGCTGGTGGTGGTCACTGCTGCATCTGCAACAGGCACTTGCCATGGGCCAACCATCTGATCACGTGCAACCATACCTGTAATTGAACGGTCACCAATGGTAATGAGGAATGATTTAGAAGCAACGGTTGGATTCTTGATAACACGGTAAATCGCATCTTTCAGATCAGTAACTTGAGCTGCATCAAAATCATCACCTTGACGCTCAATGCTTTCATAAGAACGGCTCATGCGTGGCGTACCACCTAACAAGACCTGCATTGGCATATCTACAGCTTTGTTATTGAACAGTGGATCTTCAACCGTTAAATGACGCGCTTCTGTCGCTTCACCCAATACTGCAAACGGACAACGCTCACGCGCACAGATTGATTCAAATAATTCTAAAGAACTTGGACGGATGGCCAATACATAACGCTCTTGCGCTTCGTTTGACCAAATTTCCATTGGTGACATGCCTGGTTCTAAAGATGGAATCTTACGCAAATCAAGTACAGCACCTAATTCGTGATCATTCACCAACTCAGGCATTGCGTTCGAAATACCACCTGCACCCACGTCATGCACTGATACGATTGGGTTAGCATCTTCCAAACGCCAGCATGTATCAATCACTTCTTGGCAACGGCGTTCCATTTCTGGGTTTTCACGTTGTACTGAAGCGAAGTCAAGATTTTCACCCATGGTTCCGCTATCTACAGAAGATGCAGCGCCACCGCCTAAACCGATCAACATCGCAGGGCCGCCTAAAACGATTAATAAATCGCCTGGCTGAATTGGGTCTTTTTCGACATGGTCTGGACGAATGTTGCCGTAACCACCTGCAATCATGATTGGTTTATGGAAGCCTTTTACTTCACCATTCACGTTTTGCTCGAAAGTACGGAAGTAACCATTTAACGCAGGACGACCAAATTCGTTGTTAAACGCTGCACCGCCCAATGGGCCTTCAATCATAATTTGTAATGGCGATGCCATACGTGAAGGCTTGCCATAATTTTCTTCCCAAGGCTGTTCAAAACCAGGAATATTTAAATTCGATACTGTAAAGCCTGTTAAACCTGCTTTTGGTTTACCACCACGACCTGTCGCGCCTTCATCACGGATTTCACCACCCGAACCTGTCGCAGCACCTGCAAATGGTGCAATTGCAGTTGGATGGTTGTGCGTTTCCACTTTCATTAGAATGTGGGCAGCTTGGCTCTTATATTTATAAACGTAGTGACCTGTTGCAGCATCTTTTTTCGGATAGAAACGCTGCGTGTCAAAACCAACTATCACCGAAGCGTTGTCTTTATAAGCCGACAATACATCTGTTGGTGATTCTTTATAAGTGTTTTTGATCATTTGGAACAGTGACAATGGCTGTACTTCGCCATCAATTGTCCATTCTGAACCAAAGATTTTGTGACGGCAGTGTTCAGAATTGGCTTGCGCAAACATCATCAATTCGATGTCATGCGGATTACGGCCTAACTTGATAAATGCTTCGGTTAAATAATCAATTTCTTCGTCAGACAAGGCAAAACCAAACTCGCTGTTGGCTTTTACCAATGCTGCTTTACCTTCACCCAAAATATCAATGCTATTTAAAGGTTTTGGTTCAGTTTCAACAAATAACGCTGCAGCATCATCAATGTGATTAAACACACTTTCAGTCATGCGGTCATGCAATACTTGTTTTACTTCGTTTGAAACGTCTGCAATACCCTTTAAGGTAAACAAAACACCGCGTTCTAAGCGGTGTACAGGCGTATTACAGTTGGCAAAAATATCGGTTGCTTTTGATGACCAAGGAGAAATTGTGCCCACACGTGGTGTCACTAAAATTTGAACTTCATCACTTGCAGCTTGGCGTAATTCAAAAGATGCACCATCATTTAAAAGCTGTAAAGCAGATTGCTGTTGTTGCTCGTCGAGCGCTTGGTCAAATAAATAAATCCATTGGCTATCGAAAGATTGAACAGAACTCATTGACGCTAAACGGTTTAAGAGTTGAGTTTTCTTAAAAGATGAATGTGCAGGTGCACCGGCAACGATAAACATGCTGATTTTGGCTCCACGGGCTGATCTTTTGGACCATGCCACAATGTGACTTGAAGAGAGCGCATATTCTACTGCGAAATGCCATAATCAGCTAGATGAAAAATAGTTTTCTTGGCGCGTTTCGGCAGTAAAACTTCTGAATGTTATTTTTATCACAAAATTTAAGCCGACTACCTAAAACATAGATTTGTCGCCCTATATCAAACTTGAATCAAATAATTGATTCAAACTACTCAAAGCGCCTTTAGTAATCCTAATTTGAAAAGGCTTTGTTGCATAAAAATTAAGCGTATGATTTTATTATATTTATTTATAGATTAAAATTTATACAGAAATTTTAAAATTAGTCAGTTGCAAAATGTTTGTGCAACAAAGTCCATCAGAAGATATCCTCACAAAGAAAAACTTATTATATTTTCTTTGCGAAACTCAACTCATTCTTAGACCTACGAATTCGCCAAACCCCTAAAAACAAGAAAATACTACCAGATGCTAATAAATAAATTAATTTAGGCAATACAACTGAAGTTTTAACGCCCATTTGATTTAGTTGTATAAACAGTTGAATAGCTTGAGTTGAAGGAAATATATTGGCAATGTATTGCATCCAAAGCGGCATAGCTGCGTGTGGCCAAGCCGCTCCTGATAGCATAAACAATGGAATTGAAGTAAAAACTAAAACTTGTCCTGCACGTTCAGGCATATCAAAATAACTGGCAATTAAAAAACTCAAGCCAATTACACTACCAATATAAATAGGAACAGCTAATAACATTCCCTCAAAATTACCTCCACGAGGATAATCATAAAGCCAAAAAGTAAAACCGAATAAGTAAAAGCACCCTAAACACCCTATACTTAAAATAGCAGTGAATATTCCAAATACTTCAGTTTTGCTCGGTTTCCAGCCTCGTTCCTTATAAGTTGCTATAAGCATACTTAAACCCAAAAGAATGGTTTGATGAATGATGAGAGGAGCAATTGCAGGAAAAATATAACTACCATAGCCTGAAGTTGTGTTAAATAATGGAATTTGATGGACAGATAGAACAGGAGAAAAATCTGAAATTTCTCTAAACCTTTCAGTTTGGGTCATTAGCACACTTTCAATTGACTGTGCCAAACCAAAACCTATTTGCTTGGTTTTTAGAAAGTTAGCAGTACTTAAATATAAACCAACTCCACCAACATCACCGCGCCGAATACTGTGTGATAAGTTATTTGGCAACAATAAAATACCATCTACCTGTTGTTGTTTAATCAAGCTTTCGGCTTCAGCAAAGTTTCCTGTGATGGTTTTAATTCTAACATTCGGACTTTTACCAACCTCACTTATAATTTGCTGAGTGAGAGGACTACGTTCTTCATCTACAATTACAATAGGTAAAAATTCAGCATGTTGTGATTTATATGCGGTAGGATAAAAGAAACTATATAAAAATACAGATAAAATCAGTGTTGTGAAAATCGCTGAATTTGCAAAAATATCTTTAAATGTTTTGGTATAATATTTAAAAAATAGTTTCATTTTTGCCCGCCTTAAGCCGATGTTTAAGCAGAAACAGCGCCAAAATAAAATACAACACCGCATATAGAATTAAAATAAAAAATGGCAGAACAGAAGTCGCAAGCGGACTACCCACAATCCACTGCTGCGTTTGCAATTTTGCATAAGGTGTATACGGAATAATATTGGCCCAAATTTTTGTAAATAATGGCGCATTATTTAAAGGTAAAGTCACACCTGCAAAACTTAGGGATGACCCACCATAAACAGCAATCAGACCAAAAGTTTTACTTAAGTTTTGAGTGGCTAAAACCATTGCACTGCTTATAAATGCATAGGCACAATACAATAAAAATTGTGCAAAAATAATCACCCACAACTGCCCTACAACAAACCACCCTCGTACTTCAATCAGCCAGAACATCCATACCCAAGTCCAGAAACTAAAAATAAAGACATAAGTTAAATTTTTTGTTATTAAAGCACGCCATGCAGACCCTCCCATTACCCAGGTAGCTGTGGTTTTAAATTTAAGCTCTTGTCCAACAGAAAATGCAACACAACAGCAAAGTAATAAATGCAAAATTGCTGGGATCATATAAGGCTCTAAATAGAGCTCATAATTCAAGTCTGGATTATATAAAGGTGAAATTTTTACGGTAGCTGTCGGTAATTCCAGCTCAGGTAAATGGCGAACTAAGTAGTGGTGTCTCATATAGTCTTGAATTCCCTCGAGACTACTCACAAACATAGCTGAAGAGATACTATTACCAACACTAAAATAGCTTTGATTAAAAAAAATACCAATTTGCGCATCTTCAGCGTGAACCAAACGTTCTTCTGCACCAGCAGGGATAACTACATAGCCCCATATTTTATTCTGGTTTAACTTTCGTTCTGCATCACTTAGATTTTGAGTAACAAGCTCAATATGCAACGTAGATTGATGGGTAAGATATTTTTTAATTTGACGACTGAGTTCGCTCCGATCTTGATCGACAACAGCAATTGGCAAATGTTCAGGTTTACCCTGATAAAACATGCTACTGAATAATAGTATAATTACCAACGGCGCAAGGGTGACTAAACTCAAATCCCATTTGTGATTAATTAAATATTCTAACTCTCGAAAAAAACCCGCAAACATTAGTGTGCCTTATTTAATTTAAAGAGCACACTCATACCTACTTTCAAATTAGGATTCGGCGTGGCAGGCACCAAATGCACTTTAAAACTTCGAATATCATAACCGCCCGTTTGACGAGTTGTTTTTATGGTAGCAAATTCACCTTCCGCATCAATATTTTTGATATTAAACAGCATATACTGATCAAGTGCAGGTATATAGCCTTGTAATTGTTTAAGCTGATAAATAGATGCATATTGATCTTCACGAACAGTCAAACTCACCCAAATATCATTTTGAATAATACTCACCACAGGTACTCCCATGGCGATTAGTTCAGAAACTTTGCCATAGGTTTTGGAAACAACCCCATCTACAGGTGCATTCAATTGTGTTTCTGCTTCTAATGCATTTGCTTCTGCCACTGCCGCTTTTGCAATTTCTACCTGTGCATCTGCTGTGGATTTTTGTTCGGGGGTACTACCGCGTTTAGCACGTGCATACTGTTGGTAAGCTGCTTCAGTCATCTGAGATGCTGAAGTAGCAGCTGCTTGAATTTCATCACGGCGTTGTCTAGAAATCACCCCTTCGCGAAATAAATTTATACTCCGTTGTAAGGTCGTATTGGCTAATGCTTCCTGTGCTTTCAAGGCTTGCCAGTTCGCATACAAGCTGTCAATGTTTTCTTGCTGAGAACCGCGTGTAGCGGTAGATTGAAAAGCTAGTGCTGATTGAAGACTTGCCAAAGCCTGTTGTTTTTTGGCTGAAACTTCAGGGCTCCAAAGCCGAACTAATGGCTGATTTTGTTTAACGACCTGTCCTTCTTGTACATAAAGCTCTTCTATACGACTCGGAACTTTGGTGCTCACATATATTGTTTCCGCTTCCACACGCCCTTGAAGTTCAATTTGTTGAGGCTGATAACTTTTCCAAAGCCCAAAACCAATTAAACTGAGTATTAAAATCAGCAATAATGTCGCAAATATTTTTAACTTTCTAGATTTTGTCGAATCAGGCTTTAGGGCTTGCGCCTGATCTTGAGCAGTTTGTGAAGTGTCAACTGATTCACTCTCTAACAACTTATCATCATTTTCAATTTCATTATCCATTTGTTGGTGGATAGCAGTCTGCTGCTCTGATGCTGAATTTGCTGTTAAAGATTGATTCTCTGACAATTCAGACATTCTGTCTTCCTGATTCGAATTATTCTGATCTTGATTCACTGGAATTATCTCATCATCATGAATTAATATAATGTGTGTTAGGTTGGGTCAGATACTCTGAGAATTGATCAATCGAACCATGACTGTGTAATAAAGTAGCCAGTGACATTACATATTTGTACGCATTTAATGCCATTTCTGCTTTTAAACCACTTAACATATTCTGTGCGTCAATGACTTGATTGGCTGTGGCCATATCTTCTTTAAATGATAATTCTTGAATTCTTAAGTTTTCAACTGCAGCTTTTAAATTTTGCTGGAGCAAAATATCGCTTTGTTGAGCGGTAAGCATTTCACTATAAGATTTATATATGAGAGTTTCAATCTCTTGCTTGCTTCGCGCAGTCATCAACTCAGTCGCGTAACGCTGTAATTCTGCAGCTTGGATACTTTTTTTATGATCTACACCTGAAAATAAATTGTAGCGCGCAGCAACACCCACAATCCAGTGAGGGTTATCTTCTAGTCCATATTCGCCAAAAGCAAAAACATTAGGTTTGGTCGCAGCACTTTTAATTTTAACTTGAGCATTCGCCAGTTGAATGTCCTTTTGCATTTTACGAATCAATACTGATTGCTCTGGGTAGCTTTTTAATAATGCATTTAATGACGTAGATGGAGTCTTATTCACAAATAAAGGCGTGCTTAAATCCTTAATTTGACTACTTTGGAGTAGATTATTCAATTGGAATAGACTTGAACTATAATTTGCCTCGCTGTTTTGCAAACCACGTTCAGCATTGTTCTTAGCCACTTCAAACTGCATGCGTTGACCCTTGCTAATAAAACCCTGTTGTTCTAGTTTTAACGCATTTTGGTAATGTCCCTGTATAGCTTTTAAATTATACTGACTGGCTGCTAAAAGCTGTTGCTGTAATTGGCTATTGAAATAGACCTGTATTAACTCAAAACGCTGTAAATCTTGCTGTTGCTGATCATTTAATTGTTGGCGGTCCGCATTAATTTGCGCCACTTCTTTAGTTGAGCTGATGAAACCGCCTGTATAAAGCGGGATCATCATCGAAATGGTGGGTTGTACAACTTGATTATCTAAGTTGAGCTGATATGCATTCGGAATTAATCCGACACCCTCTTGAATACTTTTACCAATTCCATCTTTTATGACAGCGGTATTAGAACTATCTCCTAACCATTGATCAACTTTTTGATTCACATTATTGCTTAATGTCTGTTCTAAATTATTTTTTATTCCGCCGAGTGGTACTTCTAATTCTTGATGATAAGTATAAGCTCTTACATTTAAGTCCACACGAGGCAACCCCAAACCCTTTAACGCAGTGGCTTCTAATTGTGAAGCCTGTTGTAACGCCTGACTGGCTTGAGTACTATATGAATTATGAAGAATATATTGCTCTGCTTGTATGTAGCTCAAAGTTTGGGCACAAGTAGCAGCATTATATAAAATGGTAATAGCCAGTAATATAAATTTGGATTGCTGTTTAAAATGTTTCATACCCACTCTGACTGGCTCCATTGATTGTTGTATCTTGCTGACTTTTTTGCACAAAGATTTCATAACTATATGATTTTAAAAGTTTTGATTATTTTTAATCCAAAATTAAAATTATTCAAATCAGATGCTTACATATTTATGCAACAAAACCCTATTAATTTAAAATCAAAAAAATAATCTATTATTTTAGGGATCAATTCAGCTTCTCATCGCTAAATAGAGATGAGCCATTATAATCTGCTTTATTTTTTCTTGTAAATTAGGAAAAGTATTAATCCCGTCACTATTTAGTGAATGAGGTATAGATGTATTCTCTTTAGGGATGTTTTTAAAAATCAAGGCCCTCATTTATTTGGCAATCTATACTGAAAGAAGAAAATAAAACAGATAGGAAAACTATTAGTATTCATTTTTACGCAATGTACTATTTATTCTTATAAAAACTTAATAAAACCAATTGTCTTGAATATAGAAGACAATTGGTTAATAAGCTGTCATTAAAAAGTAAACATGTATTCTTTTCCGAATTGGTTTGATACTCTCTCCACCCATTGCTCTATTTTATCAGCTGTCATGACTTGAAAATCTCGCCAATAATATTTCATCTGCTTCCATACCATCTCGATTCGATTTAACTCAGGGCTATAAGCTGGAATAAAATACAAATTCGTCGAAAAGTTACTTTTAAGTAGCTCTCTGTAATCAGCCATCTTTTTACTTCTATGAATCGAGGCATTATCWACAATAAGAACCAATGGAAGGTTATAAGTCTGTTTTACTTGTTGAGCTATTCCAGTTAAATAGGCATAAAACCAAGTGCTTGTAACTGACTCTTGTAAACAACTTGTCACCAGTTTCCCCGTTGAAAGCAAACACCCCATGACATTAACTCGTTTTAATCTTATTGCATCAACCGCATGAACATCACCTATCTTTGTCCACGCATAGCGGTTATCAGGTGTAGATGAAAACCCTGTTTCATCAACATAACCTAATATAATTTCACCACGTGCCGCTTGCTCTCGTAATTTTTCAATCTGNACAATAAGAACCAATGGAAGGTTATAAGTCTGTTTTACTTGTTGAGCTATTCCAGTTAAATAGGCATAAAACCAAGTGCTTGTAACTGACTCTTGTAAACAACTTGTCACCAGTTTCCCCGTTGAAAGCAAACACCCCATGACATTAACTCGTTTTAATCTTATTGCATCAACCGCATGAACATCACCTATCTTTGTCCACGCATAGCGGTTATCAGGTGTAGATGAAAACCCTGTTTCATCAACATAACCTAATATAATTTCACCACGTGCCGCTTGCTCTCGTAATTTTTCAATCTGCTGTGTTGCTTGTTCAAATGCAATCGGATCTCTTTTTTTTCAAGCTATGACGGGTACGCTTGAAGACCATACCTGAATCACGTAAAAACTTACGAATGGTTTCAACAGACACGGACACTTCGTATTCTTCATGTAGTTTGACTCGGATTTGTTCTGCATTGAGTGGACTTGTATTGACCCAATCTAGGATTTTCGCCTGATAGTCTGAGATCAATGTATTGGGCCGACCTGAGCGATGACCTTCTTTAATCGATTCAAACTCATACAATTCCCAACGTCGGCGTTGTAGCCTTATGGTTTCTGGGATACGTTCTTGTAGAGTGGCAACTTCCGCAACACTTTTACCTTCAGAAAGCCAGAGAATAGTTTGGGCACGTTGTCTTTCACGCCAATGTTTTGCATGCTTGGCCAGAAAAATGAGTCGTTCTCGCTGTTCTAAACTAAGTGGTACAGAAACAATTCGAGGCATGTGTGAACATCTGTTAACTAAAAAAACTTTTTCGCATGATTAGTTATTTTTGTCAACTTATAATTTATTTCACAGATTAACTTGTAAATCGCCCGTATTCATCACTTTTTCGATGACTATTATTTCGTCGATCATCTTGTGAAGAACGACTGCCGCGATTGTCTTCATCGTCATCGTCAATTTCTAGGACCAAGTTTCAGCTTATTAAACTATTGTCCTTAATCTTCCAAATACCACCAAAAGAAATCAATCCAATCCAAAATTTGATGAGGGGTAATTTGAGGGGCAAAACTACAGACAAAAAATAAGCCCTTGTAAAAACAAGGGCTTATTTAGATATTTGGCGGAAGCGGTGAGATTCGAACTCACGGAGGACTCACACCCTCGTCGGTTTTCAAGACCGGTGCATTAAACCGCTCTGCCACGCTTCCATGTGGGCCATGATACGAAGCTTTTGATTTGATGACAAGTAAAAAATTCTTCGTTACCACTCAAGTGAATATTGTTTCACCAAATCAATGCTAAAGCTCATCAAAACAACAGCATAGCCACATCACTTTTTAAAGTTTAGCGGCTAATTCTGCCCCTTCACGAATCGCACGTTTTGCATCTAACTCTGCAGCAAGCTTTGCCCCACCAATAATATGATAATTAGCCAAAGTATTTTCATCTGCCGCAGGCATTAAATCTTTAACTGATTCTTGCCCCGCACAGACTACAATGCTATCTACACGCAACAATTGGTCTTGACCTGCCATTTCAATCCATAAGCCTTCATTGGTAATTGCTTTATATTGCACACCACGTAGCATACGCACGGCATGTTTTTTTAACTGTGCGCGGTGGACCCAGCCTGAAGTTTTACCCAAACCAGCACCTAAAGCCGTCGTTTTACGTTGCAATAAATAGATTTCACGGATTGGGGGATCTACTTCTGGAGCACACATGCCGCCTTCAGTCACATAATTAGGATTTGGATCAACTCCCCATTCACGCTGCCATTCAGCCAAAGGCTGAGGTTGTGGCTGATGTTCAGGTTTCAGTAAAAACTCCGACACATCGAAACCGATTCCGCCTGCACCAATCACAGCAACTTTTTGTCCAACAGGTGCGCCACGTAATACTTCTGCATAAGACAATACTTGCGGTGCATCGCTACCTTCAATTTTTAAAGCACGTGGTACAACACCTGTTGCAATCACCACTTCATCAAAACCTTCACGTTCGAGTTGCTCGCGGTTGACTTTGGTATTTAAACGTAAATCGACCCCAGTTTTTTCAATTTGCACTTTAAAGTAGCGGATGGTTTCATGAAATTCTTCTTTGCCCGGCACGACTTTAGCCAAATTGAATTGCCCACCCACTTCATTGCTGGCTTCAAATAAAGTCACCTGATGCCCACGACTGGCAGCAACTGTGGCTACAGACATTCCCGCAACACCACCGCCCACAACGGCAATACGCTTCGGTTGCTTGGTTTTCTCATAGACCAATTCAGTTTCGTAGGCTGCACGCGGATTGACTAAACAAGTCGCACGCTGATTTTTAAAGGTATGATCTAAACATGCTTGGTTACAGGCAATACACGTGTTGATTTCATTGACACGATTGGTTGCAGTTTTATTGACCCAGAATGCATCTGCCAATAATGGGCGTGCCATTTGAATCATATCGGCTTTACCCGCTGCCAAAATTTCTTCTGCAGTATCAGGCATATTAATACGGTTGGATGCAATTACAGGAATTTCAACGTGTTTCTTTACTTCCGCGGTATAATCAGCAAAAGCTGCACGTGGCACAGAAGTCACAATGGTCGGAATACGAGCTTCATGCCAGCCAATTCCAGTATTGAGTAAGTTCACACCCGCTTGATCTAAGGCTTTTGCAACGGTAATCACTTCCTGCATAGTGTTGCCATCGTGGACTAAATCCAACATCGACAAACGGAAGCAAATAATAAATTTTTCTCCTACTTCAGCACGAATAGCTTTCACCACCTCCAAAGCAAAACGCATACGATTTTCAATTGCACCGCCCCATTGGTCTTCACGCTGATTCACATGACGGCTTAAAAACTGGTTCAACAAATAGCCTTCCGAACCCATAATTTCGACACCATCGTAGCCTGCCATTTTGGCTAGACTGGCTGTTTTCGCGTAATCCTCAATGGTATTTAAAATTTGTCTTTCACTCATTTTACGAGGTTTAAATGGTGAAATTGGAGATTTAATCGGGCTTGCAGACACCACAAATGGCTGATAACCGTAGCGTCCTGAATGCAGAATTTGCATTAAAATTTTCGCGCCATGCTTATGGACTGCATGTGTCACCAGTCGATGCGGTGCAACATCGCCCAATGTATTCATGGTACCACCTGCAGGCAATAACCAGCCTTGACGGTTAGGTGAAATACCGCCCGTAATAATCAAACCAACGCCACCTTTAGCACGTTCGCCAAAATAAGCAGCCAGTTTTGGATAGTTATAAAAACGATCTTCCAATCCCGTGTGCATTGAACCCATCACGACACGGTTTTTAATGGTGGTAAATCCTAAATGTAATGGTTTTAGAATATTTGCATAGCGAGTTGTCATGATGAATCCTTATATAATGAGCTTTGCAACTTGTTGCATGAATAATACTTTAACCGATTTTTATAAACTGTTTATGACTCTAAAGTTAGACTGCGTGGCGCAAACGTCAATTTATAGGGTCTGTTGACACTTCTTCTATGTTTGCGACAACGCATATTTTTTAGCCGATATAAGGCATGAGGCAGGAAATTTAGTCATTCTAAATGACTGACTCATAATGCAATAGCAGCAAAAAATATACTTGTCCCCTTGCGCAGCAAACAAAGCAGTGCTTTGTTCTTGCTCATGTGGCTAAAACTTTCTCAGATTGCGTTATGAAACTTGGCAATAGACCCTAACTATTCTTGATATAAACTTGATATAAAACTGCCCAAAAGTAAAAGTGATTTTATTCTGCACCATCCAAATTGCGGTTTTTGTTTTTCAATTTCTACACCAAGTTTGCCATTTCTAAATGAAAATTTAAGCCTGAACCTGATTTTTTTATCAAATGTGCTTTTTTAACGAAAACAAGCATTTTAAAGAGTGCTATAATTTGCAGTTTAGAATTCTCCTTGGCCACCAAAATGTGGTGCATATTTTAAAAACTTAGGACTAGCAATGACTGATAATGCAACTATCTTGCAGAATGTACCAGTAGGCAAAAAAGTCGGTATCGCCTTTTCTGGTGGTCTAGATACTTCAGCTGCTTTATTGTGGATGAAGCAAAAAGGCGCTGAACCGTATGCGTATACCGCAAACTTGGGGCAGCCAGATGAAGATGACTATGATGCCATTCCAAAGAAAGCAGAAGAATATGGTGCGGTAAAAGCACGCTTGGTTGACTGCCGTTTACAGTTGGCTTTGGAAGGTATTGCTGCCATTCAATGTGGTGCATTCCATATCAGCACAGGTGGTATGCCTTACTTTAACACCACCCCGCTTGGTCGTGCAGTAACAGGTACAATGCTAGTGACTGCCATGAAAGAAGATGACGTAAACATCTGGGGTGATGGTTCAACCTATAAAGGTAACGATATTGAGCGTTTCTATCGTTATGGTTTATTGACTAATCCTGCGCTTAAAATTTATAAGCCGTGGTTAGACCAAACCTTTATTGATGAATTAGGCGGTCGTGCGGAAATGTCACAATTCCTTATCGACAATGGTTTTGACTATAAAATGTCAAAAGAAAAAGCTTATTCAACTGACTCAAACATGCTAGGTGCAACACACGAAGCGAAAGACCTTGAGTACCTAGATGCTGGCATCAAAATCGTTGATCCAATCATGGGCGTGGCGTTCTGGAAAGATGACGTTGAAGTGAAAGCCGAAGAAGTGTCGGTTACCTTTGAAGAAGGTATGCCAGTTGCATTAAACGGTCAGCGTTTTGAAAACCCTGTTGAGTTGATTCTTGAAGCGAACCGTATTGGTGGTCGTCATGGTTTGGGAATGTCTGACCAAATCGAAAACCGTATTATTGAAGCAAAATCTCGCGGTATTTACGAAGCACCGGGCATGGCATTATTACACATTGCTTATGAGCGTTTAGTTACAGGTATTCACAACGAAGATACGATTGAACAATACCGCATTAACGGTTTACGCTTAGGTCGTTTGCTTTACCAAGGTCGTTGGTTCGATTCTCAAGCATTAATGCTTCGTGAAACTGCACAGCGTTGGGTGGCGAAAGCGATTACGGGTACTGTGACTTTAGAGTTACGTCGTGGTAATGACTATACCATTATGAACACTGAATCTCCGAACCTCACTTATGAAGCTGAGCGTTTAACCATGGAGAAAGGTGATTCAATGTTTACGCCAATGGATCGTATTGGTCAGTTAACGATGCGTAACCTAGACATTACCGATACACGCGCTAAATTAGGTCTTTATACCAATTCTGGCTTATTGTCGATTGGTTCAGGTTCTGCAGTGCCACAATTGAAAGACAAAAACAAATAATCACTTGCTGATCATTTTGTTAAATCGAAAGCCGCTCAAATTGAGCGGCTTTTTTATATACGTTTAAACATGAAGACTAAAAAATCATACTAAAAGCTGCGATAGAAAAACTTACAGCACCTCTTCCACCCGCAAAGTGTGGTAATAAATTTGATTACGTCCCAACTGTTTCGCACGGTACAAGGCTTGGTCTGCACGTTGCAAGAAATCGCTTTTAAAAATTTCCGCCTCACCTTTGTAAACAGTAAAACCTAAACTGATTGTGACATTACTGGAAACTAAAGATTGGCTATGTGGAATCGCCAAACGCTCAACCGCTTTAAAAATATTGTAAGCCACAGCATACGCACCATGTGCATCTGTTTCTGGCAATAACACCACAAATTCTTCGCCACCATACCGCGCGACAAAATCCATGTGACGAATCGAGTCTTTAATCGATTTGGCAATCGCTGAAATGACTTCATCTCCCTTTTGATGCCCATAATGATCGTTATATTTTTTAAAAAAATCGACATCTATGAAGAGTAGGGATAATGGCACTTCATCATGCCGTGCCTGTTCAAAATAGCTATCCAGCATTTCATCAAAGGTACGTCGGTTAGACACTTTGGTCAGCGCATCATGCTGACTTAAATGCAATAACTCTTCGGCATGGATACGGTTAATTTTTTCACTAAGTCGAGCTTGATGCATCACCAAAAAAATCATCCGCTCTCGGGTACACAGCATTTTGCTGATTAAAAAACCCATCACACTACTGCCAACCAACACCCGTCCCATCACCATCACATCAATTGGAATATGCAAGCTTAATAACATAATCATGGCAACTACAGCAGCCATTAGCCCTGTCAGCAGCATGTGAAACGGCTTCACCCCTGTCAGTACAAAGCCCATAATATAAATCATACTAATGATCATCATGGCTTGATATCTAAACACTTCGGTAAACACTGTCATGGTCAGCCAAGTCATCGACACAATGGCCCAAAAAGTCAAGGCCATGGCCGCATAAGGATAATATGAGCGTAAAATTTTATAATGGGCAAAAAAGAACAGGGTCAGTAAGCAAAATGCACCATTGACTAGGCCTAGTAAGGAATGGATAAAGTCGTGTTTAAAAAAATTTCGATCAATAATCCAGTAATCCCCAGTAATAATCATCACAGTGATAATAAAGTAGATGAGTACGCCCGACCAAAAATATTGGTTAATGTTATGCCGTGCTTGTTCAAGATGCTGTTTCCAAAATTCAACTTCGAGTTGTTTCGGAAAAACCTGACCCGCACGTTTACGTTGATGTTTAATCAACTCTTCATTTTTTTCTTTGTCGTACTGTAGCTTGGCTAACTTATATTTGTATTCCATGGATGCTTTAAATTCCATTTAATCACGATTGTTGCACAGCAAACCTGTAACAGCCTGAATATAATTTTAATGTTTCTAAAATAACACAATGTCTAAACTATTCATTCAGGCATTTCTATTTTTTATGGCTTTCGGCGTTATCATTTTAACATTTATAGATTATCATCTGTTTTATTTTTCAAACTGGCAGCGCCTTGAATACAATTACTCTTATCCAGCCAGATGACTGGCATGCTCATTTACGTGATGGTTTAGCACTACAACGTACTGTTCCTGATCTTGCCAAGCAATTTTCACGCGCAATTTGTATGCCTAACCTTGTTCCGCCAGTAAAAACGGTAGAAGAAGCAGAAGCTTATCGTGAACGCATCATGGCACATGTTCCTAAAGGTGTAAATTTTGATCCGCGTATGGTGTTGTATTTTACCGATCAAACCTCTCCTGAAGAAGTTAAGAAAATTAAAGCCTCGGCGCATGTAAATGCTATTAAACTTTACCCTGCTGGTGCCACCACCAATTCAGACAATGGGGTAAGCGACATTCGTAAAGTTTATGCGGTGATAGAGCAACTTGAAGAACAACAAGTGCCATTATTATTGCATGGTGAAGTCACGCATAATCATGTCGATATTTTTGACCGTGAAAAACGCTTCTTAGATGAAGTGCTTTCACCATTATTACAACAATTTCCAAACTTGAAATTGGTGCTTGAGCACATAACCACCTCTGAAGCAGCACAATTTGTTTTAGAACAAGGCCGGAATGTCGCTGCAACTATTACCCCACAACATTTATTATTTAACCGTAATGATATGTTGGTGGGTGGTTTGAAACCACATTTCTATTGTTTGCCTATTTTAAAACGTCAAACCCATCAGCAAACATTATTGGAAGTTGCGACTAGCGGAAATCCTAAGTTTTTCTTAGGGACAGATAGCGCACCGCACTCAAAAAATGCCAAAGAAAATGCATGTGGCTGTGCAGGCTGCTATAGTGCACCTACGGCAATTGAGCTGTATGCACAAGCTTTTGATCAAGCTGGACGTATTGAGCGCTTAGAAGGCTTTGCAAGCTTGTTTGGTGCAGATTTCTATGGTTTGCCGCGTAATACCAACACAATTACCTTGGTGAAAGAAGAGCAAATCATTCCAACCAGTTTAGACTACTTGGATGGTGAACAAATTATTCCGGTATATGCGGGTAAAACCATTCAATGGAGAAAAGTGTGACAGATACAACTTTGCCCGTGATGGGGCAACGTTTTCGTGGTTTTTTGCCTGTGGTGGTCGATGTGGAAACCGCAGGCTTTAATGCCCAAACTGATGCCTTGTTAGAAATTGCAGCTATTCCAATTGTTTATGATGCGGAAGGCAAATTTGTACCA
The DNA here is from genome assembly GCF_001758345.1 of Acinetobacter towneri. Lineage (GTDB taxonomy): Bacteria > Pseudomonadota > Gammaproteobacteria > Pseudomonadales > Moraxellaceae > Acinetobacter > Acinetobacter towneri_A. The sequence goes on from NZ_MKQS01000001.1 coordinate 280,808, forward strand.
GGCGAAGCGTATCATGCGCATATCAACCCGTTTGAAGGGGCAAATTTAGACCGCCGCTCTTTGGACTTTATTGGGATTGATCCTTTCAATCCTATGCGTATGGCCATGGCTGAAGATGAAAAAACTGCATTAAAACGGATTTTCAAATCGGTCAATGAAGTGCGTCGCCAACAAAATTGCACCCATGCCATTTTGGTTGGTCACAATGCGCATTTCGATTTAGGCTTTGTGCAAGCAGCCATTGCCCGCACAGGTACGAAGAACCAAAACCCATTCCACAGTTTTTCAGTGTTTGATACAGTGACTTTAAGTGCGGTGATGTTTGGTCAAACAGTGTTGGCAAAATCATGTATTCAGGCAGGTATTGAGTTTGATGGCAAAGAAGCACATTCAGCTTTATACGATACGCAAAAAACTGCAGAGCTGTTTTGTTTTATTCTGAATAAACTTGCACCGCACATGGTAGAGAACTTACTCAACCCAGATCAATAATACGATTGGTACTCAAAGATTGAGAGGATTACAGGATGACAGACTGCGTTTGTCATCCTGTTTTCTTTTTAATGTTGTGGTCTTAATTCATGTTTCTCAATCTCAAGGCTGAGTATCGAAATTAATTTTACTTTGAATCAGCTTTTATGCATGCAGTCTTTTGAGCTGACTTTGGTTATAATGGCAATATTCCAATTTGTGTTACTTATTCTGCCATGTTGAAAAAAATTGTATTGGTCTTGGTCATTCTCGCGCCTTCTGCGTTGTATCTTTATATTGTGAATCGTGAGCCTGCCCAACCTGAACCAAACCCTCAACCCGCAGCAACACAAACAACAACCACTGAAAAACAATATCAAACCCCTGATCATTAAAATGCTGCACAGCGTTCAAATTTGTGTTTGGTAATTTATTATTTTTAAAGATACATTTTTTTAAACAAATATCATAAAGCGCGGTATTTTTTAGGATTCAGGTTTGACACTGTCGCAAAAAATTCATAATATACGCCTCACCTCGTATCGTCCCTATCGTCTAGAGGCCTAGGACATCGCCCTTTCACGGCGGTAACCGGGGTTCGAATCCCCGTAGGGACGCCATATATCTTGCTATACGATCATTTCTAATCCAAATTTATTATTTCAAGATTGCAGATTTGTAGTTTTTCTCTACAATACTCCGCTTCATTCCATATTTTCTCCTAACACTTATGCCGTCATCGAATCATCAAAATGGTGCTGTGCATCAAGGTAATACTGAGCCTTTAAAACGTGCCATGAGCACTCGACATTTGGTCATGATTTCACTAGGCGGTGCCATTGGCACAGGTCTATTTTTAGGCTCAGGTGAAGTCATTGCACAAACAGGCCCCGTTGGCGCCATCATCGCTTATATTTTTGGTGGTTTAATTGCCTATATGGTGATGCTGTGTTTGGGTGAGCTTGCCGTACACATGCCTGTTTCAGGTTCGTTTGGCGCATACGCTAAACAATATATTGGGCCTGGCACGGGCTATACCATCACTTGGTTGTATTGGCTCACGTGGTCGGTTACTTTAGGCACAGAGTTTACCGCCGCCGCGTTGTTAATGCAGGAATGGTTCCCGCATATTTCCATGTGGATTTGGACACTGATTTTTGGTGGTGTCGTATTTAGTTTAAATATGATTTCCACACGGCTGTTTGCAGAATCTGAGTTTTGGCTGTCTTTGGTCAAGGTCGTGACTGTTATTGCCTTTATTGTTTTGGGTTTAATGGCAATTTTTGGGGTTGTATCCTATCAAGGTTATAGCTCGGCACCTTTATTTAGCAATTTAACTGCACAAGGCTGGTTTCCTGAAGGGCTATTCCCTATTTTTGCCACCATGTTGATTGTTAATTTCGCTTTTTCGGGTACGGAGTTAATTGGTGTTGCTGCAGGTGAAACCAAAAACCCTGCCAAAAACGTGCCTAAAGCAATCAATACTGCAATTTTCCGCCTGTTGATTTTCTTTGTAGGTACTATTGTGGTAATTAGTGCCTTATTACCACATCAGGCTGCAGGTTTGGCTGCAGAAGGGGTAAGCAGTAGCCCTTTTGTGACGGTATTTAATCAGATTGGCATTCCTTATGCTGAAGATATTATCCGTTTTGTGATTATCACAGCCTTGCTCTCTGCAGCGAACTCAGGCTTATTTGCAGCTTCACGAATGATGTGGTCGCTCTCACACCAAAAGCAATTGCCACAGATTTTTTCTAAGGTAAATGCGCGTGGTATTCCTTATATAGCAGTCATAGTCACCATGCTCGGAGCAATGCCAGGGTTATTGTCTGAGCAATTTGCGCCAGAAACCATCTTTAAAAACCTCTTAGGTGTGGCTGCATTTACAATGGTTGTGGTCTGGATGAGTATTTGTTTAAGCCAGTTTAACTTCCGTCGCCAATGGTATAAACAAGGCAAAACCGTACAGGATTTAGGTTTTGCTGCACCGCTATTTCCAATAGTGCCTATTTTAGGTTTTGTATTCTGTTTTATAACTTGCCTGAGTATGTTATTTGACCCTGAAATGCTGGCAGGTTTTATCGGCTGTATGATTTTTATTGTATTGTGCTATGCCAGTTATTACATGATTTATCACAAAAAATGATAATGCTTTTTTAGCGAGAATGTAAAAACAATAGCGGGCAATCTTAGGATTGCCCTTTTTTCTGAGTTTTGTTAAGTAACAACAAATAGCGAAATACAAAGAGAATCACCCTGCTCCAATATAGGCATCTATTTAAACTATAGCTTAAAAACATCATTTTTAGCACTTCAAACATATTACGACAGCAGAATAGTTTTAATTTTATTCAGTTGATCATTTTTTTCAGAATTATTGCCGAAAAGCGTTTGACACCCCCCTTTATACGCCCTATTATACGCCCACCTCTGAAACGTCCCTATCGTCTAGAGGCCTAGGACATCGCCCTTTCACGGCGGTAACCGGGGTTCGAATCCCCGTAGGGACGCCAATTTCAGAAGTAATATTTTATTAAGTCCCTATCGTCTAGAGGCCTAGGACATCGCCCTTTCACGGCGGTAACCGGGGTTCGAATCCCCGTAGGGACGCCATTACTTTAGATCAAAAGTTCTGGTTTAAAATATCACTTCTACATTGTCCCTATCGTCTAGAGGCCTAGGACATCGCCCTTTCACGGCGGTAACCGGGGTTCGAATCCCCGTAGGGACGCCATATTCGAGATAGTTAATTAATAAACTTCTCATGAAAAAGCCCAAGCATGATGACTTGGGCTTTTTTATTGCTTGTTTTGTTGCTTGTTCCCTCATTCCTGTTTTTAACGTTTGATCAAATTTCTTTGATTGCAATTTTATTTGTTTAAAAATGGTTCATTCAAAAATCTTACTCTTTAACATTTCTCTTCAACTCGTTATCCATTCATATTCATTTACAGCAATCGCACTATAAATCCGAACAAAAAATCAACACCCGTGGTATGAGCATGCCGTTAAGGTAGAATGCATAATATATCTGCAGGGATCAGATTATGTTCGTCATTACAAAGTTAAGTTCGCCTGAATCATCTATTAAAAACCATAATCATCAATTTAATAACTTTAAAGATTGGATCAACTTCTTTCAAGATCAACAGATTTCGACGGCAGTAAAGACCGAACAGGCTGAGAACTATTTAAGAGATTTAATCCAGCAGGTTGATGTGGCTGGGTTGGAATGGCTGGATCAACCCAGACATGTAGAGCAACATTTTCTGGAACAGCACCACCAAACCTGCGCAATTTTCCAGTCTTATGTAGAGCGGCGTAAAAAGCAGCAAGGACGTGAGTATTTCCCGACTGTGTCACATGCATTTGAGTTTATTGCCAAAGTTTCACCTGTAAAACTGGTAGACGGCTCATGGCTTTATTCAACTGTGCAAAACTGGAATCGGCCGGAAACCAAAGATCTGATTTATATCTATCTGGAAGAACTGGGCATGGGTCATACTCGTGCCAATCATGTCACCATGTATCGGGACTTGCTGAATCATTATGAGCTGAATAGCTATGCCGAGCAGCTGGATGCCAGTTATTATGAACAAGCAGCCGTTCAACTGGCATTGGCCTATGCACCACCTGAATATTTGCCGTTAGTCATTGGTTTTAATCTGGGTTATGAACAGCTGCCCTTACATCTGTTAATTACCAATTATGAGTTATCTGAACTCGGTATTGATCCACATTATTTCAATGTGCACATTACCATTGATAATGCTCACAACGGTCATGCACAAAAATCGCTGCAAGCATATTTTGATCATTATGCACTCGCTGAAGATCCTGCCCAGTATCTAGACCTGATTAAAAAAGGTTATGTGCTGAATGACATTGGTAAAAGTTCTACCCAGATCATCAAGCAGCTGGATACTGAAAAACTGGCTTTGAAAGTGTTCCAGAACAAAGCGCTGATTGGACAATATATCCATAACCAGAAATGCCAGTTTAATGGCAAGACCATTAATGAGTGGTTATCCGATCCGGCACAGATTGCAGACTTCTTGAAAGTCATGATTGAAAAAGGCTGGATTGTAAAAGATGCACCTGTAGAACAAAGCCGGTTCTGGAAAATGATTGATGATCCAGATGGCAAAATGTTTGGTGTATTTAATGCGACTGAAAAACAGATTATTAAAGACTGGATTCAAGGTGAGACTTTTGCCGCTCGTCTGTCATCACGTAGCAGATCTCAAGTTCATAACCAGATGGAACCGGTATTGAACCGTATTGACCAGCAACAGATTCATCAGTTGAAAAGCCGTCTGAATCGCTGTGCCGCTGCCGAACAAAAGATTGATTTATTGATTCCTTATGTAGCACCGTATATGCATCATCAGGAAGTAGGCTTGTGGGCAACGCGTCAGCTTTCCCAGCTGCTCTTCCCTTTTCAGACTCAAGCCATGACTTATTCTTAGAAAGATCACTCATAAAAAACAGGGCATTGTATATGCCCTGTTTTTGCTTCAATACATTATGCACATTAGGCCGATTTACGTGAATTGATCTGACCTTTAATCACAGCTTTCACATTGCCTTTTACGTAATTTAAAAATACCTTTAAAGGCGACAGTTTTGGATTTGGTCGATTACCTTTGGCAATTTCCTTAAATTGCGCGGCATACCAGATGATTTCCATAATCGCCATTTTATCGATCATTGGAATACCGGTTTTAATTTTCTCCACTGCATAACGTACATCCTGTCCTGCAACCAGACGGTTACCCAGATCAGGCTCGACCGCAAATGGACGTGCAATACCGACAAAATCACATGCGCTACTATCTAGGGCTGCATTCATACCTGCTGCGGTACGGAAGCCACCCGTCACCATCAAATGACAATTAACTTCCTGACGGATCTTTTCGGCAAAGTCAAGGAAATAGGCTTCGCGGGCAACTGTTGATGCTTTACGTTTCTCTGCTTTTACCCCGGCCATTGCTGGTGCTTCATAGGTTCCACCAGAAACTTCAATAATATCGATCCCGGCTGCATCCATCGCCTTAAAAACATAAATAACGTCTTCCTCACTAATGCCACCGCGCTGGAAGTCTGCCGAATTTAATTTTACTGAAATAATAAAATTCTCTGAAGTTGCTGCACGCACCGCCTTATAGGCTTCTAGCAAAAATCGGCTGCGGTTTTCAATACTGCCACCCCACTGATCTTGACGTTTATTGGTCAGTGGAGATAAAAACTGGCTAATCAGATAGCCATGTGCACCATGTAGCTGTACGCCTTCAAATCCCGCCTTTTCACAAATGGCAGCTGAAGTCGCAAAGCGCTGGATAATATCTAAAATTTCATCTTCACGCAGTTCACGTGGCGTACCGAAACTCATCGCCAATGCTGGACTAAAAGGTACAGCTGAAGGTGCTACTGTTTCTTTATTCAAGCCTTTAGGGCACTGACGCCCCGGATGAGATAACTGTACCAGTTGTATCATGCCATGACGTTTTCCGACATTCGCCCACGCCTTTAACTTTTCCAAATCACGTTCAGTTTCTACCACAACTACACCGGGTTCATTCTTGGCACGAAAGTCCACCATAACATTACCCGTTATCGCACAGCCTAAACCGCCTTTGGCCCAAGCCTCATACAACTTTAAATGGGCTTGATTAGGTTGGCCTGCATCATTCGCCAACGCCTCACTCATGGCACCTTTAATAATGCGATTTTTAAACATGCTATTACGAATCTGAATTGTTTTGGCAAGATGGCTCATACACTGTTCCGTATTGTATTTTATTGATCTTTTTACTCTAAAGATTTTTCAGAACAGGTCAATGCCATTTTGACAAATCTTATTGTCAATAATGGTAACCCATACCTATAAGCCCCAATAGTTGTTCTAAATATTGAAGAGTTAATATTCACTAGCTGCTATCAGTTGACGGGTGTATTCCGTTTGAGGATCTCTAAATAGCTGTGCAGTCTCCTGAAATTCCATAACTTTAGCTTGATGTAGCACCAACACTTTTTGACAAAGCGCTTTCACCACTTGCAAATCGTGGCTGATAAACAAATAACTCATCTGTTCTTGCCGCTGTAAGCGGCGCAACAACTGCACTACAGCGCGTTGGGTGCTACGATCTAAGGCAGAGGTCGGCTCATCCATAATTAACAGTTTAGGGCGTAATACCAACGCACGTGCTAATGCAATCCGTTGACGTTGCCCACCCGACAATTCATGCGGATAGCGCTGTTTAAAACTCACAGGCAATTCTACTTTGCTTAAAGCTTCATCTATGCGCTGAATGATTTCAGGTTTGGATAAATGTTGCAATGTCAAACCTTCACCAATGGTTTGTTCCACATTTAAACGTGGATTTAAGCTGCTAAACGGATCTTGAAATACAATTTGAAACTGCTGTCTTAAGGGACGCAATTGACGTTCATTCAGTTGATTCAGGTCTCGCCCATGTAGTTCAATTTTTCCATCACTTTCAATCAGTCTTGCAATGGCAAGTGCCAATGAACTTTTACCCGAACCGCTTTCACCGACAATACCAATCKATTGACCTTGCGGAAGTTCCAAGCTTAACGGTTCAACCGCAACCACATAATCTTTAACCCGATTCAGCAAGCCTTGTTTAATCGGGAATTTCACAGCAACCTGATCTAACGCCAAAATAGTCGGCAACTCATCAATTTGCAAAGCTTCGCCAAAATCATGGTTTAACAAATTTTGAGTATAGGCTTGCTGCGGTCTATTAAAAATATCTGCCACACTGCCCTGTTCTTCGACCCGTCCCTGATTCATGACAATGACCTGATCTGCATAGTGTTTGACCAAGTTCAAATCGTGGCTGATCAAAACCATGGCCATATTATGACGCACTTGCAGGCTTTTTAATAAATCCAAAATCTGCGCCTGCAAAGTGACATCTAAAGCAGTGGTTGGTTCATCGGCAATCACAATATCGGGATCAAGTGCCAACGCCATGGCGATCATCACTCGCTGACGTTGCCCCCCAGATAATTCATGTGGATAACGCTTTAGTTTTTCTTCAGGCTGAGGAATGCCAACATCTTCAAGTAATTGCAACACACGGGCACGCGTTTTTTCCTTGCTCCAACCTTGGAGCAACAAACTTTCACCAATAATTTTTTCCACGCGATGCAACGGATTTAAAGCCGTCATCGGTTCCTGAAAAATCATGGCAATTTTTTGACCACGAACTTGCCGCAATTGTTGCGGTTTAAGGCGAAGTAAATCCTGTTCTGCAAAGATTGCCTGACCTTGCACCTGTAAACGTTCGGGCAATAAACCTAGTAATGCCAAACTGCTAATAGATTTTCCCGAACCACTTTCACCGACTAATGCAATAGTTTCGCCTGCATGCAGCTCAAAGTTTAAATCATGCAGCAAAACCTGTTCCTGCTGCCGAATATGCAGATGACTGACTGTTAGCAATACTGCAGGCTGTGACGCAGTTGAAGGATTAACGTCTTGGATCGAATGCATCACGGGTCGCTTCTCCAATATAAATCAACAAGGACAGCACAATCGCTAAGGTAAAAAAGCCTGACAACGCTAACCACGGTGCATTTAAATTATTTTTGCCTTGTAACAGCAATTCCCCTAAAGATGCTGCATCGGGCGGTAAGCCATAACCCAAAAAATCCAGTGCAGTTAAAGCTGTAATATTGGCGGTCAGCATAAAAGGCAACTGCGACAAACTCGAACTCATGGCATTGGGTAAAATATGCCGAAACATAATGGTACGATCGGTTACGCCTAAACTTCGCGCTRCACGGACATAATCAAAATTTCGGGCGCGCAAAAACTCTGCCCGAACTAAGCCGACCAGTGTCGTCCAGCCAAATAGCAGCATAATTACAAATAGCCAATACACACTTGGGGTAAACATGCTGACCAAAATCATCACCATGAACAGCATCGGTAAACCACCCCACACTTCTAAAACACGCTGACCAATTAAATCAACCCAACCACCGTAGTAGCCCTGTATTGCTCCGACCAAAATACCTAGAGCTGCCGATGCGAAAGTCAGTGCAAAACCAAATAACAGAGATACACGCAAGCCATATAAAATTCGCGCCAACACATCACGTCCTTGGTCATCTGTACCTAGCCAGTTTTGTGCAGTTGGTGCTGAAGGTACAGGCACGGTCAAATCTAAATTCGGAGTCTGGTAAGAAAACTCAATGAGCGGCCAAACTGCCCATCCTCGGTCTGCAATCAGTTGTTGCACCACCGGGTCTTTATAATCGGCTTCAGTTTCAAATACACCGCCAAAGGTCGTTTCAGGATAAGCCTTGAACACTGGCAGATATAAAGATTGCTCATATTTGACTAATAACGGTTTGTCATTGGCAATCAATTCTGCCGCTAAAGACAATACAAAAATAATGATAAAGACAATTAAACAACCAAAACTCAATTTGTTCTGTTTAAAACGCTGCACGCGCGCCTGCATGATCGGTGTCATCATTTGGCCCCTCGCGACTCAAAACTAATACGTGGGTCAATCACCTGATATAACACATCACTGATTAAGCGCAGAATTAAGCCCAATAAGGTAAAAATAAACAAAGTACCAAAAATTACAGGATAATCACGCTGCACAATCGCTTCAAAACCAAGCAGGCCTAATCCATCTAAATTAAAAATAATTTCGATGAACAAGTTCCCGACAAAGAAAATACCCACCAACGCTTCGGGCAAACCTGCAATCACAATTAGCATGGCATTACGAAACACATGCCCATATAACACACGCGATTCAGTAAGACCTTTAGAACGTGCCGCCAACACATATTGTTTGTTTAATTCTTCCATAAATGAATATTTAGTGAGATAAGTCAGCCCTGCAAAACCACCAATCACCATCGCCAATAAAGGCAAAGTCATGTGCCAAAAATAGTCGGTGATTTTGCCCCACAGACTCAATTGCGCAAAGTTTTCAGACACCAAACCCTGTAAGGGAAACCACTGAAAATATGAACCGCCTGCAAAAAATACAATCAGCAAAATAGCAAAGGCAAACGCAGGAATGGCATAACCAATCGCCAACAAAATAGAAGTGGCTTTATCGAACAACAAACCATGCTGACGGGCTTTTTTAATGCCTAAAGGTATAGAAATTAAATAAATCAGCAAGGTACTCCATAGACCTAAAGATAGCGATACGGGCAACTTTTCCCATAACAATTGGGTCACAGGTTTGTCTTTAAAAAAACTGGTGCCAAAATCAAGCTGCACATAGCTCGTGAGCATTTTCCAAAAACGTTCATGTGCGGGTTTATCGAATCCATATTGTGCTTCAATTTTTGCGACCATTTCATCACTTAAACCTTTAGCACCTTGATAATTGCTGCTATTGGATGTTGCAGCAGTTTCACCGCCTGTCGTCCCCATGCCCTGAAAAGCTTCGGCTTGCTGAATTGCTTGTTCGACTGGTCCGCCTGGTGCAATTTGAATCACCACAAAGTTAATCAATAAAATGAAAAACAAGGTTGGAATAATCAGGAGCAATCTTTTGAGTATGTATGTGCCCATGTGCTTACCTTTTGGCAATGTTCTGGTTTATCGCAAACACTGTCATGCTTGAGTTTTAAAATCGTTATTTTTGACGTAAATAATGCGCAACTTTCTTGGCTTGTGCGGCATCGCTCCACCAATAATCAATTCCTGCCGATAATTTAGGTTTGGTAGCGGGCTGACGATACATATTCCAATAGGCATACCAGTTTTCACCTTTGCCATAGGTTGGAATTTGATAATACCCTGCGCGCAATAAACGATCCAAAACTTTGGTACGCACAATCAATTGTTCACGATTAGGTGCACGAATCAACTGTTGTACCACTTCATCAATCACTGGGTTTTTAATGCCTGCATAATTGTAGTTTCCTGGTTGATCTGCGGCAGCACTACTCCAAAGCTGTGCCTGTTCATTGCCCGGACTTAAAGATTGCGGCATGACACTGGTGGTCATATCAAAATCGGCACGACGCATGCGTTCAATATATTGCGGTACATCGACATGCCGAATATTTACCGTAATGCCCAGACGTTTCATATTGCGCACAAAAGGCATGAGTGTGCGTTGCAAACCATCCTGATGGATTAAAAATTCAATTTGAATGGCTTTGCCTTTGGTATCTATCAATTTACCTTGCTGAAAACGATAACCCGCTTTCAAAAGCAGTTCACGGGCTTTCAGCAAACCACTTCGGTTAAAGCCACTAGCATCGGTCACAGGATACTGCCAATTTTGCAATACGCCTTGACGTTGAATAGGATGCAGCTTGGCCAAAAAGGGTTTTAAAACAGCCAATTCAGCGGCTGAAGGAGTGCCTTTTGCTTCTAACTCGCTATTAGAAAAATAACTTTGCAAACGGCGATATTGCCCATAAAACAAGGCTTTGTTTTGCCATTCAAAATCATAAGCGTAGGTTATAGCCTGCCTAAAGCGAATATCCTGAAACGCATGTCTGCGGGTATTAAAAACAAAACTTTGGGTCGGAATGGGATTTTGGTGCTGAAATTTATGCTTGACCACCATACCCGCATTCACAGCAGGAAAACGATATTCCGTAACCCATTTTCGTGCCGTATATTCTTCATGCAGCGTGTATTGCCCCGACTTAAACCCTTCGAAGGCAATATCTAGATTACGATAATAAACATACTTCAGGCGATCAAAATTATAGCGCCCCTTATTTACAGGTAAATCTTTGCCCCAATAATTTGGATTACGCTTATAAGTAATGCTGCGGCCTGCATCAATCCGCTCAATAAGATACGGCCCTGAACCTAAAATCGGTTCTAGGGTAATGCGGGTAAAATCACGCTTTTGCCAGTCTTTCTTAGAATAGATTGGCATTTGCGACAAAATCAGTGGCATTTCGGCATTGTTATTGGATTTAAAACTCACTTTGACCTGATGCTTAGACAAGACCGTGGTTTTATCTAAATCGGATAAATACATTTGTAAACCCGGATTGGACTTGGTCTGAAAAGCATCAAAACTGAATTTGACATCATCTGCTGTGAGCGGGCTGCCATCACTAAATTTGGCTTTAGGATTTAAATGAAAAATGACGAATGCAGTTTGCTTCGGATCATAGCTGACTTTTTCTGCCAATAAGGGATACATCACCCCGGGCTCATCTAAAGAACTGCTCATGAGTGAATCAAATAATAAATCCACTCCATCGGTGGAGCTGCCCTTGCCATTCATACCATTTAAATTATCAAAAGTGCCATTACTGGCACGAATTAAATTGCCACCTTTAGGTGCTTGCGGGTTGGCATAAGGCATAGCCGAGCGCCCCACATACTGAGGCTGGCTATGTACAGCAATATAGGGCGTGGTTTGTARCGCAGCCCATCCACACTGTGGCAAGACCACACAGCCTAAAATGTAGCCAAGATATTGATGTGTCTTTTTTATGGCAAATGACATGCACACAGCTCCTTGTGCAGTATTCCCGAGGATGCCGTCAAACACCGTATCCTCAGGATTAAACTTTACAGATTCGGGACTTTAATCATATCGCCAATACGCAATTGGGTGTTTGGCTGCATGTCATTTAAATCTGCCAATGCTTTAGTGTCGATGCCATAGCGACTGGCTAAGTCAATCAGCGTATCCCCACGTTTCACTTTATATTCAGTCACGTTTTTTGGAACTTGAATGCTTTGTCCAATGCGTAAACCAGAACGTGGTGTTAATTTATTTAAACTTGCCAATTCTGTAACCGACACACCCACACGGTTGGCAATCGAATTTAAAGACTCACCACTTTTAACGGTATAGGCTTCGGTGGCTTTGCTACTGCTGCTTTTCGCAGCACTTACGACCTCAGTTTTTACTTCATTCTTTGCAGCACTGGCATCGACTTTTAAGCGTTGCCCGATGCGTACATTGGCAGTACGTGAAAGGTCATTCAACTCTGCCAAATAATTCAATTGCAATTTATATTGGCGGGCGATACTGCTTAAAGTTTCACCTGCTTTTACCACGTGAATGTCATTGGTCGTTTCAGCCACCGCTTCAACTTGGACTTTTTTCTCAGCAGCATCACCCATCAGTTTCAAACTTTGACCTGCTCTTAAACCGCTGTTACGGCTTAGATTGTTTAAGTCTGCAATATAGTCTTGGCTGAGATTATATTTTGTCGAAATCGCCGATAAGGTATCGCCACGTTGTACCGTATAACGCTCAGGTACATTAACACCTGCTGGTACTTTAAGGGTTTGACCAATGCGTACCCCACTTTGAGTGGTCAAATTGTTTAAATTGGCCAATTCAGCCAAAGAAATTTTGGCTTGGTTGGCAATGCTCGATAAAGTATCGCCACGCTGTACTTGGTAGTTTTCAGTCGGATAGTTTGGCTCTGCTGCTTTTGTTTCTGACTTACTGGCGTCAGCTTTGCTCGCTTCCGTTTTTTGTGCGGTCACTTCATTCACAGGCACATTAATACGCTGCCCAACCAATAAGCTACTGTTCGCGTTTAATCCTGGGGTTAAATCGGCCAATTCCTGATTAGACAAGGCATAACGGTCTGCAATCAGTTTTAAATATTCGMCGCGCTTCACCACGTAAGTTTTGGTTGCTATTTTTGCAGCCTGTTCTGCAGCTTTTTTGTCGGCTTCTGCTTTGGCTTTAGATGCTGCCGTTTCTTTTAAACTTAGGCGCTGGCCTACAAATAAACCACTTGTGGTGCTTAAATTATTCAAGTCTGCCAATTGTTTTACTGTTAAACCAAACTGACTGGCAACACCTGTTAAGGTGTCATTGGCTTGCACCACGTACTGCTCTGGCATGGTTTTTGGCTTAGCAGGCTCTGCCTGTACTTGTGGCTTGGCATCGTATAAATAAATACTGGTGCCCACATACAAAGTTGCATCCGGAGCAATTTGGTTCCACTTGGCAATATCACGCCAGTTCAAGCCATTTTTCATGGCAATACTGGCCAAGGTGTCCCCCGCTAACACGGTGTACGTGGTACGTTTGCCTTTTGGTGGTACGACCACCACTTCAGACTCCGTACGCACATAATTCTTACCTTGGTTACGCTTTGCTTCTTCTGAATCTAGGCGCGTATTTTCTGCCACACTTTTCGGGTAAGCAAAACCTTTGGTTAATTCTTTACCTTGCTGCTCTGCAACAGACAGACTGGTCTGAATAGCGGTCAGCTTAATTTTGCCATCGTATGGATCGACAATTTCAGTGCCTTGAGGCGCAATTTGTTTCAACTCTGCCACAAGTTGTTCTTGTTCTGCCTTAGAAGCCACAGGTTGCAATACTTCTTCTACAGTTTTATTGCTACCTTCAGCCTGTACTGCTGCAAGAATTTGCTCGCGCTCAGTATTGGAAATTGGTGGTTCAATCCGCACAGGCTGAATATTGGCAGCAGGTGTAACAGCAACAGGAATACGCGGTGCACTTGGAATATCGCTACCTGCAGCAAAGGCTGCTAAAGCGTCCGAACCTTGTGGGGTACGTGACAAACGTGCAGGCGTAGTCGTTGCTGGTTTTGAAACACTGGCTGTGGTCGATACTGTGCTTGGCTTAGTGCTAGTCGTGACTGCCACAGATGCTGCAGGTTTGCTTGTAGTCGTTTTGGTTGTGGTACTGGTCGTTAACGCAGGTGGTTCAGATTTAGACGGTGTAATGGTCACACCAGAAGATGAAAACGATGGGGTATTGCTGTTATTACTTGCCAATAAACCGCTACCACCTTGGAGTTTTTTCAATCGTGCATCGACTGTCGGACTTAAATCTGCAGGAATCAAAATACGCATTGGACTTTGGCTGTCAATCCGATCCCCACGATGTCCTGGGTTAAGCGAATACAATTCGGCACGACTTAGCCCTGTAATATTGGCCACATCATTTAAATTTACCGCACCTACATTAATTTCACGGAAGTGTGGACGGTTGGCAATTGGCGGTAAAGACACACCATAAGCATGTGGACTTTTAATAATTTGTGCCACCGCCAAGAAACGCGGCACATAGTTCATGGTTTCTTGCGGTAGTTTTAAAGACCAATAATCGGTTGGTAAACCTGCAGCTTTATTGCGGTTAATGGCTTGTTGAATACGACCTGGGCCTGCGTTATAAGCTGCCAATGCCAATTCCCAAGAACCAAACTGATTATACAAACTGCCCAAAAATTCATAGGCAGCACGAGTCGACTCTACGACATCACGGCGACCATCGTACATTGAAGTTTGTTTTAAGCCGTAAATACGCCCCGTACTTGGAATGAACTGCCATAAACCTGCGGCAGCTGCGCTACTGGTCGCGGCAGGGTCATAAGAACTTTCGATGACAGGTAACAACGCCAATTCAGTTGGCAAGCCACGACGTTCAGCTTCTTTAACTGTGTGATACAAATAACGTGAAGCACGCGCACTTAAACGATCCAAATAGGGCTGACGTGAAATAAACCAGCCTCGCTGCGCTTCAATACGTGGATTCCAATGGTTTAAATCCATTTTGAAACCAACGGTCATACGCTTCCAGACATCACCGTGTTTTAAAATTAATAAACGGTCACCTTCTACCGCGCGCATATCTGTTGCAGAGAGTAAATCTTCCAGCCCATCTAAAGTACTGGCATCTAAATAACCCGACCCGACCTGACTTGAAGTGAGTGGCTTGCTCGCACCTTGCGTCGAGCTACAACCCGTCATCAAACCAAGGGCAGCTAATGCTGAACCTAAAACTGTAATTTTAAAAAATGAAGGTAAAGTCGGCTGCCACATGCGCGTGGTTGGTTTATACATAAAAAAATCCAAACAACTCGTATATAAATTATTTTTTAGACTTGCCATTGTAGTAGAGCTAGACAACGACACAAGGCATTAATTTAGCGCGTTTCGTCTATAAATGTTACAAGAAATTAAAAAATAGATAGGATTTACACGTCTAAACTGAATTTGCGATATACAATAGCTTTTTATTTCGATTTATTTTGCACAACCTGCGGATCTGATTTATGTCTCAAACAATCACATTATATGTTGATGGTGCTTGTCGTGGTAATCCTGGCTTGGGTGGCTGGGGTGCGTATATTGTTACTGAACAAGCAGAACATAAATTATATGGTGGCGAAGCTCAAACCACCAATAACCGTATGGAATTGACTGCAGCGATTGAAGGCATTTTATTTTGCCCAATGGATGCCAAGCTGATTATTTGGACTGACTCCAATTACGTCAAACAAGGCATTACCGAGTGGATTCACGGCTGGAAAAAGAAAAACTGGAAAGATGTCAAAAATCCTGATCTCTGGCAAAAACTAGATGCGGTCTGTCAAGGTCGTGAAATTGAATGGAACTGGATTAAAGGTCATGCAGGACATGCGGGCAATGAAATGGCAGATCAACTCGCCAATGTGGGTGCAGATCAAGTCAGCAAAATGTTGAAAACTGGAGACTCAAACCCAACCCTCAGCGCAACCTTAGTCACATCGACAGCAGACACCACAGAACATGATAAAAAAAAAACCGAATCTGACTGGTTGTTAGATGACCCCTTTGGTTTTGATTTAATGGGCGCTGATGCCGAGGCTGAAACAGAAGATATGCAAAATACGCTTCAGGAAACTCATCAGACAACTGAGACGGAACTTGAAACAGCAGATAACTTGCCTGCAACTGAATTAACAATCACAGACGAAGCTGAAGTAGAAAAAACCAATCCATCAGCTCGCGTTGACGCAGTGAACACAACTCAATCGCATCCGCATATTGTGGTCACTCCTGCCACAATGCAGCTACACGGCCCGCGCCAACTGATTCTTGATACCGAAACCACAGGTTTTTACTATCAAGATGGTGACCGAATTATTGAAGTCGGTGCACTGGAAATGATTAACCGTAAACTCACGGGCAGCTCTATCCACATTTATATTCAGCCTGAGAAACTGGTCGGTGAATCAGAAAACATTCACGGTATTTCAGATGAGTTCTTAAAAGACAAACCCAAGTTTGCCGAAATTGCTGATGTGCTGTATCAATATCTTAAAGGTGCAGAAATTATCGCGCACAACGCTACCTTCGATATGAACTTCTTGGATATGGAGTTCAGTCGTGCAGGTTTGGGCAATTTATCAGACGTGTGTACCGTAACGGACTCATTGCTGATGGCAAAAAGCAAACACCCTGGGCAAAAAAACTCACTCGATGCTTTAGTTAGACGCTATGAAATTCCTGCACGTGACCGTACCTTCCATGGGGCATTACTGGATGCTGAAATTCTAGCCGACGTTTACTTAGCAATGACCGGGGGACAAGTCGCCTTTGATATGGATGCCCTGTCTGCAAGCGAAGAACAGCAACGTCAAAGTGATCGTTTAAGTATTGATATTGATCTTGCTGTCATTCTGCCATCTGAAGAAGAATTGGCTGCACATGAGAACTGGATCAAACAATTCGAAGAAAAACACGGTAAACCTTGTTTATTTGCCAAATAAAATCGACAAGTTTTGTAATTTTATGTATTTAAAGATTTGCCAGTTCAGTTATAGTTAAAGCAAATAGGACTTTGTGTATTTTGCAAAGAACCAACAAACAGATAAAACTCTAGGAAAGGTGCAGATCCATGTCTTACCAAACCTCTATACATTTTGATCCAACTGCCTTGCTGATAATAAAAAATGAGGTTGATAATTCTATCAAATTGGTTGAATCCGCAGTAAGTACCTTAGCTGAAGATCAAACTTTGCCTTTTGGGATTGATGATGCACTTGATCAATTTGAACAGTGTGCTCAGGTTTTAGCCTTAATTGATATGGAAAGCTTGGCAAAAATTGCGCAATACTCAGCAGAGCTCATGCGTAAAATTATGGGGAACCCAAGCAATATCAACACGCAGGAAGTGATTGCACTTAGCGAAGGCACCACCATGCTCAAGCGTTATATTGAGTTCATTTGCCTACGTGAAGTTAAAATTCCACAATTTCTGCTCGATACTTTAAACCGTTTAGAATTAGCATTGGGGAAACCGTTGACTCAAGAAGGGCAGCATATCGAAACTTTACTGGACTGCATCACTCCAAGTTTCCAATTGCCGCAAGTGCCTTCTTTAGAAAAGTCGGCTTATGTGCATCGCTTATATAAGCTGTCATTACATAAACTGCTCAAGCAAGAAGAATCTGTAATGGATCTTCAAGCAATCAAATTAGTAGGAACATATTTAGCAGGCTTGGCAGCAAACCATCCTAGTCAGCAATATTGGGGCTTAGTACACGTTGCCTTTAACCATATTGATAACTTGTTGTTGAATGAGCCACGTTTGCGTACTTTTATTGGTATTGAGCACAATATGCGTCAATACTTTGCAGCGCCAGAAAGCTTTGAAGTAAACCTCACTGACCTTGCCAATGTTTTAAGCTTGTGCATTAGTCAGGAAGATGAAGTTTCTCAACATATTCGCAGTCAAATCAATTTAGGTGACGACCTACTCACCGATACACAGTTACAAGTATTCAGCCGTCATTTGTATGGTCCAGACTTTGACACCATGCATACCATTAGCAATTTAGTGACCACTGAAATGACACAAATTCGCAATGACATCGAATACAACTATCAAAACATGAGTCCTGAAAAAACACGGGAATTGCAAAGCAAATTAAACGAGTTAGCCAATTTATTTAAAGTGCTGAACTTAAATGAAGCGCAAATTGATCTGCAACGTCAAGCAGAATCTTTAAGTCGACCTGAATTGCTTAAAGATGAAAACTTTGCTCAGCAATTAATGAACGTGATTTTATCGGCGATGAACTCTATTGGTGTGTTGGAGCGTCATCACACTTCTAGCCGTTTACAATTACGCGTGAATAACATGAATATTTCGCTAGATCGTTTAGATGAAGCACATGAAGCCTTACTGAATGAAACCAAGTTACTGATTGACCTCATCACGCAAACACTAACACTACACCTAGAAAATCAAAACGTTGCAGATTTAGAGCATACTTCTGCACAAATTCGTGAAGTTGCAGGGGCTATGCTGTTCTTAAATGCTGAAAATGGTCAAAAAGCACTGAAAGTATCTGCAGATTTTGTGCATGCACAAGTTGAAGCATGTCAGCACTTAACGCTAGAGCAAGTCAATCACATCTTGGATTCACTTGCGAGCGCAGACATGCTGATTGACAATTTAAAGAACAAACAGCCTGTTCTACACAGCATGTTTAAGGTAGCATTGGACAGTAGTGAAAAATTGAAAACTGTAGCACAATGACTGAACTCTCACTTGCATATATATTTCAGCGACAACAGCTTTTAGTCGATGAAAACTTCCAATTACCACGTGTAGAAAAGCTGGCAAGTGATTTAAGTTTTAGCTCGGGTGATCAAGTGATTGCCCGAGATCTGCTTGACAATGAATCTATACCTGAGGGATTTCAACTGGTTCCAATCCGACAACTTTTACAAGTCTGGAACACGCAGCAGTTTGAACAAGCCAGCCGTGCTATTCAGTTACTCGAATGGCGTCGCAATCATAAATTCTGCAGCCATTGCGGTCATAAAACCGAAGTCCATGCGAAACAATACGCTATGGTCTGCCCTGCTTGTGGCTATCACCAATATCCGCGCGTAAATCCCTGTGTCATTACCGTGATTACCCGTGGTAAAGATGAAGTTTTATTGGCACGTCATTCAAGCAATAAATTGCCAGTTTACGGTTTAATCGCAGGCTTTGTGGAAGTGGGTGAAACACTTGAAGAAGCCGTGCGTCGTGAGACTTTTGAAGAAGTGGGTTTGCAGCTTAAAAATATTCAGTATCTTGCCAGCCAGCCATGGCCTTTTCCAAGTAACTTAATGATCGCATTTAAAGCTGAATATGCAGGCGGTGAAATTCAGTTACAGGAAGAAGAAATTCGTGATGCGCAGTTCTTTAAGTTTGATCAACTGCCTGATATTCCATTTAAAGGCAGTATCGCCCATGCCATGATTATGCATGTGACTCAAGGCACACCTGTGGCAGATGACACCAAAGCTTGGCTATAAGTCTTATAATTCATGATCTGACATATAAAAAACCGTTGCAAGCCACAAGCTGCAACGGTTTTTTATGACTATTTTCAGTGAAAGATCAATCAACATCAGCTATCTTTAAGCGCCTGATCTAAAGCACGCAATATTTGGCGTTTAGTTGCAAAGAAACGGCTAAACAGACTCGACACCGATGCCATGACACTGACATGGCCTGTTTTTGGAATGACAATAATTTCGCTGTGATTGCCATATTTCTTTAGCACGTGATCGAAGTCTGTGGCATTATTTGCACCCACAATTTGATCTTTTTCTGCCACCAATAAATAGTGTTTGACTGAATTCGACTCCACAAAATAATACGGCATCACATCCTGATATGGCACCTCTTGATCAAAGGCATCGGCACATAGCGGATCATCCTTATAATCAAAATGATAAGGCCCAGCTAAGCCGATAATGGCGCGGATGTGATCTTTACATCTTAAAGCATACGGCTGTGGATGGTACAACAAAGACATCACATTAAATGCCCCAGCAGAATGTCCCATCAACACCACCTGTGCAGTGGCAATACCCAGTTTATGTTGCTGCTGAGTCAAGTAATTCAACGCAAGGGTTAAATCGTCAATATAGGTGGGAAAAATATGTTGTGGCGCGAGCTGATAGTTCATCACCGCGACATCAAAGCCTTCTTTTGCAAAAGCTTCGCCCACAAAACGATAATCTTGCTTATCGCCATGTGACCATGACCCACCATGCACAAACACAATGAGTGGACGCTGTGGGCGTGGTGTTATGGTGCGGTACAAATCCAAACGATGCCGTGCGCGTAAACCATAAGCAATATTGCTTTGAACGGTATAACCCTGACGTGGCGTTAAACGGTTCAGCGCATAGCTACCCAAATCATACAGGCGAAATTCTTCATAAATACGTTTCGCCTGTTCTAAAGTTTTATTTAGTTGTTTAAACAAGTGTTCCACATTATTGAACATGCGTCGGTTCAACCTGATCTGGGTCAATCGCGACAGGCGTTTGTGTTTCTGGAGCAACCATTGGACTTACAAAGTTCGCGTTATTGCTTGGTCGTAGCTCAATATTATCAATTAAGGTAATAATTTTAGTGACATTACCTACTTGCTGTAGCACTTGGTTTAAATCCTGCGATTCCGCATTGTTTAAACGTCCCATCACATACAACACGCCATCTTCGGTATGAATACGCACTTTGCTGTCTGACACTACAGGCGCTTTCATAATCAAGCCGCGTGTATTTGCAGTGACCGTAGTGTCCTGCATAATAGTGCTATAACTGATTTGATTACCCACTGTAATATAGTTATGGATGGTTTTTACATCACTCATGGCACGCACATTGTCTTCTGCCAACTGTTTTAAATGCGCGTCAGGCACTTGCCCTGTCAACAACACATTGCCATGAAAACTTTCTATATTGACACGCGATTGTTTAAAACGTGAATCCAATTTATATAAATTAATTTTTGCAGTACGTTCAATAGAATTATCTATAAACACTTGCCCAAGTGAGCGTGCACCACTTTCTGTACCCACTGGCGCAGTGCCTGTACCACTTGAAATAAAACTTGCACAACCCGATAAACTTGCTACACACAGCAAGGTCACTGCAATACGATTGAACACTCAGCAAGACTCCTATTATTTTCTTTCAATTCTGGCTTGTGCTGTGCATTTCATCCTTAGATTTGCACGATCAACAATACACCGACTGATGCTTTTGCTTTAAATTTCACTCAAAGATTAATCAAGTCTGCATCAAAAGTAAAAGCATTTTCAATCCATTGCAAATCATACGGGTATTTGGAAAAGTCTTGCTGTACTGTTTTTGCAAATTGCCGAGAAAAATCAAAGCAAATCACATCAAAACGACAATAATATTCTGAATAGTGTGGATATTTTGTTAAAAACTGCAGGGCGGTTTTCATAATTTTACGCTGCTTAGATGTAGACACCACTTCATAGGCTTTGCCATAGCCAGTTTGTGAACGCGCTTTAACTTCTACAAATATCAGTTGTTCTGCTTGAATAAAAATACCGTCTATTTCACCAAAAGCACTGTGATAATTCTGCTCCAACATGCGCCAGCCATGTTGTTGTAAATATTGCCAAGCCGCCTGCTCTGCCCATGTGCCAATGTTTTGCTGGAGTGTTTTTTGATTCATGTTATATCCAATTTTTATTTTGTTATGCTGATCAGTCATAGTATTCACTGAGGTGAAATGACGCGAGTTTCACACGTCAGACTGCAATTCAGGTAGAATACGCGTTTGGTCTGTAACTTGCATCAGACGCAAGCCAATACTGCCGTTGTTTCGTGTTTGATCTTTTTTTATTTTAGTTTGTTATTTCCCACGGAGAAAACTCAATGAGTGCCCAGTTATTTGTTGTTGCTACCCCAATTGGTCACTTAGATGATATGAGCTACCGTGCAATTGATGTGCTCAAATCGGTCAGCCTAATTGCTGCTGAAGATACCCGCACCTCTGCACAATTAATGAAACATTTTAATATTTCAACTCCGCTTACAGCCTGCCATGAACACAACGAAAGTAACAAGATTGATATTTTAGTCCAAAAATTACTCAATGGCGAAGATATTGCGCTCATTAGCGATGCAGGTACGCCACTGATTAGCGACCCAGGTTTTAAATTGGTTCGTGCAGCACAAGCCAATGGTATCCGTGTGATTCCAGTACCCGGTGCATGTGCAGCCATTGCAGCGCTAAGTGCAGTTGGTTTACCCAGTGATCGCTTTAGTTTTCAGGGATTTCTCGCGTCTAAACAATCACAGCGATTACAGCAACTTGAAAAGCTAAAAGATGAAACCCAAACCCTGATTTTTTATGAAGCACCGCATCGAATTTTAGATTCGGTCAAAGATATGGCGGGCGTATTTGGTGCAGACCGTCCTGTTGGCTTTGCCCGTGAAATTACCAAAACCTTTGAAACCATTAAAAAGATGACTTTGGGCGAATTGCTTGAATTTATCGCAGCAGATCATCATCAACAAAAAGGTGAAATTGTATTGGTGGTGGGTGGAGCGAGCGAAGAAAAAGACCTTGAACAAGAAAAATTAGATCAGCTATTGCAGCGTTTATTGCAAGATTTATCGGTAAAAGCAGCATCACAATTGGCTGCTGACTTAACAGGAATTAAAAAGAAAATTGCCTATCAACGTGCCTTGGAGTTAAGCCAAGCAGCTGAATAAGCCTGTTGATCAATAAAGATAATGACAATCATCACGCATAAAAAAGCATCACACTTTATGCAAGGTGATGCTTTTTTTATGTTGAAGTGATAAGCATTAGAGTAGCCTACATAATCAGCACTCCGCTAGACCCACTCAACAGTTCAACGAATAAATTCAATCAACGCAATTAGCAAATACGTTCAACAGATTAGTCGCGTGCAGACTCATCTGGTGGTACTTCGGTAATTTTTCCACCACGTGCCAAGAATGCAGCAACTTCATCTTCCAATGCCTGACGCTGTTTCAGTTTGGCAGTTACGGTGAGTGTTTCTGCTTCTGCTAAATCTCCATCTGCAGCGCTTTCTTCTGAATCTGCAGCGCCTTTTTCGGCAGCTTTCGCTTCATCTTCGTCAACAGTTGAATCTTCTACATCATCGTAATCGTTCATGTCCGTCATCTTAATCTCCCCACAAATGACTTCAATTTAGTCCAAGTGAAAACTGGTTATGAATTACGATGAAATTTAGCAATCTCTTGACCTTTCGCATAGAGTCTAGATTAAAAAAAACGTATCTTTTTTAATCAAATTGGTAATAACGTATGTATGACCGTACAAAAAACGACTGTTTTGCTTAAACGGCGTAGCGTGTGTCTTTAAGTAGACTTAATCCATTGGCTTGTGCCATGAAGGCATCTTTTAACGCAGGCTGCTGTTCTACCTGTTTCAAACCAAAGTTACGTGCCCACACCACCGGGAATAAAGTGGTGGTTTCCATCCAGCCAATCGCAGACATGCTATGCATCATGGCATCATTTTGTCCTTTACGGCGATGCTCATAACGCTTTAAGGTCTGCTCATGCGCCCAAACGCCACGTTTGAAATCGTGTAACAATACATCACACAGTACAGCCGCATCCAGACAACCAATATTCACCCCTTGCCCTGCAAGTGGATGAATCACATGCGCGGCATCACCAATAAGTGCCAGACCATCTTGCACATAGCGCTGCGCTGCACGTGCTTTCAGTGGAAAAATAGCACGCGGGGTTGCCTCTAAGACTTCTCCAAGCATATGATGACTTTCACGAGTCAAAAGCTGGCTAAAGTCGGCATCATTGAGCTTGGCATATTCTTCGGCATAATCATCAGGTAAAGTCCAAACAATCGACTGCCAATGCCCTTCCTGTTCTGCTTGTAAACTCGCCATCGGTAAATAGGCCAAAGGACCTGTTTCTAAGAAAATTTGACGTGCAACATGCTGATGCGGCTGTGCAGTACGAATTGCACAGGTTAAACCTGCCTGACGATAATCCAGCACATCAAAATCAATATAGGCTTGTTCGCGCACAAAGGAGTTGGCACCATCTGCCCCAATCACCAATTTGGTCTGTAATTGCGTACCATCGGCTAAATGAATATGCCAAACATCAACACCGCGTTCTAAACGCGTCACTTTGACTTGAGTGCGATAATCATGCACTTGTTGTAACATTTGTTGCTGAATCGCTAGATTTAATATACTTGGCTCAACCATTGACCCCAGAGCATGCTCAATGGCGGGTGTACGTGCGGCACTTACCCCAAAATTAATTTCGCCATAGCCATTTTTATTCCACACTTGCATGCCGCTATACGGCATGTGTCGCGCCAGTTTAGACCAGACATCAACTGTTTTTAACAAGTGGATGGTTGCTTGACTTAAAGCCAATACACGCGGATTGGCAACTGCAAGAGTTTTCTCTGCATCTAAAATAGGTGCCGCATCTAAAACCGTCGCCTGCACACCGCCTTGTGCCAACAAGAGTGCAGTTAAGCCCCCCACCAAGCCCCCACCAATAATGACGACATCTAAAACTTGAGTTTGTTGATTTGCTGTGCTCATGCTTTTAACCCCATGGCATAGTTGGCGACCAAAGGTTTAATGCCTGGAATAGTATCAAACGCGACTAAGCCTGTATTGCGCATAAATTTCAGGATTGGGTTTTGATTGCTAAATCCTCGTACGACACTGTCACAGAATTTGATGACTCGCTGCTGATCTTTCAAACGCGATTGTTCATAGTCACGCAGCATTGTAGCATCACCTAAATCTCCTGACTGAGCCGCCTGTTCGGTGAGATAACGCAATAAGACATATGCATCTCGCATACACAGGTTAAACCCTTGCCCTGCGACTGGGTGAATGGTATGGGCTGCATTGCCCATCAGTACAACGCGACCAACCGCCTGTTTTTCCGCCAGAACTTGTGATAATGGAAAACTAAAACGACGTCCTGTTTTTTCAAATTTCCCTGCACGATCACCATAGGCTTGTTGCAAGGCATTTAAAAAGTGTTGATCATTTTCATCGCCTATCCATTCATGTTCTGTACCTTTTGGTACAGGCCACACCACAGAACGGCGATATTCACCTGGTAGTGGTAACAATGCCAAAGGCCCTAAATGGCTAAAACGCTCAAAGCCGACATGTGCATGCGGTTTGGAGGTTTGTACTGTCGTCACTATCGCCACTTGGTCATAATCATGTTCCGATGCACCGATGCCCAAGGCTTTACGGCAGAAAGAATCACGACCATCGGCAGCAATCAGTAGTTTGGCAGCAAGCTGTAATTGTTCCTGACCACGAACGGCTTCAATATAGGCAAAATCTGTATCTTGTTTAAGACTGGTGACCTGTACACCATCAATCAATTCAATCAAAGGTTGTTTACGCACTTCGGTCAGTAACACCCGACCTAACCATGCATTTTCAATCACCTGACCAAAGCTTTCGACTTTTTCTTGTTCGGCCAATAAACGTGCCTTGCCAAAACTACCTTGTTCGGTAATTTGAACTTCTAAAATAGGCGTAGCATGTTCTTGCAAGGCATCCCATAAACCTAGCTCTTGGTAAATTTGTACGCTGCGACGCGACAAGGCACTGTTACGTGCATCAAAACTGGAGTGATACGGCGCAAGGTTGGCATCATCATAATTGGGGTATTGAATCGCTTCTAGCAACTTCACTGCAATGTTTGACTTAGCCAACATCAAGGCTAAGCTTAGCCCGACCATACCACCGCCTACAATGATCACTTCTTGTTGCATGCCTTGATCCTTTTTATGAGGTATTCGACTTCAAAAGATTCAATCGAAATACGTATAATCTGTAATGGATTTTATCTTACCGCAAAGTCATTTATTTTTATAATGAATTAGTATTGAAGCTATGGAAGATGATTAGACTTCTTGCAAATGTCCAATTCAAACTATAATTATTAGTCCCTCATCTTCTTGCTCCGAGCCATGTATGACACAAGAGAAGATAAATTCAATACTTAGTATTATTGATGGCTGATGATTGATTTTAGAATAAGCTCAACGATAAAAATGATCTCACATAATGGTTATTATACAAACTATCTTTGTAATGCATATTGCATTACAATATTTCCATACATTCAATAACTGAGAGAAGTGATGGCTACTGTTAATTTCAGGGTCGATGAAGCCCTTAAAGAAAAATCTTATTCAATCCTTAAAGAACAAGGTATCTCACCTACCGATTTCTTTACCAATATTCTTGAATATGTGGCAACGACTGGAAAGCTTCCAGTACAGAAAGCGTTGCTTTCAGAAGAAGATGCTGAACTATTGGCACTTGTCCGTAAACGCATGAATGATCCTAAAGAGATGTTCGAGGAAGTCACATTAGATGACTTATAATCTTTTACGTCACAAGGACTTCACTGCAGAATGGGAAAAGCTTCCGAGTGCTATCCGCGACCAATTCAAGAAAAAATTAGCCAAAGTCATTGAGCAGCCACATATTCCAAAGAACATGCTTAAAGGTGATCTTGCTGGCTGCTATAAAATCAAATTATTAAAAGCGGGTGTCCGACTTATTTATCAGGTCAAAGATGATCAGGTCGTTATTTTGCTCATTACCGTTGGAAAGCGTGCTGATAACATTGTTTATGATGAAGCAAAAAAGCGGATCAAAGACTAAAAATTATTTACATACTCAAAATTTACACGCGCTTTCTAATAAAAAAGCTGATCACTTGACCAGCTTTGATTAGACCCAATTAAGCAGATTTAGCTTTTGCCATCAATGCTTCAATCTCTTCTACGGTTTTCACCACTTTTGAAGTCAGATTCAATGGCCCGTTCGCAGTCGCAACAATATCATCTTCAATACGGATACCTATACCACGCCATTTAGCATCTACCGTTTCATCATCGGGTGCAATGTATAGACCCGGTTCAACGGTCACCACCATACCTTCTTCATAAACACGCCAGTCTTCACCGTGTTTATAGCTGCCGACATCATGCACATCCATGCCCAACCAATGCCCTGTACCGTGCATATAAAACTGGCGATAACTTTCCGAAGCAATAATTTCTTCTAAATTGCCCTGCATAATGCCTAGATCAAGCAAACCTTGCACCAAAATACGCACCGCAACATGGTGTGGTTCTTTATAGGAGTTACCAATTTGTACAGCTTCAATTGCTGCAATTTGCGCATCCAATACAATGTTATACAGTGCTTTTTGTTCTGGACTGAATTGACCATTCACGGGAAAAGTACGGGTAATATCTGAGGCATAGCACTGATATTCACAGGCAGCATCTATCAGGACTAAATCGCCATCTTTAAGCACTTTGTCATTTTCGACATAATGCAAAATGCAGGCATTTTCACCACCACCGACAATACTGTTATAGGCAGGTACGCAGCCATTTTTACCAAAAATATAATTCAGTTCAGCTTCTAGCTCATATTCCATCATGCCTACTTTTACTGTTTGCATAGCACGAATATGCGCTTCTGCACTAATATTTGAGGCAATTTGCATCAACTCCAATTCAGACTCAGTTTTATGCAAACGCATTTTATCCAGCAAACGATCTAACTGAACAATTTTAGCAGGTGCAGTATTGCCTTGACGATGTTGTGCATCGGCTTGTTGGTTCCATGCCGCAACACGTACATCAAATTCAGGCTGCTGCCCTAAACGATAATACAACGTGTCTTTATTGACAATTTTGGCGATGATTTCTGCATCTAATTGCGCAATTGCAAAAGACTCATCTGCCTCAAACAGCTCAATTGCACCTTCTAAACCTGCGCGATAACCATTCCAGATTTCCATTTCACGGTTACGTTCACGGCAGAACAACGTGTAGGTATAACCTTCATCAATTGATTCATAGGTTTCAATCACCGCAACTGCTTCAGGTTCAGCAAAACCTGTTAAATAGAAAAAACTGCTGTCGGCACGATATTTATAATCTGCATCACGATTACGCATTGCCACAGGACTGGTTGCAATAATTGCGACACTATTGGGCCCCATCAGTTCTGCAAGTTGATCACGACGTTCTTTAAATTCGACTTGAGTCAGTTTTTTCATAAATACGGTCTACATATATAAAATGATGAAAATATGATTGTTGTAATGACTTAAAGCACCTTACACCGACATACTTAGGCACACAACGCCCGATTAACTCGGACGGTGTGGCGTAAACATTTCAACAACAGCACTTGCGTTTTGTGTGGTTTGTGCAGTTTGTTGACGCGACTTAGCATGTAAGTTTTGCAATAAAGAGCTTTCTTCTACTGGTACTTTTTTACGCCCAACAGATAAACTCACAGGAATCAAACGTACAAATTCATACAATTCCTGATAGCTTTCTTCGCCTTCTTCGTCATTGTCTGAATCTTCAAATTCAACCGCAGCAACATCTTGTAAATGCTCAATCAGTTCAATTTCATCTGAACGAATATGCCCAGAAGCCAAACCAAAACCAAGCACAACGCCTGCACACCAATCTGCCAAAGCTTGCACACGTTCTTGTAAAAGATGTTCATCATCTGGCAATAACGGCAGATAATCTAACTCATCTTCAGACAAAGCATGTGCGACATCTTCCGATTCATCGGTTAAAAGTGACAGTGCGGCTGGCTCTAATTCTGGCACATTGAGGGTTTCTAAAATCTGCTGCCACTCGGTTTCAGTTGGTGCATTTGTCACACAAACTATACCTGTCAGCAAGCCATGTAACTCACTTGGGCTTGAAATTTCTTCAATGTTAGAAAAATTGCGGAACCATTCCGACCAACCTGAAATATCGTCTTGCATTCGTTTATCCAATCTCTATACTTCGTATATATTACCTTTGTTTGCAATACTGTGCGACCACGATATGTTAGAAGAATTACAGCGTCTACAAGCGCATATTGGTGTTTTAAAAACACGAATTGATCATTATGAAAGTGAAAATACCGCCCTCAGCACAGCCAAGCAAACTGCTGAGGAACAGCATCATGCACAAATTGTGCAAAGAAACAGCATTATTACTGCCAAGCAAGATGAAATTGAGAATCTGACTGAGCAATTAAGCAGCACTCAGGCGCAATTTCAGCAGTTAAACCAAGATGCGACAGCACTGGCAGACCGTTACAGTCGTTTGGAAAAAAGCTGTACTGATTTGAAAAACCGCTTTCAGGAAATTTTGGCTGAGCGCAATGAATTACGCATTCTGAAAGAAAAAATGCTGAATGATCAGCGTATGAATCAGCATGAAATTCAGACACTCAAACAAGAACGTGAAAGATTGTTACAAAAAAATGAGCATGCCAAAGCCAAAGTTGAAGCTATTATTCAGCGTCTTGCAATTTTAGGTACAGCTCAAGATCATCATGCGCAAGAAATTCAACAACTTGCCCACCCTGCCGAAGTGAGCGAGGAAGGTTAATATGTCAGTTCAAATTCCAATTGATTTACGTGTTTTAGGACATAGTTTCCGTTTAGCCACAACTGAAGAAAAAAGAGAAGATTTAGAGCGTGCAGCACAATTATTGAATGAACGCTATGATGAGTTTCGTCGTAAAGCGCCCAATATGGAACCGAGCAAACTGATTATTGTGGTGGCTTTAGAGTTGATGCAAGAGGTTCTTTCTATGAATAAATCTTTGCAGCATTATGAGCATTGTGAGCGTTTACTCAGCACCATTTTGCAAGAAGTTGAAGCCCTTACTTAAGTGTCGTTTTTTTGACTTAAGTTTGCATAAAGGCTATGCAAACAAGCTCTATCTTTACAGTTAATTCGTGAACATGAGTTGCCAAGCAACTGAGATGGGTTATACTAATTCTAACTCTGAGGTGTTCGCCAGCGAGTCTATATCCCTGCCGATACTTAAATCTTAGGATTGTGTTCTGCATATTTAGAGCGTATGCCCATCTCGTATGGGAAACCCAGCAAGTATGCGTCGCGTCCGCCTTGAACTTTTTCGGGTTCAGGGTAACGACATGCAGCGGCATCTTCGGAGCTATTTATTTTTAAATATCTAAAAATAAAATGTCTAAAAAATATAAAATCGTTTAGAAAAATGTATCAGCAGAAACCTTAAACCGCTCAGACAGCGCTTTAATATGACGAATATTCAACTGGCGTTTGCCACTTAAAATCTCCGAAATCACAGATTGAGTTGCAACCTCTGCCAAGTCAGATTGACCTAATCCATGTTGCGCCATCAAAAAAGCTAAAGCAGCACGACCATCTCCATGAGGAATAGGCAGGTGTTCATTTTCATAAACAGAAACCAAGTCACCGAGTTGATGAATCAGCCCCATTAAAGGATGCGTTTCATCATCACCAACAATATCTAAAAGCTCATCTAAAGCCTCGACAAGTGCATGAAAATCTTTTTCATTTTCTGGTTTACTCAGCAAAGGAGCAACGTAGTGCCAGTGATCTACAGCCTGTTTAATCATTGCGTTCATACTAATCCTCCTTCCAATGACCTTTGTCATATTCTTTATGGGATAACACATGACGAATATACACACGCTTTGCCTGATACATCACAACAGCAATAAGTCGAATCTTATTCCCACCAATATCGAATACATGAAACTTTCCAACTTTATCAACTGCTGGAAATAACTGCTTCATTTCGGCAAAGTCTTTCGGATCATTTGCCTTAATAATTCGATACCAACCATCGAGTGCTGTTTCAGCCTGTGGCCACTTGTGCATTGCCTCTATAATTCTAGCGTGGGTGATCACATGCATAATATTTTATCGCATTTTGCTATAAATCAAGTATAAACTGATTATCGCATATTGCAATATTTTATAGCGAATTAAACAAACTCAGTTTCACCAACTTGATGATAGTGACGATTAAAATAAACCAACGCCTGATCTTGTTGATTTTTTTGAATGGCAACAATTGGGCAAATAAAAATAGTATGCGTTCCGACTTCTTGAATTTGCGAAATTTCACAATCAAAGCTCACTAATGCATTTTTTAATATAGGAGCACCCGTTTCTAAAGCACCCCATTCCGCCAGCTTAAAACGCTCATCTGAGCTTAATTTTGATGAGGCAAACGAATTGGCAAGGTGTTCTTGTTCTGCATTCAGCACATTCACACACAGCACTTTATTCTCTAAAAAACTGAGATGTGAACGCGATGATTTATTCATACACACCAATAATGTTGGCGGTGTATCTGTCACGCTACATACCGCAGATGCAGTAAAACCATGACGTCCTGCATCTCCCATTGTCGTCACTACATTGACTGCACTTGATAAGAAAGACATTGCATTTTTGAAGTCTGTTGCTTTAACCATCACCGTATTCCAACACTCAACTTTTTTAGAAAGTTCAAAGGATGCTTTTTGCCTGAAAAAGCATCCCTGATTCACTTAACTTAAATTCACTTGGCTTGAATTCACTTCGCCTGATCGAACGCTTAACTAGATAATTCTTGGCGAATAATCTTCGTACCAGCAGCCAAAGCCTGTAACTTGCCTCGTGCAACCTGACGACTCAATGGTGCCATTCCACAGTTAGTCGATGGGTACAACTTGTCAGCATCGACAAATTGCAATGCTTTGCGCAATGTATCTGCAACTTCATCGGCTGTTTCAATCGTATTCGTTGCGACATCAATCGCACCCACCATCACCTTTTTACCACGGATAAGTTCAAGCAAATCCATCGGAACACGTGAGTTGTGACATTCGAGTGAGATAATATCCAAATTTGATTGCTGTAATTTTGGGAAAACTGCTTCGTATTGACGCCATTCTGAGCCGAGTGTTTTTTTCCAATCAGTATTGGCTTTAATGCCATAACCATAGCAAATATGCACGGCCGTTTCACATTTCAAACCTTCTAAAGCACGCTCTAATGTTGCCACGCCCCAGTCATTCACTTCATCAAAAAACACGTTAAACGCAGGTTCATCAAACTGAATGATGTCTACTCCTGCAGCTTCAAGTTCACGCGCTTCCTGATTCAGGATTTTGGCAAATTCCCATGCCAACTTTTCACGGCTCTTGTAGTGTGCATCGTATAAAGTATCAATCATGGTCATAGGGCCAGGCAGCGCCCATTTAATAGGTTGATCTGTCAGTGAACGCAAGAATTTGGCATCTTCGACAAATACTGGTTTTTGCCGAGAAACTGCACCCACCACAGAAGGGACACTGGCATCATAACGATCACGAATTTTGACTGTTTCACGTTTCTCAAAATCGACACCTTCAAGGTGTTCAATAAAAGTGGTAACAAAATGCTGGCGGGTTTGTTCCCCATCACTCACAATATCAATCCCTGCTTGCTGTTGTTCATGCAGTGATAGACGTAGCGCATCTTGTTTTGCGTCCAGTAATTCTTGCCCTGTTAATTTCCAAGCCGACCAAAGCTTTTCAGGTTCTGCCAGCCACGAAGGTTTAGGTAAACTGCCAGCCGTTGATGTCGGTAATAAAATAGTCATTTTGAATCTTCTATCTGTATTTTAAGTTAAGCAACACGTTCTTGATTAGCAGCATGCGGCGGTACGAAATTAGCAGCCCATTGTTCAAGAATGTCTTGATAAGGCTTGATAAAGTTTTCTTCAGTCCATTTACCCTGCTTCACTGCCAACTGAGCACGCTCAACTCGGTCATACACAACTTGGGTCAATGAATAATCCTGATAATTCAAACTTGGCTGATAGACCTCGCCTGCAGGTGAGTTGGTGTTATAAATTTCAGGACGGTAAATTTTCTGGAAGCTTTCCATGGTGCTGATGGCACTGATCAGCTCAAAATCTGTGTAATCACGCAGTAAATCACCAGAGAAATAGAACGCAAGCGGTGCATTGCTATTTTCAGGTTTGAAATAACGCACGGTTAAACCCATTTTTTCAAAGTAGTCATCGGTACGTGAATATTCATCATTTTTATATTCTGTACCTAAAACAGGATGCACATTGGTTGTGCGGTAATAAGTTTTCGTGGTTGATACGCTCAGGCAAATCACTGGTTGTTTTTGAAACTCAGTTTGAAACACTGCTGAACTGACCAAATGCTGATAAAGCTTACCGTGTAAATCGCCAAAACTTTCAGGCTTTTCATTCACTTTACAGCCGAATGCAGGCAATACCACACTAAAGTCATAATCGCGGACATAAGAAGAAAAACTGTTACCAATCATGCCTTCAATGCGTTCATTTGTTTGATGATCTGTGATCGTACTTTTTAGCATTTCAATGAATGGGAAAGTTTTGCCGTTTCCTTCAATATCAATTTCTGCAGAAATGATGTCAATTTCAAGCGAATAACGATCACCTTTCGGGTTATCGCAAGATGCGAGCGAGTTAAAACGATTATTGATCATCGCTAAGGTTCTGCGTAAATTTTCATGACGGCTTTCACCACGCGCTAAATTTGCAAAGTTAGTGGTTAAACGCGTGCTGTTAGCAGGTTCATAGTTTTCGTCAAAACGAATGCGTTTAATTGAACAGGTGAATGGCTTTGTCATGATGATCTACTACCCAAATTTAAAAAGTTAAAATTTCTGAATGAGGGTATATATACTGGAACGACCAAGTGAATAAAAATGATTTAACCTCAACCTAAAGTGAATTTTATTCACCTTAATTTAAAGCAAGCAGCAGAACATCTAAAAATGATGGTTTTTCTGTTATCACTTAAATTTAAAAATTAAAATAAATATTTCAATAACAACAAGTTAAAACCAAAAAATATTTTTATTCCGATAAATATTGAAGAGTACATTTTAGAGGACAGCACATAGTTCATTCAGCAGATTTCAGCCCTGAATGAATGAAACTCAGCTTGAAGTTAGAAAATCTCAGCTTCTGATTGGCATGGTTGAGCATCTTCTTGATAAAACGTATTGATTGAATCACATTAAAGTCACTAGACAAAAAAATAGGTCAATCGTCAGTTGACCAATTGACCTTAGCTATAAGCTCACACCTTGGGGCTCATAGATGATGCAATTTTATTGAACTTGTGCAGGAAAACCATCTTCAGCCAATGCAGCGGTAATTTGATCTACTGTTGCAGTGCTTTCCACAGTCACAATTTTAGTCGCTAAATCGACTTCAACTTTTGCAGCAGGATCAACATCTTGAATGGTTGCCGTGACACCACGTGCACAACCGCCACAAGTCATATTTTCAATCAATAGTTTCATTAAGAACTCCACATTTCTGCATTTGTTGAACTGTAGTTTAAAGCTTACCATGCTGGCAAGGTCAAGCCTATTTTGGGTTAAAATTTACTTGACCTTACCATCGTGTCAATCTATATGCTAAACACATGCTCCAAATTATAGAGACGACCATGGACGCAAAACACCCAAATACCTCTCCCTATCAGGAAACTTTGTCTATAGAAGGCATGACCTGTGCCTCATGTGTCGGGCGTGTCGAAAAAGCCTTAAAAAAAGTCGATGGTGTAGAAAAAGCTGAAGTGAATCTTGCAACAGAAAAAGCACTGATTCACGCATCGCAACCTTTAGACCGTGCACTGCTCATTAAGGCAGTGCAACGTGCAGGTTATGATGTAGCTGCCATTCAACCAATCGAACTGTCTATTGATGGCATGACTTGTGCCTCGTGTGTAACACGTGTCGAAAAAGCCTTAAAGAAAGTGCCTGGTGTAGAACAAGCCAATGTCAATTTGGCGACTGAACGCGCATGGATTCAACCGAATGCCACAGTTTCTAGCCAAGACCTGATTCGAGCGATTCAAAAAGCAGGTTATGACGCCAAACTGCTGCAACACGACGCTAACGAACAACACGATAAAAAGAATCTGGAACAGCAACAACTGAAACGTGATTTAGTAATTTCACTGATTTTAGCCTTGCCTGTATTTATTCTGGAAATGGGCTCACACATGATTCCCGCCTTTCACATGTGGGTGATGCACAATATTGGACAACAACAAAGCTGGTTAATTCAATTTGCTTTAACCACATTGGTACTGCTTTTACCTGGACGCCGTTTTTATCAAAAAGGGATTCCTGCGCTGTTTCGTTTTGCGCCTGATATGAACTCTTTGGTGGCTGTGGGAACTTTGGCTGCTTACAGTTTTTCATTGGTGGCGACATTTATGCCCCAGCTTTTACCCGAAGGCACAGTGAATGTTTATTATGAGGCTGCGGCAGTGATTGTCAGTTTAATTTTGCTGGGTCGCTATTTTGAAGCCAAAGCCAAAGGGCGCACATCTCAAGCCATTCAGTATTTAATTGGCCTGCAAGCTAAAACTGCGCGTATTCATCGGGATGGTCAAATTATTGAAGTACCTGTGGCAGAAGTGAGTTCCAATACCATTGTTGAAATCCGCCCAGGTGAGCGCATTCCTGTAGATGGTGAAGTGATCGAAGGTCATAGTTATATAGATGAGTCAATGATTACGGGTGAACCTGTTCCTGTAGCCAAACAAGCAGGCGATCAAGTTGTAGGTGGCACCATCAACCAAAATGGCACACTGAATATTCGTGCCACCGCGATTGGTGAAGCTTCGGTGTTGGCGCAAATTATTCGCATGGTTGAACAAGCACAAGGTTCTAAATTACCCATTCAAGCATTGGTAGATAAAGTGACCATGTGGTTTGTACCTGCCGTGATGTTATTGGCTACCMTTACTTTTATGGTCTGGTTTATTTTTGGACCAGAACCTGCCCTGACCTTTGGTTTAGTCAATGCAGTCGCTGTTCTAATTATTGCCTGCCCATGTGCAATGGGTTTAGCCACACCGACTTCAATTATGGTGGGAACAGGTCGTGGCGCAGAAATGGGGGTGCTGTTTCGTAAAGGTGAAGCTTTGCAGCTGTTGCAAGAGGTTAAAGTGGTCGCGGTGGATAAAACAGGAACGCTCACCGAAGGCAAACCGACATTAACCGATTTTCATGTGCAATCGGGTTTTGATACAGATCGAGTTTTTGCACTTTTGGCATCAGTTGAAGCAAAGTCTGAGCATCCCATTGCATTGGCGATTGTGCAAGCTGCAACAGAAAAGCAAGTCAGTTTACTGCCTGTGACCGAATTTGACAGCATCACAGGTTCAGGTATTGAAGCAATGGTGAATGGTCAACGTATTCAGATTGGTGCAGACCGTTATATGCAACAAATTGGGCTAGATGTTAGCGCTTTTAATGCAGAAGCTGCACGTTTAGGACAAGAAGGCAAAACACCAATTTATATGGCGATTGATCAACAACTGGCAGCCATTGTTGCCGTTGCAGACCCAATTAAAGACACGACTTTTGCTGCTATTGCAGCGTTGCATCAACTGGGTTTAAAAGTGGCGATGATTACGGGAGATAACCGACATACGGCTCAGGCGATTGCTGCACGTTTACAGATTGATCATGTGGTAGCCGAAGTTTTACCTGAAGGAAAGGTTGATGTTGTACGTGAATTACAACAGCAATTTGGACGTGTGGCTTTTGTGGGCGATGGCATTAATGATGCCCCTGCTTTGGCACAAGCCGATGTTGGAATTGCGATTGGGACAGGTACAGATGTTGCGATTGAAGCAGCCGAAGTTGTATTGATGTCGGGCAATTTACAAGGTGTGCCCAATGCAATTGCTTTGAGTAAAGCCACCATCCGCAATATTCGTCAAAATCTATTTTGGGCATTTATTTATAATATTGCCTTGATTCCAATTGCTGCGGGCTCTCTGTATCCGTTTGCAGGTATTTTGCTCTCGCCTATTTTTGCTGCGGGTGCGATGGCGTTATCTTCAGTGTTTGTGTTGGGTAATGCGCTCCGCTTAAAATATTTCCAAGCAGCACAAGTTTAAATATAACATACATAGGGTTTAGAAGATTGTTCTATGCCCTTTTATGAGAGAAGTCACATGAATATTGGTCAAGCCTCTAAGCTATCGGGTATTTCCAGCAAAATGATTCGTTATTATGAGCAAATTGGTTTGCTAGATACGGCCAAACGCTCTGCTTCAGGGTATCGAATTTATTCTGAGCAAGACTTAAAAACCTTGTTTTTTATTAAACATGCGCGAGATTTGGGTTTTTCTTCTGAGCAAATGAAAGAATTACTAGGTTTATGGAAAAATGCTGACCGACAAAGTGCAGAGGTGAAGCAGCTCACGCTTAAACATATTGAAACTTTAAAACAAAAGATTGCACAATTGCAGGAAATGGCGAATTGGCTACAAAGTTCTGCAGATCATTGCTCTGGCGATGAGCAAGCCGATTGTGTTATTTTGAAGAATATTGAGTTGGGGAAGTGAGAATTCAACTCAACATTTAATTTTAAATGGCTTTGGTGCACAAACTATCTCTAAGGCTTATTCCACAATATAATTTCCAAACGAATAAGCCTAAACCTTAAATTTATCCGACAACCCATTGGTCTTCATATTACCGAGCACTCATTCATCGCGAAAATATTGCCATTTGGTTTGAGCCTGCTGCGTCGTAATGCTAAGCTCCATCAAAAGGCAAACAAGGGTTAAACCAAACCTACTCCAAAGCAGCCATCAAATGCTGCTTAATGATGAAATCATTATTCCGTCTTTCTTTACCCATGGTCATTGGCTTTGTACAAAACATCTTTTTCTGAAATAAAGCACCTATTTAGCCGATAATTTTTTTAGAATGATTTATGCTATATCACACATCAATCAATGAAAATTGAATAACAAGAGAATTTGATCTATGCCTCATTCTTACCACCTCGAAAAACATTATATTTCACGATCTGGATGGTTACGTGCTGCAGTTTTAGGGGCGAACGATGGAATCATCTCTGTGACGAGTTTGGTCGTTGGGATGGCAGCTAGTGGTGCATCTTCACAAACATTGTTGATTACCTGTATTGCGGGTTTAATTTCKGGCGCTGCTTCTATGGCAGCGGGTGAATATATTTCAGTGAAATCTCAACAAGACATTGAAAAAAATGACCTTGCGATGGAAGCCCGTGAATTAAAACTCAACCCAGAGCATGAGCTAAAAGAGCTCACCAATATTTATATGATTCGCGGTTTAGATGCCAAATTGGCAGAACAAGTGGCCATACAATTGACTGCTCACAATGCTTCAGATGCCCATGCCCGTGATGAAATTGGTATTTTAGAACACACCGCAGCGCGACCCTTTACCGCAGCATTTTCTTCGGCATTGGCATTTACTGTAGGTTCATTATTCCCGTTGGTGTCTATTTTACTCTTACCTGAGCATCTGTTAGATAAAGGTGTGATGTTGGTCGGTGTAATCAGCCTAGGCATTATGGGGGCACTTGCCAGCTATGTGGGTGGTGCAAGTATGTGGAAAGGTGCATTGCGCGTCATGATTTGGGGTATTGTCGCCATGGTATTTAGTGCGTGGATTGGTTCAATGTTCCATGTTGCAGTGGCTTAAAACCTAGGAAATTCAGTATAAATCTCTGCCCTGTCTTTGAATAAAAATATATTCAGAGATAGGGGGAAACTTCAGAAATAAAGTGAATAAACAGGTTACTTATGCAAAGTTCACTTCTCTAAAATTTCTATCTTCAAAGTTATTCAAATAAAACTACGACAGATTCAGCCCGCAATTTTAAGTCAGTTTTAAGTTTCAAATTTTAGGCTAAAGCATCTTAAAGTCTTTTGAATCATTGACGATGTCTAAGCAGACCCAATCACCACTTGCTCCGTCTTTCTTGGCCCGACTGCGCGTTTGGCAAAAACCGATTTCTTTATTCTATTTCAATCTAATGCTTGCCCTATGGTTAGGCTTGGTATTGAACTATGGATTTTATGAGAAAATTAAACAATTCACACCTTATCAAGGAATTAAAGCCACTAACCTAGTGATCGCAACTGTGATCGTGATTGTGTCAGCATATCATCTGTTGCTGCAATGGCTGAACTGGCGTTGGAATGCCAAAATATTAGCAAGCATTTTGATTGTAGTTGGTGGATTCAGCGCTTATTTTGTCAATAGTTTAGGTGTAGTGATTACCGCAGACCAAATTCAGAATATGCTGCAAACCGATGTGCGTGAAGTACGTGATCTCTGGTCTGTACGTTTGGTGGTTTGGAGTGTGCTGTTTGTGCTACTGCCATTGGTTTTAGTGTGGTCTGTTAAAATTCAGCCGACTCATTTTGCTCGACAATTACTGCAAAAGACCTTGGGTAGTGTAGTTTCTATTGTGCTGATTTCGGGTTTATTGTTCTGTTTTTATGTCGATTATGCTGCAATCTTCCGTGAACATCGTGATTTAAAAGGCATGCTTTCGCCACAAAATGCGATTGCATCTGGTCTGTCCTATTATAAAAAGAAAGCTCCTAAACAGAATTTGCCGCTGCTGCGCTATGGTGAAGATGCGCATTTAATTCAACGTGCGCAAACAGGCACAGCACCCAAAATTATGCTGTTGGTGGTCGGTGAAACTGCACGTGCTGAAAGCTTCTCGCTGAATGGCTACGCAAAAAATACCAATCCAGAACTGTCTAAACTGCCTGTGATTAATTTCACTCAAGTCAACTCTTGTGGTACTGCCACGGCTGTTTCTGTGCCGTGCATGTTCTCGGGGATGCCACGCCAAAATTATGATGAACAACTTGCAAGTCACCGTGAAGGTTTACTGGATATTGCCCAGCGTGCAGGTTATCAAGTCACTTGGATTGATAACAATTCAGGCTGTAAAGGTGCTTGTGATCGGGTGCAGCAATATCAAATTCCTGCAGCGCTAAAACAAAAATGGTGTGATGCCAGCGGTGAATGTTTAGATGAAATTTTAGTGGATAGTTTACAGGCTTATCTTGCTCAACTTGACCCTAAAGACACRCGCTCACATTTAATTGTATTGCACCAAATGGGCAGTCATGGACCTGCTTATTTCAAACGCTCAACCGCAGCTTATCAACCTTTCCAACCCACGTGTAACAGCAATGCGATTCAGGGTTGCACTGCCGATGCCTTACGCAATAGCTATGACAATTCGATTGTCTATACCGACCATGTTTTAAGTCAGTTGATTCAAACTTTAGCGCAACAAAAGCACTATCAAACCGGATTTTGGTATTTGTCTGACCATGGTGAATCGACAGGTGAACATGGTTTATATTTGCACGGTGCGCCATATTCTATGGCGCCTACTCAACAGACCCATGTACCTATGCTGATGTGGTTTTCAGAAACCTGGCAACAACAAAATTCTGCGCAAGTGAATTGCTTAAAAGCACAACGTCAAGCAACATTGAGTCAGGATAATCTTTTCCCAAGTTTATTGGGCTTGCTGGATGTAAACAGCAAAGTAATTGACCCGAAAAATGATATGCTGAATCAATGTCATACTCCATATATCGCCCAACCGCAGCACGAGTCATCACATGCCTAAAATTTTAATCATCGAAGATGATTTTATGATTGCCGAATCGACCCAGACCTTGCTCAAGCTACAACAATTTGATGTTACTTGGGTGAATAACGGGATGGATGGCTTAAAGCAATTACAGCAACATGATATCCAGCTGGTGTTGCTGGACTTAGGCTTACCCATGATGGACGGCATGCAGGTATTAAAAAATATTCGCCAGTTACATCCACAATTGCCCGTGCTGATTATTTCAGCGCGTGATCAATTGCAACAACGGGTTGATGGTTTGAATCAGGGCGCAGATGATTATCTAATTAAGCCCTATGAGTTTGATGAATTACTGGCGCGAATTTATGCCCTACTCAGACGCAGCGGTACACAAAATCCAGTGAATAATACTGCGCATATTTTAAGTTATGGCGATTTAGTCTTAGATACCGAACAACATTTGGCAAAATTCAAAGGTGAATATATTGAACTGTCGAATCGTGAATGGGCAATTTTAATGGCTTTGCTCAGCCACCCAAATAAAATTTTCTCTAAAAATAATTTAGAAGATAAATTATATGATTTTGACAGTGAAGTCAGTAGCAACACTATTGAAGTCTATATTCACCATTTACGCGCCAAACTCGGTAAGGACTTTATTCGTACCATTCGTGGTTTAGGTTACCGTTTAGGGCAAATTTAATGCAATCCTACTCTTTGCAAAAACGTCTGATTGTTTATGTTTCTATCTTTAGTGTCATGTTGGGCTGCGCTTTGGTATTTGCAGCCTATCGAATTGCCCTAGAAGAAATCAATGAAATTTTAGATGCACAAATGCAAAGTTTGGCAGAACGCATTGCAGCGAACCACCCAGAACCTACGCGAAGCCAAATCAATTTAAATCAAAAATATAGTGAAGAAGACTTATTTGTCGATATTTGGGCATATGCTGATGCAACACCACAATTACACCCTCAAGATGTATTACTACTACAGCCTGTAGAAAAACCGGGTTTTTATAGTCATCAAACTCAATCTGAATTGTGGCGTACTTATATTTTGCCGCAGGAAAATCTGCAAATTCAAATTAGCCAGCAAAACTCTGTGCGCCAATATTTAGCTTTAGAGTTAGCAGCAAATATGTTTATTCCCTATGCACTATTTTTACCCTTTGCATTATTGGCTTTAAGTTGGCTAATTCGCCATAATTTCCGACCTCTAAATGACTTTAAAAGTGAACTGGCACGTCGTAAAGCGCAGGATCTCAATCCAATTAGAATGCTAGATTATCCAGTTGAGCTTGCACCTACTATTCAGGAAATGAATAAATTATTTACGCGAATTTCTGTCGCACAACAGGAACAGCGCCAGTTCGTTGCCGATGCTGCACATGAATTACGTACCCCGCTCACTGCACTCAATTTACAAGTACAAATTCTATTGCAGCAATTTCCACAAAGTGATGCCCTCTATAATTTAAGCCAAGGGGTTTTACGTTTACAGCATTTGGTCAATCAGTTATTAAGCTTAGCCAAGCAAGATGCCTTAGATAGTCTGATTGAAAGCGATCAAACCCTCTCTTTAAATCAAATGACCATCGCCTGTGTGGAACAGCTCATTCAATTGGCATTGCAAAAAGATATTGATTTAGGTGTCGAACAACGCCAAGAGTTGAATATTCATGGGCAAAGTTCTGCTTTGCATTCCATTATTTATAATTTAATTGATAATGCGATTAAATATACGCCCAAAAAAGGCGTGATCAATGTGACTATTTTTCAGCAAGAACAACATGCAATTTTGCAAATTGAAGACAGTGGTGCAGGCATTGACCCCGCACTGTTCAGTCAAATTCGACAGCGTTTTTACCGTATTCACAACCATGCAGAAATTGGCAGCGGTTTAGGTTTATCTATTGTAGATAAAGCCACCCAACGCTTAGGTGCAAATTTAGAGTTTTCTAAAAGTGCCAGTTTAGGTGGTTTATGTGTGCAGGTTAAATTTCCGATGCGTTAAGATCGGGTTTTAAGTTAGATTTTTTGATTGTGGCAATTTATGCGCCAAGAACGCATAAGCGACTACATTCAAACACCAAGTAATCCAGCCTGTCCAAAGATTATGACTGAAAAAATGTGCCCCGCGCATCATTTGCGTCCAGCCCATCCCCATGCCTAAAATGCAAGCCGCAATCAAGAAAAAATAAGCACGTTTAGGTTGAGCAACTCGATAAACAAAATATCCTACCAATAAAGCAAAACCACTTGAGGCATGCCCACCAGGAAAACAATGCCCTGCCGTTGCACTTAAATCCCACCGAACACCATGCGCTGTGGCTATACTCATATCCCACGGGCAAGCATGTGCCGACTGTGATTTAAGTATTGCAATCACACTGGTCGAAATCACCACCATCCAAAAGAAATAGCCAAACTCCCAACGACAAGCACGTAATTTTTGAAATCTGAAAGACAGCAACCAAGTCAGTAAATAACTCAGATATACCGCAATCAGGATATATTTGACATACCGATGATTTAATTCAGCCAATGCCCAGTCTTGTCGAAGTGGAAATTCTGCATGAGCATCCACGAAGGGTTGAATGAGGT
Source organism: Acinetobacter towneri (assembly GCF_001758345.1). Lineage (GTDB taxonomy): Bacteria > Pseudomonadota > Gammaproteobacteria > Pseudomonadales > Moraxellaceae > Acinetobacter > Acinetobacter towneri_A. Next base: position 323,792 of record NZ_MKQS01000001.1, read on the forward strand.
GTAAATCTAGCCTGCCTGTAACGCTAAATAAATTAAGCAATATCAGCAAACTCAGAAGGAGTAAAATTGCTTGAAGAAGTAAAAATTTTGAATGCTGATGCCGCATGAGGAATACTCAACTCACTATCTATTTTAAAGTCTGTTTTATGCTTGTTTTTAAGGGATTAAGCAGGAATCAGGCATGCGCCCCAGGTCAATGCGATAATTGCCAAAGCAACAAATTGCGCTGCACTCCCCATATCTTTTGCATTTTTAGACAAGGGATGTTGCTCCATTGAAACACGATCGACCACAGCTTCAATGGCTGAATTAATCAGTTCGACAATGATGGCAAGCAAACACACCACAATCATAATCACTTGTTCGACACGACTAACAGGCATGAAAAAACTGAGTGGAATCAGCATTGAATTAATCAGAATAATTTGCCGAAATGCTGCTTCGTTTTGAAAGGCGGCTTTAAAGCCTGCCAAAGAATAGCCTGTGGCATTCAAAATCCGTTGTAAACCAAAAGAGCATTTGTAAGGAGAGCGTGGAAGCATAGTGAATTTGATTTGAAATAAATCGGATGTTAAATGGTTTAACTTAAAATTGGCTTAACTATAACCTTTTGAGACTATTAAATTAAATCTGTGTAATACGTAACATTCTGAGAGCCCTATTGAATAATAAGACGCCATCTAAAGTAAGCTATAAATACCATCAATTTCTTCATCTAAGGTTGTATCAACTGCTCGGCTTCAACTTGCTTAATATCAAAATCAGGACTTTCTTTGGCTTGAATAATTTGCACAGGAATAAAGCGCACTTGAACCACACTTGGTTTTCCACGTGGGTCTTGTGCTAATTTTTGATTCAATGCAGAAATCTGTTGAGGTTTTGGCGCTATATCTCCACGCAAGACTACGCGAATTAAAGTCATCTCTTTACGCCGATCAAACTGCACCGTATCAATCAAATTATTATGTTGATTAAATTGACTTTCAATCAAGCTTTCTACCTGATGTTCATACATCTGTTTATTTAACATCATCATAAAGTTAAAGCTTAAATAGATACCCAGCGCAAAAAGTACTAAAAGACTCACGATATTTCTTTTAATAAATTCAATTACTGTGCTATTTACTTCTTCATCTGAACCGCGTCTAAAACCAGCTGCCCATAACACCAGTGAAGAACTAATTTGAATAGCAACAATATTGGTCAGTGCCAACAGCAGAGCATTTGCTGCATGTTTCCATTCCAGATGCGCAATTAATATGCCACTTGCAACCAGCGGCGGTACCAAAGCAGTCGCAACTGCAACGCCAACAACAGCCACAGACAGACGTGGTGAAACGGCTGCAAATGCCCCTGCTGCACCACCCGCAAGTGCAATCATTAAATCCATAATGGTAGGCTGAGTTCTAGACAGAATTTCATGGGTGATAGGTAAGTTAATATTGATAAGACCTAAAATGATGCCAATACTGACAATCATCGACACACCTAAAACTAAGGTTTTAAATGCTGTTTTAAAAAACAACCATCGATTATCAATAAATGCTAAAGCCATACCTGAAATAGGACCAAGCATCATCGCAACCAGCATTGCACCAATCACCACTGCAGCTGAATTAGACAATAAACCATAGCCTGCAATAATAGCTGCCAAAGCATTCATTATAAAAAAGGTTTTGCTTGGCAAGGCATCGGCCTGAATATTCAGCCGTACTTGTTTATGATCAATCTTTTTAGAGTTTTCGCGCTCCGCTTGTTTGTATTTCAGCTTTTCTTTCAGAAGTTCATATTTTTCTTGTTCAGGACTGTCTTCAACCACAATCGTTGGATCTTGATCTTTTTCCATCGCATGCCTCTGTGTTAGCTGAATAGGAATCTATCCAAATTCTCATGTAGCCGTAGACTTTGTGCAATTCCGCCCAGCATGTTTGGCTTCATACAATTTATTATCTGCAAGTTTAAGCACTTCAGAAATATCCTCTGCATCTTTAAACCAAAATGCGATACCAATTGAGATGGTAATTTCACCCATACCATTAATATTGGTTTGTTGCATGGTCGTTCTTAAACGCTCCGCAGCTTTATATGCCACACTTGGGTCGGCAGTCGTCATCAGCACTAAAAACTCTTCGCCCCCAGAACGGCAACAAATATCATGATCCCTAAAATTAGTTTGCATTATTTGGGCGAGCGTTTGCAGTACCATATCACCTTGATCATGCCCATAGTGATCATTAACTTTCTTAAAGAAATCAATATCAATAGACAATGCTGCAAACTCAGTTCGGGTTTTGACCAACTCATTTAAAAATAATTGCATCCCACGACGGTTATATAAACCTGTCAATGGATCAGTATAGACGTGATGCTTTAACTCCGCAATCCGATCACTAAAGGTTTCCGAACTCATTAATAATGAGGTTCTAAACTTTAAAACCTCGAAATACCACGGATCAACTTCTTTAATTTTATTTTCAATGTCCGCATGATTGAGCATACTTGCCATACGTGCCAAGCGGTTCAAAGGTGAAGAAATAAAGCTTGAGATATACCAAATCAATAAAAAAATAAAAAAGTAAAAAATGAAGATTCCAATCGATACTTTAAAAATCAGCGTATTAGCTTGTGCAAGTAAATCATCTGTGGGCTGCTGAGAAACTACAATCCAATTTACACTTGGAATATGTGCAAAACCCGCCAAATTATCTATACCTAAACTATTCTTTAAACGAATTGATCCCTTTGTATTCTTATTAATATAATCCAAACCTGTATTATTGATAATTTTTTCACCAATTCGCTTTTTATCTGGATGAAAAATAATACGATTATGTTGATCAATCACATACATATAACTTTTTTTATAATCATACTGAGTATTGAGCATGGTATTAATCAAGTTCTGCTCCTGTAAATAAATCGTACCACTGATTAAGCCTAAATATTGATGTGTTTTATTATAAATAGGTTGTGACATCATGACGATTAAATTATTACTTATAGACCAATAGGGAGATGAAATATAAGTTTTCTTTTTTTCAATAGATCCATCAATACCAATGGTACTATAAGCCTGATTAAAATTAAGTTTTAATGTATTAGGTGCATAAGCTAAAATATGTTTATTCTGCTCTACCAATAAAACGCTATTAAAATGATTCGATTGATTTTTTAAGCGTTTTACTTCTTCTTTTCTAACTTGTGTATTATAAAAATTTTTTTCTAATAAACGTGCACTATAATCCAACTCTTGCAGCATATCTGAAAAATGTTGATTGGCACTGGTGGCAATTTTTTCTGCATATTTTTCATTGATCGAAAGTGAATTTTGAATTAATTGTTGTTTAATTACATAATTCAAAATAAATACACTGACAACAAATAAGCCAGATACGCTTAAAACTGTCGAAATTAAAATAAGTTTACGCAGATTCAATCTGAGTGATAGTAAAAAATGCTTCAACAGTTCCAACCCCAAAATTCAAAAACTGCGACAAATGCCAACTTTAACACATAATTTTACAACTCAACGACATAACTTGAAAGTCATATAGTTGAGTTTTAAGTTTTTCTATTTTTGTTGTTCAATTACGCAAATTGGATGATTCCCTGGCTGCTGACCACCACCTAAATCTAGGCATATGTCCTGATAGTAAAATTTCTGCCATGCACTTCCCAAGAATGCACCCACTAGCAAACAAAGAATACATAGAATCGCGAGTTGAAGTTTTTTCAAACTTAATTTTTTGCTTGAAAACCGTGTCTAGGAAACCATGTCTATTAGATAAAATTTTTTGGTCATTTACACACAAAATTACAAAAAATAAATATTTATTCCATGCTTTAAATTTATCCTATCCACCTAATAAATAAATTGTTTTCTCTTATGTTTAAGACACTTTTCACTATAAGCAGTTGCTCACTTTTAACAGCATGTATTGTGGTTGACGGAACAGCATCGGGGCAGATTCCCAATATCGTCATTCAACCTCAAATTCCAGCAAGTACACCTGTAGAACGTCCTGCACAACAAACCATTTATATGCCAACACCTATGCCTTATCCTGCGCAAACATGGCAACAAAAAGTCAAAATTAAAACCTATGATGGTCGCTGCGTAGATTTTAGTCGCAGTAATCAACGTTCCATTCAGACTTCACATTGTCATGATGGTACCAATCAGCATTTTATTTTCCATCCTGATCAAAGCATTACCGTGCAAGGTAAATGTCTAGATGTAGCAGGAAAACAGAAACATGATGGTGCTGAAGTAATTGCTTATACCTGTAATGGACAAAGTAACCAAAAATGGTATCTCGATGGTCAGCGTATTCGTAGTGCAGATACAGGCAAATGTTTAGATATTTATAATGGAAAAATGAAAATGTATAGCTGCAATCAAAATCGTGGGCAGAAATTTAGTTTTATTGCCTTATAAAAAAGAATCACTAATTCCCTCAGCCTAGCCTGCTCTTTTGAAGATGAGGGAATTAGCGAATGATAATTTAAAAAATTATAAAAATTTTACTTTAAATACGATTAATTAAGGATGCTGACTAAACAAATCAAAAATCACTTTTCTTAACCACTGATGACTGGTTTGGTGATGACAAGACGTATGCCAATATTGTCGTACAGGATAGGTTGGAAAATTCAAAGGCGCACTCACTACTTGTAAATTCCCGCGTGCCAATAACACCTCACTTAAATAATAAGGCACTGTCGCAATCATATCGGTTTCTTGCACAATTAAACCGACCCCTAAATAACTTGGGATACTCATTAGAATATTACGTCTTAAACCACGATTGCTTAATTCATTTTCAATATGGTAGTGACCTATACTGGTATCTACATCGACATGCGATTCACGAATATAAGCTTCAACATCTAAACTTTTTTCACAAATACGTGGATGATCTTTACGACTAATCACCACATAATATTGTAAAAATAATTGCTGCTGATAAAAACCCTGCTCTAACTCAGGTAAAAAACCAATCGCAAAATCAATTTCACCATTTGCCATTTGATAACTGGTTTCACGGGTAATAGGACGAATTTTAATCCGCACTGAAGGTGCATATTTTTTTAAAAACTTGGTCAGTTTTGGCAATAAAACCAAATGCGAAACATCGGTCATTGCCAAGGTAAATAATTGATCGGAATGTGTCGGATCAAAATCGACTTTAAAATTATTGACCGTTTCAATTTTATTAATAATTTCACTAATCGGTGAAAAAATCTGTTTCGCCAACTCTGTAGGCAACATTTCATTGCCAACCCTTAAAAATAATGGGTCATTAAAATGCTGACGAATTTTATTTAAACAGTTACTAACCGCAGGCTGACTCATGCCCAATGCATCTGCTGCTGCAGACACATTTTTTAATTTATATACATAGTAAAAAATCTGTAGCAGTTTGCTATCTAACTTAAACATATCCATCTTTCCTTAGAATCAGTTTCACTGCTCAGTTTTCATCCTTATTTAACGCCAAGCTTTTAATTTAGAGCTATGCCCAATGCCCACATTAAAACAATTGGTCGGATCCAATTTTTGATAATGCTGCTTTAAGGCAGGCTTCGCCACATATAAATGCCCAACATTATGCTCTGCAGGATACTCTGCCCCACGTGCATCAAGCAATGACCACATTTGATGTTCCATCGCCAACGGGTCTACGCCTTTTTTAATAATATAGTCCTGATGAAAGACATGACATAAAAAATGACCATAATACAACTTATGTATAATCGCCTGCTCCAACTCTTCGGGCAAGGTTTCAACCCATTGCTGATCATTACGTCTTAACGCAATATCTAAAGCAACAATGTCTTCCACTTCATTTCGATGTGTATCACGATAACGAATTGCAGCACCTGCCACTGCAAAGCGATGCAGAAAAGCCTTGCGGCCTTCATCTTCATTACATAGAAAAAAACTGCCAGAATTGCGCGTGATAAAATAATCCAGTAAAAACTGCTGTACTGCCGCAACATCTTGCTGCTCAATGCGCAAAATTAAATGATGTTCATACAAATCACGAAATTGGTTCATGCGTTCTGGTAAATGATTTGGCAGAAGTTTCGTGAACATTTGCAAAACTTTATCCGACAATCCACGCATGCCCCAACGGGTTAGAAAACCATCAACTTTGTCTTTCATGGCAAAAGCTGCAGGTACTTTACTGGTGCCAAACTTCTCGATAAACAAGAAGCTGTCTTTGCCGTATTCTGCACCAATGTCATAGGCATCTCGATGAATATACTCGCCAGCAATCGGTACACGCGGCAAATCACGTAATAAAAAACGGCGAATCGCGGTTAAATCATCCTGCTGATTGCTGCCGATATAAAACACCTGACTCGGAATTTTCTCAAACGTATCCAAATGCACTGCAAACACACAGACTTTACCTGCCGAACCCGAAGCTTCAAACAAACGGCTTGGGTCGGCATTAAACCGTGCAGGCGTATCGGCGTCGACTTGGGAAACATCATGCACATAACGCTGATCAGAAGCACAACTATGTTCCGAATATTCAATATCTTCAGGGCGATATTGTTGTTGCTCAAGTCTGGTTAAAATTTCTTCTGGCGAGTTTCCTAAATTCACCCCCAGATGATTGATGAGTTGCAACTCGCCCAGTTCATTGACTTGTGCATATAAGGCCAACTCAGTATAGGCAGGGCCACGTCTGACCAATGCACCACCTGAATTATTACATACCCCGCCCAACACCGAAGCGCCAATACAAGATGAACCAATGACTGAGTGTGGCTCACGCTGATGTGGTGCCAATTTTTGTTCCAAAGCATCTAGCGTTGCACCAGGCAAGCAAATCACTTGCTTGGCATCGTTGATGAGCTGAATACCTTTTAAACGTTGGGTGTTGATCAAAATTACAGGACGATCATAGTCATCACCAAATGGTGTAGAACCACCCGTAAGCCCTGTATTGGCGGCTTGCATGATAATAATGCAATCTGCCGCCACAGCCACTTGTAACACTTGCCACTGCTGCAACAAAGAACCTGGCGTGACCACGGCAAAAACCTGTCCCTCGCCAAAACGTCGCCCTTGACGATATAAACGAGTATCTGATTCATGGGTCAATACATGCGCTTTTCCCACAATATCGACCAAGTTTTTGAGGGTTGATGCAGCATCAAATTGTATTGCAGAAGAAATTGTCTGTGGCATAGTGTACAAGTCCTGAAACAAGGTGATAAATACAATTAAGCGATTCAGCCAAATGCATCGGTTGATGGATTGGTCGCTTCTGTTGGCAATTTAGCCTTTCAGTTCACGCTCAAGTTGTACCAAGCAATCTGAGTTAATCGCCTGAATGTTTTTAGCACCCGTTAAGGTCATTGCGACTCGCATTTCCTTATCAATCAATTCGAGTAAATTACTCACACCCGCCCCGCCTGCTGCACCTAGTGCATAAATAAAGGCACGTCCTAGCATACAAGTATCCGCGCCCATCGCCAGCATGCGCACCACATCTAGGCCATTACGAATACCTGAATCCACTAGAATTTTAAGATCTCCTTTCACCGCATCAGCAATTGGCGGTAAAGCACGTGCAGTCGAGAGCACACCATCTAACTGACGACCACCGTGATTGGACACCACAATTCCATCAGCCCCAAAACGAACAGCATCCTTAGCATCTTCTGGGTCTAAAATGCCTTTAATGACCATTGGGCCATCCCAGAATTCACGAATCCACTCTAGGTCTTTCCATGAAATGGATGGATCAAAGTTATTGCCCAACCAACCAATATAATCTTCCAGTCCAGTCGGCTTGCCCAAGTATTTGGAGATATTGCCCAAATCATGTGGGCGGCCGAGTAAACCCACATCCCACGCCCAGTTTGGATGCATCACTGCTTGCATATAACGGCGCATGGCCGCATTTGGCCCACTCATGCCTGAATGTGCATCACGATAACGTGCACCAGGCACAGGCATATCTACTGTAAAAACCAATGTTGAACAGCCAGCTGCTTTGGCACGTTCCAAAGCATTGCGCATAAAGCCACGGTCACGTAACACATAGAGCTGAAACCACATTGGGCGAGAAATGGCAGGTACCACTTCTTCAATTGGACACACCGACACGGTAGACAAAGTAAACGGAATACCCTTTTTGTCTGCTGCTACCGCAGCCTGTACTTCACCACGGCGCGCATACATGCCTGTTAAACCGACTGGCGCCAAAGCCACAGGCATCGACAAAGTTTCATTAAATAACGTGGTTTCTAAACTTAAAGCCGACATGTCATTTAATACACGTTGGCGCAAGGCAATTTGTGAAAGGTCTTCTACATTTCTTTTTAGCGTTTGTTCCGCATACGCACCTCCATCAATATAGTGAAATAAAAATGGCGGTAAACGGCGTTTAGCTGCTTCGCGGTAATCATTCGCAGAAGAAATAATCATGGCGCTATCCTGTTTAATCGACTCGCACGCTGACGACGCGCATCTTCCTCGTCTATCATGCGTACTTGTTGAACTACAAATTCAATATGTCCACACACTGCCGAACGGGCAGCTTCTGGATCCTGGCGTTCAATTGCATCCATCACTTGAAAGTGTTGATCATGCAACTGATCGAAACGGTGGGCTTCGGTATAGACTTTACGTCGGCCCAAAACCACGTTGTATTGCAACAAATCAAATAAGCCACGCATCATTTGAATGAGCACCAAATTGTGCGATGCTTCGGCAATTGCCAAATGAAACTTGGCATCGGAAATTGCTGCCTGATCGTCATCACCTAAAATTTGAAAATGGGCAATTTGCTCATAACAGGCACGGATGTTTTTCAAATCCTCAGCAGTTGCCCGCTGTGCGGCATACCATGCCGTACCACCTTCAAGCACCATTCGAGCTTCCTGCACATCAAAACGATAAGCAGGGTCTTCATCAATCAGGTTACTTAAAGGCTGCACAATTTGATATTGCGACCAATTGGTGGGTAGCTGTTGCAAAAAAGTACCCGCTCCAACTTTGCTGACCAGCATGCCCTGACTGGTCAATTGCTGAATAGCCTCACGCAAAGAGGAACGGGAAACCCCGAGTTGTTCACATAACTTTCTTTCGGCAGGCAATCGGTCTCCGACTTGCATCTGATTTTTTTCAACCAGTGTGCGCAGGTCTTGTACAACTTTGTCGGAGACTTTCATGCGGCTATCCTCTTGTGCATGTGGTTATGGAATCATCCATGGGAACACATAAGCTTGTAGAGTGATAATAATACCGATCATTACGGTGAACGTGATACTGTGTTTCACGGTAAAGCGGAATAAATCCGATTCTTTACCGACTAAACCGACTGCCGCACAGGCAATTGCAATCGATTGCGGCGAAATCATTTTGCCTGTAACACCACCACTGGTATTGGCAGCAACAAGTAACACTTCTGGCACACCAATTTGCTGTGCAGTTGTGGCTTGCAAGGCAGCAAATAAGGCATTGGCTGATGTATCTGAACCTGTCAAGAACACTCCAATCCAGCCTAAAAATGGCGAGAAGAAAGTAAATGCATTACCTGTATGAGCCAAAGCCAATGCCAAGGTCGCAGACATACCTGAATAATTGGCGATAAAAGCAAAGGCCAGCACCATACCAATGGAATAAATCGGTGTTTTTAATTCATTGATGGTTTCTGCAAAGGTTTTGACAGCTTCACGTGGTTTCATTTTTAAATAAATGATGGTGATGAAAGCCGCAATCATAATTGCAGTACCCGTGGCACTCAGCCAGTCAAACTTAAAGATGGCATCGTAGTCTTTGACGTCTGCCACCACAGGCGGCATTTTTTGTACCAGTTGATGTAAAAATGGCACTTTGATGGAAATGACCCAATCATGCATTGCACCATCTTTAGCAAATAAATCTTTGAACGGTTTGATGCTCCAAATCGTAACCATCACCGTTAAAATTGCAAAGGGTGACCATGCTTTCACAATCTGCCCGATGCTGTATTTTTGCTGTTGTTCTGCAACTAAGTTGGCATCCACTTTTGTGTCTGCATCGCTAAAACGGAAAATGTGTTTTGGCTGCCAGAATTTAAACAACACCGTTAAACTGACCAAAGAGGCAATTGCAGCGGTAATGTCAGGTAACTCAGGTCCAACAAAGTTAGAGGTCAAGTATTGTGCAATCGCAAAAGCACCACCACCCACCAACACTGCAGGCCAAGTTTCTTTCACACCGCGCCAGCCATCCATAATTGCCATAATCCAGAACAGCACAATTGGCACCATAAATGGCAACTGACGTCCAACCATCTGGCTAATTTCCATGGTTTCTACACCCGAAACCTGACCCGCCACAATAATTGGAATCCCCATTGCGCCAAACGCAACCGGTGCGGTGTTCACAATCAGACATAAACCCGCAGCGTATAAAGGTTTAAAACCCAAACCTACTAGCAAAGCTGCAGTAATTGCCACTGGCGCCCCAAAACCCGCTGCACCTTCTAAAAATGTCCCAAACGCGAAGCCGACTAATAGCATCTGGAGACGCTGATCTTCTGTAATCGAAAGAATAGATGAGCGAATAATGTTAAATTGCCCTGTTTTTACAGAGATTTTATATAAGAATAATGCGCCAATAATAATCCATGCGATTGGCCACAAACCGTAGAAAAATCCATAGATCAATGAAGCAAAAGCCATTGGTGCCGGCATGCCATAAGCAAATAACGACACCAATAATGCCAAAATAACCGTAATGGTTCCCGCAACACTTCCTTTTAAGCGAAATACCGCCAATGCTAAAAAGAAAAAGATAATCGGGATTAATGCAATAAGACTCGAAATCCAAATATTTGCCATTGGATCATAGATCTGTTGCCAATGTTGAAGCATTGTCATCTCCTTGAAATGCTCACTCAAACGTAAACATAGGTCTAAGCATAGAGGTAAAATTCTAGTTTTGGTCTGACCAATATTGAGGTGAAAAACAAAATTCCCTCAATATATGCAACAAATGATAGTTTTAGACAAAAAAAAGTCAAGATTGGTCTGATTGTTTATTTTAAATGGTCATACCAATTTCGGTAAAGGTTTTCTTTATATACAGCATAAAAAAATACGCCAAAGAAATATTTAAACTTTGTTTTTTCTCGAGTTTTTAAAAGGAAGGAAAAACCAAATTTATTTCGCACAGCTTTATACAACTTTAGTCCAATACAATAGAATCAGTGTGATTTCTAGCAAGATGGATTGAACGCTTGATAAGTTTTTACGTCCAAATTCATCTAACGCGTGTCGGAAGCGTTTTTCAGTTCGTATAACCGCAAAATGAGAGTGTTGTTTTTGTTTTGGCACGTGTTTTTACATAATTGTTGTTTTTAACTTAACTCGGCCCAATTTATCTCGTAGCGACCGTGAAGATTTTTAGTGCGGCATTCATTGCGCTATAGCATCAGTGTGTTTTTAATTTTACATCTAGATTCAAGCCAAACTATCCCATAGTAGGTCAGGTTAAGATAATCAGAAATATAACATTACATCCTGTTAAAATGCCAAGCATGATAAAAGCTTGTTTTTTGTCGATGCAATGATAGTCATTCCATACCCATTCAAGCATTTAAACTCAGGAATATAAGGATGTGCCCAAATGCAGTTGTTGAAACTTAACACCTTGCGTAAACAGCTTCGACAACAGCGCAGAGCAGTCACGCCTAATCAACAGCAGCAAGCGCAGCAAGCTGTTTTGCAGCGCCTAATACGGTTGCCAAAATTTCAGTACGCAAAAAAAGTGGGGGTGTATTTAGATGCATTTGGTGAAATTCATACACAGCGCATCATTGAATACTGCTTCGTGCAAGGCAAACAAGTGTATTTACCCATGATTTGCAACATGAATCAGCAACTGGTTTGGGTTGAAATCTCACGTCATCAATACATCAATAAACGTTTTTCTCATCACCCACTGGGCATGAAAGAGCCGATGGCAAGTCGTGGGAAGCATGTTTCTCATCTTGACCTTTTAATCATGCCCTTGCTGGCTTGCGACAAGTACGGCACTCGAATTGGAATGGGTGGTGGTTATTATGACCGCACGCTGGCATCTGCTCCACAGCGCCCTTATCGCTTAGGTATCGCACATGATTTTCAGCTGATTCATGCAAACTTGCCACGTAAAAACTGGGATCAACCTCTAGATGCGTTACTGACACCAGAGTGTTTTTTACAGTTTAAACGCAACTTGAAACGCTAAATTGATCATTTTGACTGGATAGGTCAATTTAAAATCAAATACTTAGCTAATTTTTTAAACAATTTATGTTGACCTGCCCTTGTATTTTTTAAAATACCCATCACTATAAAAAACATGGCAACACCGTTGTCACTCATTAGGAGTGCCCATGTCTGAAATTATTATGAATCAAGAAACCTTAGAGCCTCAGGTTCCAAGTGTATTACCGCTTTTAGCGCTACGTGATGTGGTGGTTTATCCGCACATGCAAATCGCTCTATTTGTAGGTCGTGAAAAATCGATCAATGCAGTTGATGTGGCTCGTAACAGTGACAATCTAGTATTTGTAGTTGCGCAAAAAGATTCGCTTACAGAAGAAATTGATCACGACAATTTGTATCAATACGGTACTGTCGCGAAAATTGTGCAAGTTGTAAATCACGAAAATGATGAAAACTGTATTAAAGTGCTGATTGAAGGCTTATACCGCGCCAAACTCGAAAAAATTATTGATGAAGACGCGTATTTAACTGCAGAGCACAGCTTAAGCCCAATGACTGTTGCGATGGATGAGAATACCCAAGCAACACGCTTGCAAGAATTACGTGCCTTATTTGCGCAATATGCTGAAGCAAAATTACGCAATGCACGTGAACTGATTGCTGCTGCCAATAAAATTGAAGATTTATTGCAATTGTTGTTCTTTGTTGCAACTCGCGTGCCGTTGAACATTGATATTAAACAAAAATTCCTTGAGCACGACGAGTTTGAAGCTCACTTAATGGAGTTAATGACTTATTTATTGCAACAGTCTGAAGAACAGCAGATTGAGCAAACTTTGCATGACTCAGTTAAACGTCAGATGGAAAAAAATCAGCGTGAATACTTCTTAAATGAGAAGATGAAAGTCATTCAACGCGAGCTGTCCGATATGAACGGMGGTGCGGAAGATGATGTCGCTGAAATTGAAAAACGTCTGGCAGAAGCAGACTTGCCTGAGCATGTACGTAAAAAAGCAGAAGCTGAGTTCCGTAAACTTAAAGCGATGCAACCTGCATCTAGCGAAGCAGCTGTGGTACGTAACTATCTAGAAGTCATTTTAGATACGCCATGGAACAAAGCCAGCAAAGTCAGCATCAACTTGGCGAAAGCACAAGAAATTTTAGATGCTGATCATTACGGTTTAGATGAAGTCAAAGACCGTATTGTGGAATACCTTGCTGTGCAGTCGCGCGTGAAAAAACTCAAAGGCCCAATTCTATGCTTGGTTGGCCCTCCAGGTGTAGGTAAAACCTCACTAGGTGAGTCGGTTGCAAAAGCCACTGGACGTGAGTTTGTGCGTATGGCACTAGGTGGCGTACGTGATGAAGCGGAAATTCGCGGTCACCGTCGTACCTATATTGGTGCGATGCCAGGTAAAATTGTACAGTCATTGACCAAAGTCGGTGTGAAGAACCCACTGTTCTTGCTCGATGAAATTGATAAAATGGCACAGGATTACCGTGGCGACCCTGCATCTGCTTTGTTAGAAGTGCTTGATCCATCACAAAACAACAAGTTTAACGATCACTATTTAGATCTAGACTTAGACTTGTCTGAAGTGATGTTCATTTGTACTGCCAACAGCATGAATATTCCAGAAGCTCTGCTAGATCGTATGGAAGTGATTCGTCTACCGGGTTATACCGAAGATGAAAAAGTGAATATTGCTGAACGCTATCTTGTACCTAAAGCCATCAAAAATAATGGCTTGCGTGCTAAAGAATTGACGGTTCATGAGGAAGCGATTCGTGACATTGTACAGCGCTATACGCGTGAAGCAGGTGTGCGTAGTCTTGAACGTGAAGTGTCAAAAATTGCCCGTAAAGTGGTGRAAGAAGCAGTCAGCAAAAAAGCCAAAAACCTACAGGTAGATGTGACTTCACAAAACTTGCCGGATTACCTTGGTCCACACAAATTTGACTATGGTATGGCAGAAGAAGAAGCTGAAGTGGGTCGCGTAAATGGCTTGGCTTGGACTTCAGTGGGTGGTGAATTACTTACCATTGAAGTAGCAACCATGAAAGGCAAAGGCAATTTCATCACCACAGGTTCATTGGGGGATGTGATGCAAGAGTCGATCAAAGCTGCGATGACCGTTGTGCGTACCCGTGCTGACAGCTTAGGCATTGAGGCGAGTGTATTTGCCGAAACCGATGTGCACGTACACTTGCCAGAAGGTGCAACACCTAAAGATGGTCCATCTGCAGGTTTGGCATTGACCACAGCATTGGTGTCTGCGTTTACAGGTATTCCAATTCGTCCTGATATTGCCATGACTGGTGAAACCAGTTTACGTGGTCGTGCAATGCGCATTGGTGGCTTGAAAGAGAAACTTCTTGCGGCACATCGTGGTGGTATCAAACTGGTATTTATTCCAGAGGAAAATGTGCGTGACTTGTCTGAAATTCCAGACAATGTCAAAGAAGGTTTGGAAATCAAGGCTGTAAAAAGCATTGATGAGATCTTGCCTTTGGCACTGACCAGTATGCCTAAGCCTTTAACCAAGGCACCCATTGTGAAGCCGGTGGCCGCAGGCAAAGCCGCACGTCACTAAGCGAGTTACTCTGCTTTAAGCATAAACTTTTCAAAAGAGCACTTCGGTGCTCTTTTGTTGTATTTAGACTCTAGATTTTGAAACGTAGTTGAATATTTTTTAATTCATTTTTCAATTGGATAGCCTATTTTTAATTCAATTTCCTTGAAAAATAGGTAAACCATCCACATATATAAATTTAAGATACATCTCGCTGTATGTTTCTTGTTTGGTCTATTTAGACCGACAAATTGATCAGACGCTTTTGATTGAAGCATGCTTCATGTTCTGGTCATCCATATCTCCAGGTGGATGACCTTTTAACCGCAGTCCTATTTCAATTCAGGGCTGCGTTTTTTATGCACTGCGATCATTCATCAAGGTGATAAAACCTGTGCAACCAAGCCATTCACAACGTGCGCCATTTTTTCAAAATTTACTGTTTTTAAAGTATCACCTGTGGTGTGGCGAAGTGAGCTGCGATAACTGCCGGTATCGGTAATTAAAATAGCTGGAATATCATATTTCCAATAATTTAAATGATCTGAAAAATCTATACCCTTGATGAAAGTCGGTGCCACCACGCGCTCACATTGCAACTGGTTCAAACGCTGCATTGTATTGCAATAGCATGCACTCATTTCACGTGATTGCATATTACTCAATGCCACAATAAAATTGCCATGACTTGGGTAAATCCACTTTAAACCGATTGGGTAATTTTGCACCAAATTTTTATCGTAATAACCAATCATATCCAACACATACACCGCACGGATTTTTTCTTTTTCTGCCTGCACAGATTTGGCATGTACAAAACTGCCCATCGACTCGGTTTTAAAAAATGGTGGCTCTGCCAAGGTATAGAATACAAATTCGACATTTTGACTAAGTTTATTCTTTTCCTGCGCCAAAATTCGTGCTGTTTCGATTACACCTGCCACGCCAGAAGCGTTGTCATTTGCCCCCTGCTGCTGCCCATAAACATCGTAATGCGCACCAAAAATCGTTTTTTGCGCAGCACCGACATTCAATTTGCACACCACATTGCGGTAGCTTTGCTGATTGACCACATAATTTTGAAATTGACACGGAATTCCAAATACTCGCATTTGTTCCCGAATCCATGCCGAAACCCGATTCAGTTCATTCACATTTTTATAATGACGATACTGTTCGGAATTACCCAAACCCTGCTGCCCAATCACTTGCTGMATATAGACTTGCAAATTGTTTGGTTCTGCCCATTGAGCCTCAGGCACAGCAAATGTAGCAGTGGGCATCAATCCCATACCCGCGCCCAATATCCATGAATATAACTGCTGACTTTGAAACGCGCGCATGCTGATAATTCCAAGACAAAAAAGACCAATAAGATTGCTGAGTATTAAAGCAACAGCCTGTTGGCAAATTCAATTGCAAATTGTGTCGTCACACAGCGCTTGTATTGAATCATGGTTATAATGCGAGATTCTGATTGCTCGCTACATGAACTCGCCTATGAAAATTCGCATTCTGACCATTGGACAAAAAATGCCTGCTTGGGTGCTKACTGGTTTTGAAGATTATTTCAAACGGATTCAGCCTTTTGTGCAGACTCAAATTGTCGAACTGCCAATGGCGAAACGTGGCAAAAATGATTCTGAGGCCGATATTCTAAAATATCGCCAAATTGAAGGTGATAGCATTTTAAATGCCATGAAAAACAATGAGCTGTTAATTGCCTTGGAAGTGGGCGGCAAAGAGTTCAGCACCGAAAAACTTGCAGAAACCATGAAAGGCTGGATGTTAGAGGGCAATGATGTCGTGCTTGCGATTGGCGGACCAGATGGTCATTCTGAAGCAGTACGTAAAGCAGCAGCATGGCATTGGTCCTTATCCAAACTTACTTTGCCACACCCTTTAGTTCGCGTGATGCTGATCGAACAACTATACCGCGCTATGAGCATTAATCATAACCACCCTTATCACCGTGCGGGCTAATTAAGCAACTCAATTTACACGTGAAGTCATCGGAATATACCAATTTAGCGACGTTGCAAAGCTGCAACATAGCGTTCAACAAAAGTACATTTCGCTGCACACACTTTTTTGCGATGCTGAAGAACAGCAGGCTATATGGAGCTCGGCATGAACTTACAGACATTACCTGGTTTATTTATCTCACATGGTTCGCCCCTGTTAGCACTCAATCCTGAACAGGTTGGACCCGCGCTTAGCCGTTTAAGTGAAAATTTACCAACACCGCAAGCCATTGTAGTGATGTCTGCGCACTGGGAAAGTAATGCCCTAGAAGTCAATACAGGTATTCGCCCTGAAACATGGCATGACTTCYGTGGTTTCCCTGAAGCTTTGTATACTCTTCGTTACCCTGCGCCTGGCTTGCCTGAACTGGCAGAAGATATTTTGCAGCGTTTGGCTGATGCGGGCTTTGCTGCACATGCCAACAGCACACGTCCGCATGATCATGGCGTGTGGATGCCATTACTACACATGTATCCCGATGCCAATATTCCTATAATCGCTATTTCTTTGCCTACAAATATGAGTGCCGAACAGATTTATTATGTTGGGCAAAGCTTGGCGCCACTGCGTGATCAGCAAATACTACTGATTGGCTCAGGCAGCATCACCCATAACTTGCGTGAATTATCATGGAATACACCCAATGCGGCTGTGCCTGAATGGGCATCTAGTTTCCGTAATCGTGTAGTGCAGCATTTAAGTCATCGCAATTATGATGCTGTGCTGGATTGGCAACAATTGCCGTATGCGACACGTAATCACCCGACCCTAGAACACTTTGCACCGCTGTTTTTTGCGATGGGCACAGGTGATCGATTTAATATTGTTCATAGTAGCTTTAGCATGGGTTCACTCGGTATGGATATTTATCGTTTTGATTAAGCACTTTGCTAACTAAAAACCATAAAAAAACCGATGCATGTGCATCGGTTTTTTGAAAGTCTATTTAAGACAAAGCTTAGAATACACCTTGCGCTAACATTGCATCGGCAACTTTTACAAAACCAGCAATATTCGCACCATCTACATAGTTTACAGTACCATCTTCTTGTGTACCGTATTTCACGCAGTTGCGGTGAATTTCTTTCATAATTGCATGTAAACGCTCATCCACTTCTTCAAACGTCCAACCTAAACGAATCGCGTTTTGAGACATTTCAAGACCAGAAGTTGCTACGCCACCTGCATTTGATGCTTTACCTGGTGCGTATAAGATTTTCGCTTCTACAAATTTCTCAACAGCATCCAAAGTAGAAGGCATGTTCGCACCTTCAGCCACACAGATTGTGCCATTCGCAAGTAAAGTTGCTGCATCATCACCATTCAACTCATTTTGAGTTGCACATGGTAATGCGATGTCACACTTGATCCCCCAAGGACGTTGGCCTTCAAGATATTCGAAACCGTGTTTAGATGCAAATTCAGAAATACGACCACGTTTTACGTTTTTAAGTTCCATCACTTCAGCAAGTAATTCTGGTGTGAAACCTTCTTTCACGTACACCGTACCATTAGAGTCAGAAAGTGAAACGACTTTCGCACCCAAGTACATTGCTTTATCTGCAGCAAATTGTGCAACGTTGCCTGAACCAGAAATCGCAACGACTTTATCTTTAAAGCTATCGCCACGAGTCTTGAGCATTTCCTCAGCGAAATACACAGTACCGTAACCTGTAGCTTCTGGACGCGCCAAAGAACCACCGAAAGATAAGCCTTTACCTGTGAATACACATGAAGTGTCATTGCTGAGCTTCTTCATCATACCCGCCATGTAACCTACTTCACGGCCGCCTACACCAATATCACCCGCAGGAATATCCGTGTTAGAACCTAAATGACGATATAACTCGATCATTAAGGCTTGGCAGAAACGCATAATTTCGCCTTCAGACTTACCTTTAGGGTCAAAGTCTGAACCACCTTTACCACCGCCCATTGGCAATGTAGTCAAAGCATTTTTAAAGGTTTGTTCAAAACCTAAGAATTTTAAAATAGAAAGGTTCACTGATGGATGGAAACGCATACCACCTTTAAATGGACCAATTGCTGAGTTGTACTGTACACGGAATGCACGGTTTACGTGGGTTTGACCTTGGTCATCTACCCAAGAAACGCGGAATTGAATGGCACGCTCAGGCTCAACCAAACGCTCAAGCAAACCATGTGCTGCATATTGAGGGTTCTTTTCAATAAACGGCCAAAGGCTGGTCATTACTTCTTCTACAGCTTGTAGAAACTCTGGTTGATGTGCATCACGTGTTTTAACGTAATCTAGGAATTCGTTAAGGCTGTTGTATTTCAACGCTTAATCCTCAGCAGAAAATGGATCAAAATTGGTCAAAATTTCAATCAATGATATATTTTGGCGCAAAATATTAAATATGTTTTGTTCACAATCTACAATAGTTTTTTTCAAAAAACTTTAAAACATTTGTATTTTCATAAATTTAACTTATTTTTTAGCGTGTTAAGCCTATAAGTTTATGTAACAAATTAATTCATAGTGTTGAGCATTTTTGCACAAAAAACTAGCCATTGTTGTTCTTAATTTGCGCACAAGCCTAAAAGCAAAAATCATGCTAAAATCATTTACCTAGAATTTTCCTCAAGATTTATTTTCCGTTTTTCTGCTGCTGTTAAAGTGGCGTTGGTTTGTCCATGAATTCGCAAATTGCTCTGATTCAAAATATTGATGCGCTCCTTCCTCAAACTCAATGTGGCTTATGTGGTCATCGTGATGGCTGTTTACCCTATGCCAAAGCGATTGCGGAAGGCGAAGCGGCCAACAAATGTGTACCTGGTGGGCAACCTGTTGCAGATGCACTGGCAAACTTACTGCAACGCCCGTTATTAATCGCAGAAGCAAGTGTTTGGCCTGTGCAGGCAGATGGCCGCCCACAACGTATGAAAGCATTAATTCGGGAAGATGAGTGCATTGGCTGTACCAAATGTATTAATGCCTGTCCTGTCGATGCAATTTTAGGTTCAGGTAAACTCATGCACAGCATTTTGACTGATTTGTGTACAGGCTGTGAATTATGTATTCCACCTTGTCCTGTCGATTGCATTGACTTAGTGGAAGATACACAACCTCTGCTTTCTGAAAGCGCACGTGTAGCAGAACAGAATGATTTACGTCAGCGTTACTACGCCCACATTCAACGTGAAGAACAACGTCGTCTGCAACGTAAAGGCCCCGTAGTGCGAGCAGAAATTGATACTGAGCTGTTTGCACAATTCTCAGCACAAACCGATGCTGCTGTTCCTGTGATTGAGTTGCCTGTACAAAAAAATGAAAAGATTTCTACTGCCGATGCACAAACCACCATCGAACTGGCAAAATTACGCACGCAAATTAAAAAACTCGAAAAACAACTGAGCGTGCGTGAAGATGAGAAAAAACGTGTCATGCTTGCCAATTTACAACAACAATTACGTGAATTAGGAGCATAAATATGTCCTTAAAAAGCACGACCTTAAAAACCAAGCCCGTTAAAGAAGCGTCAAAAAAAGCGGTTACGGTCAAAGAAAAATCTTCAAAAAACATGACCAAAAAACAGATTCAGACTTTTTTTGAACGCTTGCGTGAGCAGCGCCCTAACCCAACCACTGAGCTGAATTTTTCCAATCCTTTTGAATTATTGATTGCCGTGACTTTATCGGCTCAAGCTACGGACGTCAGTGTCAATAAAGCCACTGACAAATTGTTTCCCGTTGCCAACACGCCTGAGGAAATTTATGCCTTAGGTGTAGATGGCCTAAAGGAATATATTAAAACCATTGGACTCTATAACTCCAAAGCCGAAAATGTCATTAAAACCTGTAAAATTCTCATCGAAAAACATGGCAGTATGGTGCCTGATAATCGAGCCGATTTAGAAGCCTTACCTGGCGTGGGACGTAAAACTGCCAATGTGGTGTTAAATACTGCATTTGGACAGCCCACTATGGCGGTTGATACGCATATTTTCCGTTTGGGTAACCGTACAGGTTTGGCTGTGGGTAAAAATGTTTTAGAAGTCGAACAGCGTTTAATTAAAGTCATTCCTAAAGAATTTTTAATTGACTCGCATCACTGGCTAATTTTGCATGGACGTTATTGCTGTATTGCGCGTAAGCCTAAATGTGGTGAATGTGTAGTGTCTGATGTGTGTAACTGGCCTGATCGCTTTGAATTTGGTGCACACCGCCAGATTAAGCTGCATAAAATTCATCACGAGCTCATCCCTCAGTAAACACTTCAGTAGACTTTAGTGATCTAAACTTATTGAAGAGATGCTAAATCATTAAAGCAATGTGGATCATCCAAAATAGTGTGGATAACTGTGCAATCTATACACAAATTGTGTAGAGATGATTTATTTATCCTGAGAATGTTCAGACTGACGTTGTTGCTGTTGTTTAAGTTTCGGATGCACCGGATAGTGCTTGCCTGATTTTTTTTCAGACGAATTTTGAGCTTGTGTATTGCGCAACAACTTATAGCTCACAAAAACAAGAAAGCCTAAAACGGCAATACTTGCCAATAACATGATGATCACAGCAGCATGTTGCAAAGCACTCTCCCAAACTGAAACAAATAAAACGAGCCCTAATATGTATCAGGACTCTTTTAAAGTCAAAACAAGCCGCCTGTTTAAACGGTTTTATTTTTCATTTAAACAGACTTGGTCTAAAACCTAGGCTTATTTTGCTTGGTCTAAAATCGCAAACAAATCTGCTTGAACTTCTTCAATTGGACGAAGACCATTCAATTTGTTGTAGCTTGGTGCATTTTCTCCAGAAGCAGCACGACCCTGATAGAAGCCAATCAATTGCTCAGTTTCTGAGTGATACGCTTTTAAACGCTTACGAATAGTTTCTTCTTGATCATCTGGACGTTGTACTAAGTCTTCACCTGTTTCATCATCTTTACCTTCCACTTTTGGAGGATTGTAAACAAGGTGATAAATACGGCCAGACGCAGGGTGCTGACGACGACCAGACAAACGCTGTACGATTTCTTCGTCTGCAACATCAATTTCAATCACATGGTCAATATTGATGCCTTCGCTTTCCAAAGCTTCAGCTTGTGGAATTGTGCGAGGGAAACCATCAAAAATACAACCATTCACGCAATCTGGCTGCGCAATACGCTCTTTAACTAAGCCAATGATAAGTTCGTCAGATACCAAACCTCCACCATCCATAACGCTTTGGGCTTGTAGACCTAATTCAGTACCTTCACGAATTGCAGCACGGAGCATATCACCGGTTGAAATTTGTGGGATATTGTAGCGCTTACAGATCAACTGAGCTTGTGTACCTTTACCTGCTCCAGGTGGTCCGAGTAAGATAATGCGCATAAAAAACATCCTCATTTTAACAATGTATTTGACACTCGTTGCATCAGAGCCATCGCCCTTTACGCAGCCAGCATCCTCTTATAAGAAAGCGACAAACAAATGTATTAAACCAGCAATAAAACCAGTTACACCACCCAAGACAATTAAAATCCACTCATCTTCCTGAAAGGCAGGACGCAAGAGATTCTGGAATTCTTTTGGCGTCAGTTCACGAATACGATCTCTGAACATTTGATAAATTTTCTGTGCACGGCTCGCATTAAAGGCAGGGTCGCATACAGGCACCATCGTAATTTCAATCGAACGATCAATCAAGTCAGTCTTGAGTTTGGCATACTCTTTTGGCCCCAAAGACAACTGTAAAGAGGTACGAACCAATGGTGTTTCCATAATTTCGTTGATGTGGCGTTTGACAATACGGCGGGTTTTGTCTTTTTTACTGCCATACATCATTTCAGTCATAATGGATTTTAACGTAATCAGATCTTCTGTTACTACCTTTGCAAACACATCCGAGACTTCATCTTGGCGTTTCATGAACGCACCCTGAATATTATAAGTCCCAATGCGTGGAATCACTGGCTTGATCCATGGAAATTGACGATTTTCGGTCAATTTAAAGAACTGCGGATATTTCACGTAATGCGGGTGAACTGGGTTGAATACCATCCAAATGGCAATCCAATTGGTCAAGAAGCCCCAAATTGCCGCCCAAAATGGGACCGTCCAGTGCCATGGCACTAGAAACCAAACGATCATTTGGAAAATACCAAAGAACATCCCAATCAATGCACTAATATGCCAAATAAAATTAATTTCTTTTTGACCAACTTTTAGGAACATACGCACCATTAAGCGGCGGTCTCCTTCCATTTGGCTAACCACCATTTCACGCATATCCACCAAAGATTCAACGTTCAGGGTCAGTTCAGTCACCAATTCGCGTAGCACACCTGGCAGTTGTTTATGCGCCTGAGCGTAAATACGGCGTTTAATCGAATACGGTAAGTTCTCCCAAAGCACTGCATTACGGTCTAACATGACCTCATCAATTAAGTGTTCAAGTTCAAAATCCACTTGCTCACCAATAATGCGCGCCATATCTTCTGGGTCCATGGCGTTAAGAAATTCACGCAATGAGCCCAATTTTGACAAAGTGTTATCGGTAATGATGCCTGAGATACGCCCAGCTTTACGCGGCACAATCCCCTGCCATCCCACAGGAATAGGCCCAACGTGAAAACCCCAAAAGCTGATTGGATAGAACACCATTTTCAGTGCCATCCATACATGCGCCCAGGTCACAAAAGCAGTCACAGGTATAATACTGAGCACGGCCCAGAAATCTGGACGATTCAAAAAGGTTTGCCACAACTGATTGACGTACTCAAGCATGCATTTTTTCCATATTTAGTTCTAATTACAAGATTCTAAAGTAGTTAAAAGTCACTATTCTGACTACAAACCCATACTGAGCGTATAGGAAAATTGTAGTCTAGGCTCAGTTTCCGCAATCACTCGCCCTTGTCGATCTTCCAATTTTTCACCTGCGCCAATGCCAACACTAAAGCTACTGATGCGTTCAGGGCTCAGTAATACATAAGCCAGATCAATGCCTGCACCTAAACGCGCTTTTTCTTCACCATCCACCCATTTAGATTCTAGGTGTCCTGCGTAAGCGCCAATATAATAACCATTTTTGTCTTTACCTGTGAGGTGGTATGGGTAACGAAAACCTGTTTGCCCACCGACTTCATGGTCACCATTTAAAAAAGCCCCCGCTTTTAGATAGGCAATGCCATAGGGATTGACCCATTCACCATTCAAATGCAGTAATTTTTGGGTAATACCCACCCCTACATTCCAGGTTTTTGCGCTATCTGCGCTAATTTTTGCTTCAGGTAAAAAAGTAGTGTTCCCAGCAAAGCTAAAACTTGAAAAGGCAAGTAATGCCACGAAAGAATAGACTTTTGTCATTATTGTCACCAGTGTCCATTTGTTTTAATTTTAAAAACAGTCCTGTTTTCGTGTTTTGACTCTAGCAGAATTGTCAGGATTCTTATATACAGCAAATTACAATTTTGATGTCGCTAAAGTCAAAAATTAAGATTGCGCCCATCTTCTAGGTTAAATCGGGCAATTCAGTCAAATATGGTTACTCAAAATTGCCAATAGATGCGTTAGAATAGTCCAAATTCGTTCTCCCTCATTTTTGTTAAGCCAATTTTTGTATGAAACAACACTATCCGTTAAAAAATGCTCAGCAAGAGAAGCGTATTTTTCGCAATCGCATCTTTTTTTCGGTGGGTGTTGTGGTTTTTTTCTTGCTGCTGTTGGTGGCTCGTTATGCTTATTTACAAATTAGTGGCTACGATGAATTTTCAACTGCATCAGATAAAAACCGTATTCGATTACAACCACTCGCGCCTGCACGTGGTTATATTTATGACCGCAATGGCGTGTTATTGGCCGATAACTACCCTGTATTCTCTGCTACCTTAAGCCGAGCAGATGTTGAAGATATTGATGACACCATTGCGCGACTGACGCCTGTTTTACAACTGACAGAAGAAGATATTGAGCGCTTTAAAAGTCGGATTAAAACTTCACGTAAAACCGAACGTGTATCGATCAAACTGAATTTAAATGAATCAGATATTGCGCGTTTTAGTGAAGTCAAATTTCAGTTCCCTGGTGTCAATATTGAAACTCAAATGACTCGTTATTATCCACACGGTGAATTATTTGCGCATGTGATTGGTTATGTCGGACGTATTAACGACAAAGAACTGAAAGAAATTGACAAAGATGCTTATGCAGGCACTAATCTGATTGGTAAAATTGGGGTGGAAAAATCGTATGAGCACTTACTACATGGCGTACCTGGCAACGAATCTGTAGAAGCCGATGCGCATGGTAATGTGCTACGCAATTTAGGACGTAAAGACCCTTTACGTGGCAATGATTTGTTTTTATCACTGGATTACGGCTTGCAAGTGGTTGCCTCTGAACAATTGGCAGAACGTCGTGGTGCAATTGTGGCACTCGACCCACGCACAGGTGAAATTTTAGCTTTGGTATCTAGTCCTAGCTTTAACCCTAACTTATTTGTCACAGGCATTAGTCATACCGACTACTCAGCTCTACGTGATAATTTAGATCAGCCGCTCTATAACCGTGCGGTACAAGGTGTTTATCCACCTGGTTCTACCATTAAGCCGATGTTTGGTTTAGGCGGTATTCATTATGGCTATGTCGATTGGAAAACTGCCATTCAGGATTATGGATATTTTACTTTACCGGGTGATAGCCACCGTTTTCGTGACCATAAAAAATCGGGGCATGGCATTGTCAATATGCACACTGCTCAGGTGGTGTCCTGTGATACCTATTTCTATGTATTGTCCTATCGTATGGGCATTGAAAAAATGAACGACTGGATGCGTCAATTTGGTTTTAGTGAAAAAACTGGAGTCGATTTACCAAATGAAAGCACAGGGCTCTACCCAAACCCAGATTGGAAAATGCGTACTCGTAATGCCAAATGGATGAAAGGTGAAACAATTTCCGTCAGTATTGGTCAGGGTGCATTTACCTCGACACCATTGCAATTAGCAATGGCTACCGCCATCACCGCTAACAAAGGCTTTAAAGTTACACCGCACGTGTTACGTGAAAGTCGTGGCGCGAAACCATTTAAAGTTCACAATGGCACCAACGGTAAAATTGATTTTAACGGCACAGAAGAAGACTGGATTAAAATGCGCGATGCCATGGTTGATGTGATTCAATCTGGTACAGGTAAAGGGATTAAAGGCGGATTACAATATTCGATTGCAGGTAAAACGGGTACAGCACAGGTTAAAAGTATTGCACAGGGCAAACGCTATAATGAAGCATTGCTAACAGATCGTCAGCTTGACCACGGCTTGTTTGTCGGCTTTGCACCTGCTGAAAACCCTGAAATTGCAATTGCAATTATTCTTGAAAATGGTCGTGGTGGTTCTGCCGCAACAKCCTTGGCGCGTCCAATTTTAGATTATTGGTTACTCAATAAAAATAAAAAGCCTATTCGTCCATCTGTGGCACAAGTAAGTGGTGGCTTAATGACTGCGGGTTTAAAACCAAGTGAGTTACCAAGTGGTGAAGTCCCATCATCTACTGCCCCAGATACTCAAAGCCCCAATCATCCAAATATTGCGAGCAATAACCCTACAGCAAACCCAAATCATGTACAAACAGCTCCGAGCTCAACGACAACCAATTCACCTGCAGCTGCGCCCGCAGCAGTTGTACCAGCCAGCCCAATTGAGAGCGACTAATCCATGAAAAATCAACTACGCATTATTGGTGGAGAATGGAAACGTCGTCAGTTGGCTTTTGCTTCAATTGAGGGATTACGACCAACGCCTGACCGAGTACGCGAAACCTTATTTAACTGGTTAATGTGGGATGTGCAAAACGCCAAAGTGTTAGACCTCTGTTCAGGTTCGGGCGCTTTAGCTTTTGAAGCCCTGTCCCGCGGTGCGGCACACGTGGTCATGATTGAGCCAAACCGCACACAAGCGCAGTTTTTACAGCAAAATTTAGAATTATTACGTGTGAATAAAAGCACGGCACAATTGAAAATTTCTACCGCACAGCATGCCTTGGCAACACTGAAAGATCAGTTTGATTTGGTATTTTTAGACCCACCCTACAGTTTAGATTTATGGGAAGAATTGGCAGCGTTGGCTGATCCACATATTGCAGCACAAGGTCTGATTTATGTTGAAGCAGATCGTGATTTAAACCTGTTAAAATTACCGCATACATGGCAAAAAATTAAAGAGAGCAAAGCGGGCACTGTACGTGCAGGCTTGTATCAAAAGATTATTGTTTAAATTTTTTTCTTAAAAGAGATGTTGTAACTTTCTGGTTTTGACACTTTTCGACAGTTAGTAAATAATGTTATATTATAACATTACAGTTAAAGTGTTTATCTTCATGAAAGTTCGTTCATCTTTAAAAAGTGCAAAATCGCGTGCCGATTGTCAAATTGTGAAACGTCGTGGCAAATTATTTGTGATTTGCAAATCCAATCCACGTTTTAAAGCAAGACAGGGCTAATCCCCTGTCTTTTTAATTTTTATGTACTATTAAACTCAAATAGCATGCTTATTCTGAATAGTAACGTGTATCGACACTAAAGCTTTCGGGAAATTTTGCTTGCACCTGCGCATAAAATGTCATGATTTCAGCCATATCTTTTTCAAAATCACCAGTTGGATGCACAATTTTTCCCACACCCGTTTTCTTTTTTGCATAGTCCATATACGCCAAAGCAATTGGCACACCTGCATTTAACGCAACATGATAAAAACCTGTTTTCCATTGTTCTTGACGCGCACGTGTGGCTTCTGGCGTCACCAACATCACCAATTTAGGATGGGTTTTAAATAAGTCCGTCATGAGCTGAACCATACTTGGTCGTGGTTCGCCTGGTGCTTTCGGACGACGGTCGATACCAATACCACCCATGGCACGGACAAACGGCCCAAACGGCAATTTCATATAGCTGTCTTTAATGGTCAGGCGAACATTGACGCCCAAAGCTTTAAGCCCTAAGCGTGCATATAAGGCATCCCAATTACTGGTATGCGGTGCTGCAATCATCACATATTGGTCTAATTCCAACGGACAATGATTGTCGATTTCCCAACCCATTAAATTTAAGCTTCGCTCAGCTAACTTTTCAAACACAACCGCATACCCCAAATAAAGTGTGCGAATTTTAGCAAGCATCACCAAATATAAAAGTCTAAAACGATGAATAAATAAACAAATACTTTATAAATGTATAAAAATTCCCTGCACTCCTCTCAGTTTTCTCATTCCATGCAAAATCATACTGTTTTAACATCCATTCATTACCAGATTTAAGCAGGTTTAAAAATTGTAAATATATAAATTTACGCGTAGTTTGATGAGTTTTAAGGTCTAATCCGATGGAATCCTTGAAGTTAAATTTAAAACACAGAACTTGTTATGATTTGCTACAAATTTTCATTAAATATAAGGTGAATTAGCTTTTCAGATACAAGGTGAAAGTTTAAGGTGGCAGCAACACGAGTTTTGAGTTCAGAACATATAAGCTGAATCGTTATCCGATTGCACTCAGTACACTTAGCTTACTTTTAGCAGCTTGCGGGTCAACCGAGCAAAGTAAGGAATATCAAGCTAATTTGGCTTCTGAATCACCAGTCGCGCACAAAACTGAATTTCAAAACTCAGCAACTTCTTGGTCACGACAAGCTACTGGTAACTTTAAAGCCTTATTACCTTGTGACCACTGTGAACAACATGTGATTCACTTACGCATGAATGATAATCAAACCTTTCAACTTAGCGACATTAAACGTTGGAAACAGCGCCATCGCGAAAACCTAGTGACAGGCACGATTCACGCTGCTCAGGACAACAAACAGCCCCAACACTTATCACAAACCACTGCAAATGAATGGTTGCTCAACACAGAAAATGGAGAAGTCTACGCGCGCATTCAGCTTACAACTCACGGTCTTAAATTCAATTTATACAAGCAAAAAAATATAAAAGATCAGCCGAAAATTGAAACCCAGGTTTTCTTACATCCTGTAGAAAGTATGAAAGTCAGTAATGCGCTGAAGCATGTCGATATTCAGGCTGAACACGTACAAAATATTGAGGTCAAAGAGTTAAACGACCCTGTGATGGCACATGATTATTTTCTAGCAATTCACAATCAATCTAATCAAGCATTGCAATTGCATGCCAGTGATTTAATTTTGCTCGATCAGCAGTATCAGGAATACGCTGCTGTAGTCGATCCACAGTTTTTAGTGCCTATTCCCGCACAACAAAAACAATGGATTAAGGTGTCTTTCTATTACCCTACTTCTGTACAGGCAGATGTGATCAAAATTAAATAAGTTCAAACTGCTGACTGTTTATAAATAAAGAAACATCTCTTTAAAGATGTTTCTTAAAAGTGTTTCAGCATTCTTTGATTATTTTTATCGCCATAAAAAAACCCTGCAGATGCAGGGTTTTCTTTTAAACCATCAAGCGATTACGCGTTGAATTGGTTCATTGTGTTTTTAGCTTCGTCCGCTGCTTTAAGCGCGTTGTCACCAGAGAAGATTTCTTTGTGATCGTCACCGATGTCAGAACCAGCCATTGCTTGGTGTTTAACGCAAGCGATACCACCACGGATTTCTTTACGTTGTACGCCAGCAACATAAGCCAACATACCTTCAGAACCGAAGTAACCTTCTGCAAGCTCATGAGTAGAAAGCGCAGCAGTGTGGTAAGTCGGAAGTGTGATCAAGTGGTGGAACACACCCGCTTCACGAGAAGCGTCTGCTTGGAATGTACGTACTTTTTCGTCAGCTTCAGCAGCTAATTCAGTGTTGTCGTACTCAGCGCTCATTAACTTAGCACGGTCGTATGCAGAAACGTCTTTACCTTCAGCAACCCAACGGTCGTAAGCTTGTTGACGGAAGTTTAAAGTCCAGTTGAACGATGGAGAGTTGTTATAAACAAGTTTCGCATTTGGAACAACTTCTTTAACACGGTTAACCATGTGAGCGATTTCTTCAACGTTTGGAGTCGCAGTTTCGATCCAAAGAAGGTCAGCACCGTTTTGTAAGCTAGTCACACAGTCAAGTACAACGCGGTCAATTTGAGTGCCTTCGCGGAATTGGTACAAGCCAGAAGCTAAACGCTTAGGACGGTGTAATTTACCATCACGCTTGATTAGGATTTCGTCTTCTTTCGCTTCAGAGATGTCAATTTCTTGAGTGTCTAAGTAGCTGATGTATTGAGAAGCGATGTCGCCTGGCTCTTTAACTACTGGGATTTTTTGAGTTAAGTCAGCACCTTCAGAGTCAGTACGTGCAACGATGATACCGTCGTCAAGACCCATTTCTAAGAACGCATAACGTAACGCGTGGATTTTAGCGATGAAGTCTTCGTGTGGAACAGTTACTTTACCAGCTTGGTGACCACATTGTTTCGCGTCAGAAACTTGGTTTTCGATTTGAAGTGCACATGCACCCGCTTCGATCATTTTCTTAGCTAATAAGTAAGTTGCTTCTTCGTTACCGAAACCAGCGTCGATGTCCGCAATAATTGGCACAACGTGAGTTTCAAAGTTGTCGATTTGTGCAGTGATTTCAGCAGCTTTAGCTGTATCACCAGCGTCTTGTGCTTTTTTAAGTGCACGGAACAAATCGTTTAATTCTTTTGCGTCAGCTTGACGTAAGAATGTGTAGATTTCTTCGATCAATGCAGGAACAGAAGTTTTTTCGTGCATAGATTGGTCAGGAAGTGGACCGAATTCTGAACGAAGTGCAGCAACCATCCAACCAGAAAGGTAGATATAGCGACGCTCAGTTGTACCGAAGTATTTTTTGTTCGCAATCATTTTTTGCTGAGCGATAAAACCGTGCCAGCAGCCTAGTGATTGAGTGTATTTGCTAGAGTCTGCATCATAAGCAGCCATATCACGACGCATAATCGCAGCTGTATATTTAGCAATGTCTAAACCAGTTTTGAAACGGTTTTGCATTTGCATACGCGCAGCATCTTCAGGACTGATGTCTGCCCAAGTGTTGCCGAATTTTGCTTTTAATTCGCGGATTGCATCAATCGCTGTTTGGTATGTAGTCATGATATTGTACCCTGTAATATTATTTAGGATTTATCAATCGAAGGCTAAATCGCGCTTATGTTTGATTGCTCAGATTTAGAGCACTTCGTTACGATGGATACAGAGTAGAGTGACTGAATGAATTAATCCAATATTCTAGTGTAATTCTCGGTATTTTTTTAAAAAATGTATAGATCAAAGTCTTAATCCGAAAATACAACAGAAATATAATTCACTGTTTTTTAATGTATTACTTAGAAATTTTATCAAATATCTTTGCTTACAAATTCTATTTTGTGCCGATATTTTCTGCATTAGACTTAAGTCTTGCCTTTCATAAAAAAAATACATGCATTGGCAATATCTGCCATTTTATTGCAAAGTTTTGATACTTTTAGGCTCAATGTAACCGCATAAATTTCAGACATATAGTATCTGCTATCAGTTCAGCCAATACTTTTGAGTTTTTTTGCATTTAAAATTAAAATATAAATGAATTTCTAGGCACCCTTCATTTTTTGAAAACAATGCTGGGTTGGCTGTTTTTCAGATTTTTTTGCTGTTTATCTCGTCGATTTTTTCATCATCATTTATACACAAGCCCTACGGCTTATGGCATAATCCCAATAATTTAGTGATTTTATTTTCGGTATTTATTTTATGAATCTGGAGCGGGTTGATCTTAATCTATTAATTTATCTTGACGTCTTACTTCGTGAAAAAAATGTAACCCGTGCTGCAGAACAATTGGGTGTTACCCAACCTGCAATGAGTAACATTTTACGCCGTTTGCGCAATTTATTTAATGATCCCCTGCTGATTCGTTCTTCTGAAGGTATGACACCAACTGAACGCGCTCTTGAATTACAACCGCGTATCCGTGATGCATTATCTGACCTTTCTATGATTTTGGAACCTCGTACCGAGTTCCGTCCTTATACTTCAAATCGTGTATTTCGGATTATGACTTCCGATTACGCAGAAGCCACATTAGTACCACGCTTGGTTAAAGCTTTACGCTCTGAAGCACCCAATGTGGTATTGGACTTTTTAACACCAAGTGATGTGTCTTACCGTGACATGGAGCAAGGTAAAGTTGATTTAGCGATTAACCGTTTTAATGAAATTCCTCAAAGTTTCCATCAAGTTTTAGTTTGGCGTGATAGTTTCTCTTGCCTGCTCAATCATAAACACCCTGCTGCCAATAACCTCAATTTAAAAAGCTACTTAGATGCACAACATATTTGGGTCTCTAAAACAGGTATGGGCGTTGGTTTTGGAGTGAATCCTGAAAAACAAGCAGGTCTCGGCTGGATTGATCAGGCTTTAGAGCGTATTGGACAAAAACGTAAAATTTCTGTGTTTACCCGTCATTATCAAATGCCTGCACTACTCGCATCAAATGTGGATTTAGTCGCAACCTTGCCTACCCGTATTGCGCTTTTACAGGCCAAAAGCCAGAATTTTCTGATTAAAGACCCGCCATTTTATATTCCAGAATTTGAATTAAAGATGGCATGGTGTCCGTTGTTACATCATCACCCTGCACACCGTTGGTTACGTCAATTAATTTTATATGTAGCGCGCCAAATGATTGAAGAAGAAAACCGTGAGTTTTTACTGAATAACTCTCAATTTTCAGCCTATTAATTAAAAATTCACTGAACTTATTGGCACAAAACCTTATACTCAGGTGAGGAATATTTCGATATTCCTCATTGTTTAATAAAGATTCAAATTGTTATATTTAAAATAATATAATCCACAGGTGGATTCGTGAGCCTCTTCCAGAATATTGTTATTATCTTCATCCTCATTGTCGGAGCTGGTTTTTTATCGCTTACTGAAATTGCGTTGGCTGGTGCACGTAAAGTTAAACTGAAAATTCTAGCCGAATCAGGCGATGAACGTGCTCAAAAAGTTTTAGACCTGCAAGAAAATTCAGCTGACTTTTTTGCTGCCTCCCAAATTGGCTTAAATGCAGTTGCCATTTTAGGTGGTATTTTAGGTGAAGGTGCTTTTCGTCCTTATTTCTACAATCTTGTAGTACGCTTTTATCAAGGGCCATGGGCTGAAACGCTTAGTTTTGCCTTGTCATTTACCTTAGTAACTTCCCTATTTATTTTATTTGCTGACCTGATGCCTAAGCGTTTGGCAATGATTGCCCCTGAAAAAATTGCGATATCGGTGATCAACCCGATTCAAATTTTTATTCGGGTATGCAAGCCTTTGGCATGGATGATTAATGCGATTGCCAATGTGTTGTTCCGCTTATTTAAAGTCAATACCACGCGCGAAGACAATATTACGTTTGATGATATCTCTGCAGTCATGGATGCAGGTGCTCAAGCAGGTGTTTTACAAAAGCAGGAACATCACTTTATCGAAAATGTGTTTGAACTTGAAGAACGTAACGTACCTTCGAGTATGACCACACGTGAAAATGTGGTGTTTTTTACTCTAAAGGAATCAGAAGCCAGTATTCGTCAAAAGCTTGCAGAATATCCTTATTCGAAATTTTTAGTCTGTAGTGAAAATATTGATGATGTAATCGGCTATGTTGATGCCAAAGATATTTTGGTCAGAATCCTGAATAATCAATCTTTACTACAACTGAATGAAAGCACCATCCGTAATGTATTAACCATTCCAGATACACTCACGCTGTCTGAAGTGTTAGATCGTTTCCGCTCGACCAAAGAAAAATTTGCCGTAGTGATTAATGAATATGCATTGGTTGTAGGCGTAATTACCCTGTCTGACATTATGATTACTGTGATGGGCGATTGGGTAACACCTATTGAAGAAGATCAGCAAATCATTAAACGTGATAACAACTCTTGGTTAATTGATGGCAGTACGCCAATTGAAGACATTAAACACGCGCTGCAAATTGATGAAATGCCAGATGATGAAAATTATGAAACCATTGCAGGTTTTATGATGTATAAGCTACGTAAAATCCCGCGTCCTGCCGACTCTGTACTTTTTGATGGTTATAAATTTGAAGTAGTCGATGTCGATCATTTTAAAATTGATCAACTTTTAGTGACACGAATTGTAGAAACGCAGGAAATACAAAACAACTCTGAGGCAGATGGATAGTGAGATTCACTGTATTCGTATGGACTTGATCAGCATCCACATTTTCTAGCATTTACAAAAAAGCACCACATTAAAATGAAATGGTGCTTTTTTTAAATCTGAACTGAAACATCTGAAATTCAGCTGAGTATTTATTTAATATTTACGATCAGCTCATCTAATACCGATTGATAGTGAATCGCAATATCTTCAGCTAAAATTTTATAGACATTGTCGAATTGCACCATCGGCCAACCTTCCTTCCAGAAAGGAAAAATATTGTGCAAATCATGCGTCACCACAGCATCTTCACGCACAATTGCTTGTGCAACCTGAGCCAATACTTGCGCGGTTTCTGCGCCATCAATGGCTAAATAATCAATCCCACGTGCTTTTAAAATACGCACACGGTCTTTTTTATAACGGATTTTTTTCATTTGCGCTTCATTTAACTGCAAAGCCAAACTTACCGCTTCTACAAATTTGCTCTCAAATGACTGATTCAATTCCACCAATGCTGCTTTATGCGCTTCCTGACGACCTGCTTTCCCACCATTACGGATAATTTCTTTTGCCTCTGTGTCTAACTCATCACTTTTCATAGACTGCAAAATGTCGAGTATTTCGATATCACTTAATGATTCAGGAGATTGGTCAATCATGTACTGTCCTTGGACAAAATAGCAAAACGCTATTTTCGCATAATTTAGCTAAAAGCTCGACACATTCCGAAGCAATTGTTCACACCCTGCTGTGCTGTACCTATTACAGTGCAGCAGTTTAAAATCTATCTTTCAGTTTTGATCGGCTTTGTTGCAAAAAATTTCATAACTATATGATTTAAAAGTTTTGATTATTTTTTAATCCAAAATTAAATTTATTTAAATCAGATGCTTACATATTTATGCAACAAAGCCAAATAATTACTAAATCTGATTCAAAAAATTTTTTTAAATTCTCTATAAAATACGCATAAAAAAAACTGACACTCAGTCAGTTTTTTTTGCATGTTGATTTTGAAATTGGAGTCTTTAAATCACTTCCACCACTACTTTACCTACGTGCTCGCCTGTATCCATTTCGGCATGTGCCTGTTGAATTTGATCAAACTTAAAGGTTTTATAAATCATAGGCAGACATTCACCTTTTGCTAACAATGGCCATACGATCTCTTGCAACCCTTTGGTAATTTCAGCTTTTTCTGCAGTATTGCGGGCGCGCATGGTCGAACCAGTAATAGTAAGACGCTTCATCATGATTTGACCAAGTTTCACTTCTTTGGCTTTTGCACCCCCTAAAAATGCGATATACACCAAGCGACCATCACGGCGTAATAAATTTAAATTACGTTCCAAATACGGCGCACCAACAATATCTAAAATGATATCGACCCCAGCATTGTCTGTCGCTGCGTTAATCACTTGTTCAAAATCTTGTGTTTTGTAATTAATGGCTGTGGTGAGATGTGAAATTGCCTGTACTTTTTCATCTGAACCTACAGTTGCAAAGGTTTTTAAACCAAGCGCATTACACAACATTAATGCTGTAGTACCAATGCCACTAGTGCCACCATGAATCAGTGCCGTTTCGCCCGCTTTGGCTTTGCCCATTTGGAACACGTTGGCCCACACAGTAAAAAATGTTTCAGGTATCGCTGCGGCTTGCACAAAGCTGACACCTGTGGGAATCATCAAAGTCTGGCTTTCAGGTACAACACAATATTCTGCATATCCACCGCCATTGGTTAAGCCGCACACAGCATCACCAACTTTAAATTGGCTGACATCTGCACCCACAGCAACCACTTCACCTGCTACTTCTAAGCCTGGCACTGGCGTCACACCTTTAGGCATAGGATACAGACCCTGACGCTGTAAAATATCAGGACGATTCAAACCAAAAGCATGTACTTTGACCAAAACCTCATTGGCTTGTGGCTCAGGTATTGCAACCGTTTCATAGGCTAATTTTTCTGGGCCACCTGGTTCTGTAATAATAATCTGCTGCATTGTGTTTTGTGTCATGGCAAATTCCTGATTGTTTGATGCTGATATGAATTCTGACTATTTGAACATAAAACAGCAAAGCATTAAAACCCAGATTAACTTAGGTATAATTCTCATGCCGTGGTGTTTCATGCGTGATTAAATTTTTATTTATGATTAAAGAGTATGTGATGTCAAAAATTGTGGAATACAACGAAAATAATTACCGTGAGTTTGAATATGAAACAGGCGTTGCGGTGATTCGTTTTTATGCGACGTGGTGTACGCCTTGTGTTCAAAATGCACCATTTTTTGAGCAGCTTGCCCAACTTTTTGATGCTTCGGTAAAGTTTGGCAAAGTGAATGTCGATCAATCTCCAATTTTAACTTTGCGTTATCAAGTCTTTGGTTTACCGACCACTCTGATTTTTAAAGATGGGCAAATTGTTGAACGACTGTCGGGCAATGTTTCTGTCGTACAACTTCAACAAAAAATTCAGAGCTATCTTTAAGCCATGTAGAGTAGCGTCAACATATTAAGTTTGAATTACTACCTGATCGCGTCCTGCATGTTTGGCTTGATACAAATGCGCATCTGCAGCTTTCATAAAATCATCCACGTGCGTATACGCTTGTGCGCGAGTCATCCACGCTACACCGATACTTAAAGTCACATATTGTTTATGGTCTTCTCGTGCTACATGCTCAAAAGCTGCATCACGTACAGCCTGCAAGACCTTTTGCATGAGTGGTGCAATCGCAGGTTGCGGAATATCGTGCAGTAAAATGGCAAATTCTTCACCCCCATAACGTGCCACAAACGCATTTTTAGGCAAAGTATCTTGTAAAACTTTAACTAGGTTTTGCAGAATTTGATCGCCTTTTAAGTGCCCATAATGATCATTGTATTTTTTAAAATAATCGACATCGAGCATCGCAAAAACCAAAATATGTCGCTTATTTTGCAAGGTTTCAAAATACAAACGCTGAATTTCTTCATTTAATGCACGGCGGTTATACGCCTCCGTTAATGCATCAGTATTAATCTGTATTTCCAGTTTTTCATTCAAAAGACTGAGTTGTTCAGTGCGTTCCTGCACTTTTAAATCTAACGAGTTGTTTAAA
Organism: Acinetobacter towneri; assembly: GCF_001758345.1. GTDB lineage: Bacteria > Pseudomonadota > Gammaproteobacteria > Pseudomonadales > Moraxellaceae > Acinetobacter > Acinetobacter towneri_A. Next base: position 360,825 of record NZ_MKQS01000001.1, read on the forward strand.
TGAATCAGCTTTTGGTTCAAGCGTTCAATGCGCAAGTTATGGTAGGCATAATTTCGTGCCTGCTGAAACATGATGAGCAATGCATAAATACTGGTCGAAATAAATGATAAATGAATGGAATTGACCAGATTCAGCATTAATAAAAAATCATGAATAAATGTGCCACATAAAATAATCACTGCCCAAAAATTGATTTTGGAATAATGCTCTCCTGAACGCAGAGTTTGATAAAACCCATAGGCAAAATTTGCCAAAACCAGCACAAAGAAAAAAGAACTATAAAATGCGAACTGCTGAAAAATAGTGGGTTCTGCCCACAGCGTCACCCCAATATTAAAGCTTAATAACAGCATTGCCGCGCTATATACCCAACGATGTAAATAGCGCGAACTGAGCAAAAACATATAACTCAGGAAAAATAAAATCGCGAGAAAACTAAATAAATATTCGAGCCTTATTCCCCAAGACCAACTTAAATTCAGGAAAGTGGTGTAAGCATAGGGCGGAGAAAATAAATTATGTAATGCTAGAAAAACAATAAACAAGCCAAAAATAAACATAAGCTTGGTCTTGCCGCCATTTGCAAGACTAAATGCCGAAAACATCAAGGTAAACAAACCAACACCAAGTACTGCCCCAGAAATCATGGCAATACTCATCATCAAACGCTGATACTGTTGATTGATGGTACGACTTAAACCAATTTTCATTGGATTTTTTATACCACCTTGCAAGCTTTGAAAACTAGACGCTTGAATGGTTAGGGTAAAATATTCACTTTCAGGGACAAAATATGCAATTCGTGGGGCATTTTCGGTTTCGTGATGACTTGCATCTACACCGACTGTCCCAACACGCACCAATGGATCGCCATTTAAGAATACCCGATATGCGCCATACTGGTTGGGAATCCAAATCGCAATACTTCTGCCTAAAAACTCTTTTGGAATTTGAAAGTGCCCAATAAAAGTGCCATACGTATTGGCATTGCCCATTAAATCTTCAAATGAAGCAGGCAATTCAACGGTATTCGATGTCAGTACTGCACTGGGTTCTTGAATCAATTGTTGCGGATAAAACAACCATTGCCCACTCAAAATACTCGTTTTATCTTCAGTAAATTGAACTGAATTGAGCAGTTGTTGATGTAGATAATAAGATTTAGGTGCAGACTCATATTGTGCCAACACACACTGTGGAGTGAGTACACTAAACAGTAAAATCAAGAATAATAATGCACGTATGTGCCACATCCGAATGAATTTCAAAAATGCAAAAACCCTATTGTGCTTATTTTTCAATCTAATCGTTCTTGCACTAAATTTAAAGTAAAAAAATTAAGTCATTCATATTAGACCGTACTGACATTGGATGAATGACTTAAATTCTAGCTGTATGGCTAAATTAAACAGGATTTATTGATCGCGTGTTTTCACATCATACAATTCAATTTCAAAAATTAAATTCGAATTGGCAGGAATGATATTGCCCATTTTGCGCTCACCATAAGCCAAATGCGCAGGTACCACAAGTTTCCGTTTACCACCCACTTTCATCCCCATGATGCCTTGATCCCAGCCTTTAATGACACGACCTGTACCAATCACGGTTTCGAAATAGCTGCCGCGGTCCAAGGATGAATCAAACTTTGTGCCATCTTCCAACCAACCTGTGTAATGCGTAGTAATTAAAGCGCCTTTGACCGCTTCTTTACCCTCGCCCACCACCAAATCAATAATTTCTAATTCCGCACTCATGTTCATCTCCAAATATTTACACTTCGATGTTTAAGATAATTGCCAACTCGGGTAAGTGTTATTGTAACTGTATCCACTCAATCTGCGCCTGTGCTTGAGCGCCAATCAATGTCCATTCACCATCCATCACATTCAACTGCAACTGCATGGTACGTTCGCATAAAGCTTGAATGGCTTCAGTACTCGCTTGCGATAATTGCCATACTTCAACATTATTTAATGTTTTGATTTTACTATTACGTTTATACCACTCATCTACCGATGAACCATAGGCAATAATCGCAACTTGCTTACAACGTGCACTGGCTTTTTTGACTTTATCTTCATCTGGGCAACCGACTTCAATCCACTTGATTAACTGCCCTGTTAAGTCTTTTTCCCACAAAGCAGGCTCATCGGTTTCAAACAAATCTTTGGTGAATTCCAAAGCTTCATCTGCATAACGTGCGAATGCCAAAATACGCACCATCAAACGCTCAATGGTTTCAGAAGGATGTAATGCCATGGTTAGTTGATAGTCACCATATTGATGCACATCCATATTAGCAATGTTCAAATCTGCCTTATAAATTGTCGCTTTTAGCGCCATTGTCTATTCCTAAAACCATGTTCAAATTTGCCGCTAAGCATAATAGATTTTCTGGGATTTTGCTTTATCGTTTGCCCGAGAGCACATAGATTTCATTCAAAAGCTGTAGCAGCATCAACCCGACACGCCAATAACGCAGCCTCAAACTGTAACCAATCCCGCTCGGTTTGATAAATAATTTCCACTCGATTGTCTATCCCTTCATCGGTAGATTGATAGTTAAATTGCTGGGGATTGAAGTTAAAACTTTTCCAGCCCTGATTGCTATAAAAAATCCCTTTAATGCGTAACCAATCTTGCTGTTCACAGAGTAAATCTAGAAGTGGATAAAAATCGAATTGCCAGCGTTTAGGGAATTTCCAGCCCGCTACCGAATAACCCTGAGCAGTTTCTACATAATGATATGGCAACTGTTTAATTTCTGGTTCAGACGTATTTGCAGCTGGAATCAGCGTTTTTTGTAATTTTAATAAAGGCTGAATTTTACGCTGTGTGCCGACATACAGCGTATCAATTTCAATCAAAGCCAGATTACCCTGTTCCGCTTTCAACCATTTTTGCGCATAGGCTTGATATTCGTGTTGCAACTGCACMAGCGCCTGCTCATCTGCCACCTGCATTTGATCTGCATGTGACACCACAATAATTTGTGCAGCTTTGAGCTGATCGGCATACAAGTTTTGCTGCGTCCACGCCTGATCATGCAAACGCGAACCATCGACCACCGTAACCAAGGCACGCATCGATAAATGGGTATGCCAATGTGGTTCAGTCAATTGTTCCACGAGTTGCGCAGGATGCCCCAAACCTGTCGGTTCAATGAATAAACGGTCAGGCTTCGCTTCAGACAATAAACGCGACARGGCAATTTGCATAGGCAACTGACTGCTACAACATAAGCAGCCGCCCAATAATTCTTTGACCTGATAGCCTTGTTGCTGAGGTAAAAGTTGTTGATCGACACCGATTTGTCCAAATTCATTCATCAGCACCGCCCAGACTTCATGTTCAGGTTTTTGGATGAGTAACTGTTTCAATAATGTGGTTTTTCCTGCACCGAGAAAACCAGAAATAATATGCGTCGGGACTGCTTTTTGTGGTGCAATTAATTTCAAAATAAGCTCACTTTATTGAGTTTCAAACAACTCAAGCATGCTAAGCAAGTTTAGCGATGAGATCAATCTGAATCTAAACACACACAAATTTATCCAATTGTTGATATTCATTGATGTCGTGACTTGAAAAATTTTCTTACATTTATTGCGTAATGATTTGCCACTTGTTTTAGCAGATTCACCAAGTTTTAGTCGCTTGATGTTATGTTTTATTGCTAACCCTGCAGTTTTCTTGCATAAAATACAGTCATTTTCGCTAAATTTGGCTACTTTTATTTAACAAAAATTACCAAAATTAAACCTGTTCATCATCATTGTGCGATTCAAGTAACCATCTTTGTTTTGCTTTGTTGCAAGCATTGATCCTACACCAATGGCTATTAGGATGAGTTCCTGTTCAGCTCGTTCAAATCAGGTGATGACTGACTTGAACACTTTAGCCGCATTAAGTTTTTTCTTCATGCTTGTGCTGAACATTTTGATCATTCGTGAAAACTTTAAATAAGGATGCCAAACCATGAAATTGACACAAATTTTACTCACTTCAACTTTTGCTTTTGCCACTGCAACCACTTTTGCAGCACAGGCTGAATCGAAAGTTCAAGAACAGGAAAAAGTGATTGTTTCAACGCAGGAAACTGTGGCTGGACCTGCTTCAGAACAAGCTGCTGCACAACCTGCATCTGAAGCTAGCACTGAAACACCAGCAGCATCGACCCAACAACCTTAAAAAAAGCGATACATTTTAAAATGTAAATTAAATACAAAAACTGAGTTTTAAGCCACTCTCTCGGTTTACTCAGTTTTTGTTCATCCATAAGGCTAATCAATACCAAGCTTGAGCAAAGTTAAAAAAATAGCCGCAAAAAAACCCGTATGCAATTGCAAACAGGTGTTCAGCTGAGATTGACGAAAACTTAGTTTTTTTCAGTTTTCTTATAAATACTGCAAGATGGATGATGATTTTCTTGCAAACGCGCAACTTTGCGTTGCTCCGCTGCTTCAAAGCGGCATCGTTTCCAGTCGTTATCTAATTTCAACGCAGGGATTTGTTTTGGTTTACCATTTTCATCCACTGCAACCATAGTGAAGTAACAGCTGTTGGTATGGCGCACTGTACGCTTTTGGATATTTTGCGCTTCTACACGAATCCCAATTTCCATTGAGGTACGACCGACGTGGTTCACACTGGCAAGGAAAGTCACTAATTCCCCTACATGAATCGGTTCTTTAAAGTTCACTTTATCAACCGAAAGGGTCACCACATAACTACCCGAATAGCGGCTCGCACATGCATACGCCACTTGATCCAATAGTTTTAAAATTGTTCCACCATGCACATTCCCTGAAAAATTTGCCATGTCGGGTGTCATTAACACGGTCATGGTCAATTCTGACTGGTCATCTAATACAGGGGCAATTTGATCTAATGGTGACATTGCGTTCTCTAGACTCTTTTAAAGACAGTAAGATATGAGCGTATTATTATATCGTGTTTATAAAAGTTTGAATGTTCATTTCGGCAACAAGTGCATCATTATTATTTATATTGTTAATGTGAACATTTATTTAGAGTTATAAGACTAAAGCCTAAGACACCCAAGCTGTTATTTTTTAATTCATTTCTTTAATTAGAATATTTGTTCAAATTGAATATACAGTAAATACCATCGCTTCAAGTGTTCAAAAAACAAACTAAAATCTTTTATTCAATGGATTAATCAAGCAAATTTCGGCTATTTTACCCAAGAAATTTCATTTAGTGAGAGCATTCAAGCCAAGCGCAGCATTTCCTGCGATACATTACTATAAATCAAAGTTTGCTCGGAACTTAAGGCAGCTTTAAATACATAAGAACCATCTGGATTAATCTTCTTCATTGTAAAAATACCCTACTACATCTTGCTAAGTATCACCTGCTGTCCAATTTCAAAGCCGTGCATGAAGTATCCCCTCGATTTTTTATAAAGTTTTAAAGTCCTGAAGCACAAAAGTTAGGCTGTCTTGGAAGCATGTTCAATTGGTAAACTGCTTAAAAAACGAATTCAGTAAATGCTACATAGAATAAATGGAAACGGTGCGAAAGAACACGCTAAAAAATTGATTTTAAGTCTAAATACCTCATCTCAGTATTTAGATATCTTTAGGGTATCTTTATTTTTAAACTATAATATCAAATACTTACAAAGAATAAATCTAAGCAATCTAACATTAAAGTTATTTTTATCAAGCACCTAATTAGACTTAAGTTAAATCTGTTGATTTCATTGAATTGACCTAAATGAAGGATCTGGACAGCTATTTAAACTGTCCATAAAGCCCAAAAGTATTACTCACTTTATAGTCTACAATTCTATGCCCATGCGCATAATGATGCTGTTGATAGACCTGATCAATTTTATTTAATTGCGCTGCGGTTGCTTCTGCACCTGCCAGCATAGTCGCTTCGCGCCCTTTTACATCAAAAATATGGGCTTTTTCACGTAAATCGGGTTGAATGACCACATCTGCCAGTTTCAATTCTTCATTGGCCAAATGCTTTTGCATAATATTAATATTTTGGTTAAACAATCCCCACACATTACTGGTTTCAGTATGAATAGGCTGCGCCAAAATATTCACGGCAATCACAATATCTGCCCCTAAATCGCGTGCAACCTTGACAGGTACAGGGCTCACTAAACCACCATCGACATATTCATGTTCTGCAATTTTAGTAGGTACAAACATACTTGGGATAGACACTGACGCACGCACCGCTTGACCCGTATTGCCATAATTAAATACAACTTTTTTGCCTTCTTTTAATTCAGTCGCCACCACGTACATCGGGATTTTAAATTGCTCCAAACGGAGTTGATCGACTTGTGCATTGACATAATTTTCAACTTTTTTACCATCAAAAAAGCCTTTTAAATCTAAAGTCACATCCCGCACATCATTGGCTTTCATATTCATGGCAATTTCACGTAATTGCTGTGCATTTTTACCACTGGCATAAATTGAACCGACAATGCTGCCTGCGCTGCTGCCCACAATAAAATCAGGATGAATACCGTACTGCTCAAGTACTTCAATCACCCCAATATGTGCATAACCACGTGCGCCACCACTGCCCAAAACCAAGGCGACAACTGGACGTTTTTTTTGTTGTTTTAACTGACGAAAATCAATTTGATTCAGGCGCGACTCTGCTTCAACCACGGGCTGCGACTCACGCAAAGTTTGAGTCGAAAATTGCTGCTGCGATGGCACCACCTGACATCCCACCATCAGTAATGCTGTAAGAGATACATACCCAATTTTCATAATGACCTTCTTGAATCCATAGGTTTCAGTCGATATTTCACCATCAATCGTGTCAAGGTTGATCAGCCTACTTGATACAGCAACCCTCTTAACGTCAACAGTTATGCTCTCTGTTTTTACCTTGCATGAGCGCCCATAGTCTATCTATTATTTTAACCGATCCTTGTAGTAATTCGTTAAACTGTCACGTCTAGCCACTACAGTGGCGCACAAGTCGAATCTGTCTAAAATTATATGCCAACACCTTCTTATTCCTTATTATTCTGGATTTTTCTGCAATTAGGCTGTCTGTCTTTTGGCGGGCCTGCAGCGCATTTGGTATTTTTCCATCAGCGCTTTGTGCAACAACTCAAATGGTTAGATGAAGCACAATATGCCCAAGTTGTGGCACTGGCTCAACTTTTACCAGGTCCAACCAGTAGTCAGGTGGGTTTAGCGATTGGTTATTTACAAAAAGGCTATTGGGGTGCAGTACTTGCATGGCTTGGTTTTACTTTACCTTCTGCTGTGTTCATGGCTTTAGTTGCTGTACTCGGCCATCAATATTTAGAAGTGCTTTCTTCAGATAGTTTCCACACGATTCAACTGATTGTTTTAGCCGTCGTGGCTTGGGCATTTTGGCAAATGTTAGGCAGTTTTTGTAAAACCATTTGGCAATACGCCTTAATGCTGGCTGCAGCTGTTTTTATTTATTTTGTGCCTTTTAGCTTGAATCAAGTCTTGGTGATTTCGCTTGCAGCAGTATTGGGTATATGGATGGCAAAACAGACGCCAACGAATGTTCAAAATACAGATGCAACTCAAACGAGCTTTACTGCAAATCACATCGTTCAGCATCGTAAATACGCCATATTTTGGGGTGGGCTGTTTGTTGCACCGTTTATCATACTGACAGGTCTCAACTGGCTCACGCCAAATTTGCTTTATACCGCCAACTTAAGTTTCTATCAAGCAGCCTCTTTGGTTTTTGGTGGTGGCCACGTTATTTTGCCCTTGTTACATCAAGATTTTGTCAGTACCGGTTTAGTAAGCGCAGAACAATTTGATTTGGGTTATGCCATGGCACAATTAGTTCCAGGACCATTATTCAGTTTTGCTACCTATTTGGGCAGTTTAGTTCCCATGACAGACATGATGTGGCTCAATGCTGTTTTAGCAACTTTGGCCATTTTCCTGCCCTCTTTCTTTTTGGTTTTTGCCACCTTGCCGTATTGGTCTTGGTTAATGCAGCAAGCGTATATTCGTCATGCCGTCACAGGTATTAATGCAGCGGTGGTTGGGTTATTGCTCTACATGGTGGTAGAAATGGCACAACGCTATGTATTAAGTCTCTATGACCTTATTTTTGTTGCCTTCGTGATTGTGCTGTTAAAGTCAAAATTACCCGTTTGGTTGAGTCTGATTGGAAGTTTCCTGCTCTATACTGTGTTATTGAATTTTATTGCTTAGGCTATTTTTTAAGACTCACTTGCATCACGGCCTACAACGTAGCGTTCGTGTATAGAGGCTTGCTCACCGTTCAACATCCCACATAAAAAATGCCAGCTCATGTGAACTGGCATTTTATTTTGCAATCTATCTACAACTGAACAGCTTAACCTGAAAAGAATTTCAAAATAGACTGAATCACCGCGACGTTAATCAAGTCGACAAAGAAAGCGCCACACAACGGCACAATCAAGAATGCTTTATAAGAGGGGCCATACATATTGGTAATGGCTTGCATATTGGCGACTGCTGTTGGCGTCGCCCCCATCCCAAAACCACAGTGTCCTGCTGCCAGCACGGCTGCATCGTAGTTTTTCCCCATAATACGGAAGGTTACAAAGGCAGCATACAGTGCCATTGTGAGCGTTTGCGCCCCTAAAATCACCATCAACGGGCCAGCCAAATCGGCCAATTGCCATAGTTTGAGTGACAACAACGCCATCGCCAAATATAACGATAAAGATGCATTCCCAAACACATCAATCGCACGATCAAAAATATTGACTTTAAAAATACTTTCTAAAACATTACGCAGAATCACACCGCCCGCCAATGCCCAAACGAAAGTTGGCAATTCAAACATAGTGCCTTTGGCAACGCCTGTCATAAATTCGGCAAATGCCAAACACGCTGCAAATAAACCCAAAGTAGTAATTGCATTATCTGCTGTGATTAAACGCACCTGATGCGGATATTCAAATGGAATAAACTCATTGGAATCTTGATCCGCAGGTGTATTATCGCGTTTTTCATTTTGTTCGTCGGTACGTGGTACAGCCAATTGATGACGGTTGATTAAAGTTTTAGCCAGTGGACCACCAATTAAGCCCCCAATAACCAAACCGAAGGTTGCGCTTGCCATTCCTAACGCTAAAGCGCCTTGAATACCATATTGGGTTTCTAAAATTTCACCCCATGCTCCTGCCGTACCATGACCGCCAGTTAAAGTAATCGATCCTGCAATTAAACCAATTAGTGGATCAATACCTAACAATGTTACAAGACTAATGCCGACAAAGTTTTGCACCACAATAAATGTGGAAATTGCAATCAAGAAAATAATTAAACCGATTCCGCCCTGACGCAATTTTGTGAAGTTCGCGCTTAAACCAATCGAGGCGAAGAAAATAAGCATAAAGCTAGTTTGCAATGCGCTACTAGTGGTAATGCTATAACCCCAAAATTGATTCACCAACAATGAAACAATAGCGGCAACCAAACCACCTGCAACAGGTTCAGGAATATTATAGCGTTTTAAAAAATCAATTTTATTGACTAAAAGTCGCCCTAAGAGCAGGACGATGACCGCAGCAATCAGCGTATAAAACGCATTAAAAGTAAATTCCATGGCAATATCCATATAGTGATTGCAGATTATTTTTAATATGATGAAGAGCTGTTTATGCAAACTAAAGCATTTGCATCACTATGACTCTAAATCAACTAAAAAATGCCGCAATACAAAGTATGTAAACAGTATCGTATTTGACCGAAGTTTAAGAGGTATGCATTTCGCTCAACCAACCCATCCTTTGGTTTCACTCAAGCGTTATGATCTGCGTTTGCCTAGAACAGAAGAAAAGAAAGACAAAAGACAGCATTTTCACTTTCGGGGTGACTTCGAGTGCAAACAACTGAATCGGCTTAACACTGAGAGGTAATCTCATATAAGCTCCCAAATATCTGAGGTGGATAAATACCTTCCGATAAAGATATTCAACCACTTGATAAAAAACAGCAAGATTAAAGGTCGATCATTATGCATTTTTTTTGACAAAAAGCTGCTATTTTCTGCGTTTTTTCTAAAAATTTTAATGATTGTGTTCAGCTATAAGAGAAAGTTACAACATTTCTTTAAACTGGATAAAATTTTAGTTATTGAGTGAATAACATAAATTTTCAACACAAAAAAAACAGAGCTTAAAATTAAGCTCTGTTTTGGATTGTGCTCAAAAGGAGTGACTTAGAAGCTATAACGCGCCATAAAGCCTACACGGTCATCACTGAATTTTTGACCTTTGAAAGTTTCACGCTCACCATTGATATATTCAATACCTAAATCGACTGGTTTTACAGGTGAATAGATAAAGTTAATCCACGCTTGTTGTACTTTCTCGTTAGCATCATCATTTATACGCGCATAGTCTGTACCATCATCAGAAAATAATGCACCATAAGCTAGAGTTGAACGCAGTTGTGGTGAGAACTTATATGTAATACCTGTTTGAACAGCAATTGATTCATTTTGCTCAATGTTGTTATTAGCATCTAAAGTAAAAGCAGCATTGCTACCATACAAATGATTGTTATGTCCTTTTACATAAGTTACGTCAGCTGAGACTTTCAGTGGCTCGGAAATTTGGTAGTTCGTACCTAAAGCTGCACCCCAACCCGTTTTATCATCACCACCCGTACTAGCTTTGTAATGCTCAACCAAGGCACGAGCTGAAGCTAACCCCTTACCTTCCGCAAAGCCTTGAGTGACTTTTGCGGTTAATGTTGGCACTCGATAAGTTACACTACTACCGTCTGCAGTACTATTACCTTCTTCAGCAGATACAAATAATTGCGTTGCAGGTGCTAGTTTTTGACTATAACGTACTTGCGGCACGCGTGATGCCCCCCCCATACCACCAATGTTTGTAAGGAAATCAATCATTTCTGGTGCATGTACTGAAGCAAAGCTTGAAGTTGTTTGACCAAATAGCCAATTGTTTAAAGTCAAATAAGCATGGCGAATACGTAAATTCTCTGCCGCACTTGCAAAGTCAACCTCAACTTTACCGCCTACTTTATTGTCACCAACAGGTGTATTAAAGTCTAAACCTAAACGGGTTACTTTTGCTGTAGCACGTAATTTGTCACTTGCTTCTTCATTACTTGTATGTGCTGAGTTAAAGTCATTATCCGCACCTTTAATAATATAGTTTGCATCACCACGTACAAAACCATAAATAGAAACATCTGCACCAGATTTAGACTTTAAGCTGCTTAATGCACTTACAGGTGCAGCAGGCTTCGCCTGTTGTACTTGGGCAATTTGAGTTTGCTGCTGTTGTTGTACTTGCTGTTGTTGCTGAATTAATGATTTTAACGCTTCAACTTCTTGACGAAGTTCTTGAATTTGTTGTTGCTCAGTTTTTGCTGCGTGTGCAGTACCTACCATTAAAGTTGTAACAGCAATAGCTAAACCTTTGATCATAAATTGACCGTTGAGTAATTGACTCATTTATCTCTCCAAAATAAAACAACGCTGCATCCGTGCATGATGATTTTGTTCGTCATCTATCGATTTCACATCGAATTATAAAAATGGCTTAAAAATCAAAACACTTTTGCCAAATAGTCCAAGACACTCAAATATTTAAAATATTACAATTTGTGTCATTTATTACAGGCTTCAATCTATCAAGTTATGATGTTTATTAAAATCAGTTTTCCCGAATAAGAAATCATAATTAATCATAATTACAGATTAAAATAATTAAACCATATAAAATTCAATACTTTAAATAGGTTGATTTTTCAAGAATTTACCCCACTATTAGACTATTGTATATATTTCAGTTCTGTCTAAAAGCCCGATCTTTACGAAAAAAATTACCATTTGAAAAAGTATTGACCTCAACTCAGTCTGATTGAGGTTGTAAAATATGAAAAACGGCAAACAYCCCCGACCCAATAAATAGCAGCATTAATACCGCCATATTCAGCAAAGCACTGCCTGTTAAAAAGTTAAGTAATACCCCACCAATCAAGCCACAAAAGAATTGCACACTGCCCATGATCGCACTGGCTGTTCCAGCACGTGCGCCTTGTTTTGCCATTGCCAGCGCCATGGCATTCGGGCCTGTAAAACCAATCCCAGACACTGCAAGAAATAAACCGAGCATTACCAATGCCAAAGGTGCATACCCCAGACTACCTGCAAGCAGTAGAATGACCGTACCACTCAGTTGAATCATGCTGCCCAGTTTTAAGCGTTGCAACACGCCTAATTTTCCACTGATTTTTTTATTTAGGGTCGAAAACAACATAATGCCAAAGGCATTGGCACCAAACACATAAGCAAAAGCCGTTTCACTCAAGCCATATTGATCCATCATGAGCGCACTTGAACCGCTGATATAGCAAAACAATGCCCCACCTGTCAGACACCCTGCTAACATTGGAAAACGAAAATCACGATCTTTTAAAATTGCGAAATATAAGGTCAGGACTTGCTGAAAACTCAACTTTAAACGGCGTTCTTTGGCTAAAGTTTCTTTAAAAAAGAAATGTACACATAAACAGCAAATAATTCCAACACAGGTCAGCACCACAAAAATGGCTTCCCAATTCATCCATCTAAGCACCCATGCACCCAGCGTTGGTGCAATAATGGGTGCAATGGTCATCACAATCATCATGCTCGAAAAAGCTTGAGCGGACGTTTGCAAATCCAAGCGATCACGAATGGCTGCTCGTGCAATCACCACGCCCACACAACCGCCCAACGCCTGCAAAATACGTGCAGCAATCAATCCCCATTCATTGTGTGCAAACACGCACAACATACTGGCCAGTGAAAACAATACCAAGCCAATATATAAAGGCGGCTTACGTCCAATCCGATCACTCAGCGGCCCATAAATCAGTTGCCCCAACGCCAAACCTAAAAAATAGGCAGGCAAACTGTTTGCGACCATTTGGGTCGATACACCAAACTCGCTTGCCATTATTGGCAAGGCAGGCAAATACATATCAATCGACAAAGGCCCAAGCGATGTCAGTAACGCCAACAACAAAATCCAGGCTGTCGAATATTGCTGCATGTTGGGTTCTGGCGCAGATGGTGGCGTACTATTTGAACTTAGTAAAGTTTTCGATATGCTCATATTTTAAGGTGGAATGACAAATGTATAGAGAAGCTTGCACGCTTCATACTATCATTTGTAGTGATTAAAGATGAATTTTCACATATTAAATTCTCTAAACACTCATCTACAGTTACAATGTACGCAAGCTTTCATTTCATAGCATAATCACTGTTTAGAAAAAAAATTTTACTTAAAGGAACGATGTTGAAACCTTGGCTGATTAAGCTCAAACAAGCGACCTATAACACCACATTTATGTATAACATCCGCATGCTCATTGCATTTGCGGGAACTGCTTTTGTTCCCTATTTTATGGGAATGCAAATTGCCACCATTCCTTTAACTTTAGGTGTGGTTGCCGCAGGTTTGAGTGATATAGATGACCGTTTTTCGGTGCGTATCCTTAATCAGCTCTATACTTATATTGGGTTCTTTGTTACCGCCACTTCGATACAGTTTTTATTTCCGCACCCTATTTTATTTGCCACAGGCTTAATCCTGTCGTGTATTGTCTTAATTTTGCTCGGTTCGCTCGGACGGCGTTATGCCACCATTTCTTATGGCTGTTTGGTGGTATCGGTGTACGCCATGCTTGGTGTCAATCTATTTGATGACTGGTACATGCAACCGCTACTTTTGGTCTCGGGCGCAATCTGGTACGGCGTAATTTCAACCATCAGCTTTTTACTGTTCCCTGTTCGTGCTTTACAAGACAAACTTTCGCTCAGTTATTCTTCTCTGGGCGATTTTTTATTTGCCAAATCTAATCTATTCGATGTGGATATGACTGCATCTAGTTATCAGCAAAGCATCATTGATTTATCACTTGAAAATGGCAAATTAATTGCGATTTTTAACGACTTAAAAACGGCTTTGCTGACGCGTTTAAAAGGTGACCGCGGACAAAAAGATACCCGACGCAGCTTACAGTATTATTTTGTCGCACAAGACATTCATGAACGTGCCGACTCTGCACATATTGATTATCAAAAACTGGCGAAAATATTTCAGCACAGCGATGTTTTATTTCGCTTCCAGCGCATTTTGTCTATTCAAGGTAAAGCCTGTAAAGATTTAAGTGAAAGTATTCTGCATCGTAAACCTTATGTGCATAACAAGCGTTTTAAACATGCTTTTGAAAATCTTAAACAGTCTTTAGAAAAGCTGCGCAGCGAGCAGCAATATGACCAGGTTTGGATTAATGCACTGTTTGCCTTATATCAAAACCTAAAATCAATTGACGCTCAACTGCGTAATCTTGAAACCGAACGTAATATTAAACTGGATAAATCCAAGCATATTGAACAACAACTCATAGATGACGACTTAAAAAGCTGGGATGATATTGTCATCCGTATCAAACAGCATTTAACCCCTGAATCTGTCTTGTTCCGCCATGCCATTCGTTTGTCGATTGTACTGTTAATTGGCTATGTTTTTGTACAAGTCACCAATATTCAATATGGCTACTGGATTTTACTAACCGCTCTGTTTGTGATGCAGCCTAACTTTAACACCACCAAACGCCGTTTACGTTTGCGTATTATTGGGACACTGGCAGGGATTGTGGTCGGCTACACCATTTTATATTTTGTGCCATCTGTAGAAGGGCAATTGGTGGTTTTAATTATTAGTGGCATGTTGTTCTTTGAATTACGCAGTAAACAATATGCACAAGCGACTGCTTTTATGACTATTTTGGCGCTGATGAACTTTAATCTAGAAGGTTTGGGCTTTGCCGCAGCTGTACCACGTATGGTCGACACCTTAATTGGTTGTGCACTGGCATGGTTTGGCGTGAGTTTTATCTTCCCCGACTGGAAATTCCGTCGTCTATCACGCACGATTCGTCGCTCACTCACCGCACAATGTGACTATTTGGCAGAAGTGATTCAACAATATAAAAATGGGCGCAATAACGGCTTGAATTATCGTGTGGTGCGCCGCGCTGCTCACAATGCCGACGCAGAAGTTGCTTCACTGATTTCAACACTCGCCACCGAACCTGATTTTGATCCTGATCAAAAAGCTCAGGCCTTTGAGTTCTTGTGTCTGAATCACACCTTTATTAGTTATATCGCTGCACTGGGTGCGCATCGTGACAAAATTGAAGATCAGGAAGTCTTGGAACTGCTCGATCAAGCGATGGACGATATTCAAGGTGCTTTACTCAACGATGAAACGCCTGATTTAAGCGCACACAATATGCTGCAAACCATTCGTCAGCTTTTAAGTCAAAACAATGAGCAAGATCAAAAATCATTAATTATTTTGCAGCAATTATCTTTGATGATGAGTATCTTGCAGCAATTAAGTCGCTTAAAACAAAGTTTAAGCCACGAACATGATCAGGATGCAACTGAACTGGCGTCTTTATAAATCATTCTGCAAAGGATCCATGTCTACTTTCTCAGCCTAAGCACAATATGTATTCATCGACCTTAGCATGATTTTGCGACAATATACTCACTGAATGACAGCAATTAATGCTAAACTTTTTATAGTTTTAAATTTGTTAGTTTCACTATGACCGCGAAAAGTTTATACGCCTACACCCTACAGCCTGTAATCTACGAAGTTTCTGAAGAGGAACAACGTCACGCTCAACTGGTAATATGGCGCAGTACCAATAAAATTGGCATGAAAGCATGGATTATTATGGGGGTGATAGTCGCCCTTTCCATTTTAGGCATTCTGCTATTAAAAAATTATTCAACAATTTTCTGCTGGGTCGCCATTGTCTGTGTGGCACTCTACCTGCTGGTGCGTAAATACGGCTTGGAATGGTACGTTAAACGCAAAATGAATGAATTTCCTGTTCAAGAAATTAAAGGGATTCGTTTAGGCGTACAACCACACGGAATCGTAATGCGTCAGCAAATGGGCGCTCAAGAAGGCGTGGGTGCAATCGGCTGGAAAGATGTATATGAATGGTACAACACCCCAGAATTTATTTTGATGAACTTCAAAGTAAAAGGTCAGCAAGGCGCTTATATTCTACCTAAGCGCATGGACAGCAAGAACTTTTCGTTCAACACCATTCGCAAGCATTTAACCGAAGCTGCAGGCGAAGCCAAGCAAATCTAAATATCCCGTTCAAAAATAAACCTCTATCCCCTGCGATGGAGGTTTTTTTACTTAAAATTAAAACAATGAACGATAATGAGAATAAATAGCATTTGCATTAACTTTGTATCTAGATTATTCTTCTGCAAAATTCGTGCTCAACTCGCATTCCTCATGTTAAAAAAAACTTTTTTCCAAATTCACTGGTTCCTTGGCATTACAGCAGGGCTTATTTTGTCACTCATGGGTGTCACTGGGGCAATTTATTCCTATGAACAACAAATTCTAAAATGGTTGAATACAGACAGTTACCAAGTTCAAGTTGAGCAAAAACCCAAACTTACTCCTGCAGAAATTTACACGCATTTTCAGCAAGTCCAACCAAGTTATAATATTAATAGCATTACCATTGCCCAAGATCCTGCAGCATCTTCAAGCATCAATATTGCGAAAGAAGGCGCCAGACGCGGGCAAAATATCATGATTAATCCCTACTCTGCAGAAGTGTTGCCTGAAATTCGGGGACGTGAATTTTTCCATTTCATTCAGCAATTACACCGCAATTTAACCGTAGGGCCTATTGGTAAGCAAATTACAGCCGCATGTACCCTCATGTTGCTGTTCTTTGTGTTAAGTGGCATTTATCTGCGCTGGCCAAAACGCCATTCATTCAAACAATGGTTTGCGATTAAACCACAACTCAAAGGTCGCAATTTTATTTGGGACTTACATGCTGTGGTGGGTACATGGGTAGTGATCTTCTATCTTGTTATGGCATGCACAGGGCTATATTGGTCGTATGATTGGTGGCGCAATGGTATGTTTAAAGTCATGGGCGTAGAAAGACCACAAGCACAATTACAAGCAGAGGGACGCAATAAAAAAGAAAATCAAAATAATCAAACACCTCATCAAGCAAGGCAGACACAAGTTGTGGAACAAGGCCCCAATAGCACGGATCCTACCAAAAAAAATACACTGGATCAGGCACAAATTAATCTTGCTTTGAAGCAGGCATGGCAACATTTCCCGCAGCAATTGGGGCAGGATTATTCCAGTATCACTTTTAATGTGCCTAAACATGCCAATAGTGAAATTGAAATTAACTTTGTCGATGTCATTCCACAACATGAACGTGCCCGCAATAGCGCAACTTTTGATTATCAACAAGCGCGTATTACTCAACTTGAATTATATGCAGACAAACAGCTTAATGAAAAAATCATGAGCAGCATGCTGCCTGTGCATCGGGGTAGTTTCTTTGGACCTGTTTATCAATTTTTAGCCATGCTTGCTGCCTTGATGATGCCGCTGTTTTTCGTCACAGGTTGGATGCTATATTTAAAACGTCGTAAACAAAAGCGTTTGACTCTTGCTGCACGTCAAAACCAAACTCAATTTAAGATTGACCCAAATGCTGAACACTGGCTCATCGTCTATGCCAGCCAAACAGGTACTGCCGAACAATTGGCATGGCGCACTGCAACGAGTCTGCAAGAGGCACATCAGCCTGTCACAGTCAAAGCTATTCAAGAATTGCAGATAACTGAGCTTAAAAATAATACTCAAATTTTATTTGTTGCCAGCACATACGGCACAGGAGATGCACCCGATTTATCCTCTAGCTTTGTGAAAAAAATCATGTCCCAAAGCTTAGACCTCTCTCATTTACGTTATGCGGTTTTAGCTCTAGGCTCCAAAGAGTATCCTGACAGTTATTGCGATTTTGGACATCGTCTTGCTGCATGGCTGCAACGCAATCATGCTCACGCTTTGTTTGACACTATTGAGGTAGATAATGCCAATCCTGCTGATGTACAGCGTTGGAATCAAGCATTGGCACAGGTGACACAACTTGAATTACAAAGCATGCAAATTGACAAAACTTTTGATACATGGCGTTTACAACAACGTGATTTGCTCAATCCAAATAGTTTAGGTACCCCTGCGTTTAATATTGAACTTGTACCGCAGCACGAAGCACATTGGGCTGCAGGTGACATTGCTGAAATTCAACCAGAAAACAGTACTGTACGGATTCAGGATTTTTTAAAACAACATCAACTCGATGCCAATACCATTATTGCAGATGGTCAGCAAACCTTAGCACACGCTTTAGCATATAAAGACCTGACAGCCCCTATTCAAACATTTAAAACTATCGATGAATTATTGGCACAACTTGCCCCCTTACCTAGTCGTGAATATTCAATCGCCAGTATTCCTTCACAACAGGTTTTGAGACTTGTAGTGCGTCAAAAATTTGATGCTCAAGGTGAGCTGGGCTTAGGTTCAGGTTGGTTAACTGCCCATGCAGCAATCGGACAAAATATCGCACTACGCATTCGCAATAATCCATCTTTCCATTTAATTGATGATGACCGCCCAATTATTTGTATTGGCAACGGCACAGGACTTGCGGGTTTAATGAGCTTATTGCATGCACGTACCCGCCTGAATTACACCCAAAACTGGTTGTTTTTTGGTGAACGCCAGCAAGCGCACGATTACTTTTATCAACGCACCATCGAGGCTTGGCAAAGCACAGGCGTGCTACAACGGCTTGATTTGGCTTTTTCCCGCGATCAAGCCGATAAAGTCTATATTCACCATAAGTTACGTGAACAGGCTGAAGATTTAAAACGATGGGTTGAACAAGGTGCCGTGATTTATGTTTGCGGTAGTATTCAAGGCATGGCCAGTGATGTCGACCAAGCTTTAAAAGATATTTTGGGTGAAACTCAACTAGAACAATTACGTCAGCATGGACGTTATCGCCGAGATGTGTATTAATCTCAACTTGTAATTCACCTAATTTTACCCATAGCCTCAACCGAAACATACTTCAGTTGGGGCTAAATTTTTAAGCAGCTTCGGCTATACTGTTTACACAGCATCATAGCGCAATACAGTTATGCAAGGCATGCAAGAAAGTCACGTACAGCCGCAATCAAGTCTATTCAAAAGAATATTAAGTAGCCTAATTGGATTAATTTTAGTTTTGGATGGTGTCTATCTCATCAGCTTAAAGAAAATTCATTTCGGCACCGTTTTACCTTTGTTAATAGGCACGATGCTGCTGTGTTATGCCATTTTCTATACTTGGATTCAAAGCCACTTAAAACAACATACACGCTTAGATTGGTTATGGAAATTCGGTTGGGGCATATTTTGGTTATGGTGCATCAGCCTATTGATCTTTTTTGCTTATATTCATTTCAGTACACAGCAGCAAAATACTGCAAGCAACAATGCCAAAGTGGTGATTGTACTCGGCAGTGGCATAGAAAATGGACAACCATCGCCCACGCTCGCCAAACGGCTAGATACCGCAGCAGCTTATGCCTTAGAACATCCACACAGTTATTTAATTGTCAGTGGTGGCCCCGCTTTTGCGKAACAACTCACTGAAGCGCAGGTGATGTCCAACTATTTACAACAACGCTATGCAATTGCAGCATCACGCATTATCTTAGAAACCCAAAGTACCAGTACGGCACTCAATTTAAAAAACAGTCAACCTTTGCTGCATCAAATCGGCACAGATAAAACCCAACCAATTACGATTGTCACGAGTGATTTTCATACCCTCCGTGCAGCAGCTATTGCTAAACGACAGGGATACACACAGTTCAGTATGTTGAGCGCATCAACACCGCTCTATAGCCGCTATAACGCGTGGTTACGCGAATATTTTGCTTATATCAGTGGTTGGCTGCTCAATGAGTATTGAAAAATAAAATCTAACATGCACATCGCTTAATTCAAACGAATTGAGCGTGGCAAAGGAATTTGCATCTCTTTAAAAAATTCAGGTTTTTGTATATACACCTGATACAAATAATTTTTTAGATCTAGCAATAACTTTTCAGGAGCAACCAATACATTCTGCCCTTCAGGGCTTAGATTCATAGAAACATTAGTGGCTTCCTGACGTAAAAACGGAATCACTTTTTCAATAAAATCTTTCAGTGAAATTTCTTCAACTTGATAATTGGCCCAATTGTCTTTGATTAACAGTTTAGCTAGACTTTTATTTTGCCATATTGCAAAAGCACGCTGCCCTGTAGGGGTAGCACAAAGCGCCCAACCATCTTCATACAATGCAAAAACATGCCCCTGAGAAACAATGGTTTCAATAAATTGCTTGTAAATATCTTGCACATTATAAATTTGCGGCGCTTGCTTAGATGCAGCTTTTCGTTGATAAGGATTTCTCATAAGTCACGGATATTAGTATTATTATAAATAAAAAAATTCTAGGCGAATTTATTGCAATAAGCAAGAAATATGAGATGAAGGTGTATGAAAAGATATGGTGGGCGCTGACGGGATCGAACCGCCGACATTCTGCTTGTAAGGCAGACGCTCTACCAACTGAGCTAAGCGCCCTGAAGAGAAAAATAACATTGTTATTTTACGTTGCAAAACAAGCGAAGTGCATAGTCTTGAACTTTGAAACTCACTTTTCATATCAGGGAATGAAAAATGGCGCAGCGGACGGGGCTCGAACCCGCGACCCCCGGCGTGACAGGCCGGTATTCTAACCAACTGAACTACCGCTGCAACGGTAATTGCATTAAGCAATTAAGGGCTTTTTTGTATGTATGTCAAGCATCTATACTAAAATATGGTGGGCGCTGACGGGATCGAACCGCCGACATTCTGCTTGTAAGGCAGACGCTCTACCAACTGAGCTAAGCGCCCTAAAATGATCAAAACAACATTTTGTTCTGATTTTGCAAAACTGTCAAATTTTGCATCATTTAAGTTTATATCTATCAGTAAACTTAAACTTCTCTTTTGAATGGCGCAGCGGACGGGGCTCGAACCCGCGACCCCCGGCGTGACAGGCCGGTATTCTAACCAACTGAACTACCGCTGCATCGCAAAAGAATCTGGTGGGCGCTGACGGGATCGAACCGCCGACATTCTGCTTGTAAGGCAGACGCTCTACCAACTGAGCTAAGCGCCCTCAAAAGAAATTTATGTAAATGGCGCAGCGGACGGGGCTCGAACCCGCGACCCCCGGCGTGACAGGCCGGTATTCTAACCAACTGAACTACCGCTGCACTTACACAAAGTCACTCTTGTGGTACAAACGATGGTTAAAGAATCTTAAGTGGCGCAGCGGACGGGGCTCGAACCCGCGACCCCCGGCGTGACAGGCCGGTATTCTAACCAACTGAACTACCGCTGCACGTAAGAATCTATAACGTAAAGGCTTGGTGGGCGCTGACGGGATCGAACCGCCGACATTCTGCTTGTAAGGCAGACGCTCTACCAACTGAGCTAAGCGCCCTTAACGTCTTTATCGTTTGTGAGGTGCATTATAGAGAATCTTTACCGCCTGTCAAACGCTTTTCGGCTTGTTTTCAGTTTTTTGTGATCGAGTGATTAAAAAATAGGTGATCCGCTATAAAAACAAACAAATTCTGCAGGTTATTTTAGTTTTCAAACAAAATTAATGTGCTTTTCAACTTGTTAGCGCTGCAATCTACCTGCTCAATCAGCCAGCTTTTAGGTAGTGATAGATGCAACATTATTCATCTAAATTCACCTCGCAAGCACCATCAACTAAGTAAACCTAAACTATTTAAATCCAGTTTGTGTTCAGAAATATAAACCAGCGCTTTTTCTGGTATCAGTTCAAACAATTCTAAAATATCTTGGTTACGCATCCGAATACAGCCATGCGATGCAGGAATGCCCATTGGTTCTGTGTCTGGTGTGCCATGTATATAGATATAACGCTGAAAAGTATCGCAGCCGATGCCCTGATTAAAACCCTCTTGCAGACCACTAAGCCATAAAATACGGCTTAAAATCCAGTCCCGTTCAGGAAATTGTTCGGCTAAATCTAAATTGTAAATTTCACCCGTAGGTTGACGCGCAATGAACACTGCATTTTCAGGTTCATTTTCACCAAATTTCAAAGCGACTTCATGCCAACCACGCGGTGTTTTACCACTATTTTCAGTTTCACCAATGCCATTCACCCCACTAGAAATGACATAAAATTTCTGATGCTTAGGCAAATATAAAGTTTGCTCGGACAAATCAATCAAAATATCTGCTTGTGTATATAAAAAAGTCATTGCGTTACCCTATTCTTCTTCTTTCTTAAGCGGCTGTGGTTCAGGACGTAACCACAACCAAATACACACCACCAACATGGTGGTATTGGTAAAAACTTTGACCGCAACAGGCGCAGTTGTAAACAGCATGAGTACGGCACTGATACTCATCATGATCGTTGCTAACCATTTGGCTTTACGCGGTACTGTGCCATTAGCACGCCAATCCCTGAGTGTACTGCCATATTTAGGATGATTCAGTAACCAGTTATCCATTTGCGGCCAACCACGTGATGATGCCCAAGCTGCTAAAATCAAGAAGACAGTAGTAGGCATACCTGGTAACAATGCACCAATAAAGCCAAGGATGACAAAGATCACCACTAAACCTCGCCATAACAAGCGTTGCATACTACTGTCCTAAACTTCGAATTGCGGTAGTATAAAGCGTTTTTTAATTTTCCGTTGTAATTCTGCATTTTTCAGTATGGATTCATAATGATTGAGTTGCATCAATCCGAGCTTATGCCCGAAGTCTGGCTGACTTATAAAACCCCGCTTATCCGTCAGTTGGCTTTTAGTGTGGCCAGCC
Organism: Acinetobacter towneri; assembly: GCF_001758345.1. Taxonomy (GTDB): domain Bacteria; phylum Pseudomonadota; class Gammaproteobacteria; order Pseudomonadales; family Moraxellaceae; genus Acinetobacter; species Acinetobacter towneri_A. The sequence continues at coordinate 383,677 of NZ_MKQS01000001.1, forward strand.
CGAATATTTTATCTGCTGTGCCTGAGCAATTGCCCATTCAACATACTTTTGAATTCCATGCAAATGCTTTTTGGCAAAAGCATTATCAAGCTTATCAATCACGTTTAGCCTATTTAGATTCTCATCCCGAAGCGGTGTACGAGTTTTTAAATCAGCTGAAAAGTACCCGTTTAGGCTTACGCTTTGAAATGTTGATGTGGTTTTGGCTGCGTGATCGTGACTATCATCCCTTCGAATTATTGGGGCACAGTATTCAAATTATTGATGGTGCTAAAACTGTGGGTGAACTGGATTTTTTACTGTGCAACCATGACACAAAGCAGGTTGAACACTGGGAAGTGGCTTTAAAATACTATTTAGCTGAAACGGACTGCTCTTTGGCACATTGGTATGGTTTAAACCGCTCCGATACTTTGGCGCGAAAACTGAATCATTTTAGTCAAAAGCAATTTCAATTTAAACAAGCTTTAGATGTGTCAATTGAACGTCGCTTTGCCGTACTCAAAGGACAATTGTATTTCGCCACGTATCACTTGAAAGAATCAGCTACAATACTTAGCCCACACTGGGTCAATCGCGCTCGTCGTTTAGGACTTTGGGGGAGTGATATTCCAGCGCCAGCAGAACAGTTTTATCGCCTGCAACGGCATGAATGGATTTGCCAAAATGCTCAAGTCAGTAGCCTACCGAATCAATGGTGGACCGATGGTTTATATTTTCAGGCAGCACATTCACAATTTTATATGTACCGCGCTGCACCCTTGATTAGCTATCTTCCATTAACACGCTGCATAACAGTTTCAACATTTTATTACGCAAGCACCATAAAAGTTACCTATTTATTATTCTGATTATTTTCTATGCTTAAAAACACATCAAAATAATCTATCTAGCGCATATTGGAGATGAACATGAAAAAAATTTTAGCGACTTCACTGTTATTGACCTTTATTTTAACGGGTTGTAATACAATTAAAGGTGTGGGCGAAGACGTATCTTCTGCAGGTAATGCGGTAAGTAACACTGCTGAAAAAACCCAACAAGAAATTCGAAAATAATTCTGACAATTTCAGAAAGATCTTCACAAAACCACAAAAAACCTTGTCCGAGAACAAGGTTTTTTCACGCTAAAAATTTCACTTTTGTTGCATTATTCCCCTATTATTAGCACTTACTCTTGATAAACGTCTGAAACTCTCATGACCTCTTCTGCTACTCTGGATTTAAGCCTGCAGCTTTTACGCCAACCGTCTGTCACTCCTGTCGATCACAACTGTCAAAATCTCATGGCAGAACGCTTAGAAAAAATTGGATTTAAGATTGAATCTATGCGTTTTGACGATGTAGATAACCTCTGGGCGCGTAAAGGTACAGAAGCTCCAGTTTTTTGTTTTGCAGGTCATACCGATGTTGTCCCTACAGGCAATTTAGACGCATGGAATACCGATCCATTCGTACCTGAAATTCGTGATGGCAAGCTTTATGGTCGTGGCAGTGCCGACATGAAAACAGCATTGGCAGCTATGGTGGTTGCCTCTGAACGCTTTGTTGCTAAACATCCTGACCACAAAGGTTCAATTGCTTTTTTGATTACCTCTGATGAAGAAGGGCCATCCATTAACGGTACCGTAAAAGTCGTTGAAACGTTGGAAGCACGTCAGGAAAAAATGACTTGGTGTTTGGTCGGTGAACCTTCAAGCACACATAAATTAGGCGATATTATTAAAAATGGTCGTCGTGGTTCACTCAATGGAGTCTTGACTGTAAAAGGTAAACAAGGTCATGTGGCTTATCCACACTTGGCAATTAACCCGATTCATACCGCGTCTAAAGTAATTGCGGAACTTTGTGAAACGGTGTGGGATCATGGCAACGAATACTTTCCTGCCACCTCATTTCAAATTTCAAATATTCAAGCAGGAACAGGTGCGACCAATGTTGTCCCAGGTAACATGACAGTGACCTTTAACTTCCGTTATTCGACTGAAGTGACTGCGGATCAGCTAAAAACACGTGTGTTGGAAATTTTAGATCAGCATCAAGTGGATTATGAAATCGAGTGGACGCTTTCAGGTTTGCCATTTTTAACCCCTGTGGGTGAATTGGTTAATGCTGCACGTCAGGCCATTCGCAATGTCACAGGTGTTGAAACAAAATTATCGACCAGTGGCGGCACTTCCGATGGTCGTTTTATTGCGCCAACAGGTGCGCAAGTATTGGAATTAGGTGTACTCAATGCCACCATTCACCAAGTTAACGAGCACGTTGATGTGGCTGATTTAGAACCCTTAGCGGAAATTTATGAGCAGATTTTAGAAGTGTTACTCACTTAAATCGAATAAGAGTTAGTTACAAAAAACAAAAAAGGAACTCTATTGAAGTTCCTTTTCTGTTTTACAACATAGAAAATTGCGGTTAAGCCGTTAATTTTTCTTGAATGTATTGCAAATTTGGTACATGAAAGACCTGCTCACCCATACGGACATATTGGAATACCGCAGGATCAGTCGTGTTTTGTTGGTCATCATCTACCACTTCAGAAATACGCAAGCGCAGTGTTTTAGGCATTTCATTGCACATCAAAGCAAAACGCTGCTCCATTTCATCGCCTTCAATAACCAGTGCCACGCCCATTTTTTTCTCTGGGTCATTGACTGCATAAACAGGCAATTGCGATTCGTGCCATTCTACAGTCTTTACTTGAGTGGCATTATCTAGTGCGGATAACACAATATTTTGAGGTATCAGCATCGGGTGTTTACCATGACATTCAACAATATAAGCATCAATAAAACCCGTAGAAACGGTGATTAAATGGTGCAACTCTTGTTGACTAATTTGCCCAAGTAAATTGGGACCATTCGTCTGACTCATCGTTTACCCCTGACTGACTGCTAATAGTTGTTCAATATTGGCAAGTAATTCTACCTCTTGGAACGGTTTACCCATGTAGTGTGTCACACCTAAGCTAAACGCGCGCTCACGGTGTTTTTCACCTGTACGGGACGTAATCATGATGATTGGCAGATTGTTATGCATATCGTGGTGGCGTACGAGGTTAGTTACCTCAAAACCATCCATACGTGGCATTTCAATATCCAGCAACATCAAGTCAGGTTTGACGTTTTCAAGCTGCTCCATGGCATCGATACCATCTTTGGCGGTCACGATGTCATAACCTTGACGCTCAAGCAGACGTGAAGTTACTTTACGTACGGTGACTGAGTCATCCACAATCATAATTAAGCGGCGTGTATCACGACGTTGGATATCACGTTGATCGCTGGCTTGTTTAGTTCGGTGCGTTGCAAGAATTTGACGGGCTATATTCTGACCATCCAAAATCAAACAAACTTGACCATCACCCAAAATGGTTGCGCCTGCAATTGCACCAATGCTTGAGAACTGTTGTCCAATTGGCTTCACAACAATTTGACCACGCGAACCAATCAACTGATCAACTAGTAAGGCAATACTTTGACCTGTACTGCCTTTAATTAACAGAACTGGTAGTGAATGACCCACATGGCTTAAACGCGGCAATGGCTGATTACCAACGAACTCAGATAAGTAACGTAACTTATAGTTCTGGTTATCAATTTGGAAGAAATCTTCATTGCTGTTGAAGTAAGATTCCAAGGTCGTTGGTGCTATACGTACAATACGGTCAATTTGCGCTAACGGTACAGCAAATTGTTGATCACCAACTTTTACCATTAAGGCATCAGATACCGCAACCGTGGTTGGTACGCGAATACTGAAGGTTGTACCTTGACCCAATGTTGAATCTACTGATACGTGACCACCAAGTGCCTTAATTTCACTTTGTACCACATCTAAGCCCACACCACGACCTGAAATTTGTGTAACCGATTTTGCTGTCGTAAAACCTGGGTGGAAAATGTATTGCAGAATTTCATTTTTATCTAAATTCTGATCAGCTTTGATTAAACCTAAGCTCAATGCTTTTTCTTTAATCTTGGCATCATCAATACCCTTACCATCATCCACAAAAGTCACCACAACATCTGTACCTTGGCGGGTGATGTTCAGTTCAATTTTACCAACCTCAGATTTATTAGCAGCAGCACGTTGCACAGGGTCTTCAATACCATGGTCTACCGCATTACGCAGCATGTGTTCAAAAGGTGTCACCAAACGTTCTAGAATAGTACGGTCTAATTCACCTTCAGTGTTATTAACCACCAATTCTGTCGGACGGTTCAAGGTCGATGAAGTCTGACGCACAATACGTTGTAAGCGTGGCAATAAACGCGAGAATGGTACAAGGCGTGTACGCATCAAGCTTTCTTGAATTTCGGCCTGAATACGTGATTGTTGTAATAACAAACCTTCGGCATCACGGATTTTGTCAGCCAATGTGCTCTTAAAGTCCACCAAGTCCGATGCAGATTCTGCCAGAGATTTAGACAACTGATTCAACGATGAATATTGGTCCATCTCTAATGGGTCAAAGTCTGCATAACGTGAGTTTTCAGAACCATGTTTGGCAATAATTTGCGATTCTAGCTCGCCTTCCATTCGACGTAACTGATCGGCAAGTCGTTTAATCGCCAATTCCATCTCATTCAACGTACCGCCCAGTTGCCCTAGCTCCATTTCAATACGTGAACGGTTAATCGAGTTCTCGCCTGACAAGTCAATCATCTTCTCGACTAAATCGGCCGAGATACGAATCATCTCATTGCTGTTATCTAGTTTTGTGGTTTCGCCCCACTCACCTGACATTGCAGGTGGTTCTGTACCATCACCCTGAACAAACTCATAACTACGGCTTGGTGATAACAAGTCGTTATGCGTTAACCGCTCAGGCAATTGTGCAGATACATCTACAAACTGCATCGCCGATAAGCTAGATTTTAAACTGTCATAATCAGTGTAATCTGCTTTGAAAATTGCATCACGCAACCATGCTAATGTGGTTTGCAGCAAGGCATCATAAACATTTGAGTTAAATTGATGCACTGCAAACTGTTCAAAGGCACTTTCAAGTTGATAGGCAATTTGCGCAACAGATTCAATTTCAGCCATACGTGCACCGCCTTTTAAGCTGTGCGCCGCACGTTGTAATTGAAGCAAGACACTACGGTCACTACGCTGCTCAAACCATTGTTTCAAGCGCTGATCTGCAGCATCCAAAATTTCTTCCGCTTCTTCTCGGAAAGTTTCAACCACAATTGAATGTAATTGCTCATCTTCAGATTCAGCATTTGCTTCATGACTTGCAGTTTGTGTTACCGGTTCAAATGACGCAGTAACAGCATCTTCCAGACTTGCCTCATCAGCAATAGCGATATCATCTTCAGCTAAATCTGCAGTCGTGTCTTGCAAGGCTTTTGCTGCCAACTCAGGCTGTGCATCAACCTCTTCTGCTTCGATCACCTGTTCAGGCTGCGCTGTAGTTACAGCACTTGTGACTGACACATCTGCATCGCCTTGTGCCAAGCTGACAATGTTGCCTAAAATAGCAATTGACTGTGTCGCAGCATAGTCCACACGCTCATCGCGAATGGTCTGAATACGGTCTGCAATATCATCTTGCACCAAACGGATAATTTGAATTAACGCAGGTGATACAACAATTTGGTTGTTAATGATACGCTCGTAAATCGACTCGAGGTTGTGTGCAATTAAACCAATATGCGTCGCAGAAATCATATTTGCGCCACCTTTCAAAGTGTGCAAATAACGCATTAAGTTGTTTAAAGCCGAAGTGTCGCTGGCGTCTTTTGACCAAGTATTGACGTCTTCATCCATACCCACCAAAAGCTCTTCAGCTTCTTCCAAAAAGATATCCAGCAATTCAGGATCGAAGTCTTTATTGGCATCATCGGCATGCATGTTTTGTTGATCTGATGCAATACGTTGTGACAATTGCGCTAAATTCACCGTGCCCGAACTTTCGCTAGCAACTACAGCAGACGCCACATCAGGTTCTGCAACAACTGCTCTTTCTACAGCATTGTCGCTCACCGATGTTTCTGCATCTTCAAGTGCAATTGCATCAATGTCTTGCTGCACGAATGCAGTTAAGTCATTTAAGGTTTTCTGAATATCTTCAGTAACCGTAACACGCTGTCCCGCAGCCAAGGTATCAAATAAATGAATAAACTCTTGGTGCGCCTGTGCAAATAACTCATAACCATATTCAGAGTTAAGCAAAATTGGCTTAGCTAAAACACTGTCGTAAGCTGCTTTAAGTTCTTCAGTAAATTGATGGATACCCACTGATGCACGGTTATCAGTATGCTCTACCAATAATTGCGCTTGTGCGCTGAGTTCTTCTAAATAGCTTGGGAATTGCGCTTGCGCCAATTTATCAAATTCAAATTCAGCATCAAGTAAACGATCAATATTCAGTTCGATGAGTCTCGATACCAAACCTTGAGGATTAGAGTCTTCTGTATCGCTGGTGCTAAAGCCGTAGCTATCCCATGCTTTACTAAAAGTTGCATAGATAACATCTAAACCATCACAGTAACCTTGGCGAAGTACATGCAGATAATCACGGACAAATTCTGCGTATTGCACCAACAGCGCAGTTTCTTTAGAGGTGGATTCAATTTCATCTTGCACAAATGTTTTAAACAAGTTTTCAACTTTAGAACTGGCTTGAAAAACTTGATCAATTTGCGCCATAGACGAACTGCCGCGCAGTGTATGTAAAGCACGGATTAAGCCATTATAGTCTTGTGAGTGAATCTGATCTTGCGCCAAGAACTGATCAATGGTCGCTAAATGCTCTTCAGCTTCTTCCACAAAAATAGCCAGAGTTTCAGCCAATAGGCTCGCATCAGCAGCCGCTTCTTGTGCAACTTCTGTCTGAGACATTTCTTCAGCTGTCATTACATCTTCAGATGATTCAACTGCTGTTTCAACTGCAGCATCCGCCAACTCTAGTCCTGTCGGCATATCAGTTGCAGTCAGTTGATCCGCTAGAACTAGCAACTCTTCCAGTGCAGGTTCAGGAGTTTGGTTTTGCTGTAATTGTTGTCCTAAAAGCACCAATGGGCGTAAATCAAGATCAATTAAACCGACTTGTTTAAAAATTGGATAAAGCTTGTATTGATAAAGATTGAAAACAGTTTTTGCGTATTTTTGAATATCAGTATTGAGTGTTACCGTACCCGAAAGCACACGGTTTAAAGTATCTTCAACCGTCCATGCCAATTCGCCCGCAGACTTCGCACCCACCATGCGACCCGAGCCTTTTAAAGTGTGAAAGTGACGACGAATAGTCACTAAAGTTTCTTGATCTGTTGGGTTGGCAAACCAAGTTGTAAATAATGGATTTAATTCTTCGAAGATTTCTTCAATTTCTTCGACAAAAATTTCAAGAATTTCTGCATCTTGCTCAAGATAACTATCTTCAAGAAGCGTCATTGTTTCGACTAAATTTTTTAATATTTCTTTCATAGCTAAGGCTTCTTACGTTTTCAGCACCAAAAGGTACTTCAACTTAATTGTAACCATCCTGAATGCCCCTAACCCAAAAGTTAAGTTCATCTTTGCGATGCTTTATCTCTGAATGATGGTGTACCCATAACTGTGTATAGGTACACCTTTCCCCAAGCTGGAATCCCGCTTATTCAGGTAGTTTAAAGTCAGTTACAGATTCACGTAATGATTCTGCCATGTTGGCTAACTCAGATACCGAACGTGCAGTATCAAAAGTTGCACTGGTCGTTTGTGAGGTAATTTCCTGTACAACGTTCATCGTGGTTGCAATGTGACCAGCAGAAGCCGACTGAAGTTTTGCAGCATCCGAAATGTTAGAAATCAATTTCGCAAGGTTGCTCGATACCGTTTGAATTTCATCCAGTGCAACACCCGCATCCTTAGATAAGTTCGCACCACGTACAACTTCAGATGTGGTTTGTTCCATCGAAATTACGGCTTCGTTGGTATCGGTCTGAATGGTTTTTACCAGTGTCTCAATCTGCTTAGTTGCAGATGCTGAACGTTCCGCTAGACGCTGTACCTCGTCGGCTACGACTGCGAAACCTCGACCAGCTTCACCCGCCATAGATGCCTGAATTGCTGCGTTTAATGCCAAAATGTTAGTTTGGTCAGCAATATCATTAATTAAGGCAACAATGTTACCAATCTCTTGTGAAGATTCACCCAAACGCTTAATACGCTTTGAGGTTTCTTGAATCTGCTCACGAATAATATCCATACCTTCGATTGAACGGTTTACAACATCTGCACCATTCGATGCAATATGTACTGATCGTTCTGCTACCGCTGCTGATTCTTCGGCGTTGGCAGATACTTGGTCAATTGACATGGCCATTTCGTTAATAGCGGCTGATGCACCTGCAATTTCTTGCGCCTGATGCTCAGATGCTTCTGCTAACTGGTTGGTAATGTTCTGTGTGGTTGCCGTATATTGTGCAACTTCGTGTGATGTTTCGTGAATACGAGATACCAGATCACGTAATTGGTCAATCGCAAAGTTAATCGAGTCGGCAATAGCACCGGTGAAGTCTTCCGATACTGTTGCATAAGAACGTAGGTCACCATCCGCAAGGTCAGCAATCTCATCAAGTAAACGTAAAATCGCGTTTTGGTTACGGTCATATTCATCTTGTAGACGAACCACGCGAGCTTTATCGGCTTCACCACGTAAACTAAGTAACTTGAATACACAGAACAAGAATGCAAGTAATGCTGCAATCAATCCAATTGCAGGAATCGCAATCGACCAACCTGAACTGCCAGACAACTTATTTAAATTGTTTAAAAGTTTATCTGACTGGTCAAAAATAGAAGATGATGCCTGACGTACTTTTACAATTTGTGATGAGTTCTTTAAAACCGTTGCAGCTGCAGATTTCAATACTTCTTCATATTCTGCTTGAATGCCTTCTAATGAACTACGTAAATCTTCTTGAGTAATACGCTGTACGCCCAGTTCTGCACTACCATTTAACTGCGCTGCTAAGTAAGCACCAAACGTTTCGGTATCGGCACTAAAGTCATCTGCAGATTCACGAGAACTGTCTGTACCTGTCAATACAGAACTGATTGAACGTAAAATACGCTCTGCAATGAACACTTGGTTCTTGGCAATAACCACTTGGCTACTTGGCATGTCTTGACGTGCCATTTGGTCAACCATCAAATTATATTCCGCCTGAATACCTGGAATGGTTTCACCAATTGCAATGCTCGTGTCATAAAGCTGGTTAATAATTTTTTGTTGTGAAGCAATCAAATCAATATTTTCAGAAATTGATTTCCACTGTGTTTCTACTTCGCGCAAGGTATCTGTATTTGCATGAATGTCTTTCACTGTTTCTAAATTAGCAGCAAAGGCTTTTTGTGAATCTGTTAAGTTTTTAATCGATTCAGGTGTACCTGATGCCGTGGCTTCAGTTGCTTGACGTGAAATGGTTTGTGATAACAGACGTAATTCACCCAAACTACGGGTAAAGTCGTTATTACGCGGCACACTATAAAAAAGGTATAGCAACAGGAAAAGCGATAAGAGGATACAAAAAGCTGCACCTAAAATAAGTGGCTTAGATTTTTCTGTTTCGCCAAATACACTCGCAAACTCTTCTGTTCGCGCCTGTAGTTTTGCAAAAAAACCTGGACCACTTGCTTTACGGACGGTTTCTTCGCCTGAATTTTTCTTTTTAAGTTTAAAGCCCATGCAGCTTCTCCCCGATTGACGCCTTCATTTTTAGGTGCGCGACAGTTAATTTATAAATTTTATAGATGCGTTCATGTATTTTGGGTTTTGCAATAAACGACTCAATAAGAAAACATGCCATTGTTGGTTATGTTGGTGAAAATACCCCTGACAATATTCTTGTAAATTACTATCTAAATCATTGTGTTTAGAAAAGAAACTTTTCTTATTAAAGTGCTGTATACCCAAAACTTGATCTACAACTAAACCGACATAATGGTCATTATGACTAATACACATTACCTTTTGAGTAGGTGAATATTGGCTACTTTGCCCAGAAACATAATGTGCCAAATCTGAAACTGAAAGTAATCTTCCTCGAATATTCGCTAGACCCACTACCCAAGGCTGGGTATTAGGTACTGGCGTGTATTTCGGTGGATAAATCACCTCAGAAACTTCTCCTAATGGAGCAACGAAATATTGCCCCATCATTTCAAAAGCAATACCAGACCAGCGGTTTACCTCATTTTCGGTACTTACGTAGTTTTTGTTTCCACGTTTAGATAGCCGAAGTAATTCAATAAAACCATTTGCAGCCATAACTTATCCTGCATTAAGGTGTTGATTAATCACATCAATTAATTGTTTTTCGTCAACAGGCTTAGTTAAGTAATCGCTTGCACCTTGGCGTTTTCCCCAAACACGATCGGTGGCCTGATCTTTGGTACTCACAATTACAATTGGAATATGTTTAGTAGTATCACCACGCGAAATTTGACGTGTTGCCTGAAAGCCGTTCACGCCTGGCATAACTACATCCATTAATATTAAATCTGGTAATTCAGCTTGGGCCATGGTCACGCCATCTGCCCCATTCGTTGCTTCAATGACATCAAACCCACGCTTGGTCAAGATTTCTCTAAAGCGGAATGTTTCTGTAGGTGAATCATCTACAATAAGAATACGAGCCATTATTTTCCCCAATAAATCTATCTAACTAACTAATAATTATGCTGTCACGTGGTTACGAATGGCGTTTAATAATTCATCTTTACTAAATGGTTTAGTCAGATACTCATCAGAACCCACAACACGTCCTTTGGCTTGATCAAATAAACCATCTTTACTAGATAGCATAATCACAGGAATGTTTTGGTAATTTTGCGAGTTTTTAATTAAGGCACACGTTTGGTAACCATCTAGGCGCGGCATCATAATATCTACGAACACAATATCAGGATTTGATTCTGCAATTTTGGATAAAGCTTCAAATCCATCTACTGCGGTAACCACTTCGCAACCTTCTCGTTGTAAGAGCGTTTCGGCTGTACGGCGAATGGTTTTTGAATCATCAATCACCATGACTTTTAGATTTTGGAATTTATCGTCCATTCAATGACCCTTCCCATTTTGTTTGTACAAGCAACTGAGTAGAAATTTTTTCACATTGATCGTATTTTTAACATATCTTTACTTGTAGTTTCAATGAACATATTTAGCTCGAAGCTACACTTTTACACCATTATCACCAAATCACTCACACTTTCTGGTGACCATCGATATTTTTTTATCGGTTGTGTTTTTTTAATTTCTAATTTTGATCTAATATAACACTATATATTACGTTTAATTTAAGTAATTTAGTCAACTTTCATTTGGGGGACAACGTGAGCACTTATTTTGCACAATTACTCGCTGTCAAATTAAAACAAAACAAAAAGTCGTTCAAAATGGCGATGCTAGCGTTGCTTCTGTTTCCCTCTGCTCAATTGATGGCTGAAACTCAAAATAAAGCAGTATGGTATCGTTATTATGATCAAAAAGGCGTAGCCAATATTAGCAGCAATGTGACCCCCAATCATATCCGCTATGGCTATGAGGCTTTGGATCGGAACATGCAAGTGATTCAGCGTGCTCGTCCCTATAATACTGAAACCGATATTAAAAAAGCACCACAACGTGCTGCTCAAGCACGTCAGAGTGAGTCGGACCAGCGTCTAAAAAAAGCCTATACCAACAGTCAAACTGCCACCATTAAGAGAAATAACACTTTAGCGCACATTAAAAAGCAAATTAGCTTTCAACAAGAACAACTCAAGCAACTCCAAACTGACCGTATTAGTTTTAAACGTCAGGAAATGGAGTATTTACGTAAAGTTAAGCCTGTACCACCACAACTGAAAACCAATTTAGACAATAACTTAAAAAATATTGAATTAAAAAAAGACATGATTCAATCTTTACAAACAAGCTATCGAAATACCCAAGCAGAATACGACAGAATTATTCAACGCCTCAAAGCCCTAGAATAGGGCTGGCTTTTTTTGCGTTGTCATTTTGACATTAAAATAAGGACAAATATGCATGCACATTGCACAGCGTATCTCATTCATTTTTAATCAACAACCTTTGCCACTTCTTCGGATCAGTACACTTGGGTTATGTGTATTTCTTTCTGCCTGCCAAAAAAATGAAACAGAAAATGTTGCTCCCACACCAGAAAAAATAGAATTAATTCAACAAGATTTAGTGACACCCCAACAAGGCAGTGCCATTAGTAAAACTGCCTTTACAGGCACAGTACGTGCAGTCAATCAAAGCAGTATTCAAGCACAGGTGACTGCCACAGCAACTTCAGTCTATGTCAAAGTGGGCGATAGCGTACAACGTGGTCAAACCTTGCTACGCTTGAATAATCAGGATAATGCTGCACGTTTGGCTCAAGCTCGCGCCAATTTAGCTGCAACGCAAGCACAAGCCAACCAAGCTCGCAACATGATGCAACGAAAAAAGCGTTTGCTCGATCAGGGTTTTATTTCGCAAGTGGAATATGAGCAAAGTCAGCTAGATTACCGTGCACAAATGGAAAGTGTACGCGCGCAACAAGCCAATGTTGATATCGCTTTAAAAGCCGATCAAGATGGCACAATTACCAGCCCTATTCATGGCATCATTACAGAACGTCAAGTTGAGCCTGGGCAAACTGTGGCTGCAGGACAAACCTTATTTGAAATCGTCGATCCGAAGCAATTAGAAATTCAAGCAAAATTACCAAGCGAATTACAAGCCGCACTCAAAATTGGTCAAAAAATTGAATATCAACTTCAAGGCCAAGCAAACATATTTAATGCACAAATTAGTCGCGTTTCCCCTGTAGCAGATTTAGCCAGTCGTCAAATTGAGTTTTTTGCGACCCCGCTTGAGCGTCTTCCTTCTTTAAGTATTGGGGCATTTGTGGATGGTCATATTTTAGCGAAAAGCACTATTTCAGGGCAAATCATCCCACTCAATACCATTCACGATATCCAAAACAAACCTTATGTTTGGGTGATTCGAGATCAAAAAATTGCCCGCGTGGATATCACAGTTTTAGAACAGCGCTATAGTGACAATACTGCTGTGATTCAAGGCTTACAGAGCAGTGATCTAGTCAGTCGAGTGGTGTTCAACCCCGATCAAATTCAGCAGCAGGTGATCATTCAAAATAACCCTCAATAAATTGAATTTCATCTCAATGCAGTAGTGCAGATGTCCAATAAATAAAAAATCAGGATCGTTGTTATGTGGTTTACCCGAGTTAGCGTCAAGTATCCCGTTTTTACCATCATGATGATGTTTTGTCTAATGGTGCTTGGCTTGGCTTCATGGCAACGTATGGGCGTGGAAGAATTTCCTGACGTCGATTTTCCGTTTGTAGTGGTTTATACCAGTTATCCGGGTGCATCACCTGAAACAGTTGAATCTGAAATCACCAAGAAAATGGAAGATCAGATCAACACCATTTCTGGACTCAAACAACTGGTTTCACAATCCAGTGAAGGGTTATCTACCATTATAGCCGAATTTAATTTAGATGTTCCTTCGGCAGTGGCAGCACAAGATGTACGCGATAAAATTTCGTCTGTCAGTGCAGGCTTTCGAGATGAAATTCAAGACCCTGTGGTGGAGCGCTACGACCCCACTGCTAATGCGGTTCTGTCGATTGTCTTTGAATCCTCACAAATGTCCTTGCGGGATTTAAGTTCCTATTTAGATCAACAGGTTGTGCCACAACTGCGCACTGTGTCTGGCGTCGGAACTGTCAATTTATTGGGGGATGCACAGCGACAAATTCGAATTGAGGTCGATCCACAAAAATTAATGAGTTTGGGCTTAGGTGTGGATCAGGTGATCAATACCCTCAAAGCTGAAAATATTGAAGTGCCAGGCGGTACACTCAAACAAGCCAATAGTGAATTGGTGGTCGAAATTCAATCCAAAGTCATTCACCCTCTGGCTTTTGGCGATTTAATTATTGCCAATAAAAATGGTGCGCCAATCTTTTTAAAACAAGTGGCTACAATTCAAGACAGTCAGGCAGAGCTGGAAACTAGTGCGTTTCTAAATGGGCAAACTGCGGTTGCTGTCGATATCTTGCGTAGCTCAGACTCTAATATCATTGAAGTGGTAGATAACACCTACAAAACCTTGGAACGTATTCAAACCCAACTGCCTGCAGGCATGACTGCAAAAGTCGTGGCGGATTCTTCTAAAGGGATTCGTGGCAGTATCCGTGATGTAGCACGCACCATTATTGAGGGTGCGATTCTAGCCGTCCTGATTGTACTATTGTTTCTCGGTTCATTCCGTTCTACCGCCATTACAGGATTGACCCTGCCCATCGCCCTACTCGGTACACTCACCTTTATTTGGTCATTTGGCTTTACCATCAACATGATGACCTTACTGGCGCTCTCGCTCAGTATTGGCTTATTGATTGATGATGCAATTGTGGTTCGTGAAAATATCGTGCGTCATGCCGCTATGGGCAAAGACCATGTCACTGCTGCTTTGGATGGCACTAAAGAAATTGGCTTGGCGGTTTTAGCCACCACGCTAACCATTATTGCGGTATTTTTACCTGTAGCATTTATGGGCGGGATTATCGGACGTTTTTTCTATCAATTTGGTGTAACCGTCAGTACTGCAGTACTGATTTCCATGTTTGTCAGTTTTACCCTAGACCCAATGCTGTCTGCACATTGGGCAGAAAAACCCAATCCCAATAAACAACCTGGACGGGTAAAACGTTTCTTAAACTGGATTTCCAACAAACTCGACAATTTAAGTCATCATTATGAAAAACTTTTAAAATTAGCGCTACGATTTCGCGTTATTACCTTATTGATTGCCGTAGCTTCATTATTTGCCGCACTCGGATTATCTAAACTTATTGGTACAGAATTTGTACCTGTACCCGACAAAGGTGAAATTCGGATTAAATTTGAAACACCTGTGGATGCCTCACTTGAATATTCACAAGCAAAATTAAAACAAGTAGATCAAATCATTCGTCAACACCCTGAAGTTCGTGCAACTTACGCAGCCATTAACAGCGTGACAGATCGCGGGAAAAATCATGTTAATTTACGTGTAACTGTCAGCCCACGTAATGAACGTGAACAAACATTGACAGAACTCAATAACGAATTCCGCCAACGTCTACAAAGCATTGCAGGTATCACCATCACCTCTGTCGCATCTGCCGATGAAACAGTTTCGGGAGGACAAAAACCTGTGATGGTGTCCATTAAAGGCCCTAATTTAGCAGAGTTACAAAAAATTTCTGACCACTTTATGAAAGAAATTGCTCAGGTGGATGGTATTGTCGATTTAGAAAGCTCGCTAAAAGCCCCTAAACCTACATTAGGTGTTCATATAAATCGCGTCCTTGCTAGCGATTTGGGGCTATCGGTGAATCAAATTGCCAATATTATCCGCCCACTCATTGCAGGGGATGATGTCACTACATGGCAAGATGAACATGGCGAAACCTACGATGTTAATGTTCGCGTTACGGAAAACCGTCGTAGCTTGCCGAGCGATGTGCAAAATATGTATTTAACTTCACAAAAAACCGATGCCAATGGACAAAATGTTTTAGTGCCTTTAACGAGTGTGGCAAAGTTTGAGGAAAGTTTAGGTGCAGCACAAATCAACCGCCGTGATTTAGCCCGTGAAGTTTTGGTCGAAGCAAACACCGCAGGACGTCCTGCAGGTGACATTGGTGCCGACATACAAAAAATTCAGGATAATTTTAAGCTCCCTGCGGGCTATAGTTTTGACACCCAAGGTTCCAATGCCGATATGGCCGAATCTGCGGGTTATGCACTCACAGCAATTACACTCTCCATCGTATTTATTTATATTGTTTTAGGCTCGCAATTTAACAGCTTTATTCACCCCGCAGCAATTATGGCTTCTTTGCCGTTGTCGCTGATTGGTGTGTTCTTGGCGCTGTTTATTTTTAATTCCACCATGAACCTATTTTCTATTATTGGCATTATTATGCTGATGGGACTGGTGACCAAAAATGCGATTCTACTGATTGATTTTATAAAGAAAGCCATGGATCAAGGTGAGTCACGTTATGACGCTATTATTGCCGCAGGTAAAACCAGACTACGCCCTATTTTAATGACCACTAGTGCCATGGTAATGGGGATGGTACCCCTCGCACTTGGACTAGGTGAAGGCGGTGAGCAAAGTGCACCTATGGCACATGCTGTTATTGGTGGTGTGATTACGTCTACACTGCTGACCTTAGTTGTTGTACCCGTGATTTTTACTTACTTAGATGACTTTAAAAACTTTATGCTGCACCAAACCCGCAAATTGCTTTCATAGCATCAAACGACATTGACGTATAATGGAGGGGCTAAATTTTAACGCAAGCTTAGCCCCATTTTTATTGTATAATCCGGCTCTGAAAAAATTCCATTTAACGCTTCATTTTTTAGGACAGTTTCCATGCGCGCGAGTCGCTTTTTATTTGCTACGTTAAGAGAAACCCCAAACGATGCCGAGGTGATTTCTCACCAGCTAATGTTACGTGCGGGTATGATTCGTAAATTGGCTTCGGGTTTATATACTTGGCTGCCAATGGGTGTGCGTGTGCTAAATAAAGTTGAAGCCATTGTTCGTGAAGAAATGAACCGCGCAGGTGCTTTAGAAACATTTATGCCTGTCACGCAACCTGCTTCACTTTGGGAAGAATCAGGGCGTTATGTGCAATATGGTCCTGAGTTACTGCGCTTTAAAGACCGCCACGACAATCCTTTTGTACTTGGTCCAACACATGAAGAAGTCATTACTGATTTGGCACGTAATGAATTAAAAAGCTATAAGCAATTGCCAATCAACTTCTATCAAATTCAAACTAAATTCCGTGACGAAATTCGACCACGTTTTGGGGTAATGCGTTCACGTGAGTTTATTATGAAAGATGCTTATTCTTTCCATACCAATCAAGCCTCCCTACAAGAAACCTATGATGTCATGTACGACACATACTGCAGAATTTTCTCACGCTTAGGTTTAGACTTCCGCCCAGTACAAGCAGATACAGGTTCTATTGGTGGTTCTGGTTCACATGAATTCCACGTTCTGGCTTCAAGTGGTGAAGATGATATTGCCTTCTCTACAGAATCTGATTATGCAGCCAATATTGAAATGGCTGAAGCCATTTTGGTGGGTGAACGTGCTGCTGCAACGCAAGAACTCAACATTGTAGAGACACCAAACCAAAAAACCATTGCGGAAGTTTCTGCATTTTTAGGCACAAATAGCAACCAGTCAGTCAAAGCGCTCTTGGTTCAAGGTGTTGCAGATGAATCAGGGCAAATACCTGTGATTGCATTATTCCTGCGTGGTGATCATGAACTCAACGAAATTAAAGCAGAAAAGCATCCACAAATTGCTGCACCACTTACTTTTGCAACCGATGCACAAATTGCAGCGTTAGGTTTAACTGCTGGCTTTGTTGGTCCACAAGGTTTGGTCGAAAAAGGCATAACTGTGATTGTAGACCGTGCTGCATCGGTATTGTCTGACTTCGTTGCAGGTGCAAACCAAGTTGATCAACACGCAACAGGTGTAAACTGGGAGCGCGATGCACAATATACTGAAGTTTATGATTTACGTAATGTCGTTGAGGGCGATCCATCTCCCGATGGGAAAGGAACTCTGCAAATTAAACGCGGTATTGAAGTCGGTCATATCTTCCAGCTTGGTACTAAATACTCAGAAGCGTTGGGCTGTAAAGTATTAGGTGAAGATGGCAAACCGTTTACTGTTACCATGGGATGCTATGGGATTGGTGTTACCCGTGTGGTTGCCTCTGCCATTGAACAGAACTTTGATGATAAAGGGATTATTTGGCCTGCAGCCATCGCACCATTTGAAATTGCGATTGTGCCAATGAACGCACATAAATCACCACGTACATTAGAAGCAGCAGAAGCACTTTATGCTGAACTTCAAGCTGCAGGTTATGATGTATTACTGGATGATCGTAATGAACGTCCTGGGGTGAAATTCTCTGATCTTGAGCTTACAGGTATTCCGCACCGTATTGTGATTGGTGAGAAAGGTTTAGATGCAGGTACTTTTGAATATAAAGGTCGTCGTGATGCTGAATCTAGCAACCTAACGAAAGAAGAATTACTCATCAAAATTGCTAACTAAGATTAAACACTAAGCATAAAAAATCCCGCACAAGTTGCGGGATTTTTTTCATTTGGAATTAACAGAATTTCATACCACCATAACAGTTAGGGGTAACGTTTTGGTTATTTAAAAGCTTATCCTTTAATGTAATCGTAGCTGGATTTCCTGTTGCATAATTCGTAAATTGACCTACATTAATATTCAATTTTTTTTCAACAGCTACGCCAGCCAAAGAACCTAAAGCCTCAAAAGCACCAACATCAATTGGTTCGGATTTATTGAGCAAATAGTCACTAATCGCTGTAGCTACTTGTGGTAATACCGCAGAAATATCAACCTTATCTGTTGTTGCTAAATATCCCAGTTGTATAGGTTCTTTAAAAGACATCCACCACCCTTGTTGAGCAACATCACCCTGATCGGCTCCTTGCCAATGCACAGGTTTACTTTGCAGAGATAAATACCCTCCTGTGCCATTGAGTGGAATATTGTGAATCATATTCAAAGCTTGAACAAAAGTAATATCCATATTAAGTTCATCCAAACTCGAGCCTGCTGCCATTTTAAAGAATGAGTGTGTCCCAAGAGAACCAAATAATAAAGCAGGGAATTCTACATAAAGCTGGTCTTGAGAGAAATCAGGAGTTCCTTGAACACTACCCGGTAAACTCTTACCCAGCTCTGCAACAGCTAAAGGAATAGAAGGAATAGATGAGCGAATACCACTCACTTTGGCAGCAGTCATACGTTGACCCGTAACCACCGTTTCTGGCATAGTAAAATCTACTTTCATAGAAGGAACTGTAATCCCTGTATGCCCTTCTGTTCTAACACCATTTGTAAATGGCTTACTATCAAACTGTCTTGTTTGCCCCAAAGCCTTTAAACGACCAGAAATAATTTCATCATCGGTCATACCAAATGTCGCTTGCTCAGTAAATGAATGACCTTGAGTTTGTGCCATTTTCATATAACCACTAAAACTTTTAATCCCGTCATTTGGGTTTTGTACGTTATCTGTACCCAAAGTCAGTAGACCTAAAATTTCTTCAGCACCTAAACGAAAACCAATCACTTCACGTGTTGACGCACTATTTCCACTAATTGCAAACTCAATAAATGGATTGGTAATTTGTGCGCTTGTGCCTGCACGCTCACTTGTAAATTTGGGACTGCCTGTCGAATCATAAGATTGGTTCAAACCACTTAATGCAATATTAGAAATATCAATATCACATCCTGCTTTACCACCAATCGCATTATTTACACCGCCACAACCTAGTTGTAGTGTTTTAATATTGGCATTGAGCTCCATGAGTGCATCAACACTCAGTTTATAAAAATTTAACCCTTGCGATTGATCTGTCGCAGTCATCAGGTTCAAAAGTGCCTGACCTTGTACATGAGATAACTGATCATCATTTAAAGCCTGCATCGCTTGAGCAGAATTGAATGAAAAAGCTGTACTTAAAATAGATGCAACTAAAATTGTTTTTTTCATTTTATTTCTATCCTTTAGCGTGGCGTAATGCCCAATGTGCTGCGCATGGTTCCACCTGTAAGCGCGACAGATGCGATTTTCTGCATATTGCCATTGGTAGACATTGCAAAGTTTGTTTTAAAGGGTTGAGCAATATCATTTTTATAATTAAATTTAACTTGATTGTCTAAAGTGACCGTATCTGCACTGACGACGACTTTTCCTTTAACACCTATATGACCTTCCATTCGATTCAAGTTAATAGAAGACGTTTGAACAGTTTCATTATTCACTTGATCTTCATTAATCAAACTAAAATAACTACCTAAATTCTTGGGATCTGCCTGTTCTGAGCTATCTAGACTTCTAAACTTAAAGTTCGCATCAAAAGACAAAAAGTTTGAGTTCGGATTAGTATCGGTTGGATCCATTCCAGGAATCACCAACAACTCACCATTTCCATCTAATTTAAAAGCGATTGTGGTCAACACATCATCTTTCTTAGAGAAATTATCATAAGGTATAAAGCTACCGCATTTAGTTGATCCTGTGACGCAGTTGTACTTTGAACCCGGTAGTTGTCCAATCGCTAACTCTGCTTTTGCTGCAATCAATAAATGATCTGCACGTATATAAACCCCTTCATCTTCATAACCAATCACACCATCGGACTGAATTAATGCATCAATATTTCTTAAACCAGCATAATAGTTGACAGCTTCACCAGCATGCAGGCTGTCTTGCCCGTCAATTAAGATAATAGAAGTGGTACTTGGTAAGCCTGTTTTTGAATCAATGCCATAACCTTCGGTAGAAACAATAGCGTTATAACCAATTCCGGTTTTGTTCGTTCCATCATAAGGTGACAGATATTGTTTACCCGACAAGGCCACATTGGCATTTAAATTATAAATTGGAATCCCAATACCCCAAGAACCACCATCTCCTGTCAATTCATTTAAAGAGTTGTCAGAAATAATTCTAGCTTTGGCTGCAATAGACTGAAAGTCCACACCACGAACAGCGATCAGTGAGAACTGGTCACCTTCAAGCTTACTCGATAGCAACTGGTTTAAAATAGGACTGGTTGCACCAATGGTATTTTTAATATTTTCATTGACTAAAAAATTGAGGTTTTTCGCTTGTACGGTATTAATATAAATATCGCCAAAATCGATAGAGGCATTTTTATTGTGTAAATTACCTTGTGCATCACGTGTGGTTAGCGGTCTTAAATTCGAAAATTCAACCGCATAACTGCCTTTTCCTGTGTGCCCAATTTCTAAAGTTGTTGGTAATTGCCCTGCAGCCAAGCCTGCCGTATTTTGATTGGTAAAATCAGCAGATAAGCCCAAATGCAAACCACCTTGTCCCACCACAGTATCGTAGCCTGTAACTGCGGTATTTTTTGTTTCAATTACACCATTGACCTTATTCGAAACGTCAAAATTGGCAACATTTTTTTGCTGCCCATTAAAAAACAATTTCGCATTGCTCACCGCACCTGATGCACCAAAGCGAATTAAATTTTTATCATCATAACGCAAGTCAATATTGACCCCAGGATTGGTTGCATTTTGTCGGCTACTAGCAACATCACTCAGGTCTTTCACTCTTCCAAGATTCACAAAATGGTCGGTGGTGCCATTTTTAGTGGTAAAGACCAATCCCTCATCGGCATCAATGTACATATAGCCGTCAGTCGCAAAATTAAAGTTAAAATCATGCATAGATAATTGATGATCACCTAAACCATGACTAATTTTGGCATTCTGTAACTGGAAGTTTAAATGTGCCGTTTCATTTTGATTGAATAAACCTGCTTTGGTTTCTAATAAAACTTTTAAAGGTGATTTAGTTTCTAAGCCGAACTGACCCAAGCTTTGTGTTTCTTTAGTACAACTATTTCCGACACAGTTTTTTTTGACCAAGTTTAAATCTGCGGTCGCTTGAAAAGCATCAATGCTCGCATCGATACGCACACCTGCGCCGACATCAGTTTTCCCCACATCTAAAGCAAGCTTACTGATAATAGGCTGGTTATTCTGTCCTTTAATTTCTACATTATGTAAGCCTAAACCCTGTTGAGTTCCAGCCACTAAATCAGGATCATACCAATTGACTTGATTAATCGTGGCTTTAGACATTTCATGGGTGATTACAATACCATCTTGCCCGCTTACATCAGACAAATGCTGGTCTGCAATCAGCTCTAAAGCATAGACTTGTTGCGCACAAAGTACGCTCAATGTTAATAAATTCAACTGTATTATTTTTTTCATTTTTATTTCCCTATACTGTACTTAATCCTATATTCAACAACGACTTGCTGCTGAACCTGTACAGTTGTAGCTAAATATTTTCACATTGCCAGACATGTGCATATTGCCGTGAATATTTAAGCCCATAAATCCTTTTTCAGCGCCCTGATCGAACAAAGGTACATCTTGCTGAACTAAGTTATAACTACCATCTTGTTGATAATTTCTTCCTAGAAAATTGGTATATACCTCTGAATTTGCATAACCTTCATTTACTCCCTGCCCAGAACCTGTTTCAATAGATAATGCAGCGAAGCCTAAATTTCTAATTTTTAACGGCTTATCATCATAAAACTTAAGCTGCATGGCGGTTTGTGGGTCATTTTTATGATTAATAATGGTTGTGCCATCTAAAGAAAATTTATCTATTTGTATAGTGCCCTGAATTTGTTTAAATACCAGCCATTTTTTATTGCCGTTATTATCTTCATGGTTATTGGGTGCAATGGCTAAACGACAGAGCACATTATTGTCAGCACAATTTTTACTATAGCGATAATAAACTTCTGTAGGTTTAGTCCCACCATTAAATTTAGAAATATTGCTGAGTTCTAAGTTTTCGGTATATTCATGGTTCAACGATAACGTCCAACTGAGGTCTGCTCCACCTTGACCTGTAGCCTGCGTTAATTCATGATTTTCCAGTGCAATTAAATTGGCATGGGTCAAAGGACTACACATCAATGCAATACAAGACATTTTTTTCAACATGATGATTCTCCTTTTATAGACCTGTTGTTTTGAATTTAAGGTGCTGAATCAGCACACCATCTATTGCAACTGAACCTAGATTCTTAGCAGTACCATCTACACCTTTAAATACAACACCTGTGGCATTATCATGATCCTTGGCACGCAACATATTATTTGGCAAGCGTTCTACAGTACCAATTGCAATACTACTATGTGTCGCATTACGTCCTTGATACATCGCAGCACTGTCATTGGCATTGGCTTTTAGCGGTGTGCCACAGCTCACCACATTACAGGTAGAACCTGTAAATGCTGTAGAACCTAAATATCCACCCTTTCCATCTTCATAATTTTGATAAATTTTATTGTAAATTTCAGGAACATTCGGAATACGTGTTACTTCCAGCACAATATTATTGCCCTCAGAACCAACCACAAAAGGCTGATAGATATTCCCTAAAACTAAATTGATATTTGGGCTGTATAAATACAAACCTTCTATATCATGAAAAACTGGTGCTAATGAACCATCTATTGCTGGTGTGGCCGCAGTTCCATCTAAAGTGTCTGATTTTGATGCTGTACTAATGCGAATTCCTTTACTGTCTAAGTTTGAGTCTGTAAAACTTAAAATCGCAGGATTATCATTGGTATTTAAACGCAATACACTTGCCATACCCAATGTTTGATGATGATTTGGGTTATCCGAGTCTAAAGTCTGAAATACTCGGGTCTGTGAACCATTTAAACTTAAACCATTGGCAACAAACTGAGTACGTAAACGGTGCTCTTTATCTAAACCCGATTTTGGTGCTCCAGTGCTCGGATCAACCTCTGCGCTTGAATTCAACTGACGCGAAAAAATATCAGTCCAAAAGCCCAATTTAATATTATTATCACTTTCAGTTGGCGTTGTAGTTGCGAGCGGTGCCTCAAGTGCCAAATAACCGACATCTTTTTCTACATTTTTAAATTGTTTTACTTTTTCTGTACCAGCACGGAATAACCATGGATTGTCTGCAGAACCCCAGTTAAAACCCTGATTGCTATAACGGCTACTTAATGAGTTATCACTTTTAGATAATGCTAAACCATAAATAAAGATATCTGCTTTAGTTCTGAGTGAACCTACTGAAGTTTGTGCTGCTGCTGTTTTTGCTGCTTGAGTTGCGGTATTTACTGCTAACAATTCCAATTCTTTGATTGCATTTGTAGCTGCTGCTTTTGCAATTTTATCCCCTTCATAGTCCAGCCGCTCTTGAGTTACTGTTTCTACAGTTTGAGCAACCTTAGGATCAATATGATTAAATCTTGTAACCCCTTGCGTCCACTGTGTTGAAGGTACGGTATCAGCACTTCTATTACCATATAAAATTTCAATCATTTCATAAGTATTATTAGTCGCATACTCTATTGCCTTTTTTTCTAAGTTCGGATCCCAAGCATGTAGGGAATATGATGTTGTACCATCTTCTATTAAGTCAGAACCAATAAATCCCCAAGTACCATCATGATAATCATTATAACGCTGTTGATAATATTGTTTCATTCGATCAGATTCAAAGTATTCTGCCACTGAACTTTGACGCACACCAACTGAGATTTCACTGCTCACTGCTGTTTTTGTAGAGCTATAATTTTGTGTTTTATAGTTATTGAAAGTCGTCGTATAGGTACTTTGGTATAATGTTGATGTAGTTGAAACACCTGCCAAATATTCAGCATCATAAACCTGATTATAAACTTTCTTATAGGTATGTTCTGAAATATTCTGATAATTCTCCCCCGTCGGAATAATACGAATAAAGCCCGTATCATATTGACTAGGGTTTTCTAACCCACGTGTATAGCTCGACCCTGTTGATAGATCATTCGGTTGCTGAAACACCATTTTGAAATCATCAAGAACTAAAGCAACCCCTTCGCCTGTGGTATTTGACAAAGAGTCATCGGAGAGTGCTTGCAAGGCATAACTTGGGTTCGCCAAAAAAAAGCCTATCGCAGTGGCTAAGCAATGCTTACGAAAAGGGAAAGTAATTGCGTGTTCAGTCATCTCGACCATCCTTTTATCTGATGCTCCGCATCTTTCTTTTATTTATCTATAGCTTGGCTATTTATTTGAGTGTTTTTATCCTTAAAAACGTGATTATGCCAAACCATTCTCATATTTAATTATGCTGAATATTTATGCAAATGCAAAACAAACTGGCTAAACAGCACAGCTTTCCGATGAATGAAAAAAAGCGAGCACATTGGCTCGCTTCTTCAATAGAAAAATTGTGATAGATAGTTGTTGCTTATGCTTTAGGCAAGGTTACGCCTGTCTGCCCTTGATATTTACCACCACGGTCTTTGTACGAAGTTTCGCAGACTTCATCTGATTCAAAGAACAGCATTTGCGCCACACCTTCGCCCGCATAAATACGTGCAGGCAAGTTCGTGGTATTAGAAAATTCTAAGGTGACATGCCCTTCCCACTCAGGTTCTAACGGAGTGACATTGACAATAATACCGCAACGCGCATAGGTCGATTTACCTAAACACACTGTTAATACATTGCGTGGAATACGAAAATATTCAACGGTACGCGCTAAAGCAAATGAGTTTGGCGGAATGATGCACACATCTGATTCAATATCGATAAAACTTTTTTCATCAAAGTTTTTTGGATCGACAATTGCTGAGTGAACATTGGTAAAGACTTTAAATTCACGGGCACAACGTACATCATAACCATAGCTAGACACCCCATAAGAAATGAGTTTTTCGCCATTTTCGTCAAAGCGAACTTGGTTTTCTGCATACGGTTCAATCATGCCGTGTTTTTCGCTCATTTCGCGAATCCAACGATCAGACTTAATTGCCATTTATTCTCTATCCAAAATATGAATGTTTAACTGTGCTGTACTTTAACTGAAATCTAAGTTAATGAAAACCAGCCGTTTCCCTCACATCGCTTTTTTAAGTGCAATGATTATTTGCTGTGGACACAACTTTGGCTTTATAGACTTAATAAAGCCGAATAACTTAAAGGAATTGAAAAGCTCAGCAACACAATAGAAGCTGTTTTTTGTAGATTGCACTGATTGAGCCAGCTAATTTTATTTTTAGCGAGCACCGAACCAATAAATGTCCAGAAAAAAGCAATCGGCACGATTAAACATAAAAATGCCAGCATGTGTGCCACATAATAGTCTGCTTTTACCCATGCAATCGTTGGGAAAATCGCAGAGGCAAACAACAATGCTTTCGGATTCAATAAAGTCGCTAAAAATAGCTCACTCGCACGAATCGTAGGTTGATTAAAGCTTTGCTCAACTTTGGCCGTGCGCCACAATTTAATCGCCAAGAAAATAATATAACTTGCACTGAATAATTTTAGAATGGTGGGCAATAATGGAAGATGGGTAGACACCGTACCAATTAAGGCACCCCAAAGTGTAATAGAAATCAAATAACCCAATGCTTCTGCTGGAATTAATCGGAAAGATTTACGGATACCAACCTGAATACCTGATGATGCAAGCAAGGTATTGGTTGGCCCTGGTGTCAATAAAATTGTGATCACCAAACCGATAAAAAACCATGAAATCATGAATTGACCTCACTACTGAATGAACGCAGATTAAAATAGTTCATTGCAATTGGCAAAAAGTATTTTGTAAGACAAATTACTGATTAGTTTAATATTTTAAATTTATTATTCTTATTCAAACACTTATATAGAAAATATTATTTAATTGAATAGTAACTTATAAGTCATTTTTTCTTAACATTTTTAAGTTAATGAGAGATTAAACGCCATTAAATCAGATGCTTGTGTGTTTTTTAATCAAAAAAATAGTTCACCGAAGTGAGCCAAATTTTCAAAATATTGTGACTTAGCTTTTAAAGATGAATCATTCAGAATTTAAAGGACGATAACTGAATCACTGAAACCTCGATCATTCAAAGCAGAAATGACTGATTAGAAAATACGATTCTGATCTTTTTCAGCTTTAGGCAGTTTTTTTGCAATTTTCTGAGCAATCGCAATGTAACTATCGGCAGCATCATCGCCTGCAATCACTGACGGCGTACCTGCATCGACATTTTCACGAATACTGACATTTAAGGGTAAACGCCCAAGCAACGGAATGTCATATTGTTCTGCCAGTTTATCGCCGCCGCCCTGACCAAAAATTTGTTCTTCGTAGCCACAGTTTGAACAGATATGCGTCGACATATTCTCAATTACACCCATGACAGGAATTTGCACACGATTAAACAACTCTATGCCTTTGACAGCATCCATTAAAGCGACATTTTGTGGTGTGGTTACAATTACCGCTCCCGTTACAGGAATGCGCTGTGCAAGTGTCAGTTGAATATCCCCCGTTCCTGGTGGCATATCAATCATCAATACATCTAAATCTGGCCATAGAGTCTGATTAAAAAGTTGCATTAATGCACCTGTGGCTTTTGGTCCACGCCATGCCACAGGTGTGTTGTGGTCACCCGTTAAATGCCCGATGGATAACACAGGCATCCCAAAAGCATCCAACGGTACAAACTGCTCAGCTTCAATCATTGGGGTTTTACCTGCATTGCCGAGCATGGTCGGAATACTAGGACCATAAATATCGGCATCTAATACACCAACTTTTAAGCCAAGCTTTTGTAATGCCAAAGCCAAATTTACCGTAGTGGTGGATTTCCCAACCCCGCCTTTGCCCGAAGACACCAAAATTACGTTTTGAATACGCGGATGTTTCGGCACATCACGTTGTTGTGGCGCTGCTTTTTGAATCGGTGGATTATTCGGATCGACTTCTTGCATTGAATTTTGACCTGCAGCATCGACCACTGGTGGTAAGTGAGATGCAGCAGTCTGTGTGGTCGATTTTGAGCAGCTTTCACCTTCAGTATGTTGATGCCCACAGCTTTCTTTTTTTTGTCCAGTTTTCTGCTGAATCACATGCATATTCAATTCTTTAATGCCGCATTTTTCTAAAGCATCTGCCAACTCATCATGAATTTGTTGTAAATATTGTTTTTCTTCAGGATAAGTATTAATGGTGATTTGTAAAATTTCACCCTGCACATTCACTTGGGAAATACGATCTTTTAAAGCATGTTCAGATTCAGGCAATACATAACTTTGTAGCACGTGCTGAATAGCTTCCTCATTCACCATATGCGAAGGTGAAAAAACTGATTTAAGTGAAGAAAGCCAAGACATAGATTTACTCCAAAGTTTGGAAATACCGCGATTTTGATAGTGTAACGATAATTCAGTCTAAGGTTAAGTCGTGCTATCACTGAAATACTTAATTCTGAGTATATTGCTTGGTTTTTACATGATTTGTGGTCAAATGCAGACCAAGAGTGTGTTTTGATATTGTATTTAGCCTTCTAGGCGGATTTGAAAAGAATTCATGGAATCCCTTGTGCATCTATGTGCTATCTAAGGTAAAATTGCCCAAATTGCATCAGCCCTATATGAGAGAGTTATATCCGTGCGTCAAATTTTAGTCACTAACGCCCTACCATACGCCAATGGCCCGATCCATATGGGTCACTTACTCGGTTATATCCAGGCAGATATCTGGGTTCGCGCCATGCGTGCAATGGGACATGACGTGACTTATGTCTGTGCGGATGATGCGCATGGTACAGCAATCATGCTGCGTGCCGAAGCCAATGAAATTAGCCCTGAACAGCAAATTGCCAATGTGCAACAAGAACACATTCGTGATTTTGACGGTTTTAGCGTGCATTTTGATCATTATGATTCAACGCATAGCGACACCAACCGCGCACGTGCCAGCGAAATTTATGTTAAAAACCGTGATGCAGGCAATATTGCTGTTCGTCCTGTCACGCAATTGTTTGATCCTGAAAAAGGCATGTTCTTATCAGATCGTTTTATTAAAGGCACTTGCCCTAAATGTAAAGCAGAAGATCAATACGGCGACTCTTGCGAAGTTTGCGGCACAACCTATAACGCGACTGAGCTGATTAATCCAAAATCGACTTTAAGCGGTGCAACGCCTGTAGAAAAATCATCAGATCATTACTTCTTTAAATTGCCTAATTTTGGCGAATATTTGCAAAAATGGACGCGTGATGAAGGTCGTTTGCCAGTTTCAATTGCCAACAAATTAGATGAATGGTTTGAAAATGGTTTAAATGACTGGGATATTTCACGTGATGCGCCATATTTTGGTTTTGAAATTCCAGATGCACCGAACAAATATTTTTATGTCTGGGTTGATGCGCCAATTGGTTATATGTCGAGTTTTGAAAACTACGTAAAAACCAAACGCCCCGACCTGAATTTTGACGATTATTGGAAAAAAAATTCAGACAAAGAAGTCTATCACTTCATTGGTAAAGACATCGTCTATTTCCACGCCTTGTTCTGGCCTGCAATGTTAGATGGTGCGGGTTATCGCACGCCTACAGGTTTATTTGTAAATGGTTTCTTGACTGTAAATGGTCAAAAAATGTCGAAATCTCGCGGCACATTTATTAAAGCAGAAACGTATTTACAGCATTTAAATCCTGAATATTTACGCTATTACTTTGCATCAAAACTATCTGATAAAGTTGAAGACTCTGACTTAAATCTGGATGATTTTGTGCAGAAAGTAAACTCTGATCTTGTAGGTAAAGTGGTGAATATTGCCAGTCGTTGTGCCAAATTCATCAATACCAAATTTGATAACAAATTAAGTGCGAGCTGTGCAGAACCTGAGTTAGTACAAAGCTTTATTGATGCGGGCGATTCAATTGCTCAAGCCTATGAAGCACGTGAATTCTCTGCTGCTATTCGTGAAATCATGGCTCTTGCGGACAAAGCGAATCAATATATTGATGAGAAAAAGCCTTGGGCTTTAGCCAAAATTGAAGGCGAAGAACAGCAAGTTCATGACGTATGTTCTGTAGGGATTAACCTATTCCGTCAATTGGCGATTTATCTTGCGCCTGTACTGCCAACCTTGGCTGAACAAGTTCAAGCCTTCTTACAGTTAGATAGCTTTAACTTTGAATCACGTAAAACTGTTTTAGTCGGTCATGAAATTGCGTTGTTCCAACCACTCATGCAACGTGTTGATCCGAAAGCGGTAGCAGCCATGGTGGATGCATCTAAAGATTCTTTAGCCGCACCTGCTGAAGCACCAAAAGTGGAAAAGAAAAAAGAAAAGAAAGCTGAGAAGAAGCCTGAGCCTAAAGTGGGTGAAGCTGAAATTATTGGTATTGAAGACTTTATGAAAGTTGACCTCCGTGTAGCAGAAGTTTTAGAAGCTTCAACTGTCGAGGGTTCTGATAAATTACTTCAACTCACTTTAAATGTTGGTGAAGCTGAACCACGCAATGTGTTTAGTGGTATTCGTGAGTTTTATCAGCCCGAAGACTTAAAAGGCAAATTGGTGGTGATGGTCGCTAACCTTGCACCTCGTAAAATGCGTTTTGGTATCTCTAATGGTATGGTACTTGCCGCTGGTAATGGCGAAGGTGTTTGGGTGATCTCACCTGAATCTGGCGCTAAAGCGGGTGATAAAGTTTCTTAGAATTTTAAACTCAGAAAACTCCCTATAGATAATATAGGGAGTTTTTTTTAATTTTTCTCAGCATACAACTCTCTATTGAATGGAGGATCCATATTAGTAGAGTCATAAAGTTCATAAGTGTTTATCAGCTCATTGTCTAAATTATATTCTTTAATAAGATAAGTATCTGTATCTAATCTATGTTTTTGTTTCCAAGACTTATGATCACAAGTTATTCTATGCTCTTTTGGAATATTTAAATACTTCCTATATTCTAACCAATCATCATAAACTTTTAACTCACTTGATAACTGATTTTCTGTTGCTGCTACAGAATCAATTACCGCACTACTCGCATTAAAAATCTGTAATAACTTCGATAATGAGAGAATATGAAATGATTTACCATTTGTTTCTCGCCTAAACTCATCAACTAATTCAAATCTTGGATAAAGCCCCTCTTTATTAGATTGATGCCACCAGTCGCTCTTTTCATCTGCAGAAATAAATATTAAATGTTTATCTTTTTCTTGAGCACACTTTAAGATTTCTTTCCAAATTATCAAATCACCTGAAGCATTTAAATCCTTTCCTTTATCTTTGAAACCTGGTGGTAGTGATAAGGTATTTCTTTTTTCTAACTCACTCTCTAGTTGGGTAAAATCGATATGTGAGTCATCCAAAATACGATCGACAAATAACTCTTTATATACTGTGCTTACTGGATCATTCCACGTCCAATTTTGCATAGTAGATATTATGCTTCTAATTTTATCTTGATATTCTTTTATCTGAACTTTTAATGCTGATCCCAATCCAATTAGCTGTTCATATTCGTCTAAATTAGTTAAAACAGGATAATTTTCTACATACTGAAAGCTCGTAGAAGATTTTTTATTTAAAGCTTCAACGATTTCAGAAAGCTTATTTGGTCTGTTTTTTAAGAACTCTCTAATCGCATGGGAAGGTATATACAATTGATTAGTGCTTATCAGTTGACTGTAGACTTGCTTGATCGCATTGAAACTTTCTGAATTTGTTTTATATGGTAAAAGTAAAATATTTGTATCCAACACAATAAGCGCTTCATTTTTTATCTCATCAATTTTCTTAAACTCAAAGAAAAATGCATCTCTTGACTGAGGGTAAATATCTTTTAATGTATAGAAGTTATTAGAAGCCATTGCTTAAATAATTTTAAAAATCTTGAACTTAGAATAGTCATACTTACCATTAAAATAAAGAGAAAAGATCAAAATTATGATAAAAAAGATAAATCACTTTAAAATTTGTAAGAACTCTATGAAATTTTTAAAACTGCTTTTCCCTACCCTAGCTTTAAGCACACCAGCTATCACCACTCACACTGCTGAACCAACTATAACAGCACAAAACCAAGTCGCTGGTTACTACCAATATCAAGCAGGTGATCTACAAATCACTGCCCTGCTCGATGGTACAAACTTTATGTCACCAAACTTGTTTAAAGACATACCGCAACAACAAGTTCACGAGATTTTAAAGAAATACTATGCAGATCAAGAGAAAGGCGTACAAACCTCAGTAAATGCCTTCCTCGTTAATACAGGAAAATCTCTAGTATTAGTGGATAGCGGTGCAGCTAGTTGTTTTGGTGCTCATTTAGGTTCAGTTTTAACGAACCTAAAAGCATCAGGCTATCAACCTGAACAAGTCGATACCATTCTACTCACACATCTACATCCCGATCATGTCTGTGGAATCAGTAAAGATGGCGTTGCCAATTTCCCTAATGCGACAGTCTATGTATCTGATGATGAAGCAAAATATTGGCTAGATCCCAAACAAGCGGCAAAATTACCAAAAGATAAACAAGCCAATTACTCAGGCACGGTTGAGAAAATTAAACAAGCGATTGCACCATATCAAACCAAGCAACGCTTTAAAACGTATAAACTCGGTGATGACATTCATGGTTTTAAAGTCATTAATACGGCAGGACATACACCAGGGCATTTTAGTTATGAGCTAAAAACCAAAGATGAAAACGTGGTGTTTATTGGAGATATCGTACATTCACATACTGTGCAATTTGATAAGCCTGAAACGGCAATTGAATACGATATAGACCCCAAAAAAGCGGTTCAAACACGTTTAAAGCAATTTGCTAATTTCGCAAAAAATGGACAAACCATTGCCGCTCCACATTTACCGTTCCCAGGGATCGGTCGTATCTATTCTCAGGATGGAAAGAGCTATCAATGGATGCCAATTCATTTTAAAGATTAATGTTTCTATAAAACCTTCTCCCTTTAGGAGAAGGTTTGAATGAAGGCACTCTACATATATTAGTCACTTCATCCCAAAAATTAATTTTAAGCCCAATACTGTCATTACCGCCCCTGCTGCACGGTCAAAAATAGCCTTAAACTTAATATAAGCCTGACGCGGTTTTTCTGCAGACAAAGCCACTGCAACCAATGAACACCAACCTGCGTCAATAAAAAAACACAAAATTGGCAGCACCACATAAAAATAGTTTGGAATTTCTTTAGGTAACAAAGCTGTAAAAATACTCGCCAAGACAATTGCAATTTTAGGGTTAGATAACTGCGTAATTAAACCTGTGGTAAACGCACGGCGAAGCGACATTTGCTGCCCATCCGCAAGATTGGTTTGAATAGGCGCTTTGGCATGCCTCACAATTTTATAAGCCAAAAATAACAGATATAAACCACCACAAATTTTAAGCAGAAAATATGCAGAAGGCACAGCCAATAAAATAGCCTGCAACCCCATCACCGCCAATAAACCAAAAATTGCGGCACCCGTACCCGTGCCTAAAGCAGTAAATAAACCATGCTTACGTGAAATGGCTATCGAATTTTTTGCCACATAAATAAAGGTAGGCCCAGGACTCATTGCACCTAGCATTAATGCCGCCGCAATTGAACCTAATATAAGCAAGGATTCCAAAACCAACACCCGACACAACAAAATCGATTCTGTTATTTTACAGTTTTTACTGCCATGGTTGTACTATTTGATCAAATTCTTTATTGCCCTTTTTCCTACTAGATGTACTAAGCGATTGATAATCAAGTTCATATATAGGCATGCTCACCATAATAATGCCGCGGGATTCTATTTTTAATTTTGCTTTTTTGCACACTTACAGCGTCACATCCAGAAAGACCCACAATCACACCAAACATTAATACAGAACACCATTGATGCGAAAAGAATGAGATATTTTTCTCCTATTCTTACATATATCTTTCGAGCATAGCATTCATTCAGCATGTAACTTCATTGTGTTTGATACCGTGCCATTTATAATTATGTGTTTAATCTTATTGCAGATCTGTATGTTCAATACCATCGCCCAAGAAATTCCTTTACAACGTATTGATTTTTATGGTCGTGAGCTATGGATAAAGCGCCTCGATTTAGTACATCCCCATATTTCGGGCAATAAGTTTTACAAATTAAAATATAATTTTTTAGCTGCGCAAGCACAGGGTTATCAACACGTTCTGACTTTTGGCGGCGCATATTCAAACCATATTGCTGCAACCGCTTTTGCCGCTCAGCTGTTTGGTTGGAAAAGCACAGCAATCATCCGTGGTGAAGAGTTGGCAGAACGACCTTATAACTCAACATTGGCTTTAGCCCATGAGATGGGGATGCAATTTCGATTCGTTTCACGTGAAATGTATCGTCAAAAAAACCATCCCGAATTTTTACAGTTTTTACAGCATGAATATCCAGATGCTTATATTCTACCTGAGGGTGGCACTAACGCATTTGCAATTCAGGGGTGTCAGGAAATTTTAAATGCCGATGATTTACATCAGTTTAATCTGATTTGTTGTGCCGTTGGTACAGGTGGCACACTTACAGGCTTGATTGAAGCAAGTCATCCAAATCAACAAATTTTGGGTTTTTCTGCATTAAAGGGAGATTTTTTAACGCAGGAACTGCAACAACTGACTAGCAAAAAAAATTGGCAAATTACTGATGAATTTTGCTGTGGTGGCTATGCCAAAACCACGCCTGAATTATTAGCCTTTATTCGAGCGTTTGAAAAAGAACATGCAATTCCACTCGAGCAAATTTATACAGGCAAAATGTTGTTTGGATTAAGTCACATGATACAACGTGGCGAGTTTAATACGGGCGAACATATTTTGATCATTCATAGTGGTGGTTTACAAGGCAGGCATATTGCACCTGCCTAATTCAACAGGCTTTTTTGCACAAAGATTTGAAAGGCAAAGCGCCCCGAATTCAGCCAAATTTAAGGCGTAACTTGGGTAAGTGCTCGACCTAATAGCGTAAATCTGTTGAGGACTGCTACAGGTGCGAACATTTCATTGACTTCGCGACTAAAGCGACTTGCACTGAGTTTATCTCCTAATCATTTGATGCAATGCATCTTATTTTCAACCAAACTTCAAGGATTTAATCATTAAGCAGCCCTGAATGGTTGCGTCGGAGTAGATTTGCTTTCTTCCCTATTTGCCTTTTGATTGTGCAGACTAATGCCTAGCTCTGGATCCAACCAAATGGCAATATTTCCTCGATTGATGCGCTCGGTTATATGAAGACCAATGGGAGGTACGATAAAGTTTAGTTGTAGGCTTATTCATTATAAAATTATATTGTGAGATAAGTCTTAACGGATAGGTTTATGCGACACAACCGAAGTGAGTGCAACACAACAATGATCTATTTGATGATAAACACCTCATCTTTTATTAAAAAGATAGACATCTCAACCACAATTCAAATGCAAAAAAACAGCAAGGACAAACGATAAAGTCTATAATAATGCGCTTTAATATTTCACTCGGTGCAACATGGCAACTGCAAATCAATATGATGTTTTGGTATTAGGTGCGGGTGCATCGGGGCTGATGACTGCTTACATGGCAGCACAACGTGGTCGTAAAGTTTTGGTGGTAGAAAAAGCCAATAAAGTGGGCAAAAAAATTCTAATGTCGGGTGGTGGTAAATGTAATTTCACCAACTTAGAAGTCGAACCAAACCATTATATTTCACATAATCCACATTTTGTCATATCTGCACTCACCCGTTATACCAACTGGGATTTTATTGGTTTGGTCTGCGAATATGGTATTGAATATGAAGAACGTAAACACGGTCAGCTATTTACAATCAAAGGCGCTAAAGAAATCCTCGAACTTTTACTTGCAGAGTGCAATAAATCGAAACGAGTTCAGATTCAGACCCATTGCGAAGTACAAAGCATAACAGCACAAACAGATTCAGGTTTTATCATTGAAACCAATCAAGGCACTTATCAGTGTGAATCTCTCGTTGTGGCGACTGGTGGCTTATCTATTCCAACTTTAGGTGGCTCTGGAGTTGGCTATGAAATTGCGAAACAGTTTGGTCATCGTGTTTATCCGACCCGTGCAGGCTTAGTGCCGTTTACTTTCTCAGACAGCTTTAAAGAAGTCACCACACGTTTAAGCGGTAATGCGGTGGATGTGACTTTATCAAATTCACTGAATAGTTTTACCGAAGCACTGCTATTTACCCATCGTGGTTTAAGTGGACCAAGTGCCTTACAGCTTTCTAATTATTGGGATGTCGGACAAAATTTTAAAATTAACTTTTTGCCTTACTTAGAACTCTATGATTTTTTTAAAAATAAAAAACAAAACAGTCCTAAAGTTTTACTGCGCACCTTGCTCAGTGAACATTTGCCAAAAAGTGTAGTAGTAGAGTTACAGCAACTAATTTGGCCAGAGCTTTCTGAAACTGCAGTTGGCAATATTAGTGATGACAAGCTAGAACATATTGCAGCACGTTTAAATGCCTTTGAAGTTAAACCATCGGGTACAGAGGGTTATCGTACTGCCGAAGTTACTTTAGGTGGAGTGGATACCCAAGAAGTTTCCTCTAAAACTATGGAAAGTAAAAAACAAAAAGGCTTGTATTTTGTTGGTGAAGTTTTAGATGTGACAGGACATTTAGGTGGCTACAACTTTCAATGGGCATGGTCATCTGCACATGCAGCATCGGAGTATGTTTAAGCAGCTTTTATATGAAACAATCAATTAAAGCATGTGATAGCAATGCTTCGAGTCAAAATGAATCAATATTGATGTTGCAAATCAAATTTTAAAATAACAAAAGCCAGTTTTCTAAACTGGCTTTTTCTTTAATGAACACCATCACGCACTTTAAACTTAGCAATACGTGAATCCTGTTATTTTATTCTAAATAATCGGTACGAAATAATACTAATTTTGGCGTATTTGCCAAACGTGATTCAGTTTGCTGCATTTTGAGCACCGCATTTTGTTGATGTATCGGTAACGAATTTACCATTTGAACTTTTAAACTGATACGTAATTTGTTTAGCATATTGATTTCTCTCATTATTGTCATCCTTGCGCGAATTTTAAGACTCAAATATTTCAGCTTGGTTAAAACCCAAGTTTTTTATTTTTCCCTTAAACCCTCATCAAGCTTTCCAAGCGATTAATCTGATTTATCCAAATCAGTCTTTGACTCATTCCTGTCAAAGTTGATTAATTTTTAACATAATTTAAGAGGTTGGTCTATCCGCTTTTAAATAATTTTTCTCAACATTTTCAGTTGATTTTGCCGTTGCTTCTGGTTTAGCAAAGACAAACTTATAAGCTGCAACAAAAAAACCGATGGTGATACCAGCAATCACTATTGGGGCAAAAAACTTATTGGGTGCTGATTTGGACATTAGTCTTTCCTCTTTTTTAATGAAAACCGTAAAGAAATCGACCAATACGGTGATTGGTCGATTATCTTAGCGACTCAAATCAAAATTTGAACAGGTTATTTCGGGTCATTTTTGGGATGTTCATCAACATCAGGTTCAGCCTCACCTGTCGAACCAAATGGGTTGTTGACTGGTGGATGTTCAGGATCAACCTTTAAGGTATCTGGCACTGCATGATCAGTTGCCGCTTCAGGTGTTGTAGTCACATCACTTACAGACGCTTGCGGCTGCTCAGATACAATAGGTGTCATCACACTTGATGCTGACGTTGCCGTTTCTGTCTTGTGCAAAGGATTCGGTTGATTTGCCTCACGTTTAGCTTTATCAATCAAATCAGTTAACACACGCTCTGCAGGTTGACGACCACCTAAACCAAAGGCAAGTGCGAAAGCCACTGCAACAGAACCGAGAGTTAAACCAAAGGCCAAGTTCACAATCGAGTCGGCAATACCCATCGCGCGTAGACCCATGGCTACCACCAAACCCATAATTAAAATACGGACTAAGTTTGCCAACCAACGTGAGCTGTTATATTCACCGCGCTGTACCACTTTGGCGACCAAATTCGCGAGCCAGAAACCCACCACCAAAATGACAGCACCCAACAGGATATCTGCACCAAACTGGATAAACATGGCAATCAAGCCGCTGACTTGATCAAAGCCCAAACGGTTCGCCGCTTCAGATACCGCAAATAGCATGGTAAAGAATACAATCAGATAACCGACTACACATGAAATTTTAGTCGTACCTAAAAAGCGCTGTAAGTCGAGTTTGGCAGGAATATCATCGACTCCTGTACCTGCAACCACTTCCACCACAATATTGGCTACAAAACGCGACACCACATAAGCCAAAATAAGAATCAGACCTGCCGCAATAATATGCGGGATCGCATTCATAATTTCATACAGCATGGCTGTCGCAGGCTGCGAAATGGCTTCAATTCCAAGTGCCTCAAAACCAATAATCAAGGCGGTGATGATCACCAAGGCGAAAACGAACGAACCGAGTAATTTAGGTAAATTTGAATTTTTAAAAATACCAACTTTTTCAGCATGCTGTTGAATATTCAGGCTGCCCAGTAAACCTTCGACAATGCCACGAACAATTTTTGCCAAAATATATCCGACAAAAACAATCACGCCTGCAATGAAAATATTCGGTAAATAAAGCACAACTTCATTCACCATATTTTGCACAGGGAAAAGTAAACCGTTTAAGCCTAATATAGAAAGTACGATTGGCAAGAACAGCAATAAAATCAGCCAATAAACAATTTCACTGATATTTTGACTTAAGCCACTCACACCGACATCGGCGCTGAGTTTTTCATCCAACTGGGTACGTGCCAACAGTTTTTGCATGCCCACTTTGACCAGATTTGCCAAAATCCAACCAATAAAAGCAACAGCAACAGCAGCAAGCAAAGAAGGAATAAACAGTAAGAACTGCTGAATCATATTACTGAATGGCCCACTGACACTGGTCAGATTCAACACATTTAGCGCTCCAATGACCGCAATAATTAAAATCACCCAAAACACGACACGTGACACAATCAGTTCAATATTTGAACGATGCCCCGTTGCATTTGATAATTTATGATCCGTACCCAATTTTTGCAGGACTTTTTTAACCCCTCCAGCCACGAGTAATGCCACAACCCATCCTATCAGCAATATTGCAACAGCCGCCAGAATCGGCTGAAATTGCTCCCAATAATACATGGCATTAAAACCTCTACCATGTAGGTTGCCATTTAAATAATCATTCATCTTGTTTAATCCTCATGGTGTTTAGCTTCATTTTTTGTTTGCGCTGCAGCGCAAAACTGCTTTTTATCGATTCAAATTATTGAGTAAAGCTCTACCCACCATAGAATTTGCATATTTTTTATTCAACCTTGAGATGCAGAATCGCAACAATTCTACAAAGGAGTACTAATAAAGCTTCTAAAAAACCACAAAAAAGCCCTGCAACTAGGCAAGGCTAAATTTATAAAATATGACTTTGTTAGATTTAAGTAAAACTACTGATCTGTTGCTGTTGCAGTATTGCTGTCATCCGCACGTGCTTCATCTCCAGCTGTGCCCGTAGTAGTGCTATTTGGCGTTGCTTGTTGTACTGTTGGATTCGGATGTCCAGGAGGTGCTTCATTTGGACTCGGTTTGCGATCCGCCAACATGTAAACCAACAGCGCCAATAAAAAAATTCCCACCAGTACAAGCATATATACTGGAATACGTTTTTTTCGCTTAATATCTTCAGCTGAGTTTACATGAGGTGGTTTATTCAAATCATGTGGCATGTTCCCCTCACTTATGTATTTATCTGATGAATTTTTATACTAACAAGCTCCTCACGCTTATTGTGTGAAAATACATAGCAAGATGGTGAAAAGATGTAATATGGATTAAGTAACACCACTGCATCCTTTTATGGACAAAGCTGCCTCTCCCACAGAAATGCGCTATAATCACCTACCGTTTTTTGTGTACTTTGAACTCTATGGCGTATCGTCAACAAAGTGTATCGCTTGATCTTGACACTGACGTCACTCATCAATGTGCCTTGCACTATACCCGTGATGGACATCTCATTGGTATTATTGAATTTAGCAAGCCAAGCTATCTGCTTAAATG
This sequence comes from Acinetobacter towneri, assembly GCF_001758345.1. Taxonomy (GTDB): domain Bacteria; phylum Pseudomonadota; class Gammaproteobacteria; order Pseudomonadales; family Moraxellaceae; genus Acinetobacter; species Acinetobacter towneri_A. The sequence goes on from NZ_MKQS01000001.1 coordinate 423,274, forward strand.
GGGCGATTTAGAATATTTTCGTCGCCGTACCGAAGAGTTTTCGGTCATGCCATTTCCAGATTGTGTAAATGCTATGATCATTGACATTCGCAACATTGCTGCATTTTTGGATAATGAAGTGCCAATTTTGCCGTGGCGCTTAATTGAAGAAGAATGTCCTGTGCGTTTAGTGGTTCCACAAGAGCGCTTAGAGCATTATGCAGGCTTTTTTGAACCGACTTGGCTAAGTAGCGACGTCGATAGCGCGATTCAGGAAATCCGCGAATATATGGATATGTTTGTGCATTAATCTCTTTTAAAAAAATCACTTTCAAGTATTGCCCTCAAAAGCTGTTTTCATACAGAAGTCGTACAAAGAAAAAAGCCTCATCTGCACCGTTGTAGATGAGGTTTTTATATGCATGATGAAAGTTTCATTAACAAATAAATTTAAGCGAATTGTGAAAATAGATTTATTTTATAACTTGATTTAGGCAGCCAAAAAACGGCGTAAAACGCACCTAATATTTAAAAAACTTTGTATTTTATTAGACGTATAACACCAAACGTCCCAGCGTTATATTTTTCATATTCAAGCGCCTTCCTTGCAATGGTTTGACTTTGCTGAACTTTGATTTTCTAAAAAAAAGGTATCTTTCGCACGGATTGAGCCAATTTATTCTTAATACATCTGCTCCATTCAGCACTTTCAAATTGCAATAACTGACACAATACAAACACCAACACTTTCCAACTTCTACATTCAGTTGATGATCATAAACTCAATGAACCGAATCAATGTAAAGTCGATCACGCGACCACAGCTATTGAGTGTTAAGGTGTTAATCTTGACTGACTGTTTAAGTAATTTCGCTGATAGCGTAATGGTTTTTGAGCTAAGTGGTCCATCATAAATATGAAACATGAAGCCTATACTGCCCATAAATTTAAATAGTGGTTATTTAAATAGCTGCATCACATCCTCACCAATAATTTTCAACTGCAATATTACCTTCCCCGCGGCGATTCATGCTTAAACCACGTGTTTTTAAGGCTTCTTTGGTATCATCAACCATGGCAGGGTTACCGCATAACATCACATGGCTAGTTTCAGGGTTGAGTACACTGCCCGCGGCCTGTTCGAGTTCACCATTTTCAATTAATACAGGCAAACGATCATGCAAATCAGCTTGAGGGTCGCGAGTGATAATTGGGATAAATTTAAAGCCTGTATGCCCTTCGCCAAAAGTTTCGGCAATTTCGTGAATTTTATCGACATAAGCCAATTCGGCTTCGGTGCGCACACTATAAACCAAATAGATATATTGATATTTTGTCCACGTTTCAAAATCTTGCAGCATGGATAAAAACGGTGCAAGACCTGTACCTGTGGCCAACAACCATAAATCGTGTGGCGCAGGCAATTGATAACGCGCCAAGGTCAAAAAACCATACGGGATTTTTTCCAAGTACAGTTCATCACCCACTTGAAGGTGCTGCAAGTTAGAAGTAAACGCACCATCTGGCACGACAATCGAGAAAAACTCTAAAGTTTCATCAAAGGGCGATGACACCACCGAATAAGCACGTACTACCAATTCATCGCCCACTTTTAACCCGATACGTGCAAACTGCCCTGCGGTAAATTTAAAATGTGCAGGTCGGGTCATGGTGAAGCTAAATAAGGTTTTGGTCCAACGATGAACCGAAAGCACTTTTTCTAAAGTAAATTTTTCAATTGACATGATTTGATCGTGGCATGAAAGACTGTGCTCATGTTAGCATGTCGGGGTAATTTATGAATATTTTTAAATGTTAAGGCTTGAYTCATGCGCATGACTTTACGCCAGTTGGCGGTTTTTGTAGCAGTTGCCCAAGAAGGGACAGTAACCAAAGCCAGTGATGCCGTTAAGCTCACCCAAAGTGCTGCAAGCATGGCCTTAGCAGATTTGGAAGATGGCTTGGGTGCTCCACTGTTTGACCGTTTGGGTAAGCGTCTACAACTAAATGATTTGGGTCGTTTTTTATTGCCACAAGCCTTAGAAATTTTGGGTCGTTGTGAAGCATTTGAGCAAGCCGCTAAAGGTGAGCTGCAAAGCATCGATTTGCGTTTAGGCGCAACTCTCACCATTAGTGACTATTTGATGCCTGATTTAATGGCAGACTTTTTGCAAATTCAACCACAGGCGCATTTACAATTACAAGTGGGCAATACCCGCCAAATGATTGAAGCTGTGAATCAGTTTCAGCTAGATTTAGCCTTGATAGAAGGCTCTTGTCACTTACCACAACTCCAATGTATTCATTGGCGTGATGATGAGCTCGCAGTGTGCTGTGCGCCAAGTCATCCTCTAGCGCAGTTAAACCGTGCCTTAAGCATTGCAGATTTTGAAGATGCCGAGTGGATTTTACGTGAAGAAGGTTCAGGTACCCGTGAAGTATTTGACAATGCAATTTTAAAAGACCTGCCTGATGCCAATATTCGTTTAACTTTGGGTCATAACGAAGCGATTTTAAAAATTGTCGCAGGTGGAATTGGTATGTCGTGTATTTCACGATTGGCGATTGAACCTTTACTAGAAAAAGGTCAATTGGTGATTTTAGATACACCTTTCTGGCAACTGACGCGCCCGTTATTCATGTTGGTGCATCGTCAGAAATACCAAGGGCCTGGTTTAAGGGCATTTATGAAGTTTTGCGACGCGAAATAATTCCTAGGAGTACCAATCAAGGTACTCTTTTTAACAATTAAAACTGACTCTCACATGGTATGCCGTCACCATCACCGTCCATTTTAGTATTTGGACAATTTCGTATAAAGAATAATGCTTCTTCGTAAGACGTCATTTGACTACAGTGCTCACGCCCATCACAAGTAAAGTTCTGTTCAACAACTGGAACTTCTACTACTTTTTGTACTGATAAAGCTTCAGGCTGGCTATTTTGCCAAGCTTGGTACTTATTAAATACTGCATAAGCCAAGCCGAATATAATCAATATACCAATATAAGTCACAAAATTGGATGAGTTATTTTCAGCCTTCTGCTGTCTTTTATGATTCTGCTTTGTCGTATGAATTGCCCTTGATTGAGGTGTATGCCTTTCGACTGCAACCTTAATAGGACTTACGCACTATCATTTATAGATTCTCTGTGGTAGCAGATGATTTTTATCGAGAATAAAGTCATCAATGAAGTCTTTGATGATTGGTCTAAATAATTTCTTCTGCCAACGATATACATTTTCAAAGATCCCCTCAAACTGGTTCTTTTGTATCTCGACGTAGGCCATCAAGGCTGAAAAAATATGATTCAAAATCAGTTTAGATCGTCTTACTTGAAACTTTTCAATATGACAAACCTGTTTAATCACTCGGTGATATTGTTCTATTTTCCAATGACTTGAATGTAATTCATGACTAGGACTTACGCACTATCATTTATAGATTCTCTGTGGTAGCAGATGATTTTTATCGAGAATAAAGTCATCAATGAAGTCTTTGATGATTGGTCTAAATAATTTCTTCTGCCAACGATATACATTTTCAAAGATCCCCTCAAACTGGTTCTTTTGTATCTCGACGTAGGCCATCAAGGCTGAAAAAATATGATTCAAAATCAGTTTAGATCGTCTTACTTGAAACTTTTCAATATGACAAACCTGTTTAATCACTCGGTGATATTGTTCTATTTTCCAATGACTTGAATGTAATTCATGAAAACCCTCAAAGGACAATAAATCATCTTCATCTTGATGCACAATATAAAACCTCTGCTGTTCTTTTAACTGAGTCTTAAATAATTGTACAAAGCCAAAATCTTTGAGCCAGACCACTTGACCCTGATGGAAATCTGGCAATAAACGCAGTTGAAACCATTGTCCTTTTTCTGGGGAAACCTTACGGTTACAGTCGATACCAAACATAAATCGAATACCATATTTTCTTATGGTTTTTAGATTTCCAGTCGATGAATACCAACTATCACCTGTAATAAATTGAATCTTTGCACCCCAACTGAGTACTTCACTTAACATATCCATAAAGTAATCATTCTTGGTTTTACTTTCAGATTTGTCATAAATTCGGAAATTAATTGGAATATTTTGACCATTTTGATCTGTCGCATACAAGGTAATGAGATTAATACCCTTGAAACCTTACGGTTACAGTCGATACCAAACATAAATCGAATACCATATTTTCTTATGGTTTTTAGATTTCCAGTCGATGAATACCAACTATCACCTGTAATAAATTGAATCTTTGCACCCCAACTGAGTACTTCACTTAACATATCCATAAAGTAATCATTCTTGGTTTTACTTTCAGATTTGTCATAAATTCGGAAATTAATTGGAATATTTTGACCATTTTGATCTGTCGCATACAAGGTAATGAGATTAATACCCTTGACGGATCGGTGGTGTTTGCCTGACCAAAAATAGCTAACYAAGTCCATATGTTGACTATATGGTTTATCTAAAACAGTATCATCAATACTGACTATAAGTTTATTATTATCAATATGTTGAATTGCTTCTTGATATAGGTCGTGAGGTGTGTAGTCTTCACGCTCTAGAAAGCGATTTACACTATCATGCGAGATATTATAAGTCTCGGCAAGTTGTGTGCAGCTAATAGAGTTCGGTTCTGTCATGAGAAAGCCCATATAAATGGGTAGAGTACAAGTTGCTGTAGAAGCATTTTTAATTCGTCTGATCACAGATACTTTATAAAGTATTTTAATACTTTTTTGAATCCGTCAATGCGTAAGTCCTACTTAATATCTAAACGGACAATATTATCTGCTTTGAACTTGCCATTTTCTTCTACTTTACGAAATTTTAGATTTTCTCCCACTTTTAGTGGAATATTTTTATTGGGAAAATCTTTAATATAAAAAAATAAATCTTTAGGCTCTCCTTCTATTTGAATAAAACCAAAGCCTCGTTCTTCGTTATAAGTTTTTATTTTTCCTTCTAAAAACATAAATTACTCTTTACACGTTAGTTTTTGATTATTGTATAAAAAAAGAGGCGAAAATGCCACTGCTGTCCCATAGTTTGATTTAAATAAAAAAACCTGAGTCTGAATCGTTAAAATATAAGTGCGAACCAACACTTTAACGACCAAGGACTCAGGTTTTGTCATATCAGAATACCGTATTTCATCAATTGATTAAACCCATACTCCGACAAGATTTTGAACGTCTTGTTCAAATACATCATGTCGGTCAGAAATTTAGAGCTGCTTCAAGATGGGATCAGTTCATTGCCATACTGATGTCTCAACTTTCCTGCAGACAAAGTCTGCGGGATATTCAATCTAATCTAGAGTGTCAACAAGAAAAGCTGAATGCTCTCGGAGCAAAGTCTATCCCTCGCAGTACACTGGCTCGAATCAATCAGGAACAGCCTGCAGCCTTGTATGAACAGCTATTTTACACCTTGCTTAAATCTTATGAACACTCAAAAGTAGCTCATAAATTCCGCTTTAAGAATCCCTTATATTCCCTGGATGCCAGCCATATTGATCTGTCACTTTCTTTATGTGAATGGGCCAAAGTGCATGAATCCAAAGCCAGCATGAAACTTAGCGTTGGCTTAAATCACAGCAATACCATTCCTGAATTTGTGGCGCTTGGGGATGGCATTGAAAATGATATGGTACAAGGCAGAGCATTTAAATTTCCTGCTGGCAGTATTGTCGTATTTGACAAAGGATATATTGATTATCAATGGTTTGCCCAATTGACTCATCAAAAGGTCAGCTTTGTCACCCGATTGCGCCCAAAGACAGTTTATCAAGTGAAATCTAGCCGCAGCGTATTAGCATCTAAAGGTATTATTGCGGATGAGTGGATTGAATTAAGTAGTGCTCATGCAAAGAAAAGAGGTGCTCCCAAATTATTAAGACGTATAGAATTTTATGATGCCGATAAGAACAGGACGTTTGAGTTTCTGAGTAATAACTTTCATCTGGCAGCATCAACGATTGCTGCAATTTATAAAGACCGTTGGAAAGTGGAACTGTTCTTTAAAGCACTTAAACAGAATTTAAAATTAAAGTCATGAGACTGTAAATTAAATTGTGTAATTGCCTGAATTTGCTATGTTCATATTCACAACGGAGTCAGGCAACATGATGAACGAACAAAAACTAAAAGACCTTGCAGCAGAATTTGCTAAAGGAATCAAAACAGAAGACGATCTCAATCAATTCACCCGATTGTTGACTAAACTCACTGTTGAAACGGCTCTCAATGYCGAACTTACCGAACATCTCGGACATGAAAAGAATGCTCGTAAGAACSGTTCAAATGCTCGTAACGGTTATTCCAGTAAGACCGTGCTGAGCGATGATGGTGAGATTGAGATCACCACACCACGAGATCGTGATGGCACATTTGAGCCACAGCTAATTAAAAAGAATCAGACTCGTATCACGCAAATGGATAGCCAAATTCTATCCCTTTATGCCAAAGGCATGACTACCCGTGAAATCGTGGCTACTTTCAAAGAAATGTACGATGCTGATGTATCGCCAACGCTTATTTCCAAGGTGACTGATGCTGTTAAGGAGCAAGTCGCTGAATGGCAAAACCGTCCGCTGGATGCACTCTATCCCATCGTCTATATGGACTGTATTGTAGTTAAAGTCCGTYATAATGGCAGTGTTATCAACAAGGCTGTATTCCTTGCCTTAGGCATTAATCTTGATGGACAGAAAGAACTGCTCGGCATGTGGATGGCTGAGAATGAAGGTGCAAAGTTCTGGCTGAATGTCCTGACTGAGCTTAAAAACCGAGGGTTGCAGGATATTCTGATCGCCTGTGTGGATGGACTAAAAGGCTTTCCTGATGCCATTAACAGCGTATACCCGCAAACCCATATCCAGCTGTGCATTATCCATATGCTGCGTAACAGCTTGAAATACGTATCATGGAAAGATTACAAGGCGGTCACTCAGGATTTAAAAGCCGTTTATCAGTCACCTACTGAAGAGGCAGCCTTGATGGCCTTGGATCAATTCGCCCAAACATGGGATGACAAGTACCCACAGATCAGCAAAAGCTGGCGTACACACTGGGAGAATCTAAATACCTTCTTTGCTTATCCAGCCGAGATACGCAAAGCCATCTATACCACCAATGCGATCGAATCATTAAACAGCGTAATACGTCAGGCGATCAAAAAGCGTAAAGTCTTTCCAACGGATGATTCTGTACGTAAAGTGATTTACCTGGCAATTGATGCAGCGTCTAAAAAGTGGAATATGCCTATTCGCGACTGGCGTTTAGCCATGAGCCGCTTTATTATTGAATTCGGTGACCGCTTAAGCAATCGCCTTTAAATTTATGATAAGCAATTACACAAAATTATTTACAGGCTCTTTACATATCTTTCATTCTTCATGAATTTTATCACATAACTCAATCCAACCATCCCAATATTGATTGTTGTGATAGAAGCCTTCATCCCAAATATCTTCCCACCAAGGGGTATAAGTATTAAGTACAGATAGAGGATGAATATTACCAGCAACCAACTCTTCGAAATCATTATTTTTTAAGATAAAACTTTTTATTTTTTTTCTTAAAGAAGTTAACTCTAAATTCTTATTTATATCCTTTAAGATATTAGAAAATATCTTAATATTTTTTAAATTGTCCTCATATAACATTTTGTTTAATATTATATTTTTTATGAAAATAATTTCAAATAGGTTAGATTCATATATTTTAACAATATAAAAATCACCAAGATCATCTTTACTACGTAGTAACAAAATTTTTATTGGTTGATTATATAAATTATGAGACTTATTAAGCCATTCTATAGCGGCAGAATTATCGAGAGGAAAATTATCTTCTAGAATGGTGAAAGGATGACCTATGCCATGAAATAACCACTCAACATTGCAATTAAATAATTGAGCTATTTTCCTTAACTGCGAAAAAGACGGTTCTAATTTTCCTTTAAACCAAAGATCAACATGCTCCGCATATTCTTCATTGATTTTATACGCAATTACTGATGAAGATAAGTTTTTTTCAATTCTATTAAACTGATCCTTTAATAAGTTAAGGCGGTTTGATAAATGAGCCTTTCGATTTGAATAAATATTTTTGCTGACTAATTCCTCTATTGCTTTTAGTACTGTATTTAAGGAGTTGATATCTACATCAAAAGAATCTTGTAAACGCGCAACGATATCGGCATTCATAGATCGATTTTTTTCTTGAGCAGATTGCTCAATTTTTTCTTTCAAATCTGCCGGGAGCCGCAGCTTATACTGCGGATCTTTTTGAAGAAAGCTCATACGAATTCGTTAGTTAATAGTCATTTCTTAGGTTATTGACATTTACAAAAAAACTCAATATGGTACCTACTAGGTACCTTTTGTGGTTTCGGTAATGACAAATTTAGTTGCTTTAAGAAAAGGGCGTATTGGTGCAGCGCTTCAGGATATTGTGGAATGGCCAACTTTTGATGAAGGGGCATTAGAAAAAAAGAAATATCTTGAATACATCAACAGAAAAAAAGGTGTTGAGATGTATGCAAGAGGGCATGATGCTAGTTTGATAAAAATTGAAACCGGCTTTTCAGAAAAATACATATACAGACTTATTACCGAGAGGTGATCCTAGACAGTATCGTGGACAACCAGCCCCTCTAAACTTTTAATATATTTCTGTTCAAAGGCTTCTGGACTTAACCAGCCGTTTGCAGAATGTCTTCTGACTCGATTGTAATAAATTTCAATATAGTCAAACAAGACAGCATTCGCTTCTTTTCGAGTCGAAAACACACTGCCATGTACCACATGACCTTTTAATGTATGAAAGAAGCTTTCAGTCACTGCATTATCCCAACAGTTTCCACGTCTAGACATACTCTGAGTACAATCATTTTTCAGTAACAGCGCTCTAAA
>NZ_MKQS01000002.1 GCF_001758345.1 Acinetobacter towneri
TGATGGTTGAACGATTATGGCGGAGCGTTAAATATGAAGAGTTGTATCTGGCAGTTAATGATATTGATCACACGAAGACAAAAGCAGCTTCCCCGCAAACAAATGGTATATGTGAGCGTTTCCATAAGACGATTTTGCAGGAGTTCTATCAAATTACGTTTAGGAAGAAGCTTTATAGCTCATTGGAAGAATTACAAGTTGATCTAGACGATTGGCTGAAATTCTATAATACTGAACGGACTCATCAAGGAAAAATGTGCTGTGGTCGTACACCACTTGAAACTTTACTTGATGGAAAACGGATTTGGGCTGAGAAAAATTTAGCTCAAATTTAACCTGACAGGCACAATAAAAAATGGGTAACTGTCAGATCAGGTTTGAGCTAGTACATTTGAACAACTAAAAGCGTATTTATAAGTGATATTCCGCTCTAGTTAAGCCACCTTGTTTTGTTGGGGTAGCTGATCATAGTAAAACTCATTTGGTGTCATTTTGTCTAGACTCGAATGAGGTCGTTTCAAATTATAAAACTCAAAATATGCACTTAATTGCTTTTTCGCATCTGTGACACTGCTATAAGCTTTGAGATACACCTCTTCATATTTAACGCTCCGCCATAATCGTTCAACCATCACATTATCTACCCATCGACCTTTACCATCCATACTGATTTGAATGCCATTTGATTTCAATACATCAATAAATGCATCACTGGTAAACTGGCTGCCTTGGTCTGTATTAAATATTTCAGGTCGACCATATTTTTCAATCGCTTCATTTAAAGCCGAAATACAAAAATCCACCTCCATACTAATCGATACCCTATGCGCAAGTACCTTGCGGCTATGCCAATCAATCACAGCACATAAATAAACAAAGCCTTTTGCCATAGGGATATACGTTATATCCGTAGACCACACTTGATTACTGCGCTGAATAGCCAACCCTTTGAGCAGATATGGATATTTACGGTGAGCTTGATTAGCCTGGCTTAAATTTGGTTTGCAATATAACGCCTGAATACCCATTTTCTTCATTAAAGTACGTGTATGACGTCGTCCTATATGATGTCCTTGACGATTCAACAAATCACGCATCATACGACTGCCTGCAAAAGGATATTGCATATGTAATTCATCAATACATCGCATCAGCTTCAGATCTGATGCACTCACAGGTTTTGGGCGATAGTAATAACAACCACGGGAGACTTTCAGCAGCTTAGCTTGCTTAGATACTGAAATCTGAAGTGAGTCGTCGATTAACTTTTGTGGTTGAAGCGGCCCAGTTTCTTCAACACACCTTCTAAAAAATCAATTTCTAATGCCTGCTCACCGATTTTTGCATGTAGTTTTTTTAGATCGATGGGTGGTTCTGTTGGAGCTTTTGATTGATCGAAAGCTTGCGAGGAAGCTGAGATCAATTGATTTTTCCAGTCAATAATTTGGTTTTGATGAACATCAAACTCAGCACTCAATTCAGCAAGTGTTTTTTCTGCTTTAATCGCAGCAAGTGCTACCTTAGCTTTAAAATCATTTGAATGATTTCTTCTTGGTCTACGTGCCATAAAATACTCCATATATTGATGTTTATAACATCATTTGAGGAGCAGAATATCACTTATAGGAGTTGTTCAAATTTACGGATCCATCTCTGTTAGATCGATGGGTGGTTCTGTTGGAGCTTTTGATTGATCGAAAGCTTGCGAGGAAGCTGAGATCAATTGATTTTTCCAGTCAATAATTTGGTTTTGATGAACATCAAACTCAGCACTCAATTCAGCAAGTGTTTTTTCTGCTTTAATCGCAGCAAGTGCTACCTTAGCTTTAAAATCATTTGAATGATTTCTTCTTGGTCTACGTGCCATAAAATACTCCATATATTGATGTTTATAACATCATTTGAGGAGCAGAATATCACTTATAGGAGTTGTTCAAATTTACGGATCCATCTCTCGGTTTCGTGAGAATGATCGCCGTGTTGTTCTACTTGTCCAGTTAAATCAATTTTTTGCTGACTATACTGTGTACCAAACACCCCTTCCCAACCCGCAATAGGTTGATGAACCAACTCTAATCGAGCATCGTAGCCTTTACTTCTAAAGTTACTGATGACTTTATTTTCTTCTAATTCATCATGCTCATAATCGGTAAAGCTAGCATGCGCACGAAGTTTCTCAAAGCCTGCAAAGGGCTGATCAAGTTCAGTACGCAAATCATAACGGTGTGATTCCAAATCAATCCACGGGCCACCATGTGTATGTTCGTGTTCGTCATGTGGATCTGGTTGTGGTGCAGGGTCATGACTTCCGCAATGCAATTTATTTCCATGTGGATGGCAATCATGATACTCATGACTATGCCCTGGCAAACCATATTTGTCCTGACGGTTACTGTACGACAACCCCACAAAACCACGGTCATGAATCCATGATCCACCAATATTCACCGTTTGCCCTTCAGCAAAGGTATTGTCTACACGACGTGCTTTATCAAAATGTGTGCCTTCATCATCATGATCATGACCTGGATCATTATGTCCGTGATCATGGTCGTCATGTCCTGCTTCATCATTATGATGTTCTACCCAATAGTTTGAGGTAATGTAATCATTAGCCTTACGCTTAGAACCTTCTATACGCAGCGCAAACTGATCACCAATTGCTGCGGTCACACCCGCGCTCGCTAGCTTTTCATCGCTACACGTGTTGTAACGTAAACCTACCTGCCCTTCTAAACCATTATTTGGCATTTGAGTTGGGATTTTTTGATCGGTCACATTGACTAAACCACCAACCGTTCCCGCACCATAAAGTAATGTTGATGGGCCACGAATAATTTCAACTTGCTTGGCTAAAATTGGATCGACAGTGATGGCATGGTCAGGTGACAGTGTAGAAACATCGGCAGTTTCTGAAGCATGTTGCRGCACTTTAACTCGTGGGCCATCTTGTCCACGAATTACTGGACGGCTAGAGCCTGAGCCATATTGATTGGAATATACACCTAGCTCATCTGCCATCGCATCACCAATGGTGGTACTGCGCTCTGCCAACGTTTTCTGATCAATCACATGATCTGCCACTGCAAAGTCTGCAGCAGTTTGCACCAAAGGGTGTGCTTGTAACTGAATGGTTTCCAATTGTGTACTACTGCTTTCAGTATTGGCGAATGCTGCAGGTGCCAGCACTGAAAAAATGGAAAGTGTTATTAAATTTTTATGGAACGACATGACCCATGCTCAAATTAGCAAAAATAATTAATGTTATAATATAACATTTCATTAACATTGCAATAAAAAACATTGTTATTCTGTATTCTCAATTAAGCTATTCACCACAATTTATTTTGATTTTTTATATTCTTTACTTTGAATTGGTATGCCCTTTACGCTCTCACATGCGGTACTTGCCCCACCACTCGCCAAGCTTTCAGGACAACGTCTGCCCATCGCTGCACTCGCTATAGGTACGATGTTGCCAGATTTACACCGTCTGTTTACTTTGCGTCATGATCCCACTCCACATTTATGGTCAGCATTGCTGTATCCAAATTTATTATTGGGTCTTGTCTTTTGTGCGCTGTGGTATTTACTCTATCGCCCTGCATTGTATCGCTTTGTGGGCGTGCATCACCCGTTAAATCTAAACACGATAAAATCTGTACTTGGGTTTGTATGTGGCTTGATTCTGGCCTTACTGATTGGCAATGCCACCCATTTAATTTGGGATGGTTTAACCCATCACGACTTTCGTAGTTTTGCCTTTCAGGATTTTTTAGCGCAATCGGTACAATTAGGCACAGGTATTTATCCGATGCATCGCATACTGCAAATTGGTAGTTCTATTTTAGCCCTACCTTTTTTATTGTGGATGAGCCTGCATTATTATAAGAAGCATCAGCAAATCAAGCCTGTAAGCATCAAAGTTCGAGGCTATGCAGTTGGTCTTATTACACTATCTGTCGCTTTAGGCTGCTTCTCACATTGGGATTATGCACGGCATATTCCCGATGCACTTTGGCAGGAAGAACTGTATTACTTTACAGGGCGTGCCATCAATGAGTTTAGCCAAGGGGCATTACTCATGTTTAGTTTAGGTTGTCTGTTATTTTTGTTTTTGGATCGGCAAAGACAGATGAAATAAAGCCAATGCTCATCACTTCATCCTGAATCTTGCTGCATTATCCTGTTTCAAACACATTCCTTGTAAAAACCCACTGTTTTTGCAGCAGGTTCTTGTCGCCACATGCCCAAAGAGGCATAATCCTACCTTTGCTAAAGGCGGTGCGCTGTTTACGTATTCGCTTCCTTAACCCATATAGTTGGATTTTTAACGCTATGATGCGAACTCATTATTGCGGTTCTTTAACCGAAGCTCAAATTGATCAAACTGTTACCCTGTGTGGCTGGGTACACCGTCGTCGTGACCACGGTGGTGTAATCTTCCTAGATATGCGTGACCGTGATGGTCTTGTGCAAGTCGTGATTGACCCAGACACTCCAGAAGCATTTGCAACTGCAGACAAAGCACGTTCAGAATTTGTATTAAAAATTACAGGTCGTGTACGTCGTCGCTATGCAGGCACAGAAAATGCCAATATGGTCAGTGGACAAATTGAAGTTTTAGGCAAGGAAATTGAAGTTCTTGCAGCATCTGAAACGCCTCCGTTCCCATTGAACGACGAAAATACCAACATTTCAGAAGAAATTCGTTTGAAATACCGTTTCTTGGACATCCGCCGTCCAGAAATGTTAGATCGCTTACGTTTCCGTTCTAAAGTCACCAACCTGATTCGTAACTATTTAGACGATCATGGTTTCTTGGATGTTGAAACACCAATTTTAACACGTGCAACGCCTGAAGGTGCGCGTGACTATTTAGTACCAAGCCGTGTATCTAACGGTAGCTTCTATGCCCTGCCACAATCTCCACAATTATTTAAACAATTGTTGATGGTGGGCGGTATTGACCGTTACTACCAAATCGCTAAATGTTTCCGTGATGAAGATTTACGCGCAGACCGTCAGCCAGAATTTACTCAAATCGACATTGAAACATCGTTCATGAGTGACGATGACATTATGGATTTGATGGAAGGCATGACCGTGAAGATGTTCGATGAACTTCTAGGCGTGAAATTCGACAAATTCCAACGTATGCCATATTCGGAAGCGATGCGTGATTATGCGTCTGATAAGCCAGACCTGCGTATTCCACTGAAATTAGTAGACGTTGCAGACTTGATGCAAGACGTTGAGTTCAAAGTATTTGCTGGCCCAGCGAAAGATCCGAAAGGTCGTATTGTTGCGCTTCGTGTTCCAGGCGCGGGTTCATTGCCACGTAGTGCAATTGATGAATACACTAAATTTGTAGGCATCTATGGTGCGAAAGGTTTGGCTTACATTAAAGTCAATGAACTTGAAAAAGGTATTGAAGGCTTACAATCTCCAATCGTGAAATTTATTGAGCCAATCGTGCTTGATCTATTAAAACGTGTAGGCGCTGAAAATGGTGACATCGTATTCTTTGGTGCAGATAAAGCCAAAGTGGTAAACGATGCGATGGGTGCACTTCGTGTGAAAATTGGTCACGATTTGAACCTTGCAACTTGCGAATGGGCACCGCTTTGGGTCGTTGATTTCCCAATGTTTGAAGAAACAGATGATGGTAAATGGACTTCTGTGCATCACCCATTCACCTTGCCAAAATCAAGCGTTGAAGATGTGAAGAGCAATCCAGGTGAAGCTTTATCTGTTGCGTACGACATGGTGTTGAACGGTACTGAAATTGGTGGTGGTTCACTGCGTATTTATACCTTAGAAATGCAAAAAGCGATTTTTGAAGCTTTAGGCATTGAAGAAGAAGAAGCCGAAGAGAAGTTCAGCTTCTTACTCAATGCGTTACGTTATGGTGCGCCTCCGCATGGTGGTTTAGCATTTGGTTTAGACCGTTTAGTGATGTTAATGACAGGTGCATCGTCTATTCGTGATGTGATTGCCTTCCCGAAAACTAAGACAGCTGAATGTCCATTGACTCAAGCACCTGCACCAGTTGAAGCCACTCAATTACGTGATTTGGGTATTCGCTTACGTGAAAAACCAAAAGCAGAATCTCAAGAATAATTTTTGAAACTGTAAGAAAAACCCTGCAAATGCAGGGTTTTTTTATGAATTGAGATAAAGCTAAGCTAGTGGCATAATAGCGCTTCGTTTTGAATTTTTAGTTGAGCGTTACTATGGCTATGCGTCCTGCAGTTCGTAATCGTGGCATTATGCTAATTGTATTTGCTGTCGCTCAATGGTTATTCATGCGTTACATTTTGGCCAATAACCTATTTGCCTTAGACACCAATGACCGTATTTTGTACTTTAGCTTAAGTTCTATTGGCGGTGCATTTGTGATTTTTGTGGGGCTGATTTATATGGTGTTGGCCGGGAATGCGGAGAAATAACTATTACTATAATCAGATAACTTGATTATAGGTTTATAAATATAAGTAAATAACCTAAAAGAGGTTTAGGCTATTTACCAATCTAAATAATAGACTTCTTGCGTTAGTCAAATTTTATGCTGCTAAAAGCTATATTTTATGAGGTTTTAGCCAATTCAAAAATTAGATAAAACCATACTTTCGCAAGAGGCCTAATGCACGATGTTTATTATTTAAGCGGGTTTTCTCTTATTTCCAAATACTCTTTACCTAGTTCTTTCGCTCCAAAATAGGATAAATGATTATTATCTTTATCACGATATAATGGAATATTATTTAAACTAGTATTACAAGAAATTTGATCACACAATAATGTATTAAGATTAACAATTTCTAGCTTTGGAAATTTAATCTTTAGACGATCAATAATTTCTAAATATTGTCTATCACGCAACTTTATATCATCAACAGAAATTACACAGTTTCTAGTTAAATCAAGTGATTTAACCCTCACATCACAATTAGCTTTAACTTTATTTAACTCAGGCACATCCAATATTAAGATAACTCTATCACTTGCTTTAGAAATATTATCAAGAGCACGTACCATTCCATCTTCAAATACTTGATTATTAGCTCTACCCGTACCATCAATCAGCTTAACTTTATCCGTTAAATAAGTTGAAAAATATCCAGAAACTATAGCTATGGAATAATAATTATCTTGTAATAGTAAAGTTAAACTATCATTTCTCGTCTTAAATTGAGACTGAAGTACATATTCATGATCTGCTTTTCTTTCAAATAATTCCACAGAAGGTAGATACAGTGTCGTGCTTTGAGTTGGATCATAGCCTCTTAAATTTAAGTCCTTGGCCCAAAAATCTACAGCACCTACCAAACTATTCGCATGTGAATCGCCAAGCAATATAAAGTCAATCTTTTCCCTATTTCCATTACCTAAAACACATAATGATGAATCAGGTAAAATTGCTTTATTTTTTGGAAAATCATGACAATCTTTTCTAACTACATGTGCAGCTGACTGCAATGCCGCGACTTGAGTGTTTACATGTTCATTAAATCTTTGAGGAAAACCAGAAGTATATTTAACAATCCCTGCTATAGCAGAAAGCCCTACGCTCGGTAATAAAAAACCTATTAAAATAACTCTTTTATTAGACCATACCATCCAACTCTTTGCTGGAAGTTCAATATACCTATAGGTAAGATAAGCTAAACATATTGTCGCAACCAAAATTAAAATCTGAATGATTGGATCTTTTTCTATCAAATAAATATTACAAAAAACAATGAGAGGCCAATGCCACAAATACATAGGATAAGAAATCTTTCCAAGCCAAATAGAATAGGAATTCCCCATGATAAAACTTTTTTTATCCGCGATCTGACTTAAATAGATAATAAGTGCTGTAGCCAGACAAGGAACCAAGGCATTCAAACCAGGAAATTTGGTCTGCTGATTAAACAGCATCGCTGTTGCAAATAAGCATAAAACACCTGAGTAAATACCAATTTGTATAAATATTTCTTTTAATTTTATCTTCGGCAAAAAGCAAATCAAAGCACCTAAAAACATTTCACAGGCACGAACTGGCATTTTATAGTAGGCTTTACCGGCATTTTTCAATATTTGTTGCTCTGCATAAAATACAGACAGCATAATTAAACTTATAACAATCCATATCAGCCATTTTCCATTTATTTTTTTTATCAAGAACAATAAAAGTAAAGGCCAAAATAAATAAAACTGCTCCTCAATCCCTAATGACCATAAGTGAAGTAAAGGCACCTCCTCAACACTTGTTGAGAAATATCCGCCAACCTCTTTACGCATGTATACATTTGCCATTAAGAAAGTTGAATAAAGTACACTCTCAAAATACGAAATCAACTCATGTGGAAGCATAAGTAAAGAACTGATAATAGAAACTGCCACAAGCATAGTAAAAAATGCTGGTGCAAGTCGTATTACTCTTTTTTTGTAAAAATGGCCTAGACTAAAACGATTTTCACGCATTTCTTTATACATGATAGAAGTAATCAAATATCCAGAAATAACAAAAAAAATGTCTACTCCAATAAATCCCCCTTGAAACAAGCTGATATTAAGATGATTAAAAATTACAAAGAGGACTGCTATTGCCCTTAAGCCATCAACATCAGCATTATACCTTATACTCATATACAACTAGCCAATCAAAAATTTTTGCTTATTCTATTCGCTTGGTTACTATTTACAACAATAATTTTACCAGTGACAAATAACCTGACCTGATTAATATGCAGATAAAGTACTATTTAATCTACGATTTTTAGAATAGACTTAAAAGTAATATTTTAAAGTGTAATTTACAAAAATAATCTTGCTGATATACTAATGACAACAACCTACTATTGCTAAAAAAAATGTCAAAAATCTTGTTTATTATCGACCACTTAGGCCGTGGAGGTGCAGAAAGGATTACACTGCAACTTGCTGAATACCTGGCAAAACAAGATCATATTATTTATTTAGCTGTCCTGAATGGACAACGTAATCACTATCATTGTTCTCCCCTTGTCCACTATATGGATCTGCAAATAGCTGAATCCTTTGCTTACGGTAAAATGTGGAAAAATAAAATCTTGACATTAGCAGAACAAGACAAAATTTCTCTGTTACTAAATCACAATTTTGATCTAATTGTGACAGGTTATAATAATGGTCATTGGTTATCTCCCTATTTGAAAGGAAATGTATGGCACTGGATCCATGGCGACCTTTTAGAAGTTCGTAAATTTAATAACCGTTTGAAGCAACTGAAAGAACACTTACGTTTTTTCAAAAATAAAAGGAAATTTTCTAAATTATTCCACAATCGAAATTTAATCACTGTTAACCGTGATCTAGAAAATAAAGCTAGAGCATACTCCAATCCAAATTCCATTAAAACGATTGCGAATGGTGTAAATATTCCATCCAAATACCTCAATCGATATCCAATAACAGAAAAAAAGTGGGATGTCGTTTTTGTTGGAAGATTAGTCCCTATTAAACAAGTAGAACATGCGATCACAGCTTTTTCTATGTCTAATACAAATGGCAAAATGGCAATTGTTGGTGATGGCACAGAAAGACAAAAACTAGAAGAGTTGACCAAAGAATTAAAAATAGCCGATCGAGTTGATTTTTTAGGTTGGGTGGAAGAACCTTATACCGTAATGCTTCAAAGTAAGTGTTTAATGATGTCCTCATTATATGAAGGTAGCCCAGTTATATTAGCTGAATCAATCTTATTAGATGTACCAGTGGTTACCTATAACTCCTCACATGGTATTGAAGATTTGTTTTGTGCAAATATCATAAAAGATATTTTAGTAAGTAAACAAAATATTCAAGATTTAGCATTCTCTTTAAGTAAATGCATACAAAAACCTTATGTTTACCCAAAAATATGTAAAAATAAAGTTTCTATAAAAAATATGGCTGATCAATTTATATCGTTGATCTAATATAGTTCATTTTATTTATTATTTTCATTATATAATATTTTATAGGATTTCTTTTTTTAAACCTCTCTCTTAAGATAGTTCTATTTAATCTATAATTTACATAAGAATAATATGGCTCGTGCTTAAATTTTTCAAGTACCTTCTGCATTTCTATAGCCATTCGCAAACTATTTTTTGAAAAATTTGTATTATGAACCCTATATTTTGCAAGTTTTTCAGGAATATAAGCTAACTTATATTTCTTTTGAAGTAATCTCAATAGCAAATCCCAATCTTCAATTTTTATATTTGGATCAAACCCATCAATATCTTTTAGAACTGACAACAAATACATTTGAGTTAGTGCAGGTAAGTCATGTTTAGATTTAATGACATCCTCAAAAGTATATTCTGTAATTTGAGAGACTCTTTCACCAACAACCTCACCTTGATCATTAATAAGAAAAATCCCTCCAAATACACCTGTTATATCAGCATGATTTTCTAAGTATTTAACCTGTATAAAGGTTTTTTGAGGCAACATAAGGTCATCAGATGCAATAAAACTGACATATTTACCATGACAATGCGTTAATGCTTCATTTAAAGTTGCACACACACCCTTATTCGGACGCGTAGTAAAATAAACACTCTCAAACCGTTTTTGACATATTGGTAACATAGCTTTAATTTTAGCAACAGAAAGGTCTATTGAGCCATCATCAATAATGATGAGTTCAATACGCTCGTACGTTTGATCAATGACGCTCTGGATAGTGTCTTCAATAAAACACTCATGATTATAGCAAGGGATTACAATTGAAACTAAAGGTTGCATTAAACACCACCTTTGAGTGTAAATGCATTGCACAATTCAATCACTTTCAATGTATCTTCCAGCTTTTGCGTTGGACAAATTGGCAGACTAAGTACTTCATCATGTATCTGTTCAGAAATTGGATAATTCAAATTATTCCATTCCTTATATGCTTGTTGCTTATGTGGTGGAATTGGATAATGGATTAATGTTTGAACACCATGGTTTAATAGATACTGTTGTAAAGCTTCACGCTGATTGGTGCGAATTACAAATAAATGCCAAACATGCTGCTCATAAGATTCAGCATTAATTCCATTCAATGGGAGTTGAATTAAAGGATTTTTGATTCCATTCAAATATAAACTCGCAATATAACGTCTATGCTGAATTTCTTCATCTAAGTATTTGAGCTTAACATCTAGCATCGCCGCTTGAATTTCATCTAAACGGCTATTTACGCCTGGTACTAAATTTTTATACTTTTCATGCGAGCCATAGTTACGCAATGCTTTTAACATGGTCGCTAATTCTGCATCATTCGTTGTAACTGCACCTGCATCACCCAATGCACCTAAATTTTTTCCAGGATAAAAACTAAAACCTGAAGCATCGCCCCAGTTTCCTGCTTTTTTACCTTGTATTTGTGCCCCGTGACTTTGTGCGGAGTCTTCTAAAACCAATAAATTGTGTTGTTTGGCAATTTGCATAATTTCTGGTATTTCTGCCAATTGACCATACAAATGAACAGGTAAAATCACTTTGGTTTTAGCCGTTATTGCTTCTTTTATTTTTATAGGATCAATATTGTAGGTAGAAATATTTGGCTCAACTAAAACTGGCGTCAAGTTATTTGCTGTAATGGCAAGAATGCTAGCAATATACGTATTAGATGGAACAATAACCTCATCTCCATCTTTAAGTTTGCCTAGCTCTTTCCATGCACGTAGTGTCAGAATCAATGCATCTAAGCCGTTTGAAACACCAATTGCAAACTGTGTACCACAATATTCAGCAAAGTTCTTTTCAAAACTTTCTAACTCTTTACCATCAATATACCAACCTGAATCAATCACTCGCGTACAAGCCGTAACCAACTCTTCACGATACTGCTGATTGATATTTTTTAAATCAAGGAAAGGGATCATTCTATATAACCTTTAATAAATGCTGGATTACCAATGACTATTGCATTTTCTGGCACATCTTTAGTCACAACAGCACCAGCACCTACTAATGCATTTTTACCAATTTTTATTCCAGGCAATATAGTCGCATTTGCACCGATACTTGCACCTTCCGCAATTACTGTTTTAGCGAAAGAGTCAGGATATTGTTTCGATCTTGGTTTTTTGTCATTGGTAAAAGCCACACATGGCCCAATAAAGACATTATCTTCTAAGGTGATTCCATCCCATACATAGACACCTGATTTTATGGTGACATTGTTGCCAATGATGACATCATTTTCAATGAGGGTATGCGCACAAATATTACAATTCTCACCAATCATTGCATTCTGTAAAACGACACTAAATTGCCAAATTTTGGTTTTCTGACCAATTTTTTGGGATTTCACATCTGCCAAAGGATGAATAAACGGCTTATGTACTTCTTTTAAAAATTCTTGATAATCACGAATAATCAGATTCATCATAATGTTCGCTTGCCAGCACCAGCAATACACAATCTTCTGAAAAATCATGCATTTCTCGCCAAGTTAGAGCCTCAATATACAGGCCTTGCGTTGGTGAGCTAAGAATCACTTCTTCTCTAACATGACCATTATCTAAAATAAAACGACAACTTCCTTTGACGCACACCGCGACTTGCTTTAAATCGATATGTGCATGAAAGCCACGAGACTGATTGGTTGTATTAAAAATATAATACAAACGCTTAATCTCAAAAGGAATGGATTGATTAGACTCTATTGCAACCAATCCCCCTCGCTGATCTCCCAAACTCGGCAAATCAATTAGTTTTATTAAACTCATATTAATTCATTCACCAATGAAATTAGATATTGACCATAGTCATTTTTACTCATGCTTTGACCAATTTTTAAAACCTGTTCTTTACTCAGCCAGCCATTATTCAGCGCGATTTCTTCTAAACACGCGACTTTATAGCCTTGACGTTTTTCAATAGTCTCTACAAACTGCGCTGCCTCAAGTAAGCTCGCATGTGTCCCTGTATCCAACCATGCAAAACCACGTCCAAGTAACTCTACATTTAAATCACCACGTTCTAAATACATCTGATTGACTGTGGTAATTTCTAATTCTCCACGCTCAGAAGGCTTCACTTGTTTCGCAATTTCAATTACATCATTGTCATAAAAATACAAACCGGTGACTGCAAAGTGAGATTTAGGTTGTTTTGGCTTTTCTTCTAAAGAAATTGCGCGTTTCTGCTCATCAAATTCAACCACACCAAAACGCTCAGGGTCTTTCACCTGATAACCAAATACCGTTGCACCTTTTTGACGAGCGACGGCTTGACGGAGCATTGGGGTAAAACCTTGACCATAAAAAATATTGTCGCCAAGCACTAAGCAAACATTACTATCCCCAATAAAGCTTTCACCAATAATAAAAGCCTGTGCCAAGCCGTCTGGGCTAGGTTGGACGGCATATTCAAGCTGAATTCCAAATTGAGTGCCATCCCCCAATAAACGCTTAAATCCATCAATGTCTTCAGGAGTACTAATAATGAGTACTTCACGAATACCCGCAAGCATCAGCACTGAAAGCGGGTAATACACCATTGGCTTGTCATAAATAGGCAATAATTGCTTAGATACACCCTTAGTAATGGGATATAAACGTGTACCTGAACCGCCTGCTAAAATAATACCTTTTGTTGTATTTGACATTATGAATTTACACCTAATCTTTCGCGTTGGTAACTGCCATCTTGCACTCGATGACACCAATCTAAATTATTTAAATACCATTGCACCGTTTTACGGATTCCCGTTTCAAATGTTTCCGTAGGTGTCCAACCTAATTCATTTTGAATTTTTGTGGCATCAATTGCATAGCGCAAGTCATGCCCAGGGCGGTCTTTTACAAACGTAATCAATGACTCATACGCTTGACCGTTGGCTTGTGGTTTTAGCTCATCCAAAATTTTACAAATGGTTTTGACCACTTCAATATTCTGCTTTTCATTATGACCACCAATATTATAGGTTTCACCCACCACACCATCGGTCACCACTTTATATAAAGCACGCGCATGATCTTCTACAAATAACCAATCGCGAATTTGCTGACCATTCCCATATACTGGTAAAGGTTTAGCATCCAGTGCATTTAGAATCACCAAGGGAATTAACTTTTCAGGGAAGTGATATGGACCGTAATTATTTGAGCAGTTGGTGACTATAACAGGCAAACCATAAGTTCTGTACCAAGCACGGACTAAATGATCTGAACTGGCTTTAGAGGCAGAATAGGGAGAGCTTGGCGCGTATGAAGTTGTTTCAGTAAATAAATCTGTCGTGCCTTCTAAATCACCATAAACCTCATCAGTTGAAATATGATGAAAACGAAAATTTTGTTGAGCTTCGGCGTCAAGCCCCATCCAATACTTTCGAGCGGCTTCTAATAAAGTATAAGTTCCCACAATATTGGTTTGAATAAATGCTGCTGGGCCATCAATTGAGCGGTCTACATGCGACTCTGCAGCCAAATGCATAATTGCATTAGGTTGAAATGCATCTATTGCAGCTGTAATTTGTTCTGTATCACAAATATCGATTTGTTTGAACTCATAGTTCGGATATTGATCGATTTCTTTTAACGATTCTAAATTACCTGCATAAGTCAACTTATCGATATTTAGAACGTGGTTGTTGGTATTTTGAATAATATGGCGGATGACAGCTGAGCCAATAAATCCTGCACCGCCTGTAACTAAAATTTTCATAGCCAACCCAAATAAACCATAATGACATTATTAAATATATGTAGAATCAAGAAAAGTGATCAGCTTATCCGCGACTTTGCAAAATTGATATTCATTTTTAGCATCTTGGTGTCCAAGATGTGCAATTCTACTAATTTGCTCAGGGGATTCAATCAAAATAATTAGATTATTAACTAGATCTTGAACATCTCCGCATTTTGTCATCAAACCATTTTCACCTTGCCGAATAATTTGTTGGACACTAATATGATCACTCGCAACAACAGGTTTCCCCCAAGCAAAAGCATCTAATATAGCCAAGGGTTGGGTATCATTCATTGTAGGAACGAGTGCAATATCAATATCTTTATAAAACTTTCTTTTTTGTTCCCCACTAATCCAGCCTAAAAACTCTACTTCACCTTCCAAATTCAAATCTTTAACTTGCTGAAATAAAAACTCTTTCTGTTCACCATCCCCTGCAATCAACAACTTGACCATGTATCCTTTTTGCTTTAATTGCTCCACCGCAGAAATTGCTATGTGTGTACCCTTATATTCAACCAAGCGCGTCATAATCCCTAAGACCACAGGTTCCCCAAGTTTTTTAGCAAAAGAAGGTTCATCATCTGGCAAATGTATTAAATTTGGAATAACCGCTTGTGGTTTTTGACTCAAATCCACACCCTTCTTTTTAGCGACCTCAGCAACACACTGCGCCACATAAGGAGTAATATGAATAAATCCATCTGCACGCAATGTTCTTTTCACGTTATGACTATGATTCATCGCAATAACAGGGCATTTAATTTGTGAAAAAAACATCGCATTTTTAAATAAGTAAACAGCGCGTCCACTATGGGCGATTACAACATCAGGTCGATAAGAGCGTAACCATAAAGCTAGTTTTACTGCTGCGATCAAATCATAAAACCCAGAACTGTTGAGTAAAAACTTTGGATAATTTTCAGATTTTAACTTTTTATTTTCATCACCATACACCAAAATACCTTCATGCCCCTGACTTGCTAATGCATCAAAAGTGTTCAGCATTGCTTGCCAACGCCCACCTGAAGCATCCCCATAAACTGTGTGAACTATTTTTAATTTTTTCAAGAAAAGCCTTTTTAAAATTGCGCTAACTACTGATTAGAAAACATTTTATTATTAATCACCTAAATAGGCCACCACCTAATCTAAAATAACATACTGAATCTTGCCTTACTATAAGGTTGCTCTGACAACAGAATAGATTTTTGCTAATATACAGAGTTGATATATCAAACTTTTAAATCTTATGAAAAGCAAACCTAGCCTTGCTGTTCTCCTTATTCATGACCAACGTGCTGGGCATTTAAACCCTAGCTTAGGAGTTTACGACAATCTAGAAACCGCTTATTCAACCGCTTTATATAAAACAGTTACACCCACCTTAAAAAAGTGGCAAATCAGCCTCTTAAAAAAAATTAGTTGGTATCCGCGTTTATTCGATTTATTTACTGCTTTATTTTTTAAAAAAAATTATTTAAATCAAAATATTAACTGCATTATTTGCTCTGGAATGCCCAACTTAATCTATGGCATTTTTGTAAGCCGTAGTTTAAAAGTTCCTCTATTTTATGCAGGTGACTTACGTAAGGTAAACAGCAAACTAGTCAGCTGCACAATTACTGCACTCCCACAAAACACGCTATCAGACCAAGTTGTACTAACAACACCACCTGTTAAAAAAGAG
Source organism: Acinetobacter towneri (assembly GCF_001758345.1). Classification (GTDB taxonomy): domain Bacteria; phylum Pseudomonadota; class Gammaproteobacteria; order Pseudomonadales; family Moraxellaceae; genus Acinetobacter; species Acinetobacter towneri_A. The sequence goes on from NZ_MKQS01000002.1 coordinate 16,394, forward strand.
TTTTTTAACATGCAACATGATCAACTCGATCAAACAACGGCTTTACTCGTTTTAGGAGGGGCTACAGATGAACATCCTTTTACTTATAGAGATTTTGAAAAAATCATAAGTAACTTCATTCTATTTTGTAGAAACAATCAACTTAAAGGCTTAATTACCAACTCACGTCGCACACCAAATCTAAGTGCATTTTTGAATAAAACTGATATTCCAAAAAATATCCAATTACATTTTATTCATACTGAAAAAGCTTTGTCACTAATTCAACTAATTCAACAAGCTACTTATATTTTCGTCACAGAAGACAGTACTTCCATGCTTGCCGAAACTATCCAAAGTGGACGTTTTGTCAGCTCAATATATTGCCCCAAGTCTATTTTAGAACCTTTAAATGAGAAATATCTTCAAGCTCAACTCATGCAGAGACAAATGCTCGAAGATATTTTTCAGTATCCAAATGTCAGAAATACCCAAGATTTAAACTCATCAAGCCCAATTACCCAAGCTTTTAAACGTAATTTAGGATATTAAAATGATTTCAGTCATCCTCACTCATTACAATAAAGGCCAATTACTGAATAGAACCATTGAATCACTACAACCTCAAGATGAAAATTTGCACGAAATTATTGTGGTAGATGACTGCTCTACAGACCCAGAATGGTCTAAAAACAGTAAATATCTAATAGAAACTTACCCAAAAATCAAAATCATTCAAAATGCAGACAATAAAGGCCCAGCTGTTCGTTTAAATCAAGGTGCATTTTCTGCAACTGGCGATTATCTATTTTTCATGGATGCTGATGATATTTTAGCACCTAATCGTCTCAATATGTTTTTAGCAGAAATGCAAAAGCAAAATGCCGATTTATGTTATGCAGAAAAGGTGAAAATTCACGATCTAAATGAAATTCAGAGGCATACTCTTGCAACATGGCAATCTAGCACAACACCTTTAAATTATGTACTTGAAAATAATATTATGCAGATGTGCGTTATGTGTACACGTGAATTATTTCAAAAGTCTAAAGGTTGCAATGAAAATATATTTATTCAAGATGAATCATTAGCTTTGAACTTATCCAAATATTCAAAAAAAATAATCTCTAGTGACTTACATAGTGTTTTTGTTATTTTAGATGAGACTGAAACAAAATCTATTCGTGGGGAAAACCGCCTATCCCGCCATCTAGAACAACAACACCATGATATGTTCTTCACAATTGATGATTTTATCCGAGACTATCCAGATATTGCTGAACAAAATAAAAAACTACTGATCAAAAAAGCAATTTCAACCTATTGGAAAAGTATACGCCACACACCCCAGCGAAAATTTTCAGACTTCGTCATTTACTTAACAAGTCATCTTCATCCAATTCAAACATGGAACAAACATCGGATGAAGCTTACAACTTACTTCAATCAATTAGATCATGTAAGGAAAATTAATAGCAGAGAAAGCTATTAAGCCCGCTTCCCCAATTTCATTCGTAATTTAAAAGCAAATAATGAATCTTTTCCGCTGACTTTAATCCTCTGTAACTGCATAAAATCAGGCATTTTTCCATCTATACCTTCTTGTGTTGTTACTGCATTACTATATCCTGCCTGCTCTGCTAAACGCACATCGCGCTCAGAATAAATGCCGAAAGGATAGGCAAAACTATTTACAGATTGTTGTGTTAAATGCCCTAGCTGAATTTTCGAATCAACCAACTCATGTAAACATTCTTCATCATTCAGCTTATCCAAATTGGCATGTGTTAGCGTATGAGAACCTATTTCTACCAAACCAGAATTTGCTAAAAACCAGACTTGCTCATCATTCAGCTTTGGTTCACGCGCCAACTCACCACTGTTATGGTGCGCTTTTTTATAGGTTGACCAATCTCGATCATGTCGGTCTACCACTACATAAATCGTCGCTTTACTTTGATATTTTTCTAAAATGGGAAAAGCATTTTCCAAGTTATCTAAATAGCCATCATCAAAGGTAATCGCAACTGTTTTTGCAGGATGTTCTCCCCAATTATCCTGCAGTTCCTGCATAGTTACAAAATTAAAACCCTCTGCTTTAAGCCATGCTATTTGCTTTTCAAACTCAATAGGCTTAACCCGTAATTTATTAAACTTGGCACCATTAATATGCTCACGCACCATGTGATACATTAATATACGTGGTCTATTCCAATCTACTGCTGGCTTCCACCATGCGTACTTATAACTGAATGCGGACAACAAGATAAATAAAACAATCAGAATATAAATCACGGTTAAATCACAGCTACTTGATTAAAAGATATGTTGCCACACGCTCCGCTTCTTTAAAAGCAGTCGTAGAATATAATTCAGCAATTTGTCTGGCATTCGATACAAGTTTTTGATCAAGTAAATGCTGTACCGAACGCGTAATCCGATCCTCTTTCACACGATCTATCTGAATAAGCCCTACTTTACAACCTGCGGTGAGTGCCTCGTATATCATAGATACGCTATCTTCAGTCACCCATACCGCTTCTGCTTTTTGCATTTCTTCAAAAATCCAGCCCTGCGGCGTTTCTTCAACTGGGAAAATTTGCAATTGTGAAGCAAAACTTTGCTGAGCCAATGTCGCTAAAAAATCAGCAGGTGTACGCCTAGAACTCGTCAAAATAATGTCACACTGCATATTCTGTTGCACAATCTGCTCAATCGCAGACAACACCTTATCTGCATTCCAAACATGCCGTTTAGATGAACCACCTAATGCAATCAAAATACGGTTTGCTATGTGTCGCTGCTCATTTTCAATTGGATTCAGCGCACCTTGTGTAACAATCACATTTGCCTGCTCTGGTACACCATCATGTTCAGGAATAACCACATAATCAAACCAAGACAATGGAAAATTTGGTTTCATTAAAATGACTGTTTTCGTAGATGGAAAAACTTTACCCATCAAAAAAACACGTAATTGTGTATGACTGCCTACCCCAACAATATAATCTGGTGTCTGCGATACTGCTGCAAGTTTTTGTTTCTTATATGCGGCCAACAAACTCAACAATGGTAAATGATCAATCGAAATTTCTTCAAAAGTGAGCTCAATATGTGTTTGCTTTTGCATTGCCTTAAAAAGACCTAATGCCTGAGAGCGATGACCAGCCTTGCCATCACTCACATATACAATATGCATATTCACCCACCAGATCTAAAGCAAGAATCGCATTATTTTACTCGATCAAAGCATTTAAAGTAAGCAAAGCTACATATCCTCAATGACTCGAAATATAAACTTCACCAAACCGTCATCGAGCTTGAATAAATTTTCATCACATTAAACACGTATAAATAATAAGAAATTTGATTGAATATGAAAATCGCAATTGCAGGTACAGGTTACGTCGGTTTATCTAATGCTATGATTTTTGCCCAACATCATCAAGTCGTAGCTTATGATCTTCAAGCAGAAAAAATTAAATTACTCAATCAACGCATCTCGCCCATTCGCGACCAAGAAATTTCTGAATTTTTAACAAAATCAGAATTAAATTTTCAAGCCACCCATTGCAAAATCGATGCCTATCAACATGCAGATTTTGTGATTATTGCCACCCCTACCGATTATGACCCAGAAACCAATTACTTCAATACACAAAGCGTTGAAGCAGTCATTCAAGATGTATTGTCTATTAACCCCTTAGCAACCATGGTGATTAAATCCACTGTACCTGTAGGTTTTACCCAACACATCAAACAAAAATATCATACCGAAAATATTATTTTTTCACCTGAATTTTTGCGCGAAGGTAAAGCGCTACATGACAACCTTTATCCTTCGCGGATTATTGTGGGTGAAAAATCAGAACGTGCCAAACTTTTTGCGAATATGCTGTTAGAAGGCTCAATCATAAAAGACTGTCCAGTGCTGTTTACCGAAGCTACCGAAGCCGAAGCGATTAAGCTATTCGCCAATACTTTTCTGGCGATGCGTGTCGCTTATTTCAATGAGTTAGATACCTATGCTCAAATCTACAACCTAGACACACGTCAAATTATTGATGGTGTCTGTTTAGACTCACGTATTGGTCAGTTTTACAATAACCCATCCTTCGGTTATGGCGGATATTGCTTACCCAAAGACACCAAACAATTACTGGCAAACTATGCTCAAGTTCCAAGCAACTTGATTAAAGCCGTGGTAGATGCCAATCAAACCCGTCAAGAATTTATTGCAGAATCCATTCGCAAACAGCAACCCAAAGTGGTTGGGATTTATCGCCTGACCATGAAAAGTGGTTCAGATAATTTTCGTGCCTCTGCTATACAAGGCGTGATGCAATATCTGAAAGCCTATGGCATAAAAGTGATTATTTATGAACCCGAAATAGATCAGAAAAAGTTTTTAAACTCCAAAGTGATTCACGATTTAGCCGAGTTTAAACAACGTGCCGATTTAATTGTTTGTAACCGTAAATGCTCACTGCTACATGATGTGCAAAACAAGGTTTATACGCGTGATGTATTTGGGATGGATGATTAGAATGGCAATTATTACACTTTTCTAAAATCTTATTTCAGGACGGGACAGAATGAGTTTTAAAAAAGCCGAGATCAACTCAGCATCTTTTTTGCTTATACCATTGCATGAACAATAGGCGCATGAATCACTTGCAATGGTTGATTCTTTATTTTTTCCCGAGCCTGCCACATATCATACTTAGCTTGCATCTGTAACCACAGATCAGCACGGCCACCACGCTCAATGCCCAACCATGCTTCAATACGTAACGCCATCTCAGGTGATATAGCCGCTTTCTCATTGAGTACACGCGATAATGCCGCACGAGATACACCAAGCTGTTTAGCCGCTTCAGTTACAGTTAAAGCCAGTGATGGTAAAATATCCTCTCGCAAAATTTCCGCTGGATGTGGCGGGTTAAAMATTTKTGACATAGCACACCTCTCTTAATGATAATCCTGATAATCAACTAAAATGGCATCTTCATTTTCAAACTTAAATGTTAAACGCCAGTTTCCATTCACTGATATAGAATAATGCTTCTCGACATCTTGGTTTTTAGGGTTTCTACCTGTTAGTGGGTGTAAACCCCAGCCCAGAACATCCATATCAGAGGGTGATGTAGAGGTATCTAACACCAACAATTGGCGGCGTAGTTTTTTAGCATGTGCTGGCTGTATACCTGCAGTTGAACCTGTTTCAAAAAACTTTTTCAATCCTTTATGCCGAAACGACTTAATCATGCCAATCACTCTGTCAGAATGTTTTTTATTGTATAGCGAAACGCCTCACTTATCAACAAGTCTTGGCTTATGTTGTTGTTATACAATATCGTATTCATCAATAAGAGTTTTTAAAAGCATGGTCAAGCCAAAAGTGATTTAGACAAAATCAAATTTTTTGTCCATAGAAAAGCACGTTTATATGGTCAAAATGAATATTTATATAAAAATGGGAAGCAATGCTCCCCATTTTTGTGCAAGGCACGTAACATCCTTCACTTCACTCATAAAAAAACCCTTATATACAATAAGGGTTTTTTAAAGATTAAACTAAAACTTAGTTTTTCTCTTTGTCTACGATTTTGTTTGCTTGGATCCAAGGCACGAAAGAAAAGTAAAGCACTGCTTTACTTTTCTTAAGGCGCGTAACTTAGTTTTTCTCTTTGTCTACAATCTTGTTCGCTTGAATCCAAGGCATGAGCAAGTTCAGAACACTGTTCTGAGCGAAGCGCAAGGCACGGAACATCCTTTACTTCACCCATAAAAAACCCTTATATAGAATAAGGGTTTTTTAAAGATTAAACTAAAACTTAGTTTTTCTCTTTGTCTACGATTTTGTTCGCTTGAATCCAAGGCATCATCGCACGAAGTTTATTACCCGTTACCTCGATACCATGCGCCGCATTTTGACGACGACGAGCTGTCATTGATGGGTAGTTCAACGCACCTTCTTGGATGAACATCTTCGCATATTCACCAGATTGAATACGTTTAAGTGCATTACGCATTGCTTCACGTGATTGTTCATTAATTACTTCAGTACCTGTTACATACTCGCCATATTCAGCATTGTTAGATACTGAATAGTTCATGTCAGCGATACCGCCTTCGAACATCAAATCAACGATCAATTTAAGCTCGTGTAAGCATTCGAAGTAAGCCATTTCTGGTGCATAACCCGCTTCAACAAGAGTTTCGAAGCCCATTTTAACCAATTCAACAGCACCGCCACACAGAACTGCTTGCTCACCAAAAAGGTCTGTTTCTGTTTCTTCACGGAAAGAAGTTTCGATGATACCTGTACGACCACCACCCACACCTGAAGCGTAAGAAAGCGCAACGTTACGTGCATTACCAGAAGCATCTTGATGAATCGCGATAAGATCAGGAACACCTGAACCACGTTGGAATTCAGAACGTACAGTGTGACCAGGTGCTTTAGGTGCAACCATGATGACGTCTAAGTCCGCACGTGGGACAACTTGGTTATAAAGTACAGAGAAACCGTGAGCAAATGCTAAAGTTGCGCCTTGCTTGATGTTTGGCTCAATCACGTCACGATAAAGTTGTGATTGGAACTCATCTGGAGTCAAAATCATAACTAAGTCAGCTTGAGCAACAGCAGCAGGAACTTCAGAAACTTTAAGACCCGACTTTTCAGCTTTTTTCCATGAAGCAGAACCAGCACGTAAACCTACAGTGACGTCTACACCAGAATCTTTCAGGTTAAGCGCGTGCGCGTGACCTTGTGAACCGTAACCAATGATCGCTACTTTCTTAGATTGAATGATAGATAAGTCGCAGTCTTTATCGTAAAAAATTTGCATTGCTGTCTCCGCTAAAATGCTTTGGATTCCTATCTTACTCAAGTACTTGTCTATTCAGTACTAAAGTAAGCGTTCCATCCTTAGGGATGGAATGAATTCGATGAATAAAATTAACTATAAAATTAGTTAAATGGTTAAAACTTTTTCGCCACGTGCGATTCCCGACACACCTGAACGCACAACTTCTAAAATAGTGTTTTCTGCAATCGCATCAATAAAACCATCTAATTTTTCAGTTGTACCCGCAAGCTGCACGGTATAAGTCGTTGGTGTGACATCAACAATTTGTCCACGGAAGATGTCAGCAGTGCGTTTAATTTCAGCACGTGCAGCACCCGATGCTTTAACTTTAATTAGCATCAATTCGCGTTCAATATGTGGACCTTCTGACAAGTCGACGACTTTAACCACTTCAACCAATTTATTCAGTTGTTTGGTGATTTGCTCAATTTTATGATCATCACCATAAGTCGTAAGCGTTAAGCGTGAAAGTGTTGGGTCTTCGGTTGGTGCAACATTTAAAGTCTCAATGTTATAACCACGTTGAGAGAATAAACCCACTAAACGAGAAAGCGCACCTGATTCGTTTTCAACGAGAACGGAAATAATGTGTCTCATTCTGTACGCTCCCCTTTACCTAACCACATATCTTTCATGGATTGACCTGCAATTTGCATCGGATAAACGTGCTCTGTACGGTCAACCATGACATTAATGAATACGCATTTGTCATTAATTGCCATCGCTTCTGCAAGCTTAGATTCAAGCTCATCGGCATGGTTAATTTGAATACCCACATGACCATAAGCTTCCATCAATTTAGGGAAGTCAGGCAATGAGTCAACATAAGAACTAGAGTGGCGACCTTCATAGTTCATATCTTGCCATTGTTTAACCATACCTAAAGCTTGGTTATTCAAGCATAAGATTTTTACATTTAAACCATATTGCTTACAGGTAGAAAGCTCTTGGATACACATCTGAATAGATGCTTCACCTGTAATACATACAACCTGTTGATCTGGATATGCCAGTTTAGCCGCCATTGCATACGGTAAACCTACACCCATCGTTCCTAAACCGCCAGAGTTCAACCATTGGCGTGGACGCTTGTACTTATAGTAGTTCGCGCCAAACATTTGGTGCTGACCAACGTCAGATGTAATAATTGCATCACCATTGGTCACTTTATCTAAAGCTTCAACCACTTGTTGCGGCTTCATCGTGCCATCGGTTGGTTTGTCGTATTTCAAACCATGAACCTTACGCCATTCATTGATCTGACTCCACCATGCACCAATCGCTTCAGGGTTTGGCTTAGACACATTTAATTGCTTCAATTGAACCAACATTTCCTGAAGTACAGGTTCAACTGCACCTACAATTGGAATGTGCGCCATGATGGTTTTTGAAATGGTCGCTGGGTCAATGTCAATATGAATGACTTTGGCATTTGGACAGAATTTTGCTGGATTATTGGTTACACGGTCATCAAAACGCGCACCAATACACAAAATCACATCAGCATTGTGCATGGTCATGTTAGCTTCATACGTGCCATGCATCCCCAACATACCAATAAATTGTGGATCATTACCCGGGAACGCACCCAAGCCCATCAATGTATTGGTTACAGGAAAGCCCAAGATGTGCGCAAGTTCAGTCAATTGCTCAGATGCATTGCCTTGAACCACGCCACCGCCTGAATAAATCACAGGACGTTTGGCATTTAATAATTCATCAATCGCTTTACGAATTTGACCTGAGTGACCACGATGCGGCGGTTGATACGAACGCATCTTCACTTTTTCTGGGTATTCGTACGCAAATTTTTCCGTTGGATTGGTTGCATCCTTAGGAATATCAACCACCACAGGACCTGGACGGCCTGAAGATGCAATATAGAATGCCTTCTTAATAATCGAAGGAATTTCGCTGGCATGGCGCACTTGGAAACTATGTTTTACGATTGGACGTGAAATACCCACCATATCGGTTTCTTGGAAGGCATCTTCACCAATCAAGTGACTCGCAACCTGACCAGACAAAATCACCATTGGGATTGAGTCCATATAAGCCGTTGCAATTGGAGTTACCGTGTTGGTTGCACCTGGACCTGAAGTTACAAGCACCACACCGGTTTTACCTGTTACACGCGAGTAGGCATCTGCCATATGACCAGCAGCTTGCTCATGACGCACAAGGTAATGATTAATTTTGTCTTGTTGAAAGAACGCATCGTAAATATGAAGTACTGCGCCGCCTGGGTATCCAAAAACATGTTCAACGCCTTCGTCCGCCAATGCGCGAACGAGCATTTCACCACCAGATAAAAGTTCCAACGTGATTCACCCTAGTCTTGTCACTGCAAAATGGGAGACACCTGCAATGTTTTGTTCATTAATTCCTGCACTGTTATAGCACACATATTTCATAGTTTTCATGGCAATAGGAAAAATTTCTGATCTGATTACCGTATAAGCAATATGAGATCTAAAACGTGTTGGGTTAAACACATTTTATAAGCTTTGTTCAGCTTCTCGGCTAGAGAAGTTGCCCATTGCATGACATGACACTTATTCGAAGGGTGATCGATCTAAGGCACATAAAACTAAAGTGTGCATTTTTGTAGTTTACCTGACTAAAGTCAAGTTTAAAAATCGGCTTTTTCTGCTTTATTGATAAACTGGGTATTTTTTAAGCTTTGTGTCATCCATCACAATTTAATCCAAAGTCTAATATTTCCATATAAAACAAATAACTTCAGATATTTGATGAATTTTTTATAATTTTTTCATATTACATTCATAAAAATAAAGAATGAGTTAAAAAAATATATAAAGCGCTTGGTTATGATTAACCAACGTAATTCAGCTTATTTTAACTCGCAAATAGGCAAGCCCATGCCCCAATTTTAAACAAGCACTATTGCAGATAAAAATCATCAAAAAATTGTCAATAAATCCTAGCTTCATGGGTAATTATTGCTAAAATTTAGCCAACATAATTTTTTTGTAATTGGTTTTCTGCCATTTACCTTTTTGCTCAGGACGTCCAAACATGAAAACACCAATGATCCGCTTGAGTTGTCTTTCTGCAAGCTTGATTTTAATTTTTGCCACCAGTGCCGTTTCTGCAAAACAATATTACAAGTGGGTCGATGCAAATGGTTCAACCCATTACACCACAACACCGCCACCAAAAACTGCCAAGAAAAAAGGTAAAGTCGATACCTATGGCTGGAGAAATTCAGCACCAACCGTTGCCACTCCTGCAAATCCTGCTGTGAACCCAGCACCTACTGCAACAAACCAACAAACGACACCAACTACAAATCATCCTGTAGGAAATTCACTCATGGATCAGCAACAACGTGAAGCCAATGCTGCTTTAAATCAAGCACAATAAGAATGTGCCAGTCCACAAGTTTGATATTTTAATCCATAAAATTCGACTCGCTTAAATTTTACTGCACAATCCCACGCGCAAAATTCAATTTATCTGCATTTTGCGCTATGCTGTGTGACACACTTTTTTAACCGTTTATTCCTGATTTAACCTTATGACTACTCACATTGACCCTGAATATCAAGCCAGTGCGATTGAACCTCAAGTCCAAAGCGACTGGGAATCTCGCAAAGCCTTTAAAGTTGCCGACACTGTCGAAGGTCCACGTCGTTATATCCTCTCGATGTTCCCTTACCCAAGCGGCAAACTACACATGGGTCACGTGCGTAACTATACCATCGGGGATGTAATTAGTCGTTTTCACCGTTTGAAGGGTGAAACCGTTTTACAACCAATGGGTTGGGATGCTTTTGGTTTACCTGCAGAAAATGCAGCGATTGCGCATCAGGTTGCCCCTGCTAAATGGACTTTTGAAAATATCGCTTACATGCGTGACCAATTGAAAAAATTKGGTTTGGCGGTAGATTGGGATCGTGAATTTGCCACCTGCACCCCAGAGTATTATCACTGGGAACAATGGTTATTCGTGCAACTGTATAAAAAGGGTTTAATTTATCGAAAACTCTCGACAGTCAACTGGGATCCTGTCGATCAAACAGTGTTGGCCAATGAACAGGTCGAAAATGGTCGTGGTTGGCGTTCAGGTGCATTGGTAGAAAAACGTGATATTCCAATGTACTACTTCCGCATTACCGATTATGCCCAAGAACTATTAGATGATTTAGAAACCTTAAAAAATGGTTGGCCACAGCAAGTTTTAACCATGCAACGCAACTGGATTGGTCGTTCGCAAGGGATGGAAATCACATTCCCATCGGCAAATCCAGAAGTTTATGCAGAGGGTCTGACTGTTTTTACCACGCGTGCCGACACCTTAATGGGCGCAACTTATGTGGCTGTGGCAGCAGAACATCCAATGGCGTTAAAAGCAGCAGAAAACAATGCACAATTAAAAGCCTTTATTGAAGAATGCCGTATGGGTTCTGTGGCGGAAGCTGATCTTGCCACTGCCGAAAAAAAAGGGATGGCGACTGGCTTATTTGTGAAGCATCCTATAACAGGTAAAGAACTACCTGTATGGATTGCCAACTACGTGTTGATGTCTTACGGTTCTGGCGCAGTGATGGCTGTACCTTCTCATGATGAGCGCGATTTTGAATTTGCCAATAAATTCCAATTGCCAATTATTCAAGTGATTGATGCCAAAGGTGCTGAAGATACGGGCTTTAACGCAACTCAGTGGCAAGAATGGTACGGCTCTAAAGAAGGTAAATTGGTCAATTCAGGCGAATTTGATGGTTTAGATTTCCAAGCAGCATTTGATGCACTATTGGCAAAATTAGAACCACAAGGTTTAGCCAATGTAAAAGTACAATTCCGCTTACGTGACTGGGGTGTTTCACGCCAACGTTATTGGGGTTGCCCAATTCCAATGATCAACTGTGAAAAGTGTGGCCAAGTCCCTGTTCCAGAAGATCAACTGCCTGTGATTTTACCTACCGATGTTGTGCCAGATGGCTCAGGCAACCCGTTAAATAAAATGTCTGAATTCTATCAAACCACTTGCCCATGTTGTGGTGGCGAAGCACGTCGTGAAACCGATACCCTAGATACCTTTGTAGAGTCGTCTTGGTACTATGCACGTTATGCATCTCCAGATTTTACGGGCGGTATGGTCAAGCCTGAAGCTGCACAAACTTGGTTGCCAGTCAATCAATATATTGGTGGTGTAGAACACGCCATCTTGCACTTATTGTACGCGCGTTTCTTCCACAAACTCATGCGTGATGAAGGCGTGGTACAAGGCAATGAACCATTTGCCAACTTACTGACTCAAGGCATGGTCTTGGCAGATACTTTCTATCGTGAAGCAGAAAACGGTAAAAAAACTTGGTTTAACCCTGCCGATATTGAACTTGAAAAAGACGAAAAAGGTCGTGTTCTTTCTGCCAAATATACGGGCGATGGTCAAGCTGTGATTGTTGGCGGTCAGGAAAAAATGTCGAAATCGAAAAATAATGGTATCGACCCGCAAGCCATTATTGATCAATACGGCGCAGATACTGCACGTGTGTTTATGATGTTCGCTGCACCACCCGATCAGTCTTTAGAATGGTCAGATGCAGGCGTTGAAGGTGCTAACCGCTTCTTAAAACGTGTTTGGCGTTTAGCGGCAGGATTCCTTGAAAAAGGCAGTAATGTAACTGCAATTGACAGCAGCAAACTTGCTACAGCAGCACAAGACTTACGCCGCAAAACCCATGAAACCATTCAAAAAGTAGAGGATGATATTGAGCGTCGTCATGCGTTCAACACTGCGATTGCCGCATTGATGGAGCTCTTGAATGCTTGCAACAAGTTTGAAGCACAGAGCGAACAAGACCTTGCAGTTGAACGCGAAGCGATTGTGACTTTATTAACCTTGCTTGCACCATTTGCACCTCACTTAAGCCAGACCTTATTGGCAGAGTTCGGAATTGAATTAACCGCTACTCTATTTCCCGTGGTCGATGAGTCTGCATTAACCCGCAATACTCAAACGATTGTGGTACAAGTAAATGGTAAATTACGTGGCAAGCTCGATGTCGCGATAGATGCTTCTAAAGAAGATATTCTTGCACTTGCCAAAGCCTTACCAGAAGTACAACCATTCTTGACTGGCCCAACCAAGAAAGAAATTGTGGTACCGAATAAGTTAGTGAATTTGGTGGTTTAAATCCTTAATTTCCCTATCCTTTTAGGAGAGGGCTAGGGAGAGGCAAATATATACCCCCTCATCCTAGAGGGAGAAGAAACTTTCTGAAGGATTTCACAATTTCCAAACAAAGCCCGTTGTCAGTCAACGGGCTTTGCACCTACAATCAAGATATTCTCAACTTCCACTTTAGAATTTTCGAAAATATTACAGAGGACAGCACATGCACTTTAGCCAACGTCTAGCAGTCATTGTTTTAACTTGTGGACTCAGTGCTGGCTTAGTCGGCTGTGGTTTTCATCTTAAAGGCAGCAACCCAAGTATTGCACCTGTGGCTTATTCAAAAATGAGCCTAGCTTTACCGAGCAATGCTGAAGAATTAGAAGAAAAACTTTCTATTCATCTGGGTACGGCAGGCGTACAACTCAGTAATGCCCCGAATGCCTATGTACTGCGTGTACTTGACTTTACGCCACGTCGCTTGGAATTGAATGGCAAACTGGTAGAAACCTTATTACGTTTGAGTGTGACATTCCGTATTGAAGATGCGCAAGGCAACCCGATTACCGAACCTCGTACCGTCATGGCATCGCGCAGCTATCAATACGATGTCGCAACGGTGAATACCGATGATCAGGAACAAAAATTCTTAAACGAAGTGATTATTGATGATGTGGCACAACAAATTGTGCGTCAAATTTCTTCGAACCGTTTACCTCTGGTCAATCCACCTGTGTATTCAAACCCGAAATAAGCTTCTGAGTGCTTTTTTATGAAACTTGACTATCTACAAGCTCTCAAACGTGTCGATGAAGCACGGGGCGCATGGATTTTGCATGGTCAAGAACCTCTGCTCGAACAGAACCTGCTGGATGCTTTTCGTGCCAGTTGGCAAAAACAAGAGATTGAACGCCAGCGTTATGACTTAAATAGCGTGAGCGACTGGAAAAATGTATTCAATGCTTTGAACAGTTTGTCACTGTTTTCGAGTCAATTGGCAGTTGAAGTACACGGCAATATCAAACCCGATGCCAGCACACTCAAACAACTGAAAAGTTATATTCAGCACAATGAACAAAACTTGCTATTGGTGGTGATGCCAAAACAAGATAGTAATAGCCTGAAATCTAGTTTTTTTCAGTTGATTGATGCCAATGGGGTCAATGTTGCACTCACGGCAAACTACCCTAAAGATCGGCAACAGATTTTAGCTTTAGAAGCAGAAAAGCTGGGTATTCAATTGGGCCATGATGCGTGGCAATGGCTGGAACAACATCATGAGCACAACCTTTTGGCTGCCAAAAATAGTTTGATGCGAGTCAGTGACACCTTTCCTGAAATTCAGCAGATTCAGATTGAACATCTACATGCCTGCTTACAAGATCAATCGCGTTATAGCACTTACGATTTAAATGATGCTTTACTGGCAGGAAATCTGGCGCAAGCCATGAAAATCTTTCAATACCTCATGGCTTCGGGTGAAGCCATGAGTTTAATTTTGTGGAGCATCAGCAAAGAAATGCGCCTGCTGATGCAATTATTTGAACAACCACAAAATGCTTTGCAACTGGGTATTTGGAAAAACAAAGTCAGTGTTTATCAGCAAGCTTTGCGACGTTTAAATCCAAATAGTTTCTTGCAATGGCCCGCCCTATTATTGCGTATTGACGCCGCCATTAAAGGGATGTCCAAGGAAAATCCTGAACATCTGGTGCTACAAGCCATTACAGAACTCTGTGGTAAAACGCTGTTTGCTTCTCACTCAGCTTAATTAAGCAGACCTCTTCATCAAAATAATTTTTAAAATCATCTGCTTTTCAGAGGATTAGCTAAAGAAACGCGCAAACCAACTTTTGCCTTTTTTCTGCTCCTGCGAACGCAAATAATGCAGCATATTGTCGCGTACTGCATCGACATAATCCTGATCATCATGCTGAATATGATTAATCAACCATTTAGACAACAAACGATACAAGTCTTGTTCTACCGATTCGCCATTGGCAAAACGCTGACGACAATCATTCAAACGCTTCACAAAGAGTTCATGAATACCGCGATGCGATGGTAAGTATTGATAATTGACCTGTGACAACAAGTTTTCTTCAAAGCTAAAATGCGATTGCGTATAGTCAATCAAGTCATCCAAGACTTCTTTGATTTGCTCCCGCGCACCTGTCGCTCGTATTTTTTCCAGCGCATTAATATAGTCCAGAATTTGTCGATGTTGATTGTCAATCACATCAATTCCAATATTAAATTTCTCACTCCATTCCATGATTTACCCCTCAGATTTTTTGCTTAAAGTCGTGTTTTATTGCATCGTCCCGATGCCGTATTATCCTAATGATTAAATCCATAATTATTTTATGGAATTTGATACTAGCCGCTTTTAATTTTTAAATCCATATAGAAAATAAGGTTTTTTAAGCAACTTAGACCATAGTTGTATTTTTCAGCATTTATCATAAAAATTCATAAAATTATCATAGAGATGAAACAAACTACCCCACCTCGTTAACAGATGCTATTTTCACTTTTTTTATGGATGTAATACCGTACTCAGACTGTATTAAATCTAGCTCAAACCACTAATAAATAATTCTCATTTGCAGTTTCTTCAAAAAATTCACGATTTATCCTTATTTCACTTCTATAATCCTTTTAATTTCTTTTTCTGTTTTTTGACTCATGCCAAAAATAAAATCGACCAAACTTATTGCGGGAATTATCATTGCGCTGATGCTGGCATATGCCGCTTGGTATTTTTTAAAACCCAAAGAACAACAACCGCAATACATTACTGCCGAAGTGAGCCGTGGAGATATTGAAAGTGCGGTGTTGGCAACAGGCGTACTTGAAGCCACCAAAATGGTCAGTGTTGGTGCGCAAGTTTCAGGTCAAGTCAAAAAAATGTATGTTCAGTTAGGCGATCAAGTCAAACAAGGACAGTTGATTGCCCAAATTGACTCCGTACGACAGGAAAATGAGTTTAAAACAGCGCAGGCCAGTATTAAAAACCAACAGGCACAGTTGGCGGTTCGACAAGCCAATCTCGCCAAAGTCGCAGCAGAATATCAGCGTCAACAAGCCATGTATGCGCAAGATGCGACCTCACGTGCCGAACTTGAAACTGCCTTAGCCAACTATAAAACTTCGCAAGCAGAAATTGCTGCCATTAACGCTCAAATTGAACAGTCACGCCTAACTTTAGACACGTCTAAAGAAAATTTAGGTTATACCCGTATTCTTGCCCCAATGGATGGCACTGTCGTCGCAATTGTGACCGAAGAAGGTCAAACCGTGAACGCCAATCAAAGTGCGCCCACGATTGTTAAATTAGCCAAACTTGACACCATGACTGTAAAAGCAGAAATTTCTGAAGCAGATGTGATGAAGGTCGAAGAGGGACAAACGGTCTATTTCACCACCTTGGGCAACAGTGAGAAAAAACATTACGCTACTTTACATCAGGTAGAACCTGCACCCAAATCCATCAATACCGAAAGCAATAACAACACCTCATCATCTTCAAGTTCTGCCGTGTACTACAACGCTTTATTTGATGTACCAAATGAAGACGGCAAGCTACGCATCAATATGACCGCACAAGTGTCCATTGTTTTGGCAGAGGCACGGAATGTACTGACCATTCCTGCTGCTGCAGTGCAAGGTGCAAACCGTTCACGCAGTCGTAGCAACAGCAATAATTCAGACAGCAACGCACGTACTGAACGCAACAATACCGATGCCAGCTCTGCCAAACGCCCTAGCCGTTTGGAATTGACTGCCAATGAAAAAGCCTTGGTTGATCAGGGTAAAGCCTCTTTAGGCATGGTACGCGTGCTACAAGCCGATGGTTCAGCCCGTCCACAATCGGTATTGCTTGGCTTAAACAACCGTGCAACGGTACAAGTCATTCGCGGCCTAAAACTGGGCGATCAAGTCATTATTGCCGATGGTTCTGATACCTCAAACGATTCGGCGAAGCGTGGTGGTCGTGTTGGCCCATCAGTGAGAATGTAAGATGAGTCAGTCACAA
Organism: Acinetobacter towneri; assembly: GCF_001758345.1. GTDB lineage: Bacteria > Pseudomonadota > Gammaproteobacteria > Pseudomonadales > Moraxellaceae > Acinetobacter > Acinetobacter towneri_A. The sequence continues at coordinate 33,429 of NZ_MKQS01000002.1, forward strand.
CCTCTGTTAGAGGTCACCAATCTGACCCGTGAATTCCCTGCGGGTGAATCTACAGTGCAGATTCTCAAAGGCATTGATCTGAAAATTTACCCAGGTGAATTGGTTGCCATTGTAGGTCAGTCGGGTTCGGGAAAATCCACCCTCATGAATATTTTGGGCTGTCTGGATCAACCCACCACTGGCAGCTATAAAGTCAAAGGACGTGAAACCAGACAACTTGAAGCCGATGAACTGGCACAGCTCCGTCGTGAATATTTTGGTTTTATTTTCCAGCGCTATCACTTATTGGGCGATTTAAGCGCTGCGGGCAACGTCGAAGTGCCTGCAATTTATGCAGGTGTCGATGTTGAAGAACGACAAGCACGCGCGACTGCGTTGCTCAGTGACTTAGGTCTAGCCGATAAAACTCAAAACCGTCCAAGTCAGCTTTCAGGTGGACAACAACAACGTGTATCGATTGCACGTGCCTTGATGAATGGTGGTGATGTGATTCTTGCCGATGAACCCACAGGTGCACTCGACAAGAATAGCGGTATTGAAGTGATGCGGATTTTGCGTGAGCTGAATGCCAAAGGTCACACTATCATCTTGGTCACACATGACCATAATGTCGCTAAAAATGCCACACGGATTATTGAAATCAGTGATGGGCTTATTATTTCTGATCAGCCCAACACACCTGCCAATCAGGATGATATTGCTCAACAAACCTTGCAACATCCACCACAAAAAAGAACTTCAGCTTGGCGCTCTGTATTTGATCGTTTAGGTGAAGCCTTCCGCATGGCGCTACTGGCGATGAATGCACATCGCATGCGCACCTTTTTAACCATGCTCGGGATTATTATCGGGATTGCTTCAGTTGTATCTGTTGTGGCACTCGGCAATGGTTCACAGAAACAAATTCTAGAGAATATCAGCAGTTTAGGCACCAATACCATCACAGTGTTTCAGGGGCGTGGTTTTGGCGATACCTCACGCTCATCTCAGCTCCAAACCCTAATTCCTGCAGATGCCGATGCTTTGGCAGAACAACCTTATGTGGATGGGGTCAGCCCATCGGTCAATAGCAACGTCACAGTACGCTTTAAAGACACAGAAGCGTCCGCCACAGTCAATGGTGTGAGTGAAGACTTTTTCTATGTACGCGGCATGAATTTCCAGTCCGGTCAGCCTTTTGACAAACACAGCGTACTGGAACAAGCGCAAGATGTGGTGATTGATCACAATACCAAAAATACTTTCTTTAGTGATGGCAGCAACCCAGTTGGGCAAGTAATTTTATTGGGCAGTGTACCCAGCCGTATTATTGGCGTGGTCGAAGAACAAAAAAGCATGATGGGCAATGCCGACAGCTTAAATGTGTATTTGCCTTACTCTACGGTAATGAGTCGCATGCTCGGTCAAAGCCATGTGCGCAGCATTATTGTACGAGTCAAAGATGAATATCCAAGTGCTGCAGCAGAAAATGCCATTCTGAGTCTGTTGGTACAGCGTCATGGTGCGCAGGATGTATTTACTCAAAATGCCGACAGTATTCGCGAAACCATCCAACAAACTACCGCCACCATGACCTTACTGGTTTCTGCTATTGCAGTGATTTCACTGGTGGTGGGTGGAATTGGCGTAATGAACATCATGTTGGTCTCTGTCACAGAACGCACCCAAGAAATTGGGGTACGCATGGCAGTCGGCGCACGACAAAGCGATATTTTGCAGCAATTTTTAATTGAAGCCATTTTAGTGTGTATTTTAGGCGGTGTACTTGGCGTCTTGCTCGCACTCGGAATTGGGCAATTGATTAATCATGTGGCAGGTGGAACCTTTCAAATGGCGTACTCCACCACCTCGATTGTAGCCGCTTTTGTCTGTTCAAGCCTGATTGGAATTGTGTTCGGTTTTATTCCTGCACGTAATGCTGCCCAACTAAACCCTGTCGATGCGCTATCTAAAGAATAAGGAATTAGAGTAAGGAATGATGATGCGATTTAACCAGAAGTCACGACAATTCAGCCAACTCGTCACTGCGCTTTTTATTGGCAGCAGCTTAGTGGGTTGTGCAGCCATAGTCAAAACACCTTATCAGGCACCTGCTGTAAATATTCCTCAACAGTTTGAGCAGCAGCAAAAAAGCCAGCAAGTTCTTGCACAACTAAATACAGACCGTTGGTGGACACTCTTTCACGATGCTGCTTTAAATCAATTGGTTGAACAAGTCTTGGCGCGTAACAGTGACCTCGCGGTTGCAGGACTGAATTTACAACAAGCCAGATTACAAGCAAAACAAAGCCAAAGTCAGCAAGGTGTCCGGATTGGCAATGCAGGTATTTCTACAGGGCATCAATTTAGTTTAGAGGGCAACGGTGATGCAGCACGCGGAATTTCCCTGAATTATCCCGGACTGAGCTACGAATTGGACTTATTCGGTAAACTTGCCAATCAGACTGAAGCTGCACGTTGGGAAGCCTTAGCCACCGAACAAGACTTACAAGCCACCGCACAAAGCCTGATTGCAACCACTGCCAATTTATATTGGCAATTGGGTTATTTAAATGAACGCTATGTTGTCGCACAACAAAACCTTGCCAGTACGCAAAAAACGTATGAATTGGTCAGTGCGCAATATCGCGCGGGTGCAGTTTCAGGATTGGATTTAAACCAAGCCGAACAAGCCCTGCAAAGTCAAAAATCAACCTTGAGCCAAATTACACAGCAAAAAGTTGAAACACGCACCGCCTTGGCAGTTTTACTGCATCAACCTGTGCAAATGTTGAATATCAATGAACCACAGAGTTTAGCCGCTGTTCGTTTACCGAATATTACTGCTGGCTTACCTGCAGAACTGCTGTCACGTCGTCCCGACTTACGTGCAGCCGAATTACGTTTACGTAAAGCCTTGGCCAATAAAGATGCCAATCGAGCCAGTTATTACCCATCTATCAGTCTTACAGGCACGCTCAGTACAGGTGTCGGTACAGGCGCGCATACCTCTTTAAGCGATGCCCTAAAAAACCCAATTGCCACTTTAGGTGCAGGTTTAACCCTGCCATTTTTGCAATGGAATGATATGCAGCGCGATCTAAAAGTGAATGCTTTGGAATATGAAAAAGCCATTGTGCAATATCGACAAACTTTATATAAAGCCTTTGCCGATGTCGAAAATGCACTGTCAACACGAACCGCGCTGAATCAACAAGTCGCGCTGCAAAGCCGCAATTTAGCACTGGCAGAGAAAACTGAACGCTTAACTGAGGTGCGTTATCGGCATGGTGCGATTGCCTTAAAAAACCTGCTAGATGCACAAGAAACCACCCGCAATGCACGTTTAAGTTTATTGCAGACCAAGCAAAACCAATACAACGCCTATGTGACTTTATTGCAAGCGTTGGGTGGTAGTCCGATTCAAAACATTCAATAATGCAAGAGTTGATCTAAATTGATCACGATAAAAAAAGCCTGTGGATGATTTTAAACATCCACAGGCTTTTGCTTTGTGTGCATATAAACGTTGAAAATTAAGTTTTCTCAGACAATAACGCTTCTTTACTTAATACTTGATGGCCACTGGTCGCAATAGGCAAACTGACTTTAAAAGTCGTTCCCACACCTTCTTTCGATTCCACCACAATTTGCCCGTGGTTCAAATCGACAAAACGCTTACACAACACCAAACCTAAACCAATACCCTTTTCACCTGCAGTGCCTTTAAAACTAACAGTAAGTTTAGGCTCGAACAGCGTTTCGAGTTGTTGTGCAGTCATGCCCAAACCCGTATCTTGAATATAAATATCCACACTGGTTTCTGTTTGTTCTGCACGTAAAATGACTTTGCCTGTACCATCGGTTAAGGTAAATTTCAGCGCATTCGAGACCAAGTTTTGAATCACCGAGGTAATCATATTGATGTCAGCATAGACTTTAATGCCTTCTTCAACTTGATCAATGAGTTCAATATTTTTCTTAATTGCCAAACTTTTCAAAACATTACAAACAATTTTGGTCGATTGCTTTAACTCAAAATTAATAGGGTGATAAACAAAGCGTCCACCCTCTGCCATTGCCCAATTCAATAAACTTTCTAACAAGTTATAAGTCGATTGTGCTGTATCGAATAAATAATCAGCTATATTTTGAATACTAGAATCATCCAAAGTTTCGCGCTCTTGCGCCAAAACCTCGGAAAAACCCAACAATCCATGAAATGGCGCACGCAAATCATGCGCAATAATCTGGAAAAACTTGGTTTTACTAAAATTCAATGCAGACTGCTGTTCATACATTTCTTTTAAGTCAGTATAATCAACTTTTAATTCTATATAACGTACCAAACCTGCAGCAAACTCCGCCACTGTCGGCACAGCACCTAAACTAAACGCCTCTTCACGATGATCAAATAGCAGCAACTGTCCAATCGAATCACCATCAGTCTTGAGTAAATCCAGCGCAATTAAACGCGCGGCTTCTATCCCCAAACTTGCAATATGCTGCACAAACTTCGCATATTGAGAATGTTGAGGTTCAATCAGTTGCTGACCTTGAAAGAAAGCGTCTAACTGTGCGGTTGGATTGGCATGAAAAGCTTTAAAAACTTGATTGGTGGAATACCAGAAATAGGGCTCATTTTTAAAAGTTAAAATGGCATGATCGACTTGCAGCATTTGACGGGCAAACTTCAAAAAACCATCAATTTGGTTACTTGGCGTATGTACGCCCAATAATAACGAGAGTTTGCAAGCATTGAGTTGCTCCGTCTCAGGACCAATTTCCAGCAACTGTATTTTCATTTTTGCCTCGTTAATTTAAAGTGTGCTGCCTTATGAATTATTTTTTCTGCAAAACTCGTCCATTGAATTCAGAGTTAACCTACAAATTTTAACACAAAATACAAGCTTTCAAACCCATTAAAAAACTGTGCCACAAATCGGCACCTCTTCTTTCATGCTTGTTTTTTCATCTATGCATGAAAAGAGTTAAGATCATGATGAACCATGCTTTCAGAGGGATCAAACTGTGCTTCAAACCACCAAATAAAATACGCCAATTTTTGTAAAATTTAGACCTTAAAAATAGATCTAAACTTTTAAAATATCAGTCAGGCTTTTTATCTGTAGATTTGCAGCCGTTTTTAAAGAAAATCTCAACTTCTATACAAGAATTTACATTACATCATACTGTAAAAAAATAATGTAAAATATTGATAAATTTACAAAATAAATAGAATAAATATATCTACCTATCATTTTCATCGATTATTTATCAAACATACGACTTAAGTCGGACCCTCAACTGGTTAATTTATAATAAAATATACATATATTTTTGATGTCATATCTTCATCATACGATTTGATTAGTATTTCAACACTAAATACTCAAGGCGATTTTTAGGTTTAAACAGGCTCGTTTTTACATTAAGCCGTGTCTTGACTCGCACAAATGCGACACATCATTTCGTAGCGAAATGGCGTCATCACTGTAATTACGTTGACTGAAATGCATTGAGAGTCGATACTCTCAAGGTTAAATTAGGCAAATCGGTTCGCAGGGGCTGAGTCATGATCTCGCTCCTAAAAAACTCAATCAAAGCAAGGGGCTATATATGGCTGGTGGAAAGTCAAAAATCATTTATACACTGACCGATGAGGCGCCATTGTTGGCGACCTACTCTCTACTGCCGATCATTGAGACCTTTACTAAGCCTGCTGGCATCGAGATTGTCAAGAGTGATATCTCTGTCGCAGCACGTGTACTCTCTGAATTCTCGGAATACCTAAGCGAAGAACAGAAGGTAGCCGACAACCTCGCAGAGCTTGGGCGTCTCACGCAAGATCCAGATACCAATATCATCAAACTTCCAAACATCAGTGCTTCAGTTGCTCAGTTAGTTGCATGTATCAAGGAATTACAAGCAAAAGGCTATGCAATTCCTGACTATCCTGAAAATGCGGATACTGAAGAAGAGAAAGCTTTACTCGCTCGTTTTGGTAAATGCTTAGGCTCAGCAGTAAACCCTGTATTACGTGAAGGTAACTCTGACCGTCGTGCACCTGCTGCAGTGAAAAACTATGCAAAAAAACACCCTCACTCTATGGGTGAATGGAAGCAATGGTCACAAACTCACGTTTCACACATGGATGAAGGCGACTTCTACCATGGCGAAAAATCAATGACGCTTGACCGCGCACGTAATGTAAAAATGGAACTCATCACTCATTCTGGTGAAACCATTGTACTGAAAGAAAAAGTAGAGTTACTTGACGGCGAAATCATCGATTCTATGTTCATGAGCAAGAAAGCGCTTTGCGACTTCTATGAAAAAGAATTGGATGATTGTAAAGAAGCAGGCATTTTGTTCTCTTTACACGTAAAAGCGACCATGATGAAAGTTTCACACCCAATTGTATTTGGTCACTGTGTGAAAATTTACTATAAAGAAGCGTTTGAAAAACACGGTAAATTGTTTGAAGAACTTGGCATTAACGTCAACAACGGTATGGCAGGTCTTTATGAAAAGATCGAAACCTTACCAACTTCTTTACGTGAAGAAATCATCGAAGATTTACACGCATGCCAAGAACACCGCCCTGCACTTGCAATGGTGGATTCTGCAAAAGGGATCACCAACTTCCATTCTCCAAACGATGTAATTGTAGATGCTTCTATGCCTGCAATGATTCGTGGTGGCGGTAAAATGTGGGGTGCTGACGGCAAGCCTTACGACTGTAAAGCTGTAATGCCTGAGTCTACTTTCGCGCGTATTTACCAAGAAATGATCAATTTCTGTAAGTGGAATGGTAACTTCGACCCACGTACGATGGGCACTGTGCCAAACGTAGGTTTGATGGCGCAAAAAGCTGAAGAATACGGTTCACACGACAAGACTTTTGAAGTTCCTGCTGCGGGTGTTGCAAACATCACCGACATTGACACGGGTGAAGTGTTGATGACTCAAAACGTGGAAGAAGGCGATATCTGGCGTATGTGTCAGGTGAAAGACGCACCTATTCGCGACTGGGTTAAACTTGCAGTAACTCGTGCACGTAACTCTGGTATGCCTGCAATCTTCTGGTTAGACCCGTACCGTCCGCACGAAAACGAAGTGATCAAAAAAGTGCAAAAATACTTAAAAGATCACGACACGACTGGTTTAGACATTCAAATCATGTCTCAAGTGCGTGCGATGCGCTATACACTTGAGCGTGTTGTACGTGGTTTAGATACCATTTCTGTAACAGGTAACATTTTACGTGACTACCTCACTGACTTGTTCCCAATTATGGAACTTGGTACTTCTGCCAAAATGTTGTCCATCGTTCCATTAATGGCGGGTGGCGGTATGTACGAAACTGGTGCGGGTGGTTCTGCGCCTAAACACGTACAACAACTTGTTGAAGAAAACCATTTACGTTGGGATTCTTTAGGTGAGTTCCTTGCACTTGCTGCTTCTTTAGAAGAAATGGGCATTAAAGAAAACAATACGCGTGCGAAATTACTTGCATCAACCCTTGATCAAGCGACCAGCAAATTACTGGACAACGATAAGTCTCCATCACGTCGTACTGGCGAATTAGATAACCGTGGCAGCCACTTCTACTTGGCAAAATTCTGGGCCGAAGAACTTGCTGCGCAAAACGAAGATGCTGAGTTAAAAGCTAAGTTTGCACCGCTTGCACAAACTTTAGCTGCAAACGAAGACAAAATTGTTGCTGAACTTGCTGAAGTACAAGGTAAATCGGTTGATATCGGTGGTTACTACGCAGTAGATCAAGCCAAAGTGAATGCCGTAATGCGTCCAAGCCCAACATTCAATGCTGCTCTTGATGCAGCTCAATAAGTTGATGCAAAACTAACCTAAGTTAGTAATGTTAAAAACCAGCGCTTCGGCGCTGGTTTTTTTACACCCTCATTTATATAGTGTTATGACAACTATTTCATTTTATGCTTAGATCTAAATTTTATGAATATGAGTTATCAAAGGTTAGGATTTTTCATTCAACTATAGCCATAAAATAAGGAAAACCTAAAATGGCAAATTCATGGGGAATACCAAAGCACATAGAAGATGCGGTCTTGGAGCGAGACCTGTGCTGTGTATATTGCGGCAAAAAGTTTGGCACTGAAAGAGCTAATAAGAAGTCTTGGGAACACATTATCAGTGATATAAGAATTACAACCTTATCCAATATTGCATTGTGCTGTGTTGGCTGCAATGCATCTAAAGGCAATAAAGACTTAGCAACTTGGTTCCATTCTGAGAATGCTAGAAAGAGAGGCGTCACCACTGAGACAATTGCAGATATCATCAAAGTAGCTTTAGATAGTTAATAAAGCTTTTAAAATACTACAAACCCTATAAGACACCCGATCAATCACATTTGATTATTGTATTGATGTAATAATTTAAGCTTAGCATCTGATTCCACCATGAGTATCCAAACAAAGATCGGGTACTCATTTTACGAAGTGACCACCTGATATGTGGCTAATAGAATCATCGAAAATTTTCTAGGGATTTGATATAAGTTATTAATTTCAGACAATAAAAAACCCCCAAGTCTTAATATGCTTGAGGGCTTTTCCTTTATATGGTCCCGAGGGTCGGACTCGAACCGACACGTCATCTCTGACAGCGGATTTTGAGTCCGCCGCGTCTACCAATTTCACCACCTCGGGTAGGTGTTGATGGGTATCATAAACTTTTTTGACAGCTTGTCAACGCAAGTTTTTTGCAATTGCTTAAAATTAAATCAKCTGTCATTTTTTTGATTTATAATCGACCAATTTCATCTATAAAACCTAAAAAAGCATATACTAGGCGCAGTTATTCCAGTGATCTAACTTTTTTTATCATGCAGCTTTCTGACTTTAATTTTAATCTCCCCGATGAACTCATTGCTCGTTACCCGCTAGCCAGTCGTAGTGCCTCTCGCCTGCTGCATCTCGATGCTCAAGGTCAATATCATGACCACCAATTTACTGACTTACTGAATTTACTCGAAGCAGGCGATTTACTGATACTTAACGACACCAAAGTCATGAAAGCACGTCTTAAAGGTAAACGTGCCACAGGCGGTGCGGTTGAGGTCTTGGTTGAACGTCTGCAAGATCAATTTATTGCGCATTGTCATATTAAAGCCAGCAACTCGCCAAAAGCTGGTGCAGAACTGTTTATTGGGCCTGATGCTGTAAAAGTGACCATTCAAGGACGTCATGAAAACTTATTTATTGTTGAATTTTCACAGCCTATTTTAGACGTGTTAGATGCCTATGGTCAGCTGCCGATTCCGCCCTACTTTAACCGTGAAGCCGAAGCGATTGATACCGAGCGTTATCAAACCGTATTTAACGACCCAACAAAACTCGCCAGTGTTGCCGCCCCCACTGCTAGCTTGCACTTTGATGAAGCTCTACTTCAACAGTTAGAAGCTAAGGGCATTCAAAAAACCTTTGTGACGTTGCATGTGGGCGCAGGCACATTTCTGCCTGTACGTACCGAAGATATTGCCAATCACATCATGCACAGTGAATGGTGTGAGGTTTCTGAGGCTGCCGTAGCGCTGATTCGTGAAACCAAAGCACGAGGCAACAAAGTTATTTCAGTGGGTACAACTGCCACCCGTGCTGTGGAAAGTGCGGCACAAGCCCATGCAGGCGAACTTGCGGCGTGGTCGGGTGATACGCAAATTTTTATCTACCCAGGTTATCAATTTAAAGTGGTGGATCGTTTGATCACCAATTTCCACTTGCCTGAATCAACCTTATTAATGTTGGTGTCTGCGCTTTCGAGCCGTGAAAATGTCATGCGGGCGTATCAACATGCTGTGGCTGAACGCTATCGTTTCTTTAGTTATGGCGATGCCATGCTGATTGATCAAGCTCAGTCTTAATTTTCAAACTGTAAAAGATATCGCCATGCCGCTCGATACCGTGAAACACTCCATTCATATTCGACGTAAGAAGAATCAGCGGGTATTTCACAATATCGCTCGGTTATGGGATATAGGAAAAAAAGCGCAAAGCCATCAAGAAATTTTGGATGGTTTGCACCCTTGGCAAGATGACATCACCCTCAAGTTTGAAAATGTTTTGCCTATCTTGCTTGGCATTGTGGGTGTGTTGTTCTGCTTATTGCTCTTGATTCAACCGAGCAATATTTGGCTGCAATTTTGTTTACTGATTGGTGTAGTCTGTATTTTTTGGGCATTTATTACCTATGAGCAAGACGACCCCATTGAAGAAGTTATCACTTTTTTAGAACAGGAAAGCATTGCGCAGCGCTATCAACTGGCATGGCAGCAACCGCCGCAACATCTTGCCCGCACCTTACAACCCGTTTATTTGATTGCTCATTTAAAAAGTCTGTTTCCCTTATTTAATTTAGGCAATCTGTCTAATGAAATTTGCCGTTACGCCAGTACTGTTTGGCAAGATGAACAAGGCAAGCAGCATCAGGTTTTGGTGTTTGAATATCGCTATGTCAGCGAAACCCGCATTAAAGATCAAAATGGCAATGACTACAAAGTTCGTGAAGTCGTGCGCTATTTATCGGGCGTATTTGTCTTTGATGTGCAGCTACAAGGTTTAGCCGTTACGTCAAACAATAAATCCTTTGGTGCGCCTTATCATGTGCCGTGGCATACCAGTGATATTTGTCTGAATCAAAAACTCAATTTTTTTGGTAGTGATGCAATTCAACTGGCGCGTACGCTCAGCCCTGCAATGGTGTTAAAACTAGATGATTTTTTTCAGCATCAACAAGGTGATTTGTTATTTCACCCTGAGCGGAACACGCTCTGTTTTTTAGGCAATCGCAACCTGTTTGAAATTTCCAGTAAAGCAAAAAATATTCAAGATATTTCCGCATTGCGTGGACACTTACGCACTTTTAAATTACCTTATTTAGAACAATTACAGACAGATCTGGTCGATTTTCTAGACTAAGAAAATCATCTTGGGGCAAAGCATGGGTATCGCAATTTTTCTTTTGGTTGTTATCATATTGCTGATTTTAGGCATCATGATTCGTAACAATATCGTACGCCACCACAACGCTACTATCCGCGCTTGGGCAGATGTGACCAGTTTTGAGCGACAGAAATTAAAAACACTCGAAGAACTTGCACCAGTGGTCGAACAATATGCAGGCATGGAAAAAGGCACTTTAGAAAAAGTGACTGAACTGCGTCAAAATATTATGAACCTAAACATCAACAATGCCGATGTTCATCAATTACAACGTGTTGAAGCCTTAAGCAAAGAATTGATGCGCAGCTTGAATGTGGTGGTCGAAAATTATCCTGAGTTAAAAGCCGATCAACTGTATTTAAAAATGATGCATGAAATTGATGAGCAGAATGAAAATGTCGGTGCTGCAATTACTATTTATAACCGCAATGTCGAACTATTTAATAATTATATTCAGGTCTTTCCTAACAACATGATCAATACTGTAACCACAGCCAAAAAACCAGTGCGTGCCTTTCGGGACAACAGTGCAGCGCAAAGTTTTGATTATCGTCCAAACTTTTAAGTTATTTTTGACAGATCAATAATACAGCAAGCACGAAGCTTGCTGTTTTTTCCAGATTTCAACTAAACACTTGACTGTGTCAAATACTGTACCTGATTACGCCCCTTATTTTTTGCCAAATACAATAATTCATCGGCTGAGTGCAGAAAATCGACCACATTGTGATACTGCTGATTTTGATGATAGCTATTTGCGCCAATACTCACAGTGACTTGGGTGATTTCCCCAGTCTTGGTATGTGGAATTTCCAGTGCATATACCGCCTGCCTAAAGTTTTCAGCAAGTTGTACGGCATCTTCCAGCGGCGTTTCAGGCAATAGCACCACAAATTCTTCACCACCAAAGCGAGCCACAAAGTCAGATGCACGTGCAAAGTGTTGTTTAAGCAACTGCGCCACGCTAATCAAACAGTGATCACCTTGTAAATGCCCATAATTGTCGTTATAAGGCTTAAAATGGTCGATGTCGATAAACAGCATAGACAAGGCATGTTGATGACGTGAAGCACGTTTAAATTCATTCTCTATACACTCGCTGAGCGCCTTTCGATTAGCAACCAAGGTCAGCGGGTCTTGTAAGCTCAAAGCCAGATTTTTACGACTCAATGCTTCGAGTTCCAACTCCATCTGTTTACGTGCAGAAATATCAAACATAAAGCCGATAATCGCTACAGTTTCGTCATTTTCACGAATCACATGCACCACATCACGAATCCAGACATAATCACCTGTAGCGGTTAAGGCACGATAATCAGCTTCGTGGTCTGTACCTTGATCAGACAAACTCACACACATATTTACGGTCTTGTCTCGATCTTCAGGATGCATCCGATCAATCCAATCTTGTGCGGTTTTCCAACTGTCTTGCGTCCAACCCAGTAAAGACTCAATTTGTGGACCGATGTAGCTAAAAGCTTTGGTTTTCCAGTTAATCTGCCACGGAATTGCATTCGTGGTTTCCAAAAGCGTTTTATAGAATTGGTCTTCTTTGAATGCACTGTTTATTTCACTCATAGCCTACCCTATGAATTTATTTTAATTACAATGTAACAACTTAAGTGAGCTTTGACTACAATTTGTTCTGTCTTATTGACATTTTCTGCTTTAGCTTTGACACAACCATGTAGTTGAGCAAAAATAAACAAAACTTACTCAAAATGTAAAATCCAAAATAAAGTAAGCCGATAAAGAAGAAATTACCCGCATATTGAGCAATTTTACGCCATGTAAACGCAATGGATTTCAACAAAATATTTACTCGCAATTTTTACCAAGGAAAACGTATCTCAACTGGTAATTCCGTGCAGAATCTAGGAAAATAGTGCGCTTTTAGCATGAACAATCAGCGAACTGTTTTTTCGCCTTGATTTGGAACATATATGAAGTTTGAGAAATTAGGTCAGTCGGGGCGTGCCCGTCGTGGTCGTTTAACGCTTGCTCATGGTGTGGTAGAAACTCCTGTGTTTATGCCTGTGGGGACGTATGGCACAGTAAAAGGCATGCTGCCACGTGATATCGAAGAAATTCAGGCACAAATTATTTTAGGCAATACCTTCCATTTATATTTGCGTCCAGGGCTAGAAGTGATTCAGCAACACGGCGGTCTACACGAATTCATCAAATGGGATAAGCCTATTTTGACTGACTCTGGTGGCTTTCAGGTGTTTAGCTTAGGCGCAATGCGTAAAATTAAAGAAGAAGGTGTGACCTTCCGTTCGCCTATTGATGGCTCAAAGGTTTTTCTTTCGCCTGAAATCTCGATGGAAATTCAAAAAACCTTGAACTCTGACATCGTGATGATTTTTGATGAATGTACGCCTTATCCTGCAACGCATGAAGAAGCACAAAAATCGTTGCAATTATCTTTACGCTGGGCAAAACGCTGTAAAACCCATCACCATGATGAACTACAAAATAGCAACGCACTGTTTGGAATTATTCAAGGTGGTATGTATGAAGATTTACGTGATGAATCTTTAAACGGCTTACTTGAAATTGGTTTTGATGGTTATGCCATTGGCGGTCTTTCGGTGGGTGAACCGAAAGAAGAAATGATCAAAGTCCTAGATTATTTACCTACTAAAATGCCAGAAGATAAACCACGTTATTTGATGGGCGTAGGCAAGCCAGAAGATATTGTGGAAGCGATTCGTCGTGGTGTGGATATGTTCGACTGCGTGATGCCAACCCGTAATGCGCGCAATGGTCATTACTTTGTCACCGATGGCTTAGTGCGTATTCGTAACAGTAAGTATCGTCATGACCAAAGCCCGCTCGACCCACATTGCGATTGTTATACCTGTAAAAACTTTACTCGCGCCTATTTGTTCCATTTAGAAAAATGTGGCGAAATGCTCGGCTCTATGTTGGGTACCATCCACAATTTACGTTATTACCAACGTTTCACCCAAGACATCCGCAATGCCTTGGATAACGGTACTTTTGATGATTTTGTACAGGACTTTTATGCCCGCCGTGGTCTTGAAGTTCCACCTTGTCCTGAAGATTAGTCTTTTCAGTATTTGCGCTGAGTAAAAAGACAAGGTAAATTGCAGAACAAACCCAATTTATTATCAGATCACTGATCGCCAGTTTTTAGTTTAGGAAAATGAAATGAGCCTTTTTATTTCGACTGCTCACGCAGCAGGTGAAGCTGCACAACAACCAAGCCTTGTAGCCAACCTTTTAATGATTGCTGTTTTTATTGCAATCTTTTACTTCTTGATTTGGCGTCCACAATCAAAACGTGCCAAAGAACACCGTGCACTGATTGAAAGCTTAGGCGTTGGTAGTGAAGTGGTCTTTGCAGGCGGTTTGATGGGTAAAATCACGAAAATTGAAGGTGATTTTGCAGTAGTTGAATTAAGCCGTGGTGTAGAGGTTAAAGTTCAACGCGCGAGTGTCATTTCAGTTCTTCCTGAAGGCACATTAAACAATCTTTAATCAAAAAAGGGTCGTGCTCACGCACGACTTTTTCATTTTAAGAAGAAAATAAATGCGTTACCCAGCATGGAAATATCTACTCATCCTCGTAGTTCTTGTGGTGAGTACATTATATGCCCTGCCTAGCTTGTATCCAGATGAACCTGCTGTTCAAATTTCAGGTGCCAAAGCTGGTACCCAAATTGATCAAAGCATCGTACAAAAAGCAGAGCAAATTTTACAATCAGAAAATATTGCCAGTCATGACAACAGCTTTACCAACAATGCTGCATTGTTGCGTTTAGACACCTCAGAAGCACAGCTCAAAGCCAAAGAAGCTTTGCGCCGTGGTTTGGGCGATGACTACGTTGTGGCACTTAACCTTGCACCCACCACCCCAGAATGGCTACAAAAAATTGGTGCAAAACCAATGAAGTTAGGTCTGGACTTACGTGGCGGTGTTCACTTCCTGTTAGAAGTGGATATGGACAAGGCCATCAGCCAGCGTATGGAAACCTCAGCTACAGATTTACGTCGTCAGTTACGTGACAACAAGCTGAAGTTCAATAGTCTGTCACTGAACAACAACACCATTAGCTTGCAGTTTGCCAACAATGCAGACCGTGATGCGGTAATGGATTTCTTGCGCCGTAACGGCAATGAGTACACTCAACAAGCGGTAGCGACAGCAGAAGGTTCGAGTTTACGCCTGACGTATACCGATGTACGCAAACAAGAAATTCAGTCTTATGCAGTCAATCAAAACTTGACCACACTGCGTAACCGTATTAACGAACTAGGTGTAGCCGAAGCCTTGGTGCAAACTCAAGGCAGCAACCGTATTGTGGTGGAATTGCCAGGTGTTCAAGATACGGCTGAAGCGAAGCGTGTTTTAGGTCGTACTGCAAACCTAGAATTCCGTTTGGTGTCCGATCTGAATGATCAATACATTGACCCATATACAGGCCAAACCACAGGTACAGTGCCACCGGGCACCGAAGCCTTTGCTTTTGAATCCTTAGACAGCGGTCGTCAGTTACTTCTAAATCGCAGCCGTATTTTAACAGGTGAGCGTGTTCAGAATGCCTCAAGTGGCTTTAGCCAAGACACAGGCGGTGCTGAAGTAAACATCACCCTAGATGCTGCTGGCGGTAAACTCATGTCGGATGCTACCCGTAATGCGGTTGGCAAACGTATGGCGGTGTTGTTCATTGAGAACAAACAGCGCATTAGCTATGTGGCAGATGAAACAGGCACACAAACTGAAGTGCGTACCCCTTACACCGAATCTGTCGTCATTAATGCTGCAACCATTCAGGCGGTATTGGGTTCACAGTTCCGTATTACAGGTCTAGATTCTCCACAAGAAGCCTCTGAATTAGCCTTAATGCTTCGTGCAGGTGCCTTGGCAGCGCCAATGTACTTTGTCGAAGAACGTGTGATTGGTCCTAGCTTGGGTCAAGAAAACATTGATAAAGGTGTATTGTCGACTCAGATTGGCTTCATTTTGGTGGCAATCTGGATGGTGGTGTTCTTCCGCCTGTTTGGTTTGATTGCCAACTTCGCTTTAGTGTTTAACTTAGCCATGATTTTAACTGTCATGTCTTGGATTGGTGCTTCACTCACCTTACCAGGTATTGCGGGTATCGTGATCACTATTGGTATGGCGGTGGATGCCAACGTCTTGATTTGTGAGCGAATACGAGAAGAAATTAAGTGGGGCGCCTCGCCAAAACAAGCCATTGTGGCAGGTTATGACCGAGCGTATAACACTATTTTTGATTCGAACTTAACCACATTCTTGGTGGCATTCATTCTGTTTGCGATTGGTACAGGCCCAATCAAAGGCTTTGCGGTGACCCTCATGATTGGTATTGTCTGCTCGATGTTTACTGCAATTACAGTCACCCGTGCAATTGTACAAATCATTTATGGCAAAAAACGTAACTTGAAAAAGTTGAGCATTTAAGGAGATCACTGATGACTGAGAATACTCAACTGCCTTCAAAAAAATATGGTCGCCCTGATGATGAGCGCGTGATTCCGTTTATGAAGATTGCTTTGCCAGCGGCATTGCTTTCTATTCTACTTACGGTTGCCAGCATCTTCTTTATTGCCACTAAAGGTTTAAATTTAGGTTTGGACTTTACTGGCGGTATTGCGGCAGAACTTAACTATAGTAACCCTGTCAAAGCGACTGATGTATCTAATGCATTGGTCAAAGCAGGTTTTAACGACCCTGTGGTACAAACCTTGGGCTCTGACCGCGACCTCATGGTACGTATGCCTGTGCAAGAAGATGTTGAAGCAGAAGACTTAACCAAAGCAATTACTGCTGCGGTACAACTACCAAATAACACGGCAACTGTGCCAAAGGTAGATGTGGTGGGTGGTCAAGTCGGTAATGAGCTATATGTCCGTTCTGCGGGCGCTGTCGCTTTAGCGCTATTATTAATGCTGGTTTACGTCACCATTCGCTTTGAATTCAAACTGGCAATGGGTGCGGTACTGTCATTGTTCCACGATATTATTGTGACACTGGGTATTTTTGCCATGATGCAATGGCCATTTGACCTGACTGTATTGGCAGCTTTATTGGCAATTATCGGCTTCTCACTTAACGATAACATTGTTGTATCTGACCGTATTCGTGAAAACTTTCGTAAAATCCGTGGTGCAACACCGCTTGAAGTGGTGAACATTGCACTGACAGAAACTTTACGTCGTACCATTCACACCTCTATGACCCTATTATTGGTTGTAGTCGCAATGATGCTCATGGGCGGTGATGGTCTGAAATGGTTCTCGATTGCCATGTTTGTCGGTGTATTTGTCGGAACATATTCATCTATTTACATTGGTACAACCTTTGCCTTATGGCGCGGTTTGAACCGTCAGGACTTCATTGTTCAAGTTAAACCAGAATTTGAGGGTGAAGAGCAAGAAATTCCTTAATATATTTCTACTGACACCAACAAAAAAAAGCCTATCTTTGGATAGGCTTTTTTGTGGCTAGACGTTGCGACATTTGCTCTGATATTGCGATGCTAATGCCGAATAATATCAATCTGTGGAAACTGAAAGCCTGCGCAGGAGGGTGCAGCTCGCCATGCTACAGTCAGCATACAATCTGGTAAACGAAAGTTTTGATAAGCAAAATGTCCAATCTGTGGATGATGACAAAGACCGCCCTGTGCACTGGGATGCATCCGGGTATCTAACTCATTTAGGCTTAAACGAATCCCCAACCCCGATGCTTTCAGCACCGCCTCTTTGGTTGTCCAGACACGAAACCAATAATCGGCGTCATGTCCCAAATCTTGCCAGTATTTGAGTTCATTGGGATGAAACGCATGTTGCGCCAAGGCATCAAAACGCACCTTACGGTCTAGATCTTCAATGTCTATCCCAATATCTGACAACTCAAAACTGCTTGCCAATGCATAATATTGACGACTATGACTATGGTTAAATTGCAATTGAGGCAATGTCGTCAAAAATGGTTTGCCATGCACATTGCGCTGAATATCACTATTTTGAATATTCTGTGCTAAATATTTTGAGAGCAATTGATTCCGATAACGGTAAATCGCCTGCTTTTGCTGCTGAATCTTTTCTGTTCGAGAATCTGTTGCAGCAGGAACAAAAATTTTATGAATACGGCACACATCTACATGAATTTTTTTAGCTGTTTTACTCATCCCTAATATTCCTACTCCTTTCGCTTTAACCCACAGCAAATTGAAATTTACACCCCAAGCCATATAGAAAAAAACCAGCTCAATGCTGGTTTTTTTAGAAGCGATTTTGATTAACTCCCCTGCACCAAACGGCGTGCACTGATAATACCTGGTTGCTGCTCCAAACGCGCCAACAGACGAGAAAGTTGCGCCAAGCCTTTGACCTCAATCAACAATTTCATATTGGCAATTCCATCATTTTCAGAAATGGTATTCACCTGACGAATGTTAATTTGATCGGCAAAAATCACTTGAGTTAAGTCTTTGAGCAAACCACGGCGGTCGTAGGCTTCCACCACAATCTGGACGCTTTGACCGCGGGTTGGCTGCATTTCCCAGTCAGCTTCGACTGCACGTTCAGGTCCATTGCCAATCATGCGCACATAGTCTGAACACGCTACTTTATGAATACTCACGCCACGATTGAGAGTGATATACCCCGCAATTGCCTCACCATGTACTGGCTGACAGCATTGTGCGATATGCAGTTCAACGTTATCCAAACCATCAATCAAAATACCATGTGCCGATAAGGTATGGCTGGCTCGTGGATTCAAAGTCGGCTTCAACACCAGTTCAGGTTCATCCTGATCTAAGTGCATGTGACGATTGACCTGATTAATTAAAGCATGCAGGCTAATATCACCATTAACCAAACCAATCAGAATATCTTCACCAGTTTTGACATTAAAGTGATTGCAATAATCATTTAGATCAATACTTTTTGGATGAATCGCCAAACGTGAAAGCTCTTTGTTGAGTACTTCACGCCCTACTTCTAGATTTTTGCTGCGGTCCTGCTGTCTAAACCAATGACGCAGTTTATCGCGCGCACGTGCCGTTTTAATATATCCTAAAGAGTTCACCAACCAATCACGGTTCGGTTCACGGTCTTTTTTGGTCAAAATCTCGACCTGCTCCCCTGTTTTTAAGCTATAGGTGAGCGGTACATAGCGCTGATTGACCCGCGCAGCATAACATTTGTTACCCACTTCGGTATGCACATGATAGGCAAAGTCCAGCACTGTTGAGCCACGTGGTAATTCTTTAATATCACCATCACGGCTGAACACATAAATTTTTTCAAAATCTTCAAACTCTTGGATTTGTTCAAAGTTTTCAGAATCATCATCTTCTTTATGTGCACTGGCATCGTTACGTTCCTGATAGAGCTCTAAAACAGAACGCAAAGAATGTAAACGATGATTGAACGAGTGGTCTGTTGTTTTAGAACCTTCTTTATAATTGAAGTGCGAACATACCCCAAGCTCGGCTTCTTCGTGCATATCTAAAGTACGAATTTGTACTTCAAGCGACTTGTTTTCTGCAATCACTGCAGTATGCAACGAGCGATAACCATTGGCTTTTGGATTGGTAATGTAATCATCAAACTGGTGCGGAATATGCCGCCACAATTGATGTACGATACCCAACGAGTGATAGCACTCTGGAATGGTTTTCACCAAAACACGTACAGCACGAATGTCATAGAGCTGGTCAAAGCTGAGGCTTTTACTCTTCATTTTTCGATAAATCGAATAAATATGTTTCACCCGTCCACTAATTTCGGCATGAATACCGTTATTGCCTAGCTCTGTACGCAATTGCTCAATTACGCTTTGAATGTAGTTTTCACGTTCTAAACGCTTTTCATTCAACAATGTTGCAATTTCTTTATAACGGTCTGGTGCCAAATAACGGAATGCTAAATCTTCGAGTTCCCATTTCAGTTGGGCAATCCCTAAACGGTGTGCCAATGGCGAGTAAATGGTTAAAATTTCCCGCGCCACACGCTCCTGACGTTCTTTGGAAGCAGTTGCCAACTCACGTAATGAATAGGTACGTTCTGCCAGTTTAATTAACACCACGCGCACATCTTCTGTCATAGAAATCAGCATTTTATAAATGCCTGTTAAATGTTCACGCTGGTTATTATTAAAGTGGTCTTCTAAACGCTTATTTTTCTCAATCAGCTCAGACAACTTACCCATCGACAAGGTGCCTTTGATCAAGCCGTACACTGCTTCACCAAATTTTTCACGCACATCATCTAACTGTAGGACATTTTCACGCACACTACGATAGAGCACCGCTGCAGATAAAGTGTCTTCATCAACATGCAAGTGCGCCAAAATATTCGCCATCTCAATACCTGTATACAAGGTATGCGATGGGTGACTAACGTCTGTTTCTAACTCTTTTTTTAGGGTGTAATGGGCAACGCGTTCTAATTGTTCAAGTGCCGCCCCATCGTAAATCCCGCGTACTCGGTCTAGCCATTCTGCTAAATCCTGTCGGGCTTGCTCGGCATGTTCTACAGTCGTTTCCTCAGACAGTTCATTTAAACGCCCAGGAAGTTGTTCACGTACTGTGACCATACCCTTCTCCTACCTCTATGTACTTCATATTATAAATCGTTTATTTGCTTTTCTTTCTCAAACAAGGCAATGGATTCGACATGCCCCGTATGCGGAAACATATCCATCACGCCTGCTTTTTTTAATTGATAACCCTGCTTGACCAATACACCTGCATCCCTTGCGAGTGTAGCTGGATTACAGGACACATAAACGATTCTATCTGCGCCAAATTTGGGCACATAATACATCACTTCCTCTGCACCTGAACGCGGAGGATCAATTAATAATGCCTCAAATCCTTGATTTGCCCAAGAATGATGCGAAAAATCTTTTGTTAAATCTTGTGAATAAAACTTAACATTGTCTAAATCATTACGTTGCGCATTCTCTGCACCACGCTGCACCATTTGCTCTGAACCCTCTACCGCAACAACCTTTCCTGTTGCACCTACACAACGTGCAAGCGGCAAGGAAAAGTTGCCTAATCCACAAAATAGATCAAGCACCCGATCACCTGATTTCAAATTAAGCAAATCACATGCCAGCTTAACCATCTGTGGATTAATTGTAGAGTTGACTTGGGTAAAGTCTTGCGGATGAAAGCTAAAATTCACATCAAAATCATCTAAACGATAATGCAAACGCAGTGCTGCATGTGGATCATCTACCCGATGCAAACTATCAGGACCTTCAGGCTGCAAATACAATTGCCAGTGTTTGTGTAATGCAAACTGTTGTAACTCGTTGATATCGGCTGCAGATAGTTGTTCTGTATGGCGCACCACCAAAGCAATCTCTTGATCTCCCATTGCCAATTCTATATGACCAATATGGGCTTTGCCTGTTAGACTTTGGAATAGCTGCTTGATTCGTGTTAACGAACCAAAAGCCTGATCCAACACCATGCAGCGGTCAATTGAGGTCAGTTTATTGCTATTGCGCTCACGAAAACCAACCACCAATTTATCTTGATTGGCAATATAGCGCACCCCAACACGGGCTCTACGGCGATAATCTTCACGCTGTGAACGCAAAGGCGTTAACCATTCTTCAGGCTGAATTTGCGCAAAATGTTGCAGATGCGACTGCAACACCTGTTGTTTGAGATGAATCTGCTCATCCCACTGAATATGTTGCATACTGCAACCACCGCAACGCTGATAATGCGGACACGGCGGCGTAACCCGTAATACCGAAGGCTCGCTCAGCACTTCTAAACACTCGGCTTGTTCTAAGTGTTTGTTACTATGCTTAATTTTGGCGCGTACTGTTTCACCAGGCAATGCGCCTTCAATAAAAACTGTTTTCCCCTGCTTTTCTGCAGGATGACCCGACTGAGCTGTATAGTGTGCAATCCCGCGCCCTTCATGTGACAACGATTCCACCTGAAAGCAATACTCAGCCTGCTGCGTGGTACGGTTTTTACTGCGATGCTTCATATCAGTCTAAATATCGGAAGATGGGGAAGATTTAAAAGGCATCACAGGTTCATTTGAAGACGTGCTGACACTTTTTTCAGGAAAATCTATACGGGTAAATTCAGTTTGCTGCGAACTGTGCTGCCACACGCTCAAAAAGTCTGCATGCTGCGGCTGGGTATGCAAATATTGAATGGTGTGCTGTACCCATTGAGTATGCTCTTCAAGCAGTAATTGCCCTTTGAGCAGCAGCCAACGCAGGTAAATGAGCCAAGTATTTAAGACATCGCCTTCACAATAACGCGTCAGCCTCGACCATTCACCGCTTTGCATAAATGCAGGAACATGATAGCCCGCATCTACGCGTTTACCTGGAAAACCTAACAAATAGGCAACGTCATCCAACTTTTGAAAATGACGACCATTAAACATGGCCATCACATCCATTAAATCGACATGACGTTGATGGTAACGGTTTTGATAATTGTTATAGCGTTTTTGCTGATCAATCTCACCCTGATCAAATAAACTTGGTGCAGACAGCCCATGATACATGGCACGAAATAAAATTACAGGCAGATCAAACTGTGAACCATTCCAGCTCACCAAAGTCGGATGACGCTTATCAAAAATAGACAAAAACTTTTTCAGCATTGCTGCTTCGCTGTCGTGTTCACGGCTAAAGGAAAACAGCTTCATGCCGTGTTCATCAATCCATAAGCCTGAAATACACACAATTTCGTGCAAGGGCAAACGCTGAAAATCGGTTCCCGCTTCTTGGCGACGCAGTTTCATCATCGCCTGCTCAAGTTCAGCCTCAGGCAAATCCAGCTGATATAAATGCGCGCCTGACTTCAAATCGGTAACGGTTTCTATATCGAAAATCAGCACAGGTAAACGCATAAAATCTTACTCAATGGGTGATAGAAAAATGGATATCACGCGTCAGTATCTTGAACAGAGAATAAACCTGTCGATAAATAACGATCACCACGGTCACAGACAATACAAACGATGACTGCGTTTGGATTTTCTTCGGCAATTTTTAAAGCTGCCCAAACCGCCCCACCCGATGATGTGCCTGCGCTGATGCCTTCTTTTTGTGCCAGTCTGCGCATGGTTTTTTCAGCTTCAATTTGCGGAATATCAATAATACGATCAACACGGCTACGGTCAAAAATAGTCGGTAAATAGGCTTCAGGCCAGCGACGAATCCCTGCAATGCTTGAACCGTCAGAAGGCTGTAAACCAATAATTTGAATATCTGGATTTTGTTCTTTTAAATATTTAGACACGCCCATAATAGTGCCTGTGGTACCCATAGCGCTGACAAAGTGGCTAATTTTACCTCCCGTTTGCTGCCAAATTTCAGGCCCTGTGGTCAGGTAATGTGCTTCGACATTATCCGGATTCCCAAATTGGTTTAGCACCAAGCCTTTGCCTTCGCGTTGCATTTGCAAAGCCAAATCGCGCGCGCCTTCCATGCCTTGTGCTTTGGTCACTTCAATCAACTCTGCACCATAGGCACGCATGGCATCTTTACGCTCTTGGCTCATGTTGTCAGGCATAATCAGCTGCATTTTATAGCCACGCATAGCTGCAACCATCGCCAAAGCAATACCCGTATTGCCACTGGTTGCTTCAATTAAAGTATCGCCCGGTTGAATTTCACCGCGTTTTTCTGCCTGCATAATCATGTTGTAGGCAGGACGATCTTTAACAGAACCCGCAGGGTTATTGCCTTCCAGTTTTGCCAAAACCGTTGCCTGCGTATGACTTGCCAAACGCTGCAAACGCACTAAAGGGGTTTTGCCCACATAATGATCTAACAAAAATTCATCACTTTGGAAGTCTGGTTGGGTATCACGCATGCTGTGCACCAATATCAAGGTGGGCTTATTGTATGAAAATTTGCATCTTCCTGCACGTTTTTCACAGGCTTTTTATCAAAACAGCAATAGTCTGCCGACAATTTATGCATCACTCAGCGCCTACACAATTCTAGGCAGGATAAACACAATTTCACATTGTATTTTGTGGGATAAATGCAAAAAAATGCACGCCGATTGATTACAAATAACAAGATGAAGCTGCACCGCTTGCACTAAACAGATGAAAACACAGTCAGCAGAAATAAAGCATGCTAAACTGCCAAACATAGGGATTGAACTGCGTCAACCATGTCAAATATCAATAAAAAGTTATTTAAGCGCTTACATTTAAATCATGCTTATGGACAGCTGATTGCACTTATTTTTGTGCCAATTATGGTTTTGGCATGCGTCGGCACGATGCTGGTTTTATCCGAAACCTCGAATGCCGCAAAAGCACAGCAGCGACAGATGGCAATTGCGATTTTGACCCGTTTTGAGTTGCCATCTGAAGCAGCTTTGCATCAACTGGCTAGCTTTCCGTGGAAGTACGAAGAAGCTCGTTCTTATATGCAAAATATGATGAACGAAAAACACTTGATTCGTACTGCACTGATTGATGCTTCGGGTACACGGCGTTTAAGCATGGGCTTTCAGGATCAAGACGAATGGCCCCAATTCCCTAAAAATGCCGAGTTTTTTGGCCCAATTCAGTATAAAAATAATCATGTGTATGGCATGCAAATTCAGCAAGACATCAACCTACCTGCATGGTTACTAATTGAACTAGACAATCAACCGCTACAAATAGCCCGTTATCGCGTCATGATTGTATTAATTGCCACAGGCTTACTGACTTTATTGCTGTTATTGCTGTGTCTGAACTTCTATTCACGTCGCTGGATTGCGCCAATGTATGAAATTCGCATGCAACTACAACGACTAAATGCGGATACACTCGATCAACACATGGTGATTAACAGTACTGGTGAACTGCGTTTATTGCAGCGGGATATTGCCAATGTGGTAAAACGGCTGCATTCCAGCTTTTTAGAACTGAAAGAACACACCGAACAAACTGAAGATGATTTGCGTCGCACCCTCGATACTTTGGAAGTACAGAACATCACTTATCGTCAGGCACGTGACCAAGCGATTTCTGCCAACCAATCCAAATCGGTATTTTTGGCCAATATCAGTCACGAACTCAGAACCCCGCTGAACAGTATAGATGGTTTTATTCACCTGTTATTGCGTCAGGAAAACCTGAGTAATGAGCAAAATTTGTATTTACAAACCATTCGTAAGTCGTCTGCACACCTTTTGGCTTTAATTAATGATGTCTTGGATTTTTCCAAAATTGATGCCGGTAAACTGGAACTGGATAYTGCGCCTTTTGATTTAGAAGAAGCCATTTTTGATGTGATGGATATGCTCTCGCCGTTGGCCGCGCAAAAGCACATCAACATGGCTTTTTACTTTGCCGACAACGTACCACAGCATGTGTTGGGTGATGCTTTACGCTTTAAACAAATTTTAACCAACCTGATTTCCAATGCGATTAAATTCACACCCGATGGTGAAATTATTGTACGTGCGCGCGTGGAACATGACGATATTGGACAATGCCTGATTCACTTTAGCGTGCAGGATAGCGGCATTGGTTTAAGCGGCACAGACCGTAAAAAACTGTTCGAATCTTTCTCTCAGGGCGATACCTCAGTCACGCGCCAGTTTGGCGGTACAGGCTTAGGCCTTGCGATTTCCAAGCAATTGGTGCATTTAATGCAAGGTCAAATTGGCTTTGAAGACAATCAAGAGCGTGCCCCAACAGAAAAAGGCTCAACCTTCTGGTTTACTGCCTTGTTTACGGTAGATGAAGCGCATGCTCAGCAGCATCCAACTTTTAAAGAAATTCAGGTAGTGTCCTATTTGGCGCACCCTGCCACAGCCAATATCTTGCGTCATTATCTTGAAAATTATGCGGTGCGACATGTTGAAGCCGCTTCAATTCTAGATTTATTTAGCCGCTTAAAAGATGTATCTGGCCTGCAAGACAACACTTGGTTGATTGTTGACCATAGCGGCGACACCGAAGCCTTGTTAAAAGAAATTCGTACCCGTTATCAAGGCAATTTGGCGGTATATGGCTATCAAATGGCGCTAGACCCAAGCCTATTAAATGAATATCGTGCACGGGCTTTGTATCAACCGCTCAGTCGTTCAGCATTAATTGACTTACTTAACAATGAAAATAATTTTGATGAACAAGATTCTGCATCATTTGATGGTAAAGGCCTGCACGTTTTAGCGGTGGATGACCATCTACCCAACCTGATTGTGCTCGAAGCCTTGTTGGGCGAACTGAATGTGACTACTACCAAAGCGCAAAGTGGTCAGGAAGCGTTGGGGATTTTGCAGCAACGTATTGAACAGGAGCAGCAACCCTTTGACTTGATCTTTATGGATATTCAAATGCCTGTGATGTCAGGGATAGATACCACTCGCGCAATTCGTTCATTAGAGTCGACTTTAGAAAACCACAAACGCTTGCCTATTATTGCCCTCACCGCACATGCACTTGCCGATGAAAAGCAAAAATTACTCAAAGTTGGTATGGATGACTATGTCACCAAACCGATTCAGATTGAACAAATCATCCAGATTTTAACCCATTGGACCACCCAAAGTTTTAATAAACCACCTGCAATCGATAAAGCCATTGTGATTGAAGCGCTAGACCCACAGGTGTTGAATTGGCAACAAAGCCTAATGTTGGCAGCCAACAAAGAAGACCTTGCAGTGGATTTGCTGAAAATGTTGGTAGATAGCTTTGCCACAGAATTGGATGAAATTGAACAGCTGATTGAACTCGAAGATTTCCCGCAACTCGAGCATGTGTTGCATCGTCTGTATGGTGCGACCCGTTATGTTGGCACGCCAAACCTGCAAGAAGTAACAGGTTCATTTGAACAGTTTGTTTCGACATTKCGTAAAGAACGCCGTAAAGCCGATGATCTGTTTGTGCAGGAAGTACTCAATCGTTATCAGGAGTTAAAAGCATGTATCCAACAGGTGGAACATGCAGCAGAACATATTTTTGCTCAACATACAGCAACGAGTTCATAGTGAATAAAGTAGGATGAATGTCATTTCGTCCAAACAAAAATGGTATTTTTAAATATAAGTTTCACGAAGCGCATCACATAATTTTATCAATTCTTTCAGGCTGAGCCCACGGATTTGGCCGTGACTCTGCTGTCATTTATCTTGGGTCTGTGCATGCTATGCTTTGCTCAGTAAAAACAAGAGCTCACATCATGACTTTACTTCGAATCGAAAAAAATAATGGCATCGCCACAGTTTCCCTGAACCGCCCAGACAAACGCAATGCCATGAGTTTTGCCCTACTCAAAGAATTGGTGCGCACTGCAGAAAAGCTTAAAAAAGACCGCAGATTACGTTGTGTGATTTTAACAGGGGAAGCAAACGTATTTAGTGCAGGCATTGATTTGGCCGACCTCAATAACCCACAAAACCGTGCATTTGCAGCTTGGGAGTTAATTAAGCCGGGGCAAAGCCTGTTTCAAAAAGCATTTCTCGTTTGGCAACAATTGCCTGTACCTGTAATTGCTGCAATTGAAGGTTATTGTTTTGGCGCAGGAATGCAATTGGCTTTAGCTGCAGATATTCGTATCGCTCATCCTGACACGCAAATGTCGATTATGGAAAGCCGCTGGGGCTTAGTGCCTGATATGGGGCTGAGCCGCTCTTTAAAAGGTTTAATTGGCCTAGATCTTGCCAAAGAGCTGACCTTAACTGCACGTATTTTTGATGCCAACTATGCCAAAGAAATTGGCTTGGTCACGCATTTAAATGCAACACCTTTGCAAAAGGCACAAACTCTTGCCGAAGAAATTGCACAGCGCTCCCCAGATGCACTGGCTGCAGCCAAACAAGTGCTGGATGCCATGGAACATTCTCCCAATAAATCTTTACGTTTAGAAAAAATTTGGCAATTAAAATTATTGCTAGGTAAAAATAGCCAACTGGCACGTAAAAAGGACAAGAATCCTGAAGTGACCTTTGCACCGCGTCAGTTTTAATGCAGTTCAGACACAACAGACTTTGACCAAAGGCTAAATTGACATTTCAAGCCAGACTTGTACTGTAGGCAAAAATGGAGAATCAGCGCTATGCATTTTGATCGTGACACAAAAATCGCTTTTTTAGGTATGGGACTTATGGGGACACGCATGGCAACCCGCTTAGTTCAGGCAGGTTTTGAGGTCGCAGTTTGGAATCGTAGCCCTGCGGCTTGCGAACCCGTGCTCAGCTTAGGGGCGAAATCACTACAATTGAGCGAGATTGGACAATATCCAGTGATCTTGAGTTGCCTTGCCGATGATCATGCTGTCCAAGCCGTTTTTGATCAGATTGAGCCATTTTTGACTGCTCAACAAGTCATAGTCGATTTTTCCAGTTTGTCTGTAGATCAAACCCAAAAGCTAGCGCAGCAAGCCAGCCTCAAACAGGTCACATGGATTGACTCACCTGTTTCGGGAGGCACTGCGGGAGCCGAACAAGGCAGTTTGGTGATTTTTGCAGGGGGGGATGCAAACACCATCGAAAAATTAAGCCCGATTTATCATGTGCTGTCACAACGTGTGACTCGTATGGGCGAAACAGGCACAGGTCAAGCTACTAAAATCTGTAACCAACTGATTGTTGCTGCCAACAGTACCCTAATTGCCGAAGCCGTTGCTTTAGCTGGACAGGCAGGCGTAGACACCCGTTTACTTGCACCTGCTTTGGCAGGTGGTTTTGCCGACTCGAAACCGTTTCAGATTTTAACGCCACGCATGGCAACCCACAGTTTTGAGCCTGTGCAATGGAAAGTCCAAACCCTATCTAAAGATTTAAACAATGCCTTACAACTGGCAGCGCAATTTCAGCTACAGATTCCTGTGGCAGAAAAAGCCCTTTCGCAACTGCAAGCTCATCAAGCCAAGGGTTTTGCAGAAGCAGATTTAGCCACCATTATCCATCAGGTCGAAGCTTAATCGGCTTGATTCCTGATCCAATCTTTGCCTGCAAGGAGCATCTGCATGTCTAAACTGGCGGTTAATCTGTCGATGATTTTTACCGAAGTGCCGTTAATTGAACGCTTTGCCCTTGCACGGGAACATGATTTTCAGCATGTTGAAATTCAATTTCCCTATGAGCTAAGTATTGAGCAAATTCAAACCCAACTCACACTCCACCAGCTTAACCTGTGCTTAATTAATGTCCCTGCAGGTGACCTCATGCAAGGTGGCAATGGTTTGGCGGGCGTACCTGGACAAGAGATTGAATTTCATCATGCCCTAGAGTTGGCTATCCGCTATGCCACAGCGTTAAATGTCCCCCGCGTTAATATTTTGGCAGGCAAACAACCTGTCGATGCCGATTTACTACCGTGCTTAAACACACTGGCTGAAAATCTAAAACTGGCCTGCTCGATGCTCACTCAACATCATATTCAGCCTGTATTTGAAATGATTAATGGCACCGACATACCTCGTTTTTTAGTACAAAATATTGCGCAAGCTCAAGAGATACTAGAAGCGGTCAAACATCCTGCTCTTAAAATGCAATACGACTGTTATCATATGGCGATGATGGGCGAAGATGTGCTGAGCGCATTGCAAGAAAACATACAGGATATTGGTCATATCCAGTTTGCTGACAATCCAGGACGCCATGAACCTGGCTCGGGCGAGATAGACTATGCTGCTATTTTTGAATGGTTACAGCTCAGTGCTTATTCAGGTTATGTCGCTGCAGAATACCGCCCAAGTCTTACGTCAAATCAATCATTTGCATGGAAAGACAAATATTTTGCCTCGCCTTAAAATGCTTGAAATTAAACCAATTTGAAATTTCAGGCTAAAACAGCTATATTAGATGATGAATAATTTTAGGAAATTATACACTCCATGAATTTAGAACCATCGCCCGGCGCTTCTAATTCTCACGATCTTGCAATGAATACCCAAAAGCATGACGTACAAACCTGTCTTAAAGTTGTACATGAAGCTCTCCTTGATGTAAAAGCCAAAGAAATTGTTGAACTTGATGTCAGCAGCATTAGTAATGTTTCAGATGCCATTGTAATTGCTAGCGGCACTTCAACTCGCCACGTAAAATCTATTGCCGATAATGTTGCTGAAGAAGCGCGCAAAGCAGGCTTTCGCCCAATCGGTATTGAAGGTGAACGTGATGCAGAATGGATTTTGGTCGATCTTGGTATGGTAGTTGTTCACATCATGCTCCCAACAGCACGTAAATTTTACGACCTAGAAAGCTTATGGCGCAATCCTACAGATACTGACTCTGTAGCGTAAAACCCAAGATTCAAAAAAGCGACCCTCACGGTCGCTTTTTTATTGCCTGCATACGACTAGAGCAATTGATGCAAATCGGCCTCCGGATATTTCGCTTTAATCATTAGCCGAGCTTGCGCAAATACTTGATCTGAACGTTGTGGTCCATAAAACTCACACAGCACCTGATATAAACTGGTAATGGCCTTGGCATAATCTTTGGCTTGTGCACGATCCATCATCGCAAGTGTCGTGTTGTACATCGCACTGGAGTCATTCAGCAAAATACGATCTCTCAATAATTGCATTTTCAACGTATCCAAAAAGTCATCTGTATCTTGCTCAAGCACAGCATGCAGCACCTCAGCAACAAAATCGATATAGGCATGATATTGCGCTGAAACGTTGACGGTTTGTGCCTTCGTATTGGTCTGCAATAACTCATCTTTTTCAATGATGGTCAGCTCATATAATACTTGCTTGAGCATTTCTTTACGGTTTTGCTTAAGCTCTTCTGTGGTGCAAATTTCACTTAAAAATCGATTGAGCACAAAGGCTGGTTTTGCACTGTATTCCTGCTCCCAATAGCCTACCACCTGATCTAAACGTGCCCCATGAAAATAGTGTTGGAGTGCACGTTGAATGGCTAAACGACGTTGTCCAACATTCAGGACTTCTGCATTCATCTTGAATTCCCTCCTCATTTAATGGCGTTTGGTGATGTCATCAGTTTCACAGGTAATATCACGCTGAAATTCTGGATAAGACAGTTCCGCATGCTCGGTATAATCTAAACCACGCTGCTCATGCTGCGCACTGACACGTAAGCCGCCCAAGACGACATGCAAGGTTTTAAATACAATAAATGCCACTCCAAAACCCCATGCAAAGGCCGCAAACACCCCCATGGCTTGTACAAGAATAATCTCGGTATTAAACATATTGCTTTCAAAGAAGAGCCCTGCAGCGAGTGTGCCCCATGCCCCGCAAAAGCCATGCACGGTGACTGCATCGACTACATCATCCACTCGGAGTTTTTCAAGCAGTGCAGGCAAAATGCTGACCATTAACCCTGCGACCAAACCGGTCAGTACAGCGAACATCGGACTCATAGTCGCACAACCCGCAGTAATGCCGACTAAGCCCCCAAGCGATRCATTAATCGTGGTTTTGATGAGAATCGCTTTACGCATCAGGAGTGCAAATAACATATAAGCCACTGCAGCGGAACATGCTGCTAAGTGAGTATTTAAGGCAATACGCCCGATGCTGACATTGGCATTGACCGTGGAGGCAGCATTAAAGCCAAACCACGCAAGCCATAAGATAAAACCACCCAAGGCAATTAAGGGCAAGTTATGCCCAGGCAAATGATGCACTTGACCATGACGCCCAAAACGTCCAATTCGTGGGCCGAGCACGATAATGCCTGCAAGCGCGACCCATCCTCCAATCGAATGCACCACCGTAGAGCCGGCAAAATCAATAAAGCCCATGGCTTTGAGCCAACCCTCTCCTGCAAATAAGCTCCCCCACGCCCAACTGCCAAAGACCGGATAGATCAAACCATTGACCACCGCCGCACTCACCACATAGGCAACAAAGCGAATCCGTTCAGCCATTGCCCCACTGGCAATGGTGGTCGCAGTAGCAGCGAACATCATTTGAAAGAACAAAAGATTCCAATGCCAATCATCAAGCTGATTCGGTAAAAAATGCGATGTCCCTAACCAACCACTTTGGTTGACCCCAAACATCAAACCAAAACCCACAATCCAAAAGACCAGCCCACCCAAGCAGGCGTCCATATAATTTTTCATTAATACATTGACGGTGTTTTTACTACGTACCGAACCACTTTCAATCATGGCAAATCCGGCTTGCATAAAGAACACCAAAATTCCGCCCATAATCACCCACACACTATCGAGTGAAATACGAATCTCTTGAATATTTTGAATCATTTCAACTTGCTCTGCTGCATAAGCAGGTAGAGCCAATACCCCAATGAACAACGCAATATAATGATTTATTTTCATGCAACACCCCTACCTTTTAAACAGAGAAATGCAAGAACAGTGCCATTTATTACGGATTCTTCTGAGCATTTAAAAAATATATTTTTATTATTTTTCAAAAATTTAAATCACAAAAATAAAATCCAAACCTGTTTAATAGTTATTTATTTGCACGAATTCCGGCTCTCATCAAACATACCCAAAAGATGAGCTACATAAGTGAAAATATTTCAGGCATAAAAAAATCCCCCTTTGAATAAAGAGGGATTTTTTTAGAATCGAATGATTGAGAGAATTAGTGACCTGTACCATTAATGGCTTTAGTCATATCTTCCACCACTTTCTTGGCATCACCAAAGATCATCATGGTCTTGTCGTTATAGAACAAGTCGTTGTCTAGACCGGCATAACCTGTTGCCATAGAGCGCTTGATGACCATAATGGTACGTGCTTTATGCGCTTCAAGAATTGGCATACCGTAAATTGGCGAGTTTGGATCATCTTTTGCCGCAGGGTTAACTACGTCATTCGCACCAATGACCAACACCACATCTGTAGCAGGGAAATCTGAGTTGATTTCGTCCATTTCCAAGATATCTTCATACGGTACATCAGCTTCTGCAAGCAATACGTTCATGTGACCTGGCATACGACCTGCCACTGGGTGAATCGCAAAGCGAACTGTTACACCTTGCTCTTTCAACAAGTTTGCCAATTCTTTTACCGCATTCTGGGCACGACCTTGTGCCATACCATAACCAGGTACAATCACCACGCTGTCTGCATTTGACATCAAGAAGCCAGCATCATCAGCAGAACCAGAACGGTAGTTACGTTGCACTTGCGCACCCGCTGCCGCTGTTGGTGCAGCTGCACCGCCCATCGCACCACCAAACAATACGTTGATGATTGAACGGTTCATGGCTTTACACATAATGTAAGACAGAATCGCACCTGAAGAACCGACCAATGAGCCTGCAACAATCAGCATGTTATTTTCAAGCGTGAAACCAATACCTGCTGCTGCCCAACCTGAGAATGAGTTCAACAATGACACCACAACTGGCATGTCACCGCCACCCACTGGTGCAATCCATACCCAACCGAATGCCAATGCCAGACCTGTCATTGCCCAGAATGAAGTCATGTTACCGCTCAGGAAGAAGTGAATCCCGAAACCTAACATAGCAAGGAAAATTAACGCTTGAACAGGTTTTACCCATGCACCCGAAATGGTTTTTGCCCATTTCTTTGCCGCCAATTTACCGTATGCAAAAACAGATGCGGTAAAGGTAATCGCACCCACGAAACAGCCTACAAACAGTTCAAATAAATGAACACGGCTCATTTCATGGAAAGTAATGCCATTTGCAGTCAACAAGTCTGGACCCAGTTCGATCAACTTGTTGTTATGAATAATCGCAGCAATCGCAATTAAAACCGCAGCCAAACCAACTAAAGAGTGCATTAAGGCTACAGTTTCAGGCATTTGAGTCATTGGCACCGTACGTGCGCGGGCAATACCCACCACTGCACCTGCTGCCATGGCTGCCAGGATCATCCACACAACAGGATTGTCTGCCACGAAGAATGTGGTCAAGACTGCAATCGCCATTGCGATCATGCCATAACGGTTGCCCGCAATCGCAGTTTTAGGGCCAGACAAACCACGTAAAGTTAAGATAAAGAGCACAGCCCCGATTAAATAGAACCAGTCTGCATATTCACGAATAAATTCCATGCATTAGCCCTCTTTTTTCTTTGCTTTTGGTTTGAACATTTCCAGCATACGCGCAGTCACTGCAAAACCACCGAAAATATTGATGCTTGCCAAGAACACAGCAATCGCACCAAGTACACTCACCACATTAATGGTTTGGAAGTCGACACTGCCTTCTACACCCATAATTGGTAGACCGACAGTTTGAATCATCGCACCTACAATAATAATTGAAGAAAGTGCATTGGTTACTGCCATTAATGGCGTATGTAACGCAGGTGTTACCCCCCACACCACGTAGTAACCTACGAAGATGGAAAGGACAAAAATCGTAATTGTTTCAACCATGAGAGTTCTCCTTAACCACGCTTTAACAGCACTTGACCGTTATGAGTGACCAGCAATGCTTTCTGAATTTCTTCTTCTGGATTCAATGCGAAGTTCTTGTCGTTATCAAATAATGTTTCAACAAAATTGAACACATTACGCGCGTATAGTGCAGATGCCTCTGTCGATACAGTCGATGGAATATTTGGAATACCCAAAATTTTTACACCATTAGCAGTCACTACAGTTTCACCGCATTGTGAACCTTCGACGTTACCGCCCGTTTCAACCGCCATATCTAAAATCACAGAACCTGGCTTCATTTTTGCCACAGTTTCCGCTTTGATTAAGCGCGGTGCATCACGACCTGGCAATAACGCAGTAGTGATCACGATATCCGCATTAGAGACAGCTTTATCGACAATCACCGCTTGGTCTTTAATGTATTGTTCACCAGGCATCCAGCCGTAACCGTTTTTGGCAGCATCGGCAGCTTTTTGTTGTTCTTCTTCAGACATTGGTACGTCTAACCACTTACCACCTAAAGACTCCACCTGATCTTTTGCCGTTGGACGCAAGTCAGTTGCTTCTACTACAGCACCTAAACGCTTCGCCGTTGCAATGGCTTGCAAGCCCGCAACACCTACACCCATGATCACAACACGCGCAGGTTTTACAGTACCCGCTGCCGTCATTAACATTGGGAACATACGTTGATATTCTGCGGCAGCCAACAACACAGATTTATAACCTGCCAAGTTGGCTTGTGATGACAACACGTCCATATTTTGCGCACGCGACAAGGTACGTGGCAAAAGCTCTAAAGCAAATGCAGACACCTGAGCCGCAGCAAATTGGTCTAATTCAGTATTGCGGTAAGGATCAAACATCGCCACCACAGTGCTGTTCGGTGCAAGTTTTTGAATTTCTTCACCCTTTGGGGCACGAACTTTCAAAATCATTTGGCTACCGCGATAAGCATCATCTGTCATGGTCGCGCCTACTTGTTCATAAGCGCTGTCGATATAAGCGGCTTTGATGCCTGCACCACGTTCAATGACTACGCTATGACCCGCGCTAATCAACTTCTTTACTGTTTCTGGCGTCGCAGCGACACGATTTTCACCGACAACAGTTTCGGTTGGAATTCCGATCTGCATGAGCGTTCCTCAAGCTGGTTTTTCTTAAGTCAACATCGTCGATAACGATGCTTTCCCCTCAGGATAAGTTTTGTTGAATTTTTGGATTCTAATGCAACATTTTTAAATTACCACCCAATATTTATTTAATAAATACCTATATTTTGAACTGATGATTCATGAAAATATTGTTGCGAGATATAATTGATAAGTTTTGCTTCTTGAATATAAGTCTAATTATTCAGCGAAACTTCGATTTGGTGTGTCTAAAAGAAAAAAAGCGATGCTTTGAGCTTGCAGTTGACCACATTTAAATGAATTAAGCATTGATCATTCTGACACGCATTTCACTTAATTCGGAAAATCCGACTTAGCGCTAAAAGATTGCATATCTATACATTTAAGCGCTAAAAGCAAAACTTAAACACCAAATTGACTTTCTTGACAATTTTTACACTGCACAACAAGGTTCAATTTAGAAGTGTTTTGCGCAACTGAAAACCTTAGAAAAACCTACCTTTGCCTTATGAGTAAAACCGAATATTTCAAACAGTAAAACTTTTAAAAGAAGTTTAAATTTATTCAACTCAGGTCTAAGTTAGCGTTGCTATTTTTTTCATTTTTTTTGTGCGTCATTTAGTCTGATGATGGATTTTCTCTGTTTTGTAATATTTTCAGCTAATTTGCACCATTATCGTGCAAAGCCCATTTGCTCTACTTTTACAAAATTTATGCCATCTCAATCAGACCATCTGCATAAGATCGGCTATGCTTGCTCAAATACAGCACACAGCTTTATCCATGCAGTCGCATCTGTGTTTATCTATCATGCAACTTGCATTTTTGTGCGCAGCAAGTGTCACTTTTCTTACATCCGCCTTGCTCGACAGCATTTTTAGGTGAACATCTAAATGGCATACAATGGTTCAGCTAAATGCTTAATATTGTAGGCGTGATGGTTTTCACCTTGTCCAAAAACAAGTTTTCTCATTAAGCTAAAGACGGCATCCTGCCACGTATATTGAAATTGATTTTTGAGTTCAATCTTTAAGCTGCTGCAATTCCGTTTTACCATTGAAGTTAGGATAATTATGAACACTGCACCCGACATCAGCCAAGATAAAACCCTGCTCTGGTTGATGGCGATTGCCTGTGGTCTATGCGCGGGGGCGAATTATTATTGCCAACCGCTGATTTACTCGATTCATCAATCTTTCCAGATTCCGCAATCCCAAGTGGCATTGACGGTGACTTTTGCACAAGTATCTTATGCACTGGGTTTATTATTCATTGTGCCTATGGGCGATATTGTCAATAAAACCAAATTCATTCCCCTTTTAATGTTTTTGACCTCGATTGGCTTATTTTTATGTGCCTTTTCCAGCAATTTAAACATGTTATGGATTGGCACAATTATCACAGGGCTGTTTTCTGTGGCAGCACAAGTCTTAATTCCTTTTGCCACCATGACTGTAAAACCTGAAAAAATGGGTGAAGTGGTCGGTTTATTGATGAGTGGCTTACTGGTCGGTATTTTACTTTCGACCAGTTTGGCAGGTTTACTGTCCAATTTATTCCATTGGAAAGTGATTTATCTAATTAGTGGAATACTGATGCTGTGCATTGCCGCAGTCCTTAAAGCGCGCTTACCCTTTATCTCAACAAGCAAACTCAGCTATTTGGCCGTGTTTCAGTCTATGGGCAAACTCATTTTAGAAGAACGTCGTTTGGTCTATCGCGCCTTCATCGGTGCGTTTGTTTTTGCTGCAATGAGCGTATTGTTTTCTACCATCGCAGTATTACTCAAATCCAGTTTTGGCTTAGCCGACTTTATGGTGGGCATTGTGGCAATAGTGGGAGTATTCGGTGCTCTTTCGACCAAACACGTGGGAAAAATTGCAGATCGTGGCTATGTTACAGTGCTGACGTGGGGTGGTTTGGCGTTATTGGCAATCAGCTGGGTCTTTCTATATAACGGACAATTTAGCTTATGGAGTTATATTCTTGGTTTTGGCTTAATTAACCTTGGGCTTGCCACCGTACACAGCAGCAACCAAAACGTAATTTTTCGCTTACGCCCCGATGCCAAATCGCGGATTAACTCAATTTATATGACCAGTTATTTTACTGGCGGTGCTTGTGGTTCTGCCTTGGGAATCTATGCGTGGCAACACGGTGGATGGTTATGGAGTTGCTTAGTTGGTTTGTGTTTTGTTGMAGGCGCAATAAGCTTTGCCTTACTCGACTGGCAACATCAACGTCAACACGCCATGTCTTAAACGCTGCTATTACAATCAAGCAAGTCGCTTAAGACATTTGCATCACAGGATAAAATGGCTGACTCCATTCCACATTTTCTAAATTTTCCAATAAAATTTGGATAAAACACGGCATCAACGCACACAATAAAGTATTGGCATGGCTGAGTTGTTTGCGGTTGATTGCACTGTTATAGGTTGTACCACCTTGTAAAAGTTGCTGCTGTAAAGTCAGTAAGCGATTAAATAAACACGCCAAAATTGTGGCTGAATCATGGATGTGCAATGCCTGCATAATCTGCTGTTTTTCTACTTCATAATCTGCACGCCATTCGGCTTCAGTCATTTTTTGATTACGCCAATCCCAAAAACTTTGATACAAATAAGGATTGATCAGCAACACCTCTAAACTTTGTGGATATTTTTCCCAAATGATTTTCGCCATGCGCTGATCGACATCTTTTTGATACATGCGCTGCACAAATTGCTGCAAGGTCTGTTGTTGTGTATGCTCTGCTGTCTGACTTTGCGCATACAAGGCACTCAAGGCTACCCATGCTGTCATAAATTGCATATCAATATCATCATGAAAATCAATGGCTTTTTTCCACCAACTTAAACTGCGCTGCATGCGTAAATTAAATGCCGTTGAAAATTCATTTTTCTTAGTTCGATAAATTTCTTCTAACACCAACATTTTATTCTCTCTCTTATGCTGCGTTATCGTTATCTTTTCAACATACTAAAAAACGGCTACGCATACAAATACTGAGCAGTTCCGCTTTAGCATCTACGGTTGCGCTGCTGTGTTTCATAGCGAACAAAGCAAAGTTGATGCCAATGGATGTGGGTTGTGGACACTGTCGATTTTCACTTAAACCCCGTATAATGCGCGGTCTTGTGCTTTTATTTTTCAATTCAGGTGGGTTATGACACGTGCCATCCAAACTTTACAACCTCGCATTTCGGTTGCACCTATGATGGATTGGATCAACAATATTAAGTAAATATTGAATATCAAATGGTTAGTATCATTAAGAAGAAGATGTGGCGTAAATTTGGTGTAAAATTTATTGAGAATGAGACCAATAAGGCTTTTAATACTAATTAGCCCTTAATCGAACTTAGGACCACCAAATACTAATCATAAATATAGTTCCCTGTTTCTAGGATTTTGGTAGTTATTCAGATTATTTATTATAACATGTAATGGGGATCTGTTCTTAATACGGCACATGTAAAGTCTAGATCAAAAAAATTAAGAACTTCCTCGCGTAGTGCGGCCTAACGCCGCGCTTCAGCGGCGCCCGCTTGCGGGCGTCCGCTGCAAGCGCTTGTTAGGCAGCAAACGTGCGCGACAACATTGATCACGCTCGCTCTCTGGAGAAGTAGTTGACGAGACTATTCAGTGAACCATTGTTTCCGGTCTCCATGCCAGAAATCATGTCCTGACCAATGAAGGACGCAACTTGGCTGGTGCTTCTTAGCTTCGTTACGCTTCCAGACTTAGCCAGCTCAAGAGTAGTTAGTGAAGCACAGAGTCGTTTTCCATCCATCGAGATCGTCTCGCTGGAGACGATGCGGAGATTCGGGATGATTTCAAGATAGCGTGTAGTGCCGTGAATGTTTGGATTTGACTTGGAGCCGCAACGGAAGCGATCTTCACCGCCCTCTCGAAAGTCATCTTGGTCATAGATTATGGTGGCAGTGTCTGACGGCGCCCCCACGCCGACCGAATTTTCGCGCTTGCGAAAGCTGCGAATACTCTTTCGACGGTTGCTGGAATTTCGCGCTCGAACACCAATGTCGCGTGAGTTGTGTGTGCAGTGTGCTGGGAATCTTCAAAAGCCATATAGGTCCTCCGAATCGTGAGTGTGCCTCGCGCTGCGAGATGTGCTGCCTAACGTGCTAGCTCAGGGGCGCGACGCTTGCGTCGCGTCCCTTGGAGCGCAGTGTTAGACCATCTATTCATTGCATTGAATGAAGGCCAATCATATTGCCTTCGGTATCGACAACCATCGCTATAAAGCCGTGCTCACCAATAGACATCTTGCCTTTGAATATTTCTCCTCCATGTGCTGCTGCTCGTTCAGCCTCAACTGAACAATCCTCACAGGAGAA
Source organism: Acinetobacter towneri (assembly GCF_001758345.1). GTDB lineage: Bacteria > Pseudomonadota > Gammaproteobacteria > Pseudomonadales > Moraxellaceae > Acinetobacter > Acinetobacter towneri_A. Next base: position 73,216 of record NZ_MKQS01000002.1, read on the forward strand.
ATAGACCAAAGTACTACCACCAGAAGGGCATCCTGCCATCTTCACCAGTGCTCCTGCTGCACCGGAACCTTCCATTGACATCGGAAATGCCCACATCTCCATTTCGGGGAAGCCGTTAGGGTCAGGGTTTTTCAGCTCTTCTAGTGAGCCTTGAAACACAGCCTCGTAGAACGCCTTTGCACGGGGCATGTCCTGAACGTAGAGTTCAAACCAACCGACCGGATTGCTTTTCATGGTGTTTCTCCTTTTTTGAACAAATTGTGAAGAGGGTCTAACATTTGCTTAACCTGTATTTTCGTACCCGTAGGGCTTGGCGTAAAACTTGCCGAGCGAAGCGACAAGCAAGTTTTATGACAAAGAAAATATCAGGTTGAAGCAGTTGTTAGCTTAACTCATTATTAATCATTCTATTAGTAGTATATTTTACTTAGATGCAATTACTTTTAAGTATGATATTTYGTCAGCTTTATGAGTTTTAAATTCTAGAAATATTCCAGCACTCAATACCGAACCATCACTAAGTGAAATCTTAAAATCTATAGCTCCCTTTTTTCCATGACTTATTGCATCTAATAGTTCTATTTTATTCCCGTTTAAATTATTAATATAAGTTGCAAACTTATCTATGCTATCTGCACCGTCACAACCATAAGTTAAAACCACTATGTCTTTATCAATCTGGGTTTCATACACCTCATTTGATAGTACAGTGCTTATGAAATCTTCAATAAATTTGTTTTTTGGTGCATTCCCACAGTTACTCGGTTTAACAATAGTCATACCACCTCCTGTTATATTGCAGTTTAACAAAAGTAATTGGATTTAAATGATATTATCCATAATGTTAGATGCTAGACTTGCATTTTATGATGTTTAAAGAAAGGTATCTCATCCAGTATCAATAATCCAACTATTCCTCAACGCGCCGAAGGCGTCAAGCTAACGCTTGAATTAAGCCGCGCCGTCAGGCGTCGGCTCGAATGAATGGTTAGGCTTCACTCGCTCACCTCTTACTTGGAGGTGTACTGGCGGGCCAGCGCCAGAGCGACACGGCCAATGAGCTCAATAGGCAGCGGCTCACCAAAAGGAAAAGAAAGGTTTCCTTTCTCGCCACGGTAAGGCGCGAGCTCCTTGATAAGAGCGGCATCGTTCGTGACTGGTGGATAGACGCCGATGTGCTTCTTGAAAGCAGCAAAGTAGAAGAACACTTGTTCTTGTTTGAATGCCGGCATCTTGTAGCTTATGCAGCGAGAGGCATTCGGCAACAACTCTTCGACCTTCTTCTGGATTGCCTGCAGCAAGGGGCGAGCTTCGGGCGATGCGCTTGCGAAGTATTCCTCATGGGTTGATGGGTTCATGAGCTTCTCCGTGAGGCCTAACACCTGAGTTAAGCCGCGCCGCGAAGGGGCGTCGGCTTAAATGAATTGTTAGGCGTACCTTGCCAAATTTAAGCCTCTTGGTCTGGACTGCAAAGCGACTTGCTATAAAAGCCAGATGCATCGAAACAGCAAACTCTCTTCTTGCCATGTTCGAGCATGTCGATAGCGTCACGTTCGCGCTTTCGTCTTGTCTCGGCTTGCTTGGCTGATTCCATCCAGTGAACCCAGTCGATTTTTGCTAATGGCGTGGCTTGTGCCCAAGTCGCCTGAGCAGAATCACTGGAATTCAACAATTTCTTGAATAACGGCGGCAAGTCAGGCTCGGGTTGTTCTGCGAGCAACGTGATTTGGAAATCTACGCTATCTCCCTCGGAAAGTTTTTCAGCCTTGCGAACTCTTTCCGGGATTTTGAACCAATGACCTAGCTTTCCATCAGGCTCAAATAGCGCGTCAAATGAACTTTTTCCGACAGCGACGTTTGCAGTTATTCGCCCTTTCCGAAGATGCGACTTGCTGATTACAGCGGGAACCTTTGCGAAAGCAAAGCCCGTATGCTTGTCCTCCTCATTCGCAAGTCGAACTTTGTCGCTAAAGGTAGCGGATTGGCTCTTCGTCGGCATCCGTGTTGCTCCACCAAGTACGCCTTACTACTCTTATGCGGCAGAGGTGACACATAAGATGCTAAAACTTGCTGCATAAGACGCCTATTTATAAAGTATTAAACAAAATAATATTGATTTATTTGAACTAAAAACTATCATTAAATCATAAAAATAACAAGGATAATAACATGTCAGTTCAACAACCCAAACTTCTTGATTTAGTCAGGCAGCGTATACGTTATAAGCACATGAGTTATCGGACTGAACAAGCCTATTGTGGCTGGATAAAACGCCATGTCATTTATCATCAGATGCGCCATCCACGTGACATGGGGCGGTCAGAAGTCGAGTCTTATAGGACTTACGCATTGACGGATTCAAAAAAGTATTAAAATACTTTAAAAAGTATCTGTGATCAGACGAATTAAAAATGCTTCTACAGCAACTTGTACTCTACCCATTTATATGGGCTTTCTCATGACAGAACCGAACTCTATTAGCTGCACACAACTTGCCGAGACTTATAATATCTCGCATGATAGTGTAAATCGCTTTCTAGAGCGTGAAGACTACACACCTCACGACCTATATCAAGAAGCAATTCAACATATTGATAATAACAAACTTATAGTCAGTATTGATGATACTGTTTTAGATAAACCATATAGTCAACATATGGACTTGGTTGGCTATTTTTGGTCAGGCAAACACCACCGATCCGTCAAGGGGATTAATCTCATTACCTTGTATGCGACAGATCAGAATGGTCAAAATATTCCAATTAATTTCCGAATTTATGACAAATCTGAGGGTAAAACCAAGAATGATTACTTTATGGATATGTTAAGTGAAGTACTTAGTTGGGGTGCAAAGATTCAATTTATTACAGGTGATAGTTGGTATTCATCGACTGCAAATCTAAAAACCATAAGAAAACATGGTATTCGATTTATGTTTGGTATCGACTGTAACCGTAAGGTTTCCCCAGAAAAAGGACAATGGTTTCAACTGCGTTTATTGCCGAATTTCCATCAGGGTCAAGTGGTCTGGCTCAAAGATTTTGGCTTTGTACAATTATTTAAGACTCAGTTAAAAGAACAGCAGAGGTTTTATATTGTGCATCAAGATGAAGATGATTTATTGTCCTTTGAGGGTTTTCATGAATTACATTCAAGTCATTGGAAAATAGAACAATATCACCGAGTGATTAAACAGGTTTGTCATATTGAAAAGTTTCAAGTAAGACGATCTAAACTGATTTTGAATCATATTTTTTCAGCCTTGATGGCCTACGTTGAGATACAAAAGAACCAGTTTGAGGGGATCTTTGCAAATGTATATCGTTGGCAGAAGAAATTATTTAGACCAATGATCAAAAACTTCATTGATGACTTTATTCTCGATAAAAATCATCTGCTACCACAGAGAGTCTATAAATAACAGTGCGTAAGTCCTATATATTTTAACCTGAGTTCGATATAAAAAAAGAGTAGAAAAAAAGCCCTGTTTTTGTAACATATTGGTTCTCAAGACAAAATGTTATAAAACAAGGCTTCTCAATGGATCATATTACCGAATTATTTTGTATTTTGGATGATTTCTGCAAAAAATTTAATGAATCTTTAGAGAAAGCTTTAATTTCTAATCAAAAAACCAGGTTGAAAAAGTCAGCTTTAAGCTTGTCTGAAGCAATGACCATTGTCATTTTATTTCATCAATCCGGTTTTAGATTCTTCAAATATTTTTATTGCCAAATGATCGTTCGTTCCATTCTGGAAATCTGCTTTTCCTAAACTGCTTAGCTACAACCGATTTATTGAAATCATGCCCCGTTGTTTGCAAGCTCTGAGTAGTTTCTTCCATCAGGTGAAAGGAAAAGATACGGGAATCAGTATCATTGACTCCACTAAATTGGTAGTTTGCCATAATCTTCGGATTAAAAGGCATCGTGTATTTAAAGGCTTGGCCGGTCGTGGAAAAAGTAGTACGGGTTGGTTTTATGGTTTTAAATTACATCTCGTTATCAATAATTTAGGTGAAATTATTAATCTCAAGCTGACATCGGGAAATGTTCATGATGTTGCTATATTAGAATCTTTAACTCAAGAATTAAAAGGGATCCTACTCGGAGACAAAGGCTATTTGAGCAAAGCAAAAGCCGAAGCTTTAGCAGCAAGAGGACTGAAAATATTGACTCCATCACGTCGGAATATGAAAAATAAACCCATCCAAACTGAAGAAGAAAAACAATTACTTTGCAGAAGAGGATTGATCGAAACAGTGAATGATCAATTAAAAAATTTACATCAACTTGAACATTCACGTCATCGTTCGGTAAATAACTTCATGGTGAATATCATGGCTGCTGTAGTGGCTTATTGTTTGAACCCCAATAAGCCAACTTTCCAAAATATGCTAAAAGGTTAAGTGGATTTCATCGAACTCAGGTTATTTTAATAAGGTTAGAGCATCTCTAAATTGTGTAGGCTTTGACCTGATATGAATTTTTTAATTCTATCGCGTCCAAGCATTCGACAACTGCTCAGCCTGCTTCATGACCAACTCAATCGCCTCAGCCGCTTTATCTGGTGGGTACTTCCAACGCTGCAAAGTACGACGTACAAGAATTTTAAGCTGAGCACGGACACTGTCCCTAACCTGCCAATCGACCGTCGTTGATTTCCGTAGCTTCTCTGTAATCTCTCGGGCGATCTGCTTCAGAGTATCGTCTCCAAGCTCTCTGACCGCACTTTCATTATTCGCCAAGGCATCGTAGAAAGCGATTTCATCAGGATTCAAACCAAGTGCAGCTTCACGCTGCATTTCGGCCTGAAACTCTTTTGCCATTTGAATGAGTTCTTCAATGACCTGAGAAGTTTCAATCGCTCGGTTATTGTATTTCCTCAAGGTTTCCTGCAAACGGTCAGAGAAGTGTTTTTCCTGTACCACATTGTTTCGTGTCTTTGCCTTAATGCCATCATTGAGTAACTTTTCCAACAGTTCAACTGCCAAGTTACGGTATGGCATCTGCCGTACATCTTCCAAGAACTCATCTGAAAGCAAGCCAATGTTGGGTTTATCCAAACCACACATTGCAAAGACATCTGTTACGCCATCAGCAATGACAGCATTATCCAGAATCTGTTTTAGCGTACTGTCCTTTTCCGCTTGCGACAGTTTACGATCTACAGAGGTATGCTTGCTAATGACCGCTTTAATGGCTGAGTAAAAGGCAATTTCTTTGTGCAGGTTCTTCGCTTCATCCAAGGTGCTGCATAAAGAGAAGGCTTTATTGATTGCTAAGACTAAATCAAGAAAACGCTTTTTACCATCCTTTAAGCTCAGCACATAGTTAGCTGCGGGGATAATCAGTCGGTGTGCCTGAGTTTCATAAGCACTTAAATCCATGCCTACCTGTTCATTGGTTTTGGCAAACATTCCCCGTATCGCATCCATCTTTTCAGCAAGCACTGCATAGGCTTCTTCTGCACGTAAAGTTGGCTCACCTTTCCCTTTGGCATCGGTATAGGTTTTTAAGGCTTGCTTCAATTCATTAGCAATGCCGATATAGTCAACAACTAGCCCACCCTGCTTATCTTTAAAGACACGATTCACACGTGCAATGGCCTGCATGAGGTTGTGCCCCTTCATCGGTTTGTCGATATACATGGTGTGCGTACAAGGCGCATCAAAACCTGTGAGCCACATATCGCGCACGATCACTAACTGCAAAGGATCATTCACATCTTTAAAGCGTTTCTCAAGACGTTTTTTGACTTGCTTGTTATAAATGTGTGGCTGTAACAATGGTTTATCTGAAGCTGAACCTGTCATCACAATTTTGATTTTGCCTTTTTCAGGATCAGGGTCATGCCAATCTGGGCGTAGAGCAATAATTTCATTGTACAAATGCACACAGATCTCTCGGCTCATGGTCACAATCATGCCTTTACCTGCTGTCGCTTCGGTACGGGCTTCAAAGTGTGCGACTAAATCCGCAGCAATCTGTTTCAGCCGTGGTGTGGCACCCACCAGCTTTTCTAGTCGGCTCCACTCACTTTTAGTCTTTTCTCGGTTACCAACATCTTCTTCATCTTCTACAACCTCATCGACTTGATCAGATAGCTCTTCGATTTCAGCCTGATTAATATCTAGCTTTGCCAAACGTGATTCGTAATAGATGGGTACGGTTGCCCCATCATCGACGGCATCCTGAATGTCATAGATGGAAACATAATCACCAAAGACAGCTCGGGTGTCTTTATCTTCACTCGAAATCGGAGTTCCAGTAAAGCCAATAAAAGCAGCATTCTTTAAAGCATCGCGCATGTGCTTGGCATAGCCGAACTTGTATGTGCCATCATTGTTTAGTTTTGCTTTCAAACCATATTGGCTACGATGTGCTTCATCTGACATCACCACAATATTGTGGCGTCCATTCAATAATGGATGTTCACTCTCACCATCTAGCAATGCGAACTTTTGTACCGTGGTAAAAATGATCCCACCAGACTCACGCTCAGCTAAAAACTTTCTCAGCTCATCACGGTTATTGGCTTGTACTGGCGTTTGTTTTAATAATTCTTGAGCATTACTAAAGGTTTCAAAGAGCTGTCCATCCAAGTCATTACGGTCAGTTACGATTAACAAGGTTGGGTTGTGCATGGCAGGCTGCTGTAAAAGTTTACCCGCATAGCAACACATGGAGATACTTTTACCCGAGCCTTGGGTATGCCAAACAACGCCTGCTTTCTTATCTCCACTTGGATTGGATGCCGCAATGGTCGCTTGTACGGCTTCTCTAACCGCATGGAATTGATGATAGCCTGCAATTTTCTTAATGGTCTTTTCGCCATCTGTTTCAAACAGCACAAAGAATCGGATGTAATCTAAAAACAATTCTCGGTCAAAGAAGCCTCGAACAACCGTTTCTAGCTCCCACTCTAAAGCGGGTTTGTCATCTTCATTCTTAATCGTACGCCACGGCAAAAAACGTTCCTGATTCGCTGTGAGTGAACCTACACGAGCTGTTACGCCATCACTCACTACCAAGGCTTCGTTATAAACAAATAAATCCGAGATTTCTTCTTTATAGGTTTGCAGCTGGTTAAAGGCATCCCATATATCTGCATTTTCATCGGTTGGACTTTTTAACTCCAACACCGCAAAGGGAATACCATTGATAAAGCAGATGATGTCGGGACGTCGAGGTTGTTTAGTACCTAGAATAGTAAATTGATTAATCGCCACAAATCGGTTTTTATGCACATGGTTGAAATCCACCAAGAAGGCATGGTCATGTACCCAATCATCCTGTTTCTTATAGGTGACAGGTACACCTTCCAATAACATACGGTGGAAAGCACGGTTATTAATGACTAAATCCAAACTTTCAGGCTTGCTTAGTTTTTGCCAAACCTGCTCAAAACAGCTCGCAGGCAAGTGTGGATTCAAGCGTTCAAAGGCAGCCTGTATATCACTTTCAAGTAAAACTTGTTTAAAGTCTTTGCGTAAAGGATTGCTACTGTCAGGCGCAATATCAATACCATGAACGACTTCCCAGCCATTTTCAGCGAACCAGTCTAAGCAGAGGTTTTCAAGTTGGGTTTCGTTCATGGTAAGCGTCCGCTGAACACACCTTATGAATTCATCCTATAAGCCTTAATTTAGTCCCCACTTAAAAACAAGTGGGGACTTAAATTTATGACGACAAATAATCAGACATCCATCGCATCTCTAGCGAAAAAACGAAGAACATACAGTGCTGAATTTAAACAGCAGATCGTTCAGGCTTGTAAAGCACCTGACGTTTCAATTGCTTCGGTCGCTTTGCAACATGGATTGAATACAAATCTTGTATCCAAATGGATTCGCTTATTTGATGGTAAGCCAAAGAATGATCGCTCACCACTACCGNGTAAGCGTCCGCTGAACACACCTTATGAATTCATCCTATAAGCCTTAATTTAGTCCCCACTTAAAAACAAGTGGGGACTTAAATTTATGACGACAAATAATCAGACATCCATCGCATCTCTAGCGAAAAAACGAAGAACATACAGTGCTGAATTTAAACAGCAGATCGTTCAGGCTTGTAAAGCACCTGACGTTTCAATTGCTTCGGTCGCTTTGCAACATGGATTGAATACAAATCTTGTATCCAAATGGATTCGCTTATTTGATGGTAAGCCAAAGAATGATCGCTCACCACTACCGAATAAACCTGCATTTATTGCCTTATCCTGCTCTGCACCATTAGATCCTATTTCTACTAATATGTTAACGGTTCAAATTACTTTACCTCACTCAAAAGCAGAAATTGGCTTGAAATGGCAAGTATCAGAAATATCTGCTTTAGCAGAATTACTCAAGGCACTTGCAACATGATCCGCATTGATGAAATCTGGCTTTCTACCCAGCCAATGGATATGCGTGCAGGGATGGATACTGCCATGGCTCAGGTGCTGAGAGCCTTTGGCTCGATCAAACCGCATTGCGCCTACCTGTTCTGTAATAAACGTGGCCATCGCATGAAAGTGCTGGTACATGATGGATTGGGCATCTGGCTGTGTGCCCGGCGGCTGGAACAGGGGAAATTCCACTGGGCTCAGCTTCACCAAGGTGAAACCGTAGCCCTCAGTCTAGAACAGTTACAGGCATTGATCCAGGGTTTGCCCTGGCAGCGCATTGGACGACAGCAGGTGGTGACTATGCTCTAAACCAGGCTCGTACATTCTGCCATTCTCCAAACGTTCTATTTCATTCTTCTCATGACCTCAGGCATACTGCGGTCATGAATACGCTGCCTGACTTAAGCCAACTGACCCATGAACAACTGCTGGAATTTACCCGGCAGTTGGCGATGCAGCATCAGTCTCTAGCGCAATCAAATCAAAAATTAGATGCGAAAGTTCAACATCTTGAAGCAAGCAACCAACATCTCTCCATTCTCAACCAAAAATACGAGCATGAACTCGCACTATTTAAACAGCACAAATTCGGCAGTAAAAACGAACATCTAACTGCAAAACAAATTCATCTTTGGGATGAAGCGGTCGAAGAAGATATCGCAGCCGTTGATCTGGAACTGGAACGGCTRAATGCAGATAAAACYGATGCAGCGACACAGAAAGCCAMARYCAAYAAACCTAAACGTCGACYRCTGCCAGATCATCTACACACCATCCGTATTGAGCATGAACCTGCATCAACCCAATGCRSTTGTGGCTGCCARYTMCGTCGTATCGGCGAAGATRTCAGTGAAAAACTGCATTTCAGACCGGCACAGTTCTATAAGGAACAGCATGTGCGTGGYAAATGGGTCTGTGATCAGTGYGACACCCTGACTCAGCAAGCGATGCCCGCCTATGTGATTGATAAAGGCATTGCTTCACCTGAACTGCTTAGCCATGTGCTGGTTTCCAAATACGCTGATCATTTACCCCTGTACCGTCAGCGCCTGATCTATCAGCGGGCTGGCATTGATCTGTCCAGATCCACTTTATCTGACTGGATAGGTCGCTGCGGTGTGGAACTGGAACCTCTGGCCAATGCTTTAAAAGAGGTGGTGTTACAACAGCGGGTGCTGCATGCCGATGAAACGCCGGTCACCATCATGCGGATGGGTGAGAATGAGAAAAAACCGAAGAAAGGTTATGTCTGGGCTTATGCAACAACCCAATATAATCCAATTCAAGCCGTGATTTATGACTTTCAAGACAGTCGCTCTGGTGAACATGCCGAAGCCTTTCTAAAAGATTGGCAGGGCCATCTGGTCTGTGATGATTACAGTGGCTACAAAGCACGCTTTAGATCAGGTCAGGTCATTGAGGTGGGCTGCATGGCACATGCACGTCGTAAATTCCACGAACTGCATGTGACCCAAAAAAGTCAGGTCGCTGAACAGGCATTAGTGCTGATTCAGAAACTGTATGCGATAGAAGCAGAACTCAGGAAAAAGACCGATGGTACAGCGCAACACCGCCGCGAATACCGACAACAGCATAGTCAACYGGTGATGCAACAACTATATGAATGGCTCAACCAACATYATCTGACRGTGCCRTCGAGTTCTCCAAYYGCCAAGGCKATCAATTACACTCTTAAGCGTTGGCCAGCTTTAAGTCGCTATTTGGATGATGGCAATCTACCGATTTGCAATAATTGGGTCGAGAATCAGATGCGTCCCTGGGCCTTAGGACGCAAGAACTGGCTGTTTGCAGGCTCGCTGCGCAGTGGTCAACGAGCTGCCAATATCATGACTTTAATCCAGTCAGCAAAGCTGAATGGCCTGGATCCGTATGCCTATTTAAGTGATGTGCTGAAAAGGCTGCCGACGCATAAAGTGACCCAAATAGAAGAATTACTGCCACACCGCTGGAAATCCGACCAAAATTAAAAAATAGGCATGGGATTCAGCGGACGCTTACCGTTCATGCCCATATCTACCTATTTAAAATTATAAATGGATTTGCAATGAAATAAAAAATACATATTAATCAAAGTCTTAAAATTAAAATTTAAACCACTTCGATTTGCGATGAAATAAAAATAAATTATAGAGCAGTTGATATCGCATAGTTCGCCCTTAATCTTAGACAGAGATTTTTTAAATTAGGGCTCGTTTATGATTTATCCTAATGCTCTAATTTTATCCATCCAAGATTTAAAATGGGCACACTCTTGTTCCATTCGCTCTAGCCCAACATGCTGAGCAATCCTTGGTCCATGAGTAGTTTTCTTATACTTAGGATGCAGATTATCTTCTAATCTTTTGGATGGTTTAGTTTCATAACCATTATTAATATGTTCTGGTGAATCTACTTCATCTCTCATTCTTTGCAATGTTGCGTGAGATCTTTGCCAAGTAGGTTCAATTGAACAAAGTTGATCAACATCTGAAAATAGTAAACCTTCAAATTCATAAGGTTGTATATGAGTAATAATTCTTTCAGGTCTACACTCAACAAATGCAATAAGCTCTCTATGTAGAGCCTGTTCTAAATGTTCTACACGTAAATAAACATCTTGTATTGACTGTGCTTGATTAAAATCAGGAAAACTCGTATCCAATCCATATAAGTCTAAAAATGTTGTCAGTTTTATATTTTGATTTCGTCTAATTTCATTTCTAATATTTAGTTTTAAACGGTCAAAAGTAACTGCCCCACCTTTAGCTGTAGCAGAAGTCTTCATCAACACTGGCTTTAAAAAAATCTGTTGCGAATGGAATATGGGAGCAACCACTCGTTTAATAAATACCTCTTCCGTTTGACCCTCAGCAATTACAATTACTTCTTGCATATCAGGGTCTCCCACCTAAAACATTACGCTTCCATAGCTCACCCAAGCTATAATCATCTAACCACTCCGATAACTCCTCTTGCCCAAACCGCTTAAACGTTGATTTTCCTTGTTCTTGATCCACGACAATAATATTTTCTGCTTCCATTTCATTAATGAGTTCAACAGATTGAGTTGATATAATTAATTGTTTATCTTCTGCCACTTGTTTAAAAATATCCGCAAGTACGCTAATCGCATATGGATGCAAACCTAGTTCTGGCTCATCAATGATAATGGTATCGGGCAATAATTCTTTAGGTTGCAACAATAACGTGGTTAAACAAATAAAGCGCAAACTACCATCAGATAATAGATGTGCTCTTAAAGGTGTATCTGGACGATCAACCTGAAACCATTCTAGTTCAATAAATATATCGTCATCTTCACGCTGCACAAAGTCCTTAAAGAATGGCAAAACAATTTGTATCGTTTCTACAATTCTTCGATATTCATCAGGATATTTTATTGAAAGCATTCTTAAATATGCTGCTAAATTTTCTGCATCAGGTTTTAACCTTAAATTATCATTTATTGCATGTGATCGCTTAACTTTAGCTGTATCACTGGTATCGTGAAAATGATAAATACGCCATCCTTGTATAGCTGGTCGGACATATTCAGCAAATGAATCTTTAGTTTCTTTTAATTTTGATTCTTCATGATCTGAACCAATCGTATGAGTACTTGCACCGTAATATACACCTTCAAACCACGTACATTCACGATCAAAAATCAGTCTATTATCTAATGTCGGTACTAAATCAAATTTATAGCCATTCATATAAAAATAGAATTCTGCATGAATTTTATCGGTTATATCTCTACCAAAATGCAATAGGCTATCTGGTCCACCTTGTTTTTGTACAAAACTTTGCAGACGTTGCTCATACATTTCATTCAGCAACTTAAAAATACTGATAAAATTACTTTTACCTGCGCCATTTGCACCAATCAATACATTTAAACTGCTTAACTCAAACTTATCTAAATGTTCAATTGACTTATAGCCATGTATAGTGATTTGACGTAGTGACATGATTATGCTCCCTCACCTTGCAAACCTGATACATCTAACTCACCCGACAATAATTTAGGTAACAAGGTATCTCTTATACTTGCTAGAATATTATTTTCTTCAAATTTACTCGCCGAAAGAAAGTAAAACTCTTTTATATTTTTATGGAATAAATTCAAAACTCCATCTTTATTTTCGATAGGTAAAATACAAGGTGTATTTAAAACAGTATCATAACTTACGGCAGGATAAGCTCCACCATCAGCCAAATGAGCTAAACGCTTAATATTTTCTTTATCAGTTGCCACAATGTAAATAAATTCAGCATAATTTTTATGTTTAGGCGAAAGAACAGCAAAACCTGTACTACCTGTTAAATTTTCTCGTTGAATAAAAGCATAAGAACCATTTGCAGGTCGAACTGTACCAACAATTGTATCCCCTATTTTCAATACACGTCTTGCTCGACTCGGTGCTTTTTCAAAAATAAATTCTTCCGTTTGCTGAATAACCCCCCATTTTGTATTTGATAAATCTACATAAGTTACTTTTTCAGGGCAATTTTTCTTAGTCCATGATTGAACATTCAAATCAGCAAGAATACTTAAGTCTGTTTTAAACCACCCCTTCGGCACTTCCCCTAACTCACTTTCTACCAACTCATCAGGAAATAGCGAAGCAGTTGCTCGCAATTCAGCCAAATCATCTTCAGACATTTGCTGAAGCTCTTCTTCGTTTTTACCACTAATGGCACGCATGGCAGCAAGTTCAGGGTCTTTGCCTTCCTGCTTAGCTGCAATTTTGGCACGGACAGGGTCAAAGTCGATAAACCAGCTTTTAAAGAGGGCTTGGGCAATCGATTCAAGGGTTTGGTTGATTTGGTTATTTAGATGGATTTTGTCGTCTAGTGATTTTAAAATTTTACCTATTTTTTTCCGTTTACCTTTCTCTGGTAATCGTAGATTAAATTCTGCCAATGCTTGCCAAGAAACTCTTTGTCTTCCAGAAGTTCCTTCCATTCTTGAAATTGCGTAACTTCTAAAATCAGGTAATCGTGCGAGATAGTAAACAAAATCTTCGTCGTCTTTTGACTTTGCTGACAAAACTATAAACTCTGTTGAACCGTGGGCGATACAACCTACTGGTAAATTTTCGACTTTAGCTGTTTTACCATTTTCTAAGCATGGAGTGATTCGTGCAAATAAGGTATCACCATTTTTAAATTTTGCTCCGCCACCATTAAAAACTTTATTCGAAACTTCATTAATATCTCTGCCATTTACAGGTAAAGATGCCATATCAATAAAAGGAAATTCCTTACCTTTAGATAACGGACGGCTGGGATTAAAATCCACAATATCCTTTATTGTCTCAAAACTCACACCTCACCCCCAAATTCTTTCTTAATCGCCCAATAGCCACGTGTTCCACCCACACGCTCAAGCCAACCTGCATCTTTTAAACTCTCTAAATGCTTCTGTATGGCTGACTTATGAATGCCCAATTGCTCAGTCATTTGACGATAAGAAATTTTCGGCTGTTGTTGGATTAAGCCTAATATCTGGATTTGCCGTTCAGTTAAAATATAGCTTTCGGTTGTACCACCTGACTCCGCGATTGTACCACTGACTGTACCACCTAAATCCTCGATTGTACTACTGACTGTACCATCTACCATATCACTGACAGATTCGATTACAGGGCGATACAACTTCACATCGAAGAAATCACCCGTTTCCGAAAACTCAGGTGTTGTGAGTCCTTCCACTTCACACATTTGTATAATACGCTGCAAGCCACTGCCCCAGTGCTCAATGTAGCCCAACTCTCTAAACACACGTGCCAATACCCTATTACGAATTTCCGAACGACCATACAGCAAATCATCTTCAGTTAAACCATTAGGTAAACCACCTGGGGAGAGGATATTGACCAAATCATCATAAACTGCGACTTTAATATTACGTCCAAAGTTACTGTAATCTCGATGTACATAAGCATTAATCAGTGCTTCACGAATGGCACTTTCGGGGATTTCCAAATAGTCGTAACGCTTTAAGCCACGAATTTCGGCACGCAAAGATAAATGATTTTTAATAAAAATTTCTGTTTGTTCAATTTGTGAAAACAAATCACCTATGTATTCTTTACGGTCTAAAAACACACTCATATTGGTGCCTTTAAATCGGGCGCATTGAGTCATCACATGCTCATATTGACCGAGCAAGATCAATAAACCATGACTGGCATAACGCTGTCCTTGCTCTTCAATCACCAGTTTCAGATTCAACATCTTTTCTAAAGTCAGTGTTTTATCAGCAGCTTTGAACGCTGCTTCCAAAACTGTTAAATCGAGCTTTTCCAAAGGGTATTGATAATTGGCTAAAGCATCGAAACTTACATTCAGACGCTGCAATTCTAATTGCTGAATGTTTTCTGGTGAAGCAACACGATTGCTAGCGCCTATGCGTATATACGTACCTTGCTCACGTCCCATGGGTTTAAGGTAATATGGAAATAAACTTCCTCGAGCAACCTCGACCACCAACAACTCGATACCATCTATATTCTCAACATAAATTTGTACAGCAAGTTGCGGAACGCATAACTCATAAATCATCGAGGTGATTTTATCTTGCAGGTCAAAAATATCTTCTTGAATACCTACTAATTGTCGATCATCAGTCACCCCAATAATTAACTTTCCGCCACTACTATTCGCAAAAGCAATTAATGTTTTGGCAATCTGCTGACCTTTAGGTAACTGCTGCTTAAATTCTAACGT
Source organism: Acinetobacter towneri (assembly GCF_001758345.1). Taxonomy (GTDB): domain Bacteria; phylum Pseudomonadota; class Gammaproteobacteria; order Pseudomonadales; family Moraxellaceae; genus Acinetobacter; species Acinetobacter towneri_A. The sequence continues at coordinate 88,342 of NZ_MKQS01000002.1, forward strand.
TTTACTTTCGCCTTTCTGAATCTCAAGCAGCAAGGGTTGCTCAGAATTCATAACCTAAGCCCTTTAAATTCTTATTAATCTCTGCTTCTAAAACAGCACTTTCAGCAAACTGCTGTTTAAGTTGTCCTGTTAAGCGTGCCATTTTCTCAGCAAATGGCTCGCCATCATCTTCCTGCTCGACTGCACCGACATAACGCCCCGGAGTCAGTACGTAGTCGTGCTTTTGTATATCTTTGAGCTCAGCAGAGAAACAGAACCCTTTCTCATTTTGATACGCTTCGCCTTCAAAATTTTCGCCTTGTTGCCAAGCATGTAAAGCATTGGTGATTTTAGCAATATCTGCATCGGTAAAGTCACGCAGTACGCGATCTCTCATATAGCCCAAATTACGGGCATCGATGAACAGCGTCTTACCTTCACGGTTAGCTTTCTTTTTATCTAAAGACAATCCGTTCTTTTTGTCCTTGGTTAGAAACCAGATACAGGCTGGAATTTGCGTGTTGGTGAACAATTGTCCTGGTAATGCAACAATGCATTCCACCAGATCGGCTTCGATCAGGTTTTTACGGATCTCACCTTCATTGTTGGTATTGGAACTCATCGAACCATTGGCAAGTAATAATGCCATACTGCCCGTAGGTGATAGATGGTACAGCATGTGCTGCATCCAAGCAAAGTTGGCATTACCTTGTGGCGGTGTACCGTATTTCCAGCGTACATCACTTTCTAGCGAAGCATGCCACCAATCTTTGATATTAAAAGGTGGGTTAGCCATGACAAAATCAGCACGTAAGTCTGGATGCTGATCCTCTAAAAAGCTGTCTGCATTCTTTTTACCGAAATTAAAATCAATCCCGCGAATCGCCATGTTCATGGCGGCCAGTTTCCATGTGGTCGGGTTACTCTCCTGACCATAAATAGAAATATGCTTTTTCTGTTCGGAGGCTTTGTAATGCTTTTCCTGAGCATGTTGTTCAATAAACTTTTCACTGGATACGAAGAATCCACCTGAACCCATTGCAGGGTCATACACACGACCTTTATAAGGCTGCAACATTTCAACAATCAAGGTGACGATGCTTTTAGGCGTATAGTACTGACCACCCTGCTTGCCTTCAGCCAAGGCAAACTGTCCCAAAAAGTATTCGTAGACGTGCCCGAGGATATCTTTACTGTGCAGACTGAGTTGCTCACCGTTATATTCTGGATTAGTAAAACTGGTGTCAGAAAAAGTATTGATCAGATCAAGTAGCTTGTCATTGTCCAGCTGATACTGTCCAATACGATTCAGAATACCTTTTAGTTTTGGATTGGCTTTTTCAATTTCATCAAAAGCATTATCAATCAACCAAGATACAGAGCGTAACTTCACGTCCTGTCCTTGCTCATCCTGCCAAATGATTGAGCCAATTGGTAAAGCTGCTGCATTGCGGATACTTAACCAACGTGCTGCTTTTGGCACCCAAAATACGTTTTTTTCTTGGTAGTAATCCAGTATTTCTAGTTCATCAGCAATAGCCTGTTGGTATTCTTCTTCGCTGTCGTACTGATCACGCGGCATGTAATAGATGTTGTGATCGTCTTTTTGTGCAAACAATTCTTTGAGTTCTGATTGCCGTTCATCAAAAGCATCTGATACGTACTTTAAGAAAATCAGTCCTAAAACAATATGCTTGTAGTTAGCGGCATCCAGACTGCTGCGTAATTTATCGGCGGCTTTCCAAAGCTTGTCATCTAAGTCATTTAGAAATTTTTGTTCCAATGAATGCATTTTATTTCCTCAATCCAAGATCAACCGCTTTGGTTTTATACTTAATGTTAAACAATGTTGCTAAGTTAGCATATCTACGACCTATTAAAAGTCATGCACTTAACAAAAAAAATAGAGATTAATTAAGTCTTGTTATTTTAACGGGATAACTATAGCTAAAATAGTACTTTGACGACTCCCACGACTAATACTGTCGTAAAAAAGAGCAACCTGGAAAGCTACTCTTCTCCAACCAACCGATTAGTTGACGGGTCTGACTGATTGCTGCAACCCCTGCTGAATATCCTGCACAAACCCTTCATGCGAAGCTTGTTGCTCCACCGTTCGGTTTTGTTCTTGTTCAGGGTAGTATTCCTCCAGCACCTCTAACCCTTCCTCTATATCCGTTTCAAACCGTGCATTGGCAAAACCCTTCCTTGCGGTAAAGTCTAAAGCTTCCTGATAAAACCCCGCCTGCTTGCTCTGTTCATCAATTTGCTTCGCCTGATTAATCGCCTCATTCAAGCTAATCCCTTCTCTTAAAGTCAGATCCACGTAATAGACTGGCTGACGATAGCTCTGTGTCGTACTCTTACCACGCAATATCAACTGCAATGGGAGGCAAGATAACAAACCATTAGACGCTGCATGGTAATAACTCAGTCGCGCAGCCAAAGTGCGAATGCTGTTAAAACCAGTGGTTCTGAAAATAAAAGTCCCAAACTCATCGGCTTCGCCTAAATTGACATGCAGGCGTCCATAAGGCTTGCAATGTCCACCTTGTCCAAGTGGGCATAAGTCGGGGGATGGGCACGGATGTTGCTCTACACCTTGTGATGTCATACGCTGACACGTCTGACCATTCCCCACACAAATCGGGCGACCTGTCTGTCGGTCAAACAAGCTGTACTCGGCACGTAAGTTCAATTCAGGGTCATTGAAGATCATACGTACAGGGATGCTACGCAGCTTTTGATTCGGTGCTTGACTACGCAATTGCTCATCCAAGGGGTGTTTAATCCAACCGTCCTTACCCTGTATTTGACTGGTAATGGTGAACTGATCGTCTTTCTCAGGCAGACGCTTGCCATTCTTTTCGACTACACGACCAATACTGATCCGGCCCAAGATGGGTGGTGTGATTGCTAGACCTTTAATCACGATAATTTTCCTCTAAATAAAATTTTACTGTTGACCCTTTGTTATGTAAGCAAATACAAAACCGTTTAAAGATCAGATGAAATGCAAAGACCGCCATTGTTGGCCTACCGCTCCTTCGGGAGTCGGTAGGTCGGGGGTGGTTTTTTGCGCTTTTTTGAAGACTGGAAATATTGATGTGATGGATTCAGTCATCGGTATAGATCTGAAAACGTCGTGTCCCTGCTTTGTTTTGCGGAAACTGCTCAAGCATTTCTGGGTGAAGTTTGAGTAAGGCTTTACTGTCTAAACTGATTGAATCTTTGGATTTTGTACTAGCTCAAACCTGATCTGACAGTTACCCATTTTTTATTGTGCCTGTCAGGTTAAATTTGAGCTAAATTTTTCTCAGCCCAAATCCGTTTTCCATCAAGTAAAGTTTCAAGTGGTGTACGACCACAGCACATTTTTCCTTGATGAGTCCGTTCAGTATTATAGAATTTCAGCCAATCGTCTAGATCAACTTGTAATTCTTCCAATGAGCTATAAAGCTTCTTCCTAAACGTAATTTGATAGAACTCCTGCAAAATCGTCTTATGGAAACGCTCACATATACCATTTGTTTGCG
>NZ_MKQS01000003.1 GCF_001758345.1 Acinetobacter towneri
GATTTTAGAGCGCTGTTACTGAAAAATGATTGTACTCAGAGTATGTCTAGACGTGGAAACTGTTGGGATAATGCAGTGACTGAAAGCTTCTTTCATACATTAAAAGGTCATGTGGTACATGGCAGTGTGTTTTCGACTCGAAAAGAAGCGAATGCTGTCTTGTTTGACTATATTGAAATTTATTACAATCGAGTCAGAAGACATTCTGCAAACGGCTGGTTAAGTCCAGAAGCCTTTGAACAGAAATATATTAAAAGTTTAGAGGGGCTGGTTGTCCACGATACTGTCTAGGATCAGTCCACCTATTTTTAAACAATAACAAGGCTTTAGATTTTCTACCCATTAATTCAATTAAAAATGGGGGTATTACCAGAGAACTTTATCTATTGCATCTAAATTGCTTAGAAAATTTAAAATTGAAGAGAATAGTAAGATGGAAAGCCTATTAAATTATATTAATAAAAAAGGTTTATTTTGTCTTACTTTCGATGATCCTCACTTTATGTATTGTATGGATAACTGTTTTGAGGATGTATCTGGAACATCTGAAATAGAATCTATTTTAGCTATGCTTCATCCCCAAAAGGATATAGATAAAATTCGATCGGAAAAGGGTACCTTCAAATCTGGTCAAACACATTTTAGTAAAGACTCAATGTTTCACTTTGTTGAAAAATTACATTCAAAGGATGACTATATTTTTTGTGATGATTTAGGTGATGAATGGGCTGATCATTTAGTAATTAACAATAAAGAATATAGTATTAGTTTTATACATTCAAAATATTCAAAAGAAAGAACAAATTCTGCGAGCCAACTGCAAGATGTAGTAGGTCAAGGAATTAAAAACCTTGGAAATATGCACTTTACTAGTAAGCAAATAGTTTCTAAAAGTTCTAATAGTTTAGCAAAATTTTATAAGAGTGGAAAAGGAGCTAATGGGAAAGGCGAAGGAGTTCAAACAAATATTTCTAGAATCCGAAAGAGTTCTGGTAATCTTGAGCAAGATATTGATTTAATTTTAAAAAATCCAAAATTACATAGGAAGTGTATCCTGAGTTGTAATTTTATTTCAAAATCTAATATAGAAATAGAACTGAGAAAATTACAACAAGGACATAAAGTGGGAGGGCATATTACTCAATGGTTATGGATTTTATCTTCATTTTCTCATGCGGCTAAAGATGCTGGAATCTTTCCAATGATTTATTGTGCAACGTAAACAGTACATATTTTTTTAAATATGAGTTTATCAAGGAGTCAGTAAGAAGGGTCATTGATAATCAAATCTTTGTAAACCTGACTTAATTTTCTAACAAAATCATCCTTCGCTCAACTGCCCTCATCACCTGTCAAAATGGACAATAGACAATCATCACAGAATAGATATACTGGATTGACCATTTCTAAACCACACGGAGAACAAAGATGGTAACTGCAGGTGATAAACCAGGAACAGGCTTCTATTTTTGTGTCCAATGCGGGCATCGCGTTTACTTAGAAATTGGTACAGACCGTTTACCCCCGTGTACCAAATGCCATGGCACCCAATATAACAACAAGGTTGCCTAAGCTACACGACATAAAACAGCAGATCCTGTTTTAATCTAAAGCCCTATCACCCGATGGGGCTTTTTGCTATTTTAGCCATAGAAAACCCAAGGCAATGAGGTAGAACATGGAAACAATACTCGGTTTATGTGTCGGCATTGGGCTAAGTGCTGCCAGTGGTTTTCGGGTTTTTGTGCCTTTGCTGGTCATGAGTGTTGCGGCGCTCATGGGTTGGTTTGAACCTTTAAAAGGTTTTGAATGGTTGGCAATGCCTGCGGTTTGTCTGGCTTTGACTGTGGCAACAATCAGTGAAATTGCTGCGTATTATGTGCCGTGGGTCGATAATTTACTCGATACCGTGGCAACACCTGCTGCCATGATTGCAGGTACACTCACCACAATGGCTGTAAGTAGTGGTGAAATGTCGCAATTTACCAGTTGGGCTTCAGCCATTATTGTCGGTGGCGGTACAGCAGGTGTTGTGCAAATGAGCACAGTGGCGGTGCGTGGTGTATCAACGGCAACCACAGGCGGTGTTGCGAATCCTGTAATTTCAACAGGAGAGTGGATTGGGGCTGCCGTACTTTCAGTGTTGTCTTTCGTTGTGCCTGTATTGGTGGTGTTTGTGGTGGTTATTGCTTTAATTTGGGCGATTCGCTGGATTCGAGGCAAAAAGAAAGTTGTTGAATCGTCCACATAGATTTTTGGTCAGTTTGAAAATATTCAAAAATAAGTGTGGTAATAAATTTAATATTTAAGCTTTATTTGATGGTTTGTGCGCATAAAAAATGCCTATTTGGGAAATTTTTTAAAATATAACTTAAAAAGTGATAAAAATTTTAAAAATAAATCAAAATAAAATCATTTCGGGGAAACAATCCCATCCTCAAATCACTACTATATATCTCAAGGGTGTGATGGGGATCGAAAAGAGTAGATTGCTACCAGTTGCGTACAACGTGCGTGTAGTACTTACCCAAAAGGTCTCGATTCGGCTTAGGACGCTATAAATCAGAAGTTTATAGGCTATAAGATCATGACTTATCCAGCATGATAGTTGAAGTAAACCACAGTTGTTTTCCCTAACACCCTAAAGAACATTGTTAAAAATATAAAAAATAAAACAAGATTAAGAAATAAAATTAAGAAAAAATAATAACTTAAATGAATTTTAAACCATCTTTCCGCTACAAAACTCCCATCAAGTTTTTCGTTTAAATCTGTTAATTTGTAATGATCATCCACATCTAATTAGGTGGGATATGAGTGTTGATTACGATTTTTGGTGTCGTTTATTACTGACCTGCGCACTGATTAACTATGCCATTTTAATGCTGTGGTTTGTGGTGGTGATTTTCGCGCATGACTGGCTTCGACAGTTACATGGCAGATGGTTCAAACTGTCAGATGCAAGTTTTGATGCCATTCATTATGGTGGCATGGCAGTCTATAAAATTGGGGTATTGCTATTGAATATCGCGCCACTTATCGCGCTGTATATGATGCGACCTTAATTTAAAACTCGATAAACAAGCATCGAAAAGCATAGAAACATCGCTTTAAACAGTACATTAAAAACACACGGTCATCGAAATAGAGGCGAAAAGCCCGCAATTTGAGGAGTTGGTAAACATGAATCAATTTAAACCTGCACTGATTTTAGGCGGTCTAATTTGTTTGGGGATGGTGCTCGCAGGTTGGATTTTGGGCAATAGCGCACTTACAATTAAACAATATGAGCGTGTGGTTTCAGTCAAAGGTTTGTCTGAGCGTGAAGTAAAAGCCAATGTGGCGGTATGGCCAATTCGTTTTAGTACAGCCAGTCAAGACTTGGCAGCGTTATATGACACCATGCAAAGCCAAACCTCTCAAATTCAAAACTTTTTAAAAAATGAAGGTTTTAGCCCTGAAGAAATGACTATTGCAGCACCTGTAATTACCGATAAATATGCCCAGCAATATGGAGGCGATGGCAATGTCGCTTTACGTTATACCGCACATCAAACCATTACGGTCTATACCAAAAATATTGATAAAGTGCGCAGCGCACAAAGCCGCTTGGTCGATTTAGGTAAAAATGGAATAGCCTTTGGTGGTGAAGATTATGGGCAACGCACCGAATATTTATATACCCAACTTAATGACATTAAACCTGCCATGATTGAGCAAGCCACACAAAATGCCCGCAGTGTTGCAGAAAAGTTTGCTGCAGATTCTGATAGTCGTTTAGGCAAAATTAAATCGGCCAATCAGGGTGTATTTAGTCTTGAAGACCGTGACAGCAATACCCCTTATTTGAAAAAAGTTCGTGTGGTGTCTACGGTGGAATACTATTTAGCAGACTAAGTTTGGCAGACTAAGCCAATTAAAAATCTAAATTTTACATAAAAAAGCACATCGCCCGACTGAATTGACAGCTCGGGTTGTGCTTGATATTTTGCCCGCACCACTTTGCGTGCTGTAGTTCATGGCTTTAAACGACAACTTTATTTACGCACCTCCACAAGATCCGTTAGTAATTGTCTATGAAGATGACGATTTACTGGTGATTGATAAGCCTGCAGGTTTATTGTCTGTGCCTGGACGTTTGCCTCAACATCAAGACAGCGCATATTTAAGAGTGCTMGCAAATTATCCTCAGGCAAAAATTGCCCATCGTTTAGACATGGCCACCTCAGGTATTCTCATGTTTGCCAAGCATCGTGATGCAGAAGTCGCATTGAGTAAAATGTTTCAGGCACGAACAGTAGAAAAAAACTACATTGCTTTAATTCAAGGCAAACTTGAAGGTGAGGGCAGTGTCGATGTGCCTTTAATTACTGACTGGGAAAACCGTCCACGCCAAATTGTGCATTTTGATTTAGGTAAACCTGCGCAAACGCTGTATCAAGCTTTGGAATATTGTGCGGTTGAAGATATTACCCGTGTTTTGCTCACCCCAATCACAGGGCGTTCGCATCAGTTACGGGTACACATGCAATATATTGGACATCCCATTACAGGCGATAAGTTATATCATCCTGAACCGAAAAAAAGTACTTTAGGTCGGATGGCGCTGCATGCCAGTTATTTGGCTTTCACGCAACCTTTAAGCCAAGTTCCTGTTGCAATTCGAGCACAGCTTCCTTTTTAGGGATTTTCGGATTTAATTTTCTAACAGGCGCATATTTTTCAATTTTTTTGTGAAAATACTCAAAAATTGGGATAGTCTTCGTGCCGCTAACTCGCTAACGTATCCTTAGAGCTTTAGTTATTCATTTGCCTTGGCATAAATGAAGGAGGTGAATGACTCGCTGTTTTAAAATTTTGTGTTTTTGAGTGTGGTGGGCTGTCAAAGCGGGTTAGAAAGCGTCTTTAAAACTGAAGATGACTTTTCAGCATCTGGCAGACCAATGCGGGGTAGAGTCATATGCTGTATAGTTATATGCTGTATATATTGGCTGCAATCATTATTGTATTGGTGGTGATTATTTTTTGGCAATCTCAGCGTAGCCGTGAGTTATCTGCCAGCATTCAATCTTTACAAAGCAATTTAGACCGCACTCGCTCCAATTTAGCGTCCGATGAGTTGGAAAGTAATGAATTAGAGCATCAGCTGGCTGTGCTACGCATTGAAATAGGCAGTTTAAAAGGTCGTTTAGAAACCTTGCAGAACTATCAACATATTTTAGACGTTGAGAAATATGTATTAGAACGTCGCCAACAAGTTGAAATGTTTGTAGAAATGGTTAAATCCGAAGCGGAAAATACGCGGGAGCAGTGCAAGCAACAAGTTGAAAAAGTCCGAGATTTTTTAGCCGAGCATGAGCAAAAAACCAAAGCCAAAATGCTTAAAACTGCACAAGATCAATTGGGTGCTTTTTATAACTTGGTTGAAGAACGTCAGCAACTCGAACAGATTATGACCGCGCTGTATCATAAAATTGAAAATCATACGCCTGATTTTCAGTTGCCTGCTCAGCAGCTATTGGATGATCTGATTGAAGGTTATGGCTACAGTGATACAGCACAACACTTGCAGCAAGTACGACACAAGATTCAAGATGCAGTCAAAAATCAAGAAGTTGCGCATTGTGCTTTTGTCGATGAGCAACGCCGTCTAGCGGCAATGACGTTACTGACTCAAGCATTTAATAGCAAAGCAGATTTATATTTGGCGCAGCTGACTGAACATAATTTGGCTGAATCACTTCAAGCTTTGCAGGATGATTTTACTTTGCTGAATCATTATGCGGCTGCATTTGGACACGCAAAAATTCTGGACTCTTATTTGACACTTCGACAAGAAGAATTAAAGTTTGCCGCTTTGCTGTTGGCATTTAAACAGAAAAGCTCTTGTCAGACGCCACAAATTAAACTGGCGGCAAATACTTAGAGCAATTGCGGTGTCTAAAAACAAGCTTTTGGGTGTTTCAGACTAAAGTCAGTGTATAACGAAATGAAAGCTGAGTCCTTCGAGTAAATTTATGCTATCTTGAATTCACTATTTTGTCACTTGCCAAATATATATTGGCTAAAAAGATAACAAGGACATTCGCATGACACGTGACTATGAACAATTCCCTGATGATGATAATGGCAATGTACTTTGGCAAATGCATGAAGATGGGGATGACCTGACAGAGCCACATGAGATTGAGTACTCCATCGCATTTACCACACAAGAACAAGCTGAAAAATGTGCTTTGTATTTGTTGGCCGAAGAACAAAAAATTTCATTATTTCAAGATGAAGAATCTGATGCCGTTGAATGGATCATTACCATTTATGTTTACATGGAACCAGAGTATTCAGACATTGTTGATTTAGAACAATGGTTCACTAAAATTGCTGAAGAACATGGCGGTGAATACGATGGTTGGGGCTGTATGGCTTACGTCTACGATGATGAAGACGAAGACGATTACGAAGATTAAATCGGTTATCTGAAAAGCATGTGTTGATCACATGCTTTTTTATTTTTAATACATAATCTGCTGCCTAAAACTCTGGCACTGATGAAGACATCATGAAAGATGCAGAGGTGCAAATATGGATATTGCAATCAAACGCGCTTATCTTGAAGCGACTCAAGCAGATGGAACACGGGTGCTGGTTGATCGTTTATGGCCGCGTGGTGTGAGTAAAGAACGTGCTCGTATTGACTTATGGCCCAAAGAAATTACGCCCTCGACTGAACTGCGCAAATGGTATCATCAAAACCCTGAGCAACATTGGAATGAGTTTCAGCAGCGTTATACAGCTGAATTAGCCCAACAACACGCTGCAGTACAGGCTTTAACTGAATTGGCACAGCAACAGAAAGTTACTTTAGTCACAGCAGCCAAAGATGAGCAGCACAATCATGTGGTGGTGTTAAAGCATGTTTTGGAGCAATCTTTAACATCAATGGATTAAAAATCCATCGTATGATTCTATGCATTATCCTTATGCTTTGTAAGGCTTTTAAGTTGATGAAAATTAAATAAAAAATGCTATAATATAGTTTTTGAGGTTTTTTATGTCTTTGCCGAATTGCCCAAAATGCCAATCAGAATACACTTATCAAGATGGCGACCTACTGATTTGTCCTGAATGCTCACATGAGTGGAAAGAAGGGGAACAGCTTGAAGAAACTGCTGCTGTGATTAAAGATGCAAATGGCAACGTGTTGGCAGATGGTGACACGGTAACTGTGATTAAAGACCTGAAAATTAAAGGTTCTTCGGCTGCTGTAAAAGTAGGGACCAAAGTGAAAAATATTCGCTTAATTCCAGAGGCAGCAGATGGTCATGACATTGATTGTAAGATTGATGGCATGGGTGCTATGAAATTAAAATCTGAATATGTGAAAAAAGCTTAAGTTAAATAGATTTCAATAGCGCAGGCAACTTGAGTGACCTGCGCATTTTGGGGTTTATTTAAGTATATTATGATTCAAATTGAGCAAGAATAACTTTAAGAATGTACAAAATTAATACTGCTTTCTTTTACCTAAGCTCTTTATCTTCTAGAGAAAAGAATAGTTTTTAGACAATATAATTGCTAGCATCATTGAACAATATACTTCACCACTCCCAAGAAAACTGGGGGCAATAGTTATGTCTGGATGGTTTGAGATTTCATAAGCAAGCAATGTTCAGTACCGCTTTGAACTTAAAGCGGGCAATGGCGAAATTATCTTAACCAGTGAATAATATAAGGCACAAGCTTCTGCTAAAAATGGCATCGCTTCAGTACAAAAGAATAGTCAGGATGATGCACGTTATGATCGACTGACATCTAAGAATGGTAAGCCCTATTTTAATTTAAAAGTTGTTAATCATCTAATTATTGGGACAAGTCAGCTTTATACTTCTGAACAATCACGTGACAAAGGAATTGAGTCGGTGAAAACGAATGGCGCAAGTGCCACGGTCAAGGATTTAACGCAGGAATCGTAATCTTTTACAGAAAATCTTGATGTTCAATTGTATTAGAAAAGCATGCTCTGGCGTGTTTTTTATTAAGAAGAGTAGGCAAGATGCTAAATTTAGGCTGGATGAAGCCGTTAAATCATAGATGATCATTTCAGGAGTTGTGAAGATCATGAATTTCAGATGCAATCTAAAAATGTTGCTGGCGATCAGTGGTTTGATAGGTAGCGTTAGTATTTTTGCTGCACCCTTCACTACTGATAAAACGATTGCTTCAAGCCAGTCGACTGCTTTACAAGGATTGTATTTTCAGCATCAAGATTGGGAGTTGGCTTGTGATAATACAGGAACCTGCCGTGCCGCAGGATACCAAAGCGATGATGATTTTGAACAACCGATGAGTATGCTATTGACCCGTCAAGCAGGTGCAAAGACTGCTGTACAAGGGCAATTGCAAATTCAGGAAGATATTGCTCAAGCGACTTTATTTTTAAATGGGCGTGTTTTGCAACAATTAAACTTTCATGAACGTATCGCCCATTTATCTGCTGCCAGTGTGCAAAAGCTGTTGGCACACGCGCGTCAGCATGTGGTAATAGAGTTGAAACATGCTCAACAACGCTGGAAATTGTCTGGTGCAGGCATGAGTGCGGTATTGTTAAAAATGGATGAATTTCAAAAGCGTGTGGGCACAGATTCTGCAATATTGGCAAAAGGCAATCAGACATCCACACAGGTTTTAAAAGCGCAAGCGATGACTAAAATCAATATTCGCATGCAGCCTCAATACCGAACTGCCAAAGCTCAGCTGCTTAGTGCAGCCAGTGCAGAAAAGTTATATCCGATTTTACAAAAAACCGTAGATCGTGAAGATTGTTATATGCTGTTTGAACCTGAACAAGCTGAACAGCAAATTCATACTTATCCCTTAAATCAGGATAGGGTGTTGGTTGAGGCAAATTGTTGGCGAGGGGCTTATAATTGGGGTGTGGCTTATTGGGTCATGGATAAAAAATTGCAAAAGATACAGCAATTTGTAACCGATTCTGCTTCAGAGTTCAGCAACGGACAGATTTTTGCATATCAAAAAGGGCGTGGAATTGGCGATTGTTTTAGTCAAATTGAATGGGCGTGGAATGGTCAGCAGTTTGTCAAAAGCTATCAGTTTGATGCAGGACAATGCAAAGGTTTTGCAGGCAGTGCGTGGGAAATGCCAAGCTTTGTCAGTAAGCTTGAATAGATAATGTCCACCAATAAAAGCTGAAATTTTTTAGATAAATCTTAAGTTTAATAGATTCACTGTTTAAGTCGTGTGCGCGACCAATTTTTCAATGATTTCATCCAGTTTTTTCAGACGCTTGATTTCATCCCACAAAGCTTTGGCTTCGGGATAATGTTTCGACATCATACCAAGCCATTGTTTATAACGTCCCAGCATCCCAATTTCTGTTTTGGCAGGGCCGTGAATAAAGCGAATTTGCAGTTGCAGCAAATCTTGCCAACTTAGCAAAGGTTGGTCTGAGTTTTGACGAATACATTGGGTCAAATCTGGGGTGGTGACTGCACCACGACCAATCATTAAATCTTCACAGCCCGATTCTAATTGGCATTGTTTGGCATCGGTATTGTTCCAAATTTCGCCATTGGCGATGACGTTAATCTTCAATGCTTCACGAATCGGGCGCAGTTGATCCCAAAACGCAGGAGGTGTATAGCCATCGGCTTTGGTGCGGGCGTGTACTGTGACCCATGCTGCGCCTGCATCTTCAATGGCGTGCGCATTTTCTAGCATGAAGTTCCGATCCATATAACCTAAACGCATTTTGGCAGACACTGGAATATGAGCAGGAACGGCATCACGCACCGCTTTAACCAGTTCATATACCACTTCGGGTTCATCGAGTAAGACTGAACCGCCTCGATGCCGATTGACGGTTTTGGCGGGGCAGCCAAAGTTCATATCAATGGCAGGAGCGCCCATAGCCGCAGCTTTGGCTGCATTGGCTGCTAACATTTCAGGATTATTTCCTAAAAACTGAACATGCACAGGTGTACCTGCAGCGGTTTTGCCGTTGGTGAGTAGTTCTGGGCAATAGCTGTGGTAGGTATGATCTGGCAGAATGCTGTCTGTGACCCGAATAAACTCTGTCACACACCAGTCAAAACTGCCTACAGACGTGAGTACATCACGCATGATGGGGTCGGTTAAGCCTTCCATGGGTGCAAGAATCAGTTTCACAAGATGCTGCCAGTTCAAACAAAAGTGGAGTTATACGTTTTTTTATTGAGGATGTCTAGGAAAAGGGTTTTGAATTGAAATGGTTGTAGCTAAGGTTTTGGTATTTAAGCTGTTTATTTGATATGGAAATAACGAGAGTGTAAATAATTTTGTGTAATTGCTTTTCATTAAAAGTAAAGGTGATTGCTTAGGTGGTCACCGAATTCAGTGATAAAGCGACTCACGGCTAAACGGTATAGATAAAACTTACTCAGATACTTTTTTGACGATTTTAAACTTCTTCAATATTATAATTTTTTAGACGTTTTCTCAAACTTTCCACCAATTAATAAGTGTATATGTTTATTTTAGAAAAAGTTTATCGATCTAACAGTCTATGGTATTAAATTCGGTAATGTGGATCTTTTTTTAATATGGAATTTTCAATATTTGTATCAAAAAAATCATAGATTTTTTGCATTTTTGCTTTGTATAACAAACTTTTGTCTAGGTAAATAATAGTTTTCCCTTTGTTTATATCAAAAATTACTCGACCTCTTGGAATTTTTTCATATTCATAGTTTTGTAGCTCAAAGTGCTTTTTCCGTAATATATTCCAATAGTCAACATGTGTATATGGGCTATCAATCAACCCTATTGAGTCTGCCTCACTAAAGCTAAAGTTATGAGCAACCCCAATTACTTGATTATTCCAGTACCAAAAGATCCCTATTTTCACTTATTATCCTCTTTTTAAATTGAAAACAGCTTGTCTTTAAACTCTAAAATATTTTCACTTTTATTGAATAAGCGTAAATAACAGAGAGCTGCTTTTCTTGCTTCTTGTGATACTGATGAAAAATGTGCTGGGTGAGGTGTTCGAAATACTAATATCTCATTATTCCATATCTTTATAGTAAGTTTATTAATGGATTTTTTTAGAATGATTTTTTCATTAGAAGATAGATTTAAAGATTCTTCTAGCTTAGGAAAATTGTTGTGATATTGCCCTACAAAGAAAATAACTTTAGGTTTTAATTCTAAAATCTGATCAGCTAAATTCTGAATAGACATTCTTCTCAGCTCTTCATATACATTTTTATACGCAGTAATTTTACTAAACTCATTAAAGGATTTCTTTTTATAATCGAATAAATAGAAGTTTAGCCACTGAACATATTCATTGTTATTGTTTGTTTTAATTAGTTTCATAAACTGAAGAAAACTACTTTGACCTGCTGTTCCTGTATAAAGCTCTATATGACGATTCTTACTCTTTTGAATAATACCTTTTATATCTAACTCTGGTTCTAAAAACTTATTTAGTTTACCCTGCCAACCTTTAGTTTCTTGTCCTACCAATAAAATTCTATTTTGTGATGAATTAAAGTCCTCATCGAAATTAGGGATAAATGGAAAGCTTAAATCTTGTAAACACTCCTTTTCTGATTCGGATAAATTTTTAAGCTTTGAACTTAATACCTCTAATTTGCTTTCAAAGTTAATCATGAACTCTCCTAAGCTTGTATTTATCTCTGGCTGCCTTTATGAAATGTCAACAGACCCTATTAAAATATAAGTGAGTATAAAAAACTTATTTATATCAACTTACTATAATAATGATTGTACTTCAATTGTTGGGGGCTCTAAATTTAAAAAAATATCAATTTAATTTAAACTGCTTATTCCCCCTCAACTAGGCTCTTAAATAATTGATCATCCAACATGTTGAATAGGTCAAACAAAAATATCTTACTTGCCCAAAATCATTTCCAACACAAATTTAGAACCAATAAAACCGAGCGCCAATAAAAAGAAACCAATAATGGTAAAGCGAATCGCTTTTTGGCCACGCCAGCCAAACTTATAACGTCCAAGTAACAATGCCCCATAGACAAACCAAGAAATTATACTAAAGGCAGTTTTATGCGCTAAATGCTGTGCAAAGAAATGTTCTATCGTAAAGAAACCAAAGCCTAGTGCGGCTGTGAGTAAAGCAAAGCCTGCAATCAACATGTCAAATAGCAAAGATTCCATATCTTGCAAAGATGGCAGCAAATTTACCCAAACTCGACGTTTTTGTTTGTTTTTGAGTTCGCGGTTTTGAAACCACATTAACACGGCATGAATGGTCGCCATCAACAATACGGCATAAGCAGACAGCGACAAAATAATATGAATGTCTAAGCCAATCGAGTTTTGGTTAATAAATAAATTATGCTGGCTGAATGAAAATCCTGTAATTAAACCCACGGCGGCTACAGGAATACCAATCAAATTCAGCGCAATCACAGGGCGGTAAGTACTAAACAGCACACTCAATAACAACATTAAACCTGAAGTAAATGACATCAGGTTAAACACATTGTAATTGACCCCCATCGGCGTCCACATATCGTTATACAACACGGCCGCATGCAGCAATAAGCCCAAACTGAGCAGAGAACGAATAAACCAGTGATTTGGCGCACGTTTAGACATTAAATATGAAAATAAATACCAAAAAGAACTGGTATAAGCGATTAATGCTAAAATCGTATAAACCAAGGGGAGACTGATCATGTCAAACCTTTTTCAGGATGATGAATATTCATTTATATAAATTCGATGCGAACTACAGTATCCTATAGCATCTTGCGCATAAATTTTCTATTTTAAAGAAACATTTTTTTGCTAATGGCTATTTTAAGCGGAATTTGCAATGTTTGATACCTTAACAGAACGACTCACGCAGAGTTTAAGAAATGTTACTGGCTCAGGGCAGCTAACCGAAGACAATATTAAAGATACGTTACGTGAAGTACGTATGGCACTTCTTGAAGCCGATGTGGCGTTACCTGTAACTCGTGAATTCATCGCGAAAGTTAAGGAAGAGGCATTGGGTCAGGAAGTGATGACTCAGTTATCGCCTGGTCAGGCGTTCGTCAAAATTGTCTATGACGAACTCACAAAAATGATGGGCGAGGCCAATGAAAGCCTTGACCTAGCTGCCAAGCCACCAGTTGTAGTGTTGTTGGCAGGTTTGCAGGGTGCGGGTAAAACCACCACAGCTGCAAAATTGGCACGTTTTTTACAAGAACGTCAAAAGAAAAAAGTCGCCATGGTGTCTGCCGACGTTTACCGTCCTGCAGCGATTAAACAGCTACAAACAGTTGCTGGTGAAGTAGGTGCGATTTTCTTTGACTCGAATGCCAATGAAAACCCTGTCGATATTGCCAACCGTGCGATCGAACAGGCAAAAATCCAGTTTGCTGATGTTTTAATTGTCGATACTGCAGGTCGTTTGCACGTCGATGATGACATGATGGACGAAATCAAGGCATTACATTCAGCGATTAAACCGACTGAAACTTTGTTCGTGGTGGATGCCATGACGGGGCAGGATGCGGCAAATACCGCCAAAGCCTTTAATGATGCCTTGCCATTAACGGGCGTGATCCTGACCAAGACTGATGGTGATGCACGCGGTGGTGCAGCGCTTTCTGTTCGTGCTATTACTGGCAAGCCAATCAAGTTCCTGGGGATGGGTGAAAAGCTGGATGCGCTTGAGCCATTCCATCCGGAACGTGTGGCACAGCGTATTCTGGGCATGGGTGACGTGCTTTCTCTTGTCGAAGAAGTTGAACGCAAAATTGACAAAGAAAAAGCCGAGAAAATGGCGAAAAAACTGCAAAAAGGCGGTAGCTTCAACTTTGAAGATATGTTGATGCAGTTTGAGCAAATGAACAAAATGGGCGGCATGATGGGCTTCTTGGACAAGTTGCCTGGCATGAGCAATTCAGGTATTCAAGATGCGATTGCACAAGCCAATCCTGAAAAGCAAGTGAAAAAGATGGAAGCGATTATCCAGTCGATGACCATTAAAGAACGCCGTAACCCAGACCTGATGAATCCAAGCCGTAAAAAGCGTATTGCTGCGGGTTGTGGTATGGAGGTGGCGGAAGTGAATAAACTCATCAAGCAACATGCACAAATGGCAAAAATGATGAAAAAATTTGCCAATCCATCGGGTATGGCAAAAATGATGCGTTCACTAGGCGGTTTACAAAAGCAATTCAGTGGTGGCGGTGGTATGGGCCCGCTGTTCGGCGGTAAAGAACCGAAATAGTATGTAATTCAAAGCAACAAGGCGCCGAGTGCGCCTTTTTGCTCTGCATTTTTAAGCTATTCAGGCAAGCGTGTTGTCGCGATCTTTAAGAAAACCTAACAGACGCTTACCCGAAATTCGCGCTGTTTCGGGCACACTGATGTGCATCAGGAACGAACAGCGAGCACAACAATGGCACAAATTTATGTGATACATGGTTATACCGCCAGTCCGGATGAAAACTGGTTTCCTTGGATTCAAGAATATGCCGACCAGCAAAAAGCTAGTCTGAAAGTGTTAAGACTAGATCCATCGCCAACGCCAACCCTAGGAGTGTGGAAGCGGCAAATGGATGAGCAGGTCGATGAGATTGACGAAAACACCATTTTCATTGCCCACAGTCTGGGCTGTATTGCTACTTTGCACCTTCTAACCAAAAAACTGAAAACCCAGAAAATTAAGCAGGTGGTGCTGGTGGCCGGCTTTAATGGCCGTTTGGGCCGACTGGACGAGGTCAATCCTTTTATTGATGCTTGTAAAATTGATTTTGACTTGCTAAAGCGCCAAATTGCGCATCGGGTAGTAATTTACTCGGCTGGCGATGACCGGGTACTGCCAAAATTTAGTCTAGAACAGGCGCGCAGTCTGGATGCAAAGATTATTGAGGCACAGCATCAAGGGCATTTTATTGACTCTCAAGGCTGTACTGAACTGGTGGAAGTCTGGCAGGCGATACTACCTCATATTATTGTGGAATAAGCCGTCTAGGCTTATTGGCCGTGGAGCAATGCTGGATGTAGCGCTGCAAACCTTTCAGCAATAAATCTTGCTCAACTAATGGATGGTAATGTTGCAAGAATTTGGCAAACAGGGGTGCATCACCACCGGTTAGTACAAGTTGCCGCGGAGATTGCTGCATCACATATTCAATACTGCTGAGCAGCCCCAGTAAAATGCCATGATGCACAGCATCCAGGGTATTGGTGCCGGGACTTAGGTCATCAAAGGCTGCTTCTGGAATCCGGATGCCTTTGGTGTGCTGAATTAACGAATCACGCTGCAAATATAGGTTGGGCAGAATATAGCCCCCCAGATGCTGATGGCCTTGGGTCAGATCAATGGTCAGCGCGGTACCGCAGCTAATCACGCATAAATCTTTGTCTGCTTCAGCCACGGCTAGTACCTGCAACCAGCGGTCAATTCCGAGCTGCTGAATATCATAGCCACAGCTCAGGCTGGCATATTCGGCCTGTACTCGGGCAAAAATCACCGGAATATTCAGGGGTTTTAAAATCTGCTGAATCCGTTCATTATTTTTCTGGTCCTGAACAGAAGATACCCCGACATGGGTCAGGTTCAGGCTTTTAAAATGCTGGATCAGGCCTAACAGTAAATCGGCAGGAGATTGCAGATGTAGTTCAGCGGCATGCTCTACAATCTGATGATGTTCGGTAATCCAGTATTTGAGTCGGGTATTACCAATATCTAACCATAAATTTTTCATGAAGATGACTCGGCAAGATCGACAGGGCGTAATCGTCCCTGATAAAAAATTTTAAGTCCTTGTACCGTTTCAATTTGCACCGCACCATCATCCTGAATGCCTAAGAAAGTACCCTGACAACTGCCTTTAAAATGTTTAAATTCAACTGGTCGTTTTATAAACGCGGCATGATGATTGAAGCGGGAGGCCAAATTATAACAATCATGATTAAACCAGTCACAGGCTTGTTGAATAGCAAGATAAAGTTCTGCAATCAGGCGCACACGGTCAATAGATACTAAGCCTAGTTCGGTCAGCGATGTGGTTTTTTGATCAATAACGGGTGAGCTGACAGGAGCAAGATTAAGCCCAACTCCAACTATGACTTGCTGTGCAGAAATTGGCTCAATTAAGATGCCGCCCCATTTGCCCTGCGGGCTGTATAAGTCATTTGGCCATTTTACTTGTAAATCCAGCGCTTGTAGACTTGGCATTTGCAAGATATTTAACGCAACTTCTAAAGCCAAACGCCCATTTACAGGTATTCGTAAATTTAGCAATGTGCTTAAATAGATGTTCCCTTCGGGTGATACCCATTGCCGTTGACGTTGTCCTCGACCATGCGTTTGTCTGGTACTACACACCAAGACACTCTGCACACCTTTTTGTGCAATTTCCCGTACATCATCATTGGTGGAAGTGGTAATCGGCTTCAGGATGAGTACTTCTGGAAGCTGTCCTGCATCTGTGAGTTGTTGTTGCAGTTGTCGGGTTTCTACATCCATACGAATTTACACATAGTGGAATATATTTATGGAGTTAATCATATATTTATTGATTGGTGCAATTGCTGGATTTGCAGCAGGGCTGTTTGGCGTGGGCGGCGGCTTAATTATTGTGCCAATTTTATATATTGTCTTCACTCAACTCAATTATGACCCATCGGTGTTAATGCACATGGCGGTTGGGACATCGTTGGCAACCATTATTGTAACTTCGATCAGCTCGGTTACGGCACACCATAAAAAAGGTGCGGTGATGTGGCCTGTATTTCGTAATCTTGCACCGGGTTTAATTGTGGGTGCATTTGTTGGTGCAGGTATTGCCGATTTCCTTTCGGGTCAGGGTTTGCAGTTATTGATTGGCGGTTTTGCACTGTGGGTGGCTTTTAAGATGTTTAGAGGCGCAAATATTGCGGTTGATCCTTCACATCATTTGCCTTCAACAGCCAAGCAAGTCATGGCGGGAGGTGGGATTGGCATTGCCTCTGCAATTTTCGGGATTGGCGGTGGCAGTTTAACCGTGCCGTATTTAAACCGTTATGGCGTGGTCATGCAAAAAGCGGTAGCCACCTCAGCTGCTTGTGGTTTGCCAATTGCGGTGGCAGGGGCACTCGGGTTTATGTGGTTTGGTCAGCAAGCCGAAATTACAGTACCCAATACCATTGGCTATATCCACATTTATGCGTTTATAGGCATTAGTGTGATGAGCTTTATTACTGCCAAGGTCGGTGCAAAAGTGGCGCATTTGTTATCGCCAGCAATGCTGAAAAAATGTTTTGCCTGCTTGCTCACCACCGTTGGGTGTTATTTTGTTTATCAGGGCATGCGAGTATTTTTCTAAGTTGAGTCGCTGCTTTTTTGTTTTAAGCTGTGTTTTTTTTAAGCCGGGTAAAATTGGCTCTAGCGCCATCAAATTGTCGGACAATGTCATGGCGTTGTGAGCTGTTTCGCAGTAAAAAGAAAGATGCTTGTATCGGAGCTATGCTTGCAGTCAAGGGATGATCTTGAGATGTCCTCAATGAGTGTGGCTCTGAATTCTCATCACTGCATCTTATAAAAACAAGATAGGAACAGTATGCAACAACAAGAATCAGAAAGTTTATCGGAACAAATTGCCCGCCACATCGCAGAACAGATTATTAGCGGTGATTTGGTTGAAGGTGAACGTATTCAGGAATTGCGTATTGCCAAAGAATTGGACGTCAGTCGTGGTTCGGTGCGTGAAGCGTTGTTGTTATTGGAACGTACCCATCTCATTGRAATTTTTCCGCGGCGCGGTGCAATTGTGTCGGAAATGTCGGCACAGCAGGTGCGTGCCCTGTTTGATACCTGCAGCCTGCTGCTGGGGCAGATTGTACAGCGCATTGCAGAAACCTGGCGCCATCATGAAATTGAACAGCTGCAAAAGCTGATGGAGCAGATTGAGGCCGAATACCGGCAGGGCCATACCGAAAAATTTTATGATCTAATTTTTCAATATCTGGCGCAGCAGCCTGATATGGTGGGAAATTTATACTTAATGAAGTTCTATCAAGAGTTATTGCCATCGTTAAGACGCAGTTACTTTTTGACCTTAAATACTTCGCGTCGGGAGTTACAGGAATCTTTTGAATTATTTAAACTGGTGAGTGATGCAATTTTAAGCAGAAAATCACAACAAGCCACTTTATTTATGGAAGATTTTTGCCGACACTTGCGCAACTTGGTGTTGGAATCTCTGACCCGTATGAAACAGATCGAGCTTGCATGGGCAAGACGTTCACGCCGTTAATTGGGACATTATGCGTTTAAGCAGTTTAAAACTTTCTGGCTTCAAATCTTTTGCCGACAGTACGACCTTACATTTTAAAGCCAACCGTACCGCTGTGGTGGGGCCGAATGGTTGTGGTAAATCCAATGTGATTGACGCCATTCGTTGGGTGATGGGCGAATCTAGTGCGCGCCAGTTGCGTGGCGGCAGTATGCAGGATGTAATTTTCACAGGAACTGCCAAACGCAAACCTGTAGGTGTAGCCAGTGTTGAACTGCGTTTTGACAATACCTATGGCAAATTGGGCGGTGCTTATAACGCCTATAATGAACTGTCGGTACGTCGGCAGGTCAACCGTGATGGTAAGTCTGAATATTTTTTAAATGGAACCAAGTGTCGTCGTCGTGACATCACCGATATTTTTCTGGGTACAGGTTTAGGCCCGCGTTCTTATGCAATTATTGAACAGGGCATGATTAATCGTTTGGTTGATGCTAAACCTGAAGAAATGCGGGTGTTTATTGAAGAAGCGGCAGGCGTGTCACGTTATCAGGCGCGTCGTCGTGAAACCATGCTGCATTTGGATCACACCACGCAGAATCTGGCGCGTTTGGAAGATATTGCTTCGGAACTAAAATCGCAGCTGAAAACCTTAAAACGTCAGTCAGAAACAGCAATTCAATACAAAGCGCTCGAAAGCGAAATTCGCACCATTAAAGTCGAAGTGTTGTCTTTTCAGTGTGAACAAAGTGCACGTTTACAGCAAGAATATACCCTGAGTATGAATGAGTTGGGGGAAAGCTTTAAATTAGTGCGCTCTGAGCTAAGCACTTTGGAACATGACTTAACTGCGACCAGTGAGTTATTTCAGCGTTTAATTCATCTATCGACACCGCTACAGCAAGAATGGCAACAGGCAGAAAAGAAACTGGCTGAACTGAAAATGACTTTAGAACAAAAACAAAGTCTGTTTCAGCAAAATACCGCGACTTTATCGCAGCTTGAACAACAAAAAGCACAAACCAAAGAGCGTTTGCAGTTGATTGAATTGCAGCTAGAGAGTTTGGTCGATCAGCAAGAAAACCAACAGGAAAATCTACAGCAGCAAGATCATTTGGCGCAGCAGCAGAGCCAGCAATTTCAGGATTTAAAAGCACAGCAACAAACCCAAGCTGCACAATATGCCCAAGTCAAAGCGCAAGTAGAACAGCAACAACAAAAGCATGTGCACATGCAGGCGCAAAGTGAGCAGTTAGCCAAAAATATCAGCCGTATTGAACAGCAAAAACAAACCCTGACACAGCAGTTTGCACAAATTCAGCCGCAAGATCAGCAAGAGGGAATGCAACAGCTGCAGGACGAAAAGACCCGTTTACAGGCCGAAATGCTGACGCTAGAACAGAATATTCAAGACAGCACTCAGCAACTCGCCACGTTGCAGGCAAGCTATAATGAGCACAAAGCGCAGTGTGCGACCTTAAAATCTGAGATTCAGATTTTGCAGTCAGAACAGAAAAACCTCAATCAATTGCTCATTAAGCAAAGCCCAAAATCCCAAGCCGATGTGGTGCAGTTGATGCAAGTATTACAACTTGCAGATGTGGCGAAACCACATGCCAATTTGATTGAAAAGTTTTTGGCTAAATGGCTGTCTGCGCAGGTGGTAGAGGCAGATACTGAATTTCAGGACAGCCGCGCACGTCAGTTAAAAGTCCAAGTGACGCTAGACTCGCAAACATCGAAAATACAGCTTTCGGGGTGTGAGTCCCTCAGTGACTGGATTGCGTCACCGCAAAGTAGTTTGTGGCAAAGTGTCGCAATTACAGAAAGTTTATCGCAGGCTTTAGCATTGCAAACGCAACTGCAGGCAGGGCAGTCTATCCTCAGTTTAGATGGTTATCATGTCGGACCAGATTGGGTCATCGGGCTGTTTTATGATGAAGCCGCACAGGCGGGGCAAGGGGCGCTCAGCCATCGGATTCGCTTGGAGGAAATTGAACAGGCGTTGGCGCAGCACCTGCCACAATATGAGCAAGCAGAACAGCAACTGCCTGAATTGCAGCAACAGGTACAACAGTTGCAGCAGCAATTGCAGCAGCAACAGCAACAGCTCAGACAGCAGCAGCAAGCTTTGCAAACGCTAGATGTACAAATGGCGAAAGCTGAAAGTGCTGCACAGGCTTTTGCGGTGCAGAAGCAACAATTACAGCATCATTTGGCACAATTAGATGAACAGCTCGAAGAAGATGCCATGCAAAAAGATGATCTGGAAATTGATTTGCATGCATTGGCTTTTAAACTTGAGCAAGCTTTGCCGCAGTATAAAACCTTGCAATTTCAGGTCGAGCAGCTGAATGAACAACTTGATAGTTCACAGCAGCAGTTTCAGCAGCAACAGCAAGAAGTGGAGCTGTTACGTCGTCAGGCGGTACAAACTCAGCAGCAAATTGAGCTGTTAGAAAAAGATATCACTTTCTTAAAAGCACAATATCAACAAATTGTGGCGCAAATGGAACAAGCCAAAAAGTTTGTCGATCCTGTTCAGTTGGAATTGCCTGCCTTAGAAACTCAGTTTTCAGAGCAGCAGCAACAGACTGAAAAGCTGCAAAAAACTTGGCAGGAATGGCAAGTGGAATTGCACAGTGTCCAATCCAAGCAGCAGCAACTGACCGAACAGCGGCAGCAGCAACAGCAACAAGACGAACAATTACGTGCCAAACTTGAAGAAAAACGCTTGGCATGGCAGTCGGCAAAGTCAGACTATCAGCATTATTCTGAACAGTTGAAAGATTTAAACAGCGAGATCATCACAGGTTTGCAGATTGATGTTGCCTCGCATCAACAAAAACTGGTGAAAGCACAGCAGCAGTTTGATAAATTGGGTGCGGTCAATTTGGCAGCTTCGGAAGAATATGAAGAAGTCACCGCTCGTTTTGCAGAATTAAGCCATCAAATTGAAGACTTGCAAAATACTGTTTCGCAGTTGCAGGCGGCAATGAAAAGTATCGATCAGGAAACTCGTAAACTGTTTATGAACACCTTTGATCAGATCAATACCGAATTGCAGGAGCTATTTCCTAAAGTCTTTAATGGCGGTGAAGCCAGTCTGAGTTTGGAAGATGATTGGCAATCTGGGGTCAAATTGATGGCGCGTCCACCAGGTAAGCGAAACAGTTCTTTGGCCTTACTTTCAGGGGGCGAAAAAGCCCTGACAGCTTTGGCTTTGGTTTTTGCAATCTTCCGTTTAAACCCAGCGCCATTTTGTGTGCTAGATGAAGTTGATGCGCCGTTGGATGATGCCAACGTGGGACGCTTTTGTAATTTAGTAAAAGAACTTTCTGAACAAGTGCAATTCATTTACATTACACATAATAAACTTGCTATGACGATGGCAACCGACCTCTTAGGTGTTACCATGCCTGAACCGGGAACCTCAAAATTAGTAACCGTAAATTTAGAAGAAGCCGCAGAATACGGCCTAGTCGCGGAGGCATAATATGGAAATCACCACAATCGTTGGAATTGTCATCGCTATTGTGATCATGGCGTTTGGTTTGAAAATGATTCTCAAAAAACCTACAGATTCAGCACCGTCATTGGATTCTGAATTGCAGTTCAATGAAGATTGTCAACAACCGATTATTCCACGCCATGTACGTGACCAATTGCAAAGCGACGCTAAGCCACCACGTGTGGAGCCTACTTTAATAGCAGATGACGTTGCACCAGAGGCGCCTACCAAGTCTGAACCGCAGGCTTTAACAGATGATATTGTAKCTTCTTCAAATCCTGAAACCGCCAAAGCTGAACCGAGTTTGCAGGCAGATACAAAAACTTCTGCGCTTGATCCATCCGCTACAGCATCCAAATCTGAAGCAGAACAAGATACGCCAACGCCGACAGCTGCAACTACAGAATATTCATTGTCGGATGAAATTCAGCAAGTGATTGCAGAAACGGAACCGAATGCAGAGACTGCTGAGCAAAACAAAGCTTCGACTGAATACAGACTGAATCAACACATTGAAACTGCAAAAATTTCTGACTTTAATGAAGAAAGTAGCATTTTAGATTCACACTTGCACGAACAAAAAATCATGGATGAAGAAAGTGCCTTAGCAACAGCTGAATCTTTTATTGCGCTGAATATCTTCCCTGAACGTCGCATACTTTCGGGCGATAAAGCCCTAAAAGTATTGATGAAATATGGTTTACGTTTTGGTGAAATGTCATGTTTTCATCGTTATAACGAAGATGGCACCAAATTATTATTCTCGGTTTTACAAATTAATGATGAAGGCGCAGATGGTTTTGATTTAGAAACCTTATCGACTGAACAAGTCAAAGGTTTGGCGTTCTTCCTCGCTTTGCCACATAGCGATGTGCAAAATGCCTTTGACACCATGGTTAGTATTTCGGGACTGATTGCACGTGAAATTGATGGAACGGTCTATGACCAAAACCATTTAGAATTTACCCCACAATTACGTGAGCACTGGCGGCATCAGGCAATCGATTATCGTGCTGGTCAGGCAAGTCATGCTTAAAATTACGATATCGCACTTGGTGCCAGCTGTGTAATTGAACTGAGTGCAACAAGATAAATTGCAACTTTGCAGCCGCATTTTTATAATGTGCGCAGCAATACAAGCTGTAGCATACGCTACATAGAAAATTGAAGGGCGGAACAAGACCGCCCTTTTTTATGGTGGAAATATGTCTGTAGATTTAACTGTCGTGGCGCAAATGCGTCAATTGATTCAACTACTTGCCAAGCACAATCATGCCTATTATGTGATGGATCAACCGACAATTACAGACAGCGAATATGATCAGCTTTTCCATCAACTCAAAGCGTTAGAGCAACAGCATCCAGATTTAGTTCAACCCGATACACCGACCAATAAAGTCGGTGGCACACCTTTGGCGAAGTTCACTACGGTTAGGCATGCCGTACCCATGTTGTCTTTAGGCAATGTGTTTAATCAGGAAGAATTATTTGCTTTTGCAAGACGTGTCGAAGAGCGTTTGCCTAATCAAAATATTGAATACGATGTCGAACTTAAATTTGATGGTTTGGCGATTTCACTTTGGTATGAGCACGGTGTTTTAGTGCGTGGTGTGACCCGTGGTGATGGGGAAACAGGGGAAGACATTACCCACAACGTTAAAACCATCCGCAATTTACCTAAAGTCTTGAGTGCAACAGAAGCTGCCATTCCTGAACTTTTGGAAGTGCGCGGTGAAGTGTTGATGCCAAAACTTGGTTTTGAAAAACTCAATGCGGCCAATATAGCTAAAGGTGAAAAAACCTTTGCTAATCCACGTAATGCAGCAGCAGGCAGTTTGCGTCAGTTAGATCCAAAGATAGCGGCATCACGTCCTTTGGCATTCTATGMTTATGGCATTGCGCAATGTGTGCCACCTCATGGACAAAGTACCATGTCCGACAGTTTGGCATGGTTGGAGCAGTTTGGCTTTGAAATTGGTGAACGTCATTTTGTCTGTAAGAGCATTCAAGAGGTTCAGGCGGTCTATGAGCAAATTAACCTTGAGCGTCCGAATTTAAGCGTTGAAATTGATGGCATGGTGGTTAAGGTCAATGATTTGAAGCAGCAACAGCAATTGGGTTTTTTAAGTCGTGAGCCGCGCTGGGCGACTGCCTATAAATTCCCTGCAGTAACAGCTTTAACCACCATTGAGAATATTGATTGGCAAGTTGGGCGCACAGGTACGCTGACACCAGTGGCGCGTCTAAACCCCGTTTCCGTAGGTGGTGTGACGGTATCCAATGTTACTTTGCATAATATTGGTGAAATTCACCGTTTGGATGTCCGTTTAGGCGATACGGTCAGTGTTTACCGTAGTGGTGATGTGATTCCCAAAGTGGAAAAAGTTTGGCCTGAATTTCGCCTTGCCGATGCACAAGAAGTGCATTTACCTAAACAATGCCCTGTGTGTGATTCACCAGTGGTGATGCCTGAGGGTGAGGCGTTGGCGCGTTGCTCAGGTGGTTTGTATTGTGCTGCGCAGCGTATTGAAGCGATTCGTCATTTTGTATCGCGTAAAGCCATGAATATTGAAGGTTTGGGTGATCGTTGGGTGGAGTCATTACTGCACCTGAACTTGCTGCAAAATGTGGCCGATATTTATCACTTACACGAACACCGCGACACTTTGCTCAGCATTGAAAAAATGGGTGAGAAGTCGGTTCAAAACTTGATTGACTCAATTGAAAACAGCAAAAAAACCACGTTGGCAGCATTTATTTATGCCTTGGGAATTCGTGGTGTAGGCGAAACCACCGCACGGATGCTTGCCAATACGTTTCAAACCTTAGAGGCTTTGCGTGAAGCTGATCTTGACGCATTAAAGAAAACTCCAGATGTGGGGGATATTACTGCAGAATGGATTTTGGACTTTTTCCAAGCGCCGCATAATTTAGAAGTGTTGGATCGTTTATTGGCTGCAGGCATTCACTGGGATGCTCCAATTGCACCGACACGTCAGCCTTTGAATGGTGAAAGTTGGGTGATTACGGGGACGTTGAGCCAGATGGGACGTGATGAAGCGACTCAGTTGTTGCAGGCCTTGGGTGCACGGGTGAGTGGCAGTGTTTCGGCTAAAACCAAATGTGTCGTGGCGGGTGAGAAAGCAGGCTCAAAGCTAGAAAAAGCCGAGAAGTTGGGTGTACAAGTTATGAATGAAGCGGAGTTTATTCAGCTGATGCAGGAATATGGTGTACTTGAATAAGCAGCATCCATATATTTTTATTCACTATAAGTACGAAGGCACTTCAACGATGAAGTGCCTTTGTTTTTATTGAGAGAAATCGAAGATTTAACGCTTCTTCACAATGCCATCATCAATGAGTTGCTGAAAATGTTCGATTAAACTTGTATCAATATTACGGTAGCGCATCCCCAATTCACGCTGACTTTTTTCTGCATTAAAATAAATTGGGTAGCCCATATTCAGTTCTACAAATTTGCGGGAAAAACCAAGTAGAGGGCCAAAGGCTTTAAAGGCAAATTTAGGCAACTGATTGCGTGGGAATGGATATTTGCGTCCAAAGTGCTGCGCTAAAATTTTCCCCATTTCTAATAAGCTGAGTGTGCCGCCGCTAATAATATAGCGCCCTTTAGCAGCAGGGTTAAAGGCGGCTTGAATGTGGGCATCTGCCACGTCACGCACATCAACAATGCCATTCCACATGGCAGGGACGCCTGCCAAGGTCATGCCATTGGCAAACTGCAATAACACTTCCACGCTACCCGATTGGGTGTTTTTGGTCAAAGATGGGCCAAGCACCAACGCAGGGTTGATGCAGATCAAATCCCAGCGGGTTTGTGCCTGCGCCATTTCCCATGCTTTGCGTTCTGCCGCCACTTTAGAATAAGGATAAGGCTGATGTTCTGGGCTGCTGCTAGTATTCCAGTGACTTTCATCAAAACAGTTATTGGTCGTCGTTAAAATATCAATCGCATCGCCGTAGGTTGCAGCAATACTTGAAGTCACCACCACACGCTTTACCGATGCAGTACGATTTACGCTGTTTAACACATTTTCGGTGCCAATTACGGCAGGTTCAATAATGTCTTTGATTGCATCTTTATAATTAGTGACCACAAAAGGTGAAGCCATGTGTAGCACGATTTCACAACCTTGCATGGCAACATCAAAAGCGCCTTCTTCAAGTAAGTTGGCTTGGAATAATTGTAAATTTCCTGTGCCTTTTTCGGCGATATCCGTCAGATGTTGAAAACTGAGAGTTTTATTCAGATCACGAACTGTGGCATGTACAGTATGTCCTTGTTCAAGCAGGTTTTTAATGACCCAACTGGCAATATAGCCTGTTGCGCCTGTGACTAAAATGGGTGCTGATGTATTTAGATTTGTCATTATTTTAGGAAACTGATGGAACTCGTGACTATCATATAGCAGTTGAATTTTAAAATCTGCTTTTGAGGCATTTTTTACGATACCTGAGTGTCACAGTACGGCTTCTTTCACTCTTTACAAATTGAAGCAAAATCATTGTATTGCCAGTTTAAAAGCTGATTTTTGCCAAACAGTTGTTTTATATATGGGAATTTTTAAGGTATATTGCAAATGCGTATGTTTATCATTTTTATTTTATAAAAATCATATATTTACAACAATTAACTTTTGCAATTTTGCATAAATGTGGTCATAATGACTAGATTAAGAAAAGGAGTACAGCAAATGCGTGGCAATCCAGAAGTCGTAGACTATTTAAATATGTTGATTGGTGGCGAACTGGCTGCTCGCGATCAATACCTGATCCATTCACGTATGTATGAAGATTGGGGTTTAAGCAAAATTTTTGAACGCATTGACCATGAAATGCAGGAAGAAGCGCAGCATGCCGATGCTTTAATTCGTCGTGTATTGTTCCTTGAAGGCACTCCAAATATGCAGCGCGATGACATCGACGTGGGTGAAGATGTGGTGTCTTGCTTAAAAGCCGATTTAAAACTCGAATATGAAGTCCGTGAAAAATTGGCGCAAGGCGTAAAATTGTGTGAAGAAAAAGGCGATTATGTCAGCCGTGATATGTTGCGTCAGCAAATGACCGACACAGAAGAAGATCATACGTACTGGTTGGAAAAACAGTTACGTTTAATTGAGTTGATTGGTTTACAAAACTATATTCAATCGCAAATGTAATCTGATCAAAGCAAAATAAGCCAAAACCCGATTTTTGATAAATCGGGTTTTTTTATAGATCATTTTTTATAGATGGGCTTCTTTAGATTAATTGGTTTTTTTAAAGGATGTATCTTGGTGCTTGGTAGATGTTGATTGAGCCGAATCAGTATTATACTGAGCTGATTTTCTAACTTGAGAGCAAAAGCCAGGTGCAACAACAGATTTTATTGATTACAGGCTGGGGCGGTGGTACTGCACTCTTAAATCCGTTACAGCAAGCCTTAACTGCACAAGGTTTTCGGGTTGAGCTCATCAATATTTTTAACGCTGCCGATACGGAGGTCATGCAGCAACAGGTCGAATTTGCACGTCAGTTTGATGTGATTATGGGGTGGTCATTGGGTGGGCAATTGGCAACGCTACTGGTCGATGCGATTGCTAGTCAATATGCAGAATATAAAACCTTAATCACCATTGCATCCAATCCGTGTTTTGTTGCACAAGCAGATTGGGATACAGCCATGTCACAAGCCACGTTTGCCCAGTTTAAACAATCTTTTGCACAAGACCCGATTCTAACCCTAAAGCGTTTTGGTTTTATGGTGTGTCAGGGTGTAAGCAGCAGTAAAACGGACTTATTACAATTACAAAGTTTGGTTCAGCCGCAGTCGCAATCTTTGCTTCAACAGGGTTTAAATTTATTGGAAAACTTAAACTTGGTGAAGATGCTTAAAAGTTACCCAGGTCAGCAGTATCATCTTTTTGCAGAGCAGGATGTTTTAGTTGATTGCAAAGTTGCGGCTAAACTGCAAAATTTAGCTGCAAAGTTTTTAAGCGTAGACGTTTTACAAGGTTCACATGGGCTGCCATTGTTCCATGCCAATGAGCTGACTAGCAAAATCTGCCAATATTTACAGAAAAACCCGCCAACAGGTCCATAAGTGACAAATCTCGCAATTTATTTTATCTGTAGACAGGTTTAAGATTTAGCACATCAAGTTTTTTACAAGATCAAGGATGATGGTGGGATGACAGAACAGATGGATTTGGCTTTTGATCGTGAACATCTTTGGCATCCTTACACCTCTATGACTCAGCCCTTAACAACCTTTAAGGTTAAGCGGGCATTTGGCAGCACCATTGAACTTGAAGATGGTCGCCAGTTGATTGACGGCATGTCATCGTGGTGGTGCGCGATTCATGGCTATAACCATTCTGAGCTGAACCGTGCTGTGACTGAGCAACTCGACAGTATGGCGCATATCATGTTTGGTGGATTGACCCATCGTCCTGCTATTGAGTTAGGGCGTTTGTTGCTCGAAATTACCCCACCGAGTTTAGATAAAATTTTTTATGCAGATTCAGGCTCCGTCGCCGTTGAAGTGGCGCTGAAAATGGCTGTGCAATACTGGACTGCACAAGGCAAAACTGAAAAAACCAATTTTATTACCACCCGTTCTGGCTATCATGGCGATACATGGAATGCCATGTCGGTTTGTGATCCTGTTACAGGGATGCATCAGGTTTTTGGCTCAAGTTTGGCGCGTCGTTATTTTGTATCTGCACCACAAACAGGTTTTGACCAAGAGTGGAATCCTGCCGATATTGCAGAATTGGCGCAAAGTTTAGCAAAGCATCATCAGCAGATTGCCGCCATGATTATTGAGCCGATTGTGCAAGGTGCAGGCGGCATGCGCTTTTATCATCCTGAATATTTGCGTCAAGCCAAATTGCTGTGTGAACAATATGATGTGTTGCTAATTTTTGATGAAATTGCCACAGGTTTTGGGCGTACAGGTAAGTTATTCGCGTGGGAACATGCTCAGGTCGAACCCGATATTATGTGTATCGGCAAAGGGCTGACAGGCGGTTATATGACTTTGTCTGCCACATTAACCACAAAGCATGTTGCAGAAACGATTTCGCAAGGTGAGGCAGGTGTGTTTATGCATGGCCCGACCTTTATGGCAAATCCACTGGCCTGCGCGGTTGCAGTCAAAAGTACCCAATTATTATTAGAACAAGACTGGCAAGCCAATATTGAACGTATTCAGCAGCAACTTGAACAGCATTTAACGCCATTGGCTAATTTGGCATGGGTGCAAGATGTACGGGTATTAGGTGCAATTGGTGTGGTAGAACTTAAGCATGCTGTCGATATGCAAAGTCTGCAACAAGAATTTGTGCAACGCGGTATTTGGGTGCGTCCATTTGGTCAATTGGTCTATGTGATGCCACCCTTTGTGATTACAGCTGCAGAACTAAATACTTTATTGCAGCAATTGGTTGAAGTGGTGACAGGCATGCAAGGAGCGAGCGTATGAGTTTACTCGATCACTATGCAGAACAGCTTGATCAACTTCGCCAACAGGGTAATTTTCGTCAATTTCGCAGCAATCAGCAGCAAGGTAAAACCATTGAAATTCAGCAACAGCAGATGCTGAATTTATCGTCCAATGATTATTTAGGTTTAGCTTCTGACTTGCGCTTCCGTGAACAGTTTTTTGATGAAACACCGAATGCACAGCGTTTAATGAGTGCCTCTTCATCACGTTTGCTGACTGGAAATTTCACTGTCTATGAACAGCTTGAAGCCACATTAACGCAATTATTTCATGGGCGAGCTGCCTTGTTGTTTAATAGCGGCTATCACATGAATATTGGTATTTTACCTGCATTGGCAGATGCGAAAACCTTAATTTTGGCCGATAAACTGGTACATGCGAGCATGATTGATGGCATTCGTTTGTCATCTGCAAAATATTTGCGTTATCGACATAATGATTTGGCGCATTTGCAGCAATTGCTGACGCAATATCATGCTGATGAAAATTATGAACGTATTATTGTGGTGACTGAATCTATTTTTAGTATGGATGGTGATGAAACTGATTTAGCCGCTTTGGTCGCGCTGAAACAGCAATTTGCCAAAGTCATGTTATATGTCGATGAAGCACATGCCATTGGCGTACGTGGGCAGCAAGGTTTAGGTTGTGCCGAACAATATGGCGTAATTGATGCCATTGATTTTCTGGTCGGGACATTTGGCAAAGCCGTTGCTTCAATTGGGGGATATTTGATCTGTGATCCGATTATCCGTGATTACTTGAGTAATCGGATGCGTCCGCTAATTTTTAGTACCGCGCAGCCACCTATTTGCATGGCGTGGACGCAATTTATGCTGAATCAGATTGTACACATGCAGGCACAGCGTCAGCATTTGGCCGCCTTGAGCCAATATATGCAACAGGGGATTCGGGACAAAGGTTTTGCTTGCCCATCCACTTCGCAAATTGTACCTGTGATATTTGGGGACTCTATTGCAACTGTAAGCAAAGCCCAACAAATACAGGCGGCAGGTTTTTATGTGATGCCTGTACGCCCACCGACTGTGCCACAAGGCAGTTCCAGACTGCGGATTTGTTTAAATACGCAATTTGAAACGGTAGATTTAATGCCGTTATTGGATTTGCTTTGAGTGTGCGTATGCGTATAGATAAAACACAAGTTGCACAGCGTTTTGCCCGTGCACATCAGAGTTATAAAACGCATGCCGTGGTACAGCAGCACATTTGTCAGCAGTTAATGGCAAAAATGCAAAAATATATTGTGCAGCAAAAGTTGTCGGGTCAATCTCCGCTTTACTTTAAAAAAGTCTTAGAAATCGGTTGTGGTTCGGGAAACTTAACCGACTTGTTACTGAGTGAATTTCAAATTCAACACCTGATTTTAAATGATTTATATGCCGAAGTGTTACAAGCGTATCTGCATCATCCGCAGTCAACTACTACGCAAATTCATGGCTTAATTGGAGATATAGAACAGCTCGACTTTCCGCAGTCTTTGGATTTAATTTGTTCAAGCTCGGCTTTGCAATGGGTGGAAGATTTTGGAGCATTGTTGCGTAAGGCGAATCAAGCGTTAAAGCCGCAAGGGTATTTGTGCTTTTCGACGTTTGGCCCTCAAAACTTTAATGAAATTAAGCAATTAACAGGTCAGGGCTTACATTATTTGAGTATGGATGCGTTACAACAACAGCTTAAACACTACGGCTTTGAAGTATTACGCTGTTCAGAGCAGCTTGAATCAATAAGTTTTGAACATCCCAAACAGATTTTGCAGCACTTAAAAGCCACAGGTGTCACGGGTACAGCGCAAGGGCAGCGTTGGAACAAAACGACTTTAACCGAGTTTTATCGGGGCTATGAACAGTTTAGTCAGCAGCATAGCTCACAGCAAAAAAGTTATACGCTCACGTATCATCCTATTTATTGTCTTGCACGGAGAATGCCATGACAGCTCAAGTTTATTTTGTGAGTGGTATTGATACAGGGATTGGCAAAACCTATGCCACAGGTTATTTAGCCAAGACCATGAATGAACAGGGTATTCAGACCATTACCCAAAAACTGATTCAAACTGGCAATCAAGACGTTTCAGAAGATATTGAGCAGCATCGTAAAATTATGGGCAGTGAATGGTTGCCTGAAGATGATGACAAGCTCACTATGCCTGAAATTTTCAGTTATCCTGCTTCACCGCATTTGGCCACACAAATTGATGGTCGTGAGATTGATTTTGCTAAAATTGAGGCTGCAACTGCGCAATTGGCGGCAAAGTATGATGCGGTATTATTAGAAGGTGCAGGTGGGCTCATGGTACCACTGACCCCAAACCTGCTGACAATCGACTATATTGCGCAAAAACAATATCCTGTTATTTTGGTGAGTTCTGGGCGCTTGGGTAGTATTAATCACACTTTGCTTAGTTTGGAAGCTTTAAAAACACGTGGTTTGAATTTATATGCATTGGCATATAATTTGAAGGATGAATCACAAGACCCTTTAATTTCGCAGGATACTGCCAAGTATTTAAAAAATTATTTGGCAAAAAGCTTTCCGAATGCACAGTGGATTGAAATTCCTGTATTGCCGAATATTTAATGGTTATTATTTTTTGTCCAATAAATTTGCCTAATAAAAAGCCACACATGAATGTGTGGCTTTTTTAGTCAATTTAGCATATTCAGCTTTTAGAATTTCTTAAAGCTTTTATTGCCAAACGGTTTACGTGGTGCATTTTCATCACGACGCTCGCGATTGCCATAGTTGTTACTATCCTGACGTTGTTCACGGTTGCCGTAGCTATTACCATCTTGGCGACGCTCGCGGTTGCCATAGCTGTTGCCATCTTGGCGACGTTCGCGGTTGCCGTAACTGTGCCCTTCTTGGCGTGGTTCGCGGTTGCCGTAGCTGTTACCGTCTTGGCGTGGTTCGCGGTTGCCGTAACTGTTACCGTCCTGACGACGTTCACGCGGTGCAAAACCTGTGTTTTGTGCAGCTTCTTCGGTGTCACGACGTTGCTGACGCAAGAAACCACCACGACGTGCTGCCAACGGTTTTTCCTGCATACGCTCATTGCGACGTTTTGCCATGCCGTACAAACCTGTGCCTTGACGTGGTTTTAACTCAACCGCTTTGGCAAGGTTATCGATGTCATTTTTATCCAATTCCATCCAGCGACCTGTACGTAATTCACGCGGTAAAATTACCGTGCCGTAACGGGTACGCAATAGACGGCTGACTTTCAGACCTTGTGATTCAAAAATACGACGAACTTCACGGTTACGACCTTCTTTTACTACCACTTGATACCAGCGGTTAATACCATCTCCGCCAATTTCAGAGAAAGATTCAAACTTGGCAGGGCCATCATCTAGCACTACACCGCGTAACATGTTGTTTTTCAGTTGTGGTGTTACTTCACCCATCACACGAACCGCATATTCACGTTCAATTTCGTTCGATGGGTGCATTAAACGGTTGGCTAATTCACCATCGTTGGTGAATAGTAATAAACCTGTCGAATTAATGTCTAGACGACCAACCATCACCCAACGATCATTGGCAATTGCAGGTAAGTTATCAAATACAGTCGGGCGTTGTTCAGGGTCGTTGCGTGAGCAAATTTCGCCTTCTGGTTTATAGTAAATCAGAACACGACGACGAATTTCATCTTCAATTTGGAACTGAACTTTACGACCATCGATGCGAAGMTCATCACCTGGTTCAATACGTTCACCCACTTGGGCAACTTGGCCGTTGACACTCACACGACCAGCGGCAATGACTTCTTCCATATAACGGCGAGAACCCAAGCCTACTCGTGCGAGTACCTTTTGCAACTTTTCACTCATAACAGCACAACCTTAGAAATGATCATCAACAGTTTACCTATTCAAGACACAGATGCAGATGCATCGAGTGCCATGAAAGCTTCCTTGGCATCCTGTAGGGGAGGCAATTGACTTAAGGAATTCAAGCCAAACGCATTTAAAAATTGGGGCGTTGTAACTAACAACGCAGGTCTTCCTGGGAGTTCCCGGAAACCAGATTCTTTTATCCAGTTCCAGTCAAACAATGTACGTAAAATTTGACTATTGTTTGATACTCCGCGAATTTGTTCAATATCTGCACGGGTCACAGGCTGGTGGTAGGCAATCACTGCCAGTATTTCTAGTAGTGACGGCGAAAGTCTGGTCGGACGTTCAGGCCATACCTGTGTAATTATTGTACGATACTTTGCCCTTACCTGAAAACGAAAACCTTGTGCGGTTTMGATCAGTTCAATCGAGCGACCATGTTGTAACATGGCCAATTGTTGTAAAAACTGGCGCAATTGTGCTTTGCTATATTTGTCTTGAAACGCTTCTTTTAGACGCGCTAAAGACACAGCACTGTCACTGGCAAAAATAATTGCTTCAAGTTGCATCAGTACTTCATGCTGTTGTTCGCCATCGGACAAACTTGAAATCATGGGTTCTGGATTCATGCTTGCGCCCCTTGAATGCTCAAAGGTGCTTCAATACCGCTACTGATAATGCAAACTTTTTGCTGGCGGGTCAGTTCTAAAATCGCCATAAAGGTCACCACCATGCCCATTCGACCCTGACTTGGTTTAAGCAGCGCATCAAAACTCAGTACTTCACCCGAGGCGAGTTTGGCTTCAATAAATCCAATCCGTTCTTCAAGTAAGACAGGTTCTTGCAAAATTTGATGCGTGACAGGTTCAGGACGGTTAAAAATGCAGAATAAGGCATCACGTAATTGATCGGCTGCATAGCCGACATTATTCACCGCAGTGTGTCCTAAACTCACATTGGTGGCAAAGGTGTCACGCTCTAAAACTGGCATTTGCCCAAGGCGTTCCGCTGCTTGCTTGACTCTTAAATAGGTTTCTAAGCGGTCAATCAGTTCTTGTTTCGGATCTTTCTGAATTGCACTAGTGCTTGGTGCTTTGGGCAATAATAGCCGTGATTTTAAATCGGCCAATAGTGCAGCCATCACCATATAGTCGGCTGTAAGTTCAATATTCAGTGATTTCATGGCATCCATATACGACAGATATTGCGATGCAATTGGGGCGATATCTAACTGGAGTAAATCGAAGCCATTTTTTTGAATCAGGTAAATTAAAAAGTCGAGAGGTCCTTCGAAATGCTCTAATAGAATTTCAAAAGCTGCAGGAGGGATATACAAATCCTCTGGAATCGACTCTTGCCATTCATCTAACACACGAATGTGTTGGGCAGGTTCCATCGCATTGTGGAGGGATTGATTCATTACAGTATTGGGCCACGCGAATTTTCAAAAGCATGCAAACGCTATTTCCGCTTTAGATAGGAGGAGCGGTAGAGAAATAGCACAAAATTAATAGCGGCTAGTCTAAAGGATATCAAGGTTGAAATAAATCTGTTCTACGACCAAATATCAAAAAAAGCCAAAAATAAATAGGGGTATTTTCTTAGGTGATGATGCCACAAAGAAAACAAATACGATGTGTATAAAGGAGTGCTTATTCAAAAGCACTCACATCTCCCACACCACGACGCACAATTTTCGGATTGTCACCCGACAAGTCCACAATACTGGTGGTGCTGAGTGTGCCTAAGCCACCATCAATCAGTACATCTATGCGTTTGTTGAGTTGTAGATCAATCTCATATGGATCATCTAAAGGATCTTCTTGTCCTGGTAAAATCAGGGTACTGGTCAGTAAAGGTTCGCCCAGTTCTTTAAGCAGCATGCGACAAATGGGGTTGCTTGGAATACGCAAACCAATGGTTTTTTTATTGGGATGCATTAAGCGGCGTGGCACTTCGCTGGTCGCAGGTAAAATAAAGGTCGTGACAGCAGGAGTATTGTTTTTCAGTAGACGATACATAGCATTGTCGACTTTGGCGTAAGTGGCAATATCTGATAAATCGGCACAAATAATGGCGTATTGATGTTTTGCGCCTAAACCACGAATTTGTGAAATGCGCTCCATCGCGTTTTTATTACCAATCTGGCAACCAATTGCATAGGCAGCATCGGTTGGATAAACCACCACATCGCCTGCGCGTATGCGTTCAACCGCTTGGCTGATGAGACGCGGCTGTGGATTTTCAGGATGTACTCTTAAATGCAACATGCGAATTCCTCAGTAGCGTAAGTGTGACGTTAGGCTCATTATGAAAGGGGATTGATGTCACTTGCAATCATTGTCTTGTGCTTTATTGCATTTAATCTAGATTTTTACGTTCAAACTCTGCACTTTGTAATGTTTTGCCACCTCGGGTGCAGTAACAAATACAGTCAATAAAGCGTTTGGCATCGCGTGGCAGTTTGGCTTCTCCGTTAAAATAACGCTGTACTTGAGCAAAGACATTGTCTTTAAATGTGCGGCCATCTCCACTTTCACCTGTCAGGTTATCTAAAGACACACGGAATTTACGCCCAAACGCTTGAGCAAATAGCCATTCTATGGCTTGTGGCTTAATTTCGACTTGTTCAAACAAGGCCTGTTGTTCTTGAGTACGACCATCGGGGGCATACCAATAGCCTAAGTCTGGTAATAAGCGCCTTTGTTCACCTGCAATGCACCAATGGCTAATTTCATGCAGTGCGCTATTAAAGAAGCCATGAGCAAATTGAATTCGTGCAGGCTGTGTTGCTGTGGCAGGAAAGTACTCAGGTTCAAAATCACCTTTGACCAAGTTCACATTTAGGTGGGAAAACCAGTGATTAAAGTGTAAGATGAGCCAGTCCACCTGTTCCGTTTCTGTATTGAGTTTTGCCCAGTCCGAGAGTTGCACTTGGGGGTGCGAAGTGTCAGAATTGGTGGTYGGAAGTGTGCTCACAAGTGATGAAAAATTCACTTCTGTTTGCGGCTGCAACAGATGCATGACTGTTTTACCCAAAATTGGTCTGTCTAAATAAGTACAAAATTGTATCTTAATCTTTGACAGAGTACTGATGAATTTGTAGAATTGCCGCCTTAATTATGTCAGCAAATACCTTTCCGGCACAGATTGAGCCGTTTAAATGGGCTGAACAGGGCTTTACATGGTCAGGTAACCTGCCATCGTATCGCTTTGCTCGTATCGCCCGTGAAGCTGTTGGATCAATTGATGATCAATTGGTTAACATAGACTGTAAGCTATCAATGGATGCGTATCATCGCATTGTATGGCTAGATGGTCATATTGAAACGAAAGTTCCAATGGAATGCCAGCGCTGCTTGGGTTCTGTAGAAATAGACCTCGTTTTAGATTTTCATCTAGCTCTTGTGGATGATGAGTCACTGATAGAGCGCTTGGATGAGGATGCTGATTTCATTGTATTAGGTGAAAGTGAAGCCACCACCAAAGGCGATTATGATTCGCCTGCGACGGCTAATTTACTGTCACTTATAGAAGATGAATTGTTATTGTTGTTGCCCTTATCTCCTAAGCATGACGCTTGCGAGCATAAGCATCAACCTGCCATTCAGAACATTGCCGAAGAAAAACGTGATAATCCGTTTGATGTTTTGGCAAGTTTGAAAGGTAAACTTAACTGAAAATTATGTTATAATTTCCAGTTAAGACAACTCAATTTGTTCTGATCCATTTTTTCGATCTTTGTAAGGAGCCATCATGGCCGTTCAGCAAAACCGTAAAAGTCGCTCTCGCCGTGACATGCGCCGTTCACATGACGCTTTAACCGAGAATGCATTAACTGTAGACCAAGCTACTGGTGAAACTCATCGTCGTCACCACGTAACTAAAGATGGTTTCTACCGTGGTCGTCAATTATTCGCTAAAGCAGCAGATGCTGAATAATTGGTGATGTATTAAGCGTCAAGCTTAGTAGAAAAAATGGGAGCGTAAGCTCCCTTTTTTTGTGCCCGATTTTTGTTGTATTTGGCAATTACTAAAAGCAAAATTAAGTGTTAAATTTTCGCTCCATAACTGAGCTTACATGAGAAGGTGTGGGTTGTAGTGGCTAAAAACTACAATTTGCGCATCTTAATTAAAGGATTTTTTATGTCTGCTAAACGACTCGAGCAAGCGGCTCAAGCCACTAAAACTGCATTTGTTTTTCCTGGTCAAGGCTCACAAAAAGCCGGTATGTTGGCTGAGCTTGCAGAACAGTTTAGCGGTGTGCGCGAAACATTTGTGGAAGCCTCTGAAGCAATTGGCTTTGACTTATGGCACATTGCACAAAGTGGTGAAGGTTTAGACCAAACAGAATTTACTCAGCCGGTATTACTCACTGCAAGTATCGCTTTATGGCGTGTGTGGTTAGAGCTGGGTGGTGTTGCACCAAAATACTTGGCAGGGCACTCATTAGGCGAATACAGCGCATTGGTTGCAGCAGGCAGCCTAAGCTTGGGCGATGCAGTCAAATTGGTGAACTTACGTGGTAAGTTAATGCAAAATGCTGTACCACAAGGGCAGGGCGCTATGGCGGCTATTTTGGGTCTTGAAGATGCCAAAGTGCTAGAGCTATGTGAACAAGTCAATGTGCAAGGTCGTGGCTCGGTAGAAGCAGCGAACTACAACGCGCAAGGCCAAGTCGTGATTGCAGGCGATAAAACTTTAGTCGAAGCTGTTATGGCATTGGCCAAAGAAAATGGTGGTAAAGCTATTGCCCTGCCTGTATCTGTACCTTCGCACTGTTCATTGATGAAACCTGCGGCAGAACAGTTTGCACAAGCTTTGGAACAAACTGCCATTGAGCTACCGCGTATTCCTGTAATACAAAATGTCAACGCTGGAATCGCGGCAGATGTTGCGCAATTAGGTCAGGCACTCACTGCGCAATTGTATCAATCGGTGCAGTGGACACAAACTATGCAATACCTACAAGATCAAGGTATTGAATATATCGTGGAATGTGGCCCAGGCAACGTATTGGCGAATCTTGCGAAGCGTTTACAGAATATCGAAAAAGCATTCCCACTCGACACACAAAGTCGTATGGAAGATGCGCTAAATGCCATTTTGGTGGCAGAAGGGAAAATTGCATGACACAAGAACGTAAAGTTGCATTAGTCACAGGTGCAAGCCGAGGGATTGGTGCAGCCATCGCTCAGCAACTTATTCAAGACGGTTTTTTTGTGGTAGGTACTGCCACTTCTGAAGCGGGCGCAGAAAAATTATCGGCAAGTTTTGCAGAAAACGGTGCAGGTAAAGTTTTAGATGTTCGTGATGGTGCTGCCATTGATGCCTTAGTTTCTGACATTGAACAAAGCTATGGTTCAGTTTTGGTATTGGTCAACAATGCGGGTATCACCAAAGATAATTTGTTACTGCGTATGTCAGAAGATGATTGGGATGACATTCTCAACATTCACTTAAAGGCAGTTTACCGTTTATCTAAACGTGTCTTGAAAGGCATGACCAAAGCACGTTTTGGACGCATTATTAATATTAGTTCTGTGGTGGCACATTTTGCGAACCCAGGACAAGCCAATTATTCTGCGGCAAAAGCCGGTATTGAAGCATTCAGCCGAAGCCTTGCCAAAGAAATGGGCAGTCGTCAAATTACAGTAAACTCGGTTGCGCCGGGCTTTATTGCAACTGAAATGACAGATCAGTTAAGTGAAGAAATTCGCAAAAAAATGAGTGAGCAAGTGGCATTAAACCGTTTAGGTGATCCACAAGATATCGCAAATGCAGTGAGTTTCTTGGCTTCTGACAAAGCTGGTTACATCACTGGTACAGTGTTACACGTAAATGGTGGTTTATACATGAGCTAAGCTCAAGTATAAACTTTCAAAATTTTATAGATTCAATTAAACTAACGGCATTAAAAACGCCACAAGCAATGAGGAGAATTCCTGTGAGCGATATCGAACAACGCGTTAAACAAGCGGTTGCAGAACAACTTGGTCTTAAAGCTGAAGAAATCAAAAACGAAGCATCTTTTATGGATGACTTAGGTGCTGACTCTTTAGACTTAGTAGAGCTTGTAATGTCTTTCGAAAACGATTTTGACATCACAATCCCAGACGAAGATTCTAACGAAATCACAACAGTTCAATCAGCAATTGACTACGTAACTAAAAAACTTGGTTAATTGTTGATTTCAGCACTGCTGAAATGAAAGCCACCGCAAGGTGGCTTTTTTATGCGCTATCATTTTTGCAAATTTGGAAGGATCATGAAAAACGCATCTTTTTGAATGTGTGATGTGATTTACACTTTGTTACCAAGCTCGTGTCTAATCACAACCGAAGTCGCTTATTTTTTAGTTATAAAGGAATGAGAACCGCAAAGTGCTTATGTAAATGAGCGACGATTTATAACAGCAGAAAAAAAGGAGCACCTCATGGGTCTTTTTGATTTTGTAAAAGGGATTGGTAAGAAAAATACAGCAGCTGCAGAACCACAAGCTGCACCAAGTACACCAGTAGAACCTTCAGCACAAGAAATTGCAAATAAGCTTTTGGGGCATGTGAAAAGTTTAGGTTTACCTGTGACAGGTTTGTCGGTGAGTTATAACTCAACCACGGACTTAGCGACAGTGCGTGGACAGGTCAACAGTCAGGCAGATCGTGAAAAAATTATTCTTGCTGTGGGTAATATTGACCACGTTGCACAAGTGGATGATCAACTCACCGTTGCAACCCCAGAACCAGAAAGTAAGTTCTATACAGTAAAATCAGGCGATACCTTATCTAAAATTTCTAAAGAGTTTTATGGGGATGCCAACCAATACAACAAAATCTTTGAAGCTAACCGTCCATTATTGAAAAATGCCGATGACATTTTCCCAGGACAGGTGTTGCGTATTCCTGCTTAAATGTGAGCAGCCTGAATAAAGGCGCGTGATGCGCCTTTATTTATTTTGTTTTTTGTCGTTTTTGTGGTGTTAGATTATTGTCCTATTCTCATAATCAACAAAAGAAGTAAAAAAACGGCTTTGTTTTATAAATATTTTGTAAGATGACGATTTTAAAGGTTTGTGGAAATTTTAAAAATAAATAAATTAAACAAAATCAAATTTTTAGATATTTGTACAACCTAGCCATTAAATACTAGATCGTATCTTTAAAAAAACCGCCATGGATGGCGGTTTTCTCAATGACAACTCATGTGTCGCACAATGACAGCATATGTATCGCGTGACGCAGCGCTGTATTACCAGCTTAACGCACCGCCAGTCTGATAGTCCGTCACACGCGTTTCAAAGAAGTTCTTCTCTTTACGCAAGTCCATCATTTCAGACATCCATTGGAATGGGTTGTTT
Source organism: Acinetobacter towneri (assembly GCF_001758345.1). Classification (GTDB taxonomy): domain Bacteria; phylum Pseudomonadota; class Gammaproteobacteria; order Pseudomonadales; family Moraxellaceae; genus Acinetobacter; species Acinetobacter towneri_A. The sequence goes on from NZ_MKQS01000003.1 coordinate 40,499, forward strand.
ACGCCAGCAAACTGTTCAGGTAAACCTAACTGGCTTAAACGACGGTTACAGATGAATTTCAGGTACTCTTCCATCATGCCTGCGTTCATGCCCAATACGCCACGTGGCATGGTGTCACGTGCATATTCAATTTCAAGCATCGTGCCTTCAAGAATCATTTGAATCACTTCTTGCTGGAATTCTGAAGTCCACAAGTGCGGGTTCTCAATCTTGATTTGGTTAATCATGTCGATACCAAAGTTCAAGTGCATAGATTCATCGCGTAAAATGTATTGGAATTGCTCTGCAACACCGTTCATTTTGTTACGACGACCCATCGACAAGATCTGACTGAAACCGCAGTAGAAGAAAATACCTTCAAGTACACAATAGAATGCGATCAAGTTGCGTAGCAAAATTTGGTCGTTTTCAGGTGTACCTGTTTTGAAAGTAGGATCGCTTAAAGATTGCGTGTACTTCAAGCCCCATGCTGCTTTACGCGCAACCGATGGTACTTCGCGGTACATATTGAAGACTTCACCTTCATCCATACCTAACGATTCGATACAGTACTGGTAAGCGTGAGTGTGAATCGCTTCTTCAAAGGCTTGACGCAAAATGTACTGGCGGCATTCAGGGTTGGTAATGTGGCGATAAATAGCCAATACCAAGTTGTTAGCAACTAATGAATCTGCGGTAGAGAAGAAACCAAGTGAACGCATAACAATGGTGCGCTCATCTTCAGTTAAGCCATTTTCAGACTTCCACAACGCGATGTCGTGGTTCATGTTCACTTCTTGTGGCATCCAGTGGTTTGCACAACCATCTAGAWATTTTTGCCATGCCCATTCGTATTTGAAAGGTACAAGCTGGTTTAAGTCTGCACGACAGTTGATCATGGCTTTATCATCAACCTGTACGCGTGACGCACCCATTTCTAACTCTTCAAGACCTGGAGCAACATCCAGTTGTTCTAGAGCGTTAGATGCTCTTGCCAACGGATCGGTTGAATCTGTTGCTCCACTTCTAGGGGCTGTAGCGGGTTGTGCAGCTGCCACAGTCTTCTGTGGTTGCTCTGCATGAGATACCATCTGCGTATCATGCGCTTTTTGCGGCTCGACGGGCGCAGACTTGTGTTCAGGAGCAGCCGGTTTTTGCGAATCATCTTCGAAATCGTCCCAACTTAGGATAGACATATCAATTCTCTCTTCGTTGCTTTATATCTTTTATGGACATCCAGCCACGCTGAGATGTCTTAATATACGCTTAATTTGTGAAAGCAAAATTAAGTTTTGCTCATCTTGGTCTGAAAAATGTACATTCCGACCAATGTGCTCACGACTTATTTTGCTTTCGCTGTTGTTTTGCCGCTTGTACCCAAAAGTAGGCAATTGGTGCATAAAATAACACTACAAAGGAAGCCAGCAAGACCGCCAGTCCTAACATATAGTTGTGGGTCATGTGTGGCATGGTGGATTCCTTTTATTTATAAATTTAAATACTAGAAATCATGCCCTCACGAGGAGAGCATGATGCTTAAATCAAATCAGCTTACTAATAATTCCATCTATTACCTTTACAACTCCATAAAAGGAAATTGCATAGATAAGATTGGTTATTGCATGAATCATTTGAATTGAAGCATTAACTAGCATTTATGAAGCTCCCTACTGGCAAGCCTCACAATCAGGATTATCAATACTACATGCCATTGGCACTGGCGCTGCTTGAGCAAAATCTTCATCAACAGCTGCAGTCGCTTCTGGTGCAGGAGTTGCTACAGGCGCTGCTGTCACTGTTGCAGGTTTTACTGCGTTCAATGCGCCCGTGTTAATAGTCGATTTCTCTGCAGACGTTGCACCCAATGCACGTAGGTAATAAGTCGTTTTCAGACCACGTAACCATGCCATTTTATAAGTCAGGTCAAGTTTCTTACCGTTTGCACCTGCAATATACAAGTTCAACGATTGCGCCTGATCAATCCATTTTTGACGACGTGATGCTGCATCTACAATCCAACGTGGTTCAACTTCAAACGCAGTCGCAAAAATTGCTTTAAGTTCTTCAGGAATACGTGAAATTTTTTGTACTGAACCTTCAAAGTGTTTCAGGTCATTCACCATTACAGAATCCCACAAATCACGCGCTTTCAATGCACGAACGAGGTAAGGGTTGATTACTGTAAATTCACCAGACAAGTTCGATTTCACATATAGGTTTTGGAATGTCGGCTCGATAGACTGAGAAACGCCACAAATATTTGAAATGGTTGCAGTCGGTGCAATCGCCATCACATTTGAGTTACGCATACCGTCTTTTTGAACTTTGGCACGTAAGCTGTCCCAATCTAAACGCTGTGTACGGTCTACTTCAAACATACGTTGTGGACGTGATTTCGCCACAATGTCTAAAGAGTCAATTGGTAAGATGCCTTGATCCCACAATGAACCTTTAAATGTTTCGTAAGTACCACGCTCAACCGCCAAATCGCTAGACGTTTGAATCGCGTAGTAGCTGATCACTTCCATAGATTCATCGGCAAATTCAACTGCAGCGTCTGAACCATAAGCCAAGTTCATTTCATAAAGTGCATCTTGGAAGCCCATGATGCCCATGCCTACAGGACGATGTTTCAAGTTTGAATTACGTGCTTGTGGTACAGCGTAGTAGTTGATGTCGATGACGTTGTCGAGCATACGTACTGCAGTTTTAATAGTACGTGCCAATTTCTCACGGTCTAACACACCACCTTGAACGTGTTGTACAAGGTTGATAGAACCCAAGTTACATACCGCGATTTCATCTTGGTTCGTATTTAGGGTAATTTCAGTACACAAGTTAGATGAGTGCACTACACCAACGTGTTGTTGCGGTGAACGTAAGTTACATACGTCTTTGAATGTGATCCACGGGTGACCTGTTTCAAACAGCATTGACAACATTTTGCGCCATAAGTCCTTCGCACGAAGTTTCTTATGTAGCATGTTGGTTTCTTTGGCAATGCTTTCGTAGTACGCATAACGCTCAGCAAAAGCTTCGCCCGTCAAATCGTGCAAGTCTGGTGTTTCAGACGGCGTGAACAGTGTCCATTCTGCATCTTCAAAGACACGTTGCATGAACAAGTCAGGCACCCAGTTCGCTGTGTTCATATCATGGGTACGACGACGGTCATCACCAGTATTTTTACGTAGCTCTAGGAACTCTTCGATGTCCAAGTGCCAAGTTTCAAGGTATGCACACACGGCACCTTTACGCTTACCACCTTGGTTGACCGCAACAGCAGTATCGTTCGCTACTTTTAGGAACGGAACAACACCTTGAGATTTACCGTTAGTTCCTTTGATGTATGAGTTCAAGGCACGTACTGGCGTCCAGTCATTGCCTAAACCACCTGCCCATTTAGACAGCATCGCATTGTCACGCATCGCGCCATAAATGTTGTAAAGGTCATCGGAAATTGTAGTTAAGTAACAGCTTGATAACTGTGGACGTAGCGTACCTGAGTTAAACAGGGTAGGCGTAGATGCCATGTAGTCGAAGCTAGACAATAAGTTATAGAACTCAATTGCACGAGCTTCACGGTCATCTTCATTGAGCGCCAGACCCATTGACACACGCATGAAGAACAATTGTGGAAGTTCAAAGCGTACGCCATTTGAGTGAATGAAATAACGGTCAAATAAAGTTTGCAGACCTAAATAGGTAAACTGGTTTGAGCGCTCAGGTTGAATCGCTGCAGCAAGTTTGGCAAGGTCAAACTCAAGTAAGTCTGCAGAAAGCAAATCAAGCTCAACACCTTTTTTCAGGAAAGTTTCTAATGCTTCGCCTTCAGGTGTATCTGTTGCTAAACCTAAAAACTCTAAACCTGTTGCCACCAAGTCATTACGCAATAAACGCGCAGTCACATAAGTATAGTTCGGCTCTTGCTCAATACGGGTACGGGTCGCCATCATCATGGTGGTTGAGATGTCAGACTCTTTTACACCGTTGTAGAGGTTTTTCACGGTTTCATCAATGATGGCATCTACATCAATGCCTTCTAAACCTTCTGCCGCTTTATTCACGGTTGCTTTTAAAGCACCTAAATCTAGTGGTTTAAGCTGACCGTTTGCGTCGGTCACTTGTAAAGTCGGGTGATGGTTTTCACCTGCTTGCTTACGTGCTTCTGAGCGTTGTTCACGGTAGATGACATAAGCACGAGCAACTTTTTGCTCGCCTGTACGCATAAGCGCAAGTTCAACTTGGTCTTGAATTTCTTCAATGTGAATGGTTCCGCCAGACGGTAAACGGCGGTTGAATGTGTTCAACACCATTTCAGTCAGTTGTTCGATCCGATCATGAATGCGGCTTGAATCGGCGCTTTGTTGACCTTCTASAGCCAGAAACGCTTTGCCAATTGCAACTGCAATTTTTTCAGCATCGAAAGCGGCAACATCACCAGTGCGTTTAATCACTTGTAATTGACCGGGGGTTGATGTGATTACGCTCATGTCAGCATAGCTCCATTGTCATCTATTGTTATGTTTATGGACCATTTAAACTGGGCAAAATTTAGGCCACAGCGTTTGAGGAATAAACACAAGACTTAGTGGTTTAAAATTGAATTGAACACAAGATACGGGAAAATTGAGGGTAGATCAATATTGACTTTTTTTTAAATTTTGACTTTTTCTGAATTAAAATTTATCTCAAAAATACCGAATTTTGTCCTATTGGCTATAAGCCTTATCAGACAAGGGCATAGCATAGCAAAGCTCGGAAAAACTGCTTATAGATAACCTTGTGGATAACTTGGAAAGTTAGGAGATAATTTTTCTAAATCAAGCAAGGGCTTGATCTAGTGCAAAAAATACCCATTTTGTAACTTAATATTTCTTAAATGTGCCCAAAAATCACTAAAACTAGAAAAATACTATAAATTCAATGCTTAATAAAAATACAACAAAATACTACGCAGATGTATCATTTTGGTGAACAGTATCTTGTTTACAATGTAAACGTGTGTATATTGCAAACTATATCAAGCCCTATCTCTCAGATTTTAAAAGGATAGGTTGAATCCAATAAAGGGACAGACTATGAGTCAAGAAGAAAAGTTAACAAAAATTTTAATTGTTGAAGATGATGAACGTCTTGCACGACTTACGCAGGAATACTTAATTCGTAATGGTTTAGAAGTTGGGGTAGAACCAGATGGCAACCGCGCGATTCGCCGTATTATTGCCGAGCAACCAGATCTTGTGGTGCTCGATGTGATGTTACCAGGTGCCGATGGTTTAACTATTTGCCGTGAAGTTCGTCCACATTATCACCAACCGATTTTGATGTTGACTGCACGTACCGAAGATATGGATCAGGTGCTAGGTTTGGAAATGGGTGCCGATGACTATGTTGCAAAACCTGTGCAGCCGCGCGTATTGTTGGCGCGTATTCGTGCTTTATTACGCCGTACCGACAATGTGACTGAAGATGAAGTCGCACAGCGCATTGAATTTGATGATTTAGTGATTGATAACGGCGGCCGTTCTGTGACTTTAAATGGTGAATTGGTTGATTTCACCAGCGCAGAATATGACTTATTATGGTTATTGGCTTCGAATGCAGGGCGTATTTTATCTCGTGAAGATATTTTTGAGCGTCTGCGGGGCATTGAATATGATGGTCAAGACCGTTCAATTGATGTGCGTATTTCGCGTATTCGTCCAAAAATTGGTGATGATCCTGAGAATCCAAAACGTATTAAAACTGTACGCAGTAAAGGTTATTTGTTTGTCAAAGAAACCAACGGCATGTAATATGCATTTTTACTGAGTCAAATAATATCGACTCAAATATAAAGTAAGTCACATAGGGCAGGTTTTGTGCTTAAACACAGTATATTCTTGCGCATATATGCAGGATTGGTGATCTTAGTTGCAGTAGTTGCCATTTTGGCGTACTTATTGGTGCAAATCATCAACTATCAGCGTGCGCAAGAATATCGTGAATCTTTAACTGATGGTATGGCTTATATTATTAGTGAAGGGATTGCACGACAGCAAAACGAACAGCAAAAGAAAGACTGGATTTCTGACGCATCCGATTTGCTGGAATTGACCATCTATTATGTGCAGGCAGACAAAGTAGATTTGTCGCGCGCAGAGCTTAGACGGATTAAAGAACGTAAAGCCGCTGTGCGCTATGATGCCAAAAATATGATTGCCTATATTATTTTGGGCATGAAAGATGATCCAAGTCATTATTTATATATCAAGGCAGATAAAATCACAGAACGGCAAATGAAAGCATTGCCGATTTTTGTTTTAGATTATTTGGTGTATTACCCGGGTCAGGAAAAAGAATATCTGGCCAAAATTCAGCAGCATTTTTCTTACCCGATCAATATTAAAAATATTCAGGAACTTCCACTCGATTCAGAGCAGATTGGTCGTTTAAGACTCGATCACAGCATTATTTTATATCGTGATAATGCCACTGTGCGTGGTACAACCATCTCGATTGTGTCACCGATGCCAAACTCCCCCTCAGAAGTTTTGGTTTTAGGGCCTGTACCGTTATTTAACTGGATGCCATTCCAGTTGGCAGCAGGCATTACCTTGCTCAGTATGTTTATGTTGAGCTTAGGGGTTTACGGTCTGATCTTGCCTATGCAGCGTAAGATTCGCCAAGTGAACTATGCCTTAGACCGTACCAAATCGGGCGATTTAAACATGCGTTTGCCTGTAGATGGCACAGATGAAATGGCAAGTTTAGCATCGAGCTATAACAGCATGTCCGACCATATTCAGCGTTTGATTGAGGCGCAGCGTGAACTGATGCGTGCTGTTTCGCATGAGCTGCGCACGCCTGTGGCACGTATCCGTTTTGGTATGGAAATGCTGGCAGAAGAAGATGATTATGAATACCGCTTACAGCAAGTCGAAATGATTGATAAAGATATCGAGGCTTTAAACACCTTGATTGATGAGATCCTGACCTATGCCAAGCTTGAACAGGGCATGCCATCTTTAGAGATTGAAAAAATTGTTTTGGTTGAAGTGCTAGAGCAGGTGGTTACGGAAACCGAAGCGCTRAAAACTCAAAAAGATATTCAGTTGCTTGCACCACCTGTAACGTTGGAAGTGGAAGCTGAACGCCGTTACCTGCACCGTGTGGTACAGAATTTGGTGGGCAATGCAGTCCGTTACTGTGAGCATAAAATTTTGATCAGTGGCGGCATTAACGAGCAAGGCATGGCCTATGTTTGTGTGGAAGATGATGGGCCAGGGATTCCTGAACAAGACCGTGCACGTGTATTTGAAGTCTTTGCCCGTTTGGATGACAGCCGTACCCGCGCTTCAGGTGGTTACGGTTTAGGATTACCTATTGTGAGCCGCATTGCTTATTGGTTTGGTGGGAAGGTTGAAGTCGATCAGAGTCCGAACTTGGGCGGTGCACGTTTTACGATGGTTTGGCCGGCCAAACGGTTTCGTAAGCCAAGAAAAAAAGCCGCAGCAGAGAAAGAAAAAACCACCGATTCATTGACTTGATTTGAGTGCATCAAAACTAATTTTAGGCATAAAAAAACCAGTGCAATTCAAGGCACTGGTTTTTTAATTGCTTTTTTATCTCTATGCAGATCAATCTACAGCTGATTGCGATTCTTTATATTGCTGATCGGCCTGTTCAAAACGCTCTGTCACTTCATGACTTGGTGCTTTACCCAATAAACTCACCACAACAATCGCAATCCAAGAACAGACAAAGCCCGGAATAATTTCATAAATACCTGTATCTGCCCAAAGGTTTTTCCAAAGAATGACCATAAGTGCGCCGACAACCATCCCCGCCAATGCACCATTTAAAGTCATGCGTTTCCAGAACAAAGACAAAATGATTAGTGGACCAAATGCTGCACCGAAGCCTGCCCAAGCATAAGAAACCAATCCCAAGACTTTTGATTCAGGATTACCCGCCATCCAAATAGCAAGCAGCGCAATCATGAGTACCATGCCGCGTCCGACCCACACCAATTCATTTTGTGAGGCATTTTTACGCAGGAACGATTTGTAAAAATCTTCGGTTAAAGTACTTGAGCAGACCAAAAGTTGACAGCTTAGGGTACTCATGACGGCAGCTAAAATTGCCGCCAGTACCACACCTGCTACCCACGGGTTAAACAGAATTTTGGTAAGTTCCATAAATACTGTTTCAGGGTTGGCATTGACCACACCTGCCAGTTCAGGATGTTGTTGGAAGTAGGCGATACCAAAAAAGCCTGCAGCCACCGCACCGCCTAAACATAAGGTCATCCATGTCATGCCAATACGACGTGCATTCGGAATAGACTTGACTGAATCAACCGCCATAAAACGCACTAAAATATGTGGTTGTCCAAAATAGCCTAAGCCCCATGCCATGAGGGAAATGATCGCCACCCAGCTTAAATCACCGACTAAATTCAGCGCTTGCGGGCGAGCTGCTTCTAAAGCAAGTGTAACTTGGCTGAGGTCAGAAAAGCTGAGTAGGGTAATGATTGGGGTCAGCAAGAGCGCAAAAATCATCAAGCCAGCTTGAATGGTGTCCGTCCAGCTGACTGCCAAGAAACCACCAATAAACACATAGCTAATGGTCGCAATGGCACTAATCCACAATGCAGTGCTGTAAGGCAAATCAAACATACTTTCAAATAAGCGCGCCCCTGCGACCATGCCCGAAGCACAATAAATTGCAAAGAAAACTAGAATTACGCAGGCAGATACAATTCTTAAGATTTTTCTTTGATCATTAAAACGATTTGAAAAATAGTCAGGCAAAGTCAGAGCATTGTGCTGTACTTCGGTGTGTACGCGTAAACGGCCTGCCACCAAAAGCCAGTTTAACCATGCGCCAATAACCAGACCAATTGCAATCCATATTTCAGATAAACCTGAAAGATAAATGGCACCAGGCAAGCCCATCAGCAACCAACCACTCATATCGGATGCGCCTGCAGAAAGTGCGGTAACAAAACTGCCCAGGCGACGACCACCTAAAATGTAGTCCGAGAAATTTCGAGTCGCGCGATAAGCCAATAAACCAATGACAATCATGGCGACAATATAAAACAGGAAAGTAATGATGGTGGGGTTGAGTGCGCTCATACAGTATCCATTTGGGTTTTGGACAGTCGATCAAAATACAGACCGCTGCTAGATGTAAGTCACTCAATTTGGTGAGTGCAGACATCTTATTTGCGGTACTGATTTCATCAATAAACGCGAAATTTAAACATACATTAAAAAATATTTCAGACTTTTTTCTGAATACGCATAAAAATAGGCAGCTTGAAAGCTGCCTATCTTCTTGATGTTTTGCTGATTTGCTTATGGATTATTGCGACCCATAACACCACGAATGGTATTCAAGACATCTGCAGGTAAGACCACAGTTTTGGCATTGTTCGATTTCGCCATGTCTTGCATGGCTTTTACGTATTGCTCACCCAATAAATAGGCCACAGGAATTTCTTTATCACCTACCGCAGAGCTGACCATTTCAATAGCGCGTTGTGAAGATTCTGCCAATACAACTTGTGCTTCAGCATCACGACGCGAAGCTTCTAAACGACCATCGGCTTCTAAAATAGCCGCTTGTTTTTCACCATCGGCTTTGGTTACGGTAGCACGACGCTGACGTTCTGCTGCAGCTTGTTCTTCCATCGCTGCCTGCATGGTATGTGATGGTTTAATATCCTGAATTTCTACAGTTTTAAGGGTAATCCCCCAGTCTGAAATATCATCAGAAATGGCTGCTTTGAGTTTAGCTTTAATATGATCACGCGAAGACAAGGCGTCATCTAAATCCATTTCACCTACAATAGAACGCAATGAGGTTTGAACCAGGTTTTGAATTGCCCAAGTATAGTTTTCAATACCATACACTGCTTTTTCAGGAGTCGTGAGGTTAATGTACGCCACTGCATTCATAAGCAAAACTGCGTTGTCACGGGTAATGACTTCCTGAGATGGAATATCTAACACAATATCTTTGGTGGTGACTTTATAGGCCACTTCATCGACATAAGGAATGACGAAGTTGAGTCCTGGTGCAAGTGTGGTGTGGTATTTACCCAGACGTTGCACAATCCATTTATAACCTTGCGGAACAATTCGCACACCTTTAAAAATCGTAATTCCAACAAAGGCTAAAATCGCTAAAACAATAATAGATCCACCAGACATTTTAATTTCTCACTTTTTCGTTGTCATGTGCGCTGTGATGCGGCTGCACCACTAAATCATTTCCCAAAATATCAATCACGCGAATCCGATCTCCCACTTGTACAGGGCTTGTGGTACGGCAGTTCCATTCATCTGAACCTAGCACAGGCATGGGGAAACGGACTTTAATTTGATCATGTTCCAAGTTGGTTTGAATGACCATGCCAATTTGTCCAATGGTCGCTTCGCGTGATAAACCTGCTTTAGTTTTATCGGTAGATAAGGGTTTGATAAACTTAAACCACGCCAGGGTACACAGTACCGACAAGATAATCCACATCACCAATTGGGTAGTAGTGCCCATCATGGGGAACATCCAGTATAAAATACCGACCATGATTGCCCCAACGCCAAACCATAAAGCGGCAAACGCAGGCAAGAGCAGTTCTGAAAGCATTAATAAAACGCCTAGTACAAACCAGTGCCAAGGTTCAAGAACGAATTCCATACATCTACTCGCGTATTTTTACGATTGGTTGATTCTAGTTGCTTAGAGAAACGCATCGACTTAAAAAGATGCGCTCTCATCACTTTAACAGATCAATAAGTTTATGAATATTAAAAAAAACACTAAATCTTAAAATTTTGGACGCGGTGCAGGTTTCAGCGCGGCAGGTGATTTTTTAAAGTTATTGATAGCTTGCTGAATTGCTTTGATTTGTAATTGCGCAGCTTTTTCACCTTCTAAAATGGTTTGGTTACTGGCTTTTAAATCCAGTGTGCCAATATGTCCAACTTTCGGTTGAATCACGATATTGGCTTGCGCCAATTCCTGATTGATACTTTGCTGCCCCATAATATTTAAAGTTTGATCGAGTAAGCCCCACATGCTGACAGGTTGATTGCCTGTTGGACGTGCAGAAATATCCACCGCAATGACTAGATCGGCACCCATGGCTTTAGCCGTCTGTACGGGAATCGGGCTGACCAAGCCGCCATCCACATATTGTGTTCCGCCAATGGTAGCAGGCACAAAAACATTCGGAATACTGCAAGAGGCGCGTACAGCTTGACCTGCATTACCTTTAATAAAGTCGGCTTTACGTCCATTATCTAAACGTGTGGCAACGGCAGCAAAACGAATTGGAAATTTCTCAATCGGTTTATTCGCCACATGTTGATTGACAAAGTCTTGTAACTTTTGACCTGCAATAAAACCCTGACGGTTTAAGGTTAAATCACGAATGTCGGATTCTTTAAAGGTTAGGGCAATATGTTGGAGCTGATAAGGACTTTTGCCGCTGGCATATAAACTGCCGACAAAGCTGCCTGCACTGGTGCCTGTGACAATTTTGGGTTTAATCCCGTGAGATTCTAAAACTTTAATGACGCCAATATGTGCAAAGCCTTTGGCACCGCCGCCACCTAAAGCCAGTGCAATCACAGGCTCACGTGCTTGGATAGGTGTGGTATTTGGCGGTGTTTTTGTTGTTTTGTCACAGCCAGCCAAAGTTAGAGCAAGTACGCCCACTAAAGAATAACGAATTAGTTGCATATCAAATCTAAATTTAGATCAAAGAATATTGCGCCCATCTGAACAAAAAATAGAAACTTTGACTAGCCCTTTTTCAAAAGCTTTTGTAACGGTTTCGCCAACCAATGTGGATTTTTAGCCGAAAATTTGCCGTTATAGTGCGCATAAATGGCATCTAAGTCTTGAGCATAATCGCCCGTAGGAACAAACACGCCCAAAATATGGATGGTTTTATGTGCATAATCAAAAGAGAACATCACAATTGGAATATTGGCACCGTAGGCAATATGGTAAAAGCCACTGCGGATGTTTTCGGCTTGTTTGCGGGTACCTTCCGGCGCCATACCAATCCAGATTTTTTCTTTTTTTCGTACAATCTCGATAATATCTTGGGTATGACCTTGTGGAGAATGTCGTACCACAGGAATGACCCCAATCCAGTTTAAAAATGGCTTGAGCGGGGTTTCAAATAAAGTGTGCTTACCAAAAATAGTAATTTGAATACCTAAACCGAGTAGGGCGGTAAAACCATGCCACGCATCAATATTTGACGTATGCGGAGAAATAATGGCGATTGCTTTGGGCAAGTTAGGAAACTCGCCCACCATTTGCCAGCCTTGCGCCAAAAAGATATTTTTAAATAAAGCACGACTACTGGCTGTTCCACGTTGTGGCACTTGGTCGGGTAACTGTGGAAATTGCCGTACTCTGCGTGCAAAAGGATTGGTGATTTTCATGAATGCGATGTCATCCTGACGTGCGTGATTAACAACAAAAAAGATCCAATATCATGACGCATGAATCTAAATCTATTCAAGATATTAGACTTTCGCTTTGTCTGATACATTGGCAAAATAGTCGAAATCTGAATGTGAAAGTGATGAAAAATAACAATCCATTATTCAAAAAAGAGTGTAGTACTGCGTTATTTTGATCTTTTGTCCCTGTTTAACCGAGATGCCATGCCCAATTTGCGCCAAACCTATTTGTTGTTATTTTCTCTGTATTGGGCGCAGGGCTTGCCTGTTGGCTTTATGACTCATGCCTTGCCTGTGATTTTACGTGCGCAAGGAGTGTCTTTGGCACACATTGGCGGTTTTGGTTTGTTAATGCTGCCGTGGTCAATCAAAGTATTTTGGGCGCCATTGGTAGATCGCTTTGGATATTCATATTTGGGGCATTATCGTAGCTGGATTTTGCCGTGCCAATGGCTGAGTGTTTTGGTGCTGATTGGGCTGTCCTTTTTACCGATTGAGTCTTTAAATCATCCTATCTATTTGTGGGTGTTTTTTGTGGCTTTGCTCAGCATGAATTTKGTCGGTGCAACCCAAGATATTGCCACCGATGGTTTGGCAGTMAATATTTTACAAGCCAAACAGCAACATTGGGGCAATACTTTTCAGGTGGTTGGTTCACGACTAGGCTTTATTGTGGGTGGTGGAGCAATTCTGTGGGCATTGGATTGGCTAGATTGGCAAAAAACCTTTCTGATTTTAGCGGCATTGGTGTTTTTAAATACTCTACCCATTTTAATGTTTAAAGAGCCACGACATGCGGCTAATCAAGTGCTTGTTCAAGCTCAAAGCAAAATGTCATTTCCCGCACGCCTTGCTGCGATTCGTGAATATTTGCGCTATTTTGTTGAAACGCCTGTGCTGTACGCATGGCTATGGGTGTTACTCAGCTTTAAAATTGCCGATGGTTTGGCTGGTCCCTTATTAAAACCTTTAATGGTGGATTTAGGCTTAAGCTTTTCTCAAATTGGCATTTACGTGACCATGTTGGGCGCAATGGCTGCTTTGTTGGGTGCAGGCATCGCAGGGTTGATGCTGAAATGGTGGTTTAGAGCGCATGCCCTCATCATTTTTTCTGTGCTTAAAATTTTGAGTTTAGTGGCCTATGCTTATTTGGCTTATTTATATGAACAGCAAGTTGATGTGGCACACTGGCTGATTTACAGCATTAATGCTGCGGAAGATTTGTGCTCTGCCATGTTACTTGTAGTGATGCTAACCTTGATTATGCAATACAGCCGTAAACAATACGCAGGGACTGACTTTACATTTCAGGTTGCGATTATGGCGACTGTGAGTGGGGTACTCTATACCCTGAGTGGAATGTTGGGCGATGCTTTAGGCTACGCGAATTACTTGCTGTTGATTTGTGTTGTTGCGATTTTTTGTATTGTACCGATCTGGAAATGGGCAAAGCTTGCGAAAGGCGCTCGCTCGTCAGCACTTGAATAAGAAGGTAGATCATCAATGCAGAATAATATGCTTCAACCACGTTAAAAAGTCATTGCGTGGAAAAAATAAAAGCGACCCTTAAAGAGTCGCTGGAGTAAAAAAGGTATCTACATTGAAGCCAATACCGATCTCGTTTTTGTATTTTCAAAAATTATTATTTGCGCTTTGAGTGCTTCACTTCGGCAGCGCTGACAGTATAACGTTAAATTATGACAATCCTGCGACAATTTAAGTCGCATAGAGGTGTGTTGCAGCTAAAATCAACATATTCTAGCTGCGATATGCAGTATTAATTGCCAGTGTCCATTGTTGGTGATTACAACGCGGACAGGCTTCATTGGCGTGTTCAAGTAAACGGACATGCCCACAATACATGCAGGCATAATATGTGTTTGGAGTTGTGCGGTACACGGGTTGGCAAGCTTTAGGAAATAAGGGTAAACCATAGCGTGTGGCACCGTCATGAAAAAATAACATGCTGAATTTGCCATCAGTTTCTAGTAAACCGACACGTACTTGTCCCAAATGCTCCACACCTTGTTGGCGCATTTCGGCAAAGAATTCATCATGCGACATTTTGCCGTATTTAATTTTTTCTAAGACCAGTTCGCCATTTTCTACAATATACAGCGATTTACCTTCAATCAAATCTTCAAAGGGTTGGTATTTCATCATGAGCCATGTGGTCAGGCGATACATTCCAATCACCACTGTCATCACCACCAAGGCGTGTACCAAAGGTAAATCTTCAGTGAACATGGGGTCGCCCGCAATGGAACCGAGCGATAAAATAATGGCCAATTCAAAAATAGAAAGCTGGCGCACTCCGCGTTTCCCTGTAAGGCGCAAAAATATAATAATCATGCTAAACATGAGTGCTGCCCGAATCATTAATTCGGCAACAAATGCCCATGTAGTATCGTGAATAAAGATGGTAAACCAATCCATAGATTGTCTATTTTGTTATTTTGATGCTTGATACTATGCTTAAATTGAGTGGGTAAAATAGTGGTTTTGAGTAAAGAACTGCAATTATTTGAGTGGTTTAGGAAAATAAAAATTTGTTATGATGGCTAAAAACTATAAATACAAAAAATAATGAATCAGAAGATGAATTCACAGCCCTTACAATTTGCCAAATCTATGCGTCATGCTGCTACGGATGCTGAAAATTTGCTGTGGCAGCGACTTTGTGCCAAAAGCTTTATAGCGCTTAAATTTAGACGTCAGCAGGTCATTGAGCCGTATATTGTAAGTTTTTACTGTCATGAGATTGGCTTAGTCATTGAGTTGGGAATAAGCAAAATTGGGAAGTTATAAAAGACTTGATTTTTATCTTTTGATTGTTATTATGAAGTATAGGTGTCCACCTTACTTACACACGAGTAAAAAAAGACAAATCAATTCTTATATTGAGTAACCAAATCTTCTTAAATGTTTTCTTTATTTTGTTTCGTTATTAGATTCAAAAGTTTAAACGTGTGTCCAATTTTGATTCTAAGAAACAATTTTAAGGATAAACATGTATACTATTAGCACATTAGCTTTTGAAATCCAACAAGCTATTAAATCTCATAATATAGAGATTAAACGTTCTCATATAAATGAAATAGTTGCAGCACTTTTTGGTTTTAAAACATTTAATAGTTTAAAACTAAGTTCTTACCCAATTTATATAGATTCAATAGATGATCAATTGAATGCAGAGTTGTTTGTAGAACGTTGTGGGGAATTAAATATATCACTTACTGTAGCCCCAGTGTTTCAAAAATATATTTCAGATTATCATTTTTTATATTTAACAGCTGAAGAAATTAGTAAGCTTGTTCGAGAAGCCCTAGATGATGAATCAATACGAAATAATGTACTAACCCGCCTAAAAAAAACTTTTATAGAGTTTCCTGAATATTCGATTTATCCATATTTGATTGCACAATTTTATAGTGATTGTGAAAATGATTTTGATGAACAAAATAAAGATATGAACTATCTGTATCATAGATATTTGGTAAGCGTCCGCTGAATCCCATACCAATTTTAATTCGATTTAGGTTTCCAGCAGTGTGGCAGTAACTCTTCAATCTGGGTCACTTTATGTGTCGGCAGCCTTTTCAGCACATCACTKARATAGGCATACGGATCCAAGCCATTCAGCTTTGCTGACTGGATTAACGTCATGATGTTTGCCGCTCGCTGACCACTGCGCAGCGAACCTGCAAACAGCCAGTTCTTGCGCCCCAACGCCCAGGGACGCATCTGATTCTCGACCCAATTATTGCAAATAGGTAGATTGCCATCATCCAGATAGCGGCTTAAAGCTGGCCAACGCTTCAGAGTGTAATTGATGGCCTTGGCGGTGGGAGAACTCGATGGCACTGTCAGATGATGTTGGTTGAGCCATTCATATAGTTGTTGCATCACTGGTTGACTATGCTGTTGTCGGTATTCGCGGCGGTCTTCCGCTGTACCATCGGTCTTTTTCCTGAGCTCTGCTTCTATCGCATACAGTTTCTGAATCAGCACTAATGCCTGTTCAGCGACCTGACTTTTCCCAGTTACATGCAGTTCATGGAATTTACGACGTGCATGGGCCATGCAGCCCACCTCAATGACCTGGCCTGATTTAAAGCGTGCTTTATAACCACTGTAATCATCACAGACTAGATAACCCTGCCAGCCTTTCAAGAACTCTGCAGCATGCTGGCCTGAACGACTATCCTGAAAGTCATAGATCACCGCCTGAACTGGATTGTACTGTGTAGTGGCATAGGCCCAGACATAACCTTTCTTCGGTTTTTTATCATTCTCACCCATCCGCATGATGGTGACCGGTGTTTCATCTGCATGCAGCACCTGCTGTTGTAGTACCACCTCTTTTAAGGCATTGGCTAGAGGTTCCAGTTCTACACCGCAGCGACCTATCCAGTCAGATAAAGTTGATCTAGAAAGTTCGATTCCCGCCCGCTGATAGATCAGACGTTGACGGTACAGCGGCAAATGATCGGCATATTTCGATACCAAAACATGGCTGAGCAGTTCAGGTGAAGCAATGCCTTTATCAATCACATAGGCGGGCATCGCTTGCTGAGTCAGAGTGTCACACTGATCACAGACCCATTTACCACGCACATGCTGTTCCTTGGTCGACGTTTAGGTTTATTGGTTTTGGCTTTCTGTGTCGCTGCATCGGTTTTATCTGCATTTAGCCGTTCCAGTTCTAGATCAACCGCAGCAATATCTTCTTCAACCGCTTCATCCCACAGGTGGATTTGTTTTGCAGTGAGATGTTCGTTTTTACTGCCGAATTTGTGCTGTTTAAATAGTGCGAGTTCATGCTCGTATTTTTGATTGAGAATAGAAAGATGTTGAACTTTAGAATCTAATTGCTGATTGGTGACTTCAAGATGTTGAACTTTGGCATCCAATTGCTGGTTTGATTTTTCTAATTCTTGATTTGATTGTGCTAGAGACTGATGCTGCATCGCCAACTGTCTGGTGAATTCCAGCAGTTGTTCATGGGTCAGTTGGCTTAAGTCAGGCAGCGTATTCATGACCGCAGTATGCCTGAGGTCATGAGAAGAATGAAATAGAACGTTTGGAGAATAGCAGAATGGAACAGCCTGGTTTAAAGCATCGTCACCACCTGCTGTCGTCCAATGCGCTGCCAGGGCAAACCTTGGATCAGTGCCTGTAACTGTTCCGGGCTGAGGGCCACGGTTTCACCTTGGTGAACTTGAGCCCAGTGAAATTTGCCCTGTTCCAGCCGCCGGGCACACAGCCAGATGCCCAGTCCATCATGTACCAGTACTTTCATGCGATGGCCACGTTTATTACAGAACAGGTAAGCACAATGCGGTTTGATGTAGCCAAAGGCTCTCACCACCTGAGCCATGGTCGTATCCATACCTGCACGCATGTCCATGGGCTGAGTAGACAACCAGATTTCATCAATGCGGATCATGTTGCAAGTGCCTTGAGTAATTCTGCCAAGGCAGGTATTACTGATGTCTGCCATTTTAGCTGAATATCATTATTCGTATGAGGCACGGTGATACACAACGTGATCCTCTCATCAATAGGTTGGCTGATTGCAGCAGTGTAAGGCAAAGCAATAAATGCTGGATTCAAATGAGTAGGATCCTGCACGGCACCCTCATGATGGCTGAAGATCCTGATCCAACGACTGACAAGGTTGGCATTAATACTATGTTGCAGTGCGACCGAAGCGATCGAGGTATTAGGATTTTTACAGGCATTGACAATACTGAGTTTGAATTCTTTGCTGTATGTTCTGCGTTTTTTAGCAACAGGAGGTGTTGCTGAATATATATCCATGTTCATGGATTAAGTCCCCACTTGTTTTTAGGTGGGAACTAAATTAAGGCTTATAGGATCGCTTGGTAAGGCTGTGTTAGCCGGATGCTTACNGTAGGATCCTGCACGGCACCCTCATGATGGCTGAAGATCCTGATCCAACGACTGACAAGGTTGGCATTAATACTATGTTGCAGTGCGACCGAAGCGATCGAGGTATTAGGATTTTTACAGGCATTGACAATACTGAGTTTGAATTCTTTGCTGTATGTTCTGCGTTTTTTAGCAACAGGAGGTGTTGCTGAATATATATCCATGTTCATGGATTAAGTCCCCACTTGTTTTTAGGTGGGAACTAAATTAAGGCTTATAGGATCGCTTGGTAAGGCTGTGTTAGCCGGATGCTTACGTTGCAATTGCAATTAACCATAGAAACGAAGCCCAAACCACATTCAATCCTGCATCCATTGTGCTGAGTTCAGTTGTTTGATTTAAAAAATATGGTGGATAAAAGCTGAGGAAATCCCCTCAGTTAGTGTTGAATGATCTTATTACGATTGAACTAAACTCCCAATAAATATACACACCAGAAAATAAAGTGTAATTGATGATAGACGTCAGTTAGCTACCTTTAGTTATTGTTTTAAATTTAAATAAATGACTTATGACACAGTAGAAACACTTGATTCCCCAAAAACAAAAAAACCACCTAACAAGGTGGGCTTTAAGTCACTGATTACTCAGTAAATATGGTAGGCATATCCAGACTCGAACTGGAGACCTCTACGATGTCAACGTAGCGCTCTAACCAACTGAGCTATACGCCTAAAGTGCTTCGCATCATATTCAGTTTTGGTTTTTAAGACAAGCCCTTTCTGTGTTTTTTCAGCACATCCGCGCAAGTTTTAAGCAAATCCAAAACTACCTGCTCTGAAGTAGAGTCATGCTCAGGCGCATAAGTATATTGTTGATAGCAGACACTTAAACATTGAAATACATCTTGCTCATTTTCATCTACCTGCGCTGCTAAACGCTGCATCCACACACTCACTGTTTCTGCATCCTGTTTTTGCAACTGAGCGGGCAATCTTTTAGAAAATTTGTCTAAGGCACGATTCACACGAGAACCTTGCTGACGTTTTTTCCAAAAAATCCAGCCAAAATAACCTGCTAAGACTATGAGAATACTTGAAACCAATACTGCTGCTAAAGCATAGTTAGAATGTAGCCCTAAGCGTCCAAACCAGTGACGCTGTGACTCGGCATCATAACCCACGACCTTACTTTGCCATTGATAACTCGCATAATCACTCCACACCCGTAAAGAACGAATAAAATTAGAATGTTGGTATTGCCACATTTGTGTGTCAGTACCTAAAACGGCTCGATCATCTGCCATTAGGTTTTGCATGCCATCATCTATACGTTGAGGCGCAATGATGGCTGTCGGATCTATACGCACCCATTGTTGATTGAGCAAAACTTCTGTCCAAGCATGTGCATCTTGCTGTCGTACTTCCCAGCTTTGTCCATCGGGTGCAAGTTCCCCACCCTGATATCCCACGACTACACGCGCTGGAATCCCAACATAGCGCATCAGTAAGGCAAAACTTGAGGCATAATGTTCACAAAAACCTTGCTTACTCTGAAACAAAAACTCATCGACCCGATTTTGTCCGAGCGTTCCAGGTTTTAAGGTATAACTAAAGCCATTATTGCGATACCACTGCAATATATTCTGCACGTAGCGTTCGGGTTGTTGCTGACTTTGGGCAAACATCTGCAGGGCAAATTGCTGAGCTTTTGGGTCAGATTGCGTCTGCACCTGAACATTTAAACGTTGGCTAAAGCGTCGATAACGCTCGTTCTGTGCATCATCCCCTTGAATATGTGCGGATTCCCCAACCCACTGCAAAGCAATGGGCTGAATCCGACCATTTTGACGCTGCGGCACTATACTCCAATCACGGCGCAATATATATCCCTGCTGATTTGGCACGGATTTTTCCAATGCCATAATCCATTGGACACGTGGGTCTGCTGCAATGTATTGATACTGAAAATCGACTTGCTCTGGCTGTAATTGTGCTGCCTGAACAGGTTGTTGATTGCTAAAATTGCTTGTCCATGTACGACCATCATATTGATCCAGCACCATCGCCCGCCAATATAGTTTTGAGCGTGGCGGCAGTTGCTGCATATCCCCCACAATACGAAATGCCAAAGCAGAAGATTGTGATAATTCAGCTATATCGCCTGGCGACATCGTGTCACTAATGCCTGTCACGCCTTTGGCATCTGGAATAGGCACATGCCATAATGGCGGTAAACGTGGAAAGAATAAAAATAATAATAAAAAGAATGGCAAAGCGTATGAGATAAACTTGCCTACATTTTTAAGGTCATGCTTTGCATCTTGGCTGCTCGAATGACGCGACGCATAATCTGCAAATGCGGTTTTTTGAATTCGATATAATCCAATTAAACAGCTGATCAAACATAGAATGACCAGCACGGTCATCCACATGCTTTGGCTGTATAAAAACGAACTAGCACTCACAAAGAGCGCAAAATTAAATAAAATAATCAGGTCGCGCTGAGTATGACTTTCTAAAGCTTTGGCAAACAAAAAGGTGCTTAATAAGGCAACCCCTGCCTCTATGCCTATCAGGCTTTGATAACTCAGATAAATACTTGCTAAAGCACAGCAGGTCAATCCATAAGTCAAAACTTTAAAAATACGTGCTGTCTTCTTTTTATAGTGACGATACAACAGCAACAACATGATGGCGAAAATAATACTCAATGCCACAGGACTAAACAGCATGTGAGCAGCCAAAATTAAAATCAGGCTAAGCAGAATAGATTGCTGAATTGAGTGGTGCATGATTATCAAGCCTGTGCCAAAAGAATTTTTGCCTGTTTCAACTGACGCTCACCCACACCTTTTTCAAGGGTCGCATGCGGCAAAAACATGGCATAATTCAACTGTTGTTGTTCACATTGCTCAACTAAACCCATCATCAAACTTAATTTTTCTTCGTGGGTCGGTGCAGGCATGTGTTCATAATAAATATCGATACTCTGTTGATCCTGATATTGTTCAAATACTTTTACATATAAGCCCTGACCGCGTGCAGCTTGCTTCCATGACACGGCTTGCAAGGAATCGCCCAATTGAAAATCACGCAGCTCACGAAACTCGTCTAAATCGGGTTGAAAGCTGTGTAGATGCTGTTTGTTTTCTGCGCTATATATGTCGACTTTTGGCGCCACCCAAGTGATACGTGACAAATTCAAGTAAGTCCATGCACGTACTAGTCCAAAAGGATAAACCGAATAAATGTGTAAATGAGGGTAATGAAACTGCCCACGTTGTGCTGCAAAAAATGTCAAAATATACTGCTGTTGGGTGTCTTGAATGAGAACCTTTTCTAATTGATGATCGGCTTTAATCCATAAATAACGTGTCTGGGCGAGCTGTTGTTTGAAATGCAATTGTAGTTGCAATACTTCGCCCACTTGCCCAACTTCCGGGGTCACAATTTCAATCTCTAATTCATGCAACTGCTTAAAGGTCAAATAAAAACTGATACACAAAATGGCGCTGATCAAAAAGCAAAAGCCTAAAATCAAGTTATTACCATAATTCACGCCAGCAATAAACGTGATCAAAATCAGTACTAAATACAGATAACCTTGTTGGTAAATAAAAACCAAAATGTCTTTTTGTTTTAATGTCTTGTGTCGATCAAACTGAAAACGTGTCTTGATCCAGTTTTGCCATGCTTGCTTCAACATGCGCGTACTAACTCACTTTAACCTGTTGCATCACATGCAAAGTTTCTGCCTCACTCAATCCAATACGATGGGCCGCAACGGCCACAAATACCGCTTGAATATCATCGGCAGTGGCAAAACTGCGTTGCTCGATTAAGGCATGTGCTTGCGCTGCTTTTTTTAGCGCCAAAACACCACGAGTAGATAATCCGTGACGTGCTTTACGGGTTTCTGCGGCTAAGTCGAGTAAGTAGTCTAACGCGGTATCAGATACGTGAATTTCTGTGACCAATTGCTGTAAGTTTAAAATTTCTGTTTCAGTAAAAATATGTTTTAAACTAGCAATCAGCGCATGTCTTGAGTTTTGTTGCAACAGCTTTTTTTCAGCAAAACGCGATGGATAACCCAAAGACAAACGCATTAAAAAGCGATCAAGCTGTGATTCTGGCAGCGCATAAGTACCACTTTGAAATAGTGGGTTTTGTGTGGCAATTACCCAAAAAGGTTGCGGTAAGCCATAACGTACACCATCCACCGTGACTGCCCCCTCTTCCATGGCTTCTAATAAGGCACTTTGAGTTTTAGGCGAACAACGGTTAATTTCATCGGCCAATAAAATTTGGGTAAAAATAGGACCTTGCTTAAATTCAAATTGATGTTCTTTTTGATTGAACATATTTACACCAATCACATCACTAGCCAGCATGTCATTGGTAAATTGAATGCGCTGAAATTGTAGACCTGCCAAGTGGGCTAAAGCGCTCGCTAAGGTAGTTTTACCTAATCCGGGTAAATCTTCAAAAAGCACATGCCCGCCTGCTAACAAACAACTTAGCGCCAATTTGGTCTGCTGTTCTTTATCTAAAATAATGGTATTAATTTCTGTCAAAAAAGCCTGAATTTTGCCAGCATAAAATTCAATTTGTGCATTGAGCGGTTGCTGCGCTTGCGTCAGTTGTTGTTTTTGAACTTTTTCTGTACCCCAAATCACAGTAAATCCCCTTGTCCCCAAAAAAACGGCGCATGTTTAAACATACACCGTTTTTCTAAATTTCCAAAGAAATCCTAAAGATATTCTAAGCTGCCTAATCACTGAGGGTTAAGCAGCCCATATCTCTATACATTTCCATCCTGATGCGGGATTAACACGGACACTTTTTCAAACCACCTTTTGCCGATGGATAACGCGCATCGACACAGTAACGATAAAAAGTCTTCGCATCCATGGCTTCTAAATCTGGATGATGCTTACGCATGTGTTCCAAATAGTTCTGATAATCCGGTACACCAACCATTAAACGAAAACTTTGTTGCAAACGCTGCCACAAAGTAGCGATACGCGACCAGTTTTTCGGATTCAAAATCAAATCCTTTTGCGACATGATGGTCATTTTAATGATGTTGTAAATCACTGTTTTGCCCTGTTGGGCAAATTTCAGCTTAATCATGTGCTCTCTCCTAATGACTACTATTTGGCTGAATAGTTTCAGGATCACGATAAATCGCTTCGGCTTCATGTACAGTTGGCGTTGGGCTTGCCAATGCACGGCGAATTACCCTAATAGCAGCGAACAACATCACAAATGCCACAATCATAAAGAAAGCACATAACACGGCGTTAATTTGATTCGACATCACAATAGTTTGCATTTCGGTGACTGTTTTAGCAGGTGCTAAAATTTCATTACGTTGAATTGCGGCACTGAAACGATCTGCTTGCGCCAAGAAACCAATTTTTGGATTGTCATGGAAAATCTTTTGCCAGCCAGCGGTCATGGAAGTAATGAACAAGAATACGGTTGGGATAATCGTCACCCAAACATATTTTTCTTTTTTCATTTTAAACAAAATCACTGTACCTAAAATGAGCGCCATTGCTGCCAAAATTTGGTTACCAATACCAAACAGCGGCCATAAACTGTTAATACCGCCTAAAGGATCGACCACCCCTTGATAGACGAAAAAGCCCCAACCTGCCACTGCGACTGCCGTGCCAAGCAAGTTACCAAAGAAATTATGAGAATTTTTCACCACAGGAATAACAATCCCCACAGTATCTTGCACCATGAAACGGCAAGCACGTGTACCTGCATCTACCGCAGTTAAAATAAATAAAGCTTCAAATAGAATGGCAAAGTGATACCAGAACGCCATCATCGAGCGGTTATTAAAAATCTCGGTGATGATATGTGCCATACCAATCGCAAAAGTTGGCGCACCGCCCGTACGTGACAGAATCGAGCTTTCGCCCACTTCTTTTGCCAAAATGGTTAAAGTTTCAGGGCTCACCACAAAGCCTAAATTTCGTACCGCTTCTGCCGCACTTTCCACCGTTGTACCTAAAACTGCAGTGGGTGCGTTAATAGCAAAGTACACGCCTGGGTCTAGCACCGTGGCACAAATCATCGCCATGATTGCCACGAAAGACTCCATCAACATGCCGCCATAGCCAATCATCCGAATGTCTTTTTCGTTATTGACCAGTTTTGGCGTCGTACCTGAAGAAACTAAGGCGTGGAAGCCTGAAATCGCACCGCAGGCAATGGTAATAAATAAGAATGGGAACATTGAACCCGCAAATACTGGTCCTGTACCATCAATAAAATGGGTCACCGCAGGCATCTTCATTTCAGGCATTGCAAACACAATCCCCACAGCCAAACCTGCAATAACACCAATTTTTAAGAAGGTCGATAAATAATCACGTGGCGCCAATAACAACCACACTGGCAAAACTGAAGCAATAAAACCGTAGGCAATTAAACACCACGTTAATTCTGTGCCACTTAATGTAAACAAAGGTCCCCAGGTTGGATGCTGCGCAACATTTTCACCATAAATAATACCTAACATCATCAGTACAAAACCGATAATGGAAACCTCAGCAATTTTCCCTGGGCGAATAAAACGCATGTAAATGCCCATGAAAATCGCAATTGGGATAGTGGCCGCGATACTAAATACGCCCCACGGACTATTGGTTAAAGCTTTCACAACAACCAAGGCGAGTACAGCGAGAATGATCACCATCACGCCCAGCGCACCTAGCATGACAATCACGCCAGCAAATGAACCCAGCTCTTGCTTTGCCATTTCTCCCAGAGAACGCCCATCACGACGTGTAGAAATAAACAAAACCAAAAAGTCTTGCACTGCACCAGCCAACACCACTCCAACCAAAAGCCAGATGGTGCCGGGTAAATAGCCCATTTGTGCTGCAAGAATAGGTCCAACTAAAGGGCCTGCGCCTGCAATTGCGGCAAAGTGATGACCAAACAATACACTTTTATTGGTGGGAACATAATCTAGACCATCTGCTAGACGATGCGCAGGTGTTAAACGCCGAGCATTTAACTCGAATACTTTGGTGGCAATAAATAAACTGTAGAAGCGGTATGCAATGCTATAGACACAGACCGCAGCTAAAACTAACCAGACTGCATTGACGTGTTCGCCTCTACTGACTGCCAATATCCCAAAAGATACTGCACCCAATATGGCGACCAAAAGCCATATAATTTTTGAAGTCAGAGTTGACTTCGGCTGAACAGATTCCATTTCAATCCCTCATATTTGTTGCATTCAATCAGCGTCTTTAATTATTCGAGGTACTGCTGTTTTCCTTTGCGACTTTACTCTGCATCTCCTTGTTTTGATCTAATACTTTGGCATAAAAAAAGGGATGATTTTCATCACCCCTTGCGATAATAGTCTATTTTTAAACCATTATGCACGTTCTAAATAATCGCCAGTACGAGTATCTACACGAACGCTTTCTTCTTGCTGAACGAATAATGGAACACGTACTACTGCACCTGTTTCAAGTTTCGCTGGTTTACCGCCACCGCCAGAAGTATCACCACGAACGCCTGGATCAGTTTCAACGATTTTTAATACTACGAAGTTTGGTGGGCTTACTGTTAAAGGTACGCCATTCCACAACATAATGGTACATTTTTCGTTTGAATCATCTTTTAACCATTTTGCAGCATCACCCATTGCGGTTTTATCAGCAGCTATTTGCTCAAAAGATACAGGATCCATAAAGTTCCACATTTCGCCATCGTTGTAGAGATATTCCATTTCTACTTCTACAATGTCAGCTGCTTCTAATGAATCACCAGACTTAAATGTTTTTTCTAAAACTTTACCAGAACGAAGGTTACGAAGTTTTACGCGGTTAAACGCTTGACCTTTACCTGGCTTTACATATTCATTTTCCATGATTGAACATGGGTTACCATCAAGCATAACCTTAAGGCCTGACTTGAAATCATTCGTAGAATAATAGGCCATGACTGGCACACTCCAAACTGACTAACTTAACTATATATGCTACAAGCAAATGACCAACGCAGCTTTGCGATGCTCGCCATCTTGCAACATCTTTTTTTTCATCGGACGTATTGTAAATGAGCAAGCCATAACGAAGCAATGAAAATCCACTACCGATCGCCTCAAGATATCGGTAAAATCAGCTGTTTTATAATGATTCTGATTCAAAGCGATCAAATCATTCACGGCATTCACGCTCAATAAACACAGAATTCTTCTAGGCTATACAGATGTGTGCTTGGTTCATTTCACCTTATATTTAAAACTTTTCTGGCATGATCAATTACCTGTACCAAGAACAAAACTGGCAATCTCAACTCAGTGACTTGATCACCGACCCACGCGAATTGTTAAATCTTTTAGAGTTGTCTGAACAGCAGTTGCTGTCAGGTGCATTACTGGCATCAAATCAGTTTAAATTGCGTACCCCAAGAGCATTTGTTGCCAAAATGCAAAAAGGCAATCCGCTCGATCCCTTGCTATTACAAGTTTTGCCGCATCATTTAGAACTTGAAGATCATCCCGGATTTGTCACCGACCCTTTGGGTGAGGAACAAGCCAATCAACAACCTGGAGTCTTACACAAATATAAATCACGCTTTTTGCTCACCCTGACTGGTGCTTGCGCCGTGCATTGCCGTTATTGTTTCCGAAGACACTTTCCTTATCAAGAAAACCTGCCAAAAACTGAAGATTGGGACAATATCCGTAATTATATTGAAAGCCAGCCCGATATTAATGAAGTGATTTTAAGTGGTGGTGACCCACTCACTTTGTCAAATCGTAAATTGAATATCTGGATTGAACGCTTAGCATCTATTCCGCAATTAAAATTTTTGAGAATTCACTCACGAGTTCCGATTGTTATTCCCAACCGTATCGATGAATCGCTGATTTCCTTACTAAAAAACAGTAGGCTGCGTATTATTCTAGTGGTACACTCGAATCACGCATCAGAATTAGATGACTTTACGTGTTCGCAACTCACCAAGTTAGTTGAGCAAAATTTCACCGTTCTGAATCAAGCAGTCTTATTAAATGGGGTCAATAATTCTGCTCAGGTCTTGGCCGATTTAAGCTATCGTCTTTTTGATGCGGGGGTGATGCCTTATTATTTACACGTGTTAGATAAAGTAAAAGGAGCGCATCATTTTGATTTAATGCCGCAAGACATTGATCACATCTATAAAGAGCTTTTAGCGAACTTACCTGGCTATTTAGTTCCTAAACTCGTTAGGGAAATTGCGGGCGAAAAAAACAAGACACCTTTATTTGGGGTTTCAACTTATTGAGTTAAATAATAATCATGAATATAAATACTTCAGATCTTTTTCTAGTTCCCAGCGAACTAAAGCTGGAGCAATTGAGTTTTTGTCAAAATACGGTTAAAAGCATTCAAGCGTGGGCAACGGATTTATCCATTTTACAATTGGGTGATTCTTCCCAAGCCCTGTTTAATGCACTGTTAGAAATTTCACAACTGAAATGTCAGGAAACATTACGTTTTGACTTAATTCAAGCTATTCATCCAACACTTGAAAATGTACTCACCAGCCTAGAAAAGCATTTTTTCAATCAGGCCTTAATTAGTAATGACCGCAACGATCATATTGTTGAACTCGCGCTGTTATTACGCAGTCACTTCGCCAAAGTGTATATTGATATTTCCCGACGCAGTCACCAACAACTCTCTCAACAAAAGTTTTCTTTATTTGCCTTTAATTTAAAGAAGAATTTACAAACTGCACGAGTTCTATCTAGCTATTATGCTTTACAGCAATTGGCTCTACTGCGCTATCAACAACACATGCTTTATAGCCCCGCCTTGCCAAATCAGTGGCTGATTGCACACCAACTTTTAGATACTGCAATTCAACAACATTATTATTTAAATAATATTAATCAGTTACAAGGTACACAACATCAACTGATTAATATTGCACAAGCCTATGCACAGCTGATTTTATTGGAAATTTTCAATACCCATCAAATTCGACCTACTGAAATTCAAGGTTTATATCTTTGTAGCTTTGACTGGGCAAAACTGATTCAAGTTTTACCCAAAGAAACGACATTTTCACGTTATGTGGTCGATGCAAGTAAAGATCATCCCCCTATTTACAATTCGCACCAAAGCCAAGGCTTTCATGCCAACATTTTTATTGCAACTCAATCCCTGCTTGATCATTTAAATGAAGCTCAAGATCGTAAAGCTGTAAATTTATCACGCAATGAAAAACTGTTCTTAACTCCTGCCCTACATTTCCACTTGCATAATATTTTGACCAATACGGCAGAACGTGTGCATGAGCGTTATGAGTATTCGGCACGAATTAAAATTTGCTTTGGATTAACTGTGGCACATTTTTATCTCTCTAATGGTAAAAACTTCAATGAAACATTGGCTTTGGGAGATAACTACCAATTCCAGAATGAAAGCCAGTTTGTCAACGCCATGCATGCCAATTCTACGGTAGATATTAGCGCTGTTAAAACTTTAGACCGTCAAGCCAAACAAATTCACAATGCCGATGTTTTAGATATTAGTGTCAATGGCTATCGTATTAAATGGACCGGTGAAACACCGAAAAACCTTAAAACTGGTGAATTTATTCTCGTTCAGGAAAATAGCCAAAGTCCGTGGCGTGCTGGTGTAATCCGTTGGATTAAACAATCAGTTGAAAAAAGTTTAGAAGTTGGTTTGGAAATTTTAACTCAAGATATTTATCCTTGTTCTGTTTTTATTAAAACAGATCGACATACGGGAAATTATCATCCAACATTATTGGTACAAAGTACACAGGTTGATGAAGTCAATAACACGTTGATTTTGCCAAATCTGCAAATTTTACGTGATAAAAAAACCATACAATTACGTTTAGGTGAAGAAGAACTTAAAGTGTTCTTAATTAAACCGTTACTGATTACCCAAAGCTTTATTCGCTTTGATTTTGAGTTGTTAAATGATCAACAACAGCCTTTAATTGATGGTTTTATTCAGAAACAAGTGAATGAAGTTAAAAATCACGATATATGGGAAGCATTAAAGTGAGAAATCCATTATTATCTAAAAAGCTCAAACGTACCGAAACACGTTTACTCATAATCGATGACAACCAAATACGTTTTAATCAAATTTGTGAGCAACTCACTGCAAATGAGCACCGTGTTCAGGCTTATCTCTTAGATGACATAAAAAATTTTGAAAAACAATTACATTTAACTTGGGATTTGGTGATTTTTGGTCGTGCTTATGACATGAAAATCGATCAGGCCCTTACTTTAATTCGTGCATCACAGCAACCGAATCTTCCGCTACTGTTACTCAAACCAGATGATTACGATGCCACACAATATACCAGTTATGTGCGCAAAGGCATCTATGACATTATCAATTTAGATTATCCTGAACGCTTCTATTTTGGCTTAATTCGCGCATTGTCTTTTAGTCGCTTACAACAGTCACAAGAACAACTTATGACTGAACTTGATAATGCGCAATCACAAGCACAGGCGCTAGTCGAAGACAGTAGCAAAGCTGTGGCAATTATTCAGGAAGGAATTCATGCACAAGCCAATGCTGAATATTTACAGCTATTTGGTTTAAAAAGTGAAGATGACATTATTGGCTTGCCATTATTAGATTTATTGCAACCCCAAGATATTACAGATTTTAAATTCCGCTTTAAGAAAGTCAGTCAAGGACAGTTTGAACACGTCCATTTTGATATTCATAGCCAAAACCCGCTTCTGGCACAACAAAACCCACTCAAAATTGAATTCATTGCAGCAGCTGACGACGCCATACAAATCACCATAGATATTGAAAATACTGCGCATAATACAGCCCCTACTCAAACCACCTCAGACAAAGCGACAGCAAAGCCTAGCGCCTACCAATTGGTGAATCGTACTTTAGCCAAACAGCCTTCTAGTGATAATGCTTTGGTGGTGTTTTCGTTGGCGAACTGCCCAGATTCAATTTTCCAATCCGACTGGCAAACCACAAAAAATTACTTTGCCAACATTAAAAACTTTTTAAAAGAACAGACCAATGTACCTTTATTTAATGTGAGTAATGGTTTAGTCGTTGGTTTGTTCCAAGCAGAATCGCCTACAATTTTAGAATCAAAACTGATTGGCTTAAACTCACTCACGAAACCCCAATTACTCACGGTAGATCAACACAGCTATCCGCTTAATTTGCGTATTGGTTATGTGCCGCTCACTCAAGATATTCAAAATGAAAGCAATTTTGAACAACTGATTAGCCAAGGTTTTGCCAACGCATTACCAAAGCCACAAGAACAACATAACTCAGGTTTAGCCTTAGACTTATCCTTTGGTGAATCTAATTTAAATGTAATTGAACCTGCCGTTGCTGTACCACAATCCTACAGTGAATCAGCAATTATTGCTGCTATACGTCAAAGCCTAGATCGAGGTGAAATTCATCTTAAATATCAACAACTTTACGACAAGCAAGATACTAACTTATATACCTACGAAGTAACCAGCGGCTTTATTTTCAATACCGAATGGCAACCACTGACTGGCTTAATTGACTTGGCAGAAGACCCAGAATTAGCCATTAAACTGGATCGTTGGATTTTGGTTGAAGCCTGTAAACAATTACA
This sequence comes from Acinetobacter towneri, assembly GCF_001758345.1. Lineage (GTDB taxonomy): Bacteria > Pseudomonadota > Gammaproteobacteria > Pseudomonadales > Moraxellaceae > Acinetobacter > Acinetobacter towneri_A. Next base: position 71,505 of record NZ_MKQS01000003.1, read on the forward strand.
CAATTTCATTACCCAATACCCTGAAGCAAAGTTGATTGTCAATTTAAACAAATTTGTTTTATTACAAGACCGTAGCTTCCCTGAGTTTGTGTCTAAACTGATTACGATTATTGGAAGCCGTATCAGCCATCCATTAATTTTGCAATTCTCAGAAGAAGATATCAGTCAAAACTTAGGTGATGCACAGAAACAAATCAATTTATTACGTCAGCACGGTGCTGAAATTTCTCTACGTGATTTTGGTCATTCGATTTATAGTGAATCCATCTTGAAACAAGTTGATATTCACTACTTAACCTTACACAGCGCACTGACTGAAAAACTGGCTTCAGATGACTCTACGCAAGAATTGCAGGAACAATTGAGCATTTATAGTGAAATTAAACCTGTTGAAGTGTTATTGCGTGACTTAAATGATATGAACCTGTTTGCAAATGCGTGGAATGTCGATGCACGCTTTATTCAGGGTGATTATTTCCAGAAAAAACTCGATCATTTAATTGATGTGCAAGACCAATAAAGTCTTGTGCATTAGGGTCTATATTTTTAGATCCTAAATCTAAGGCAAAAAAAACGGGCAATTGCCCGTTTTTTTGTACTGGAGATTAACGTTTGATAGAACGTGACATACCAGCAAAACGTTGTTTGAACTTGTCGATACGACCGCCAGTGTCAACATTCTTTTGCTTACCAGTGTAGAACGGGTGGCATGCAGAACATACGTCAAGATAAAGAGTTTCTTTACCAACTGCTGAACGAGTTTCGATTACGTTACCGCAAGAACAAGTTGCAACTAATTTTTCATATTTTGGGTGAATATCGGCGCGCATCGTCGATTACTCCTAAGATTTAAGAAGGCTTAAGCTGTCATCGCAATTGGTCACTCTCATTTAAAAAATGAGGACAAGCTTTAAAGCAGACCAACACCATAACAGACCATTCTTTTGGCCCACCGAGACGGATACCGTCAGAGCTAAGCACAACAAGTTGGGCAATATTATACGGAAAAAATTATTTTAAAGCTAATTATTCTTAGGAATTTAAGTCTTGCGGGTCAGTCGAATCTGGCTGCTTCTCAAGATAATTGGCAATCACGCCACACACCATTAACTGAATTTGATGGAAAATCATGATGGGTAAAACAATCATCCCCAAAGGCTGGCCAATAAATAAAATTTGTGCCATTGGTACACCACTGGCCAAGGTTTTTTTGGAGCTACAAAAAAATGCGGCAATTTGATCTTCACGTGCAAAACCCAACCATTGTGGTACAACCCACGCCAACCACATCACAAGGGTCAATAAAACTGAGCAGGCAATAATCAACAGCAATAAAGTCATGCCACTGACTTGATGCCACAATCCTGCTACCACGGCCCCACTAAATGCGCCATAAACCACCATCAAAATCGAACCCTGATCAAACACCTTGACCAATTTTGGTAATTTCAGCATCTGTGGAAAAACATAAGGACGTAATAATTGCCCCAAGATAAATGGCACCAATAACAATAAAGTAATTTGAATAATCGAGTTTGTCGGGTCAAAACCGTGCTTAGACTGCCCTAAAATAAAGATTCCTACTAAAACCGGGGTAATAAACATCCCAATTAAATTAGAAAAAGACGCACTGCAGACTGCGCTGGCAACATTGCCTTTTGCCACTGAAGTAAAGGCAATTGAAGATTGCACGGTTGAAGGCAAAAAACACATGAACAAAAAGCCCCAATACAGCTCCTGCCCAAGCATTGGAACTAAAATTGGCTTAGCTAGCAAACCTAAAATCGGAAATAACGCAAAAGTAAAAGTAAACACCAGCGCATGCAATTTCCAATGCATCATGCCTTGAATTACGGCTTCACGTGATAATTTCGCCCCATGCAAAAAGAACAAAATTGCAATGGCAACCGTCGTAATCACACTAAAAACTTCGGCGGCCTGCCCTGACACAGGCACGACACTGGCGAGGATCACCATCACAAACAAAAGAATGGTAAAACGGTCCAGTGCCAATAACTTCAACATAAACACATCCTGTATTTTTTACTGTTGCAAAAAAAGCCCAGTAATTTTTACCTTTCGATAAAGGTATATTACTGAGCTCTATTCAAAAAGCGAGCATTTTAAGGTGATGTTCAATATTTTTAAAATGAATACTTAACAATATACACTTTATTGTGTAATAAACGTTTCTTTTTTACTGTTGCACAGATAAAGATTAATTATTGCGTGCGTTCTGATCTTGCTGAATCAGTTCAATCTTATAACCATCTGGGTCTTCAACAAAGGCAATAACAGTCACGCCACCTTTCATTGGCCCTGCTTCACGTACCACATTACCACCACGTGCTTTAATTTCTTCACATGCTTTGTAGGCATCTTCTACCCCAATTGCAATATGACCATAGCCATTACCCAAATCATAACTTTCTGTATCCCAGTTATGGGTCAACTCCAAAACGGTATGATTTTCTTCATCGCCATAACCTACAAAAGCAAGCGTAAAACGACCTTCTTCGTAATCACGCTTACGGAGCAAAGTCATACCTAAAACTTCTGTATAAAATTTTAATGATTGCTCTAAATTACCAACACGTAACATGGTATGCAGCATGCGCATGACATTCATCCTTTTATTCAATCGGTTTTGCTTGTACGTTGATGCTCACCCAACAGTTTCGCTACCCACACCACTAAAATTAGAATAGGTATTCCAATTAAAGTGGTCATAAGGAAAAAGTTCGGATAGCCAATATTCGTCACTATAGTACCCGAATAACCGCCTAAAATCTTAGGGGTCAGGGTCATAAGTGAGCTAAAAATTGCATATTGCACTGCAGTAAATGATACACTGGTTAAACTCGATAAAAAAGCAATAAAAGCTGCACCTGCCAAACCTGAAGCCAAGTTATCGACAATAATGGCAAAATATAACCATGCTGTACTATATGGTTTAATCACCTTGCCCTGAATTTCAACCATATTGTTTGAAGATGATTGAACGATCGGCAAAGGTTGAATATCTACATCTAAAGCATTGGCTTCATGAGTGCTTAAGTCGACCTGATAGGTTTGACTCTGTTGCTGTATTATTTGCTGCCCATTCCACAGTACGACTTGTAGTTGTTTGCTTGGTGAGTCTGCTAAAAGCTGTCCTGCAATCGCTGCAGTAAAAATCCCTTGCGCATCCAGTTTTGCATCAAAACTTTGCCCATCTAGTTGTAGTACAATTTTTTGCTGTTCGGTTAAGGCAGGCCCTGCATATTGCCCACGTACGACAATACTGTTACTGGTTTCATTTGCGCTAATACGATTATCCGACGTCAGTGGTAAAAACTGAAGTTGCGCAGTTTCGGCCTCAGTTTGATGCAAATACGGCATCGCCACTAAACGTGACGGCATATCGCCCGTTTGGTATTGTGCACGCACCTGAATTTCATCCTGCGTTGCTAAAACCTGACTAGGCACAGCCACTTTCCAATATCCAACTTCATCGGCTTGGGTTTGATATTGTTGCTGCCCCACATAAACTTGCACATCGCTCAGTTGCTGTCCTGACTTCACCAGACCAATAAAAATAAGATTAGTGGATGATGCCAACACTGCACCGACAAACATTAATTTCATAATGTTCATGCGCTGTGCCAGTAAGCCACCCAAGAAGCCACCCACCAAGCTAAAAATAACCCCATAAACCTTAACCGCTTCGGCAATTTGTTCTTTGCTAAAGTTTAGATCCTGATAGAACACATTAGAAATTACACCTGCAATAATGTCTGAAACTCGATAAAAACCAATTAAGAGTAGTAACACCAGTGCCAGTTTCATGCCGTAGCGTTTAAAAAAATCTGCGACAGGATGCACCCATGTTTCAAATGCCATCTGTTTATTGACTGCGCCCAATTTGACCAAAATTGTGCCCATACCTACAGCCGCTGCACCCGATGCAATAAATCGTAAAGCTTCTATCGAAAATAATAAAAATGCATCTTTGAGTTGTAATTGTTGTTTTAAGGTTTCGGTTAAATTACCCGAAAAAACATAGCAGAACACAAAACTTAGTACCGCAACAAAAAACACTGCAACTAGACGGAAATAGTCACGTCGTTGATAATGCTTGTTGACCCGATTGACTTGTGGTTCACGAATCACCAGAGTCGTGATAATGCCAATCAGCATCACCGAAGCCATCGCCAAATAAGTCATTTTCCATGCACTATAAATATAGTTGCCTTTGGCTGTACCTAATGATGCTGCCAAAAATAAAGCACCTGCCCCCGCGACAATCATCCCAATGCGATAGCCCGCGTTATAGGTCGATGCCAATACGGTTTGCATTTGAGTTTCAGCCAATTCAATACGGTATGCATCAATCACAATATCTTGCGTAGCAGCAGAAAAACCCAGTAATACTGCTCCAAATGCCATTTGATATAAATGTGACTGTCCCAACGCAGGGTCAGAAAATGCCATCACGGCAATTGCACAGACAATTAAACATTGGGCAATGAGAAGCCATGCCCGACGACGCCCCAGTTTTTTAGTTAAATACGGTACAGGCAATTCATCAATTAATGGCGCCCAAACAAATTTAAAGGAATAACCCAAAGCGGCCCAGCTAAAGAAGGTCACTGCACTTTTATCAATACCTGCTTCGCCCAACCATAAGGATAGACTGGAAAAAATCAGTAAAATTGGAATACCTGCAGAGAAGCCCAAAAACAGCATAATTAGCGCACGACGGTCTAAAAATGTCGTAAATGCCGCTTTCCACCCTGTGTTTTGTGCTGAAGTTTGCTCAGTCTGTTGTGTGGTCATTCGATTATTATTTTCTATCAAGTCAAAGTGTTGTTATTCAATCGCGGAATAGCTTCTGTTTCAACAGTATTTATGAAATTATCCACCATAGCCTTATCATTATGTAGTAAAAATTACGGCTTTGCTTGAATTTTCCGCTTAAACCTGTATACCTTTAAACTTCTAACTGCACTATTTCGTTTTGGATTTCTACAGTGACCCAAAGACTTGATCAAATCACCCCATCAATGACAACCAGCACAACAACAGCAGTGCCAGACGCACAACAACCGCTTCTCAGCTCTGCCTTTGAACAAAGCGAAATACAAACCACATTAGAAAATACGCGACTCACAGCAACACAACTCACCCATATTCCAAATTACGATAACATTCCCGCTTCGACCCGACGAATTAAACCGCTGAATAATTTTTTAGGACAAGATCGGGCACGTGCTTCAGTGGAAGCAGGTATTTCCCTGCCATATTCTGGCTATAATATTTTTGCAGTGGGTACAGCAGGATTAGGCAAACGCACCATGATCAAGCGTTTGCTACAGCAACATGCTAAGAGCATGCCGACTCCAAATGACTGGGTTTATGTCAATAACTTCAAACACCCGCGCCAACCGATTGCCTTACAATTGCCTGCAGGTCAAGCGCCTAAATTCCAAAGCTTGTTACATCAAACTTGGCAAACTATTTTAAAGCAACTTGAACGTCGTTTTACAGCAGAAACCTATCACAACCGCATTGAAATGATTCGTCAACAAGCGGGTGATGAACAGCAACAAGCCTTAATTGAGCTGACCAGTGAAGGTGAAGAACTCGATTTAAAACTGATTGCGCAGGAAGATGAACATTGCTTTGTACCCGTGCATCTGAAAAATGACAAAATGCAAGAAATGTCTAAGGAAGATATTAATGCTTTAGACAGCAAAACCCGTGCAGAAATTGCGTCCAATATTCGTTATATGAATAAAAAACTCGAGCGTTTGGGTTTGCATTTGGGCGATTTAGAAGATGATGCACGTGACAAAGTGCAAGACTTGAACCGTGATATTGCCAAACAAGTGGTGATGCCACGTGTTGATATTATTGAAAATAAATACCCTAGCGTCGAAGGTTTGACTGAATATTTACAATATTATGCCGAAGACATCATAAATAATGTCGAATTTGTTTTAGAACAGGAAGAAGATGATTTTCGTCCTGGCACATTTAGTCGTATTCCTGCACGCTATCAAGCTAATATTATTGTGACGCACAAACCTAACAGCGGCGTACCTGTTATTTTTGAAGATTTTCCAACCCATTACAATTTATTGGGGCATGTGGAACAACTCACGCAAAATGGCACCATCACCACTGACTTTACCTTAATTCGTGCTGGCAGCTTACACAAAGCCAATGGCGGCTTTTTGATGCTCGAAGCAGAACAATTACTGGAACAGCCTTATGCTTGGCWAGGACTGAAACGCGCCTTAAAGTCAGGACAATTGAAACTTTCATCATTGGAGCACATGCTGACCTTAACAGGTAGCATTTCCATTGAACCGCAAGCCATTCCACTGAATATTAAAGTGATTTTACTGGCAGAACCTGAAATTTATTATGAAATTTTAGAGTTAGAACCCGAACTGGGCAGCGTTTTTAAAATCCGTGCCGATTTTACCGATACATTACAACGTAATGACGAAAACGAGCAAGCGTATATGCAACTGATTGCCGACTATGTGCAATCTGACAAATTATTGCCATTTGACCGTTCTGCTTTGGCAGCATTACTTACTGACTCAAGCCGTCAAGCTGAAGATCAAAGCTCACTTTCCTTACATGCCCTCACCTTGGGTGATTTAATTCGTGAATCGCATCACCATGCAGCACAGGCAGGTGATAAAACTGTTTCCGAACAACATATCAATACTGCGCTCGATCATCGTAAATATCGCTTAGGCTATTTAAGAGAGCTGTACTGGCAAGATTTATCACGCGGTACGCAGTTAATCGAAACACGTGGGCATCGTTTAGGGCAAATTAACGCCTTGTCAGTGATTCACTATGCCGATGTCGAATTTGGCTTGCCTTCGCGCTTAACCGCCTCAGTCTACCAAGGCGGTGGCGATATTTTAGATATTGAACGCAGTGTAGAACTAGGCGGTTCTTTACATGCCAAAGGCGTATTGTTAATGGCCAGTTTCCTTAAAGCACATTTTGGCCGTGAACAAATTTTGCATTTTTCTGCTGCCCTCGCCTTTGAGCAAAGTTATGGTCAAGTTGATGGTGACAGCGCAACGGTGGCTGAGCTTTCGGCTTTGATTTCTGCAATCAGCCAGTTACCTATTGATCAATCTTGGGCCATTACAGGTTCAATGAATCAACTTGGTCAGGTACAGCCCATTGGTGGCGTGAACGCAAAAATTGAAGGGTTCTTTGATGCCTGTAAACTGCAAGGTTTAACGGGTAAGCAAGGTGTAATTATTCCACGTCAAAATATGCAGCACCTCATGTTGCGTAAAGATGTGATTGAAGCCGTAGAACAAGGTCAATTCCACATTCACGCCATTGATACCATTGACCAAGCCTTAGAAATTTTAATGGCGCGTCCTGTGGGTAAACTCACTAAAAAAGGACGTTACAGCAAAGGTTCAATTTACGCTGCAGTCATGGAACAACTTGAGTATTGGCAAGCCATTGAAGATGGTGCAGAAATTGAAGAAGAGCCGAAGAAAAAGAAAAAGTCCAAGAAAGAAAAGGACAAAGCACAAAAAGCCAAAAAAAAACAGAAAACGGCTGAACCATCTAATGCAGCACCTTCGGATGAAGTCCCTGCCGAGTCAGCTGAAACAACTGAACTTACAACAGAAAGTTCTGTAGCAGACTAAGCGTAGTGATTCGAGTCAGTTATTCAAGCTCATTCCAGATATAAAAAAAAGCGCCAAGGCGCTTTTTTTATATCAACTTTTGTATGGATGACTTGGGTCTGATTTGACCCAACTCCAATACTTTTAAGCTTCAGGTGCTGGGCTATATTGCTCTACCAAAGGTTTTAACTCACCTTTTTGGAACATATCCAACATAATATCGCTACCACCAATCAGCTCGCCATTAATCCACAATTGTGGGAACGTTGGCCAGTTCGCAATTTTTGGCAAAGTGGTACGAATATCTTGGTTTTCTAAGATATTCACATAGGCAAAAGGACGACCAATTTGACTGAGTGCTTCTACTGCGCGCGCAGAAAAACCGCATTGTGGAAATTGTGGTGTGCCTTTCATATAAAGAAGAACAGCATGTTTAGCAATTTGTTCACGAATTAACGCTTCGGTATCACGTACTTGTTCAGTCATTGGTAAATCCTCAACTCATCTGTGTGGCATTATACCCAAAACCGAGCAAAACAGTACGTCTAAAGCAATAAATCCAATTTTATTTACAATTAAGCTTTCCATCTGCAGTAGATTTTGCTTATATAAGTTTTTTCCTCCAACCTAACAGATAAGAGTTAGTCATGAATAACATTACCCTTGCTCCTGTGCAAACTGATCAACCATCACATTTGATGCCTGTATTTGGCCGTCAGCCGATCAGCTTTGTCCGCGGTCGAGGTTCTTATCTTTATACTGAAAATGGCACAGAATACTTAGATGCACTTACAGGCATTGCTGTATGTGGTTTAGGTCACGCACACCCTGCAATTACCGAAGCAATTGCCGATCAAGCGGCGACTTTAATTCACACCAGTAACTTGTTTGAAGTGCCATGGCAAACTGCTGCTGCACAAAAACTGGCTCAAGTTGCAGGCATGGAAGAAGTGTTCTTCTCAAACAGTGGTGCAGAATCTAACGAGGGTGCAATTAAAATTGCACGTAAGTTTGGTCACATGCAAGGCGTTGCCAATCCTAAAATTATTGTGGCCGATCATTCTTTCCATGGTCGTACCTTGGCAACCCTCTCTGCAACAGGCAATAAAAAAGTTCAGGAAGGTTTTGCACCTTTGGTTGAAGGTTTTATTCGTGTGCCTTTTGGTGATGTCGAAGCCATTGAAGAAGCTGCGATTCAGCATCCTGATATTGTGGCTATTTTAGTCGAGCCGATTCAGGGCGAAGGCGGTGTGAATACTGCTCCACAAGGTTTTAGCTACCTAGAAGATATCCGTCGTATTTGTAATCAACACAACTGGCTGATGATGCTGGATGAAGTACAAACAGGAAATGGTCGTACAGGTAAATTCTTTGCTTATCAGCACACCAATATTGTGCCTGACGTACTGACCACCGCCAAAGGTTTGGGCAACGGTTTTCCAATTGGTGCGGTGATGACGCAAGGTCGCGGTGTAGGCGTTCTTACTGCAGGAAATCATGGTTCTACTTATAGCGGTACTGCGCTTGGTTCACGTGTCGTTTATACCGTGATTGACACCATCCAGAAAGAAAACCTAGTAGAAAATGCAGCAAAAATGGGTGGCTATATTGTGGAGCAATTGCGTCAGCAATTAGCAGACCAAAATGTAAGCGTGCGTGGTTTTGGCTTGATGATTGGTATTGAATTACCAAAACCATGTGCAGAATTGGTCGATATTGCCCGTGACGAATACAAAATGATTATTAACGTAACTGCAGGTTCTGTGGTGCGTTTATTGCCAACATTAAACATTACACAGGCTCAGGCAGATCAACTGATTGAACGCCTTGTAACAATGATTAAAAAATTCTTGGCTAAATGAATTGCTAAAAAAGCCGCAATTAAACTGCGGCTTTTTGTTAACTCATCGATCAAGCACATTATCAACGTTCAATTAATATGCCTCGATGGGCAGATAGCTAAGGAGAAAGTACGGCAATCACATGATTCGCGCCTAATTCTGACGTGGTGGCAATGCTTAAATCACCCACCAAATCATCTCTAAATTCATTAATGCGTATTTTACCACGCTCAGCAGCAAGCATTTCTTGACAACTGGGTAAAAAAACTTGTCCTACTTCAGTCAAATTCAGTTTTCTAGTAGAACGATGCAGAAGTCTGACTGTATATCTTGCTCTAGTGAACGGATTTATTGACTGACAGCACTGGTGGTGATCCCTAGCACCGCTAAAGGTGTTTTTCAACAACACAAGCAAATAGACCCATTGCTCGTAGTTGATCTAACATCAATTCCCTCTAAAAATTATAATCGTTGCCTTCATCTATAGATAAAAGCAACTTATTATATTATAAGGTGAAATTTATAGTTTGTATTCGTGAAATTTAATTTATTGGTAAAACCTGAGTCGGATTAATTGGCTTGCCATCTAGACGTACCTGAAACTCCAACATGGTACGTGTTGCACCTGAAGAACCCATTTCGGCAATTTTTTGACCTGCAGTCACATTCTGACCACTGCTCACATTCATCTTACTGTTATGCGCATAAGCAGTAATGTAACCATCAACATGTTTAATTAAAACTAAATTACCATATTCTTTCAGACCATCGGCTGCATAAACCACTTGGCCATCGGCAGCGGCATAAATTGGATCACCGACATTGCCACCGTAACGAATACCTTTAACATTAGTTGCTAAATTAAAATGCTCAATGATCGCACCTTGCGATGGTTTCACCCAACGTAATGTGCTGCTACGCACAGGTGTACTTGGTGTCGTTGAGCTGCTGGTTGTGGTGGTAGTCGATGTTACCGGTGCAGGTGTTACAGGAGTCGTCGGCAAAGTGACTGTTTGACGCTGAATTGGTGCGGCCTGCGTTACAGGGCGTGTGGTTGTGGTACGTGGTGCATTACCGCTTTTCAGGCGAATAGACTGCCCGACATAAATACGATACGGCGGTGCAATATCGTTCATCTCTGCAATGCTGAGGTAGCTCAAACCATAACGCGCGGCAATACCACTTAAAGTATCACCCGAACGTACAGTATAAAAATTCGGCGCTGTGGCAAAACGTGCAGAATTATTTACTTGAGGTTTAGAGGCACAACCACTCAACACAATGGTAGCAATAATAGCACTGGATAAAACTAAGGTTTTCAACAATCCTGTTGGTGTGCTAAATAAACGATATTGAAACACCACGGGCATTCTTTCCTCTCTACAAATTCTAAATACTTTCTATTGCGCTTAGAGTAGCAAAAAAGTCCTTGAAATGAGGCTTACAAGCTACTTTTTCACAAAGTTATAACATTAGTTAGCCAATTGGGGGAAATTGACTGTGCAATGATTGCAAAACGTCATAATTAGTGGCGTCCATCTGAATTGGCGTCACGCTGACATAGCCATTCGCTACCGCAAAAAAATCGGACTCAATTTCTGTTAAGCCTTTTTTCGGTGCAGCCACTGCCTCGCCCGATAAACCAATCCAATACACTTGACGTCCACGCGGATCGACCTGACTGGTAATAGGTTTGGACTGGGTGCGTTGCCCTTGATACGTTACTTTTGTGCCCTGCAAAACAGGCACATCTGGAATATTCACATTAAAAATATGACGAGCTGGTAAACTTGGCAAACCTTGAGCAATAAAGTCATGCACCCACTGCGCTGCCTGCATATAATCTTGAGGATGCTGATAAGCACGTACATTATGCCCTGCAAGTGATACCGCAATCGCAGGCTGTTTCATCAAACGTCCTTCAAAAGCCGCACCAACTGTGCCTGAGTAGAGCACATCATCCCCCAGATTTGCACCACTGTTAATGCCGCTGACCACTAAATCAAACTCAAAATCGAACAATCCATTCATCGACAAATAGACACAGTCTGCAGGTGTGCCATTGACTGCCCAAACATCTTCAGAAATTTGCACAGGGCGTAATGGTCTGTCTAAAGTCAGTGCACTCGAAAAACCACTGCGTTCACTTTCGGGTGCGACAATCACCACACGACCCAAAGGTTTTAGGGCTTGCGCCAAAGCTTGAATACCGGGTGCAAACACGCCATCATCATTGGCTATTAAAATATTCACAGAAAAATCTCAAATAAAACAAATATAAAGGTTATTTACGAAAATATAGCAATGTCGTTTCAATCTTAAAGTTGTTTATGATTGTCTTATGCCTAAGCACATTTCATAAGCATACGACAACAAAATGACTGATCAGCACATTTCATTGAAATATACAAAAGATTATATATATTTAGCGCTTAACATCCACCCAAAAATATATGTGATTCTCATGATTTTAGCTTTACCATTTCGTCGTTTATTGGGTCTAGGTTTTGCTGTTGTAATGACTCAAGCTGTTGTTGCCAGTGATCTAACGGCTGAAGAAGCCAATACGATTGTGAAAGAAGATGTTGCCGCAGCACAAGTCATGACTGAAATGTGTCCTGCATTGATTGGCAAAAATGCAAAATTAGATGCCAACATTCAAGCACTGATTCAAACGTATCTACAAGACTATTCTGAATCCAACATGACGCTTGCCAAACTACAAGCCGATGCAGAATATCAAACAGTTTTAGCAGAAGCGCGTGAAGCAGCAAAAGATACAGCCAAAGAAGAGCAAAAAGTGGTGTGTCAGGAAGCTTTAGAATTGGCACTTTAAATCACATGATTTAAATACTATTTTGGGCCTGTAAATAATTTGCATGTTCACCTTTTAAGGCAAACGCTCAGCGTTTGCCTTAAATTTTATGCTTAGTTTTATATCGGATATTTATCCACCCCTCATTTACACCTGATATCAAGCCACAAAATTTCAAATTTCAGACCTCAATCTTCACATTTAATACATGAATTGCGCTCAGATCACACAGCTTTAATACATTTTCACTCTTTCAATTCTGAAATAAATGAATCATCTTATAAGCACTTAAATGAATCTCAAGATTCTGTTCAAACCATATTTAAGGTATTTTATATGCAATTTTCTGGCTTAAAAAATTCACGTGCAATTCATTTTTTTGGCGCAGTTGCGCTCAGTTTGGGTTTAAGTCAAACCGCAATTGCGCAAGAAGAAAATATTGAAGTGACACCATTACAACAAGTGACTCAGCAAGAATTGGCAGCTATTTACGTGTTATCTGAGGTTTGCCCTTCGCTAGTCAAAGAACAAAATCAATTTCATCAGGGTTATGCAAAACTTGCCCAAGAATATATGCCTAAAGAAAAAGATGCTGTTGCTGCCTTAAACAAACTCAGCAAACAAAAAAGCTTCCAACCAATGTTAAAAGAAGCCCGTGCTGATGCCAAAGCTGCGGGAACAGCCAAAAACCAAGCAATTTGCCAAGAATTGACAGCATATAGCCGATAATACAATTTGGTTACAATACTTTTATCAATAAGCCGATTTCTCCCATAGAAGTCGGCTGAGCTTTGCCCTAAAATGCTAGCTCTTTTGTGCATACCTCAAGTATTGGAACCTCTTAGAATGACCCCAAAAAGCGCCCTTGCTGCATTATTACTATTACCAAGCTTTTCTTATGCAGCAACTGTCTTAGCTACGCCACCAGAACTCAATAACAAATCATACGTTTTGATGGATTATGAGACGGGACAAATTTTAGCTTCAAAAAATGAAAACGAAAAACTCGCCCCTGCCTCAATGACCAAAATGATGACCAGTTTCATCATTGAACAAAAGTTATTAAAAGGCGAACTCACGGAAGATGAACAAGTCCGCATGAATGAGTCTGCATGGTGTCGTGGCAGCAGCACAGAATCATGTATGTATGTTCCTTTAAACGGCACTGCAACCGTACTTGAAATGCTGCGCGGGATTATTGTGCAATCGGGCAACGATGCATCTAAAGCTATGGCTGAACACATTGCAGGTAATGAAGGCACGTTCGTTCACATGATGAATGAAGAAGCCAAACGTATAGGCATGAGCAACACCCAGTTTATGAACTCTACGGGTATGCCTGCCGAAGGACACTTTTCTACCGCAAAAGATATGGCGACTTTGGCACAGCACATCATCCATGACAGCTCAAAATACTACCCAATTTATTCTGAAAAAGAATTTTCTTTTAATGGAATTAAACAAGGCAATCGTAATGCCCTGTTATATACCGACCCAAGCGTAGATGGTCTAAAAACAGGTCACACCAATGAAGCAGGTTATTGTTTAACCACTTCAGCTAAACGTGGCCCAATGCGTTTAATTTCGGTAATTTTTGGTGCGCCTACCATGCAGGCTCGTGCAACTCAAACCCGTGAATTACTGGCTTGGGGTTATGCAAACTACGAAACTGTTCGTGTACAGCCTGCCAACCAAGTCTTGGCCAAAGCCAAAGTATGGTACGGTAAAAGCAAAGAAGCTCAAATTGGTTTACCAGAAAACTTTAACGTGACCATGCCAAAAGGCAAAGCCAACCAAATAAAAACCCAATTGGTGGTTCAACCTAAATTGACTGCACCTTTGAAAAAAGGTCAGGTGATTGGTAAATATGTAGCGACTTTAGATGGTAAAGTGATTGCTGAAAAACCGTTGGTGGCTTTGCAAGAAGTGGAAGAAGCTGGTTTCTTTGCTCGTATGTTAGACCATATCAAACAATTCTTTAGCAACTTATTCTAAGATTTATACCTTAGACTAAAGCGCAAAGCACACATGCCCGCCTGTGTGCTTTTTTATTTTATACTGTCCTTAATCCCCAATTTATAAGCTAAAGATTTGTGCATTATGAAAAAAAATGTGCGTGCTTATTTAGAGCATACTCCAAAAATTGACGCAAGCTGTTATGTAGATGAATTGTCAATTGTGATAGGTGATGTGCATTTGGCTGCCAATGTATCGGTTTGGCCATTCGCCGTGATTCGTGGTGATGTCAATCATATTCGGATTGGTCAAAATTCCAATGTGCAAGATCATGCCATGCTGCATGTTAGCCATAAAAAAGCCGACAAACCTGAAGGTTCACCACTGATTATTGGCGAAGATGTCACAGTTGGACATGGTGTGACTTTGCACGGCTGCACCATTGGCAATCGGGTGTTATTGGGCATCAATACAATTGTTTTGGATGATGTCATTATTGAAGATGATGTGATGATTGGCGCAGGGTCTTTAGTGCCACCGCGTAAGCGTTTGGAAAGTGGCTATTTGTACGTGGGTAGTCCTGTGCAAAAAGTTCGCCCTTTAACCGACAAGGAAAAAGAGTTTTTAGCTTATTCTGCACGGCACTATGTAAAAGTAGCGGGGAATTATCAATAATCCCCTATTAACATAGCCACATCCCCCTAAATTTTGTAGAATATGCGTTTTAACCATGGTGCTTTTCAATGACTGCTTGGACTGCTCACGTTACTGTCGCCACCGTTATCGAAAAAAACGGAAAATTCCTGTTTGTTGAAGAACATACAGAGGGTGTGACGCATAGCGTGTTCAATCAGCCTGCAGGGCATGTTGAAGCAGGCGAAAGCTTAATTGAAGCCGCAGTACGTGAAACCATGGAAGAAACCGGGCATCTAGTTCAAATTAATGCATTAATTGGTATTTATAGCTATACTCCGCCCATGTTTCCTGACCGCACCTATTACCGTTTCTGCTTTCTAGCCAAATCTCTGCAACACGATGTTCAAGCCCAGCTTGATCCCGATATAATCGGTACTGTGTGGATGTCTGCAGATGAACTGGCTGAATCGGCACGTGCCCGAAGTCCGTTGGTGATGAAAGCAGTGCAAGATGCGCTCAGTGGTCAGTCTTATCCTTTATCGCTCATTTACGAGCACCAAAATTCTCCCTTGATTTCTAATTTGGATGCCTAATCCTATGCAACAACGTGTCATCGTCGGTATGTCAGGTGGTGTTGATTCATCTGTTTCTGCTGCACTTCTACTTCAACAAGGTTATCAGGTTGAAGGGCTTTTCATGAAAAACTGGGAAGAAGATGACGGCACAGAATATTGTACGGCAATGGAAGACCTTGCCGATGCGCAAGCGGTGTGTGACAAGCTAGGCATTAAATTGCATACAGCCAACTTTGCCATGGAATATTGGGACAGAGTGTTTGAGCATTTTCTTGCCGAATATGCGGCAGGACGCACGCCAAACCCAGATATTTTATGCAATAAAGAAATTAAGTTCCGTGCCTTTTTAGATCATGCCATGAATTTGGGTGCAGATTTTATTGCGACAGGGCACTACGCACGTCGCGGTGAAACGCAGTACAACTCCAAAGGCGAAGCCTACGCTCCACTGTTACGTGGTTTAGATAAAAATAAAGATCAAACCTATTTCTTGCATGCCGTACATGGTCGTGAAATTAACAAAACCTTGTTTCCAGTGGGTGAAATTGAAAAACCGCAAGTCCGAAAAATTGCCGAAGAACTAGATTTAGTCACCGCCAAGAAAAAAGACTCGACAGGGATTTGCTTTATTGGCGAACGTCGCTTTAATGATTTCTTAAAACAATATTTACCTGCTCAAGCTGGAAAAATTGTTTTAGACAATGGCAAAGAGGTTGGTGAGCATCACGGCTTAATGTACTATACGCTCGGTCAGCGTGGTGGGATTGGCATTGGTGGCTTAAAAGGCGTTGCCGAAGGAGCATGGTTTGTCCTGCATAAAGATATTGAAAATAATAGATTAGTGATTGGTCAAGGTCATGAACATCCACTCATGCAAAGCACTATTTTATGGAGCGAAGCAATTGATTGGGTGGCAGGTGAACAAGAAATTCCAGCATCGGGCTTCCGTTGTACTTGCCGCACTCGCTATCGCCAAGATGATCAAGATTGTGTGATTTTCAATGATGACAGCATGCCTGGCGGCGTACGTGTGGAATTTGATGAGCCACAACGCGCAGTCACTCCTGGTCAAAGTGTCGTATTCTATTCAGGCGAAGTGTGTTTAGGTGGTGGTGTGATTCACCATACCAATGCACCTAAACCCGATTTTATTTAAGGATTGTTTCGGATGACAGAGTTACCGTTTCAACAGTCTCCAACTCTGAATATTCGCCAAAATCGTGCCTTGGCGTTAGCGGGTGTGTTTCAAGCCACCCAGCTCACGCACATGACTGCACTCACAGGCCGACAAAGTATTGGTGAAAGCGGTAACTTTTATTTTGAGCAAATGATTAAAGCCAGTTTAAATATCCGTCCAAGTAGCAATCACAGTTTGCAAACTTTAGATTTTTTTAATCATTTGGCCGATATTTCTTTGGGTTTAAAAACGCTAGAAAGTTGCATCAACCAACCTTTTAATACCGCCCCTAAATCGCGTTTACCTAAATTATCCAATACCAAATTACCTATGTCATATGCGATGGCACTCTTACAATTAGAAAAAAAAGTATATCGCAATCCTAAATACGTCGAAATTATTGAGCAATCGCAGCAAAAAATCTTAAAACAACTTTCATTTTTTGATCATAACTATTTACATCCCAGTATTATTGCCAATTTAGCCCAAACCTATGTCGATACAGCGGGACAAATTAACCCGCGCATTATGGTACGTGGCAATGCAGAAGCATTTAAGGATTCTGCTCATACCAACCGAATTCGAGCTTCGCTTTTTACAGGCTTACAAATGGCACACCTTTGGCGTCAACTTGGTGGCAGTTCATGGGGCATGGTATTTAGCAAACGTAAATTATTAGGTGATATTCAAGATCTGGCGCGTTTACAGTATCAGGTAGTTTAAACCATGCTGAACACGCTTTTGTTTTAGGTTTAATTCCAAAGTTTAAGGAATCGATATGAACGCTTTAACCGCACTTTCTCCATTAGATGGGCGCTATGCAAGCAAATGTGATGCACTCCGCCCTTTCCTTTCTGAGTTTGGTTTAATCCATGCTCGTGTGACTGTTGAAGTGCGTTGGTTACAAGCGCTTGCCAATCGTCCTGAAATTACTGAAGTACCTGCGTTCAGCGCGGCAACCAATGCTGCATTAGATGCAATTGTTGCAGATTTCTCTGAAGATGATGCCAACCGCATTAAAGAAATTGAACGCACCACCAACCATGACGTAAAAGCAGTTGAATATTTCTTAAAAGAAAAAATTGCCAACATTGATGAATTGAAAAATGCAGGTGAGTTCATTCACTTTGCTTGTACTTCAGAAGACATCAACAACTTGTCACATGCTTTAATGCTCAAAAATGGTCGTGAAGTATTGGTTGCAGCTATGCAGCAAATCATTGATTCGATTGTTGCATTGGCAGAAAAACACGCAGATCAACCAATGTTGTCACGTACTCACGGTCAAACTGCAAGCCCAACAACTTTGGGTAAAGAAATGGCAAACGTGGCATATCGTCTGGCACGTCAAATCAAACAGTTCAAGCAAGTTGAGCTTTTGGGCAAAATCAATGGTGCAGTAGGTAACTATAACGCTCACCTTTCTGCATATCCAGAAATCAACTGGCCTGCGCACTCTCAAGCATTTGTAGAATCTTTAGGTTTAAGCTTTAACCCATATACGACTCAAATTGAGCCACACGACTATATGGCAGAATTGTTTGATGCGCTACGTCGCTTCAACACTATTCTAATCGACTTCAACCGTGACGTTTGGGGCTACATCTCACTTGGTTTCTTCAAGCAAAAACTGAAAGAAGGTGAAGTTGGTTCTTCAACCATGCCACACAAAGTAAACCCAATTGACTTTGAAAACTCTGAAGGTAACTTGGGTATCGCGAATGCAGTCTTGGCTCACTTAGGCGAAAAATTACCCATTTCTCGCTGGCAGCGTGACTTAACTGACTCGACTGTATTGCGTAACATGGGCGTTGGTTTTGCACAAAGTTTGATCGCTTTTGAAGCTTGCTCTAAAGGTATTGGTAAACTTGAATTGAACGCGCAACGTATTCTAGAAGATTTAGACAATGCTCAAGAAGTATTGGCTGAGCCAATTCAAACCGTTATGCGTCGTTATAACATCGAAAAACCATACGAAAAACTAAAAGCCCTTACACGCGGTCAAGCCATGACACGTGACATGATGGTAGATTTCGTGAATGGTAACGAGTTGGAAGGCGTTCCTGCAGCAGATCGCGCACGTTTAGCAACAATGACACCTGCAACTTATACAGGTAATGCAGCTGAACAAGCGAAACAAATTCAAGATTTAATTGCTAAAATCTAAGTTGTAAAAGTGGCAACCTAATACAAAAATGCGAAGCTTCGGCTTCGCATTTTTATTCCCTCTCCATTGAGGAGAAGTTTTAATTTATTCCTCAGGACAATACATTGCAAAATCTGTCTGCATTTTTTCTAATTCAGCACCCGTTAAAATATCGCTAAAGTAGATGTAATAGGTGATATTTGGATATTGAATTTCGTGGAGATACATCATGCCACGCAGTGAAATAAATAATTCTTCAGGAAAATCACCCAAGTTCAATTCGTCAAATTCATAATTAAAATAACAATTTTGCGTTGCAAGATATGCTTCAGCGACAGCCATATTTCTGCTCTAATCATAAAATATACTTTATTTTATCTGATTCGCTTCAATACTGGTCTGTATTTCGGTGGGTTCAATCCATTTCAGCAGCTTAGATTCTGACAAATGTGGGTATTTAAACCTGTCCAAGTATTCAAAGCAGACCTTGTGTCCTTTCGGCACTTTCTCTAAGTGCTGGCCAAACAACAAATGCCGATTGTATTTATCACCCTCAAATCGAATACTGACACGCTCAAATGCTTCACGACGACGAACCTTATGTAACTGAGAAAACTGCACTACGCCACATTGCTGAGATGCAATCACAGGTGGATCATTTGGCTTTAAAACACCATACAATAGAAAAATGCAGACACTGGGTAGAAAGCTCAGCCAAAATAAAACTTTCTTTGAATCATGGTTAATGAGTTTGTTTTCAGCATAAAGCATTGTGAACATCGGAATAAACACGATGCTTAAGAATCCCAGTAACAAAATAAACGTAAGCATATGCGTCCAGGCTAAATCAAACTACTAGCCTTATATCATAATGATTTGATTTCAAAAATGAAAAGCCCACAAAAGTGAGCTTCCCACATTATTTACACAGAAATAATTAAAGCTTCGGATCACGCATCTGAACCAGATTTGAATTGGCTTTCGTCAGCGTGTCGGCTACTTTGTTCATCACGGCAGGAATCAAATTGTCTGCCATTTGTGCAACTTGTAAACCCAGCTTTTCACCCAAAGTTGGCTTTTTACGAGTTTGAATCACATAGATATCATACTGTGGCAACAAACTCAGCAAATATTCATCTGAGGTTTCCAACTTGTCTATCAAGTTTAGCTCCAACGCATCCTGACCATACCAATGCTCACCTGTTGCCACTTTTTCAACATTCAGTTGTGGACGGTATTTTTCAACAAAGTGTTTAAATAGCACGTGAGTTTGTTGCAATTCTTCTTCAAACTTAGCCTTGCCTGCTTCGGTATTTTCACCGAACATGGTCACAGTGCGTTTATATTCACCTGCAGTGTACATCTCAAAATCTATATTTTTTTCTTTGAGCAAACGATTAAAGTTTGGCACTTGTGCCACTACGCCAATAGAACCCAAAATCGCAAATGGCGCTGACACAATTTCTGAACCAATGCATGCCATCATATAACCACCACTTGCCGCGACTTTATCGACACAAATGGTTAAATGAAATCCTGCATCACGTAAACGCACCAATTGAGCAGCAGCAAGACCGTAGCCATGCACCATGCCACCAGGGCTTTCTAGGCGCAACACCACACGATCACGACCTGCTTTAGCAGTTGCCAAAACCAATGTGATTTCTTCACGTAATTGCTCTACTGCAGACGCAGCAGTATCACCTTTAAAGTCAAGTACATAAATTTTTTGATTGTTCTTTTTACGGGCTCGTGCTTCACGTGCCATTTGTTGGCTAAGTTGCAACAACTCAAGTTTAGATGCCGTAGTTTGCGCAATTTTTTTTCGTTGTTCATTAATTCGCGCATTCAAATGACTAATCCGAATTTCGGCAGGAAGTTTAGGTAAATGAAATAACATAAAAATGAGTTCTCAATTTAATTCGGTTTATTAGGACTACATTAGGTCAATTTCGACTTTTTCAATACTTTTTCTATCTTAAAGCAGCTTCTTTTTGAATCAATCGTAAATATCGTTTAGAAATCTGCCGAACAGCCATTAAACGTACAGCAAACCAAATTTGCCCCTGGTAGCAAATCCCAATAATAAGTGCGTTGATCGGCCACCAACCAAACAGTAGAAAACTACCTCTACGCTCATGATCTAAAGGTGTAAGCATTGAATAGAAACACACTAAACCTACGCAGAAACACATCACGAAGAGAAATTCACCTACTGTACTGTGCAAGAGCGGCAACTTATTTTTTTGTTGTGCTTTTACATAGCGATAAAACTTAAATTTAGCATTGGCATCAATATAGTCTCGCCAAGCCTGCCGAAAATCAGGATCACTTACTTGCTGCTGTACCCTAAAATAAACAACTAGCACTATCACACCTGAAACTATCACAAATTGATCATACAACCAACGATGATAATTGCTCATATTGGGGCTTTGAGAGGTTGGAAACCACCCATCATGGTTAAAAAAAGTTGCCAATAAAATACTCAGCAAAACTAAAAGCGCTGCTATCGTCTCTGCACTATGTTGAAATCCAAACAAGGCATCGATTATTTTTTTCGTGGCTTGGCGTGCTGGTTTTGCCTGTTGTCGTTCTTCT
Organism: Acinetobacter towneri; assembly: GCF_001758345.1. Taxonomy (GTDB): domain Bacteria; phylum Pseudomonadota; class Gammaproteobacteria; order Pseudomonadales; family Moraxellaceae; genus Acinetobacter; species Acinetobacter towneri_A. The sequence continues at coordinate 92,913 of NZ_MKQS01000003.1, forward strand.
TGTGAAGGAAACTGCATTTTTTATTTTCGCTGCGCGTACAAAACAATCAATACTATAACAAAAAAACAGAATCCTAAGATTCTGTTTTAATAGCTTTCAGGATTTAAGCAGATTAACCAAAACGACCTGTAATATACGCTTCTGTTAATTGATGGTCTGGCTGAGTAAATACTTTTTCAGTTGCATTCACTTCAATCAAATCACCTAAATGGAAGTATGCGGTACGGTCAGATACACGCGCTGCCTGTTGCATTGAGTGCGTTACAATCGCAATCGTATATTGAGTAGAAAGTTCAGAAATTAGCTCTTCTACTTTTGCTGTTGCAATTGGGTCAAGTGCCGAACATGGTTCATCCATCAAAATTACTTCTGGACTTACCGCAATGGTACGCGCAATACAAAGACGTTGTTGCTGACCACCAGAAAGACCTGTGCCTGGTTGATTCAAACGATCTTTCACTTCATCCCACAAACCTGCTTTACGCAAGCTGTTTTCTACAATTTCTTCCAAATCGTATTTATCGCGCGCTAAACCATGCAGTTTAGGGCCATAGGCTACGTTTTCAAAAATTGATTTTGGAAATGGGTTTGGCTTTTGGAACACCATACCCACTTGCGCACGTAATAATACGACGTCAAGGTTAGGATCATAAATGTCTTGGTTATCCAACATCACTTTACCCGTTACACGGCAGCTATCAATTGTGTCGTTCATACGGTTTAAAGTACGCAAGAATGTCGACTTACCACAACCTGATGGACCAATGAAGGCAATGACTTCATTTTCATAGATATTTAAATCAATACCTTTAATCGCTTCAGACTCACCATAGTACACATGCACGTCATTGGTGCTTAACTTTACATTTGAAGATTTCGCTTCTTTTTTGCTTGAAGCTTGCGTATCAAATTGTGAAACAAACGAAGTCGTTGATTGCTTCTGTTCTACATCTGGAGATGTAAATTGGCTTTGCTGTGGATTCACTTGTTTATCCTGTTCTAAGGAATTCGTTTTTTCTGTGCTTGCTACAGTATTCATATTCTTTGCCCTCAATTACCAGCGTACTTCAAACTTCTTACGTAACCAAATTGCAAGGCTGTTTAAGCCAATCATTAGCGCAAGAAGTACGATAATGGCTGCAGCGGTACGTCCCTCGAAGAAGTTACGCAATTCATTACCCTGCCATAAGAAAATTTGCACAGGTAACGCAGTAGATTGATCAAGTGGAGTTGCTGGTACACTGGCAACGAAAGCACTCATACCAATTAATAACAATGGTGCGGTTTCACCCAAAGCTTGTGCAACACCAATAATTGCACCCGTTAAAATACCTGGTAATGCAAGTGGGAGTACGTGGTGGAACACTGTTTGTAAACGAGAAGCACCCAAACCTAAAGCAGCTTGACGAATAGATGGCGGCACTGCTTTTAATGATGCACGCGTGGTAATAATCACGGTGGGTAAAGTCATTAAACTGAGTACCAAACCACCGACCAATGGTGCAGACAATGGTAAATGCATCCAGCCAATAAAGATCGCAGCACCTAGCAAACCAAATACAATAGAAGGGACAGCAGCCAAGTTATTGATGTTCACTTCAATAATATCAGTAATCGCATTTTTGGGTGCAAATTCTTCTAAGTAAATTGCCGACGCAACACCAATTGGAATCGAAATAAAGATTACAATCAGCATCATGAATAACGAACCCATGAATGCGCCTGCCAAACCAGAAGTCGCTGGAGAACTACGTGAGTCTGGGCTAACAAAAATGTTGGTATTGAATGTACTTTCAATAATGCCTTGTGACTCTAACTTGTCTGCCAATTGACGTACTTCAGGGCTTAGCTGTTGCTGCTCATCTGGTAAACTACGGTCAATCTTGCCCTCTAACCATACATCAACGTTGGCATCTGCAAGAACTTTCACTTCTTTAGTTTGACCAATTAAAGAAGGATCAGCCAAGACCATGTCACGAATACGGTACGCTTCTGAACTGGTATATAAGTAACCAAGATCATCACGCTGTGCTTCTAGCGCTTTGTCTTTCGCCACAATACCATTCACGATTAAAGCATCCCAATCGACCATGCCCATTTCGGTTTGCCACTTAATCATACGTTCTTCGTATTGTGMTGGTGACTCACCTGCAACCGMCTTTGGTTTTGGACCTGCACTCACAATTGCTGGATCGAAGTAAATTGGAAGGCTCATGCTGCTTTGCCAAAATGCTGGCAAGCCTTTGGCCAAAATACTGCCAAAAAGCAACACGACAAAGAATAAACCTGCGATAACTGCCGACAGCCCCATAATACGGAAAGTTTTTTCCTTACGATGACGCTTGCCTAATGAACTGGCGATGGTTTTTTTACGTTGTTCACGTAATTCGGCAGCAACTTGTGGATCTAACTGATCCAAAGACGATGTATTTGAAGTATTCATTAGTCGTATTGCTCACGATATTTACGCACGATGTATAGTGCAACAATGTTCAAACCTAAGGTAATCACGAACAGGGTCAAACCAAGTGCGAAAGCAACCAATGCTTGCGGACTTGCGAAATCTGTATCACCTGTTAATTGGTTCACAATCGTAATCGTAACCGTAGATACCGCTTCTAATGGGTTTGCGTGTAGTAAAGGACTATTACCTGCAGCTAACACCACAATCATGGTTTCACCAATTGCACGTGACGCAGCAAGTAAGAACGCACCAATCACCCCTGGCAATGCAGCTGGCATCACCACGCGACGAATGGTTTCAGATTTGGTTGCACCTAAGCCTAAAGAACCATCACGTAGCGCACGCGGCACTTGCGTAATAATGTCATCAGACAATGAAGATACAAAAGGAATGATCATGATACCCATCACTAAACCAGCAGTTAATGCACTCGTGGCATTAATATCTAGTCCAATGATTGCGCCCGCTGTTTTAAGGAACGGACCGATGATCATCATGGCAAATACACCGTACACAATGGTCGGGATACCTGCTAAAACTTCAATGGTCGGCTTTGCCCATGCACGKAATTTAGGCGATGCATATTCTGCAAGGTAAATGGCAATCATTAAACCAATAGGTACTGCCACCAATAAGGCAATACCACTCACCATCAATGTACCCCACAGTAATGGAAGTAAACCATAACTGCCATCTGCACTACCCGATGTACTAAAACCAGGGTTCCAGACCGTCCCAAAGAAGAAATCCAGTGGGTTAACGAAACTAAAGAATCGCATTGCCTCACTGAACATAGACATCACAATACCGACTGTAGTTAGAATCGCAACACCAGAACATAATGCCAAAGAAATGTTGATGATTTTTTCAACTTGGTTACGTGCGCGGAATTGTTGTGAAATACGTTTCTTTGCCCACAGCAAACCAAATAAGGCCGCACAGATCACCACCGCAAGTTTGGCATAAGAACCAATGGTTTCAATTTTCGCTAATTGCTCTGCCGCTGCAACTTCGTATGCAGCAGGTGTATCACTTACACCAAAACCAGATGCAATGGCTTGTACGCGATCAACCAAAACACTTGTACTTGCAGGGTCTAGGCTTGCAGCAATGTGCGCTGGCACATTATTAATTACCACTTGCTCTAGAATACTTGGCTCAACCAAGTTCCAAACAATCAAAATTAAAAAAGCAGGAATACCACACCATAATGCTACCAACGCGCCATAATATCCTGGGCGTGAATGTAACATTGCAGAGTTATTTCCCTTACCTGCTAGGTTACGGCTCTTGCTTAACCCGATTTGATAGGCTACGGCGATAATCGCCAATAACACACCTATGAGTAGCAGATTCATGTATTCTCCACTGTTTTTTCAATCTGTGTTTTTGAAAAAACATTTCTTAGCAAAAAGCCAATGGCAGGTTGTTCCCTGCCATCAGCTGCTTTAACTCAAATTACTTAACCGCTTTACCAGCTTTGAAGTTAGCAAGAACTTGTGCACGCTCTTTGTCAGACATTGAAATTAAGCCTGCTTTGTCTAACTTAGAACCTTTACCAGATACTTTTTTGCTCAAGAAGTATTCAGTAAACTCTGGTAAACCTTTGATTGATTTAAGGTGCTCACCTTTCACGTAGAAGAACAATGGACGTGATACTGGGTAAGAACCATTTAAAATAGTGTTTTCAGATGGTGCTACGTTGTTCACAGTTGCAACACGTAAACGGTCACGGTTTTGGTCATAGAAACCTAAGCCGAACACACCTACTGCGCTTGGAGAAGTTTTCAAGCGAGCCAATGTTTCTGTGTAGTCACCAGAAATTTCAATTACACGACCATCCTTACGGAAAGTAGTACATGCTTTCTTTTGAGCATCTTTGTCTAATGCTTTAATCGCAGCATAAGCCTCACAGCCTGCATCAACCATTTTCTCTTGGAACACTTCACGTGTACCGTGGTTTGACGCTGGGATTACAAGGGTAATTGGCTCGTTTGGAAGTGTTTTGTCAATTTGGTTCCAACGTGTATATGGGTTAGCAACCATTTTACCTTTAGATGGTAATTCAGCTGCAATTGCTGCATATACATGGTAAGGCTTTAGTTTATAAGCCGCTTTGTTTGCGTTAGAAGCAAATACGATACCGTCATAACCAATTTTAATTTCTAAAACTTGGTTTACGCCTGCTTTTTTACAAGCAGCCAATTCTGAATCTTTAATTTTACGAGATGAGTTCGCGATGTCGATGGTGTTATCACCCACACCTGTACAGAACTGCTTCAAACCACCTGAAGAACCGCCTGAACCAACAACAGGAGTTTTGAATTGTGGGAAAGTATTACCAAATTCTTCAGCTACAATACTAGCGTATGGTAGAACTGTTGAAGAACCCGCGATTTGAATGGTGTCACGAGCTGCGTTTGCAGTTGTTGCTACAGCTGCTGCAGATACGGCTAAAGCAAGGGCGATGTTAGTAAAGCGCATTCTGTTCTCTCTCATTTATGCAAGTTCGGAGTACGTCACTTGTTATTAAGTTTTGTACTTATTTCGATAACTGCATTGTGGTTTTATAATATGACAGGCATGTTACAACTTTGTTACGCTTTGATTATATTTACCTTTTCTACGTTGATTTATTTTAATTTCCTTAAAAATCAATATGTAATAAAATATTATTGTGCTCTTTTTTTTCTTAGATTTATTTTTAAAATGTAATAATTCATGCCAATGTCATCATTGTTTATGGTTTTTTCTTCCAAAATTGATGTTTATTCACCAATTGCGTAATTTTTATGACATCAGCAGTGCATTTCTTAAGCCAAAACCACGTAATCCATCACAAGATTCAAGCAAAAACGGTACAATGCTTCCACCACACTTCACTGCAATATTTTTAATCAGACACAAAAAAAGCCACCGTAGTGACTTCTTTTATTGTGTTTCATCACAATCTGAATAATGAGAATATTAGTCGATTGGTGGTGTATAAGTACCCGCTACAATCGCATCTTTAATGCGATCTGCTTCTGCCAATACCAAGCTCAATAAGTTTTTCACGTTGTCTAATGTTGCAACAGGGCTTAAAGTCGTCATCTTCAATGATTGAACATTACCAACTTTAGTGACACCAATATTGGCTTCACCACGCGCAAACAACTCATCTGCTACGTTTTGGTTCAAGCTATCCAAGAACTCTGCTTGATAACCTTCAGGTACAACACGGAACAATACTGATGCAAACTGAGGCTCAACCAATAACTCTAAACCTGCCGTTGCTTTAATATAATCAGCAACGTCACGTGTTAGCTTCACACCATGATCAATCATCGAACCGTAAAGCTCTTCACCTAATGCTTCAATCGTCATCCAAAGTTTCAACGCATCAAAACGACGTGTTGTTTGTAATGACTTAGACACCAAGTTTGGTACGCCATGCTCTTCATCATAAGCAGAGTTCAAATATTCTGCTTCATAGTGCATGAAACGATAGTTCGCTTCATCTTTCAGTAAGAACGCACCGCACGAAATAGTTTGGAAATAATGCTTATGGAAATCCAGTGTCACAGAATCAGACAACTCAATACCATCAAGCATGTCGCGATGACTGTTAGAAAGAATTAATGCACCACCCCAAGCTGCGTCAATGTGCATCCACGCGCCATATTGATTGGTGATGTCACGAATCTTTTTAAGTGGATCAATCGCGCCTGCATCGGTTGTACCTGCAGTCGCAACCACACACGCAACGATCTTACCTTCAGCTTTTAAATGCGCAATGGTTTGCTCAAGTGCAACCACGTCCATTTGTGCATTTTCATTGACAGGTACAGTAACAACTGACTGGAAGCCCATACCCATCATCGCCATGTTCTTTTGCACAGAGAAGTGTGCATTTTCAGAACAAATGACTTTCACATTACGCATTGCATCGCTTGGAATACCATCGCGCTGAACAGACCACGGATTACCGTTTTCATCTTTCCAGTTCTTTGCAATACACGCATCACGCGCCAATAACACACCCATCAAGTTAGACTGCGTACCACCTGAAGTGAACACACCTGCTTGACCTGCACCATAGCCAACTTTTTGACGTAACCAGTCAATCAGTTGTACTTCCATCAATGAACCTGCAGGGCTTTGATCCCAAGAGTCCATAGATTGGTTGGTTGCGTTAATGAGTACTTCTGCAATTTGACTTGCCACCATAGTTGGGCAATGCAAATGTGCCAAAGAATGTGGATGATGAACTTTTAAACTTTTGTTTAAGAAAAGCTCTACCATGCGTTCCAATGACTTTTGTACACCTAAACCCTGTTTAGACGGCTGGAAAGCAATCGCTTCACGCAATTCTTTAATGCTGCCGCCTGTGTACATTTTGTCATTTTGCAACCATGCCGCGACTGCTTGAGTCGCTTGTTCCATTGCTGCACTGTAGTCAGCAATGGATTGAGCATCATTGCAGAGTAACGCTTTACGATGTTCTGCAAAATCTACCATAAACTTATGCGCCTCGAACTGCGACTAACGCTTCAGCAATTGCTTTCTTGAAGCGAGCGATAACTTCTACACACTCTTCTTGAGTAATGATGAGTGGGCAAAGTAAACGGATTACCGTACCACCACGACCACCTTTCTCAAGCAACAATTTGTTGTCAAAACATGCAGCTTGAACAGCAGCAGCCAATTGAGAATCTGCTGGATAAGCACCTAAACGGTCTTTTTCTTGGCGTTCATCTACAATTTCGATACCAATCATTAAACCGCGACCACGCACGTTACCAATACATGGGAATTCAACAGCTAATTTTTTCAATTCAGCTTGTAAGAACTCACCACGCTCTTGCGCGTTTTGTGCAAGGTTTTGTTCTTTAATGGTTTTAAGCACCACAAGACCAGTACCCATTGCCAATTGGTTACCACGGAAAGTACCCGTGTGACCTGCAGGCTGCCATGCGTCAAACTTACGTTTAATAGCAAGTACAGCTAATGGCAAGCCACCACCAACAGCTTTAGACATAACAATCACGTCTGGCTCAATACCTGCATGTTCAAATGCAAACATTTTGCCTGAACGTGCAAAGCCCGCTTGTACTTCGTCTAGAATTAAAACGATGTTGTGCTTTTCAGTCACTTCACGGATTTTCTTCAACCATTTTACTGGTGCAGTCACAACACCGCCTTCACCCTGAATTGCTTCAAGAATTACAGCTGCAGGCTTAGTCACACCGCTTTCTACATCTTCAATGAAGTTTTCAAAATAATACGTTAAAGCATCTACACCCGCTTCACCGCCAATGCCAAGTGGGCAACGGTATTCATGCGGATATGGCATAAATTGAACGCCAGGCATTAAACCATTGACTGCATTTTTCGCAGACAAGTTACCTGTCATTGCCAATGAGCCATGTGTCATGCCGTGATAGCCGCCTGAAAAGCTGATGACTGAGCTACGACCTGTATAGGTTTTTGCAAGTTTGATAGCCGCTTCTGTGCCATCTGCACCTGTCGGACCACAGAACTGCAAGCAGTATTCTTCTTGACCACCCGGCATATGTGAAAGTAACGCTTCAGTAAAAGCATCTTTCAAAGGTGTCGTTAAATCTAGGGTATGTAATGGCAAACCACTTGCTAAAGTGTCTTGGATGCTTTGAACCACCGCAGGATGATTATGGCCCAATGCCAAGGTTCCTGCCCCAGCCAAACAATCTAGGTACTCAGTACCTTCAACATCGGTAACCCAACAACCTAGTGCTTTCGCTATCGCTAACGGTAATTTACGAGGATAACTACGCACATTCGATTCCATCTGACTTTGGCGAGTCAAGTAGTATTCGTTTGTGGAATGGTTGGCAGGGTTTACAGAAGTAACGCTCATATCGAATTACCATCTCTGATATGGGTTGAAAGAAATAAGTCTGGTGACTTGCGGTCCTTTGACTCGGTGCTTTTTTGATCTAGCGAGATAGAGTTTTGTTCTTCAAGACTAGGAAGCGGGATAATACCTAATTTTTCTAGAAAATAAACAGGTTTAACCCAAATATTGCCTAATTTCATCGAAAAAACATATCTTGCAGATGATTCGATTGAATTATCATCTTACATTGTGACAAAGGAAAGAAAATTTAACTCTTTCCACTTCCTTTATACGTTTTTTTGCACAATCTCTCAAGTCATGCAGCATTTATTTTCAAAATAGTATAGATCATTATTTTTATTGAATTTTATAAATGCTTTTTTGCTGCAATTTTTAACGCATATTTTACAAAGCCACCACAAATTCAGCTAAGAATCCTCACAAAGCAAAGCTAGAATTTATAATAGTTAAAACAGTTCTAAAATCTCGATAATTTGAACAAAAGGTCAGAATATGCGCTTACTTTCTCTCGTTGCTACCCTGTTGGCTGTTGGTGCTGCAAGCACTGCTTTTGCCCAACAAAATGAATCTTTAAATTACAATATCGTCAATGTTCAAGCCGAAGCTTCACGCGAAGTTTCAAATGATCAAATGCATGCTGTGTTATATATTGAAAAAAGTCACAAACAGCCTGCTGAACTTGCATCACAAATTAACCAGTTAATGAGCCAAGCCATTGCAACTGCACGTAAGTATCCACAAGTGAAAGTTGAAACGGGCTCACAAACCACCTATCCAATTTACGACAATGACAGTCGTAAGTTAAAAGAATGGCGCGGTCGTGCAGAAGTACGTGTGCAAAGCACCGATTTTAAAGCGGCAAGCCAATTGGTGAGTGAGCTACAACAAAACTTTCAGACTCAATCTATTAATTTTAGCGTGTCTGATGCACAACGTAAAAAAGTTGAAAATGAGTTGATGGTCGAAGCATCTAAAAACTTTCAACAACGTGCGCAAATGCTCAGTCAGGCTTGGAATAAATCGGGCTATAACTTAGTGAATTTAAATCTGAATACTAATTCTTATTTCCCGCAGCCTGTTATGCGCGCGAGTATGGCTAAATTTGCTGTCGCTGAATCAGCTGTAGCTGATCAAGATATGGCAGCAGGTGAATCTAAAATTACAGTCAATGCAAATGGAACGATTCAGTTTAAATAAACTTGAAATAAACTATTTTGAGGGGCGCTACTCAGACCAATGAGTCGCTCCGATCAATAAGTGCTTATTCACACCACTCTTTGCCAATAGGCTTTGCAATTAAGTCGCTATGTGCGCTGTCAGCATCAATCTTGGCAAGTAATTCAGACTCACTGAATGGAAGTTTAGATTGCTTCTGAATCATGAGCTTGATCATCATGTTTCCATTTTGTTCTACGATCTCTACAGGTGTATCTACCCTAAGATTAAATTGTTGCATGACAGATGCTGGAATAATGATGCCTAAGCTATTCTCGATTTTTCGTAATTGTAATTGCATGATATTTCCCTCAACAAAGTGATAACAATATGCACATTTGCTATTTGGTGAGTGTGTTGAGCATATTAAAGTCCCGCAAGTTGCTGTACGCTGCGGGACTTTTTTTATTACTTACAAATACTTTTGCAAAATGGCTTGTTTTTGCTGAGGTGCTGCATCAATCACTTGTTGCGCTTGTGCAATTTGCATTTCTAAGGCTTCAATTTGCTGAACAATTTTTTCTTGTTCGGTTAAAGGTGGGACAGGAATCATAAAGTTTGAATATAACTGCCCATTAATATTTGGTTGAGAGCTTCCTGTTTGTGAATCTGCTACCCACTTCTTATAAACATCACCCTTTGTCAATATTTCAAGAAATTTAGGTAATAAAAATTCCTTTAATGGCTTAAATCTTATCAAGTATCCTGCATAAATTGCTTTACCAAAACTTGATTTATATAAAAAAGTCTTTCCAACAGTATTACCTGATCTAGCAAATAAAACATCACCATCTTCTAAAATATATTTATTTTCTATATTCTTAGCGGTATGAAAATCATCATTAAGCTGACCATCTGAAGTTATATCAGTAATACGAATGTATCTATAATCAATCAAAGGGTTTCCTACAATAGCAGACTCATTTGCTCCATATTGTGGTGAGCTACAAACAAGAGGCTTTGTTGCACAAAGATTTGAAATGCAAAGCGCCCCTAATTGAGCCAAATTTAAGGCGTAACTTGGGTAAGTGGTCGACCTAATTCCGTAAATCTGTTAAGGACTGCTACACGTGCATGGATCTCATTCACTTGGCTATCAAAACTCCTTGCACTGAGTTTATCTCCTAATAATTTGATGCAATGCATCTTAGTTTCAACCAAACTTCGCCGATGATAGCCTGACCATTTTTTCCATAGTGTCCTGCCTAAACGTTTAATTGTTCGAAGTAATTCATTTCGCTCTAGCGAGCTACTC
>NZ_MKQS01000004.1 GCF_001758345.1 Acinetobacter towneri
GACCGCCTTGTAATCTTTCCATGATACGTATTTCAAGCTGTTACGCAGCATATGGATAATGCACAGCTGGATATGGGTTTGCGGGTATACGCTGTTAATGGCATCAGGAAAGCCTTTTAGTCCATCCACACAGGCGATCAGAATATCCTGCAACCCTCGGTTTTTAAGCTCAGTCAGGACATTCAGCCAGAACTTTGCACCTTCATTCTCAGCCATCCACATGCCGAGCAGTTCTTTCTGTCCATCAAGATTAATGCCTAAGGCAAGGAATACAGCCTTGTTGATAACACTGCCATTATGACGGACTTTAACTACAATACAGTCCATATAGACGATGGGATAGAGTGCATCCAGCGGACGGTTTTGCCATTCAGCGACTTGCTCCTTAACAGCATCAGTCACCTTGGAAATAAGCGTTGGCGATACATCAGCATCGTACATTTCTTTGAAAGTAGCCACGATTTCACGGGTAGTCATGCCTGTTAGCGGCAGTGTAAAAATGACCCCCTAATGGCATTTAAAAACTGACCCCCTTGGTTAATATAGCGGTCATTTTGGACTGCTCAACATGTTAACTTTGGAGCAAGCAGTGACAATCCAAATACTTCATCAACAAGGTAAATCTATTAAAGCCATTAGTCGTGAACTGGGGGTGTCCAGAAATACCGTACGTAAATATTTACGGCAAAACACCACACCTCAGTATCAGCGTATACAGCCTAGAATAAGTATCCTTGACCCATATAAACCCTATTTACTCCAACGTGTAAACGCAGCTCATCCTGAATGGATTCCTGCTGTTGTGCTCTACCAGGAAATTTTAAGGTTGGGATATCCAGGAAAGATCAGGATCTTGAGGGAATATCTTGCAACATTAAAACCAGTTGCTCAACCGGAACCGATCATTCGTTTTGAAACCCAACCTGGCCAACAAATGCAGGTGGATTTCACCACAATTCGACGCAACAACACGCCTTTAAAAGCCTTTGTCGCAACATTAGGGTATTCCAGAGCGACTTTCGTGAAATTTTATGATCATGAACGTACGGATGCATGGATCGATGGTCTGGAAAATGCATTTCAGTTCTTTGCAGGAGTACCTCAAGAAATCCTGTTTGATAACGCTAAAACGATCATGATTGAACGGGATGCCTATCAGGAGGGGCAGCATAAATGGAACCCCAAACTGCTCGACTGCGCCAAGAAATACAGCTTTCGTCCTCGCGTATGTAAGCCCTACCGTGCACAGACCAAAGGCAAAGTTGAACGCTTTAATGGATACCTCAAATCAAGCTTTATTGTGCCATTGAAAGCAAGCCTGAAGACTTCGGGTTTACTGTTAGATGTTGATGTCGCCAATGCCCACATTGGCCGGTGGCTGCATGAAACCGCCAATCAGCGGATTCATGCCACCACGCAAGAAAAACCGGCTGTTCGACTGCAACAGGAGCAGCAAAAATTTACGCCATTACCGCAATCAGATACAGGTTCCAGCACTGTACCTGTTGCAGCAGCACAGCATGTCATGCCCTACGAGAGTTTGCAGCATCCCTTATCTGTATATGACCAGTTGCTGGGAGTTTCCTGATGAATCTGCAATACGACCGTATAGAGCAGCTTTGCCAAAAGCTCAATCTGCCTGCCATCGCATCACAATGGTCACATCATGCACAACAAACATTAGGTCAGGATGGAAGTTATGCCGACTTTGTTGAAGCGATCTTGACGCATGAATATGCTGCCAGGCAACAGCGCAGCCAGCAGGTACTGATGAAACTCTCAGGCCTGCCTCAAGTCAAAACCCTGGAAGACTATGATTTTAATTATGCCCTAGGGGCCCCTAAATCACAGGTGATTGAACTGTTCAATCTGAGCTTTATTGCTAGAGCAGAAAATGTGGTGTTTCTCGGGGCTAGCGGAGTAGGAAAAACGCATTTATCTATGGCATTAGGCTATAAGGCCATCATGAACAATGTCAAAACCAAGTTTATTACCGCCGCCGATCTCATGCTGCAACTAAGTACAGCCTACCAGCAAGGTAAATTGAAAACCTATATGCAACGTGCGGTACTGGGACCAAAGTTACTGATTATCGATGAAATTGGTTATTTACCGTTTGGACGTGAAGAAGCGAATCTGTTCTTTAACGTGATTGCCAAGCGTTATGAAAAAGGCAGTACGATATTGACGAGTAACTTACCCTTTAGCCAATGGTCTAAGTCGTTTGCGGATGATGTTACGTTGACCGCTGCGATGTTAGATCGGCTATTACATCACTGTCATGTGGTACAGATATCGGGTGAGAGTTATCGTTTGAAGGATAAAAAAAGAATAGGGATTCAGCCTCAGGTTGAAATTTAATACGAGATCAAAGGGGTCAATTTTACTTTGCCATTTGTAAGGTGAAAGGGGTCAATTTTAGAATGCCGTTGACAGCGGTTCTGCAAGACGTTCGAGATCATCGTATTACCCAAGTCCGTGCTGCTGAAATCCTGAATCTTTCCACCCGTCAAATTACCCGGTTATCCGCATTGAAAGATTGAAAGGATCAAACGATGAAATTACGCAGCCTGACCTTCCGCTCGTTTTTGACTGCGGACCTGATGATTGGCTTGGTGCCTGTCGTGAGTGCAGCCGACCCGGTGAATGAACGCATCGAGGGCTTAAAAGTGAAACAATGAAAAGTTATCATTCGATAAATCTCGTTTAGTCTCACTTTTGAGCCAATAACGAACAAAACCATCTCACTAAGTTATCCTTTAAGCCCTAATTTGGTTCCCACTAAAAACAAGTGGGGACTTAATCTATGTACAAGATCCTCAAGTGAGTACTAAAAGGTGCGATCAAATACCCTATCATTTTGAACTGGAAAGCTCTTCAGCCAACTGCTCAGCCTGTTCCAATACAGTTTCTGTTGCCAATAAAGCCATATCAGGTGGATAGCCATACTTCTTCAGTAATCGCTTTACAATCACTCGTAGTTTAGCTCTCGCAGCTTCCTTGATCGTCCAATCCAAAGTGACATTCTTACGAATGGAATCAGTGAGTACGACTGCAAGCTCTCTCAATATGTCTTTCTGCATCAATTCTCGAGCACTGTCATTGTCTGCTACTGCTGAGTAGAACGCATATTCGTATTCAGTCAGGTTGAGTTCTTCAGCCAGTTTGTCTGACTCCTGAATTGTCTTAGCTAACTTGATCAGTTCATCAATGACTTCTGCTGCAGTAAGCACCTTGTTCTGATAACCCTTAATTGCTGAACTCAACATATCCATAAGCTTCTTACCTTGGGTGACACTGCGCTGCTCTCGCATCTTGATCTCATCACCAAGAAGTTTCTTCAGTGTCTCAAGGGCAATGTTCTTGTGCTTGTAGCCTTTCATTTCCTGCATGAACTCATCAGAGAGAATGGAAATGTCAGGCTTCTGGATTCCTGCTGCATMAAAGATGTCTACCACCTGTTCAGTGACAAGTGCCTGGTCAATGGTTTGTTTGACCTTGGTTTCTAATTCAGCATTGCTTAGGCCTGAGATCTTGCCCGATCCATCACTAAACTTTGCAAGTCGTGCTTTGATTGCTTGAAAGAAAGCAACCAATGGTGCAACTTCCATCGCATGTGGGTGTGGTACAGCTAATGCGAATGCCTGTGACATCGCTGTGACTGCTGTCAGGAAGCGAGTCTTCCCTTCTCCTTGATCTACACCAAGGATATGCTCTTCCGCTTCTAAAATGATGTTGAGCTTACGAGAAGTATCTGCAGTGAAGTACTCTTGGTAGTTGAAGCCATGCAAAATGCCATCAAGCACTTCTAGCTTTTCTTGCAGGATCGTTGCAGCTTCATCCTGCACCAATGCAGGATCACCTTTACCACCTGCTTCTGAGTAAAACGATAAGGCTTCTTTCAAGTCAGATGCGATACCAAGATAGTCCACAACCAAGCCACCAGCCTTGTCTTTGTAGACACGGTTGACTCGTGCAATCGCTTGCATGAGGTTGTGACCTTTCATTGGTTTGTCGATGTAAAGGGTGTGCATACTTGGGGCATCGAAACCAGTCAGCCACATATCACGAACAATAACGAGTTTGAGCTTATCATCATTGTCTTTCATACGATCTGCTAAGCGTTGGCGCTGTTGCTTGGTAGTGTGATGTTTAGCAATCACCTCACCATCTGAAGCTGAGGCAGTCATCACAACTTTGATTACACCATCATTCAGATCATCACTGTGCCACTCTGGTTTGATCTTTACAATCTCGTTGTAAAGGTCTACAGCGATCCTGCGAGACATGCTGACGATCATGCCTTTGCCTTGGTTTGCATTGGCTTTAAGACGCTGCTCAAAGTGTTCTACGATGTCCTTTGCAATGGCTTTGATACGTTCTTTACTGCCGATCAAACCTTCGACTCTTGCCCACTTCGCACGTTCTTTTTGAGTTTGGTTTAAGTCATCTTCAGTAAACTGGTCATCAAAGTCTTCAATCAGCTCTTTGCCTTCCTCACTGATGGCAATCTTAGCTAGGCGGCTTTCATAGAAGATACGAACAGTTGCACCATCCTCCACTGCTTGCGAGATGTCATAGATATCTACATAGTTCCCGAAGACTGCAGGTGTGTTTACATCCGTCTTCTCAATTGGTGTTCCTGTGAAACCAAGGTAAGTAGCATTAGGAAGTGCATCACGCATGTACTTGGCAAAACCATAGACAGTACGTTTACCGACAACCTTGCCATCTTCATCTTTGACATCGACTTCCTTGGCATTAAAGCCATACTGAGAACGATGTGCTTCATCTGCAATCACGACAATGTTGGTTCGGTCTGACAGTTGCTCGTAGACGCTAGTGCCATCATCCGGTTGGAACTTTTGGATGGTGGTGAAGATCACGCCACCTGAACCCACCTTGAGTAACTCTTTGAGTTCTTCTCGGCTGTCTGCTTGTCGTGGTGTTTGTCTAAGGAGTTGGCTTGATGCAGCGAATGTACCAAAGAGCTGATCATCTAGATCATTACGATCTGTGATCACAACGACTGTTGGATTATCCAAAGCCAAGACAATCTTGCCTGTGTAGAAAACCATAGACAAAGACTTACCTGAGCCTTGGGTATGCCATACCACACCGGCTTTCTTGTCACCGACTGCTTGTTGCTGTACCAATTCGAGCTTACTTCTACCTTGATGTTGCATGGCAACTTCTGCTGATTTCGAGTCCGAGTTCACTGCAGACGCACGAATAGTCGAGAGGACTGCTGCATTCACTGCATAGTACTGATGATATGCAGCCATCTTCTTGATGGTCTTAATGGTGATTAAGCCATTGGTATCCTCGTGCTTCGTTGATTCATAGACAATGAAGTGTCGAATCATGTCGAGTAGTGTGACTGGATTCAGTAAACCATGAATCAGGACTTCTAGCTGTGCTTGTGTCTTCTTGGCTTTGGTTTGACCATTGTTTGTCTTCCACGCCATGTAGCGACTGTAGTCTGCTGAGACAGTACCTGCTTTCGCCTCTAAACCATCAGAGATGACGTTGAAAGCATTGTAGGTAAACAAGCTAGGGATTTGGCTTTGATAGGTCTGTATTTGCTTGTATGCGCCATCTACAGTAGCATTTTCATCAGTAGCGTTCTTGAGTTCAATGACTACCAATGGTAAGCCATTCACATACAGGATCAGGTCTGGTCGTCTTGTCCAACGATCTTCTTTGATGGTGACTTGGTTGATGACTAGAAACTCGTTATTGGTTGGGTTGTCGAAGTCGATCAGCCAAGCATATTCACCTTGAGTGTTGCCATCTTTACTGACTTCAATGTTTACCCCTTCGGTCAACAAGCGATGAAATGCTTGGTTGTTACTGAGCATATCAGGGGAGTGCAGATTGGTGACTTGCTTCAGTGCTTCAAGGCATTTGTCTTCGCTCAAATGAGGATTTAGACGTTGTAATGCTTCAAGCACTTTGGCTTCTAAGATGACCTGCTTATAGCTTCGCAGAGGATTGCTTCCCTTGGATTCAATCTCAGGACCATACACATAGGTATAGCCCATTCCCTCCAGTTGCTCTATCGCCATCAGCTCAATGTCTGATTCGGTCATCTTAGTCACTTGATTATTTCCCCCTAAACTTATCCATATAACCTGGACTCATTAATTTTTTATATGATGTAAAGCTAAGAAACCTTATTCATCGTCCTGCACGTTATAGCCATACTTCTGCACAGCATTCTCAATAGCGCCCTCAAACTTATGGCAAACATATAGATAGAGTTCAGCATCTACCATCAGTACTCCAGGAACACCTAAACCATCATTGAGTGGAATCAGAGTCTTTTGTGAACCAATCTGAACTGTTGGTCGTTGGTATGAGCAATTCACAGTGACTTTATGTGGCGATCTATTCCAGTCAATTTTCTTGGCTTCCCACTCACGACTACCGCCCAGCAAGGTGACTTGAATCTTGGACTCAGTCGCTGTCTTATTCAGTTGTTTGTAAGAGACAAACTTGGCGACTGAACAAGGAGAGTGATAACAGGTTTCTATGACTTTACCTTTTTGTATGCCGCTATGATTGAATTTAGCCGGTGCTGCTTGAACGGTTGCAGCAAAGCTAACTACAGCAATCAAGCCAAATCCCATTTGAATCATGCGCTTTATCATTCTGTTTTTCCTCTTTGTTCTCTTTTACTTAATCCATTGGAACTACAATCTTGTTCACTTTCCAACTCAAACCATCACGAACCATTTTGACAGTGACGGCTTTGGAATCATTTGGATCTTGGATCACAACCTCAAAGTCACTGTATGAGGTATAGCGAGTTTTGTACTCTGCTTGATCTTCTTCTTTGGTTTCAGTTGCTGAAGTTCCCTGTGATGACTGTGCTGCATCCTTTAGGTCTTTGCCTTGCAACATCAAGGTCATCCCTTCAGGTGTGACAAAACCATCAATCATCTTGTCTACCATGGTAGATGCAAGCATGGCACCTAGTGCTGCGAAACCATCATCTTTATGGTTTGCCATCTCTTTCATCATCATGGCGTTCATTTGGTCTTTGAAGCTCTGACGCACACTTGGATAGTCGATGTACTTGGACACCTTTTCACTGTCACCCGCTTGTGCAGCATTCTTGATGTTATTGATGACAATGTATGGCGAAGCATACAAGTAGCCACAGATCACTACGACTAAGGCAATGATTGCCCCTATAATTTTTTTATTCAATTCAGCCCCCTGAATGTAAAAAAGGTGAAGCCATCAAATGACTTCACCTTAAATGTTATGCGACTTCTTCTGTTTGGTATTGGACTCTGACTTCGCCGCTCATCAGCTTAGGAAGCAAGGTGTCTCGTAGTTGTTCAAGTGTTTGGATTTGCTTTTGATTGGCAAAAATCTTTGCAAACTGTTGTCCAACTATTCGGTCAAACTCTTGCATTATCTCTAAAGGAGGTTGAGCAAAGTTAAAGGAACCAATGGTTGTTGGTGATGTATGCTTGACTGAAGTTCCAGTACAAGACCCTACAATAAACTGCTGATAAACGTCCTGTTTCATTAGCATGTAAAAGAAGAACTTACTTGCGTTAGTAGCATGAAATAGCACCTTACCTACACGTTGATTATGCAGGTACATAACTTCTTTAGGATCATGTAAAGGGATGAATGCAGGATACCCTAATGTATCGCCCTCTTTACTTAAGTCAGTCATTGTTACGACAAAATCAAGTTCATCAAAAATGTAATCCTCAGGAATTACATCACTAGAATAGTACTTAAATTTTGCTGACTTAAATCCACCACCGATCTCAAAATTACCTGGAGTCACAAGGCGATATTTAGTCTTTTCAGGTGTAATAGACTCACCTTTAAAAGCATAACCATGCTTAACCTTGAAGTAATCAGCTAAAGTAACTTCCTCCCAATCCTCTTTCGCTTCCTCAATAAACCATTGACGAAACAGTGTTTCAGCCATGGCTTCCAAGGTCTTGTTCTGACGATGCAGTAAGTCGATTTTGTCATCTAATGATGAGAGGACTGAGGCTATGGCTTTTTGTTCAGGTAGGGGTGGTAAGCTTAACTTGTATGACAGTATGGCTTCTTTGTCCCCACGAGGCATTTTAGCTCCTCTAGAGGTCAGTACTGTGTACTCAGTAAAATCTGGTTCACATAGCCTGTAATACAAATATTTAGGATCACATGTTTGCTTGGCTCTGAACACCAAGACATCAGCTGAGACAGTGCCACTAAACTCTGCAAACCACACTTTTTTGAAGTATGTTCTAATATTTGAAAAGAGAACATCATCTTGTAAGAATGCATTAACCATGCTTCCTGATGGTAATTTTTCAGCTTTAACTAATCCTCCAAAATTTGGAATCATATTTTCTGTTGAAACATAATTTTCCAAAGAGGCATTAACCATTGAAGTTTTTACACTTATGATATTACAAAGGTCACTAAGCTGTGATTCTACCCACTCACTCATACAACCACCTTTGCCAAGTTCTCAGTAATGGCTTGATTGAGCTTAGCTTCCTCAGCAAGCTGTGTCTCAAACTCAGTCTTTAATGCAGTGAAACGCTCTTTAAAGTCAAACTCATCTTCATCATCAGCTAAACCAACATAACGACCTGGGGTCAGTACATAATCAAGCTCAGCGACTTTCTCAAGAGGTACAGATGCACAGAAGCCTGCAACATCTTCATACTCACCACCTTTGTTACGCCAGTTGTGGTAAGTGTCTGTGATCAGCTTAATGTCTTCATCAGACAAAACTTTGGTTCTGCGGTTAATCAGATGACCTAGGTTACGCGCATCAATGAACAGAATCTGATTGCTACGATCTTGGTATTGGCTTGAGTTAGCACGGTCACGACGCATAAACCATAAAGCAGCAGGAATCTGTGTATTCAAGAACAGCTTGGCAGGTAGGTTCACAATACAGTCGATGACATTGGCTTCTGAAACCAAGGCTTTACGAATCTCACCTTCACCACTGGTCTTAGAGGTTAATGCACCTTTAGCAAGCACAACGCCTGCCTGACCTTTAGGACTCATGTGATACAAGAAGTGTTGCATCCATGCGAAGTTCGCATTGCCTGCAGGTGGTGTACCTAGAGACCAACGAGCATCACCCACTAACTGCTCACCGCTCCAATCAGAGACGTTGAATGGTGGATTAGCAATGATGTAATCCGCTTTCAGGTCTTTGTGTGCATCATTCAGGAATGAACCCTCAGAGTTCCATTTCACATGCTCTGAGTTAATGCCACGAATGGCTAAGTTCATCTTAGCGAGTCGCCAAGTCGTTTGGTTACTCTCTTGTCCATAGATGGAGATGTCATCCACTAAGCCCTGATGAGACTCTACAAACTTCTCAGACTGAACAAACATACCCCCTGAACCACAGCAAGGATCGAATACACGTCCTTTGTATGGTTCAAGCATATTGACCAACAGACTGACAATGGATTTAGGCGTGTAGAACTGTCCACCTTGTTTACCTTCAGCTAAAGCGAACTCACCAAGGAAGTACTCAAATACATGGCCTAGAACGTCAGCAGAGCGAGATTTCGCATCACCTAGTGCAATGTTACCAATCAGGTCAATCAGCTCTCCTAAGCTCGTAGGATCGAGATTCTGACGTGCATAGACCTTAGGAAGTACACCCTTCAATTGAGGGTTGTCATTCTCAATAGCTTCCATTGCATCATCGACCAACTTGCCAATGTTAGGTTGTTTTGCTTGGTTTAACAGGAATGACCAACGTGCGTTCTCAGGAACAAAGAAGACGTTGTATGCAGTGTATTCATCACGGTCTTCTGGGTCAGCTCCGGCAAACTCTCCTTCACCTTCTACCAGTAAGTTGTAGTGAGCTTCGAATGTGTCGCTGATGTATTTGAGGAAGATCAAACCAAGGACTACATGCTTGTACTCAGCAGCATCAATGTTCTTACGAAGTTTGTCTGCAGCTTTCCAAAGAATGACCTCAATGGGTTCTTGTTTGGTTTGCTTTGGAGTACGTGCCATGGAATTGTCCTGCAATGAATAGGTTATCTAGTTTTAGTTAAACCAATAGTACCCAATAATACGCTCGTGTGTAAGTATTGATACGTCATTTCTTGTCGTACAATTTAAGTATTAAAAAAGTGTAGCAAGTTGCTACACTTTTCAGACTAATCACAAACCCCACTTTAGCGATCGTTAAAGTGGGGGTATTTTCTAAACTTCTATCGCTTATTCATAGTGATTTATTTTTAAGCGTATTGATGGCTAAAAAATACAATAAAAATTAACTTCGATAAGTGCAAGGCGATTTTCTTCAAGTTTTGTGCTGTAACTGACAGTAAACATTGCTGCGTTACTTGCATAACAGAGACCCTGTAATTATTTTGCAACGGCAAAATTCGTTCAACAGTCTCCTTATCGGGACAATATAGATGCGCGACACGTTCATGAATGATATTTAGATCAATCGCTTTGTCTATTTTACGTATAAGATAATTTTTAGGAATAAACTCTTCTAGCGTAACCATATCAATTTCAGTTTGGGTGGTATAATTTTTCGCATGTGATAATTATAAAAAATTCTCACGTAAGTGTGAGAGTTTTATGAGCAAACTGAAAAGTGTAGCAAGTTGCTACACTTTTTCGCTTTTCTGAATAAGCTGTTTTAAAAAATCTTCTAGTTGTAAAAGACTAGCTTCATCAATTTCTGAAATTTTAAGAGAGATATTGAGCTGTTTTTGATTCAGTTTGATATTTCCAGCAACCTTACCATCATATTCGATTTTTCTTACCACTGATGTCGTGGTTACTTTTTCTGGATCTTGACTCAATAGTTTTTCAGCATAAGAAGTAACTTTGCTTTGCTCCAGTTTTTTTTCTTTTAATTTCTCCCAAGCACCGAGTAAAGCTGTTTCCGCCTCCGAAAGTTGCTCTATATGATCCGATAAAAATTTCTTGAACGCTGTTGCAGCAGTACGACCGACTAGACCTGGCTCCAAATCCAGGTCATTCAACATTGCTTTAGGCAGCTTTTCATACGATAGATATTTGTACATATCTTCGCGATTTAAACCCAATGAATTAGCTAAACGTTGCTTGTTCTTCTTCAACTTTTCATCAAGTGAGTTCAAACCAATAAAAATTTCATAATCTGTCAGATCTTGACGCTTTAAATTTTCAGCTAGGGTTAACAAAGATGCTTCTTCATCATTAGCATCAATGATAATGGCTTCAATCACCGACTTGCCGAGTAATTGATGCGCCCGTAAGCGTCGCTCGCCTGCAATCAGTTCATATTTCAGATTATCAAGTTTACGCACTGTAATGGGCTGCAAAAGGCCGATTTCATTAATAGAATCCGCCAGTTCTTTTAATTGAGAATCTTCAAATACTTTACGCGGTTGGTTGGGACTGCGACTGATATCCTCAATAGGAACATTACGTCTAAATTCTTTTAGCTCTTTAATATTGTCTTTCTGTGCTTGCTGATGTTTTTCTGTATTTTGTTTCAATTTTTGAGCTAAAAGCTCTTTAGTGCTTGCCATAATACTCTCAGGTTTAAACTTTCGCTACAATTTCATAAGCAAGGCTTTCAAAAGCCTTACGTACTTTTGAATTTTTTTCTACTTTCAAAAGTGGCTGTTGCAGAATCGCTGCTTGATTAACTTTAGTACTTTGAGGAATGGTAGTTTCTAAAATTTTGCCTACCTGTTTTAAAGCTTCATCCCGAATCAATTTACAAACATTCTGACGTTCATCATGTTTAATCAGTAAAGCGCCTAAAAGCTCTAAATTTGGATTAATACGTTTTATCTTTTCAAGATGGTTTAAAAGATCTGTTACCCCATACAGTCCATATTGTGATCCAGATTCGATAGGGATAATGACATGTGTTGATGATGCTAAGGCATTACTGGTTAATAGTTTAAGACTAGGTGGGCAATCAATTAATATGAAGTCGTAAAGATCTTTTAACAGTTCTAGCTTGATGCTTAATTCTTCTGAAGGACGAGGAGCTTCTTCTTTAAGCTGGTCTTCAGTTTTTCCTAAATTTAATGAGCCATAAATTAATGATACTTTTTCAAAATTTGTTTCTTCTTGTAATGCATCAGCTAATAATGAAATATCACCAACAAGTAATTCTGCTGAAGTAACAACAATTTCGCTTGGATGTTGGATCCCAATGTGTAAACTTGCGTTTGCTTGAGGATCTAAATCAATGACTAAAACTTTATTGCCAAGATTGGCAAGTTCAGAGGCTAGATGTACAACGGTCGTAGTTTTGCCACATCCACCTTTGTGGTTAGCAACCGTAATAATTTTTGCAGACATACGTGTCAGATGCTTCCGTATTTGAATGTTTAACAATATAAATAACTTTCACTCATCATACTATAGTTTTTAAATTTATAAATCTTATTTGTTTAGGTGTAAAACAACTTAAAAAACTAATTTTTAAATAAGCTAGCTTAATTAATAATTAGTATAATTATTTATTTAGCTAATTAATAATTAAGACTGTTTTTTTACTATATAAAACAAATGCTTATAAGTTTAAAAGTGGAGGGCTTGTCACCGTAAAGTGGAAGGTTTGTCACTCAAAGGTGGAAGGTCTGTCACTCAAAGGTGGAAGGTCTGTCACTCAAAGGTGGAGGGTCTGTCACCGTAAAGTGGAAGGTCTGTCACAAGAGTGGAAGGTTTGTCACTACTATTTTTAAAAAGGTTATATTTTTAAAAAAACCTTGCAAAAACAAATACTTAATTTGTTGATAAAGTTGGCTAAACAATCTTTAAGGGTGGAAGGTTTGTCACTATGTGTTAGCACCCTGTGGATAATTTTATTTTATTGGATATTTCCTGACGATTATCTATTCATTTATACCTTTCAAATCTAATGAAAGGTGGAAGCCTTGTCACATCTAGGTTTCTATCTGACATAGCATACCTAAATTTGGAAGAAATAAGTGAAAATAGGTATTTTGAACTGTTAGTTTAGGGCTAAAGGTGGAAGGTCTGTCATTATATGGTGGAAATAATATATTTTATTCCACTTTAATGACAATAAATCGTCAAAAATGCATATTTCTGATGACAAGCCTTCCACTCTTAGATTCTTGTGGTGAAAGTCTTGAAAGTTTTTCCACTTTTGTATATAAAAATAGAATTAAATATATAAATATCACGGTTATGACAGAATCAGAATCAGTGCAAGAAGAATTGAATCATATTCCTTACTGTATAGGCAATATTCGTCATAATGGCGTTGTTAGCACCAGTAACCGCTTAATTCGCCCAATTGAGTTATCAGCCAATGAATATAAGGCGCTCCTATATGCAATGGCTGTTGCAAATTATAGTGAGAAAAATAGGGTAAATGGTGAAATCACTGAACAAACCTATATTTATCTGTATAAGGATGATTTGGCAGATTTACTAGGATTGAATAAACGCAATTCGATTAATGTTGCAATAGACCGGATTTATAAAGAACTTTCATCTAGGGTGGCTCATTTTATTATTGAGGAACCTACTGATGATGGTAAGAGAAAGACTAAAAAAGTACATTCTGTCGTTCCTATTATCCGTGAGTTAAGATGGGAAGATGATTCTAAAAATGCCATTCAGATTCGTTTTACCAGTGAGGTGTTACCGTATTTCACGCAGTTGGCTGGGGGGAATTTCACCACCTATCAATTGAAACATCTGTTTGCCTTGGATTCTGTTGCTAGTATGAGTCTTTATACGTATTTCATTAAAAATGAATTCAAGTACGCAAGCCAAAAGAGTTATGAAGTCCCAATGCTTTTAGAAAACTTGAAAGCTCTGATTGATATTAATGAAACTAAATATGATCGCTGGGTAGATTTTAGACGCTATGTATTAGATAAAATAGTTGCAGAAATTAACGAAAATACAGATCTACAACTAGAGTATGAAACCATAAAAAAAGGGCGCCCAATTGTGGGTGTGAATTTTAAACTGCATCAGCGTATTACTGATAAAACACTAAATGAAACTGCTGTAATTGAAAAAATTTATCTTGATGTTCCATTTGAAGATAATGCATTAGTAAAAGAATTGGGGGCAAAATTCGATACGAATGTACGTTCCTGGTACATTTTTAATAATGATGAAAAGTATTCGCAGTTCAAGAAGTGGTTTAAAAAAATTGGTTGTCTCACTGACTCTCAAGCAAATATTGTTATTAATGACACTTTATTCCAAATGGATTTTGCTGAAGTTGGTATGAGCTTGAATGACTTTAAACGCAATATGAAGCATAAACTAAAAAATAATCCGGAATTTGTACAAAGTATTCGTGATAGACTGAATGATATTTTTGGTAAAGAGCTTGTCTAAGGAAATGTGTAGCAACTTGCTACACATTTTTTAATGTATCACTGAAGAATTCAAGTAC
Source organism: Acinetobacter towneri (assembly GCF_001758345.1). GTDB lineage: Bacteria > Pseudomonadota > Gammaproteobacteria > Pseudomonadales > Moraxellaceae > Acinetobacter > Acinetobacter towneri_A. Next base: position 14,414 of record NZ_MKQS01000004.1, read on the forward strand.
TAAGCAAAATTGGATACAAAATATCTGTGGTGTATAGCTGAATGAAAAATATTAAAACGAATAGATTATTTTTTAGATTTTACATTTTGGTTGTTCCTCATATATTTTTGGAGAAAAAAGTTTTTCAGTGTTCAAAAAATGGTGTGGTTAAGGGGTAAAGATCAACTAAGTTTTAAGTATATAGTTGAATTTAGATAAAAAATTACTAAATACTTTTATAGCCTTTATATAAAGCGGCGGATCATGAATAATATTAAAATAGCCTAAGCTTATTAGCTTTGTTGTAAAAATTTACTCTGAGATACTTCTTGAGCTAGATATTTGATGCTGTTGCGTATAGCCACAAATGATAAGCTAAAGACCGTTTTAGCTAAAGATGATGACGATCAACTTGGCGATACCATTGATTTGTAAGTGTCCTCTAAACTCTATGCCAATCTTTTAATTTGGATCACTTTGTATGTCGGCAACTTTTGCAGTACACCATTTAAATAGGCATACAGATCTAGACCATTCAACTTTGCTGACTGGATCAATGTCATGATGTTAGCAACTCGCTGACCACTGCGCAGTGATCCAACATACAACCAGTTCTTACGACTTAAAGCCCAAGGGTGCATTTGGTTCTCCACCAAATCATTGTAAATAGATAGATTACCATCATCTGAATAGCGGCTTAAGGCTTGCCAGCGCTTTAGAGTGTAATTGATTGCCTTAGCGGTGGTAGAACTTGATGGCACCATCAGATGATGTTGGTTGAGCAATTCATATAGTTGTTGCATCACTGGTTGACTATGCCGTTGCCGGTATTCGCAGCGTTGTTGCGCTGTACCGTCGGTCTTGTGCCTTAACTCTGCTTCTATCGCATACAATTTCTGAATCAGCACCAGTGCCTGTTCAGCAATCTGACTTTTCCCAGTGATATGCAGTTCATGGAATTTACGACATGCATGTGCCATGCAACCTACTTCAATGATCTGACCTGATTTGAAATGTGCTTTATAACCACTGTAATCATCACAGACCAGATGTCCCTGCCAGCCATTCAGGAATTCTTCTGCATGCAGACCTGAACGGTTTCTTGAAAGTCATAGATCACCCCCTTGCTGCAGCACCACCTGTTTTAAGGCATTGACCAGAGGTTCAAGTGTCTACACCACAGCGACCAATCCAATCTGACAGGGTGGATCTAGATAGATCTACACCTGCGCGCAGAAAGATCTGTCGCTGACGATACAGCGGTAAGTGATCAGCATATTTGGATACCAGCACATGGCTAAGTAACTCAAGTGTCGCAATACATTTATCGATCACATAGGCAGGCATCGTTTGCTGAGTCAGGGTGTCACATTGATCACAAACCCATTTACCACGCACATGCTGTTCTTTATAGAACTGCGCTGGTCTGAAATTCAATTTTTCACTGATATCTTCGCCGATACGACGCAGTGTGCACCCACAGATGTATTGCGTTGATGCAGATTCATGCTCAATACGTACGGTTGCTAAATGATCTGGGAGTAGTCGACGTTTATGTTTATTTATCCAATGAGCCGTAAAACACCCTCATTTATGGAGGTGATATAAGGCTCGATTTTTAATTCTAATGAGGTGATTGTTGTTGCTCGATGTATTGTTTAATAATTTCTAATGGCGCACCACCGCAACTTGAAGCAAAGTAACTTGGCGACCATAAAGAATCACCCCAAAGTTTGTTTTTAATTTCAGGAAAGTCTTTTCTAAGGTGGCGACTAGATAGACCTTTTAAGCTATTCACTAAATTTGAAATAGCAACTTTTGGTGGGTAATTAATTAATAAATGAACATGATCATCCTCCCCATTAAATTCAATCAATACAGCATCAAAATCCAAGCCCGATATTGGCAATAGTCACCAACATAATATACATTAAATTGTATAAATTGCTGTGTATATAAGTACAATGAAATAAACAACTTACGTTTTCAAATATTTTTTATTGGAATTAATTTTTATTAAGATCGTTTAATTGTGGTCACATAAGTTTTTAAAAATTTACCAAATTATCACCAACATAATTTTGTGATGATTAATTAGGTAAACCGAATGGTAAAAAATCAGGTTGATGGAATTATATATGGCCAGCCTAGGCTTTTATCAGCATTAATTAACTGTATAACCCCCAAAAAAAATTAAAACAGACACTCACCATTAAAACTTAGGTGTAGCACGAGAGTTAAGCAGTATCCGTTACGATGATTTATTGAAGTCATTTTATTTCTAACTGCAATTGAGCAGGCCTACCAATGCAAGCCAGATGTAAACAAAATTTAAAAGCCGGTAGTGCTTTGCCTTGTTTTAAGGAATATAGCTGTAAGCGTGCATTATTTTCTTTTGTTGTTGGGTAACCTTCTAGTTTCTGATTTGCCTTGGCAAGTTTGAGTAGATTCGGCGTAATTTCTTTGTTTAAAAAATTAACCATATCTATTCCAAGTAAATGCCACATGTTGGCAGGAAACAGATCTTTGGCCGCATAGTAGAATTTTTCCAGATTCTGAATATTTTTCCGCGTTGAATGTAAACCTGTATGTGAAGCAGTTACGTGATTAATAAAGAATTCTAAGACATACCTAATATTTTCAGGTGACTTTTGATAGCAGGCTTGTAGATAGTTAAAAAAATGTGTGACCAATAAAAGGTCCTCATTAGTATCAATCATTGACGGTTTGATGTATTGCAGTTCGGTTATATGAAAAAGTCTTGGATTGTTTTTTCTAGATTTAAGTTGTTTGAGTTGGATTGCATTGTCATACCAATACTTGATGAGCTCATGAGATAGGCAAAGTTCTTGTGCTACGCGCTCCGTATCATATTTGTATAACTCTAATAAGCAGAGTGCCTTATAAAATAGATCAAGATCGATTTTAGATTCTGGAGTCGCGACAAAATAGTCAAAAATACAATGTTCTTGCGTTTGATTTACCTCTAATTCTGCATGTAGTGTGTGAGCATTGCTCGCTATCCATTTTTCTTGATTGTTTAGAAGGAGTTTACAGAGCGTTGTAGCATGCATTTCAAAATTGAATTCAGACTGATCATTGAGCGATTTTAGAAAATGTAACTCTTGTGTTGAATTGCTTATCCCCAGCATTTTCTTAACCAAACCATTGCTTAGTAATGGGCGATATTTGGAAAATTGATAACCTGCAATAAAGTAAGCTACATGAATATAACTTTTAAAGGTCTCGATGGGTTCGAGATGCCCCAAAAGATGTGCGATGATAATCCAATGATTTTGATCAATTGAATTACGTAATAACTCAGCCCTGAGCTGATTATATTCAACTTCCGTATAGTCTGTGAGGCTATCAGACAAAAAATGATAATCACATTTAAAAATTAATGCTAAATGATTTGCTGCAGAATGTCTAAATGAATGAAATGTATAGTGATGTTGCTTGAATAACTGATCCATAAAATTTTTAAAGGGTGCAGTCAGCATGTGCTGGCTGAGTTTCTTATTCTCATTGAACTGACTGAATAAATAATCATTCGGTTTTTTTGTTAACCGCTGTTTGACAACATATTGATGAAATTGTTGATACTCAGATGCTTTGAGTAAGCAATACACGGGCACGCTACGTTGCGCGCTGTCAGTCTTTAATCTGTGTTCATTGCCTATTTTTTCTGACCCATATGGCTTGACCAATAATGATATTCTGTTTAATCCTTCAGTATCTTTGATACGTAAACCAATCATTTCATTAATTCGCATCCCAGTTCTGTAAGCAAGCGTATAAATAAGACTAAGATTTTCATAGTCATGTTGAGAGATGATATTTTGTAGATGTGCTTGTTGAAGTTTTTTGATTAACAGTTGAAATGTGACTGGGCTGATAATACGTGTGCGTGGTCTGGTTTGTTGATCCAGCGTCTCTAAAGTGAATGCTGGGGCATCGAATAGTTGTTCTTGAAATTGATGAAAACGTTTGAGTGTTTTTACAATTTGAGCAGCCGATTTTTTAACAGTATCTTCGAGCAGACTTTCAGCAATACAGTTATTTTGATAAATCTGTGCATATATTTTTTGCAGGCGTGTTTCTTCATCGTCCTCAGAAAATTGATATTGTAAAGAATAGATTAGCCAAGGCTCACCAATTCGAGTGTAGTATGTGTAAATTGAGCTTTTGGCTAACTGGCTATTGTTGGAAATGATTTTAGCAAAAATTGTAGCGCAAAAATCAAATCTCTGAGCTAGCAGATCTATATCTTCTTGAGGTGGTTTAAAGAGACTAATTAACCACAGGGTGATTCGTTTACTGTATTCATTAAAGAGTTTTGCATTCTCCATACAATAATCGATCATGAGTTGATAGATTGGGGCATCTGTTTGGCGAAGACGAATAATTTTTAATAAGTCTTTATGAATTTTTAGTACATCTTTTAGTGCATCTTGCTCATGATGCAAATAAACAGTTTGTGGAGGTAAATTCTTAGACTGATGAATGACTTCAGTAGTGAGCTCATGCTTATATTTAAATTTTGGTTGCACAAAACGCTCAAACTCTTGTTCGGGTAAACCACAACTGAGTAAATTCCCGATGAGGCATTCAGAGAGCGCCGGATCTATATCTACGTTGGGAAGCTGTAACCAGTTGTAGCGAGCATGCTGAAGTAAATGCGATAAGCTATTTTTTTTAAMCTTTTTCTTTATTTTTCGAAAGATATACTCAAGATAGCCCTCTACGGGAAGATGAACATGTCGAATATCTCTCAGAGTAAAATGTATTAGCCACAGACGTGTGACGGGGTCTGGAATAAAATTTCTAGATTTTCGAACAGTATATTCATCAATAAAAATATCGCCATAATGATTAGAATGGGATTCTAAAAAAAGAATATTAAGGTCTTTATAATGGCGTACTTTTACTGGATTTCTGAGGTGTTCAAGCAAGGCATTAAGTTCAGCTTTTTCATTTAAGCCACCAAATAGAATGGCAGACAATATAATATTGCCCACGATTTCCTCATTTGAGAATGAGTCACAGCTTTCAGCCAATTCCCAATAATTATAAAGCTGTTGTACGAGGTCATTTATTTCATGACCATCGGCATTCCAGCTCATGGTCACGATAGGCTTATCTCTTTTAATATCTAAAACAGCATGAGGCAGCTCTAAATCCAAGCGATGCTGAGCATTTAACTCTTTGATGTAATCTTCAAAAAAATCATATGCAAACTTGATCCACTTTTTACTCGTAGAGTTTTTCTTGATGTGGCTATAAACCTCGCCGTAATCACCTAGCAAATGTGGATTCTGATCAAACTGCTGTTCTGAAAAATATTTGCGGAGTGAAGCATGAACTTCATTTTGAATTTTTTGTTCATTTAATTGTCGAGTAAGTTCTCGTTTCTTTTCGGCAAACAGTTGATCTGCTTTTTTAAGCGATGAGGACATTTAAATTCACTCCAATAATTTCAAAATATTCCTGCATTTCATTTAAATGTGTTGCGAGCGCGCGATATTGGTTCAGAGACAAACTAGAAAATGGATGTGCGGCTTCCTGTTGGAAGGCTTCATGTCCAAAAAGTGCAAGTATTAAAGGCTCGGGGATTTGTTTGTTGGTGAGAAAGGCACGTGTTGTATGGCGGTGCCAGTTGGGATGTGCTAACCCAACTTCAGGATGAAAGTCACGCACATTGGAAGGTGTAAGCGGAGTGAGTGTGCCATTTTGTAAAAGATTTAACAGAGGCTGTTCATTATTAAATATGGCATCAATTTGGGCTGAGATTTCGCGGTTAATCGCCATGTAATGTTGTTGGATATGTTCGAGGAAACGAAGATATTTCTTTAATTCACCGATGAGAAATGCACAAAGTGGAATCAAGCGTCCAAAGCCACGTCTACCACCGACCTCTTTGTCAGACAGCATAATTGTCTGTTGCTGAAAACTTATATTATTCAAAAAACCTGGAAAGTCCCGAACAGGTCGTGCAGCGGTAAACAAAAGTAGGATATGCCACATCCAAATGCTATAAGCATTAAAACTTTCTACCCAGTCGTTATCTGAAGTCGTATAAATTTTGGTGTAAAGATAGAAAAGGATGTCCTTTATGACATTTTTACTTGGTGCTTTTTGGCTACCAAAGCAGATGGACTGATCACTATAGACAATATCACCGTAGTCATTTTCAGCGAGCTGTGTACATAGTTCAGATAAAACTTTGACATAATTTTTTTGTAATTTATTTACATTGTAATGGCAGTAAGAGCTTGAAGAAGAGTGACTTGCATCTACACCAGTGATGATGTCAGCAAGTTGCCTATTGCCTGTTTTTTGCAAAATAACATGATGCAGTAATGAGCTAGTTTTTGATAAGTTCAGCTGAGGAATTTTGACTTCATCTTTTATTATTCTAATTTTTTTCTTTAGCTCATCTTCAGTGATGATTGGTTCTGCTTTGATACGATCAATAAAGTGATTTGGGATAGGGATATCTAAATGAACGGTGTTATTGATCAGTGACTCCGGATATTCAAACGTTGCATCTTCAAAAATGCTGAATTTGGTTGAGAGATAGTATTGGTCACTTTGCAATTTAATGACTTGGCGATGATTTAATCTTTTTACACGCCTTTTTTGAAAATTTAACCAGTCTTTAAAGCCAACGCCTGTGATTAAGCAAAGTAATACAACGAGCACGCTTTTATCATTATGTTTTTTATCATCATGATACAGGTATGTAATTAGGTCAGAAATAGTATAAACACTTGGGAGTAAACAACTTGCAGTGAGCAAATGATCTTGTCGTTGCATATGTTTTGGAATTAACGAAAGTGCCATACGTTGGGCATTTTTAGAATGTCTGGCAAGTGGTGTAATCTGATCTGCTTGAACAATAACAGAGGGGTCTTCTTGCTCGTCAAGGGCTTGCTCATTAGCTAAACCTCTATTACTTTTTTTAGTCTCAATGATTTCGTTAATAGTTCCATCGGTATCCCATGTACGATATTGCAGTTTACTATCTACACTTGATTTGGCAATTTTTGGACGGCTTTTTAGTACATAATTGAATGCAATACGTAATTCATCACAGAAATTTTTCTGAAAATCATTTAGTTCTTGATCTGCTTCAGGTTGAAGAGCAGACTCTACAAATTGCTCTAATGATAGAAATAAAGCAGGGAATTTAAGAGTTAAGAATGCTTGATAATCTAATGCGTGAGCATCTTTTTTTTTTGCAAAAAAAGACTTGTTTGCAACGCGGAAACGCTGAAATAAGCGCTTAATCGTATTGAGATGCTCTGTATGTTGTTTTTCAAATAAATCTGGTTTGATCTGAGGCAATGCTAATAAATATAGTGCTGCTTTAAGGACGAGCACATTCCAGGTGAGTAGTTCCGTGTGAGCATGATAAATGCTGGCAATACTGTTGATGTAATACGTGATTGGGGAATCACCAATTTTAGATTTTCTAGACGCTTGGAGAGTAGCGGGAATGCGAGGTGGTGAACTTGTAGAAATATCAGATTCAATCTCACTGAGAACAAGCCCCTTAAGATAATCTGAGCAGTCATGGTAAACCAATAGATCTGCGATAAAGTTAATATGTGCATGAAGACACAAATCCTCTGCATTAAAAAGCTTTTTTAATAAGTCTGATAATAAAATTTTGGGTTGAGGAAGGGGCTTAGTTTCACTTTCGTGCATATGAACAATTCCAAAAATCTGTTGGATTTGGTGAAAAATCATTTTGATTTAAATAATGATCGACGACTTTTGATTGCTTGCTGACTTCGTCAAGTAGATGCTGGCGACGTGCATGGATTTTTCTGTTTCTATTGTGGAGTTGTGTATGGCTAAAATTGAGTAACTTACCAAGCCCCTCAAGACTGAGCGTTTTATGTGCTTTGAATGAATGTAAGCGATTAAAGTCGAGTAAAACTTCAGTCGAAATATATCGGTTGATCGCTTGCTGAAGATGCTGCGGATTTAAATTGTGTATATCAAAAGTATTTGCTTGCAAAAAACTTAAGAATTCAAAGCTTGCATAGTGTTTGAGTTGTTGTTGTAAGTTGGCATCAGGTGGGAACGTATATACATGTAATTCCTGAGGTGAAGGCGGAAGCTTCATGTGATGCAGGTACAAATCAAAATTATCAGCGATCCAGAAATTGGATATTCCTGCTATAGACCAAACATTGAGTTTGTTTGATGCTAAACGAAAATGAGAAGTTAATCGTAGAGCTCGAAAGGCCATGTGATAGCAGTGATGAATGCCAGCAAAATCTGGATGAGTGTTTAATGCGAGTTTAGAAAGATCTCGCTTGAAGATAATTTTGGGGTTATCAAAATTAAATGAACATTCAGAAGTTACTTGTTTACGCGTTCCACGGCACATATTTAGATTATTAAAATATAACTATGATACATTTCTACTATTTAACTGTTTACTTTTCAAGTAATCTAACGGTATTTATTGTGTAAGTGTAGAAAAGTAGACACAATTTATAGTTTTGGTGTGCATAATTTAATTTGGTTCTATTTTTATTAGTAATATTTTTAAGCTATTACCGAGGTTGGGATTGATTGATTGTATGGCTGTGATTCCTGCTACAAAGTAGTAAAAGTTAGATCATAAAAATTAGGGCTAATTCAGCAAAGTTGTGCACTAAACTTGATTTGGTGTATCAGTCTTTTTTTGTAACGTCATGACGCCATGGGACTTATCTTTGATTGGAATGCTATGGATTGAGGCAATGGGGTCTACATGCAAAAATGACAAAACTTACTTCATGTAGAAGAATTTTCCCCTACAACACAGCATGTTGATATAGACAAGCCTGTATCAGTTGTTCCTAGCACTAGCATAATGAATACTTAATTACTAGTCACTTACTATTAAAGGGGACATTGATTACATAGATAGGTTTTAGAAAACGAATGTGCCGAGGTTTGCTGCAAAATGTCTATAACTGTGTGATGTTGGTGATGGGGATTAGGGGGTAGTGGAAGCTAGAAGTAATGGTGTTCTAATTTTAGAAGTTGGAGCTGAGATTTCTAAACCAATGTGGTTATTTATTGTTCTAATTTAGCCAATTTCCGGCAAAGTCCAAAATTTATATTCTCCATAATGATCCTATCTGCTTACTGTTGAGCAGGGTAAATATCAAACAAGGAGATAAAAAATGAGTAAAGCTGGCTGGCCAAGTACCACAGAAAACCCTTCAGGTGGTGGTCGTGATAATAATCCACCTAAGCGGTAAGTAGGTAATATGATGATAAAAGTATTGGTTTCTGAAGCGAACGGAAAATACCTATACGAGCCTAAAACTGTGGCTGAAGTTGAGCATATTCTAAGTGCTGTTGTTGTTCTATTAAGACAGCCGATTTATTCACTCGGTTTAGGCTGTGTGATTAATGTGTTTAGAACAGCCCAAGCTTTAAATATTGGGCTTGAAATTGGGGCAGAGAAGGAAAATTGGAGTTTTATTCTTCGTCCTGAACATAAATTTAACCCAAGCGCAGGGCGTGCATTTGAGGATAACGCTCTGCTTTCATTTTTTTAATCGAATTACCTTGGATTTTATGGATGTCGAGTAGATTTTTAAGTATTTGATCTGCAATTTTATTTTTCCAATCATCTTCTGGTTCTAAAGTAATCGACATGAGTTTCTCCTAGTTCATTGTGTAGAAGCTTAATCAACAGTCCTATAGGTTATATGATTTTGAAGTTAGTTTAGATTGTTTCAATACGAGTATGATACTTAAATTTCGATGATCAAATTTTCACTAAACCCATTTTTTCCTTGCTCTTGTGGATAGCCTAAAGGATTGATCACTAATCTACATCCGTCGACTACAGCATCAACTGATGTATGCGTATGCCCTGAAATCCAAAGTTTAAAGCCTTTAACATCCAAGTCATTTATAAAATAAGGATTAAGGGCTGATGCAACAGGATGTTTACCCCAATACGGATCAAGACAGGCTAAATGAGGAGGGAAATGGGTAATGACGATTACATTGTCTAGCCCTTTAAACTGCATAATATTTTGATGATATCGTTGAAATAGTGCAATGTAGTCATCCGCTGTTATAGTTCGATTATCGCTACTTATCATGATTTGATCAAAATCATAAATAGATTGTTCAGCATCTTCTTTAAATTTTTGCAGTTCGTTAGTGGTTGTACGAGTTGAGTTGGAACGAAAGTTCGTAAACAATGTACCGCCAACAAATATTTTATCCTGTATCTTGATATGGTTGTCATCAAGCAGAGCATTTTGAGGATAATTTTCTCTTAAAAAGTCTACGACTAAATTGTAGTTTGAGCAGTAATAATCATGATTACCCAGAACGAAAATAAAGTTTTTATTCAGGTTTTTACATGTTTCTGCAAACTCAATAGCGCCACTTAGACGATTCGAAAAATCCCCAGCGTGAATGATAAGATCTGCATCTTTTGACAATTGATATTCTGAATTATGTGTGTCAGACAAGATTTGTAGTTTCAAATGGCCTCCTAAACCTTATCAGAAAGATAACATGAGCAGATTTGGTTTTGAATAGATAAAGACCTAAATAAAATGTGTGCTTGAGCCTATTGCAAAAGTCATAAATGACTTTTGTTTTAATAAAGGAGTAAATGATGAATAGTGCAATAAAGAGTTTTGAAAGAGGGTGTAAATAATTCTGTGTAAATGTGGTTTTAAAAATACTAGGTTACACGTTCTTCAAATATGATACTAAAACGATTCATGGCAGCTTTCCAATTCTGAATGACATCGTCCATTTTTTTGCTTGCTGCCATAATCGCTAAATATACCACTTTTTTCACAGAATCATCGGTTGGGAAGATTTTTCTTTTCTTGGTGGCATCAATAACTTAAATCCCTCTTGTTCTAATCCATAGTAGAGCGTCATAAGCAATACGATCCAACATTTCCCAAACAAACGAATTTAACAGTTGGTCGAGTTGGTTGGTCTGCATGGGAAATCAATCAATGGATTGAGTCTAAGTTGGCGAGTCATTGATGATGGGGAGCTTCGGCTCCCTTATTTTTTTAGGAAAGTCTAATTATATTTTTCCTTTCTTATAACTTTTGCATCAAAAAGTTATTTCGATATGTATTTTAGTACTATCTTGATAAATATTGAACATAATTGTTCAATATGTTATTTTGTCTCTACAATCGTACATGGAATTAATAAAAAATTTAATTGCACTTTTATTTATGAATGAAGAGAAAAATCAAATGGTTATTAAAAAACAAATTGCTATATTTTTTAGTATTTTTGTCATTTCAAATACATATGCAAATGATGAAATTGTTGGTAAATGGAAAACAATTGATGATAAAAGTGGTGTTGTACGAGCTATAGTGCAAATTTATAAAAATACAGATGAAAGTTATGCTGGAAAAATTGTAAAAATACCCCAACCTTGGCAATAGTCACCAACATAATTTACATTAAATTGTATAAATTGCTGTGTATATAAGTACAATAACATCAATAACTTACGTTTTAAAATATTTTTATTGGAATTAATGTTTATTAAGATCGTTTAATTTTGGTCACATAAGTTTTTAAAAATTTACCAAATAATCACCAACATAATTTTGTGATGATTAATTAGGTAAACCGAATGGTAAAAAATCAGGTTGATGGAGTTATATATGGCTGAACCGTACCGGGTTTGTCGGAGACTTTTTTATTTAAGTTAGGCCACCTGACCTAACGGGTTAATCTTATGCTGCTGTTAGGGTCTAAAAATAGCAGTTTTGAAGGGCTTTATCGAGTGATTTTTTCAACACTCTACGCAATTATGGATATCATAGTATCCACTTTATGTTTTATTTCGCTATAATGGATATAACTGTATCCATTTGGTCTTTGCGGATGAATTTTACCTTACTTGATGATACCGATGTAAGCCAAGCTTATGCGGCTTATTTACGTGAGTTACGCAAGCAGGCAAAGCTGTCGCGCGCTGCATTGGCTGAGCGAAGCTGCGTACCTGCGGCCACCATTAAGAAATTTGAGCTGACCGGGCAAATTTCATTTCGTCAATTGCTGTTGCTATGGCAGACACTTGATTCGCTAGATAGGCTTTATCAGCTCACGCAACTTAGCAAAGAACGCGCTGCTATACCCATGAGTATTGATGAGGTGCTAAAAGATGAGTTTTAAACCGATTCAGAAGCTTAATGTTACTCGTACGCTAAGCTCAGGTGAGCAGATATCTGTTGGAGTCTTGGCGCAGAATCGGCAAGGCGTTTTTTTTCAGTATACTGACGACTATTTGCAGCAGTTTGGCAATTTATCACCGTTTACCTTGCAAGCGAATACGCTAGTTCAAGCCGCACCTAAAGCGCCGCACCAAGGTGTACATGGCGTATTTGAGGATTGTTTGCCCGATGGCTGGGGCATGTTGTTACAAGATCGTATTTTCCGGCAAAAGGGCATCCTACCTAATCAATTAACGGCGATGGATAGACTGGCCTTTGTCGGTGATAAAGGCATGGGAGCGCTGTCTTTTGCTCCGGTGTCTGAGTTTTCAGCCACGACATACGCGGACATTGATTTAGCAACCTTGGGCTTAGAAGCACAAACGCTGTTCGATGCTTCAATGTCAGATTATATGGATGATAATCACGATGAGTTAGATGGGCATACGCAACAGGTGTTGGCCGCATTAGTCGCCGGTGGTAGTTCGGGTGGAGCAAGGCCTAAGGCGCAGATTTATATGCCTGCAGGGGAAACTCAGCATTGTCGAACCTTTGCTCAGCCTGGAGATGAGGCTTGGCTGATTAAGTTTACCTCGAAAAATCTCGCGCTCGGGCATGAAGAAGGGTTGTGTGAAGCGGTTTATTTGCAAATGGCCGAGCTTGCCAAGTGCCAACCACCAGTCTGGCAACTCATTGAAGCACCAACTACAAGCGGTGCGTCTGCCTGGTTGGCGCTTAAGCGTTTTGATTATGTCACGGAGCAGGCCCGTTTAAGCGGTAATCGCAGTTCAGGTCGCTTGCATATGCACAGCGCTTGCGGGCTGCTGGATGCAGACTTTCGAACGCCAAGTTTAGATTATATTGACTTGATCAAAGCCAGCCGTCAGTTGTGTAAATCTCCTGCTGCTGGGCAGCTGCAATTTCGCCGTGCCGTTTTTAACCTGCTGTCGTCTAACCAAGACGACCACAGTAAAAACTGGGCGTTTTTGCAAGCGGATGACGGTCAATGGAACCCTGCACCTTTTTACGATGTTACCTACAGCCCACATCCATTCAACGAACACGCCACTGCTTTCGGCGGTTATGGCAAAGCGCCATCGCTTAAGGTGATGCAAAAACTTGCTACTAGTGCTGGCTTTGCGAATTGGAATGATGCAAAGCAAGTTATTGAAGAAGTCGCAGAAGCCATCAGCCAATTTACGTATCTTGCCAAGCAACAAGGGATCAGTAAAACAACAATGTCCGTGATTGCTAAGACATTGGAGCAGCGTAAACAAGAAAATGCAGCGCTTTTTCTATAACAATAAGAAGGGACAGTAATGAAGCTCGGCCGAAACGATCCTTGCCATTGTGGCAGTGGTAAAAAATTTAAACGTTGTTGTATGAGCAGCGTTTCCAAGCAACATGCCCAAGTCTTCGATGATGTTGAAACCATGCTGGCAATGAACCCAAATTTGAGTCTTGATGAACTCAATGCCGCTTTGCAGCACAAAGTGCAAGAACGCAATCATCAACCTCATCCCGATTTTTGTGGCGTAACGCCAACGCAAATGGCCAATTGGCTTTATGCGCCTTTTGATGAATTAAAGTGGGTGACAATTTGCACTCCCGACTCTCTTTCTGCCAGCCCAATAATGCGTTATCTAGCCCTCATTCTTGATGAGGCCATGGCGCAAGAAGGCTCCTTCAAAGCCACGAGTAAAGGCAACTTACCGGCTAAGTTGGTTAAACAGGCCAGTGAGTTATTGCCTGAGTTTGCCGTTGCTCAATTAGAACGTAGTATAAGCATCAGCGAGTTTTCGGGCAGCAATGAAGACAAATTTAATGCCTTGCACTACACCCGAGTGCTTGCCGAAATTAGCGGTATTATTTATCGGCGCAGTGGCCGCTACCATGTAAAAAAATCAGCGCAAAAGCAGTATCAAGCGCTAGGCATACAGGCCTTTTTCAAACCTATGTTAGAGGCCGCTATCAGCAAATATAACTGGGGTTATTTGGACAGTTTCGAATACGATGTCGACTTGCGCACTTTTTGGTTGTTTATGCTGTGGCGTATTCAAAGCCACAACAGTGTGGAGCAGCTTGTGAAAGAGGTGATGACAGCTTTCCCTAATCTATTGCTGGTATTCCCTACGGATGATTACTTCTCGCCAGAAAGAAACTTAAGTATGCTCATCGAATCACGATTTATTGAGCGATTTTTGCAGTTTTGGGGATTTGTAACGATTGACCCAAGACGTTATATAAACGCTGAACAAGTCGCCAGAGTGATTCAGGTACAGCCTTTGTTAAAACAAACTTTTCAATTCACAATAAATAAATAGCAAGGTCACCGTGAGCGAATTTCAATACTATAAATTTGAGCGTCTGGATGGGTATTTAGATGCTAAAGCACGTCAAGCACTCAGAGCCATTTCAAGCCGTGCCGAGATCAGCGCTACGGCCTTTCAGGTGTATTACACCTACAGTGATCTAAAGGCCGAGCCTTTTGAGCTGATGTTAAAATACTTTGATATCGGTTTTTACTATGCCGATTGGGGCTCAATCGATGTATACATCAAGCTACCAGCAGGAACGCTTCCAGATGCGTTACTTGGCTTTTCAAGTGATGGACTTCATGTTCACGAAAACGATGAGTGGCAGTTGCTGATTTTTTCCCTTGAGGAGTGTGATGAGTATTTTGACGATGAGCATGCTGACGACTTTTTCCAGCATTTAGCCGCTTTACGCGGCGGGTTAATGCAAGGGGATTGGCGCCTTGTGTACTTAATGTGGCTCAAAGCGTTTGATTTTAATGATGGCGTTGAGCGAGTGCCGTTAATTCAATTCGATTTTGAGCACCTCAGGGAAGAGGAGCAGGCGTTTGCTGCGCTGTATGATATTCCCTTAGCATTGGTTAAGGCGCTCGCCATGGTGCTGAGCGAACAACCCAGTCACCAAGCCAAACAAACTCAGCTTACGCTTGATGCGTGGATCCATAATCTCTCGCAAGCAGAGAAAGACACGCTATTACGCACGTTGTTTGAGCAAGGCCAGCTAACCCGTCACCAAGCCTTAGCGCTGACGCGAAAAGAACCTGTCAACACAGACGAGATCTATCAATACTGGTTAACTTCCGCCGTCATTTCTCCTTTCATTGAGCAAGCGCAAAGTCAATTACAGCAAGAGCAAGCCGCAGCACTCGCAAAAAAATTAGCTATCGAAAAAGCGGAAAAAGAAAAAGCGTTGACGGATATCTACAATCAACGTGAGCACTACTGGCAGCAATCACAAGAGCAAGCGGATCGAACTTGCGCCAGTGGTTACGATGCGGCATCACGCTATCTGCATCAGCTGTTTGAGGCCTATCAGTTCAAAGCTGATGAAGCGGCGTTTGAACAACGTTTTAAGCGCTTTGTTGTGGCGAATAATAGCCGTAAAGCACTGTTAAATCGCTTGAGTGATTTGCTTTAAACGATGAGGCGATAGGCTGGCCAAATGACGTTAGCAAAAAACCGATTGAGGGTTGGTTGAAAGGTTGTAAGCCCACCAAAGGTCTACAAATTGTTACCTATGAAGTCACTTTGTGTAGACCTCGGGGCCTAAGTAACGCGCTTTTACCATCTCTGTGGTAAATACTGCGTGAAATACAAAGGCATCACGATATTGGTTTGCTCTAATGCGGATGAGCCTTGTGTACCCGTTAACTTAAAGGTTTTACTTGGAGTACATTTTTCAACGTAGGATGCCAACGATTTTGCTCTTGTACGTTTACCACTTTTGACCTCCACAGGGACGATATCGCCTTCATCGGTCGCCAAAATAAATTCGATTTCGGCACGGGCGTCATTCCATGAATAGCTTGGGTCAACGCCAATGGCAGTGAGCTCTTGTTGCACAAAGTTTTCAGCCACATAACCTTTGTATTCATAGTTTTGTTGCTTAATTTCTTTATAACTGCTGCCGAGCATATGATTAAGCAGACCCACATCAAACAAAAACAGTTTCACCATATTTTCTTTTTTATAGGCCGCTAACGGAGATTTCGGCAATCCTTCAATAGGGTAGTTTGGCAAAGCTAGGCGGCAGCAGTTAAGCCAATGGATCGCGGTTTCAAAATCGCTATAACGAGATTTACGCTCATGCACATGCTTAAATTTAAAGCGTTTAACCGACTCATCGCTGACAAGTGATAGCTGGGCTGGAATGCTATTAAATACCGATTCAATCAGTGTGGTGTCGACCTTGCCCGCGTACTTACCAAAATCGCGGCGATAACCTTCCACTAAATCGGCATGAATTTTTGTGACTTTTTCAACACGCTCTAGAATGCTTGAATCCTTATACTGATACCAAGCAGAAACGGCTTCCGGCATACCACCAGTAAAAAAGTAGTCAGTGAGTTTGTCCATCAATTTGGTGTGTACTGCCGGTGTGCTTGCTTGACTATCAAACGCTTTGATCAGCGCTTGCTCGTTGGATGCGTAAATAAATTCTTGGAAGGTCAGTGGTCGTAAATTGTATTGTTCTACCTTGCCCACAGGGAAGGTGTTGAGCAAACCAATATTCGAGCCGCTGGCAGCGACAAAATAGGACGGTGCTTTTTCAGCAAAGTACTTTAGTGAGGTAACGGCACGTTCACATTCGCCAATTTCATCTAATATCAGCAGATCGGTTTCTGGGTTGAACGCTTGGTTGGTTAACAACTCAATATTCATTACTAGCTCGTCAGGTGACAGAGAGCCATCGAACGCTTCTTTGTAGGCAGGGTTTTCAAGGAAGTCGATACGAAGGATGTTGGCAAAGGTATTCCCAAATAACTCTTGTAGCAGATAGGTTTTACCTGTTTGTCTTGCACCATCGATCAATAATGGCTTGCGCACCGGTTGATTTTTCCATGTTATTAGGGCGTTTAGTAAGTTGCGCTGCATTGTCATTTCCCGCCAATTAAGACTGTTAACTGCCTGTAGTATAACTCAGCCTACACTTTTACGCGCAGAAAAGTGCGGAATTTTACATTTTTATGCGCATAAAAGTGTAATTTGATGACCTTTGGCATTCAGGGATTCACATCATCGCCTTGGCCAACGCGCAAGCTAAACCTAAAAGTAGGATATAAATCCAATTATATTGAGTAAAGTGGGAATATAGTCCCTTTGGTTGGTGATATGGCTAAGCGTGACTTACACAATATATTGTTTCCAAAGCAGCGTAAAATCCTGACGCAGTTTGGTGAAGACTTGCTGTTGGCGATGAAAAGACGTGGTTTTACCAAAAAGCTACTGTGTGAACGTACTGGTTTTGATCATAAAACCGTGAATTAAGTCTTAGCCGGTGATCCGGGCGTTGCCATAGGCACTTACTTAAAGGTGATGGCCGTTCTTGGCATGGAAAGCAACTTTGCAGAAATGGCCGCCCATGATGAAGTGGGTATCAAGCTGCAAAACATAAAATTGCTGGAAGGTTCAAGATGAGCCGTGAAATCGTTGAAGTCTATGCCGACTGGCAGCCAATTGAAGCACCTTTGCTAATAGGGCTGCTTTCTTACAGCGATTCAAGCCGAGGTGGCGTGTTTAGTTTTGCCTACGATAAAGCATTTTTAACCTCAGCCTATCGCTTGCAAATTGATCCCATCCTGACCCTCCACTCCGGTGTACTCTAAAACGATGAAGTCGATAAAAGCTTCCGCGCATTTCTTGATTCATCGCCTGATAGATGGGGGCGTATTTTAATGCAGCGGCGTGCGGCGATTGAGGCGCGCAAAGGCATTCGAGCAACAAGTCGATTAAACGAATTGGATTACCTGCTGGGCGTAAATGACTCTTACCGGATGGGTGGTATTCGATTTAAGCGAACAGGCTCGAATGCTTTTTTGGACGACAATTCTGAATTTGCTGCGCCGCCAATGGCTTCTTTGCGAGAGCTAGAGCATGCAGCAATGCAGATTGAAAAAGACGATAACATCGACAGTGACGAGTATTACCGCTGGTTGAAAATGCTGATTTCTCCAGGCTCATCATTAGGTGGTGCAAGGCCCAAAGCTTGTGTCACAKATGAACAAGACCACTTGTGGATTGCTAAGTTTCCCAATTTAAACGATACCCATGATGTGGGCGCGTGGGAGATGGTCTGTTATGAATTGGCGTTAGCGGCAGGTGTTGACATGTTTCCAAGTGAGATGAGGCAATTTTCGTCACAGCACCATACCTTCTTAACAAAACGGTTTGACCGCGACGGTGACAAGCGGCTGCATTTTTCGTCGGCCATGACACAGCTTCAATACTATGATGGTGAACAATCTCAAGGTGCCAGCTACTTAGAGATTGCTGAATTTATTTCCAATTGTGGAGCACAAACCACAGCTGATTTAGCTCAGTTTTGGCGTATGGGGGTAAAGGCATGGGGAAGTGTTTAATGAAGTGCTGCTGTTTATTTTGGCTTGGTATTTGGTGAAGGGATGTTTTCTAATTTCAATGAAGGTTGCTTGTTACTGTTGTCATCAATGTACTCAAGGGCGTACCTCATAGCCTTGTAGCTTTTCTCGCGTTTTTTAAACATGCGTTGCAGCATAGGGAGAGTGCAGTCCACATAGTCGTGAATAGTGACTTGTGTTTTGCCTTCCGATTCACGATGAATACGACCGGCATATTGAGCCAATGTTCCTTTCCATGAGATGGGCATGGCCAAAAACAACGTATCCAGTCTTGGTAGGTCAAACCCTTCGCCTACATATTTTCCTGTTGCGACGACGACTTGAGCCGATTGCAGATGATTGTCAGCGTTCTTGCGTTCCGCAGCTTTCATGGCGCCTTTAAGTACGACAGTGCTTATACCCATTTCGGTAAGTCGTGAGTGTATGGATTCTGCGTGCTCTCTACGCTCTGTAAGGACTAACGGGTGTCCGCCATTTTGAACACACTCGTAGGCGTCTGAGACGATTTTTGAAGTGCGCTGCTCATTATTGACGAGCCAGCGGTAGGCATCGCTTATTTTGGGGCGCTCATCTGTTTTTATAAGCTCTGCTGCTGGTACATCGTAGAGCTGATGAATCATCACGGTTTGAGTAAATTGCTCATCAGGGCTTTGTTTCACTTTGTAGCGAATAGGCCCTGCCGCCATAAAAATGATCTTTTGATGACCATCTTGGGCACTGTTGCAAATAGGCTGACATGATAAGCTAAATATCTTATTTATTTCGAGATACAGCAGATGAATCCCTTCCACGGTCGGCACTTTCAAGGTGAAATCATTCTTTGGGCTGTTCGTTGGTATTGTAAATATGGCATCAGCTATCGTGAACTTCAAGAAATGCTCGCTGAACGAGGCATAAATGTGGATCACAGTACAATTTATCGTTGGGTTCAGCGTTATGCTCCAGAAATGGAAAAACGCTTACGCTGGTATTGGCGTAATCCTACAGATTTACATTCATGGCATATGGATGANGGCACTGTTGCAAATAGGCTGACATGATAAGCTAAATATCTTATTTATTTCGAGATACAGCAGATGAATCCCTTCCACGGTCGGCACTTTCAAGGTGAAATCATTCTTTGGGCTGTTCGTTGGTATTGTAAATATGGCATCAGCTATCGTGAACTTCAAGAAATGCTCGCTGAACGAGGCATAAATGTGGATCACAGTACAATTTATCGTTGGGTTCAGCGTTATGCTCCAGAAATGGAAAAACGCTTACGCTGGTATTGGCGTAATCCTACAGATTTACATTCATGGCATATGGATGAGACTTATATCAAAGTGAAGGGGCGATGGACTTACCTGTATCGTGCAGTTGATCAACGGGGTCATACGATTGACTTTTACCTTTCCGCTAGACGGAACAGTAAATCAGCCTATTGTTTTTTAGGAAAGATCTTCAATACGGTGAAAAAATGGCAAATTCCACGGGTCATCAATACAGATAAAGCACCCACATATGGACGTGCTTTATCACGGTTAAAACGGGAAGGTAAATGTCCACCAGACCTTGAGCACAGGCAGATTAAGTATAAAAATAACGTGATTGAATGTGATCATGGCAAGCTAAAGCGGATCATCAGGGCCACATTAGGATTCAAATCTATGAAGACGGCTTATGCCACAATTAAAGGTATTGAAGTCATGCGTGCACTACGTAAAGGACAAGCATCGTCATTTTATTATGGTCAGCCTCAGGGTGAAGTGTGTCTAATCAACAGGGTTTTCGGTCTCTAAGCACTTTTTAAAGGGAACATCATCGACTCAAATCTCTATTTGCAACAGTGCCACTCTGAATCTTCAAATACTTTATGTTTGATCATCGCTGTTTGTCGATGCAGCGCCGGACCCTCATGTAAAACTAAATGACCGAGCTCATGTGCTAATGTAAAGCGAGCTCGGCCATGCATTGGATCATTGGGATCATTCAATGCCTCATAGACATCTTCACGAATGACCAATTCACCTTTGTCTGGATTGGTAGCAGCTTCGATAGGTCCTAACACTTCTTTTTCAAGAATGTCATAATTGACCCCTAATGTGGTTGGTAAAATATTTTCAATTAAATCAACCATATCAATCTTTTCATCAGCACTAAAACTTAGTACTTTAGTTCGAAATTTAGTTGCTACTGCACTAATTTGAACTTTCGATAAAGGGTCAACCTTTACCCCTCGACACTGTCCGCCAGACATCTCTACTCCTTAGTTTTCCATGAGAAATTTTCTCAGTTTGTCAAAATCAATTGTGTTGTTATCTACCTTACGAGCGAACATGATTGCAATTTCTGCGTCATGATCATTCTCAACTTTGATAGATACCTCGCTGAGAGTTTTACTAGCTGCTGCATTCAATTCCAAAGATTCAGCATCTGAAAGGTTCAAAATTTCAGAAATTTTGTTAATTAATCCAGGATTAATTGCCTTTCGTCCTGTCTCGACACCAGATAAAAATGCAGAAGTAACACCCAAACCATCAGCCATATTCTTTAAGTTAACGTCATGATCAATTCTGAGTTTTCTTAAAGTTTTACCGAAATCTGTAAGTGTGACTGCCATAATGATCTCCGTAGTACGCTGAAGCCAATCATCAGCGAAACTTTTATGTTGTAATTATAATTATATCCAAAATAATAAGGTTTATCAATCCCCATAAATAAATTTACCTCAAGGTAAATATAAATACAAGTAGTTATTTCAAAATATTTTTTATCGATTTAGTTATTAGAAGGACTACACTCTATTTAACATAAAATCTCTTATTCGAAATTCATCTGTTAGAAACCATTTAAAGTGTCTGTATTCTCACCATTAAAAATGTCTGGTTTATGATGATCTAAATAACTTCTCAGGATATGACTCTATGAACGACACTGAAAATCAAAAAAAACTCCCATTCTCAGAGGATGAATTACTCGAAAATATAGATGAATATAAAGCACATGCAGATGAAATTGCTGTGCTTACAGAAACCGAATTCGATTATTCATATTTCAAACACTCTACTCCATTTTTTCAAAAATAAATTAATTACAGTAGAGACAAAACCCTTGCTACATAAGGTTTTGGAGTCGTTTGTCTAAAAATAATCATAGAACAACCCAGAGCCTGTTTATTTCCTCTTTGTATCCTTAAACGGAT
This sequence comes from Acinetobacter towneri, assembly GCF_001758345.1. Classification (GTDB taxonomy): domain Bacteria; phylum Pseudomonadota; class Gammaproteobacteria; order Pseudomonadales; family Moraxellaceae; genus Acinetobacter; species Acinetobacter towneri_A. The sequence continues at coordinate 36,225 of NZ_MKQS01000004.1, forward strand.
AAGATTTTAGAAAAACCGATGGCTCAGAATTAAAAATCATTTAACTTTTATTTGTAATTGTAAACCGAAAGTATCGAGTAATTTCTGCATGGATTTCAAAGTAGGATTGCTCCCTGGTTGCTCCATTTTTTGCAGTGTCTGTGGCGCAATCTTAGTAATTTTAGCCATATCATTCAGTGTTAAATGTAGCTCTGTTCGAATAAATCGAGCAACTTGATAAAAAGGCCAGTCTGGATGATTATTGATGGTTTCAAGCACAGATAGTCTTTTTTCCATTTGTTGAATAGGGGTCAATGGTTTAAAACGTTTATCCATGGCTGATCTCCTCCAACTGCTGGCAAATATTGATTATTCGATATTGGCTATTTTCCAGAATTTCATCCGCTAATTGAAGAGCCTGCATCTTTTCTAACAGTCCCCGATAAATTGGTAACTGTTCAATTAATAAAGTTTTAATTTCTTGTGGATCAATCGAAGTGCTTTCAGCTATCTGCTCAATCACAGAACTCAAAAGTGGCATACCACCATGATCATCTCTTTCCCAGCGAGTGGTGCGTGCAATACTATCTGGGTGTAACCACATTGGTGCAAAATCAAATAATGGTGAGAGCTGAATATTTCCATTATTAAAGCGTTGAATTGCCGTATTGCGGGTATGGTTATCTTTGTTGCCTAAGGCAACATTTGCGAGATCACGCTTCAAATACTCAAATATTTCCTGCTTTGGTTTGGTACAAGCCTCCATAAGCAGGGTACATATTTGATTATGGGTCATTCTAACCCCAAAGCCCGCCTTCCCACCTAAGGATGCAAGGCTTTCCTGAGCAATTCTTTCAACTTTGCCATTAATTACTTTGCGATCAAATCTTGGAATAAACAAAGTCTTGCCATGTAACTCAAGATCCCGGTGTACACGTAGTTGCAAGTACTGAGCGACTTTCATATACAAAGCTTCGTTCATCAGGATTTTATTCAAATTTTGATCACTGCCGCGGCTAAATTTCACCAACCAATGCTGCTTAACTTGATCATCTAGAAGAGTATGATCTAGATAGAAAAGGTCATCATAACCTTGTGTTAACAACAATTTTGGCCACTCACCCTGAATACCAGATGAACCAGCAATAAAAAGTCCATAAGATGCGAGTGATTCAATAAACTTTTCTTTACGTTCAATAATTTGGCTTAGGCTAAATCCTCGATTCTGCAGCTTTGGGAAATGACTCTGTAACCATTCATGGGCCTCTTTGACTCGCAGATTCCCAATTGGATTTCCTGCGCCTGCTTTTAAAAGTGCCCAGTCTGCTTGCTCCTGAACATTCTCAGAAAAATCAAGCTGTCTTAGTAATTCTTTGCGGCCGTATCCTTGAGGTAATAGATCCATAAGAAATGCTGGCCAAGTTGATTCCAATCTATTTTGAACGTTCACTGGTAAGTCATAAGCAAGCGCATGACCATCTCTTAGATCCATATATGAAATAGCATATTCGAACAAATATGATGTACGTGTAGCTGCCTGCCATCCAGCATTTTGATCATCCGTAACCTCAACCAAAGCACAGTCATGCCATTCATAGTCTTGGTAGATTTGCAGTGTACAGTATTGCTTCATAATTTTATTAAAATAGTAAAATATAATGGTTTTATTGATTATATACCTATTTTAATATAATAATATACTTAAACTAAAAATCTCAGTGATCACTCTAGGTGTCTAAGCAGAACTTATACATTTCTCAAAATTGCAATAAACTCATCTGATTTACAGTAGAATTGATCAATATTGGGTTAAATCTCACCTCCTTATATTTTAGCTATCCTTTACATCATGTCAGAACGTCAACAACTCAGCCTTAGTGAATACCTTGCCACTGTACAGGAAGTCATCCAGCTGACTTTTGATGGGGCAGTGTGGGTCAAGGCTGAGATCCGTAATTTAAGTATTAAAGGCGGTCACTATTATCTTGAGTTGGCTGAGAAAGATGAAGAAAGCCATAAGGTGATCGCTAGTTGTAAAGGCACCATTTGGAAATTTACGGCACAAAAAATAATTCTAAAGTTTGAACGAGAAAGTGGTATTGAACTGTCGAAAGACCTGAATGTACTGATCAAGGTCAAAGCTAGATTTGATCCACAATATGGCTTCTCGGTCAATATCGAAGATATCGACTCTAGCTTTACTCTAGGAGACATCGCCAAACGCTATCAGCAGATTCTGCTGCGACTGACTGAGGAAGGCCTGCTTAATAACAATAAACAGTTGCCGGTACCCTTTGATATTCAGAATGTCTTGGTCATTGCACCGGAAAATGCTGCAGGGTTAGGTGATTTTAAAAAAGATGCGGATGCCCTGGCTCAGGCTGGTGTCTGTCATTTCGTTTATCATTCAGCAACTTTTCAGGGTAATACTGCTTCTGCCAGCATCATTCAGGTTTTGGGTAGTGCCTTAAGACGGTGGGCTCAAGATTACTCGATAGCACCAGACCTTATTGTGATCATCCGTGGAGGCGGAGCCGTGAATGACCTAGCTTACCTGAATGATTATGATCTGGCCGCACTGCCGTGTAAAAGAACTGTGCCGATCTGGGTCGGTATTGGCCATGAGAAAGACCGCACTATTTTGGATGAAATTGCACACCGTTCCTTTGATACCCCAAGTAAAGTGATCGCAGGGATCCGTAACCTGATTGTGGAGCGGGTCAATGAAGTTAATACTGCTTTGCAGACCATCAAGCTACTGTCACAGCACCAGTTGATCGCTTACCAAAGCCAGAATGACCAGTATCTGAAAACTATCAAAACTCTGACACATAACCAGATCAATGAAGCCCAGCGTAGCGTTGATATGCTTAAAAGTGATACTCAGTATCTTGCTCAACAACAGATTAAACTAGCTTCACAGCAGGTGGAGTCATTGATGAGGGAAACCTTGCTACAGAATCCTCGTAATGTGATGGCCAAGGGCTATGCAATTGTCCGTAGCCAAGGCAAAGCCATCCGTTCCATCCAGCAGATTACTGACCAGCAATTACAGATAGAACTTAAGGATGGCACCATTGATGCCACCGTGACACAGGTAAACGCACATGAACAATGAAGAACTAAGTTTCAAGAAAGGTTATGAAATTCTCAAGAAAAATGCCGAATTTCTTGAATGTCAGGAAGAACCGGATATTGATAACCTTATGGCGATCGTTGAAGAGTCCATGACTGCCTATAAAGCCTGTAAGTTACGTATTGATGCTGTGCAACAGGCGTTGAATGACACCTTTAAAGAATAAAAATTCTAGGTCGAGAAAAGTCTAGAATGTTCTAGAAATAAAGGACATGAGATGGTGAAAACTGACAGTTAACCCAATAAATTTGCTTGAGCAGAGTTTTATTACTAACCACCTTTTCCTCGAGAGTAAATTACTATAAATAAAAATATAGGCAAATATATATAAACAATCTAATAGACTTCTTGCGTTAGTCAAAATTTAAACAGCCCAAAGCTACATTTTATAAGGTTTTAGCCAATTCAAAAATTAGGTAAAACGATACTTTCGCAAGAGGTCTAATATTGGGGGTATATTTGATAGTTTTTTTTAATTATGAACAATCTAGTAACCGAGCTTAAACGCATCGAACAAGACCTTGCTAATTTTGTATCTCCTGAAAACAAAGATGGCTTTGTTAAAGAGTTTGCATCTTGGGTATATGCTGAATGGTCAAAAAATACTTTTTATGACCATTATTATGTTGATGTTGGATATGACTGCTCTTCCCACCCCGAAGCTACCAATAAATTGCTTGCTGATGAGTGCCGAACCTATGCGGAATTTCTCTGTACACGACAAATTTCACAGAACCCTTATCCTATCAGGCTTCTGCCTTCTTAAAATTGCCAAAATTTCCTTAAACTCTTCTTTTTTCCCAAAACCAATTAAACGCTGAATCGCCATTTGAACATAGTCTAAACCATAGCGAAATAAACTCATTGAGAGTCGTCCATGCTTCTTTATTTTTGTTACAGCTGCTATGATGAATGAGATCGAAAACTGAAATCCCCCACTAGAATTGTTGACTGGAGTCAAAATGAATAAAAAGCGGCCGGTTAATCTTGATATTCGAACCATTCAGCTTCCTCTCACGGCGCTTACATCGATTCTGCACCGGATTTCAGGAATTATGCTCTTTATTTTTCTGGGACTGATACTGTATATGCTGAGCAAATCGTTGGAGTCAGAAAAGGGTTTTAATGAAGTCAAGGAGATTTTTTCTTCACCTTTCGGCAAAGTTAGTTTCTGGTTGGTATACTCTTCATTTATTTATCATCTCGTAGCCGGAATTCGACACCTAGTTATGGATGTGGGTGTTGGTCATACTTTGAAAGGCAGCAATCGCGCCTCTACTATTGTTTTAGTAGTGTCGGGTGTTTTAATGGTTGCTGGCGCCGTATGGATTTGGTAGCTGTGGAGTCGTAATGCGTATTTACAAGGACTAAAAGCGTCCTTTAAAGCTAACTTACGAAAGTATTTATAATCGACGGTTCACGCTTAAACGGTTGAATCCTTTCGGGCTTCCGAATAGCTGTTAGCTGAAAGCTATCATGAGCTAAGTTTTCTGTGCATCATCAAATGTGTTAATGGGAGCGCCATAGTACTAGGTACAAATATGGCTCTAGGACAATGTTAGATGTTTTGGATTTTGAGGCGGATCGCTCTTATCGAAGATCGTCTAATTCGCTCTGAAGCGCAGGTTTTTTGAAACTATCACCTGGTTGGCACACTGTGCGAATCAACATCAGATATGAGAAAGCCAATCAGGTGAACACTACCCTCGAGGGCTCATCTGTCCAGTTAAAGCCTCGAGTCTTTCTGGGTGCGCAAAAGACAAGAAGGTTATATGGGAAAATTATGAGGCCTGGATACCATGCGTCATGGGCGTGCCGATGCTGTGAGTGACAGAGCGAGAAGCAAGTGAAAGTCCCTGAAGTAGGGGCGGGATGCGCCCGAGTGGCATTTTTTGTCTTAAGGTAGATCGCGTAGCTGTTCTTCAGAATAATCTTCAGAGCGTTGACGACAGCCATCGCTGTGCATTCCTCAAGAATAGAATGTGTCGGAAGGGTGGCGTCATTGGTGTTAGTCATCGCTTAGGATTTCTCAATCTGGCTTACACGGGCGCCTGTACCGATATCCCCGCGGATGGCGACGTATCGATGTTGAATTCCTCGCCAGACGAAGTGCAATGAGCTGCGGCTATAGGCTTGCGCAGCCTTAGATAGCCGGCCGTCGCAGGCGCGCCGGTTGGCCGGGATCTTCTTCTGCCCGTCAGGTGTCCGGTCGGAACTCCAGCACGAACGCTACGACCTTTTCGGCGGACATTTCGCACGGCTTCAACAATGTCCTATCTGATGTAACGCGGAAGAGGTTGAAGCTGACAATGTCAGTCCCGTCCAACTCCCTGGCGAACAGACTGTTGCGACGTCCGTCCCCAGATCGCCGGACGATCAAGCTGAAACGCCGGCCTTCATAAGTCCCTTCTCTGTATCCCTCCGCAAGCTTCGCGAAAGCGGCATCGAACTCGGAATGCTCCATGTCATCCATCCTTATTGATAGAACAGAGGCGCGGCGGGTGCGAGACCGCCAGTGCCGGGTCGCGCTAAGGTGCCGGGCAGATTCCTGCAGCCGACGAGGCCCGGGGTGGGCAGGATAATTGAGATGTCGGCGCCCGCATGGCTATCAGCGAAGTCGTCCGTCCAGTCTGCTAGGCAACGTCCACGCCTTTCCAGAAAGCGATGTAATCCCGGATACCCTCGGCATCCGGAGTGGGGGCGGGATAGGTCCAAGCGGCGTTCACGTTGAGCGCGTCACCCGCGCGAACATGAAAGAAGCGCGCGGCGCCTTTGATCGGACAGACAGATGTGTGCGGGCTCATCTCAAGCAGGCTCAGGTCGACTCCTGACGGTGGGAAGTAGTGATTTCCCTCGACGATGACTGTTTCGTCGCTTGTGGCGATAGTAGTGTCTTTCCAGATGGCTGAGACCAACGGACTCTCCTTTTGTATTCATCAACCGGCGAAGGCTCGCGGGCTGGCTGCCCCAAGCCGCACCTCCTCAGGTGGCAGGCGGGTTGCGCCCGAGAAGTTTGTCGAGCTCGCCTCTGACATCGAGCGCGAATAGCTCATCGGAGCCACCGATAAGGGTGCCATTGATGAAGATCTGCGGCACGGAGCTTCGCCCCGACGCTTCCGCCATGGCCTGCCGGTGAGCCGGATCCGCCTCAATATCGAGCTCCTTCCATCGCACGCCCTTTTCCTTGAGGAGCGCCTTCGCTCGGCGGCAGAACGGGCACCAATTCGTGGTGTACAGCAATACATCAGTTGTCATATTGCATCTCCGGCAGTTGCACGCGGATCGCTGTCATGGCGTTGATCTCCAATTCGCGGCGTTCAAAGATGGCGACTGCACCTTGGCCGACATCGGAGCAGATGCTGACGATTGGCCGCTATCCAGGCGACATGGCCCAAAGTGCTTTCACCGCCAGGCAGAGGCCGCACGCGCCTCCTGTAGCGCCGAGCCGATGCTCTAAGGTAACCGAGCCTCGATTGGGACGGAAGCGGTCCCGCTCGAATCGCCCATCATGCTGGTCGAGCATATCAGGACGACGGATAGTGCAGGAACTTTCAAATTGAGCTTGATGTCGAGCCAGGTATCGCGAGCGAAGGCGTTCTAGAGGCCGGGGGGTACGAAGACTGTGTTCGGCAAAACGGTTCACGTTGATCGCCAAAGCTTCCCAGGGCGCACGTCTACGATCGGCGCGACGTGAGATAGCTCGCGCCGCTAGCCCCCGTAGCGCTCCGTCTTGATGATGGAGGCGTCCAAGCCCGCCAGCAGCGCGCTATCGGTTGCGATGTTGACGAATCCGTTAGACCCGCAGACGAACACTTGCGTCGGCTTTCCCTGAAGCCTGGTTAGAATTTCTTGGACCATCATGCCGTCGATCCGTCGCGCAAAGTCCGATGCGCGAACCGGTTTCTCGCGCGTAATCGCGAGCGCCAGGACGAACGCCGGATCGCTGATTTCGATGCAATGAAGTTCTTCTGAGAAGAGAACGTCCTCGGCGGTTCGTGCGGACAGGAGCAACGCTGTCGGAACGGCTTGGGCCAATGCGCGGCGCTGCCGGATCATTGCCATCAACGGCACGAGGCCGGAGCCTCCCCCGATCAACAGAACCGGATCTATGGCAGGCTCAGGCCAAAGGAAATGGCCACCGAGCGGACCGCGAACTTCGATTTCGTCACCAATCGCCGCGATGTCGTGAAAAAACGGCGAAACTTCGGCATCCGGCATGCGCTCGATAGCTATCTCGACGATCGGGGTCGAAACTGCCGATGACGCGATCGAGTAGCTGCGCATTGCACTGTAGCCGTCGGGCGCGGTCAGCCGGATATCGACGTGCTGACCTGCGGTGTGCGCGAACGGCTTGCTCAACCGAAGGAAGAAGCTCTTGATACTCGGTGTTTGCTGGATGATGTCGTCGATCACGCATGATTGCCACGAACGGACTTGCGCTTCGTTTTCAGTCATGGGTGTATCGTTGTTCGCGCCACGGATCGCCGTAGATGTGATAGCCGTGCAGCTCCCAAAAGCCGGCCTCGTCACGCGTCGTGAATTGCAGCGCATTCACCCATTTGGCGGATTTCCAGAAGTAAAGGTGCGGCACTAGAAGACGCGCCGGCCCCCCATGATCGCGGGAAAGTGGCTTGCCCGCATAACTGAGGGCGACCATCGCTTTCCCGGAAAGCAGATCCGTCAGAGGGACGTTTGTCGAATAATTATCGTAGCAGTGCGCCAAGACGAAATCGGTAGGCCGATCAAGCTCTGCATCTGCAAGGATGTCTTCAATGAGTACACCCTCCCAAACGGTATCCAGTTTGGACCAAGAGGTGACGCAGTGAATATCCTTTGTCACCTGGGTCTTTGGTAGAGTGTTGAATTCGCCCCAATTCCACGTTTTGACGGGCTTCGGACCAATTTTGACTGTGAATTTCCAGTCGGAGGGCTCTACCCTCGGCGTAGGGCCGGCCGACAGAACAGGGAAATCCTCCACCAGATGCTGACCTGGCGGAATCCGATCGGACTGGTCGCCTGAACCGCGACCGGTGAAACCTCTGGTGACCATAGTGACCCCTCTTGCTCGATACGGCAGACCGAAGCCGGCCTTCATTTCAGTACTCTGCGTAAAGCATTTGCCCGCACATCCGCCGAATAAGCCAATCGACTAAAAATCAGATACAGATGCTCTATCATCGTAAAAAATCGCGTATCGAACATAGCGTCAGGCCAGCATGATTCCCAATACCCAATGGCTATAGGGTAGATAACCCCAAGGCTGCGTACGCTGATCTGCGGTATGCGGAGCGGAAGTTGCAGGTTCGCTCTCAAACGGATGGGCAGCGTGCAAAGCTCAAGGCTCACCAGCGCATGGTTGCCCAGTTCGCGCTCGCCGGCAGCTTGAGTATATTAAGGACGAAATGTCGATCTGATCTATTCTGGCTTCAGGAAATAGGGAAAATAAGGTCGGACGTTCGCGCACCGTCGCGACGCGCGATCATCCACTAAGCTTCTGTATCGGGGTTGGAGGATCAGATGAACGAGATCGAACGACAAGCGCCTGAGCTGCGGGTGCAAAAATGGATTGGCAAAGATGGGGAAAGTATCGCGCCGTTCAAACTGTCAGATATCGGGCCCGGCCCGAAAATCTTGTTTGCCTTCCAGCATTGGTGCCAAGGTTGCCATTTGCATGGGTTTCCGACGCTACAAAAGTTGCATGCAGCGTTGAGCTCAAAAGACGTGGGGTTCGCAGTGATCCAGACCGTCTTCGAAGGAACGCATGAGAATACCTTCGAGAAGTTGCGCGTGAACCAGCTCAAGTATGAGCTTCCTATCGTTTTCGGTCACGACGAGCAACCGACCGGCTCGCCGTTTCCAACCTTCATGGAAGACTACCGCACACGAGGAACTCCGTGGTTTACGGTTATCGACGCTGGCGGTAGCATTGTTTTCTCGGACTTCCATCTCGACGCGGAGCTAGAGTATGGCTTTTTGCGTGTGCGCTGTGAAGATTGTCATCACGAGCGTTTGGTCGCTTTCAGCTGCAAACGGCGTGGTTTCTGCCCCAGCTGCGGTGCCCGCCGGATGGTGGAGAGTGCCGCACTTTTGGTGGATGAAGTATTTCCCGCAGAGCCTATTCGCCAATGGGTGCTGAGTTTTCCTTTCCAGTTGCGCTTTTTGCTGGCCCGTTACCCGGAGCTGATGGGCAAGGTCTTGAGCATCGTTTACCGTATACTCTCAACCCATCTGATTAAGAAAGCGGGTTTTACCAAGGCTACGGCACAAAGTGGATCGGTAACGCTCATCCAACGCTTTGGCTCCGCGCTGAATCTGAATGTACACTACCACATGCTGTTTCTCGACGGGATTTACACCGAAGACGGCCATGGTAAACAGCGCTTCCATCGGGTCAAAGCGCCGACCCACGATGAGCTGAATACCCTCGTCCACACGCTTAGCCATCGCATTGCTCGCTGTCTGGAAAAGCGAGGCGTATTAGAGCGCGATGCCGAGAATACCTGGTTGACTCTGGAAGAGGAGGAAGGCGATGTGCTGACGCAACTGCAGGGCGCATCAGTGACCTATCGCATCGCCACCGGTCCTCAGCAGGGGCGCAAGGTCTTCACCCTACAAACCTTACCGGGGCGAGAGAATCAGGCCGACACCAACAGCCGAGTGGCGAACTATGCCGGCTTCTCGCTACACGCCGGTGTCATGGCCGAAGCGCATCAGCGAGATAAGCTTGAGCGCCTGTGTCGCTATATCAGTCGGCCAGCGATCTCGGAAAAGCGTCTGGCATTGACCGCCAATGGACAAATCCGCTACGAGCTCAAAACCCCTTACCGCAATGGCACTACGCATGTGATCTTCGAACCACTGGATTTCATTGCCAAGCTAGCGGCTTTGGTACCCAAGCCTAGGGTCAACCTTACTCGATTCCACGGGCTTTTTGCACCGAACAGCAAACACCGCGTTCAAGTAACACCCGCTAAGCGGGGCAAAAAGCCCGATCAATCGGAAGGTCTCGATACTGGCTGGTGTGACAAGAGCCCCGCAGAGCGCCACCGCGCTATGACCTGGATGCAACGACTCAAGCGTGTTTTCAACATCGACATCGAGGTCTGTGAACACTGCGGTGGCCAAGTCAAAGTGATTGCAAGCATTGAAGACCCGAAGGTGATTGAGCTGATTCTTAATTACCTCAGGCAGAAAGCCGCTAAGGTTGACGCTGCCAAACAGCACGAATTGCCGCCAGAGCGAGCCCCGCCACTGACTCCCAGCCTGTTCGACCCATCGCAGACTTGCCTATTTAATTGACGCGCCTAAGTTCTCAATCCATGCACTGTCAGCCTTTGCGGCAGGCCGGTGGGGCAACTGTCGGCTAGAGATCCATTCGCCAGGCACTTTTCGGTCAAATCGACCAAAATACGACCTGCTTTAGGCGCTGTGAAGCTAAATTCTGGGGCTTAGGCAATAAAAATGAGCAGCAATTTCGGGTATGATACTTCAGCTTAGGGGTGAAAAGGTGCTTTATACTTCCTATACTCAAATCTATATCTTTAATGCGTAGTTGTAATAACTCTGTCAATCTCATGCCTGTGCCATAGAGCATTTTAGCCATTAACAGATGAATACCTGATAAATGTTTAAAAACGGACTGAACCTCTAGGTGTGTTAATGCTACAGGTAATCTTTTGGGTTTATTGGGTCGATTTAATTCTAGTAACCAAGGTAGCCCTACGCCAAGTACCTCCTTATATAAGAAAAGTAATGCTGAAAGTGCTTGATGATGTGTAGATTGTGAAACATTTCCCACGTTCACCAAATGTGACAGATAAGATTCCACTTCCAATCGACCCATCTCTTGTGGATGACGCATTTGATGAAAAATTACATAGCGTTTTATCCAACCACAATACGCTTGCTCAGTTCGATAACTCATATGCTTATAGCGTATACGTTGTCTAACTAAATCGAATAGTTTTGGGTGCTGAGTTGTCATCATATTATCCTTGTTATTTTTTTTGTTTAATGATAATTTTAGTTTAAATAAATCAATGCTTTTTGTTGTATTTTTAATCAAATAGGTGTCTTATGCAGCAAGTTTTTTTTCATCTTATGTGTCACCTCTGCCGCATAAGAGTAGTTGGGCGTCTTCATCCAATCTGTGAGGCTTTCATCCAATGAAGAAAGCAATCCTTCTCGTTGTGTCTCATGTGTGCGTTCTCGCGGCGGGCTTCGCGCTTGGTGTCTATGCGCTTCCTATCCTTACCGCCCCTACTGCACCCACGCTAGCCGAAACCTCGCTAGCAGCGAGCCAAAGCATCTACAAGGGGGAGTTCCGGCGCGACCTCAAAGACAGTGACGCCCTCCATTGGGGGCAAGGCACAGTGAACGTGGGCTCAAAGAGCATTGCGTTCACCGGCAAGCTAGCGCCTGGCCCTGACTACAAGCTCTACCTATCTCCTGAGTTCGTGGAAACGGAAAAAGACTTTGCACGTCTGAAGCCGCAGATGAAACGCATAGGCGATGTTCGTACCTTCGAGAACTTCGTGGTTCCTGTGCCTGAATCAATAGACGTCTCGCAGTACAAAGCCGTCATCGTCTGGTGTGAGTCTTTCTCACAGTTCATTACTGCCGCTGAATACAGGTAGTCCATGCTCAGTGCAAAGACGCCCAACACTTCCATCGAGAGGGACGTCCAAGGGCTGTCGCCCTCGGCCGCCCCTCATGTCAAACGTTAGGCAATAAAACTATGTCATCATTTTCAGACTCTAAGGCAATCAGTGGCTACGCAGAAAACGCTACATTCGATGATCCCACAGAGCGACTAGTGAAGCAACTTGAGCAAGGTTAATCGTTGGAAGGTGGGCAATCATCCTGATTGCCACCCATCCCCTGATGCCCACTACAGGCGTTGCGCGCTGTAACTCTGTTGATCAGCGTGCGAAAACCCGGATCCGGATAGGAGGAGCGTCAACGATTGAATCAATCCGTTGGGAGAGGGCGGCTCCGCTCCGTCAGCTCGGCAATAGATAACCCATTCTCGCCGAGCAACTCTCTGATCCGATCGACGATATGAGCCCCTAGCGCCGCTGTCTTGGTCCCCCCCACAGATTCCCAAGATGCGAGTTCACACGCCGATACCTCGTGGTCAGCGCCGAAGTGCTTCTGTCGGTATGTCACCGCCGCCCTTCAATGATAAAGGCGCGGTAACGGGAACCGGCAAAGCGTTGAGCAGCGATGGTTTGGTAGGCGGGACTGTCATACCAGTCGCGAGCGGCCTGCATCGTCGGGAAACGCAAGATTACGGCCCCTTCGATGGGCGGCCCCTCCAAATGCTGGATCGCGCCATAAGCGGCGAGAAAGGTAACGTCGTGACCATCGAACGATGGTCCGACGCCTGCAGAATAGGTTGCGAGTGCATGTGGGTCGCTGGTTTCTTCCCGCGTAAAGACGACGAACGCTTCCATCATTAGGCCTCTCAAAGGTTGGATCTGTTGGCCATTACCACCGGTGATGGCCTCACAGTCGTCAGGCTGGCAACTGGAACCCGATTTTCATGAGTGCCTCGACGCACGCATCCTGATCCTGCTGATAGTTGCCTCCGGAGATGCCTATGCCGCCGATCAACTTCCCATCCTCCAGAATCGGATAACCGCCGCCGACAGCGACCATCCGAGGGCGATAGGCTAGCGGCGCCACTTTTGGATCGTTGGTCACATAGTCGTTCCAGACATGGGTCGGGAACCCAAACGAGGCGGAACTCCAGGCCTTGTCGATGGCAACATCGACGGTAAGGAACGGCGCATCGTCGGTGCGCTCGAACGCGCGCAGGTTACCGGTGGCGTCGACGACGGCGACGGCAGCCGGGATGCCGATGGCACGGGCCGCAGCGAGCGCCGCGTCGATGAGGGCGACTGCGGTTTCGCGGTTGATCGAGGCGGTGGCAATAGATTTGGTCATGGGATTCTCATCGCTGGGGCATAACCCGTTCGGCTTTTTGAGGTTGGACAAGATGTTTGGCGATCGCGGTCGTTAGAAGCCTTCGAGGACGATCTTGCCTTTAGCCGCGCCACTTTCGATCAGTGCATGCACCGTCTTCAGATTGGCGGCATTGATCGGCGACAGTCGCCGGGTCAGCGTCGTGCGGATTTTGCCGTCGTCAACCAGCGCTGCCATCGCATCCAGAATCTCGCCCTGCTCATTCATGTCGGGCGTGCCGTAGATCGACCGCGTGAACATCAGCTCGTGGTGGATCGACACCGCCTTGCGCTTGAAAACCATGATATCGAATGCCTTGGGATCGTCGATCAGTCCGAACCGTCCTTGTGGGGCGATCAGTTCGGCGATGTCGGCGACATGTTGCTCGGTATGTGTGGTCGAAAAGACGAAAGCGGGAGCACCGATGCCGAGTTCGGCGATCTGTGGCGCGAGCGGACGAGAATGGTCGATGACGTGGTGAGCTCCAAGCCCTCTTACCCACTCTTGGGTTTCCGGTCGAGAGGCTGTGGCGATGACGGTGAGGTCCGTGCGCTGTCGCGCGATCTGGACGGCGATCGACCCAACCCCGCCCGCGCCACCGATGATGAGGATCGCCTCCGCCGCACCGGGTACGGGCTTCGCCACGTCCAGGCGGTCGAACATCGCCTCCCAGGCCGTCAACGTCGTCAGCGGCAGCGCCGCCGCTTCCGCCCAGGAGAGCGACGCAGGTTTGTGACCGACAATCCGGGCGTCGACGAGATGGAACTCCGCATTGGTACCGGGCCGTGTGATCGATCCGGCATAATAGACCTCGTCGCCTAACTCGAACTGCGTGACGTCGGGGCCGACCTCGCGCACAATCCCGGCGGCATCCCATCCCAGCACCTTCCAATCGCCATCTGCCGGCGGCGTGCTGTTGCGGACCTTGTAGTCGACCGGGTTGACCGAGACGGCCTTCACCTCAACCAGGATATCGTATCCTGCAGCGACAGGCCGAGGCAGATTGATGTCGACCAGCGCGGCATCCGCGGCGATGGGTCCCGGAACCTTGTAACCAATGGCTTTCATAAATGTCTCCAGCTTGCTTGATCGGATGACGCGAATGCTCGTTAGTCAACTTCTTCTACATTGAGGTCCCGACTCTTGAACTGGGTCGCGGTAGCAGATTTCATCGAACACGTCGATCAACAGGCCTTTATGCTCTGTCGCCGGATCGGTGATCGCGTAGATGTTGGAGGCATCTTCGCCGTCGTCCCCGCTCTCGAGGCGCAACGCCGCATCGACGCGAATGCTGCATGCATCGAGGGTTGACCCTAGTTCGAGATCGACGAGATTGCCGTCCTTGACGCGGTATTCGCGGTCATAGCCGTTGGCGATGAATGACTGGACTGCTTCTAGAACGTCGGTCACCTGGGAGGTCATGGAAGCACCTTCATCTTGAACTGGATTGGACACGCTCGCGCACAAAGCGCGCTGTGACTCGGCGGACGGAGAAGCTCGCGAAGTGCGTTACTCATAGCCACTTGGCCTTCTTGAAGCGCATGAACAGGAGAAGGCAGAACACCGCTATCACTCCGAGCACGACGAAGTAGCCATATGGCGTGTCCAGTTCCGGCATGTGCTTGAAGTTCATGCCATATATTCCGGCGATCGCCGTCGGGACCGTCAAGATCGCCGCCCAGGCCGCGAGCTGGCGAGTGACCACACCGATCCTTTGCGCTTCCAGAAGGCTGCTGGCCTCGAAGACCGTGGACAGGACAAGCAGGAGGCCGTCGACCATGGACTGCACGCGGTGGACATGGTCCGCGACGTCGTGGAAATATGGTGTCATTTCGGCGCTGATGCAGGGAAAGTGGCCGCGAACGAGCTTTCGCACCAGCTCGGCCATAGCCCCGAGCGTGCGCTGGAACCGCGTGAGTTCGGACCTTAGTTCGAAGATTCGCGCCACCTCTTCTGGCCCGAGGAAATCGTGCAGCGACCGTCGCTCCATCGCCAGGACGTCGTCCTCGATCATTTCGAAGATGGGCAGATACTGGTCGACCACTCGGTGCAAGATCGCGTGCAGCACATAGTCGACACCCTTGCCGAACTGCGTCGGCGATGCCTCGAGTTGCTCCCGAAGTTTGCCCAGCGCTCCGGCATTGCCGTGCCGCACGGTGATAAGGTGATTGTGACCGGTGAAGATCGCCATCTTGCCGTAGCTGATCCGGTCGCCGACCAGCTCGGCGGTCTGGGCGACGACGTACAACTCATCGTTGTAGACCTCGAGCTTGGGCGGGCACAGCGGGTGCATGGCGTTGTCGATCGCCAAAGGATGGAGGTTATACGTCGTCTGGATCGCGCTGAGTTCGTCTGCGGTGGGCTCGCTAAGCGCGATCCAGCAGAAGCCCGAGCGATTCTCGTTTAGTTCGACGTGCTCATCGAGCCTGATTTCACGGACTCGCTTACCTTCGTTGTAATAATATGCGGCGATAATGGTCATGCAGGCCTCGCAGGAATTCGCAGGCCACGCTGTACAGCCGGTCGCGCCAGCCCGCGTTCGAGCCATGCCTGCACGTTCGAATAGCTGCTTAGGCCGAGGATGTCGCCCGCTGCGTAGAATTCGACCAGCGCATTCACCCAGCCAAACGTCGCAATGTCCGCGATCGAGTAATCATCGACAATCCATTCGCGGCCCTCCAGCCGGTGATCCAGGACCCCGAGAAGACGCCTGGATTCATCAACAAAGCGCTGCCGAGGTCGCTTGTCCTCATAGTCCTTGCCGGCAAATCGCAGGAAAAAGCCTAGCTGTCCGAACATCGGCCCGATGGCCGACATCTGAAAGAACACCCACGCTAGGGTCTCGTAACGCTGGCCTGGTTCGGTGGAGATGAACTGACCCGTCTTGTCGGCCAGATAGAGGAGGATCGCACCGGATTCCCATAAGGCGATGGGTCTACCGTCAGGGCCAGCCGGATCGATGATCGCCGGTATGCGTCCGTTCGGGTTCAGCGACACGAACGCCGGATCCTTCGACTCGTTGTTCGAGATGTCGATCAGGTGGGGCTCGTACGCCAGGCCAGTCTCCTCAAGCATGATCGAGACCTTGACGCCATTGGGCGTAGGGGCTGCGTAGAGTTGCAGGCGATCGGGATGAGATGCCGGCCAGCGCTGCGTGATCGGAAAGGACGAGAGGTCTGGCATAAATCTGCGATCCTGGTGTTGCGATGGCGACTGACTGGAACGAGCCGTCACTCTGAAGTAGGGTTCGATGACCGCGTCGCTGAACGACGCGGTCACGAAGATTGCGGACCGGACCGGCGCAGTGGCAACGGCAGTGAAGCCTATTCCGCCGCGGTCCCGGCCGCTGGCTGTACGTCGTCAACCTTTTGGCGCTTCGGAAGCACCCAGCCGGGACGGACGAAGTGGCAGGTGTAGCCGCCCGGGCGCTTCTCCAGATAATCCTGGTGATCGGGCTCGGCCTCCCAGAACTCGCCGACCGGCTGGACCTCGGTCACCACTTTGCCATCCCACAGCCCCGAGGCATCCACATCGGCGATCGTATCCTCGGCGACGCGCTTCTGCTCCTCGTCGACATAATAGATGCCCGACCGGTAGGAGAGCCCACGATCATTGCCCTGGCGGTTCAGCGTCGTCGGATCGTGGATCTGGAAGAAGAATTCCAGGATGTTCCGGTAGCTCGTCACTGTCGGGTCGAAGACAATCTCGATCCCCTCGGCATGCGTGCCGTGATTACGATACGTGGCGTTCGGAATATCGCCGCCCGTGTAACCCACACGGGTCGAGATGATGCCGGGTCGCTTGCGGATCAGATCCTGCATGCCCCAGAAACATCCTCCTGCGAGAACAGCGCGCTGATGCATGTTAAGCCTCCTCTACTTGATCGAGATATTCACCGTATCCCTCGGACTCCATCTCGTCGCGCGGGATGAAGCGAAGGGACGCTGAGTTGATGCAGTACCGCAGACCGCCGCGGTCGGAAGGACCATCGGGGAACACATGGCCGAGATGACTGTCTGCGTGTACTGACCTGACCTCCGTCCGGACCATGCCGTGTGCGCTGTCCCGCACCTCGTTCACGTTTGCCGAAACGATCGGCTTGGTGAAGCTGGGCCAGCCAGTACCCGAATCGAACTTGTCCGTCGAAGCGAACAGTGGCTCTCCCGACACTATGTCAACGTAGATGCCAGGCTCCTTGTTGTCGTTGTACTCGCCCGTGAAGGGCCTTTCGGTGCCCGCCTCCTGGGTAATTCGGTGTTGCTCGGGAGTCAGGTGGTCGATTGCTGTCTGTGACTTTTCAAACTTCATTACAGTCTCCAATACTTATCTAGAGGGCCAGGCACGCTACCGCTAATTTTTTATGTCTCCTGATTTGCTCCTACAATGGTAGTGGGATGGCAAACGAGGTTTTACTAAGTGTTGGAAAATTAGAGATTTAAATTTCGCGTCTATTAATTCTAGCGCAACTGAGTGGTTAAGCAAGTACGTAATCAGTAAATATTAAAAAAATAACACAAAAGCACGATTATATAATACAGTGTCAGTGTTTTATGATAATCAACAACGCCTGTTTAGATGCTGGTAGATGCGAATTTTTTGGCGTACAGTCAAAATTTTCTGATGGTTGCTTAGTGTGTTGGCGCTGATGGAAAATTGACCCACCCTGCCGATTGAAATTTGACCCAGGGCGGATTGCTGATTTTGTTACCAGCAACTGTGGATAAGTCTACCAGCGCAGCTGCTGTTGCCCCCACTCCTTCGCTAGCCCAGTTCAGTTGTTTAAGACCTGCCACACGCAGCCATGTAGCAGGCCGTCGTCGCCATGAAATCAGAACGGCTCATCGTCCTCCGGTTCCTGGCCGCCCTTACGCTTTCGCTCCCGTGATTTGATCTTGGCCTGGGCCGCCAAGCTACTGTGTTGCAGGCGATAGGACTCGTTACCGGTTTCGACGATGTGGCAGTGGTGGGTCAGCCGATCCAGCAGGGCGGTGGTCATCTTGGCGTCGCCGAACACGCTCGACCATTCGGCGAAGCTCAGGTTGGTGGTGATCACCACGCTGGTGTGTTCGTACAGCTTGGATAGCAGGTGAAACAGCAACGCACCGCCGGCCTGGCTGAAGGGCAGATAACCCAGTTCGTCGAGGATGACCAGATCCATGCGCAGCAGAGCTTGGGCGATCCGCCCGGCTTTGCCGTCGTGCTTTTCGCGCTCCAGCAGATTGACCAGATCGACCGTGGAGTAGAAGCGCACGCGCTTGCCGTGCCGGGTGATGCCGGACACGGCCAGCGCAGTGGCCAGGTGGGTTTTACCGGTGCCAGGCCCACCGATCAGCACCACGTTCTGCGCGGTGTCGGTAAAGGCCAGACTGGCCAGTTCGCTGATCAAACGAGCGTCTGCGCTGGAGGCGCTGAAGTCGAAGCCGGCCAGGTCGCGGTGCATCGGCAGCTTGGCCATGTTCATCTGGTGGCTCACCGAGCGCATGGCGCGATCTGTGTGCTCTTGTTCCAGCAGGTGTTCGAGCAGCCACTTGGACGAGGCTGTGTTCGACTCACCCTGCGCAGTCAACTCCGCCCAGGCCGTGGCCATGCCGTGCAGGCGCAGCTCCTTGAGTGATGTGTGCTGAAAAAACAGGAGGTTTTAACTTGGTAAACTAAACACACTCATCAGGAGTTTACCATGAGCAAGAAACACAAGACTTACACCACAGAATTTAAAGCTGAAGCCATCAAATTAATTGAAGCCAATCAAGGCAATGTCTCGGAAACAGCTAGACAACTTAGCATTTCAATGCAAACTCTTTCAAATTGGAATACCAAAGCAAAGGCTGGAACTTTAGCAGGTACAAAACAGTATTCACCTGATCTAAACGCTCTACTCGAAGAAAATAAAAAACTCAAACAACAGCTCAAAATAGCTGAAATGGAACGTGAATTTTTAAAAAAGGCAGCAGCGTACTTTGCCAAAGAAAGTCAGTAAGGTACGCCTATATGAAACAAAAAAGATATTCTTTTCCAATTACCTTAATGGCTCGATTAC
Source organism: Acinetobacter towneri (assembly GCF_001758345.1). Taxonomy (GTDB): domain Bacteria; phylum Pseudomonadota; class Gammaproteobacteria; order Pseudomonadales; family Moraxellaceae; genus Acinetobacter; species Acinetobacter towneri_A. The sequence continues at coordinate 55,343 of NZ_MKQS01000004.1, forward strand.
TTCATGTTTCAGTTTCATGTTTTTATGATTGGCTCAAGAGAGGCGTGAGCAAAAGAACGATTCAACGAAATCAACAGACGATATTGGTGAAAATAGCCCATGAGGAGACAAGGCAGAGCTATGGTTATATTCGATTAACCAAATACTTACAAGCTCAGGGCATAAAAATGAGTATGTACGCTGTACGTCAGATAAAAGCGCTGAACCACCTGTATTGTAAGCGACACAAGCGTTTTAAAAGGACTACGAATAGTGACCATAATCGAGCGATCTATGAAAACCTGCTGGAGCAACAATTCTCAATGACTAGACCAAATCAAGCATGGTCAAGTGATATTACGTACATATGGACTGTTGAAGGATGGCTGTACTTAGCAGCGGTAAAAGACCTTTACACGAAACAAGTGGTTGGCTATAGCTTAAATGAGCGCATGACAGCACAGCTTGTTTGTAATGCGCTAAATATGGCTATTCACAATCAAAAACCAACCAAAGAACTGATTGTGCATTCAGACAGAGGAAGTCAATATTGCAGCCATGAATATCGAAATATACTTGAGCAATATGGTTTTCAAGGTTCAATGAGCAAGCGCGGAGACTGTTACGATAATGCACCGATTGAAAGCTTTTGGGGAATACTGAAAAATGAGTTAGTGCATCATTACAACTATCAAACCAGAGAAGAAGCCAAAGCAGATATTATAAAATACATTGAATTATTTTATAATCATCGAAGAATTCAAAAGGGTTTGGGTTTTAAGACACCAAATCAAATGGCCGAAGACTTTTATAAGTTGGCTGCCTAGAATCTCCCAAGGGAAAGTCTCCTGATAATTCAGCGTATATCATTAACTTTTTAAATCTAAAAAACAGGAATTTCATTTATGTCTAAACACTATGATTATATTGCGATTGGCGGAGGCAGTGGCGGTATTGCATCAGTCAATCGTGCTGCCATGTATGGTAAGAAATGTGCACTGATAGAAATGGGTGATATTGGTGGAACCTGTGTCAACGTAGGATGTGTTCCTAAAAAAGTGATGTGGTATTCAGCTCAAATTGCCGATGCGATTCATAAATATGGTCCTGACTATGGCTTTAATACAGAATTGAAATCCTTTAACTGGAAGAAATTAGTTGAAAACAGACAAGCCTATATCAGCCGAATACATACATCGTATGACACAGGACTAGCTAAAAATAATGTTGATGTCATTCGAGGTTTTGCAAAATTTTTAGATGCTCAAACAATTGAAGTAAATGGTGAAACGTACACAGCTGACCATATTTTAATTGCTACGGGGACTCAAGCATTCAAACCTGAAATTGAAGGTGCTGAATATGGTATTGATTCCAATGGTTTCTTCGGATTAGAACACTTACCGAAGCGGACTGCTATTGTTGGTTCTGGCTATATTGCTGTGGAATTGGCAGGTGTTCTTAATGCATTGGGTTCGAATGTACAATTATTTATTCGTAAACATCAGCCTTTGCGTGGATTAGATCATTTCCTTGGTAAAACACTATTAGAGAATATGCGCAGTGAAAATATTAACGTGCATACTCATAGTCAGATTAACAAAGTGACTAAAGTTCAAGATAACTCACTTGTATTACACCTAGAAGATGGTACAGAACATAGTGTAGATTGCTTGATTTGGGCAATTGGTAGAAAACCTGCAACTGAAGCGATCAATCTTAATAAGACTCAAGTTCAATTGAACGAGAATCGCTTTATTCATGTTGATGCATATCAAAATACAACACAGTCTGGCATTTATGCAGTGGGTGATATTACAGGTAAAGTCGAGTTAACACCTGTTGCTGTGGCAGCGGGTCGAAGACTGTCTGAACGTTTATTTAACAATAAGCCAAATGAACATTTAGATTATGAAAATATTCCGACTGTGGTGTTTAGTCACCCACCTATTGGAACAGTTGGATTAACCGAAGATCAAGCCATAGAAAAATTTGGTAAAGATGCCATCAAAATTTATAGTTCTTCCTTTACATCCATGTATACAGCGATAACAGAACATCGACAACTCACAAAAATGAAATTAATTTGTGTAGGAACTGATGAGAAAGTGGTCGGAATTCATGGTATTGGATACGGTATGGATGAAATTCTGCAAGGCTTTGCTGTTGCTTTAAAAATGGGAGCAACTAAAAAAGACTTCGATAACACTTTAGCAATTCATCCGACTTCTGCTGAAGAATTCGTCACAATGCGTTAATCATTGATCATCTAAAAGAGCATTTATTTATATATTTGCTCTTATTTTTATATTCTATATCCAAATTATGAACTTTCAACAACTTAGAATTATTAGAGAACTCACTCAACATAATCTCAATTTATCACAAACAGCACATGCTCGGCTTTGTTGCACAAAGATTTGAAATGCAAAGCGCCCCTAATTGAGCCAAATTTAAGGCGTAACTTGGGTAAGTGGTCGACCTAATTCCGTAAATCTGTTAAGGACTGCTACACGTGCATGGATCTCATTCACTTGGCTATCAAAACTCCTTGCACTGAGTTTATCTCCTAATAATTTGATGCAATGCATCTTAGTTTCAACCAAACTTCGCCGATGATAGCCTGACCATTTTTTCCATAGTGTCCTGCCTAAACGTTTAATTGTTCGAAGTAATTCATTTCGCTCTAGCGAGCTACT
>NZ_MKQS01000005.1 GCF_001758345.1 Acinetobacter towneri
TTTTAAATTTGGTACTCGACGGGATTTATTGATCAGTGCGTCAATATCACCAGACTTCACTAACTCTTGATAGCGATAAAATGTATCTCTTGAAACACCCATCACTTTGCATGCTCTGGATACATTCTGAAGCTCTTCAGCTAAATTGAGCAGACCTACTTTGTGTTTAATGATTTGATTGTTAGTATGCAACATAAGAAAGTTACCTTTGTTTGATTAAGATTTCGACACCTTTATCAAAACGGGTAACTTTCTCTTTTTCAAGAAGAATGTACGATCAAGTCTGAACTAATACAGTTCAAACAAGTGGGACCACCTCTGACTATAGTTTCTGACTATTATCCTCATCTTAGTAAAGCCGAAGCATTGAGAAAGGCGAATAATCAAGAATTCCCTTTCTCTGTATTTAAAATAGATCAGAGTAAACGTGCACCATTTCTAGTACACGTAAAAGATTTAGCAGATATTTTAGACAAAAAGTATTCAGAAGCTTCTAAAGACTATGCTACGTTTCATCGATGAGGCGTAGCACCTCTTCAAATTGAATAACATCTCTTCTTGCCTTCACTGATACATATCGCTGTAAACTACTCCAAGAATCATGCAAACTTACTTTCTGAATTTCGGGAATAGTCATGCTCTGCTCAGCTAATCGAGTACAGCCTTCATGCCTCAAGTCATGAAATCGTAAATCTTCAATCCCCAACATTTTACAAGCTTCTCTAAACTCTTTGCCTAAACTTTTAGGGTTTAACGGTAATAGTAAATTTTCATCATGTCCAAGTTTTAACATCCGTTCTCGAACTTCTGAATGCTTTAATCTTTTGATCAGTTCCTTACAAGGATCAAGTACATCAAATGACTTATGATTACCTTTAGAACCATTAGGATTTTTTAAATCATGCACTTTCCACGTTGAATGATGTGGGTCATAATCTCGAAGATACAATCGTGTTAATTCAGCTTCACGTCTGCATGAGAAAATTGCAAACCACATAATCAAATGCATTGGGTATTTAGAGCCATAACGATTTAGCTTCCATCGTTCTGCAAAATACTTCGTCAATGCAATCAATTCATCTCTCGAAGGCAGTCGGTCTCTTTTTTGACTGGAGGATATTTGACGTGTTTTTCTTAACTGAGCAGTAGCCTTATCAAAGCTATTTAAATCAATATCCATTTCCCACATAACAGCAGCATGAGAAAGAACACCTCTGATATGTAAAAGCTCATGTTGCAGTGTACTAGTCGCAATAGGTTCAAGATCGAGGTACGGAATTCCACCCTTCCTTAAAGCCACATGCTCGGCCAAATGTACTGATTTTATTTTTGTGATAATATTGCGCGCAATTGGTAGCTTCTTAATTAAGAGCAGAGAATAGCGTTTCGTCCTTCCGTACTCGCTCCCGACTTCATCCAAATATTTATCTATGGCATCTGATAAGGTCAGATCAATCAACTTTTCTTTGCCAAGCAAAATATCAGGATTTTCTTGAATTTCGACTTCTCGTTTCTTAATCCAGTTTTCAGCTAATTTCTTTGAGTGAAATGTTTTACTTTCAGAAAAAGCAGGAAAGCCCTTTCGAGTGATTCGAATCGCAGCACGATAGTTAACTTTACCATCTGCACCTTTCCTTGCTGTAATTGAACCCATAATTTACACCAAAAGCTATTTTTTCTATTATGGTGTAAAATTTGGTGTAAATACAAACGGATTCACCCACCTAAACACAGGTTCAAACAAATTCTCGCAGGTTGCAGAATATAGATTAAAGGTATGATTTTTAATGACTATTAACAAAAACATTGAAAACACTCAATCTCCGAGAATCAGCGTAGCCCCGATGATGGATTGGACTACCCGTGATTACCGTTTTTTTGCACGTTTATTTAACCCCAATATCATTCTGTATACCGAAATGGTGACCACAGGCGCGATTTTATTTGGTGATGCTAAGCGTCATTTAGATTACAGTAAGGAAGAACATCCTATTGTCTTGCAGCTTGGTGGTTCAAATCCAAAAGACCTTGCGACCTGCAGCAAAATGGCACAAGACTGGGGTTATGATGAAATCAACTTGAACGTTGGCTGCCCAAGTGATCGAGTACAAAACAATAAAATTGGCGCGTGTTTAATGGCAGAGCCAGACTTGGTGGCAGAATGTATTGCCGCCATGCGTCAAGCTGTTGATATTCCTGTAACCGTAAAACATCGAATCGGGATTGACGACATGCACTCTTATGCAGAGATGCTCCATTTTGTGGATTCCGTGGCTCAAACAGGTTGCAACAACTTTATCGTGCATGCCCGAATTGCCTTATTACAAGGTTTATCACCTAAAGAAAACCGTGAAGTACCACCGCTGCGTTATGAAGATGTGTATCGTCTAAAACAAGACCGCCCTGAATTGTTAATTGAAATTAATGGTGGAATTAAAACGTTTGCCGAAACCCAACAACACCTCAAGCATGTCGATGGGGTAATGATTGGTCGCGAAGCCTATCACAACCCTTATTTACTGGCAGAGCTTGGACAATTATGGGGATTAGAATTGCCTGATCGTTTTGAAATTATGCAGCGCATGTTGCCGTATATTGAACAACGTCTACAACAAGGTGCACCACTTTCTGTCATCACCCGCCATATTTTAGGTTTATTCCAAAACCTGCCTGGGGCACGTAAATGGCGTCAAGCACTAAGTGGCGGCAATGCCAAAACATTTGCCGATGTAGAGCAAGCACTGGTGAATATTCAAGCAGCAATGCAACGTACAGAAGACTATTTAAAAGAGCAGCAGCTACAACGACCTAATGAGTAAACTCATTGGAGATAAGAAAAATCAAAGAGAATTTTTCTAAGCCATGCCTTGCATGGCTTTGATTTATGAATTTTTAGCTTGTAAAGCATCTAACTTTTTTAGCACTTCTGCCACCGCCACCATCGCAAAACTGGAGGTAACCACGACTGACGAACCATAACCGCCACAGCGCAAGCCTGCACTAGGGCAAACATTTGCACTGGAAAATGGATTGTCGATAGAGTACACACAAGTAATCCCAAACTTTTCTTTTGGTTTTTTACAAATACCTTTGCTGCGTAATTGAGCACGTAATTTTGCCAACATCGGGTCTTGTTCAGTTTTAGATAAATCTGCCACTCGAATTTTCAGCGGATCTAGCTTGCCACCTGCACCACCCGACACAATCAAAGGAATCTTGTTAAAACGGCAATGCAGCATTAAAGCCAGTTTGGCTTTTACATCATCAATGCAATCTAAAATCAAATCTGGTGCCGTCGCCAATAAGACTTTGACATTGTCTGGACTGAGGTAATCATCGACCAAATTAATTTTGATACGTGGATTAATAGAACGACAACGTTCTGCCATGACATCAATTTTTTCACATCCCAAAGTTGAACTCATGGCAGGTAATTGACGGTTAATATTAGATGCAGCGACCACATCCATATCCACCAGTGTCAGCTCGCCTATACCTGTACGTGCCAATGCCTCAACAGCCCAAGAGCCGACACCGCCAATTCCAATCACCATGACATGACTTTGGGCATAATGCTGAAAAGCACTGTCGCCATAAATTTTGGCCACACCTGCAAAACGGCGTTCATATTCATCATCTTGAAGAAGGTCTGTCATGCTGCAATCTAATCTAATTTCAAATTGTGGGCATTTTACTGCGTTTCGCAGACTTCGTGTTGTTTCATCTAGAGTTTCGGCAAGTCTAATACTTGAACACTATTCTGCCAAAGCTGTGCGGCTAAAGTCTGCGGTGCAATTTCTAAACAATCCGCTAAACCTTCAAGCACATAAATTAGATTCGCAGGGGTATTACGGGTGCGTGATTGGGCATCCGTCTGACAACATAAAGGCGTCATATCGGGGCAGTCGGTTTCCAAAACCAAATGTTTAGCACCAATTTCCTGCACAACACGGCGCAGTTTTTTTGCATTCGGATTGGTAATCTGACCTGTCACACCAATTTTAAAACCCAATTTGATCAGTGTTTTGGCTTCTTGCACCCCACCACTAAAAGCATGTGCGATGCCACCAAACTGAAATTGTTGCTGTTTGAGTATTTTTAAGGTTTCGGCATGAGCCTTACGAATATGTAGCAGTACAGGTTTATGTTGCTGACGAGCGATTTCCAATTGCGCGGCAAAAAAATCTTGCTGCTTTTGAAACGCTTCGGGCTGTTTATGTTCAGCTAAAAAAGTATCTAAGCCAATTTCGCCCACAGCGACACAATGCTGTTGTTGCAAAAACTGCTCTAAATCTTGTAGATGTTGGCTTTGATGCTGTTCAATATAAAAAGGATGCAAGCCTGGTGCAAGATGACTTTGTGGCACCTGCTCAAGTTGATTTAAAAACTGTTGTGTGGCGATTAAATCCTGAAAACGGGATTGTACAAAGCCAATCAGCACCAAATGTTCTACGCCTGCTGCATTCGCCGCATACGCCAATTGCTCCCGATCTGAGTCAAAATCAGGTACATCAAAATGGGTATGCGTATCAAACAGCGCAATGCTCATATTAAGATTTCGCTTTGGTTGTTGCCGTTGTAGCACTGGCTTCGGCAGGTTGTGCTGATGCTTCAGAGGCTGCTTCTGTTTCAGGCAAATATGCAGCTTTTAAAATTCCCTGTAGTTCTGCATACGGAATGGTTAAACGCGGCAAACCAACAACATAAGGACCAATTTCATATTCTGCATATTGCAAAATTAATCCTTGTTGACCCAAATAGTAATTTTCCGATAGCTTAAATTTCCACGCTTGCTCATATTCTTCCACATTGGTAGAAAGTTCAGATGCAATGACCCATTGTTTAAACGCTTCATAAGCTTTACGCTCTAATTGTGGGCGCTGCTTCTCTAACAAAATGTCATTTAACAATACTAATTTTTTCTTCTCTAAATCAAAATTATAGTATTGCTGTGCCGATGCACCATGTGCTCCGCCCAAATAACTACTGCTATTTAGTACTACTGTTGCCAAAGGCTGATCTGCATTTAAAATTTTAGGCTTAATCATCAAACTGATTTTATGATTTGAGCTTAAAGCTTTCAGTTCCTGATCAAGTGCCAAAAAGCTTTGCACATAAGGCACAGTTTGTTTTTCTAATTTTTGCGCCAAAGTTTCCACTTGTGCAATGGCTGCGATAGTAGGGTTACTGGCAGGTGTATCTGCAGCACTAGCTGCTGTATTTTCACTGGCTGCATGGTCAATTGCAGCAGCTTCAGAAGCCGCCTGCTGTGGTGCAATTTCTAAAATTTGTGCCAATTCTTGAATAATTTTCTGATCAATAAAATGGTCGATAAAGGCCTGATTGCTATTCAAACGTTCAATTGAGATTTCAGGGCAGTTTTTTCCATCACATTTAGGCAACGATAAATTCAGTTTTTCAATATCGCCGACCAGTTTTAGGCTTTGCTGTTCTGTCTGCGTTTGCTTAGCCTCGACCGCTTCAGGTTCTGTTTTCTTTGGCTGACATGCAGTGATCCCTAAAGTTGTAATTAAAATACTAATCGCCAAAATACTTCTATTTTTCAACATGGATACAACCTTGATTTCATCAATTTTTGCTTATCATCGTACTCATCTACTAAAACATAGATGGATAGATCTCTGCTTTTAAAACTTGTTGTGTTTGTGCTTTGCTTAGGTAAATGTCTAACTGCGTGCCATTTTTGACAATTTCATGGGTGCGGTAATGCAATCCTAAACCCTGATCATCAAAAAACCAATCTGCCTGCCCCCAGTATAATTTGGCAGGTGCTACTTTTTTCACGTCACTGCTTTGTGTTTTGAGCCAATCCTGATAGGCCTGCTGTACAAAAGTATTCATACGGGTTTGTTGTTTGGCATCAATCACATCTAAAACAGACAAGGCTTTTTGCTGCTTCCGATCTGCGACAAAGAAATAATAGCGTTCTTTGACCTGGGTGTCTTCCTGTTTGCTATCCACCCCGACTTGCAACAAGACATATTGATTGCGTTGATATGCTATACGGGTATATATCGCTAGTTCATAAGCTTTGTTTTGATCTAATTGCGCCTGCCAAGCATCGGATTTTTTCACATAGGCATCTACGGCTTGCTGCAAACTCATGTTTTGTTTTAAGCCGATTTGGTCTTGAATCACCATAGCCTGATTTTTAGCAATCCAACTGTTGAGCCATGCGTCTTGGGTATTTAAAGTTTGCACCTCTAATTCAATACAATTTTTATTTTCACAAAAAGGCAAGGCAATATCTGCCGCCTGTTGTTTGATATTTAAATAAGGTAAAACTTCAGCCTGATCTTTCTTAAAAATAGAGGTTTGCTCATCTGCATTTTTATTTTGTTGAGATGAGTCACAGGCGCTAAGCAAAAACATCCCGCTTAAAATTGCACCTAGATAAACCATTTTTAGCTGCATGATTTCCCCAATTCATTTATTTAAATGAATTTTAACTTTTATCACCCATAATAAAACAGCTTCGTGATGAAGCTGTTTTATTTTTGAAAGCTTGAACTTAGTGCTCACGCGTATTTCTAAACTCAATATCAGGATAACGCTCTTGCATTAACTGTAAATTCACGCGGCTTGGTGCGAGATAAGTTAAGTGGCCACCCCCATCGACAGACAATTGGTCGTGGGCTTTTTTCTTAAACTCGTTAAATTTTTTCTCATCAGCACAAGACACCCAACGCACAGTATTGATGCTGACAGGCTCATACATACAATCAACCTTATATTCTTCTTTCAGGCGATAGGCGACTACTTCAAACTGCAGCACACCCACAGCACCTACGATTAAATCATTGCTGTTTTGTGGCATAAAGACTTGCGTTGCACCTTCTTCTGAAAGCTCCTTAAGACCTTTTTGCAGCTGTTTGGACTTCAATGGGTCTTTCAAACGCACACGACGAAACATTTCAGGTGCGAAGTGAGGAATACCTGTAAATTGTAGCTTCTCACCCGAAGTGAATGTATCGCCAATTTGAATAGTGCCGTGGTTATGCAAACCAATAATATCGCCTGGCCAAGCTTCTTCTAAATGTTGGCGGTCACCTGCCAAGAAAGTTAAAGCATCACTAATACGCACATCTTTATCAATGCGTACATGTTTCATTTTCATGCCTTTTTCATACTTCCCTGAACAAATTCGCATGAATGCAATACGGTCACGGTGTTTCGGATCCATATTGGCCTGAATCTTAAATACAAATCCACTAAAGCCTTCTTCATCGGCTTCTACAACACGCTCTTGAGTTGGATGTGCTTTTGGTGGCGGCGCATATTCACTAAAAGCATTCAGTACATGATCTACACCGAAGTTACCCAAAGCAGTACCAAATAATACAGGGGTTTGACGACCTGCCAAGAATTCTTCACGGTCTAATGGCTCATTCGCCATTTGTACCAATTCAAGTGACTCTTCAAATGCTGCCCATGCCAATTCACCGACTTTTTCACGTAAGTCTGCATGGTTATAGCCATCACGTACTTCTATCTCGGGAATGATTGAACCGAAGCCTGATTTATACACATAAAATTTTTCTTCGATGAGGTTAAACACCCCTGCGAAATCACGGCCTGTACCCATTGGCCAAGTAATTGGCACGCACTTAATTTTGAGGACATTTTCAATTTCATCCAACAACTCTAGTGGCTCACGAATTTCCCGGTCCATTTTATTAACAAATGAAATGATAGGTGTGTCACGCATACGACACACGTCCATTAATTTAATGGTACGGTCTTCGACMCCTTTCGCACCATCAATCMCCATCAGTGCGGAATCTACCGCCGTTAAAGTACGGTAAGTATCTTCAGAGAAGTCTTCATGCCCCGGGGTGTCGAGTAGGTTAATCATTTTGTCTTTATATGGGAATTGCATCACCGAAGTCGTAATGGAAATACCACGTTCTTTTTCCATTTCCATCCAGTCAGATGTAGCACCACGATCAGACTTACGGCTTTTCACCATCCCTGCAACCTGAATAGCCTGTCCCCATAACAGCAGTTTTTCTGTCATAGTGGTTTTACCAGCATCAGGGTGGGAAATAATCGCGAAAGTACGTCGCTGTGCGACCTGCGCCGCTAACTCATCTTTAAAACTCATGCAAGACACCTACTGCAGAACCGCAGTGTATAAGATCAAAATAATCAATATGAAAAATTGGCGTAATTGTAGCAGATTTAAATCAATTTTATTGATTGTTGATATGTTCTAATTTATGCACAATTGAAAGTATTGTTATCTTTTTAATCTATATCTTTGCTTCGGACTTTTCGGCTTATCAGGAATGGTACGTTTAATCAGACCAGCTTCTAATGCAGGATTTTACTAATTCTTTTGGAACGTTGCTCGATGAGTTAATCCGACCAATTGCATCAACTCAGCGAAAGTACTGTCTCCTTGCTTCATTGCTGAAATTAACCTTTGAACTTGATCGCTCACTTGAACGGTAGCATGATTGCTAACTTAAGCCGAATGTTTAAACAACTCTTCTAAACGCTCAACATCCATAGGCAAGCCTAATAAATAACCCTGTAATTGCTGACAGCCTAAACGGGTTAAAATTTCTGCTTGCAATGGTCTTTCCACCCCTTCAGCAGTCACAGTTAAACCTAGTTTAATCGCCAATTGAATAATACTTTCTAAAATTAATTCTTCTTTACTGTCCGAACACAAATCTAAAATAAAAGCACGGTCAATTTTCAACTCATCGACTGGCAATTTTTTCAAATATAAGAAGCTCGAATGTCCTGTACCAAAATCATCAATCGCCAATTGAATCCCCATTTGACGCAAACGCTCAAAACTACGAATACTCGATTCAATATGATGCATTGCCGTGCTTTCAGTCACTTCAATCATCAGGTGTTGGGGTTGAATCTCATAGCGTTTAAACAAGTTTTCTAAAGTCGAAAATAAATGCTTATGTTCAAACTGCACTGCCGATAAATTCACAGCCACAGGGAATAACGGTGCGCCCGATCTTTCCCAAATTTGAATTTGTTTAAAGGCTTCTTCTAGCGTCCAATAGCCAATTTGAATAATCAACCCCGTCTTTTCAGCCCCTTTAATAAACATATTTGGTGTAAGTAAACCATGCACGGGATGATACCAACGAATTAAAGCTTCTACGCCACAAACTTTATGGTCAGTGGCTTTAAACTTTGGCTGATAGAACAGCTTCAATTGTTGTTGTTCAGCTGCTTTATATAAATCATTAATCAACTTACTTTGGCTTTTGGTCTCAAGTAACTCTAGATCATAATTAAAGACTGAACTGGTGTTACGCCCCTGATATTTAGAGGTCAGCATCGCCGCATCGGCATTCATTAAAATATCTTGCAAATTGGTGCCATGCTCTGGATACATCGCTATGCCAATACTGCCTGAGATATTAATGACCTTATCCTCAATTATGAAACTTTGCTGAATCAATTCCAATATTTTTTCAGAAATAACGGTGGCTTCGGCAATATCGGTATGTTCTATCACTAAAAGAAATTCATCGTCACCAATTCTTATTAACTGGGTATTTTCACCTAAGTGGGATTGCACTCGTTTAGACAACTGAATCAGCAATTGATCGCCAACATGGTGCCCAAATACATCATTCACCGCTTTAAAGCGGTCTAAGTCGATATATAAAAACGCAATTTTAGTATTTTTTTGCCTATGCTCAGAAAAAAGCAATTGTGCATATTCAGCTAAATATAAACGGTTGGGCAATTTGGTCAGATTATCTTTGAGTGCCTGATCGGCTAATTCTCGATTAGCCAAAGACAATTGTTTGCTTTTTTCTTCTAAGCGCAGCTCCAGCAGAGATACGCCCACCGCAGCAGCAAAAATCAGACTGGTCACTAAAATAACCACCAACAGGGCTGGTTCTTGCTCGATCTGGAAATGACTTGATTGAGGCAAATCGGCTGTAGAGTAAAAATGCAGTGCTTCCATGCCTATATAGTGCATGGCAACAATGCTCAGACTCATGAGCACCGCGATGAAAATTTTATATTGTGCCTGACGCTCCATTCTGCACTTGGAGCGAAACATAAACCAAAAGGTAAGTATTGCTCCACCAATCGCTACTAATACAGATAGCAAAACAATCGTGGGATCATAATAACTACGGTAACCTTCTACCTGAATTCCCATCATGCCCGTATAGTGCATGCCTGAAATGCCCAACCCCATCAAAATGCCGCTAAGGATCAAACGCGCCACAGGCAAGGTCGATTGTGTGGTCAGCCAAACCGCACACGTAGAGGCGATAAATGCAATAACAAAAGACAGGGTCGAAAAGCTAAGATCAAACTGATACGGCGCAGGTAATTGGCAGGCTAACATGCCCACAAAGTGCATACTCCACACTGCCGCACCTAGCAGCAAACCACTCATGATTAATGCTATTTTTTTTAGTTGTTGTTGTACATTTTGAAAGAGCATTTGCTCAACAGACACTGCAAAATAACAGGCCAATACTGAGATTGCTACCGAGCCAATTACCAAGCTTAGATCATAATGTACATGCATTATTAGATGTGTCCATCTCTGTCATATTTTATTGTTTTTTGGTTACTCAATCTCACACTCTCTTATAAATAATAACTAAAAAGCAACCTGAACGGCGGATTGATCTAGCAAAGACCGCATTGATTTTAGAATCTAATACTATTCTGCTTTGGTCAATAGTCAAATAAATAATATATCGTCATGAAATAATGGCAATTTAAAACTGCGTATAGCTGTCTAACTCAAAACTATAAGCAGTTTGCCATTTTACTTTTAGCTTGAGGATAAAAAACCAGCAACTTTTAGTTGCTGGTTCTATTTTATTAAGATTGTAGCATTTTTTTATGGTTGATTCGGCTCAGATACACCTTTTTGTAACATGGCATAATCTTGCAACACCTGCGCTGCTTCAATCACAAAAGCTTCTTCCTCAGGCAAGGCAGGACGTTGTGCCGCCTTCATTTTGGCACGCGCTTCTGCCAAAGCATCAATGGATGCCTGATAGCTCTCCCAATTGGCAAATGGTTTCAAACCTGTTGCCTGACGGCGTTTGTTTTCCGCAGTCAGTGTTTGTTGTTCCAAAGCCAGCAACTCTGCTCTGCGTTGTTCAATATCTAACACAATGCTTTTGCGATCTTCAGTTTGTTTGGCAATTTGCTTACGTTGTTCCAAATATTGAAATTGCGGATCAAGCGTGACACGTTGCTGTGACAATTGACCCAACTTGGTGATGTACGGCTGTACTGAACCTTCACGCTTAAATGGCGCAGTTGGAATGGTATCCCACTTCAAGGCATTTTTAGCTTTACGCTCACCAAACTCCTCATTGTAAATATCCACCAGTTTAATATCTGGAATCACACCTTTGTTTTGGGTACTTCCACCTGTAATACGGTAGAACTTACGTTGAGTTAAGGTCGCCTGCCCATAAGCTAAGGTGTCGAGWTGTACCTGCGCTGTACCTTTACCTGTGGTGGTGCTACCAATCACAATCCCGCGCTGATAGTCCTGAATTGCAGCAGAGTAAATTTCACTGGCCGAAGCAGAAGCAAGGTTAATCATCACTGCCAATGGGCCTGCATAAGTCTGTGCACCACCATCGTCATCTTCAAATACGCTCACGTTGCCATTGCCATCACGAATTTGCACCACAGGGCCTGATTTGATTACTTGCCCAAGCATACGTGCCACTTCTTCCAATGAACCGCCAGGGTTGTTACGTAAATCAATAATAATCCCTGCGACATTTTTGGCCGCCAAACTTTTCAGGGCATTGTTGGTATCTTCCGACACCGAGCGATATTCATTACCTGCACGACGCGCACGGTAATTCAAATAAAACGATGGAATTTCAATCACACCATAGGTATAAGTTTGACCATCACGTTTGATGTCAATCGTTCGTGAGCGAACTCCCGCATCTTCTTCCTGAATCACATCACGCACAATGGTCACATTACGCGCCTGATTCATCGCCGCACCCGCACCCAACAAACGCACAGTGACTTTGGTGCCACGTTTACCGCGAATCAGCCCCACAATTTCATTGCTCGGCCAACCCACAACATCCACCATTTTTTCGCCATCTTGCGCCACACCAATAATGCGGTCACCCGATTTCACCTGCCCTGTTTTACTGGCAGGGCCACCTTCAACAATGGTTTCAATTTTGGTGTAGTCTTCATTGCCTCGTTCAGGACGAATCGATACCCCAATCCCCTCAAGCTGCAAAGTCGTTTGACGATTCAGCTCCATCGCATCGACAGGTGGGAAATAATTGCTGTGCGGATCATAAGTCAGCATCATCGCATTCAAAGTTTTATCCAGCACATCATCGCTCTTTAAACGATCCATACGCTCTAACTGGCGGGTATAACGCTTAGTTAGAGTCTGAACTGGAGTCAAATCTTCTGGACTTGCCAAATCCTGACCATTGGTCAATTCAGGGTTGTCTTTAATGGCTTTTTGTTTTGCCAATTCTTCTTCTTTGCTAATGGTCAGATTAATGAGCTGCGACACCAGCATTTTTTGCCAATGTGTACGCATTTCTGCTTCAGTATTAAAGAACGGTGCTTTTTCACGATCTGTTTCAATCGTGACATTTGGCTGTTTTAAATTTTGTGGTTTTTTCAGCTCTGCCAACATGAAATGATAAAACTGTTTTAAGCGTTCACGATACTGGGCATGAATTTGATACGGCCCCGCCAAGTTGCCTGCTTTTAAAGAAGCACCAAAAGTTGAGGCATATTGTTTGCGGTATTGCTCAACTTCTTTAGCCAAAAACAAAGTATGATCAGGGTCTAAACTGTCGATATAAAAATCAAAAATGCGCTGCGACGTCGCGGCATCTAAACGCTGATTTAAATAATGCTGACGATCGACCAAAGTCGCCAATTGACGCGAAACCAAAGCTTGTTCCTGCGTCGGCACAATACTGTTAGCAACAACAGCAGTATTATTGGCTGCAATTGCCTCGTTAATGGCGTGAGAAAAGAAAAAACCGCCAGTTGCTATTGCAACCGCACAAGCGATGGTTTGAAGTTTCATAAAAATATTTACGTCCTTGGTTTTTGACCAATCTCTGCTTTTCACAATGAATTGAGCAGATTCAAAATCTTATACAACTTAATTTGGGTCTGTCGTGTAGTTTTATCATAATCTGTGCTGTCAAAATGTAGCAAATCATTGCAGAATTCAGGTATTGTTTTTTTAATTGATAAAAATCGAATACGGACACCCAATATGATTGGCGCATTGATGCTCGACATCGCTGGCACAGAACTTACTCAAGAAGATATTGAACTATTAAGCGCTCCGCAAGTCGGTGGAGTTATTTTATTTGCCCGAAATATCCAATCTCCTGCGCAAGTACGCGCCCTGACTGATCACATGCGTCAGGTGCGCCCTGATATTTTAATTGCAGTCGATCAGGAAGGCGGACGCGTACAACGCTTAAAACAAGGTTTTACCCTATTGCCTGCTATGGGTAGATTTGGCGAGTTATACCAAAACGAACCTGAACGTGCCTTAGATTTAGCCGAAGAATGTGGCTGGTTGATGGCCACCGAAGTATTAGCCGTAGGCATTGATTTTAGTTTTGCACCTGTTTTAGATCTAAATGGTGTCAGTGATGTGATTGGAGATCGTGCTTTTGCTACGTGTCCTACCAATATTATTGCTTTGGCAGAGGCTTTTTTACGTGGAATGCATCGTGCGGGAATGGCAACGACAGGCAAGCACTTTCCTGGACACGGCTCAGTTAAAGCTGACTCTCACGTTGCTGCTGCAATAGATTCACGTTCTTTTGCTGAAATTCAGCAACAGGATATGCAAACCTTTATCCAACTGCAAAATCAACTGGATGCCCTCATGCCTGCACATGTTATTTATGATCAGGTCGACCCGAACCCTGCAGGTTTTTCTGAATTTTGGCTACAGCAAGTGCTTCGCAAAGATTTGGGCTATGATGGTGTACTCTTTTCGGACGATTTAAGCATGCAGGCGGCTTGTGTAGCAGGCGATGCCGATGCGCGTATTCAAGCCGCTTTGCTCGCAGGATGTGACATGGGGCTGGTCTGCAACAACCGTGCAGCACAACGATTGGCTTTAAGTGCGATTGCCGATTTACCCTTGCCGAATCAGGCACGTTTAGAACGCATGCGCGGTAAAATCCCTAAACTTAATGCGGAGTTTAAGATTACTGAAGTTTTGGATTTAGGCGATGAATGGCGAAGCGTCCGTGATCGTATCTTGGCATTTAAAGAACAAAGTGCCGCGCTACTCGCAGCGCAAACCAGTCACGACCCGACCAATTATTCAAGTGCCACTAAAAACGCTGCAACTTGAGATCACCATAAACTAACCACACGCCTTCACTTTTTCAACAGCATTTATACGACAAAGGAACACGACAGCGTGTTCCTTTTTGATTATGATGAATTTATTCTATTTTAAGTATATGCCTGACACCGCAGCTTGAGTGTCAAAGCATGCCTAAAAAGACAACGACCACCATACAAACAATTAAGGTCTATACGAAAATGACAAAAACATTGCTGAACAGCAAAATCACGACAGAAAAAAGGACTGAAATGCACAACTCAGATGCCAAGCCAACTCACTCAGACACGACTGCATTGTCCAAACATCGGCATATTTCTTTTACCGCACATTATACGGGGTACATCTGGTATCAAATGGGGATTTCACATCCTGTATTTGCGACCCGAAAAGGCAAGTTTTTAGCCACATTGGTACATCCTTTAGAAAACTGGGCAGAACGGCACGTGGGCGGCAGTATGCGCAGCACCCTCAAACAACGTCATCAAATGATTGATGCTCACTTAACCGCACTAATTCAACAACATCCGCAATTACAAGTGCTCGAAATTGCTTCAGGACTGTCACCACGTAGCTGGAATTTTCGACAAAAATATCCTGAACTGAATTACCGTGAATTGGATTTGCCCGATATGGCGCAAATTAAAACCCAAGCGTTACGAGAAATTGACCACGATGCACCCGCAGTGCTCACCGCCGATATTTTTAGTGACTCCTTTCAACAAGTCTTTGAATATTTTGACCACTCGCAGCCCTTAGTAATTATTAGCGAAGGTTTAATTAACTATTTTACCAAAGACATGTTAAAACAGCTGTTAAATGGCATGTGTAACTACACCCAAGACTTTCCAGAACTGCATTATTTAACTGACATTTACCCTGAACCCGTCAAGAACAAGCTCGCCAGCTTTATTTGGAACTGCAGCCGTTTATTGAAATTGATGTCACGCAGTGCTTTCACTTTCCACTTTCAAACTCCGCAGGAATTAACTCATTTTTTTCAAAGCGCAGGTTTTGAGCAAGTGCAGCTACAACAACCACAACTGTATTTTTCAAATACCTCTTTAGAAAAAACAACGACAGAACATTTAGGCGATTTAGTTTGGATGATTCATGCCTCCAAAAAAAATAGCGTGGTTTAACACGCTATTTTGATTCTATTTACTGTGAAAAATTTCAAAATCACCCAACTATTGCTCCGACTCATAACAGGCGTATTGCAAATTTTGCGCAGCCACTTTTTGACGTTCCACATAACGCACCAAACGCTCTGCCACCTCAAAACTACCATGCTTAAATAATGCACGTAGTTGTTGCCCATCGCTTTCAAAAATTAAGCATTCAATGCTAAAACTACCTTCTTCATCCTGTAACTCTATGGCCAGATCTCGTTCATACTGTGCTGCTTGTGCCGCCAACGCTAGATTTTCAAAATTAAGCAATACACCAAAGAAGTTTAAATCCACAATGTTTGTAGCAATCTTCAAATCAGAATGACGATATTGCAAATGGCATTGCGGATTTTGCACCCGAATACGCGCCTCACCACGACGTTCCATCGTCAACAACTGCGCACGTGTCAGAGGAATGATGCCATCTAAGTCCTGAATAGATTCATCGCTTAAAAAGGTCGCAAACAAATTCATGGTTTCTTTACGGCGCTGTAGTTGCGGCACATGATCTGCATTGGCAATCATGGCAAACTCCATATTCGGGCACTGTAAAGCGAAATTGGCATTTTCATGCGGTAAGGTAAAACTGTCATATTGCCCACACGCCACCAGAACCTTACATTGTGGAATAGGCACATTAGTTAAACGCAATAAACGGTTGCAGTTCACATCGTAGCGATCTTGCTCTGTGGCGGTAAAGTCGACCATTTGTCGGTAAAACAAACGCTTTGCAGTCGGAGACATGCGCGTTTGTTCCATTTTGGCATGATTGACCAAGTACAAAATCACCGCCTGACCAAACTCATCCATGCGCTGCTCTTTCATTAAATGCAGCGATTCTTCAAGCAACATGCGCCAACTTTTACGGGTCTTTTGCATAACCCCCATTAAAATCATGCGGTCAATCAATTCAGGACGCTGATCTGCCAGACACGATGCCACCACCGAACCCAATGACATGCCCATGACGGACACTTTATCTAAGCCGACAATCTCTAGCCAGTCACCCAACATCTGACCTAAGTCGTGCAGTTCCAACTTTCCTGCCGACTCACCTGTTTCCACATTGGTCATTTGCTGATTGGCGCCCATAGATGGCATATCAATTAAAATAATTGGCCCAGCACGAAAGAGCTGTTCCACACAATATTTATATGAATTAAAGTTTTGGAATGCACCGCCAATAATCACAATTGGGGTTAAATGTGCGGTTTCTGGCTGAGCAATTGCCATGTATTCCACTTTCCAACCATTGATCCAAGTGGTACGAGCGGGTTGTTTAAAGCTGTGCTTATCGTAAATATCAAAAAAACAGACATGCGAACTTGCGTCCTGTACATCCGTGTCCATCTGGATCATGGAATTCATATTCCTTACCTCCATGCGCATTTTATTTTTATTGTGCAAGTGTTCGTAATTGAACGATTACCCACTTATCTGAATTAAAGTGGCATCCTGCTTATTGTTGTAAATGACATCAATGTCGTTATCGCATCATTCTATACAGGTGCTGATTTTATACGCAAGATTTTCTATGACCGCTCATCTACTTTTAAATCATAAAGCATTTCAAAATATTTATTTTAAAGATGAAAGCATTGAAAAATATGTAAAGATTGAACAATTTAGTCGATTTTCTGCCGAGATACTTCATTGTGCAGGCACAGACTGCTAATATCGAGATGAAATTTCTAAGTGATCAAACCGCTATGCAAGAGTCAATTGAACAATATATGCAAACGGTAGGACAACAAGCACGCCAAGCCTCTCGTGTCTTAGCAAGCGCTTCTACCCAATCTAAAAACAATGCGTTATCGGCTATTTATACGGCATTGGAAAATAGCGAGTCCGCTATTTTAGCTGCCAACCAAATTGATATGACCAAAGGTCGTAACAACAACTTGGATAGCGCACTGCTTGATCGCTTAGAACTTACCCCCGCACGCTTTAAAGGCATGCTACAAGGTCTAAAAGATGTGATTGGTCTCATGGATCCAATTGGTGAAATTACTGATATGGCTTACCGTCCATCAGGTATTCAATTGGGTAAAATGCGGGTGCCACTAGGTGTGGTGGGTATGATTTACGAATCACGTCCCAACGTGACCCTAGAAGCGGCGTCTTTAGCGTTAAAGTCAGGCAATGCGATTATTTTACGTGGTGGTTCTGAAGCTCTGGAATCGAACCAAGCGATTGCTGCTGCAATTCAACACGGTTTAAAAACTTCGGGTTTGCCAGAAACATCAGTGCAAGTGATTAACACTTCAGATCGTGCTGCTGTTGGGCAATTAATTACCATGTCTGAATATGTAGATGTGATTGTGCCACGCGGCGGTAAAAGCCTGATTGAACGCATCAGCAATGAAGCACGTATTCCAGTGATTAAACATTTGGATGGTAACTGTCACGTATTTGTAGAAGCACAGGCCGATTTACAAAAGGCCCTGCCTATTGCGCTGAATGCTAAAACTCACCGTTATGGTGTTTGCAATGCGATGGAAACCTTGTTGGTTGACGAAGCTGTTGCTACACAATTCTTGCCACGCATTGCCGAACTGTATGCAGAAAAACAAGTCGAATTACGCGGCTGCCCTGCAACCCAAAAGATTTTGGGCACAAGTGTCAAAACAGCAACCGAAGAAGATTGGTACACCGAATATTTAGGCCCAATTTTGGCAATTAAAGTGGTTGCAGGAATTGATGAGGCAATTGACCATATCAATAAATATGGTTCACATCATACCGATGCCATCATTACTGAAAACTTTAGTTTAGCGCGTCAATTCTTGGCTGCAGTAGATTCAAGTTCAGTCATGATTAACGCTTCTACCCGCTTTGCTGATGGTTTTGAATATGGTTTAGGCGCTGAAATTGGAATCTCTACCGATAAAATTCATACCCGTGGCCCTGTTGGTTTAGAAGGTTTAACCTCACAAAAATGGGTGGTGTTTGGTGATGGTCAAATCCGCCAATAAAATCAATCTGTAATTTTGTAATAGCCAAACATAATGTTCAGTTTTACAGAAAGCTGAACATTATTCCATTCTTTTGAACACACTATTTTAAGACACAGTTCCACTACACATTTCTATCTCGCGCTCACTTAAAATAAAAAACACCATCAAGATTAAAAAAATCATCAAAAAGAGTGGCGATGCTTATGTTTTATTATTTGATTATTAGTACCTTTGCTTTGGCTCTGCTGGTGTCATTCATTGTCATGCGTTTGTTTTCTAACTCCATCAATGCAATTTTGGCGCGTATCATTCACGACCCAATTCATGAAGCATGGGCAAAGTACACTAAATTTGCAGGCATGGTGGTCGGTACATCTTCAGGCATTCGTATTTACGATATGGAAAAATACATTACGCCACTTACTTATGCCGAAAATGACAAAAAAATTGTGATTGAGCTGACGCAAGAACGCTGGGTACTGGAAATTTACCGCACGATTATTGAAACCTTACAAGGCTTGGCGTGGATGATGTTGGTGTTTTTTATGGTGGCGCTGATTGCTTATGTGATTGTCCGTTGGTCAGAAATTAAATACGCTGCCAAATCAAAATAAACTGAGAAAAATTGAGGAAATAATTTAAAACAGTTTGCCACACGCTTAAAGAAAGAAGTGTGCTATGTTAAGAGAATACAACAGAAATTAAGCAGTAATTAAAACCATCATTTCATGAAAAAATGAAAGTTTCGGACTGATAAATTTTAATTATTTCTGATTTCATGGTCGATAATGCTTAAGTCTAATCTCCTAAAGTCTATCTAGGAGCAATAAAAAACCCATGATAAAACATACGTCATGATCAAGTTTACAGCGTATTAGATTGCTATTTGCATAACTTGCAATGCAGCTTGATTGACTAGGGATAACTTCAATTAGAATTCGGGTACATAAAAGTGACTACATCAGTATTAGTGATTAACTGCGGATCTTCTTCTATCAAATATGCGCTTGTATCTGAAAGCGTTGGAGATCGTATCTTTGGTTTGGCAGAAAATCTGGGTTCTGCTGATGCGCGCATTAAAGGTATTACTGCAGGTGGTGAGCCGCTCGAACTCTCCATTCCACATGCTGACCACGAAAAAGCACTGGAAACTATTCTTGGTCGCTTATCTCAATATAAGCCTGAAGCCATTGGTCACCGCGTTGTACACGGCGGTACTTTAACTAAAGCAGAATTATTAACCGAAGAAATCGTGCAACGTATTCGTGAAGCAACTCCGCTTGCACCCTTACACAACCCTGCACACTTGGTAGGTATTGAGGCAACAATGCGTTTGTTCCCTGAACTTCCGCAAGTGGCTGTATTTGATACTGCATTCCACCAAACCATGCCTGCACGTGCATACCGTTATGCAGTACCTAAATTCTTATATACCGACCACAACGTACGTCGTTATGGCTTCCACGGCACAAGCCATGCTTACGTTTCAGAGCGTGGTTCAGAGTTGGCTGGCAGCTTTAAACAAGGTGGTTGGTTAACTGCTCACTTAGGTAACGGTAGCTCGACTTGTGCAATTTGGAATGGTCAAAGTGTAGATACGTCTATGGGCTTAACCCCACTTGAAGGCTTGGTGATGGGTACGCGTAGTGGCGATGTAGACCCAAGCTTGCACAGCTTCCTTGCAAGCAACTTAGGTTGGGATATTTACAAAATTGACAAAATGCTGAACAGCCAAAGTGGTTTACTTGGTTTGTCAGGCTTATCAAACGACATGCGCACCCTCATTGAAGCATCTGAACAAGGTAACGAAGATGCAACGCTTGCCATTGAAGTATTCTGCTACCGTTTAGCTAAATCTTTAGCTGCACTTAGCTGTGGTTTACCACGCTTAGATGGCTTGTTCTTCACAGGCGGTATTGGCGAAAACTCTGCTTACATCCGTGAAAAAACGGTATCTTACTTGCCACACTTCGGCTTTAATTTCAGTAAAGAACGCAATGACAGCTTAAAACGCGGTACTGAAGGTCGTATTGATGCAGGTACGGGCGGCCCACAAATTTGGGTTGTACCAACTGACGAAGAAGGCCGTATTGCGAAAGAAACTGCGCAAGTTGCAGAGGAGCTAAAGTTAGCTGCAAAAAAGTCTGAATGTGACGCTGCGATTGCTTAAGCAATCGTAGTGCTCAGCCACTTTCAATCAGTCCCTTTACGATTTAGAAAAAATTATGAAAACAATACTTTTGGTTCCTACAGAAATTGGTGTTGGTTTAACATCGGCATGTTTAGGTTTAATTTACGCTTTGGAATGCCAAGGCGTAAAAGCAGGTTTCTTAAAACCTTTTTCACAAGAATTACAACCTGAAGCAGACCGCACGACTGCGTTGTATCGTCACCTGTTCAAGCATGAAACAGTTGAACCGATTTCTTATGCTGCACTGACTGAGCGTTTAAAAAATGATGAAAATGACGAATTGCTTGAAGATGCAGTTCGTTTACATCGTGAAATTTCTAAACATCACGATATTATTATTGTCGAAGGCGTGTTGCCAAACGGACGTGATCCATTTGCAACTGAATTGAATGCAAATTTGGCCAAAGCACTGGATGCAAAAGTCATTATTGTGAGCAATGCCGACATCAACAATCCTGTTAAAACAGCGTCAAAAGTAGACAATCAATTCCGTTTCTTTGGTGGTGCGTCTGGTGAACGTACTGCGGGCGTATTGTTCATGCGCACCAAAGGTTTGCCTGAAGGTTCTGCACAAATTCCTGTTACGCTAGATCCAAATTTACGTTTAATTAGCGACACCAACCAATTTGTCAGCAAAATTCAKACCACACATCCAATGATTGGTAAAGACTGCATGCCAGTGATTGGCTTAGTGCCTTTTAGCAACACTTTAAGTGTGCCACGCATGTCTGACTTAGCTGCGCACATTTCAGCAGAATGGATCAACCAAGGTGAAGCAACACAGCGTCGTGTATTACACAGCAGCTTAATTGCATCAAATATTGAACACGAAATGCATAAATTTGTGGCAGGCGAACTCATTGTTAGTGGTGCTGATCGTGTCGATGTATTGCTTGCCAGCAGTTTAGCTAGCAGCAATGGCATTCCACTTGCAGGTTTGGTGTTAACTGAACAAAAAGCGCCAAGCGCAGCAGCATTAGAATTCTGCCAAGCAGCTATGAAAAATGGCTTGCCAATTTTACATACTAAATTAAGCACATTTGAAACAGCGCAACAGTTGTTAAATCTTAGCAACGAAATTCCTGTAGATGATACTGAACGAGCAGAACAAGTTACACGTTTTGTAGCTAGCCACATCAATCAAGAGTGGTTGTCTCATTTAATTAGCGATTCGTACAAACCACGTTTATCACCTTCTGCATTCCGTCATGAATTGGTGCAAAAATCAATCGCAGCTAAAAAACGTATCGTGCTTCCAGAGGGTGATGAGCCACGTACCGTTCAAGCCGCAGCGATTTGTCAATCACGTGGTATTGCTCACTGCATATTATTAGCAAAACCAGAAGCGGTAGTTGATGTTGCCAAAGCACGTGGTATAGAGCTTCCACACGACTTAGAAATCATTGATCCTGACTTGATTCGTGAAAATTATGTCGAAAAAATGGTGGAAATGCGTAAAGGCAAACTTACTGAAGATCAAGCACGTGAACAACTGCAAGACACCGTCGTATTAGGTACGATGATGTTAGCACTTGATCAGGTTGATGGCTTGGTGTCTGGTGCTGTACATACTACAGCCAATACAGTTCGCCCTGCGTTCCAGCTCATTAAAACTGCACCTGATTATTCATTGGTATCTTCAGTATTCTTTATGCTGTTACCTGATGAAGTCTATGTGTACGGTGACTGTGCGATTAACCCAGACCCAGATGCAGAACAATTGGCTGAAATTGCGATTCAGTCTGCAGACTCTGCAAAAGCGTTTGGTATTGACCCACGTATTGCCATGATTTCTTACTCAACGGGTACTTCAGGTGCAGGTGCTGACGTCGAAAAAGTAGCGAAAGCGACTGAAATTGCAAAACAGCGTCGTCCTGACTTACTGATTGATGGTCCATTACAGTACGATGCGGCATCGGTTGAAAGTGTTGGTCGCTCTAAAGCACCGAACTCTCAAGTTGCAGGTCGCGCCAATGTGTTCATTTTCCCTGACTTGAACACAGGTAACACGACATATAAAGCAGTACAGCGTTCTGCCAATGTGGTGAGTGTTGGTCCAATGCTACAAGGCTTGAATAAGCCAGTGAATGACTTATCCCGCGGTGCATTGGTAGATGACATTGTGTTTACCATTGCATTGACTGCGATTCAGGCAGAGCAACAAGCAGCTCAATAATTCGTAAAGTTAAGTTTTACAAACCACCTGATTGAAAAATTGGGTGGTTTTTTTATCCCTCTCTGTAGATTCATAGATCACTACAAATAAATCGCTACAAAAATTGATTAACGCCATCCAATGAATTTTTCAAAACCTCTGCGCCAACCACACCGTATGTCCTGCACAATCCTGATCTTCCGCGAGCATTTTCACAACTTTAAAGCCATGATCTTTTAACAATTGTCGATACTCATCCTGCGACAAACTGGCATGATAAAGTGCCTCACCAAACATTTCCCCAATCGCCTCGCCCGCAGCAGGTCCACTGCTAAACATTAATACTGTATTGCTGGTAGACCACAGCGCAAATTTCTCGACCATGCAGCGCTGATCGTTTGGCGTTAAATGAAAAAAGCTATCCCACGCCAAAATACCATCAAAGCACTGATTCAAATTCACTGAGCGCATATCGGCTTCAATCCAACACTGTGTAGGAAAATGTTCACGTGCCATTTCCAGCATGGTGTCTGAACTATCTACCCCTGTAAGTTGATGCCCATGTTGCAATAGATACGCAGCAATTGGACGCCCCGAACCACAGCCTAAATCTAAAATTTTGGCCTGCGCAGGCAAAAGGCCAAGAAAACGATCTAGCCAAGTTTTTTCATATAACAACTGACCACGCAAGTCCGTCCAAGATTTTGCATACCGTCGATAAATAGAGATAATCTGAGCAGCTAAATACGAGGAATCATTCATATTTACCTCAATCACTATTGTAAAAAAGTCCTTTAAATAGCTGAATTTGCACAAACAAAACAACAAAATCATAGTGCGTTTGAGCGATATGAATTGATGGATATTTCACAAATACTTTGAAGCTGATCAGTGTTATTAAACTTTCGCCCAAAGCTTGATCAAAGTGCCCACAATTGCTGCATTTTGTCTTATAATTTAGCCCGCTAGCTATCCGCCCGCTCAAGAGATTTTTGATATGACAACTATTATCAAGCAAGATGACTTGATCACTTCGATTAAAGACGCGCTTCAGTTCATTTCCTATTATCATCCACAAGACTTCATCCAAGCGATGAGCCGTGCTTATGATCGTGAAGAAAACAAAGCTGCGAAAGATGCGATTGCACAGATCTTAATTAACTCACGTATGTGTGCAGAAGGTCATCGTCCAATCTGTCAAGATACTGGTATCGTAAACGTATTCCTTGAAGTGGGTTTAGACGTTAAATTTGATTTAACCATGAGCTTGGACGATGCGATCAACGAAGGTGTACGTCAAGGTTACCTAGAAAACTCAAACGTACTTCGTGCATCGGTATTGGCTGATCCTGCATTTGGTCGTAAAAACACCAAAGACAACACCCCTGCAGTAATTCACTACAAACTCGTTCCGGGTAACAAAGTAGATATTACAGTTGCTGCCAAAGGTGGCGGTTCAGAAAACAAATCTAAATTGGCGATGTTGAACCCATCTGACTCAATTGTAGATTGGGTACTTAAAACTGTTCCGACTATGGGCGCAGGCTGGTGTCCACCGGGTATGCTTGGTATTGGTATTGGTGGTACTGCCGAAAAAGCCATGATGCTTGCAAAAGAAGCACTCATGGAAGAAATCAACATGGACGAATTATTACGTCGCGGTCCACAAAACAAAATGGAAGAACTCCGTATCGAGATCTTCGAGAAAGTGAACGCACTTGGTATTGGTGCACAAGGTTTAGGTGGTTTAACCACAGTTCTTGATATTAAAATCAAAGACTACCCTTGCCACGCTGCAGGCAAACCAGTGGGTATGATTCCAAACTGTGCGGCAACTCGTCACGCACACTTCCAGTTAGATGGTTCAGGTGTAGCGCATATTCAAGCGCCTAAACTTGAGGACTACCCAGAAGTAACTTGGGATTCATCTAAATCTAAACGTGTAGATTTAGACAACATTACCCAAGAAGAAATGAACTCTTGGCAGCCGGGCGACACGTTGTTATTAAACGGTACGATTTACACAGGTCGTGATGCTGCACATAAGCGCATGGTCGACATGATCAACAATGGTGAAGAATTACCAGTCGACTTAAAAGGCAAATTCATTTACTACGTTGGCCCTGTCGATCCTGTTGGTGATGAGGTCGTTGGCCCTGCAGGTCCAACAACGGCAACCCGTATGGACAAATTCACCCGCCAAGTCTTAGAACACACTGGTTTGTTCGGTATGATTGGTAAGGCAGATCGTGGTCCTGCAGCAATTGAAGCCATCAAAGATCACAAAGCGACTTACCTCATGGCTGTAGGTGGTGCGGCTTACCTCGTATCTAAAGCAGTACGTGAAGCAGAAGTGGTTGCTTTTGAAGACTTAGGTATGGAAGCAATCTACAAATTCAAAGTTGAAGATATGCCTGTATCTGTTGCGGTAGATGTCAATGGTACATCTATCCACGCGATTGCACCAAAAATCTGGCAAGCTAAAATTGGCAAGATTCCCGTTGTAGATGCTGCAGCAGAATAATATTCCAATTTAGTAATAAGCGAAAAAGCACCCAACATTGGGTGCTTTTTTATGCTTACTGGAAATAAATAAAAGCAATGCATGAGATAAAGATGCAAAACCTTACCACGTTCTCGGATCCCACAATTTAAAGGGTTGGGTTAAGTGCACATCTTCCGCAGGGTCATATTTCTCATGCTTGATTTTTTGTGGCTTTTTACGCAACTTACCTGTGGTTTGATCTTCCGCGACAAAGTTATAGCTTTCGGTTTTCAATTGAGTAAACGCTATTTCCTGTTGTGCCGTACTTGAAGGCATAAGAATTAAAGGCCCTGAAACCTCTTTGCGGGTACTCAAGTTTTCTTCATCATATTTAATAAAATACGACTGCCCTGCCTGTACCTGAAAATCCAAATACTTTGGTTTTTGGAAATGTAATGCACCCAAAGGACGACTCACACTCAGACGATACGCGCCCGGTGCCAGTTCAACCCAGTAATAATGATTGTGCAATAAACTTGGAATCCGATGTTTGTTGATAAACATACTAGCCGCGACAATTTCCTGTCTATTCCATTTAGAATCTGGACGATATAAATACACGATGGCAGCATCGGCATGTTGTGCCTGAACAGGTTTAAAATTTTGCCCTAGTTTTTGATTGACCCAACCACCAATGGTCATCATGCCCAAACGGTGTTGTTCTACAAAACCAGGTTTTTGTTCTAAATCTAAAACTTTTAAGGTACTAGGTGGTTGCGTTTGTTGCACCACGTTTTTTTTGCCATGACATCCCAGCAACATTAAACTGGTCACGACCAAGATTGCGACACCACGCATGTCTATCCCTCACTGCGTTTCTTATTTTTGTAAATCACGTTTTTGAAATCACGCTGCAAATTCATTTTGCAATTGTTGTTTTGAATAATGGGCATCCACGCCTAGGTCTAAGATTAACACTGCCTTGATTTTTTTGACAATAAAAAACGTGCCGAAACCTAGCGTTTCGGCACGTTTCAGACGAATAGCGTATTAAGCAGTTTTGCTGTCTAATACTTTTAAGTCAATTTTTTCTGCTGCAGGTTCTTCTGTTTGAGGCTGACGTTCGGTCTGAAATTCAGGTTTAGCACCTTCTTCAATCACCGCTTCAGTCACTACCACTGTGCCAACATCGGTACGGCTTGGCAAGTCGTACATGGTTTCGAGCAAGGCATTTTCCAGAATTGAACGCAAACCACGCGCACCTGTATTACGTTCAAGGGCTTTTTTCGCCACTGCACGTAATGCTGCATCTTCAAAGACTAAATCGACATTTTCCATCTCGAATAAGTATTGATATTGACGGGTTAAGGCATTTTTCGGCTCGGTCAGAATTTGCATCAATGCATCTTCATCTAGCTCGTCTAGCGTTGCAATTACAGGCAAACGACCAATGAACTCTGGAATTAAGCCAAATTTCACCAAATCGGTTGCTTCTACCTGACGAAATAAATCAGACAATTTCTTGCCTTCATCTTTTTTCTTCACGTCTGCCGTAAAACCAATGCCGCCTTTTTCTTGGCGTTGCTGCACAATTTTCTCTAAACCAGAGAATGCGCCACCGCAAATAAACAAGATATTTGAAGTATCAATTTGAATGAATTCTTGCTGCGGATGCTTACGTCCACCTTGAGGCGGAATAGAAGCCACCGTGCCTTCAATCATTTTGAGCAAGGCTTGCTGAACACCTTCACCAGACACATCACGAGTAATTGATGGGTTTTCAGACTTACGCGTGATCTTGTCAATTTCATCAATGTAGATAATGCCTTTTTGTGCTTTTTCTACATCGTAATCGGCTTTTTGCAACAGCTTTTGCACGATGTTTTCGACATCTTCACCCACATAACCCGCTTCGGTTAAAGTCGTGGCATCTGCCATTGCAAAAGGCACATCTAATAGACGTGCTAAGGTCTGTGCAAGTAAGGTTTTACCCGAACCCGTTGGACCTACCAACATGATGTTACTTTTTGAGATTTCGACAGCATCGCCTGCTTTATGCGCCTGATTGCTCACTTTTAGGCGTTTGTAATGGTTATATACTGCAACCGATAAGGTTTTTTTCGCAGTATCTTGACCAATTACATACTGATCAAGCGCAGCACGAATTTCATGTGGTTTTGGCAATGGACGTGTTGCCCAATCACCCGACTCAACTTGTTGACTGGTCTGAACCAAGTCTAAGCATACGTCCACACATTCATTACAGATGTATGCGTCCTCGCCTGCAATCAGCTTCCCGACTTCAGACTGCGTTTTACCGCAAAATGAACAATGTTTTTGTCCCTGAGGATGTTCGGACATAGTCACTCCAATATCTCAATCTTTAAAACTTATGGACGTTTTGTTAAAACTTCATCCACAAGACCGTATTCCTTCGCTGCCTGCGCAGTCATGAAGTTGTCACGGTCGGTATCTCTTGCGACAGTTTCATAGTCCTGACCACTATGTTCTGCCATTAAACGGTTCAAACGCTCTTTAATGAATAGAATTTCACGCGCATGAATTTCAATATCTGATGCCTGACCACGGAAACCACCCAATGGTTGGTGAATCATAACGCGGGCATTCTCAAGACAGTAACGCTTACCTTTTGCGCCTGCATTTAACAGGAATGCACCCATAGATGCTGCTTGTCCCATACAGTAAGTCACGACGTCTGGTTTAATAAATTGCATGGTATCGTAAATTGCCATACCTGCAGTCACTGAACCACCTGGTGAGTTAATGTAAAGGTGAATATCTTTATCTGGGTTCTCAGCTTCTAAAAACAACATCTGCGCCACAATTAAGTTGGCCATATTATCTTCGACTTCACCCGTTAAGAAAATGACACGTTCACGTAAAAGACGTGAATAAATATCAAAAGAACGCTCACCACGAGATGATTGTTCGACCACCATGGGTACTAAAGCATTTTCAATTGTTGGAACATACATAATGGTTATTTATTCCTAAATTCTTGTGACACGACTCATGTTCACAATATGAGGGATAATTGTCTAAATTGCAAAATATTCACGGCTTAAATCGTAGATATTTTGAGTTAAATGCGATCAATCTCTGAAAAACTGAAAACCGCGATGCAATAAAAAAGGCGCACGAAGCGCCTTTTTGTATCAAAGCAAATTAGCCTTGTTGACGAGCTTGCTGCTCTTTCAATAAGTCTTCATAGCTTACAGTTGTATCTGTAACTTTTGCAGAAGCTAAGATGTGATCTACAACCTGGTCTTCTAAAACAACAGCTTCAATTTGTGAACGTTGTTGTTTGTCGTTTTTGAAGTATTCAATCACTTCGCTTGGATCTTCATAAGAAGAAGCCATGTCTTCGATGTAAGCATCTACACGCGCTTGATCTACTTCAAGTTTAGCATTTTCTAATACTTTGCTAACCAATACGCCAAGTTTTACAGATTTTTCAGCTTGTTCTTTGAACAATTCATCTGGAAGCATGCTTGAGTCAAATGCTTTTGCACCTTGCGCACCAAACTGCTGTGTGAATTGCTGAATCATTTGTTGACGTTGACGGTCAATTTCTTGAGCAACCATTGCAGACGGAATTTCAACTTCGTTTGCCGCAACGAGTGCATCAAAAGTTGCACCTTTTACTTGGTTACGTAAACCGTTTTTCACTTCACGTTCCATGTTTTTACGAACGTCAGCTTTTAACTTTTCTACGCCTTCTTCTTCAGAAATACCGAAGATTTGTAGGAATTCAGCATCAATTTCTGGAAGTTTTTGCTTTTCAACCAGCTTCAATGTGATTTTGAATTGTGCTGCTTTACCTGCAAGGTTCGCTGCTTGGTAGTCTTCAGGGAAAGTTACATCAATCACTTTCTCTTCGCCTTTTTTCATGCCCACGATACCATCTTCAAAACCAGGAATCATGCGACCAGAACCAAGTACCAGTTTAAAGTCTTCAGCTTCACCGCCTTCAAACTTCTCGCCATCTACAGTGCCTTCAAAGTCAAAAGTCACTTGCATGTCTTTTTTCGCCATGCCTTTGGTTTCAACCCAAGAAGCACGTTGCTTTTGAAGGTTTTCAAGCATTTGTTCAACATCGCTATCATTTACTTCAGAAGACTTGCGTTCAACTTCCAAACCGTCAAATTTCACTTCAACTTCTGGATAAACTTCAACAGTCGCTTCATATACTAAAGCGTCGTCTTTCATTTCAGTTTTTTCGATGTTTGGCATACCCACAGCATTGATTTTTTCTTGTTGGATTGCTTCAAACACGGTGTCACGAATAATGTCGTTGACCACTTCTTGATAAATACCCGCACCGTATTCACGACGAACAACGTTTAGAGGCACTTTACCTGGACGGAAGCCGTTGATCTTCACAGTTTTGGCAGTGCGTTTCAAGCGAGCTTCAAACTGCTCGTTAATACGGCTCGTCGGTACAGATACATTTAAACGACGGGCAACGCCCGAAACCGCTTCAGAAGTTACTTGCATGGCTTCCTCGATATAGTTAGTAATAACAGTTTATAAAAAAGTGCCACATTATATGACAACATTAAAGGATATACAAAATACGTTCTGATCTCGACTGAATTTTTTTAATCGTCACGCTATTTTCTGTAAATTTTCAACTTTGTGTATATTTCTTGTTGTAAATAAGAATCCTTATCATTATTATTAACCAACTCCTTCATGAATGATTCTAATTACCATATAGGTCTGAATTAGGATCATTGATTCATATTAGAGATATAATTTTATGGCTAAGTTCAACCTACACCCGCTGTGTCTTGCATTACTTGGGGCAACCTCTACTGCTGTTTTCGCAAATACCTCTACCGATTCGACTTCAACCCACCAACTTTCCACAATTGTGGTTTCAGCGGCAGGTTTTGAACAAAAAATTAAGGATGCGCCTGCATCAATTACGGTCATTAGCGCAGAAGATTTAAAAAATAAACGTATCAACTCCATTGCTGATGCCTTAGTTGATGTGGAAGGGGTTGATATTAGTCCAACAGCAGGAAAAACAGGCGGACTAAATATTCGTATTCGCGGGATGGATGCTGAATACACGTTGGTACTGATTGATGGCCGCCGCCAAAACAGTACAGGTGATATTACCCCTAATGGTTTTGGTGAATCGAATAACAGTTTCATTCCGCCAATTTCTGCAGTTGAGCGAATTGAAATTATCCGAGGACCCGCTTCTACCCTTTATGGCTCAGATGCCATTGGCGGTGTCGTTAATATTATCACCAAAAAAGTTTCACCAGAATGGACAGGTGCTGTCACACTCGAAGGGACAATTAACCCAAACTATTCAGATTTTGGCAATCAACGCTCAGTAGATGCCTACGTTACTGGTCCATTAATTCAAAATTTACTTGGTATTCAATTACGTGGCCGTAAAGCGGAGCGTGATCAATCTCATATAACCCCAGATGCCAATTCAGATACCGAGTTATCTCAAGGTAACAGCCCAACCAAATCTGATTTAGAAACTCTTGGTGTTCGCCTAACACTAACACCTAATGATAATCATGATATTTCTGCTGAATATGAGCAAACCGAACAATGGTATGACAATAGTAAAGGGCAATTGGGTACTTTAGGTGCAGATGGAGGATATAACTCCTCTCAAGAATATAATCGTGAAAAAGTAGTTCTAGCTCATACTTGGCGTACCGATATTGGTACTTTGGATTCAAGTATTAGCAATACTCAGACCGAAACTGTAGGACGTTTAATTCCAGCACGTGCTCAGAATTTGTCAAAAACTGTCACACCTCGCTTACTTGAGAGTGAAGATACTATTTTTGATACAAAGTTCACCACACAACACTTTAGTGGGCACAACATAACACTAGGCGGTCAATGGTGGGATGCAAGCATTAAAGACGGCTTACGTGTGAATAAAGAAGTTTCTTTTGATCAACTCGGTTTGTTTGCAGAAGATACTTGGGCATTAACGGATAGCTTAGCTCTGACTTTAGGTCTACGTTTTGATGATCACAGCACTTTTGGTGATTTTTGGACACCTCGTGCGTACCTCGTTTGGAATGCAAATGACAATTGGACATTTAAAGGCGGATATTCTGAAGGATATAAAGCACCACGTTTAGAACGCTTAACCAATGGTATTTATAATGTCAGCGGCCAGGGACGTAACCCAGTTTTTGGTAATCCTAATTTAAAGCCAGAAACGAGCAACAACTTTGAGTTAGCTGCATATTTCAATAATAACGATAATTTTGATGCCAACATTACTGCCTTCTATAGTCAGGTAGAAGATAAAATTGTAAATGGTAATGCTGAACTAAAATGTGACACAGATACCAATAAAGCAGCTTGTGAAGCATTTATGGACTCCATTGGAACACCGTGGACCATGGATTATTATAAAAGCAAAGGGCAAACACGAGCAGACTCATGGAATGTTACTCGTCCAACTAACGCAGAAGAAGCCGAGGTTTATGGAATCGAAACTGGTTTCAATTGGGAGTTTATCCCTGCTTGGAAATTTGGTCTAAATTACACTTGGACAGAAACCGAAATTAAAGATTCCAAGTTGGGTAATCCACCTTTAAACGATACTCCTGAACATATTGTAAATGCTTCTTTAAAATGGCAAGCAGCTGATTACGTGAATCTATGGGCTCGTGGTGAATACCGAAGTGAGCGTGCTCGTTTTACATCAACTTATGAAAACTTAACTGCTGCCAACCAAAAGGTTTATGATGAATTAGGTGACTTTAAATCTTATGCCTTATTCCATATTGGCTCTAATTTTACCGTAAACGATAATTGGGATATTGGTGTCGCACTGTACAATGTTTTTGATAAAGACTTTACCGATTACGAACTAATTGATGGCAGTTATTACAACCGCCACAGCAACACCCAAGAAGGTCGCCGTGTTCAATTGAGTACAACCTTTAAATTCTAAACTCGCTTTATATTTCTCAAACCCTGCTTCGGCAGGGTTTTCTGTCTTTATTCCCAAGCCTTTCACGTTTACATCGTTTTATTAAATAAAAATATTGATAATGATTATTATTTTCAAATAAGAATCAAAAGAAAGTGTCATCCCACACATTGTTGTTGATAATGATTCTCAATACAATTAGCAACACTTGTTATAGACGTCATAACAACAACTTCACACTTTATTCATCTTGAACTAAAAACGCTGAATAAAGCGTGGCCTCCTGTTGGTTTACATTTAGGGAACTACCATAAATGGCACAGATCAAAAGCCGCAAACACAATCGCTCTGCGCAACTGATGGCTTTAGCCGCCTCTCTTCCACTACTTGCACATGCCGCAAGCCCTGAAGATGACGTCACCCACTTACCCACCATTACGGTTAAATCAGAAGCCGAAAGCAAATACAAGGCAGACCGTTTAAGTTCTGCAAAATATACACAGCCGTTGTTGGATACCCCACAAACAATTTCTGTGATTAAAAAAGAAATGCTACAAGAACAAGGCGCAACGTCCTTAGTTGAAGCCTTACGCAATACACCAGGCATTACTCTACAATTGGGAGAAAATGGCAATACTAGTGCTGGCGATGCCTTTCAAATGCGTGGTTTTTCCACCCAAACCTCGACCTATGTTGATGGTGTCCGAGATTTAGGCGCAATCAGCCGTGATGTATTTAACATTGATCAAATTGAAGTTGTCAAAGGCCCATCGGGTTCAGAAGCGGGTCGTGGTGCAGCATCGGGTTATATCAATTTAGTCAGCAAATCACCGCAAAGTGAAAGCAGTCAGGAAATTTCTGCAACTTACAACACAGCACAACATACAAGACTTTCTGCAGATATTAACCAGGCCATCAATCCAAATACCGCATTTCGTCTAAATGTAATGGGGCAAGAAGGCGGCATAGAAGGACGTGACTATATTGAAAACAATAGTTATGCCATCGCCCCTTCTATTGCCTTTGGATTAAACACTGCCACACGCCTTTATTTATATTCTCAACACATCAGACAACGCAATATTCCAGATGGTGGCATTCCAACTGTGGGCATGCAAGGCTTTTACAATACCGATTCACTGTTAGCCACTGCGCCTAAAGTTAATCGGGAGAATTTTTATGGTCATGTCAATGACTATGAAGATGTCGATGCTGATATGTTCACCGCAAAAATTGAAAGTGATTTAACCGATCAACTCAAACTGACCAATATCACCCGTGTAGCGAAAACCCACATGAATCGGGTTTTAACAGGCATCAATACAGGTGCAAATGGTCTTCGAACCAATGGTTCATCAAACCCTGCCGAATGGGAAGTGAACCGCTCCCGCCAAGGCGTCGATCAAGAAAATAAAATTCTGGCCAATCAAAGCACTTTAAACTGGAGTGTCAAAACGGGGGCAGTACAGCATGA
The DNA here is from genome assembly GCF_001758345.1 of Acinetobacter towneri. GTDB lineage: Bacteria > Pseudomonadota > Gammaproteobacteria > Pseudomonadales > Moraxellaceae > Acinetobacter > Acinetobacter towneri_A. Next base: position 33,758 of record NZ_MKQS01000005.1, read on the forward strand.
TGTTGTTGCAGGCATGGAGTTTTTAAAAGAACAGCAATCTAGCAAACTCATGGCAACCCAGATGCCTGGCGAAGCCACTGCCGATACACCGTGGGCCAATCTTTATCACCCAGACCGCAATCAAGCCATGCCAGCGCTTATTTATAATGGCGGTTATACCGATGGTGAAACCCAAACGGCAGCCGCATATTTATTTGATACTCTAAAATTTGGGGAGCGTTTTCAACTGAATGGTGGCGTACGGGTCGATTATTATGAAACAGATTATCAAGGGCTTACTCTGCCACGTGGGGGAAATGCTTTGGTGGCCACAGATCTGAGCACCCACGATACGCTGTTCAGTTGGAAACTTGGCGCTGTGTATAAGCCTACGTTAAATAGCAGCATTTACGCTGCGTATGCAAAATCGCTGACTCCGCCCGGCAGCGCCAACTTTAGCCTGTCTGAATCGGGCAATGACGCAATCAATGCCAAGCCTCAAAAAACCCATCATTATGAAGTAGGCAGCAAATGGGAGTTACTACAAGGCAAGCTGGCTTTGGCTGCTGCAGCGTATCGTACAGAAAATGAAAATCAATCGACTATAGATCCAATTTCTCAGCTTGCTGTACAAGAGGGTAAAAAACGGGTCGATGGCATTGAGTTGAGTGCCGTTGGTCAAATGACCGAAAACTGGAATTTGTCTGCAGGCGTTGCGCACATGAAAGTGAAACAACTCAATCAACGTTCAACGAGTGCCACAACCTTATCGGAACGTTGGTCGCCTGAATGGACTGCAAGTTTATGGTCAACCTACGACTGGGCGGGCTTTAAATTAGGTTTGGGCGCGCGTTATGTCGATGAACAAAAACGTGTTGTGACTGACAGCAACGCACCAGCCAACATGCCAAATATTCCAGGCTATGTCGTGTTTGATGCATTGGCAGGCTACAACTTCAACAAAAATGCCTCGTTAAATTTAAACCTTTATAACCTTGCCGATAAAGAATACATCAGCACGCTAAACAATGGTGGTGGTCGCGTCGTGCTTGGGCAGCCACGCTCGGCAGCAATCAGCTTAAACTACAAGTTCTAAGTTATAGCAAATCTGTAGTAGCCCGCTTAAAACAGGCTACAGATTTAGATTCGAGCGATAGATTATTTTTCATACCATCTATTGCTCGAACTTTGCATGCCGAACAACGCTGTAGAATGTTCAGCAGTTTGAATTCAAACTTTTTCAGGAAGAATCGGTATGATGCTTCACATTCCAGAGGTCCTCAGCAAAATTCAAGTCCAACGAATTCGTGCTGAATTGGACACCGCAGATGCATGGCAAAATGGTCAACTCAGTGCAGGGGCTCAAGCACAGAAAATTAAACAGAATTTGCAGTTTGACCTGCAACATCCGAGCTGTGCAACACTGTCACAAGACATCCTCAGCGCACTGAAACAGCAGACTTTAATACAGTCGTTCGCGCTCCCTTTGCATATCCTCCAGCCGATGTTCAATTGTTATCAAAACACAGGAACTTATGGCAATCATGTCGATAATGCCGTGCAATATTGCGCACAGGTACAACGTCCGATTCGCACCGATGTATCCATGTCCCTATTTTTAAGTGAKCCTGAAGAATATCAGGGCGGTGAACTGATCATTGAAGATAGTTACGGTAGCCATKCGGTTAAACTCAATGCAGGCGATGCCATCGTGTACCCTGCTACCAGTTTACATCGGGTCGAACCTGTTACAGCAGGTCAACGAATTGCAGCGTTTACATGGTGTCAAAGTATGGTAAAAGATGACTGGCAACGCAGTATGCTGTTCAATTTAGATATGACTATTTTGCAATTGCGTCAACAACTTGGAGATACAGCAGAAGTATTGGCACTAACCGCACATTATCACAATCTGATTCGTCAATGGAGTCAGTTATGAATACCACGCCATTGGCAGCTTTGAATCACATCCCGCCACATTTACACACCATTGCCGACTATCAAAAACAGGCGCAATTACATTTAGATGCAGCCACTTGGGCCAATTTAGAAGGCGCTGCGGGTGATGAATATAGTCTAAAAAACAATCTACGTGCGTTTGCCGATATTCAATTACTGCCCCGCCATTTAAATTCTTTTGCAGAGGCAAATACGCAAATTCAGCTCTTAGGTGAACACTATCCCCACCCAATTTTTTTAGCTCCCGTAGCTTATCAACAACTGTTTCATCCGCAGGGGGAAATTGCCACAGCGCAAGCAGCATCTGCCCTACAAGCGCCTATGATTCTCAGCCATTTAAGCACCACCTCAATGAGCGCACTGAATCAGGTTTCAGCCGCAGCAAAATGGTTTCAACTGTATTGGCAAGGCAGTCGTAAAGCCGCTTTGGATTTGATTTTTCAAGCTCAATATCATGCTTTTCAAGCCATTGTACTCACGGTTGATGCACCACACATGGGCATTCGGGATCGTGAACGTCGCGCTTATTTTCAATTACCTGCACATATTCGGGCAGTATATCAAACACCTGTAAACACCTCTCATCTCAAGGAAAATCAGCATCCTCTTTTTGATGGATTGATGCAGCAGGCTGCCACATGGGAAGATATTGTGTGGTTGTTACAACACAGCCCGCTGCCTATTTTACTCAAAGGTATTCTACATCCTGCCGATGCGCAGCAGGCGTATCAGTACGGTGCACACGGTATTATTGTGTCTAATCATGGTGGTCGAATCTTAGATACCGCAGTCAGCCCAATTCAAATTTTAGGCACGCTGCGAAAAATTTTACCGCAAGATTTCCCCATTTTATTGGACAGTGGTATTCGTCGTGGCACAGATATTTTTAAAGCACTGGCCTTGGGAGCAAATGCAGTTTTGGTCGGTCGTCCATATATTTATGGCTTGGCAGTTGCAGGCGCGCTAGGGGCAGCGCATACTATCAAGTTGTTAAAAGAAGAATTTGAAGTCTCAATGGCACTTATGGGAACAAACTGCATCGAACTAATCAACAGCAGTTATATTTATCACCAAAACAACCAATAGCCGAAAAATATTTCACAGCACATGCCGTATATGTAAAAAACAGGGAATTATTACCCTTGCAGATCAATTAAGATACAGATATTGGTTTACAAGTGCCATGATTCTACTTTTAGCGATAGCCTCCTGAAAACAGCTTGTAAATTGATAGAATAGACACAATCTATATTTATAGTAAGTTGCCGTTATCCACGCGATGCAACCGCTACTATTCAAGGAGTTTTCACATGATGTTGGCAGATCCAAGCAAAAAATACCGTCGTATGTACCAGCGTGTCGATTTACCAGACCGCCAATGGCCAAATAACGAAATTACCAAAGCGCCAATTTGGATGAGTACCGACCTACGTGACGGTAACCAAGCGATCTTTGAGCCAATGAACATTGAACAAAAATTCAAAATGTTCCAAATGCTTGTGAAAATTGGTTTTAAACACATCGAAATTGGTTTCCCATCGGCATCTCAAGTTGACTTCGATTTCACGCGTAAATTGATTGAGGAAGGTCATATTCCAGATGACGTGTATATTGAAGTCTTGGTACAAGCGCGTGACCATTTAATCGCACGTACTTTTGAATCTTTACAAGGTGCTAAACGTGCGATTGTGCATATTTATAATGCCAACTCGCCAACCTTCCGCAACAAAGTCTTGAATGTTGATGTTGCGGGTGCCAAACAATTGGCGATCAATGCAGCTAGCAAAGTAAAAGAATACGCAGCGAAGCAACCTGAAACAGAATGGGTATTCCAGTACAGCCCAGAATGTTTTACTGCAACTGAGTTGGAAGTGGCTAAAGATGTTTGTGATGCCGTGACTGAAATTTGGGAAGCATCGCCAACCAATAAAGTGATTTTAAACTTGCCTGCAACGGTAGAAGTGTCTACACCAAACGTGTATGCCGACCAAGTGGAATGGATGCACCGCAACATTGCGCGTCGTGATGGCGTGATCATTTCAGTACACTGTCACAATGACCGTGGTTGTGGTATTGCTGCGTCTGAATTGGCAATTATGGCAGGTGCAGACCGTGTAGAAGGCTGTGTATTTGGTAATGGTGAACGTACCGGTAACGTAGACGTTGCTGCAATTGCCTTGAACATGTACACCCAAGGTGTTGCACCAGAGTTAGATTTCTCGAACATCAACGAAATTATTGCTACAGTTGAAGAATGTACAGGATTACCAGTGCATCCACGTCATCCGTATGCAGGTGATTTGGTGTTTACAGCATTCTCTGGTTCACACCAAGACGCGATTAAGAAAGGTTTTGAATTCCAGAAAAACGAAGAAATTTGGGATATGCCTTACTTGCCAATCGACCCGAAAGACTTAGGTCGTGACTATGATGCGGTGATTCGTGTCAACTCACAATCGGGTAAAGGCGGGATTGCTTACTTGTTAGAATCGAACTACAACGTGACTTTACCACGTCGTTTACAAATCGAATTCTCGCAAATTGTGCAACAACGTACCGATGAGCAAGGCACTGAAATTAGCGCAAGCGAAATCTGGAACTTGTTTAAAGACACTTATGTTGCAGTAAAAGATGCGCACTATGCGACGAAAAACTACAAACTATCTGATGAAAATGGCAATCAAGTCATTGAGTTAGATGTGGTCATGAACGGAGAAACGCAACGCTTACGCGGTGAAGGCAATGGCCCAATTTCAGCAATTTTGAATGCACTTCAATTACCAATTGATGTCTTGAATTATGAAGAACGCAGCATTAGCTCTGGCGCACATGCAAAAGCGTTGGCATTGATTGAGTTGCAAGTCAAAGGCACAGGTAAATCTGCCTTTGGTGCAGGGGTACATGACAACATCGTGACCTCATCTATTGATGCAATTATTGCCTGCACCAACCGCTTGATTGAGCAAGGCGTGTTAAGCACAGATCAAGTGGTTGCAGCAGCAGTATAATCTTGCGCTAACATGTAAAAGCATTTTGAAAAGGATACCCCAAGTGGTATCCTTTTACTTATTCATCCTCAGGATTTAAGGCGAATTATTCCCGTGTCTTTCCCAGCTGACTCAGTAGGCATTGTTGTTCCAAAAAAATTCCAATTTGAAGAACCTTTAGAACTTGAATGTGGTCGTGTTCTGCCCCGCTTTGAACTCATGGTCGAAACTTATGGCACACTCAATGCCGATAAATCCAATGCGATTCTAATCTGTCACGCACTATCAGGCCATCATCACGCTGCAGGTTATCATCATGCAGATGATAAAAAAGCAGGCTGGTGGGATGCCTGTATTGGCCCGGGAAAAGCCATTGATACCAACCACTTTTTTGTGGTGGCCTTAAATAATATTGGTGGCTGCAACGGTTCTACGGGGCCCACATCACCCAACCCTGAAAATGACAACCGTCCTTATGGTCCTGACTTCCCTTTAGTGACGGTGCGAGATTGGGTCAAAACCCAAGCCATGCTGTCTGACCGTTTAGGCATTGAGGTTTGGTATTCAATTATTGGCGGCTCTTTAGGTGGCATGCAGGCTTTGCAATGGTCGGTAGATTATCCTGATCGTCTTAAAAAATGCGTCATTATTGCCAGTGCACCAAAACTCTCCGCACAAAATATTGCTTTTAACGAAGTCGCGCGTCAGTCGATTTTATCTGACCCAGATTTTCATCATGGACGTTATTTGGAACATGATAGCTATCCAAAACGTGGATTGATTTTGGCGCGCATGGTCGGCCACATCACCTATTTGTCTGAAGAAGCCATGAAACAGAAATTTGGTCGTGACTTAAAGTCTGGCAAGTTTATGTATGGTTTTGATGTTGAGTTTCAGGTCGAAAGCTATTTACGCTATCAAGGCGAACAATTTAGCCGTAATTTTGATGCCAATACCTATTTAATTATGACTAAGGCACTGGATTATTTTGATCCTGCACGTGAATACGAACAATCCTTACAAAAAGCCATGGCGAATACAAAATGCAAATTTTTAGTGGTGTCTTTTACCACTGACTGGCGTTTTAGCCCTGCCCGTTCGCAGGAAATTGTAGATGCTTTAATCAGCAATCATAAGCCTGTCAGCTATTTGGATATTGATGCCGAACAAGGACACGACTCGTTCTTGTTCCCAATTCCACTGTACGTGAAAGCCATGCGTGCATTCTTGGGTGGAACAGAACATCTTCAAGCAACCCCACAGGAGGCCGTGTAATGCGTCTTGATCAGCAACTTGCCGAAAAGTGGATTAAACCCGATTCTAAAGTACTCGATTTGGGGTGTGGCGATGGTGAACTGTTGGCACACATGAGCAAACAGCACAATATTCGTGCATACGGATTAGAAATTGATCAAGAAAAGATTGCAATTGCGATCAGTCGCGGGTTAAATATCATCCAACAAGACTTGAATTTGGGGCTTAGCCGCTTTGCCGACCAGTCTTTTGACTATGTGGTCATGGCACAAGCCTTGCAAGCAGTAGATGCACCTGACGTATTATTAAGAGATATGGTGCGTGTGGCTAAACAGGCGATTATTACCTTTCCAAACTTTGCGCATTGGAAGACTCGCTCTTTTCTTGCCTTAAAAGGAAAAATGCCTGTTTCAGATGCATTACCTTATATGTGGTACAACACCCCAAATATTCATTTATGTACATTTCGTGATTTTGAGGCACTTTGTGCTGAAAATAACATTCGTATCATTAACCGACTTGCCGTGAATGGGAATCAACAAGATAGTTTACTCAGTAAGCATCTACCTAATTTGTTTGGTGAAGTCGCAATTTATCGAGTGAGCGCTCTATGAAAAAATTATTATTAAGCACCACGCTATTGGTTGGACTGTTGAGCATTCAAGCCCATGCAGATTATGTTTCACCATCATCTTCTGTAGCGAGCCAAGCGGCTCAATATTCAACCATGGATATTAATGGCTTGATCAAGGCAGCCAAAGCAGGTCAGGCAGGCGCACAATTTTACTTAGCAACAAAATATCAACAAGGTAAAGACGTTCAGCAAGACAGTCGTCAAGCGTTTGCTTGGTACAAAGCAGCTGCAGATCAAGGTTTATCTGCTGCGCAACTCAATGTAGGTCGTATGCTGGCGGATGGTATTGGCACGAAAAAAGACGAAGTCTTGGCACGTCAATATTTTGAAAAGGCAGCTAGCCGTGGTGATAACCGTGCTAGCTTTAACCTTGCCATGATGGAAGAACAAAAGAAAAACTATATGGGCGCGTATCAGTGGTATGAGTTATCTACCAGAGATGGCATGCTCGACAATAAAGTCATTTCTTTGTCTGAAGGTAAGAAAACTGCATTGGCAGCGAACTTGACCCAAGAACAAATTCGTCAAGCACGTGACCGTGCTGACCAATGGATTCAAGCACAATAAATTTAATTGCGCTTAAATTAACTCAATGCACCTTCGGGTGCTTTTTGTTTTATCCGAAATAAACCGCCTGCATAGCCTGTAGCAATTCAGGGCTGAATTCTTCTACTGCAGCAGAACCCAATACTGCATCTATACCACAATACGGACAAATTGCGGTTTGCTCATTATCACACCAATCTTCAATTTCGCTATAAGCAAAAGTTTCCAGACAGTAAAAACAACCACAGCGCTCACTTTGCTGCAGGAATGCACGGTGCTGACTCGAATAATGGTAGATCTCTGAAATTTTGCTCATCATGATTCCCCTACTTTTTATATCTCAGCAAGATTGGCAGGTATTAAAACAAATCTGTGCAAGATTAAACGTTTAAGTCTGCAAAATCCGTTAAAATATCCAATATTATTTTGAATTAAGATCTGAATTATGGCTGCAACTGATTGGCGCGCTCAAGGTACTTTGGTTTTAGCAAGCAACAATAAGGGAAAAATTGCAGAATTTGAAACCCTGTTTGCGCAATTAGACTTGCCTGTGCAAGTGATTCCGCAGGGTCAACTAAATATTGAAGATGCGGTTGAAGATGGTTTGAGCTTTGTTGAAAATGCCATTTTAAAAGCGCGCCATGCCGCGAAAATTTCAGGAAAGCCCGCAATTGCCGATGACTCTGGTTTATGTGTGCCTATTTTAGGCGGCGCACCGGGGATTTACTCTGCACGTTTTGCAGGTGAACATGGCAATGATGCAGCCAACAATGAAAAACTTCTGAATAAACTCAAACTACTACGTCAAGATAACGAAACCATTGAAGCTATGTTTGTTTGTGTCTTAGCTTTGGTTGAACATGCCGATGATCCATTACCACAAATTTTCCAAGGTATTTGGAAAGGCGAGATTTTAGCAGAAGCTCGTGGTGAAAATGGTTTTGGCTATGACCCGCTCTTTTGGTTGCCTGAACTGGGAGTGTCGAGCGCGGAAATGTCGAAAGTAGAAAAGAATAAAATCAGTCACCGTGGTCAGGCGATGCAACTGTTTAAGGCAAGTTTACAAGCTTAGATTTAACAGATGTGATTGATCTTACAGCCCGTTTTCAAACACGGGCTGTTTTATTTTTAATCTTTACAAATCAGGTCAAACATCCCTTGTCGTCAAATCGCAACACATTCGTCACCGCATTGTCATACAGACCTGTTGAGATAGGCTCAATTATTGAGAGGTCTATATCATGGCAGGATTATCTATTTGGCACGTACTGATTTTTGCAATTGTGGTCATTTTATTATTTGGTACATCTAAACTCAAAAACTTAGGTAAAGATGTCGGCGGTGCGGTGAAAGATTTTAAAAAGTCAATTAAAGATGATGAGGCTGAAACTGCACAACTGAAAGAACCTCGTACGATTGAACATCAAGCCAATAGCAGTGATGTAACAACTGATTCTAAAAGCCATATCAAAAGCTAACAGTTTGAATTGATCATGCTTGAGGATAAATCATGTTAAATCTTGGCATGAGCGAACTGCTGGTTTTTTCTATAATTGCAGTCATCGTTTTAGGACCAGATAAATTACCGACAGCAATTCGCTCTGTCATTAAGTGGTATCGTCAAATTAAAATGCTGATTACTAATGTCCAGCGGGATATTGAGCGTGAACTAGAAATCACTGAAATTAGAGAAACAATGGAAAAAGAAATTGCCCGCTTTAAAGATATTGAAAAAAATATGCAGGCTCAATTGGATCAAATTCAGCAAGAAGTTAATCAACAACATCAAGAACTCGAAAAAGCAATATCACCCGATATTAAAGAACTTGATAACAAAACAAAAATGGGAAATTCTGGACTGCATACAGCTGAATCGGATATGACTCAAACTAAAACCTGTATTCAATCTGAAGAACCATCTGGTCTGATAATACAAACTCAGCAAACATCAAACACTCCTTTACAAAAACAAGAGCAAAAGGTCGTAACCACATGACCAGTACCACTAATCAAACTGAACAATTCAATCAAACAACAACTGAAGAGAATGAAGCACTTGAACAGCTTCCTTTTACTGTACATTTAATTGAGTTACGTCGCCGTCTAATAAAATGTGTAGGGCTTATTATCGCTCTGTTTTTTATTATGCTACCTTTTGCAAATCAACTCTATGAAATGCTATCTTCTCCATTACGTGGTCGCTTACCTGAACATGCAAATATGATTGCGACTGACGTAACAGCAACATTTATGGCTCCCTTTAAACTGAACTTTTATGTGGCGTTTATTATTGCCATGCCATTTATTTTGTATCAAATATGGCAATTTTTAGCACCCGCACTTTATAAAACAGAAAAAAAAATCGCACTACCTATTTTATTTTCAAGTATCGTATTATTTTATGCAGGGATTGCCTTTGCTTATTTCATTACCTTACCCGCAGTCCTAACATTCTTTATGCAGGCATCACCTGATTCTGTTGCACCAATGACAGATATTAATAGTTATTTAAGTTTTTGTTTAAAACTCTTTTTGGTGTTTGGTATTACTTTTGAGATACCTGTTGCAACTGTCATGCTAATTTTAGCCCATATTGTTACGATTGAATCTTTGGTTACAAAGCGACGCTATATTATTGTTGGTTGTTTTTTTATTGCGATGTTTGTTACACCACCAGATGCGCTTAGCATGTTAATGCTTGCCGTTCCAATGTGGTTATTATTTGAATTAGGTATTCTTTTAGGGCGTATTTTATTAAAAAAACAAACTAAAACTAGCTGATCCTATTTGGGATCAGCACTACATATCAACATATAAAAAGTTAAATATTTCTCATTCATTACAAATAGTTAGACCTTATTATTTTATCAATCATAACGATACTGTCATGATTAGTTCACCCGAATGTCACAACTGAACTCTAGTATGTGCATAGCTTTAACAAAGTTCTGCAAAATTGCTAGGAATAAAAATGAATTTAGAAAATCAGTTAATTGAGCATGTGGAAGATTCAAACACATCAGATAACCCACATTTTCAAGAAATTTTAAATGCACGCGTAAGCCGTCGTAGTGTAGTGCGCGGTGGCATTGGCATGACTGCCGCCATGATGTTGGGGGGAGCGGGTTTAGTTGGCTGTTCAGATGAGAATGATGATCCAATTATTACCCCGCCTACAAAACAACCAGAGCTAAAAGCACCTGAAACAATTAATTTCACTCCAGTACCGCATAGTAAAAAAGATCAGGTTGTTGTACCTGAACAGTATCAAGTTGAAGCATTTCTTCCTGTAGGTACGCCATTAATCAGTGGTTTATCTGATTGGAGTGATACTCAACAACGTGCTGGTGAATCTTTTGAACTTCGTGTAGGCGATAACCATGATGGTTTATGGTTCTATGGCTTAAAAGATGGCAAATTAGACAACACTGTTTCTGATCATGGTTTATTGGTGATTAACCATGAATATGTAGAAGTAGAACGTTTACACTTACTTGGTGGGTATACACGCAAAATTGCCAACCCTGTAGATAAGATTTATGAAAATCAACGTTTGTCAGACGACGTACGCCGTGAAGTAAATGCACATGGCGTGGGCGTTTATGAAGTTAAACGTAAAAAAGACCTTGCTACATTTGAATTAGTGAAAGATTCTAAATTTAACCGTCGTTTTACCAGTGCAACAGAAGTAGATTTCAGCGGTCCAGCTGCAGGTCATGATTTATTAAAAACTAAGTTTGATCCTACAGGAAAATCAACCCGCGGTATCAACAACCAATGCGGTAGTGGCCCATCACCATGGGGAACCTATTTAACTGTTGAAGAAAACTTTACTGGTGTTTTTGCACGTCGAACGGATGATGCTGCTAAAGTTCCTGCACACACCGATTTTGCTTTAACACGTTATGGGCAAAAAGCAGGAAGCACAGGTTTTGACTATTTATGGCATACTCCTGCATTAGAAGAGCAAATCATTCCAGATGAATTCTCACGCTGGGATGTAAGTAGTATTGGTGCAACTGCACTTGATGACTACCGCAATGCACTCAATACCTTTGGTTGGATTGTCGAGGTTGATCCTTTTGACCCAACTTCACGTGCTGTTAAACGTACAGCATTAGGTCGCTTTGCACATGAAAACTGTGGCTATGCTCCAGTAGAAGCAGGCAAACCTGTTGTACTGTATATGGGTGATGATGCTCGTGGTGAGTACGTTTATAAATTCGTATCAAAAGCTGTCTGGAACCCTGCTGATGCAAACGGTGGCTTAAAAGCAGGTACAAAATACTTAGATGAAGGTACATTATACGTTGCTAAATTTAGCGCAAATGGTACAGAAGCATATGGTTTAGGTGAGTGGGTAGAGCTTACTTACGGTATCAACGGTTTAAATTCAAGTAATACCAAATATCCTTTCAGCAGCCAAGCAGATGTAATGGTGTTTACCCGTCTTGCAGCAGACAGTGTTGGTGCAACCAAAATGGATCGCCCAGAATGGGTCAATGCAAGCCCGATCACTGGTGAAGTTTATTTAACCTTAACCAACAGTAATGCAGCAAACCGCGGTGGTAAAACTGATCCAGCAAACCCACGTGACTATGATAACAATGGCGATGGCAAGCTAGACGGTAACCCGAATGGCCATGTTATCCGCTGGAGAGAAGACAATGGCAACCACGCTGCATTGAAATTCCAATGGGATGTCTACGCATTTGGTGCACCATTCGACCTTGCAGCTGCAAACTTGTCTGGCTTAACTGCAGAGAATGACTTCTCAAGCCCAGATGGTTTGGTATTTGACCCTCGCGGTGTAATGTGGATTCAAACAGATGATGGTGCTTATTTAAAACGCACTAACTGTATGATGTTAGTTGCACTACCTGGTCAAGTTGGTGATGGTGCATCTCAACAAGTTGGTGCTGTTACGACACACATTGGCGCGAAGCCAACTACAAATAACTTGGCGCGTTTCTTAACTGGACCACTTGAAGCTGAAATTACAGGGGTTGCGTTTACACCTGACTTGAAAACATTCTTCGTCAGTATCCAACACCCTGGTGAAAATGGTAATCGTAAAGATGGCTTTAACAGCCACTGGCCAGACAGCCAAACCAACCCAAGTTCAAAAGCTTTACCACGCTCTGCACTCGCAGTGATTACTCGTAAAGATGGTGGTGTTGTTTTAGGCTAAACCCAAGCAATCAAAAAATGCCGACATTTCGTCGGCATTTTTTTACGCCTCAATATTCAGCTGTTGTTGCACAATATTTCCCTTTTGCTCACCATATTGGGTTTTTTCCAGCCATGTAAATTGCTGTCCCTGCATCCGTAAAAAATTGGAGCAACGTGTCCCGTACATTGGACTTTGAATAAAGGTCGATGACAACAATATTTCCATCTCCAAGGCAATGCCCGTTTGCGGTAGCAACTCATTCGCAACCTTGCGTTCATCTTCTAAAATATCCCACGCTGCAGCATTTAGCTCTGCCGATGCAAGATTAGGGAATTGCAGCATCGGTAAAAACTCCTGCGTAAAGCGTTTGCGTAAACGTGCAGTTTTTTCCCAAGGGTCACTCATCAACCCATTTGACACCACATAAACGCCTTTAGCTAGAACTTGCGGAGCTTCGCCACGGTTACTCATATACACCGCTTGAGTGGTATCGCCCACAAATAAATTAAAACCTGCGTATTCACATTGCTGTTTTTCTAAGGCTTGGGCAAAACGGATAGGCGTTTGCTCAGATTCTAAAAAAGCCTGAATAATATGCCCACGTGAAGTTGGATATTCACGAACATCATTCGCATCACGATAATTGGTAATTACTGCCCAGCGTCCAGACTGAGTGATCCCCATCCACGTACCACCCGATTCTAAATCTTGCCCAGCAACAATTGGACTTTGGGGCCATGCTGCCAGTGCTGCTGTCGGACGCCGATAGAACTCATCTCGATTTGAAAGCAAACACAGGGGTGTGTCTGCCAAGACCTGCCAAGCCAATGCAACAATACACATAATTTAAACTCTTGATCTTTACACATTGAATGTACAACATTTTTCATCACATTCAGCTAAAATCTGTGCAAAACAGAATCACAAGGAACAGGAATGCTCACCTATCCAAATATTGACCCCGTTGCTATTTCGCTCGGGCCTTTACAAGTCCATTGGTATGGCTTGATGTATTTACTGGCATTTTTATTTGCATGGGGTTTGGCAACTTACCGTGCCAAACAACGTGGCTGGACACCAGACATGGTTTCCGACCTGATCTTTTACGGCGCTTTGGGCGTGGTGATTGGTGGACGTGTCGGTTATGTGTTTTTCTACGGCTTTGAACAATTTTTGGAAAATCCACTGTGGTTATTCCAAGTCTGGACAGGCGGCATGAGTTTCCATGGCGGCTTTCTGGGCGTGATTTTAGCCATGCTGTTCTGGTGTAAAAAATACAAAATGACGTGGTTTCAAACTTTGGATTTTATTGCCCCATGTGTACCTACAGGTCTGATGTTTGGTCGTATTGGTAATTTTATTGGTGGTGAGTTATATGGTCGCCCTGTGACCGATCCTGACTTTGCCTTGGGGATGATTTTCCCGACCGATCCTTTGCAATTGGTACGGCATCCATCTCAGTTGTATCAAGCCTTATGCGAAGGTTTAATTCTATTTATTGTACTGTGGTGGTTTAGCTCCAAGCCACGTCCACGCATGGCAGTGTCTGCCCTGTTCCTGATTGGTTATGGTTTGGCACGCTTTGTTGTCGAATTTTTCCGCGAACCCGATCATGGTCAGCTCTTTATTGCATGGATGAGTAAGGGGCAATTCCTGAGCTTGCCAATGATTTTGGTCGGTATCTGGATGATGTGGCATGCCTATCAAAAGAAAATTTATGATTGGGGTCCGCAGAAAAACAGCTAAGCTACTACCCATTTAAATGCAGGTTTCATCCATTCAGGCGAAGTCAATCTTCGCCTTTTTTATGCTACAGTGCTATCTATTACTTACACTTTTCAGACATCAATCTCTCACATGCTTGAATTTTGGTTTAACCCACAGATTACCATCACAAAGAAAATTGCCCTGCTGCTGGTGATCATGCTGGTCACTGCAGCGGTATACTTCTTAGAACCCTTAAAGCTCGATGCGATTTTAATGTTTCTGGCCACAGGTATTGTTTTTTTAATTTGTCGTTACTGCAAAATTCATTTTACTGCACAACATCCCACAGGTTGGTTGGCACGACTATTGACTTGGATTCCACTGGCGTTGTTACTCGCAATAATTTTCATGCAGATTCAACACGGTGAAATTTTACTGTCGGGCGCTCAAGGCATTGGCTTTACCGCTTTGGCTATTTGCCTGTTTTCACCACTGTCATTGCTGCATCAACATCACACTTCCGACACACAATAAAGTCACAACTTTAAAAACTCTGCTATTATTCTTTGTGATTTACTGGGCATCGAATCGCCCAACCAAAAATATTCACTTTTGCTTGACCAGAGAACGCTATGCGCCAGTATTTAGACCTACTCCAACATATTCTTGACCATGGTGGCGACAAAGGTGACCGTACCGGAACAGGTACGCGTTCTGTATTTGGGCATCAAATGCGTTTTAACCTTGCGCAAGGTTTTCCACTGCTGACCACCAAAAAAGTGCATTTCCGCTCTATCGTGATTGAGCTGTTATGGTTTTTAAAAGGCGATACCAACGTCAAATATCTACAAGAACATAAAGTCAGTATTTGGGATGAATGGTCTACTGCAGAACAAACCGCGCGCTTTGGCCGTCCTGACGGTGAACTTGGCCCTGTGTACGGACATCAATGGCGTAATTTTGGTGCAACACAAAAAGCCGATGGTCTGTATGAGCAAGATGGTTTTGACCAAATTGCATGGTTAATCAATGAAATTAAAACCAATCCAAATTCACGTCGTTTAATCGTGTCAGGCTGGAACCCGAAAGAAGCAGGTCAAGTTGCTTTACCGCCTTGCCATACTTTATTCCAGTTTTTTGTGCACAACGGCAAACTCTCATGCCAGCTATATCAACGCAGTGCCGATGTGTTTTTAGGCGTGCCTTTTAATATTGCCAGCTATGCTTTACTAACCCACATGATCGCGCAAGTCTGTGATTTAGAAGTCGGAGATTTTGTCTGGACAGGTGGCGATACGCATTTATATGCCAACCACTTTGAACAGGCACAGTTACAGCTAAGCCGTGAACCACTGGCGTTATGTCAGTTAAAACTCAATCCTGAAATCAAAGATATTTTCGATTTTAAATTTGAAGATATTGAAATTGTAGGCTATGAGTCACATCCTGCAATTAAAGCACCTGTCGCTGTTTAATTGCCTGTTGCTAGATTTATCATCTCAACATTTAAATTGCCCCAACGTCCCCAAAACATGCTTGGCAGACTAAGAAAATACGAGCCTAATTATGTCATTTCAAAATTTAGAAGTTGTACACGTAGTCGCTATGGATCAACAACGCTGCATTGGTCAGGGTAACCAATTGCCGTGGCATATTTCGGCAGACTTAAAACACTTCAAAGAAATCACCCAAGGTGGCGTGGTGATTATGGGACGCAAAACCTTGGAGTCGATGGGACGCACCCTGCCTAAACGTGTCAATTGGGTGATTACCCGCGACCCAAACTGGGCATTTGAAGGCACAAAAGTGGCGCATAGCATTGAAGATGCCTTGCAACAAGCCGTTGCCGATGTTCAAGCCTCAGAAAAACCAAACACTTTATTTATTATTGGTGGTGGTGAAATTTTTAGCCAAACTATGCCGATTGCTGACCGTTTGGAACTGACACATATTGAACTAGATGTTCAGGGAGATGCGCATTATCCTGCCATTCCTGCCGAGTTTAAAAAAGTGGCCTCAGAACAGCATGTCGATGAAAAATCAGGGATTGCCTTTGAGTTTGCCCGCTATCAAAAATAATGCTGACAGCCTTGGCAATATTTGATTATGATGACTTAAACGGAATTTAACTTTGCCTCAGGAATGGCGGATGCTGCATTTCATATTCAGTTTAGGTGTCGTTCTTTCTTCTATTTGGCTCAGTATGGCCTTGTGGATTCATCAGCCTTTGGGTTGGTTAATGAGCCGTGTGCTGATTGGGACTTGGCTAGCCTTCACCCTCAGCATTTTGGGCATTTATATCACTCAGCATTTGCTCAGTCGCAATCAGGATATTTTGGTTTATCTTTTGGGTTTTACCTTGGGGCTGTTTTGGTATTTTGGGATGGATGCCAAGCAAGACCGTGACTGGAACCCTGAAGTAGCCCGTATGCTGCATTATGAACAAGTACAAGATCAGGTCACGCTGCACAATGTCCGCAATTTTGACTGGCATGCCGATGGTCGCTATACCGAACATTGGGAAACCCGACAATTTAATCTGAAACAGATCACTGGGGTGAATATCATCACCTCATACTGGATGG
This sequence comes from Acinetobacter towneri, assembly GCF_001758345.1. GTDB lineage: Bacteria > Pseudomonadota > Gammaproteobacteria > Pseudomonadales > Moraxellaceae > Acinetobacter > Acinetobacter towneri_A. Next base: position 50,582 of record NZ_MKQS01000005.1, read on the forward strand.
GGCCTAAAATTGCGCATACCTTGGTTAGTTTTGACTTTGCCGATCAAGCGCCTCTGACTTTTTCCATTGAAATACGCAAAGAAAGACATGAAGAGTTTTCTGCGATTGGTGGCTTCTTTCGGAAATATGAGTTGAGCCTTGTTGCTGCCGATGAAAAAGATATCATTTACACTCGCAGTAATATTCGGGGTGAACAAGTTTATTTTTTCCCAATTCAAATGAATCCTCAAGAAGCACAAGCACTGTTTCAGGAATATCTGCATAAAGCCGATGCTTTGGCGGCCAAGCCACGTTGGTACAACACTTTAACCAGTAATTGCACCACATTGTTGTTTGATATGATTCAGTCTGTATCACAAAAACGCTTCACTGCAGACTATCGCCTGTTTGCTTCGGGTTATTTACCCAATTATTTATATGATTTGCATGCGCTGGATCATCGTTGGGATATGCAAACTTGGTATCAACGCGCCCACATTAACCCACGTGTGGAAAACTTAAAAGATATCCACAGTCAGGACTTTTCCAGACTTATTCGACAAGGGGTACAGCTCGATTCCTCAGCAAAAATCAGCACGCCTTACTCGCACCCAACCGATCAAAACAAAGTGCTGCCTTGAGCTATTTTGGTCATTTTGTCCAGATACAATTCATTGAAATAGCAAACTACACCCATTCTTGAAAAAGTTGCAGCAAACATACAAATTCAACTAGAGCCACGGCGCATAATTTGTTTAGATAGCAACAAGTTCAAAAAATTAGAGATCATTTCATGTTTAAAAAATCTTTTGTTTTCGCAATATTTGCTTCAGTCATGCTTTTCTCTGGATGTGAAAATATGCCAACTCAAACGAGCACCAGCCAAATTACCGCAATCAATCAAGCTAACTTGGTACAACGTACATGGACGGCTACTCAATTGGGCAACAGTATGTTAAATACTGCAGCAAACCGCCAAAACTTGCCATATTTAAACTTTGATGCCACCACACAAATAGTCTCAGGTTCAGATAGTTGTAACCGAATCAACGCTAGCTATACCGCAGGACGTGACACCCTACAATTGGGTCAATTGGCGACCACGCGAATGGCTTGCTTAAATAACAATAACTTAGATCAGAAATTTCATGAAGCCCTGAACAAAGTCACACATTATCAGGTCTATGGTAAAACCCTGAAATTGCTAGATCGTCATGGAAATTTACTCATTCAATTTGAAACACCAACGGCTGTACGTTAATGGCTAAGTCTAACCATAAATAGGCTTAAAATGGTTGATTCATAAAATATAAGGACAAAATCATGCAACAAGCATTGTTTGGTGGCGGATGTTTCTGGTGTGTCGAAGCTGTATTTTTACAACTGCAGGGCGTAGAAAAAGTCACCAGCGGTTATGCAGGTGGACACACCTTAAACCCAAGCTATGAAGATATTTGCCGTGGCGACAGCGGACATGCAGAAGTCATTTTGATTGATTTTGATGAGCAGCAGATCAGCTATTCACAATTACTTGAGGTATTTTTTGCCACACACGACCCAACCACATTAAACCGTCAGGGCAATGATGTCGGCACACAATACCGCTCTGTGATTTATTATTTAGATGCTACACAGCAACAAGCTGCCACCGAGATGATTGCAGCATTACAAGCTGAAGGTGTGAATGTTGTGACTGAACTCAGTGCAGCACCTGAATTTTACCCTGCAGAAGACTATCATCAGAATTTTTTTGCCAAAAATCCAAATCAGGGCTACTGCAATTTTTCCATTCCACCGAAACTGAATAAATTACGCAGTAAATTTCAGCATTTACTGAAAGTATAACCATTGGATTTAAAAGCAAGTACAAAACGGTGATACTCATCTTTTGATGACATCACCGTTTACACCACTATTTATTTTACAAAAGTCGTCCAGACAAATGCCTGAGTACGTCCTTGTAAGGTCATCTTCAACTGATCGCCCGACTGTAATGCTGCCACTCCTGCAGGCGTACCAGTCATGACCACATCACCAGGTTCTAAACTAAATACTTGGCTAATATCTGCCAACAATGCCGCAATATCAAAAATCAATAAACTGGTATCGCCTTGCTGACGTAATTCATCATTAATGACCAAACGATAGTGCACGTTTTTCCAGTCCTGAATTTCCGATACATCCACCCAATCTGCCAACACACAAGAACCATCAAATGCTTTGGCTCGTTCCCATGGTTGCCCTTTTTTCTTGAGTTCGTCCTGCAACTCACGCAAAGTTAAATCCAGACCTAAAGTCACTGCACCTACAGCATCCAACACTTTGGCAGGATCTGTGTCTGCATTTAAGGGTTGGTCAATGCGTAAACTCAGTTCACATTCATAATGACAATTGCCCCAGACTTTATTCCACGTAATCCCATCATTTAAACTGCGTAAACTACTTGGCGGTTTAATAAATAACACAGGATGATCAGGTACAGCATTACCTAATTCTTTGGCATGGTCTGCATAACTTCGACCGACACAGACAATTTTAGATGGACGTGTACTCATGATCATCCTCAAATAATTCGTAAATTGGGAAAATTAGAACTTACTTTTTAAAGGTATTTTCAAAAACCGTTTGTTCTGCAGGCAGATTAAATGCACGTTTCGGCACAATCACCACTGTACGGTTTTTCAATTCCAGCATATAGGTGAGTTTACCCACAGCGAAATTTTGCACCTCGTTATAATGAAATACCTGTTTACGACCATTGGCATACAGCTCGGCATAGTCCTGAAATAAATCAATGCCTTGCTCGCTTTTTCCAAATTGGTATTTTACAAACTGGCGTTTAAACATCATTGGCAAAAACCAATAACGCATTAAGGTTTGCAAGATTAAAAAGAACGCACCGAGTGCAACATAATAGCGACCTACCCCATCGAAGCCCAAATAAAAGCCCCAAGCGATAATCGCCACACTCATCAGTGGTGTAATAAAACGGGTGAATTGTTTTTTACCAAAAGTCGCAAGGGCAAAGCCGTCTTGAGATTCTTCTAAATTTAAAATATAGCGCAAAGACAATGCTGGCTGCGTGTCAGACATAAGCTCATCATCAAGTCATTCAAATTGAGCTAAATCTTACACTAGATTGAGCACATTCCTTATTTTTTTAGTGTTTATTCGCTCAAAGCCAGATGTAAAACAATAGTCATACTTTTGACACAGAAATTTCATCATTTTTAGATAGTGTAGATGCAAAAAAACCGCATCAAAAGTGCGGTTTTTTATTTCAAGTTGGTGCGCTCAGAGAGATTCGAACTCCCGACCCCTTAGTTCGTAGCCAAGTGCTCTATCCAGCTGAGCTATGAGCGCGACGACTTGATGGGGTGCATTATACGTGTTTTTGTCTGGCTGTTAAGTATTAATTCATCATTTTGCAATCAAATGCACAGATATTCGACGATTCAAAAAATTTTACCGAAATACAATTATTGCATTGGCTTAGCTTCGGGTAAATGCAGATACCCACTGTATCAGCAAATTTCAGGCACAAAAAAACCGCATTTAAGCGGTTGATTGTTCAAGTTGGTGCGCTCAGAGAGATTCGAACTCCCGACCCCTTAGTTCGTAGCCAAGTGCTCTATCCAGCTGAGCTATGAGCGCATTACTTGTTTGCCAATTTAGGCGATACGTTACTGTTCAGTTTACTTATTGGTGCGCTCAGAGAGATTCGAACTCCCGACCCCTTAGTTCGTAGCCAAGTGCTCTATCCAGCTGAGCTATGAGCGCGACATAAGTAAAGCGTGGCGGTGAGAGAGGGATTCGAACCCTCGATACAGTTACCCGTATGCGTCCTTAGCAGGGACGTGGTTTCAGCCACTCACCCATCTCACCGTAACGTGCCGCCATAATACAAATTAAGTGCTAGCACTGCAAGCTTAGACACCACAATTTTTGCATATTTTTGCTCAATTAAATATTTTTTAAACAATTTTCAGGATTCATCACCAGAATTGCGCCTGAACTTTTGGCAATCACTACACAAAAACCAGAAACATCGTAAAATAACGACAGAAAACACATTATTGCAATCATTTACGTGCAGTCTTCACGTACATGACTTATGCTAAACCTACCTTCTGACATGAAGTTTATTCCATGATGAAAAATTGGGTCGATCCTGAAGCGAAAGCTGAAGCCGAACGTTACGAAAATCCTATTCCAAGCCGTACCTTAATCTTAGAAACCATTGAAACACTGCAAGCGGCACAGTCACATGCAGACTTGGTTGAGCATTTCGCCATTGCCGATCAAAAAAGTATTGATGCGTTAAGCCATCGTTTAATTGCCATGGTGCGTGATGGTCAGCTTATGAAAGATGGATTCAAGTTCCAGCTGGCTGCAGAACAACCGACTCATGACGCCACGGTGTACATCAACAGTAAAGGTTTAGGCACAGCCAATATTGCAGGTCATGAAGATATTTTATTGACTGAACGTGAACTACGTTTGGTGTTTAATGGCGATCAAGTCAAAGTTCGCCAGACTTCGGTAGATCGTAAAGGCAAGGCATGGGGCTTTATTACCGAAGTCACTCAGCGTCGTGTCAAACAAATCATTGGTAAATTATCAGAATACGATGGTGAATATTTTATTCAGCCTGCCCAACCAAATAGCCATCAACCCATTACCCTTGAAAAAGAATTGATTGAACATGCCCAAGTTAAACTGGGCGATTCTGTTCGCATTGCGATTGACGACTATCCAACCCGTGAAGAATTTGCCACAGGACATATTATTCAGTCGATGGCAGACAAAGCTGATACTGAAATTATTATCCCGCAAACCATTTTAGAATTTGGTCTGCCATATGAATTTCCTGAAGATGTCATTCAGGAAGCTGAAAGCTTTCAGGAACCGACTGCCCAAGATCGTGAAGGACGTATTGATTTACGCGATTTACCCTTAGTCACCATTGATGGTGAAGATGCCCGCGACTTTGACGATGCTGTGTACGCCGAAAAACGTCCAGGCGGTGGCTACCGAGTCGTTGTCGCCATTGCCGATGTCAGCCATTATGTCCGCTCAGGCAAACCATTAGATAATGAAGCTCAGGAACGTGGGACATCAGTCTATTTCCCACATTTTGTATTGCCAATGTTGCCTGAAGCTTTATCGAATGGCTTATGTTCACTCAATCCGCAGGTAGACCGTTTATGTATGGTCTGCGATTTAAAACTGTCACGCGCAGGTCGAGTCACAGGTTTTGAATTCTATCCATCGGTCATGCATTCAAAAGCACGTCTAACCTATACCCAAGTGGCACAATATTTTGAGGGTGATAGTGCGGCAATTCCAGAAGATCGGGAGGTGCGGAAATCATTAAATACTCTGTTCCAACTGTATCAAGTGCTGAAAGGCTTACGTGCCGAACGTCATGCCATGGAGTTTGAAACCGTTGAAACCTACATGACCTTTGATGAGTTAGGTGGAATTAAAGAAATTTTGCCCCGCACCCGTAACGATGCACATAAACTGATTGAAGAATGTATGTTACTCGCCAACGTCGCAGCAGCAGAATATGCACTCAAACATGATGTGCCGATGCTGTACCGTGTGCATGAACCGCCAGAGTTTTCACGTATTCAAAAAGTCCGTGATTTTGTCAAATTACTTGGGCTACATTTCCCAGAACAACCAACTCAGGCCGACTATCAAGCGGTGATTGAAGCCACTAAAGATCGTATTGATGCGCCAAGTATTCACGCGGTGTTATTACGCTCCATGATGCAGGCCTATTATGGTGCCAACAATGCAGGACACTTTGGTTTAGCTTATGATGCCTACACGCATTTCACTTCACCAATTCGCCGCTACCCTGACCTGTTATTACACCGTGCCATTAAAGCACATTTACAACACAAGCCATCCCCACTTTCGGGCGCAGCTTTAGATGATGCAGGCGAGCATTATTCTGCAACCGAACGTCGTGCCGATGAAGCTTCGCGCTCTGTCACCACATGGCTAAAATGCCACTATATGCAGCAGCATTTAGGTGAAGAATTTGTGGGCATAATTTCTGCAGTGGCAGAATTCGGTCTATTTGTTACTCTCAAAGACCTTTATGTCGATGGTATGATTCATGTCAGCCAGTTAGGCGATGATTTCTTTGTATTTGATCAAGCTAGTCAAAGTCTAATTGGACAAGCACGTGGTCAAACCTTTAGCTTAGGCGATGAAGTCAAAATTAAAGTGGCGGCCGTGAATTTAGAAGACCGCAAAATTGATTTTGAACTTATGCAACAACTCACCCATGCAGGTCGTGCTATTCGTATGCGCGCACCGCGCGTGGCAAAACCATTCAACCGTGAAGCCACCGAAGAAGTTTTTTCTGAGCGTCCAAGCAAGGCGACTTTAAGTGAAAACGGTGAGCAACCTGTACCAAAGAAAAAGCAAAAAAACAAACCGAGTTCTTATGGTAAAAAAACCTCAGCGAAGTCGGAAATAAAACCGAAAGAAAAAACCAAGAAAAAGACCAAAGAGAAAAAGAAAAAAGCCAATGCCAAGTCTAAATTTGACTAGCATCGGCTTTTTTCCAACCACTTCAAAAAGAGCTACGGCTCTTTTTGTTTTTTGGGATCGCCTCAAACAGCCATATTCTGACAAAGTTATGACCTTGATTAGCTAAATCTGCCCTTTTGCCTTGATTTCAGCCCTCAAAAGCCCTACATCTATTAATCATGAAAGAAATTTAGATGGCACTCAAAAAATGAAATTACAGCAAGCAACTTTACCTGTTCCACAGTTTGATCAAATTACACTGGCAGATTTAAAAGAAAAAATTGAGCATGCTATTCAGCAGGGACAAAGCTTTTTAAATAAGCTGACTGCAGTACCTGAAAGTATTACGGCGCAATTAAATGTTTTAGAACAGATTGATCAGCTCGAAAATAATATGAGCGAAGCATGGGGCGTGCTGTCACATTTAAATGCGGTCATGAATAATACTGAAACCCGTGAAATGTATCAGGCGTTATTACCCAGTTTAAGTGACTACTATACTCAGCTTGGTCAGCACACAGTGTTATATCAAACTTATCAACATATTCACGATGCCAACACCTTTAAAGATTTGCCTGCTGCACAACAAAGCGCAATTCAACTGGCCTTGCGTGACTTTAAACTGTCAGGCGTGGCCTTAGAAGGCGAAGCCAAAAAACGCTATGCTGAAATTTCAGCGCGTTTATCGCAACTGTCATCGGATTTTTCCAATCATGTCTTGGATGCTACTCAAGCCTATTACAAAGTATTATCAGAAGATCAGCTCAAAGGTTTACCACCAAGCAGCGTTGAATTGCTGAAACAATATGGTCAGCAACGCGAGCTAGAACAACCTGTGGCAACACTGGATATTCCTGCCTATTTAGCCATTATGACCTATGCCGATGATCGTGCTTTGCGCGAAACCTTGTATCAGGCATACACTACCCGTGCATCTGATCAATCAGACCAGTCTGAATTTGACAACACCCCGATCATGGAAGAAATCTTGCGCTTACGTCAAGAAATGGCGCAATTGCTCGGTTTTAACAACTATGCAGAATTATCCCTTGCCAGCAAAATGGCACCCAGTGTCGAAGCAGTCGATCAATTCCTGCGTGAACTAGCAGAACATGCTCGAGCACCTGCTGAACAAGAAATTGCCGAACTCAAAGCCATTGCAGCTCAAGATGGGATTGATACCTTGCAACCATGGGATACAGGCTACTATTCTGAAAAATTAAAATTACAGCAATTTAACCTTTCACAAGAAATGTTAAAGCCGTATTTCCCTGCACCAAAAGTAGTTGAAGGTCTATTTAGCATCGTTAAGCGTTTATACGATGTCGATATTATTGAACGCGCTGCCCCTGTTTGGCATCCTGATGCACGTTATTTTGAACTTGAAGAGCAAGGTCAAGTGATTGGTGGTTTTTACTTTGATCTATATGCCCGTACCGGCAAACGCGGCGGCGCGTGGATGAGTGGTTTCCGTTCACGTATGCAGTCGACACAAGGTTTACAAAAACCCATTTGCTATATGGTGTGTAACTTTACCCCACCTGTGGCTGATCAACCCGCGCTTTTAACACATGATGAAGTCATTACCCTATTCCATGAGTTTGGACATGGCTTACATCACCTGCTGACCGAAGTGGATAATATTGCTGTGGCAGGTACACATGGTGTTGCTTGGGATGCGGTGGAATTACCAAGCCAATTCATGGAATTCTGGGCTTGGGATCAAGACAGTTTAGATATGCTGAGTGCGCATATTGAAACCCTAGACACTCTGCCTGAACATCTGCTTAAAGCGCTGTTAAATGCACGTTTCTTCCAGTCGGGAATGCAAAGCCTACGCCAAATTGAATTTGCCCTATTTGACTTAAGTATTCACCGCAGCAACCCTGCTTTAAATGCCGAGCAGATTCAAGCCATGCTAGATGATATTCGTGAAAAATATGCCGTTGCACCAACTACAACCTACAACCGCTTCCAGCACAGCTTCAGCCATATTTTCGCAGGCGGCTATGCAGCAGGATATTATTCATACAAATGGGCAGAGGTTTTGGCCAGTGATGCCTTTGATCGCTTCGAAAATGAAKGGCTGTTTAATACCGAAACGGGTAAGCAGTTTAGACAGTTTATTCTAGCAGTTGGCGGAAAAGATTCAGCCCTTGACGCATTTATCAATTTCCGCGGACGCGAGCCAAAAATAGACGCACTATTACGTCATCAAGGTTGGACGAACACCGTTAAAAATGCTTAAACTAAGACCTTTAGATGAAGTTAGGGGAGTCGTGATGACCATTAAACGTCGTTTCATTGCAGGCGCAAAATGTCCAAAATGTCAGGCGTTGGATCGGGTTGTCATGCTCACTGCTGGCGAAGCTGAATGGATCGAATGCATCGAGTGTGATTATACGGAAAACCGTCCAACACATATTGATGAACCTGAAATCCCAGAGGTTTCAGATGAAATTGGGGTGATCCAGTTTAAGCCACGTCAGTCAAAATAAAACAATAAGGTTTAACGCATGACTGAAGATCAACGACACAACCCTAAGCTCCTGTGGGCGATTGCTGGGGGCTTAATTGTTGTCATTATTGCCGTGTTTATCTTTCAATGGATGGGTGAGAGCGACAATACTGCACCTATAGAAACTGCCCCAACCACGGCGCCTGCAACGAAATTTGCGCCTGCTGAAGCAACGCCGTTGCAAGAAGATGAAGCAGCACCAAAACAGTTGGTCACAGAGGATTTACTCAAAGCACCTGTATCTGAAAATGCAGCCCTTGCCAAAGAAGAAGTGGCTAAATTAGATGACATTCAAAATCAGCTGAATGATCAACGTGCCTTATTAAAACAGCAACATAGTGATGCCGATGAGTTGATTAAACTAAAAGAGGAGCAAATCAAAATACTGGAAGCCCAACTGGCACAGTAAACCTTCTCTGCTTCACATCAGTCGTTTTAAAATACGATAAGGGGTCAGTGTTGTAGCCAATTTAAGCTAGAATAGCCTGAGGTTATTCTGGCTTTATTTGTATGACATCTTCTGGCTCTGCCCAACAAAATTTGCTCAAAGCAATTATGCTGTTAACCTGCTCTGCCTTTCTGTTTTCGCTCATGGGGGTGTGCGTTCGTTACGCCTCAGAAACGGTAGATAATGCCACGGTAGTATTTTTCCGTAATTTTATTGGTTTGTTTATTTTTATCCCGCTCATTTTCAATAAAGGCTTGGGCTTTTTTAAAACCGAAAAGTTATGGATGCACACTTGGCGTTCGGTGGTCGGACTAACCGCTATGTATGGCTTTTTCTACGCAATTGCCAATCTAAAACTATCCAATGCAATGGTCTTTACCTATTCATCGCCTATTTTTATTCCCTTAATTGCATGGCTATTCCTTAAAGAAAAAATCACCAAACCAATGTTATGGGCTGCATTTATTGGTTTATTTGGCGTGTTATTTGTCGCCAAACCCGATGCAGGTATGTTTAATAGTATGTCCGCGATTGGACTCAGTGCCAGTTTTTTAGCAGCGATGGCTTTTGTCACAGTACGCGCCCTGACTCAAACCGAACCGCCTGAACGTATTGTGTTTTATTTTTGCATGATTGGTACACTCATTTCTGTTGTACCGATGTTCTGGTCATGGCGTCCCTACAACTTAAAAGAATTGAGTTTTTTAATTTGCGCAGGATTACTGGCCAATATCAGTCAAATCTTTATGTCCAATGCCTACCGTCTTGCCCCTGCAGGGCAAATTGGCCCTGTAAATTACATTGCGATTATTTTTGCAGGGATTTGGGGCTTTAGCTTTTGGCATGAAACGCCAGACTTATTTAGTTTGATTGGCTTTGCCCTCATTTTGCTTGCCATTATTTTATGCAGTCCACTGTTACAAAAACACCTGAATCACCACTCCCCGCATTCTTGATGCTGCTTTGTATTCCCTGCATATCAACCAATTAAAAAAACACCCCATAGCGAACTACAGGGTGTTGTTAAATAATAAGATGACTGCGATTAAGTATCCATATGCTTATTCATACCAGCCGAATAGCTTAAACGCATACGGTGCATAGGCAATAATCAACATCGCAGGAAGCATCACAATCATAGGCAAAATCCAACGCTCATAACGATAATAGAACGATTTATGACGAACTTCTGCATCGGCTGCAGCGACTTCTTCATCTCCAATCGACTGCCTTGCCAATAAATGATTCAGAGCTACAGGTGGCGTCACATAGCCTAATTCAAAACCAATTAGGGTGATCATCCAGAAATGCACAGGATGAATCCCATATTGATAAGCCACAGGCGCAACCGTTGCAGAAATTAGAATCACCGCACCGAATGGATCCATAATCATGCCCACAAAAATCATCAGGGCAACAATCAGGCTAATCACAATAAAGATGCTGCTAATGTCAGTTGGGAACGCTTCCATAATTTCAATGCGTTCTAAATATCCTCCCACACTGACTGAAAGCGCCATCAAAATTACCAATGCACCAATATGTCCCACCGTTTCACTGGTCGATAAATGCAGTGCTTTGAAAAAACCATATTGACGCAATGGTGAATCAGGTGCGGTCAATAATGAACGCTCAGATGAAGCTGTTGTCTGTTGTGCTGTAGGCTTATAATCAAAACTCTGATCCCACTGCCCCATGGCTGGAATAGGTGCAGGTTCATGGCGCAATTTATCAAATAGCACCATCATCAATAAAATAACCGGCATCATGACAGGAGCAGTAAATTCATTCATATTGGTGTCTAAAGCATATTTATAGAACAGCCAAATCAACACAAAAATAAGGATATAGGGCATTACAGGGCCAATAGCACGTAGGGACAATGGCGCAGCCATTCTTGGTGCAGCAATGCGGAATTTATTTTCAGCAAAGAACAACGAAATCACTAAAAACAGGGTTGAAGTCAAGAGAAACACATACAAACCATAGTGATATAGCATGTCCGTTGTGACTTCTTTATTCAGCGATGCCACCACAACAATCAATAGGCAAGGGCGAAGCACCACCCCCATTGAACCCGACATGGCAGTTGCTGCTAATGCAAACTGACGTCGTCCACCCGCATTCCAAACCTCTTTATAAATGATCGCACCTGCGGCAATGACAAAAATCCCCGATGCACCGGTATAAGCTGTTGGCAATGCCGCAGCAATCAAAATCAGCCAGGTTAAAGTTTCAGGTGCCAAATTCCACGGACGCAGAATATTCAGGAACAAATCCACAATTCGAGTTTGTTTGAGCAACATCCCTGCCCAAATAAACAATGCCAAGTTCAGGAAGATACTAGAGAATTCGACCAGTTGCCCCAGGTATATCCCTTGCCCCATTGGATAATCCATTAGGAAGGTAAAGGAGAAACCTGTACTAATTGCCATATAGGCATACAAAGGTACACTCAGGAAAGCAAGACCTAAACTACCGCCTTCACGGGTCGGTGTAGGTGGCTTAATAAGCTGGAATAAACTAATTAAAGTCAGAGTTGCAAACAGAGTCATCCACATCCAGTAAATGATTTGCGTTTCAACACTCATCGGTACGCCTGAATTGAGTACTGAACGATATTGACTGATACTTGACGAGGTTAAGAATCCATTCGCCACCACCATTAAGGTCGAATACACTTTAAAATCAATTTTGGTCGCAGGGCCACGTAAACCAATGTGATGGGTTTTTAAAGTGGCACTAATTGCGGCAAAGACCACCATCAACACCAATAAAATGGCACGGTTTTCAGTACCAAATTTAAAAATACCAAAAAAAGAGGTTTCAATGTTTCGATACATTTTCAAGCTTGGATAGGCTTGAATATGCTGAATCGCCTGATCATGAAATTGAAATTTTTCTTCACAAATTTGTTTGGCTGCCAAAATGGAAGCGCGGACATCTGATTCAGAGGCAGTGCCAAAAATATCGGCAAACTCATCAGCAGCATTGGCTTGCATTTGGGCATGTACCTGCGCATCGATATCGGGGTTGCGTTCGCAGTCAGGTGCAGTGGGTTCGGCACGCAAAAATGAATATTGCATACCCGTTGCAGGGTCACCGTATAGGCGTTCACCCATACGCAACAACTGACCATGTAACATTTCACCTGTACCAATAATGAGGGTCAGTAGCAACAAGATCAAAATAACGAATGTAGAAATCCATTCTGTCCATATATGTCTGAGCAAAGCCAAGCCAGACCTGCGTTGTCCGTTATTGTGCATATATTTTCCTGTTTTTATTCTATGCAGAAACCGAGACACTCGAATTTCTGTCTGTCCTTATTCAACGGAATATCCTTCTTCCATCGAGCATTTTTGCATTCAGTTTAAATGTGAATGAACGTCGTTATTTTTAAAATGACAATATAGATTTTCTTTTAAGTAAAAATGGTCAATTGTGAGATTTTTTGTGAGTCCTTTCCGATGTAAATTTAATGCGAATCAATGCAATAGACCCAACCAATATAAGCGAGTGCAAAAATTACTCCCCAAATCACTCCCAATAAATGTGCCTCAACTAATACAGGACTTCCGATTAATTCTGCTGTACCCAAACTGCCCAAAGTATTTTCCCAAATCAATTTAGATAAAATAAGCAGCAAGACCAATGCGGCAAAACCACGTTCTTTTTTATAGAGCAAATGCACACACGCCACCGCCACATAAGCACCATGCAATACCCCAGAAAGCCCTGCATAGGCATCAACATCGGTAAGCAAGTAAAAGAAACTCAGACTAATCGCTGGGGGTAGTAGCAGCAAAAGCGCCACAAAATGCCCTATTTTGGCATGCGGGAAAATAAAAGGTAAACAGGCAAAGGCGATCATATTGAGTAAATAATGAATCCAACCCACATGCACCCAATGCCCTGTCCATAAACGCCAGAATTCATCCAATAAATGTGTAGACCAATAAATAAAATGCTCTGCAAAAATCTGCAAACATGCCGAAACCGACATACATGCCGCAATAAACACAATTTTTCGACTGAGAAATTGAGATGAATATTGCATAGGCGCTTGCATCCTCCAAATTATTCTTGTTATGTGCTTCGGCAAACGGATTGCCCAATCCTAAAACTTCTTGTCTATATTGAATTGGGCAATCTTGATATTTTTACAATTGAGCTGCCGTATCCTCATTAAATAAATCATCTAATTCAGATGAATCATCTTGCTCATCCCAGAAACGTTGCTGATCACCCGTACGCACACCTGTATGTTCAGTCCAGTAACGGTCTGAAATTCCTTGTACCATGCTTCCCGCCATGGCATCAATCAATTTAAATTGTGGATTTACAGGTTTTTCGTCACTGCGTGCATTAGAAAAGGCTTTGAGTGCATCGCGGATTTTGGCATCTTCACCACTGGCTTGGGCAGCAACCGCATATAAAGCGTGTGATAAACGCACGCCTTTATTTTCACCAATTTGCATCGACTGCTTTAAGGTTTGATAAGGATCAGGTTTACCATCTCCCGCACCAGGAAGCAAAGTCCATATTACTGCACGTGTGGCCTCTGGTGCACCCCAGAATTTTTCATTATTTAAACAGGTCATGCCACGTTCAACAATCGCGGCAATGTCTTTAGGCACATGCACTGCCCCGCCTGAATTAATATCATTGGTCATGGCTTGCAAGCCACTCAACATCCCCAACATATACACGGTTTGATCAATATCACTGTTCATTTTTGGACAACCTTCGCCCAAAGGTTTCCGGTATTTCTTTTCCCAACGATGCTGAAATAATTGATAGCCTGTGTATTGACGCTGTGCAGCYAAAGCTGCCCAACGCTTTTGCTGAATCCGCGCATCTTGCGCTTCGCCCACTTGCCCTGCTTTTGCTGCACGTAAATAACGCAATTCAGCATCTAAAGCTTTTTCTTCGGCACAAATGCCTGCCGCCGAGTACATCAGTACCGCAACACGGGTTGGGTCTGCGCCCATATCTTTGGTGGCCATAATGGCGGGGGTTAAAGAATTACCAGAATTACACACCATTTCAGCATCTTCCATTGCTAAAATAGGCGGCACGATATGTTTTTCAGTAAATCCAAGAGCGACATTGGCTCCTGTTTTGATCACTTGTGAACAACCTGATAATAATAAACTTGTGATTGCAAATACGGCCACACCCTGGCCTATTTTTTGGACTTGCGACATTTTCCTGTCCTCTATAATTGTGTTTATGTCCATTGCAACAAACATAGCAGAAGCAATATCTGAATAAAAGCGACTACTTGCTGCTTCAGATGGATAACTGTGCCATGTTTTAAAGTGACTAAAATTGACCAAAATCTGTCATCCGACAAAATTTAGGCAAAAAAAAGTAGCATTGCGACGGTTCAGCACATGCTACTTATTAACTGGTGCCCAATTCGGGCTTATCTTAAAAAATCTTTTAGTCAAATTTAAATCTGTGCATTTCAGCAATGTGATTGCTATTGATCTACAATTGTCTAGAGTTAATATAACTGAAAATAGCGATTGGTGTAATCTTATATGCCAATATAAAATGACTGGTCAGGGCATGAAAAATAGATGATAATTTTATCATTATGATAATTATTGTTTTTTTAATTAATAAAAATATACAACTGTCTGCAAATTAGAACATTTTCGCCAATACTTTTAGCGCTTTCCACTGCGTCTTAGAAACCTGATCACACCAAATCACCACAGGTTTAACAGCTTGCTGAAATTCCAAGACGATATAAATTTGATGATCTATCACCTGATGCAATTCCACACGCTGAATTTCTGTTTGACGAGCTGTACTTTTAATCTGTTGTGATACTACACGAGGCACGAGATAGGAAATTGACCATTCACGGTCATCTAATTGATCTAAACCAACAATTCGGTTTGCACGAACAAACTTAAAATATGTCCAACCTATAATGACAATACATATAACGCTTAGCCATGGCGTTAACATTTGCAGCAAAAGCCAAACGATGAGTAGAGCGATCATCAGCTGAAACACTATTGCGATGAGACTAGGTTTCAGCTGAAACTGCTGTTTAGCCATGCACATAATGTTTCAGTTTACGAATAAAATCTTTCAACTCAGGACGTGGTGGCTCAGACACTTCCATAAACCAATCCAATAAATCTGGGTCTTCCTGCTCAACCAAATCGGCAAACATTTGTTTTTCTTCCGCACTGGCAGTCAGATAATGATTTTTCACATACGGGTCAAAATAGACATCAATTTCCTTTAAACCACGACGGGCACGGTAAATCACTTTGCGTTCTTCTAAGCTGATGTCATCACTCATGCGGATTCCCCATTCAAAATAAACTCAGGCTAGTTTAACCGACCCCTTTTAAAGTTTCGATGACTTTTATGCAGCATTGACCAAAAGCATCATATTGCATCTGCAATTGAAACTTTTGCACCTTGTTCACCCCTATGAATTCTTCTAAGGTGAATTCAAAATAACAACATCAGGAAGATGAAACAATGCAATCTGCCGCTATTCGCCCCATTGCTAATATGTTGCCGCGCACCTTATTCAATACTGAACACGACAGTTTTCGTGATTTGGTACGAAAATTCTATTTACAAGAAGTCATCCCCCATACTGAAAAATTTGAAGCACAGCAGCATGTAGATCGTGAGCTTTGGCGTAAAGCAGGTACTTTGGGTTTACTGTGTAGCACCATGCCTGAAGAATATTCAGGTTCAGGAGTAGACCGCCTGTACAGCATGATTTTGATTGAAGAACAAGCTTATGCAGGCGACAGTGCCACAGGTTTTTCACTGCATTCAGATATTGTCGCCAATTACATCAATAACTTTGGCACAACTGAACAAAAACAACACTGGTTACCCCGCATGGCCACAGGTGAAGTCATCACCGCGATTGCCATGACCGAACCCGGTACAGGTTCAGACTTACAAGCTGTGCGTACCTCTGCAGTATTGGATGGCGATGAATACTTGATTAATGGTTCTAAAATTTTTATTACCAACGGCTATTTATGCGACATGGCGATTGTGGTGTGTAAAACAGCGAACACAGACAAAGGTTCAGCCAATCTGTCTTTAATACTGGTAGAAGCGGATCGAGCTGGATTTAGCAAAGGCAAACCACTGAATAAAATTGGCATGAAAGGTCAGGACACTTGCGAATTATTTTTTGATAATGTCCGCGTGCCTCGCAGCAATTTATTAGGCACAGAAGGCATGGGCTTTATCATGTTGATGAAAGAACTGGCTTGGGAGCGCTTGATTGTCGCGATAATTTGTCAAGCAGGTGCGGAAGCTGCTTTTGCGCATACACTGCAATATACTCAGCAACGACAAGCCTTTGGCAAAAGCATCCAAAGCTTTCAAAATACACGCTTTAAACTGGCAGAATTACGCACCGAAATTGATTTTTGTCGTGCTTTTTTAGATCAATGTATGCTGTCACAACTTCAAGAACAACTCAGTGTCGAAGCTGCTGCAGCTGCCAAATATAAAATTTCAGAGATGTATTCCAAAGTGGTAGATGAATGTCTACAACTGCATGGTGGCTATGGTTATATGCTTGAGTATCCAATTGCACGTGCTTACTTAGACAATCGGGCCAATCGTATTTATGCAGGTACCAATGAAATTATGAAAGAGCTGATTTCACGTTCTTTATAAAATATCTACCACAACATGAAAATGGCGCAAGAGATTTTAAATCCCTTGCATCATAATCATACAACTTCCGCACCCGACAATTTAAGATATTAATTTAGGTTTACGCAGCTGTACAGGCACAGTCTGTTTGAACTTTAAAATACCATCTTCAAAACTTGCCTGTTTTAAGGTTTTGCGATCTTCTAAGTAGTTATTTGTCACTCGCCATGGTGCATGTTTGCCTTGCTTCGGCATCACATCAGCAGCACGTGCGATATAGCCCGAACTCAAACTGCCCATTACCGTATCTTCCAATAACTCAGTTTGATCACCTTGAGGAATTACCTCGTCATAACCTTGTCGATCCATATAATTGAGCAAACGACAAATATAATCAGCAGCCACATCCACTTTCAGTGTCCAAGACGCATTAATATAGCCAATAATCATTGCCATATTCGGTACATCACTAAGCATCACCCCTTGATATAGCATGTGCTTCGAAGTGTCCAAAGGTTCACCATCAATCGTAGCTTGAATACCGCCTAGAATTTGAATATTCAAACCAGTAGCAGACACAATAATATCAGCATCCAAATGCTTACCTGATTTTAATTGCACACCAGTTTCGGTAAATCTATTTATTAGATCCGTTTCAATCGAGGCATGACCTTCGCGCAAAATCTTAAATAAATCACCATCGGGCACGACACATAAACGTTGATCCCACGGATTATAATGTGGGGTGAAATGTTTCATATCCACCTTGCCTTTGAGCTGGATTTGGATGGATTTCAATAACAAAGTACGCAGTAATTTCGGCTGCTTTTGTGCTAAAACATAAATGGCGCGTTGCATGCCAATGTTACGTGCACGTGTAATTTTATAAGCAACATCTTCAGGCAAAACTTTACGCATTTGCTGATAAACAAAGTCCATTGCAGGCACTGAAGCAATATAAGTCGGTGAGCGTTGTAGCATGGTGACATGCGCTGCACCACCTTTCGACATAGCAGGTACCAAGGTGATGGCTGTTGCACCACTGCCAATAATTAACACCTTTTTACCACGATAGTCTAAATTCTCAGGCCAGTGCTGTGGGTGGATAAATGTGCCTTTAAATGCCTGCTGATTCGGGAAATCTGGCTGAAAACCATGATCGTAATTGTAATATCCTGTACAGCCTATAACAAAATTAGCCACCCAATTTTCAATCTGCTGTGCTGCATTTTCAATACGTAGTGTCCAATTTCGTGTTTGAGAATTATAATTGGCAGATAGCACACGATGCTGAAAATGAATTTTTGAATGCAAGGCTTTTTCTTGAATGACTTCCGCTAAATAGCCTTTAATAGATGCACCATCGGCAAGTACATTGGTTTTTTTCCAAGGTTTAAAATTATAACCAAAGGTCGACATATCCGAATCAGAACGAATACCCGGATATTGAAATAAATCCCAAGTGCCACCAATATTTTGACGACGCTCAATAATTTCAAAAGAACGCTGTGGGCACTTCTGAATCAAATGTGCAGCTAAACCAATGCCAGAAATCCCTGTCCCAATAATTAATATATCAACCTGCTTATCCATGTTTATTATCCAGTTTGAATCATGTTTTTTATTAAAGCACATATTTGACAATACACAATGTCAAGTTAAGCAAAAGTCACTTAAATTTATATCAATTCGGGACAATTTAATATTTTTGATATTGAACTTATTTTTTTCATAAAAAAAGACCGGTAAAACCGGCCTTTTTCTGAACAACGTGCGTTATTCTTGGCGAAATTATTTAACTTCGCGATCTACAAGCTCAACGTAAGCCATCGGTGCAGCATCACCCGCACGGAAGCCCGCTTTAAGAACACGTAGATAACCGCCGTTACGCTCTTTGTAACGAGGGCCAAGAACGGTAAATAATTTACCAACAGTTGCTGCTGAACGAGTACGAGCAAACGCTAAACGACGGTTTGCTACTGTATCGTTTTTAGCTAAAGTGATTAAAGGCTCAGCAACACGACGTAATTCTTTTGCTTTAGGAACAGTTGTTTTGATTAACTCGTGTTCGAACAAAGAATTAGCCAAGTTTTGGAACATCGCTTTGCGATGGCTGCTTGTACGGCCTAATTTCACACCACTATTACGATGACGCATGGTGATAGTCCTACTTAATTAACGGCTACGATAGGCGAAACGATCGTCCATACGGAGACTAGCCGGTGGCCAGTTCTCTAAACGCATGCCGAGCTGTAAGCCTTTAGAAGCCAGAACATCTTTGATCTCTGTAAGCGATTTTTTACCCAAGTTAGGCGTTTTAAGTAGCTCAACTTCGGTACGCTGTACAAGATCACCAATGTAGTAAATATTTTCTGCTTTCAAACAGTTAGCAGAACGAACAGTAAGCTCTAGATCATCTACTGGACGAAGCAAGATAGGGTCAACTTCTTCACGAGGCTCTTGAGCAACAGGAGCTTGATCTTTCTGAAGATCAACAAAAATTGCAATTTGTTGTTGCAAGATTGTTGCCGCTTTGCGGATCGCTTCTTCTGGATCAACTGTACCATTGGTTTCAAGATCAATGATCAACTTGTCAAGGTCAGTACGTTGTTCTACACGCGCATTTTCTACGATGTAAGACACACGTTTGATTGGGCTATAAGAAGCATCTAACTGCAAACGACCTACAGGGCGAGTTTCGCCTTCTGGGAAACGTGAGTCAGATGTTTCATAACCACGACCTTGAGCAACTTTCAGGCGCATTTTTAAATTGCCTGTAGCACTTAAAGTGCCGATCAAGTGTTCAGGGTTAACCACTTCAACATTATGAGGTAAACGAAGGTCTGCAGCAGTAACATCGCCTGGACCTTGTTTTTCCAATGTCAAATAAGCTTCATTTTGATCGAACAGCTTAATAGACAATCCTTTCAGGTTCAGCAAGAGCTCGACGATGTCCTGCTGCAAGCCTTCCAAAGTACTGTACTCGTGCTCGACACCTTCAATTTCAACTTCTACCACAGCTGCGCCAGGTAAAGAAGAAAGAAGGATGCGACGTAAAGCATTACCAAGAGTATGACCAAAGCCACGCTCTAATGGTTCTAGAATAACTTTTGCCGAGGTCCCGCTTGCCGCTTCGACCTTGATCGCTTGCGGAGTTAGAAACTCATTTGCAGTACGCGTCATTATTGCTACCTCAAGGATTATTTAGAATACAATTCTACAATCAAGCTTTCGTTGATTTCAGCAGGTAAATCAGAACGATCTGGTGCAGCTTTGAACGTACCTTCAAGCTTAGAATGGTCAACTTCCATCCATGAAGGGATACCACGTTGAGCAGCCAATTCAATTGCGTTTTTAATACGTAATTGTTGTTTTGCACCTTCGTGAACTGCAATTACATCACCAGCTTTAACTTGAATAGACGCAATGTTAACACGACGACCATTTAAAGTAATGCTACGGTGAGATACAAGCTGACGAGCTTCTGCACGTGTAGAACCAAAACCCATGCGATAAACAACGTTATCAAGACGGCTTTCGAGCAATTTCAACAAGTTTTCACCTGTTGCGCCTTTCACACGAGCAGCTTCTTTATAGTAGTTACTAAATTGACGCTCTAAAACACCGTACATACGACGTACTTTTTGTTTTTCACGTAATTGTAGTGAGTACTCAGATTGCTTACCACCACGAGCCCCGCCATGTTGGCCAGGTGCTTTAGCGTGTTTTTTAGTTTTGACGTCAAAAGGTTTAACGCCAGATTTAAGTTGCAGGTCTGTCCCTTCGCGGCGAGAGAGTTTGCATTTTGGACCAATATAACGAGCCATGAATGTTTCTCCTTACACGCGACGTTTTTTAGGTGGACGGCAACCGTTGTGAGGGATTGGAGTCACATCGGTAATGCTGTTAATTTTATAACCCACTGCACCTAATGCACGAACCGCAGACTCACGACCTGGACCAGGACCTTTAACAAGGACGTCCAAGTTTTTCAAACCGTAATCTAAAGCTGCTTTACCAGCAACTTCAGCAGCTACCTGAGCAGCGAACGGAGTTGATTTACGTGATCCACGGAAGCCTTGTCCACCTGAGGTAGCCCAAGCCAGTGCATTACCTTGACGATCGGTAATGGTCACAATGGTGTTATTAAAAGAAGCGTGAATGTGTGCAACACCTTCAGAGACGGTACGAGTGACCTTCTTGCGTGTGCGAGTATCTTTAGCCATCTTTTAGCTTCCAGAAATCTTATTTCTTAATCGGTTTGCGCGGACCTTTACGGGTACGTGCGTTAGTTTTGGTGCGTTGACCACGGACAGGCAAGCTGCGACGATGACGAAGACCGCGGTAGCAGCCTAAATCCATTAAACGTTTAATGTTCATGGAAATTTCGCGACGTAAGTCACCTTCGGTCGGAACCTTAGCAACTTCTGCACGAATCGCATCAAGCTGAGCGTCATCTAATTCACGGATCTTTGTCGTTGGCGCGATACCAGCAGCAGCTAAGATAGTCTTAGCAGTGTGACGACCAATACCAAAGATATAAGTGAGAGAGATAACAGCGTGCTTGTTATCCGGAATGTTTACACCGGCAATACGAGCCATTCAATTTTCTCCAAAAAGGCAGTTAAGATAATCAACCGCCCCACAAAAATCTTGAGGGGCGGATAATAACCTAATTAGCCTACTGAAATCAACAGGTCTTAATCAAATTAACCTTGACGCTGCTTATGACGAGGTTCTGCGCTGCAAATTACGCGAATAACCCCATTACGACGGATAACTTTGCAGCTACCACAAATTTTCTTTACAGAAGCTTGTACTTTCATGATGAAACCTCTAAGTGCGCTTATCCCTTAGGATGAGCAGTCGTTTTTCTCATTAACGTTTGATTATCGTACTGGTGCGAGGTGAGATGTGCTTGAAGCTGAGCCATAAAGTCCATCACAACCACTACAACGATTAATAATGATGTACCACCTAAGCTAAATGGAATTCCAAATGAGCTTTGTAGAATCATCGGCATTAAGCAGACTACAGTGATGTAAATCGCGCCAATAAAGGTCAAACGACTGAGAATATGATCTAAGTAACGAGCAGTTTGCTCACCTGGGCGAATACCAGGCACATAAGCTCCGCTGCGTTTCAAGTTTTCCGAAACTTCTTTAGGGCTAAAAACTAGCGCAGTATAGAAGTAACAGAAAAAGATAATTAACGCACCAAAGAGCACCAAATACAACGGTTGTCCAGGCGACAATACCAATGCCAAGTCTTGTAGACTACGCTTGATTAACCCAGCATTTGGATCAGCACTGCCGACCCATTGACCTAAGCTCGCTGGGAATAAAAGCAATGAACTGGCAAAAATTGCTGGAATCACACCTGCCATATTAATTTTTAATGGCAAATGCGTTTGCTGAGCAGTAAATACACGACGACCTTGTTGTTTTTGAGCATAGTTTACTGGAATACGACGCTGCGCCTTCTCAATAAACACAATTGCTGCAAGTACACCTAAAGACAATAAACCAAAAATTGCCAAACCAATCAGGCTTGACTGACCACTGTCAATAGATGTGAAGGATTGCATAATTAAATTAGGCAAGCCCGCAACAATACCTGCGAAAATGATCATGGAAATACCATTACCCACTCCGCGTTCGGTAATTTGTTCACCCAACCACATTAGGAACATTGTGCCTGCAACCAAAGAGGTAACAGCCGGAACGTAAAAAGCCAGACCTGACGTTAAGGTAATACCTTGACCAATCAAACCTGCACACATCCCGATCGCTTGCACAAGTGCAAGGAACAACGTACCTTGGCGCGTATATTGATTAATTTTGCGTTTGCCTTGCTCGCCTTCTTTTTTCAAGGCTTCAAGCGAAGGAACCACTGTAGACATTAACTGTACGATAATCGAAGCAGAAATGTATGGCATGATCCCTAAAGCAAGAATCGACATCCGCTCTAATGCACCACCCGAAAACATGTTAAACAAACCAAGGATTGTACCTTGGTTTGCATTAAACAATTGTTCAAGTGCGGCATTATTAATACCTGGTACTGGAATATGCGCTCCTAGTCGAAATACCAATAACGCGCCAATGAGAAACATCATTCGGCGTATAATTTCACGGTATTTCACGTGAAATGGTTGGCCTTTCATCATGTGAACATGACCTGAAGAACTAGGAGACATAGACACTGGGGATTACTCCTCGACTTTACCGCCAGCCGCTTCAACAGCAGCTTTAGCGCCTTTAGTCACAGCAACMCCTTGAATAGTGAATGCACGAGTAATTTCACCAGAAAGTACGATACGAGCACGAGCCATATCTTTACGTACAACATTCGCTGCTTTTAAAGTTTCAAGGCTAACAATGTCGCCTTCCACTTTAGCAAGCTCAGATAAACGTACTTCAGCAGTTTTCAAAGCGATTTGGCTAGTGAAACCGAATTTAGGTAAACGACGATATAACGCAGTTTGACCACCTTCGAATCCAGGACGTGTACCACCGCTCTTACGTGAGTTTTGACCTTTGATACCACGACCACCAGTCTTACCAACGCCAGAACCGATACCACGGCCTAGACGACGGGCTTCACGCTTAGCACCTTCTGCAGGTGCAAGTTCATTTAAACGCAGAGTCATGGCTTATTCCTCTACACTAACCATATAGTAGACTTGGTTGATCATACCACGGTTAGAAGGCGTATCTTGCACTTCTACAGTATGACCAATACGACGCAGACCTAAACCTTTAAGGCTAAGCTTGTGATTTTTCAAGCGGTGCGATGCAGATTTAGTCTGGGTAACTTTAATCGTTTTCATGATTGATTACCCTTGAATTTGTTCTACTGAAAGACCACGTTTCGCAGCAACCTTTTCAGGAGTTGTCATGTCACGCAAACCATTGAAAGTTGCGTTGACTACGTTTGCAGCGTTAGTAGAACCACGGCATTTAGTCAATACGTTACGTACACCTGCAGCTTCTAAAACTGCACGCATAGAACCACCCGCAATTACACCAGTACCTTCAGATGCTGGTTGCATGTAAACACGGCTTGCGCCATGACGTGCATGAATCGGGTGTTGTAAAGTACCATCTGCCAATTCGATAGTGATCATGTTACGACGTGCAGCTTCAAGTGCTTTAGAAATAGCAGCTGGAACTTCACGTGCTTTACCACGACCAAAACCTACGCGACCATTACCATCACCCACAACAGTTAATGCTGTGAAAGAGAAGATACGACCACCTTTAACAACTTTGGCTACGCGATCAACGGCAACCAGCTTTTCAACAAGACCTTCGTTTTGTTCAACTTTAGCCATGATTAGAACTCCAAGCCGTTTTCACGAGCAGCATCAGCCAAGGCTTTGATACGACCATGATATTTAAAACCAGAACGGTCAAACGCAACTTTAGTTACGCCAGCTGCTTTCGCGCGTTCTGCGATTAAAGCACCTACTTTCTGAGCTGCTTCAACGTTACCAGTTGTACCAGCACGTAAAGTAGCATCTAAAGTTGAAGCTTGCGCTAAAACTTTGCCACCATCTGCTGAAATAACTTGAGCATAGATGTGACGCGGCGTGCGGTTTACACACAAACGAGTCGCACCCAATGCACGGATGTGCAAGCGTGTGCTTTTCGCACGACGCAAACGGGATTGTTTCTTTTCGTTCATAAGAACCTCGCGCCTTATTTCTTCTTAGCTTCTTTACGAAGAACAACTTCATCCGAATAACGAACACCTTTACCTTTATATGGCTCTGGTGGACGGTATCCACGGATATCCGCAGCAACTTGACCTAAAGCTGCTTTATCAGCAGATTTAAGGATAATTTCAGTTGCAGTTGGAGTTTCTGCAGTTACACCTTCAGGAAGGGTGTAATCGATTGGGTGTGAAAAACCAAGGTTAAGGTTAACAACGTTACCTTTTACCGCAGCTTTATAACCAACACCAATCAATTGCAACTTACGTTCGAAGCCTTCGCTCACACCTTTTACAAGGTTGTTAAGCACAGCGCGAGCAGTACCAGCTTGCATCCAAGCGTCTTTCGACTCAGCTTTAGGAGCAATAGCTAAAATACCGTCTTCCTGTTTTAGCTCGACCAGCGCATGCAGGTTGAAAGACAATGTACCTTTGCTGCCTTTCACTTCGACCTGCCGGCCGTTCTGAGTAACTGTAACACCGTTAGGTACAGTTACTGGGGCTTTAGCCACACGAGACATGAGGAATCACCTATTATTAAGAAACAAAAGCAATAACTTCACCACCGATACCTGCAGCACGTGCAGCGCGATCAGTCATGATGCCTTTGCTTGTAGAAACGATTGCAATACCTAAACCTTGCTTAACGCTTGGAAGTGCATCTTTACCGCGATACTGACGTAGACCTGGACGGCTTACGCGTTTCACAGTTTCAATCACTGGTTTGCCTTCATAGTATTTTAAAGTAATCGTTAATGTAGGTTTGCCTTCATTGTCAGCCACTTCTACATTTGCGATATAACCTTCTTGTTGAAGTACGTTTGCAATAGCAACCTTCAACTTAGAATTAGGCATAGAAACAGTTTGTTTCTTTGCCATTTGAGCGTTACGAACACGCGTTAGCATGTCGGCAACGGTATCTTGCATACTCATTTATAGTGCTCCTTACCAGCTTGCCTTAACAACGCCCGGTACATCACCTTGCATTACTGTGTCACGTAATTTGTTACGGCTTAAACCGAACTTACGGAAGTAACCATGAGGACGACCAGTTAAACCACAACGGTTACGAAGACGTACTGGAGACGCATTACGTGGTAATGCTTGTAACTTCATCATCGCTTCGAAACGCTCTTCGTCGCTTGCATTTACGTTTGCAATCGTAGCTTTTAATTCAGCACGTTTTGCAGCGTATTTCGCAACAGTAGCTTCGCGTTTCAATTCGCGATTAATCATACCTTTCTTAGCCATATCGACCTCTTATTTGAACGGGAAGCCGAATGCACGCATAAGCGCACGGCCTTCGTCATCGGTGCGAGCAGTCGTAGTAATGGTGATGTCCATACCACGAATTTGATCAATCTTATCGAAATCGATTTCAGGGAACATGATTTGTTCCTTGAGACCCATAGAATAGTTACCACGACCATCGAATGATTTCGAAGAGAAACCACGGAAGTCACGGATACGAGGGATCGCGATAGAGATCAAACGGTCTAAGAATTCGTACATACGTTCGCCGCGTAAAGTAACTTTACAACCAATCGGCCAACCATCACGGATTTTAAAACCAGCGATTGATTTACGAGCTAATGTTAAAACTGGTTTTTGACCAGCAATAGCTTGCATATCAGAAAGAGCGCCATCTAACAATTTCTTATCAGCAGCTGCAGCACCAACACCCATGTTGATGGTAATTTTAGTGATGCGAGGGATCTCCATCACATTCTTAACGCCCAATTGTTCTTGTAATTGAGCCTTAAGTTCGTCGTTGTAACGTGTTTTAAGTCTGGCCATTGCCTATTTCAACCTATTACTTCGCCACCGCCACTGATTCACCATTCGATTTATAAACGCGAGTTTTCACGCCATCAATCGTTTGGTAACCAACACGGTCAGCCTTTTGGGTTGTAGCATTAAAAATTGCCACGTTTGAGATATGAAGCGAAGCTTCCTGCGTTACGATACCGCCTTCAGCGCCCGTAGCACGGTTTGGCTTCTGGTGCTTCTTAACCAAGTTAAGACCTTCGACCTTAACACGGTCATTAGAAACTGACAGAACAGTACCCTGTTTGCCTTTTTCTTTACCTGCGATCACAATTACTTGATCGCCTTTTTTAATCTTAGCCATGATTGCCTCTTATAGAACTTCAGGAGCCAATGAAATGATTTTCATGAACTGTTCAGTACGAAGTTCACGAGTCACTGGTCCGAAAATACGAGTTGCAATCGGTGCTTTGTTGTTATTCAAAATAACAGCAGCGTTATCATCAAAACGGATCACAGAACCGTCTGGACGACGAATACCGAACTTTGTACGTACAACAACAGCATTCATCACGTCACCTTTTTTAACACGTGCGCGTGGAATAGCTTCTTTTACAGTAACTTTAATAATGTCGCCAACAGAAGCATAACGACGATGTGAACCACCTAGTACTTTAATACATTGTACGCGGCGAGCACCACTGTTGTCAGCTACGTCAAGCATCGTTTCGGTTTGAATCATTGCCCTACTCCAAAACTGAGCATCACCGGTCACAATTTCGAAAGGCTCAAAGAGTACTCGAAATTGACCGATGATGCAACAAGAACGTTAATTACTCAGCAGCAGCTTCAACAACTTCAACTAAAGTCCATGACTTAGTTTTAGAAATTGGGCGGCTTTCTTTGATGGTTACAACATCACCAATCTTGGCAGTATTGTTCTCATCATGAGCGTGTAATTTAGTTGAACGGCGAATCAATTTGCCATACAACGGGTGTTGAACTTGGCGTTCAATAAGGACAACAATAGATTTTTCCATTTTGTCGCTTACTACTTTGCCAGTTAACGTGCGGACTGTATTTTGACTCATTGCCCGTTCCCCTGTTTTTCGGTAAGGAGGGTCTTGATGCGTGCAATAGTTTTACGAGTAAGCGCAACTTCATGCGATTTACCCAATTGACCAGTTGCTTTCGCCATACGAAGACGGAATTGGTTAAGCTGTTGCTCATCAAGCAAAGCTGTCAACTCTTCTACCGACTTTTCACGTAGATCTTTAGTTTTCATTACATTACCGTCCGAGTCACGATAGTGGTTTTAAACGGAAGTTTAGCAGCAGCAAGCGTAAATGCTTCACGTGCCAATTCTTCGTTCACACCATCAATTTCGTACAAGACTTTACCTGGTTTGATTTGACAAACCCAATATTCCACAGAACCTTTACCTTTACCCATACGCACTTCAAGAGGCTTAGAAGTAATTGGTTTGTCTGGGAATACACGGATAAAGATCTTACCACCACGCTTAATACGACGGCTGATTGTACGACGTGCCGCTTCAATTTGACGCGCAGTCATTTGACCACGTTCAACTGATTTAAGAGCGATAGTACCGAAAGATACTGAGCTACCACGGTGCGCTAAGCCAGTGTTACGGCCTTTTTGCACCTTACGGAATTTAGTACGTTTAGGTTGCAACATGGATTATTCTCCTTTTTCAGCAGAACGATCATTGCGACGACCACGACGCTCTTGACCTTCACCACGACCGCGACCGCGTTTAGCTGGACGTTCTTCAGCAGGTGCTGGGTTCATGACTTGCTTCATGCCACCCAAGATTTCACCACGGAATACCCAAACTTTAACACCAATCGTACCGTAAGTTGTTTCAGCACGCATAGTTGCATAGTCGATGTCCGCACGAAGTGTATGCAAAGGTACACGACCTTCACGATACCATTCAGTACGTGCAATCTCTGCACCACCTAAACGACCAGAAACTTCAACTTTGATACCTTTAGCACCAGCACGCATAGAGTTCTGTACCGCACGCTTCATAGCACGACGGAACATTACACGCTTTTCTAATTGAGAAGCGATTGCTTCAGCAACTAAACGAGCATCTAAGTCTGGACGGTCAATTTCGTTGATGCTTACTTGCGCAGGAACACCCATAATAGATGTTAATTCGCGTTGTAATTTCTCAATGTCTTCGCCTTTTTTACCGATTACGATACCAGGACGCGCAGTGCTAATTGTTACTTTAGCAGCACCCGTTGGACGTTCGATAAGAATATTGCTTACCATTGCGTTCTTAAGTTTTTTAGTTAAAAACTCACGAACTTGAAGGTCTTTAAGCAAGTATTCAGCGTATTGTTTCGGATTCGCATACCAGTTAGCGTTATGACGTTTCACAACACCTAGGCGGATACCGATTGGATGAACCTTCTGACCCATATCAAACCCCTACCTTAACGGTGATGTGACAAGTACGCTTAGTAATACGATCTGCACGGCCTTTCGCACGTGGCATAATACGTTTAAGGCTCATGCCTTCATCAACGTAAATCGTAGATACTTTCAAATCGTCTACATCTAAACTGTTATTGTGTTCAGCATTTGCAATTGCAGATTCCAATGCTTTCTTAACTAAAACAGCAGCTTTTTTGTTGCTGAAGTTTAAAATGTTAAGTGCATGCGCAACAGATTTGCCGCGGATAAGATCTGCAACCAAACGTGCTTTTTGTGCCGAGATAGCGGCACCGCGTAATTTAGCAGTTACTTCCATCATAGCACCTATTAACGTTTAGACTTCTTGTCAACACCGTGACCACGATAGGTACGAGTTGGCGCGAATTCACCGAGTTTATGACCAACCATATGTTCAGAGATAATCACTGGAACATGGTTACGACCATTGTGAACAGAAATTGTTAAACCAACAAAATCTGGGAGGATCATCGAACGACGCGACCAAGTTTTGATCGGCTTACGGTTATTAGCCGCGATTGCCGCTTCAACCTTAGCGAACAAGTGCGCATCGACGAATGGGCCTTTTTTCAGAGAACGAGGCATTGTCAGATTCCTTTACTTGTTACTTAACGCGACGGTCGCGAATAATCATCTTAGTCGTACGCTTGTTGGTACGTGTCTTGTACCCTTTAGCTTTTTGACCCCATGGGCTTACAGGTTGAATACCTTTAGTACGCCCTTCACCACCACCGTGTGGGTGATCAACCGGGTTCATCGCCATACCACGAACGGTAGGACGAACACCACGCCAGCGCGAAGCACCTGCTTTACCAAGTGAACGTAGGTTGCTTTCTGAGTTAGATACTTCACCTAACACAGCGCGGCATTCAACGTGCACTTTACGCATTTCGCCTGAACGTAGACGAACGATTGCGTATGAACCGTCACGACCCAACAATTGAACTGAAGTACCAGCAGAACGAGCTAATTGCGCGCCTTTACCGATTTTAAGTTCGATGTTGTGAAGAGTAGCACCGATAGGCATGTTACGAAGTGGTAAGCAGTTACCTGGACGAATTGGAGCATCGTTACCAGATTGAACTTGATCACCRGCACGTAAACCTTTAGGCGCAATGATATAACGACGTTCACCGTCAGCATACTTCAACAATGCGATGTGTGCAGTACGGTTTGGATCGTATTCAATACGCTCAACTACAGCAGGAATGCCATCTTTGTTACGTTTGAAGTCTACGATACGGTAGTGTTGCTTATGACCACCACCAACGTGACGTGTAGTAATGTGACCGTTGTTGTTACGACCACCAGTACGTTTTTTAGCTTCTACCAACGGCGCATAAGGCGCACCTTTGTGAAGATGGTCGTGAACGACTTTCTCTACAAAGCGACGTCCTGGAGACGTTGGCTTACATTTTTGAATCGGCATAAATTTCGTCCTTATTCCGCTGCGCTTTCAGCGGTATCGCCCAAGTCAGCCATTTCAACATCTTGGCCAGCTTTCAGGGTGACGTATGCTTTTTTAACATCAGAACGGCGTCCCAATGTACGACCAAAGCGCTTAGTCTTACCTTTAGTGATAGTCGTGTTAACTTTAACAACTTCCACACCAAATAATTGCTCAACTGCTTTTTTGATTTCAAGTTTGTTTGCATTTAATGCAACTTTGAATACTTGAACACCAGCAGTTTCACCTAAAACTTGTGCTTTTTCTGAAAATACAGGTCCTTGTAGGACTTGATATAAACGTTCGTTGTTCATCCGAGTTCTACCTCAATTTTCTTAGCAGCAGCAACAGACATGACAACTTTGTCGAACGCGATCAAGCTAACAGGATCGATTGCAGTAGCATCAACCACATCAACGTGTGGAAGGTTACGCGCTGCAAGATATAGATTCTCATCTACAGCTTCAGTTACGATCAATGCGCGAGTTGCATTCAAGTCGTTAAGTTTTGCAAGCAACTCTTTAGTTTTAGGAGCTTCAACAGCAAACTCTTCAACCAATACAAGACGATCTTGGCGAACAAGTTCAGCTAAGATACATTGCATTGCACCGCGGTACATTTTGCGGTTAACTTTTTGAGACCAATCTTGTGGACGAGCAGCAAAAGTTTTACCACCACCAACCCAGATTGGGCTACGAATAGAACCAGCACGAGCGCGGCCAGTACCTTTTTGACGGAATGGTTTTTTACCACCGCCAGAAACGTCTGCACGTGATTTCTGAGCTTTAGAGCCTTGACGACCACCAGCTAAGTAAGCTGTAACAACTTGGTGTACAAGTGCTTCATTGAATTCACGACCGAACGCAACTTCAGATAACTCAACAGCAGAGCCGGAAACAGTATTTAAATTCACGTTATTTCCCCTCAAGCCTTGATCGTAGGACGTACAGTTACGTCACCACCAGTCGCACCAGGAATCGCACCTTTAACAACAAGAACTGAACGCTCTGTGTCGATAGATACAATTTCAAGACCCTGTACAGTTACGCGTTCAGCACCTAAATGGCCAGCCATTTTTTTGCCTTTGAATACGCGACCAGGAGTCTGGTTTTGACCTGTAGAACCTAGAACACGGTGAGAAACAGAGTTACCGTGAGTAGCGTCTTGAGTACGGAAGTTCCAACGCTTAACACCACCTTGGAAACCCTTACCTTTAGACTGACCAGTAACGTCAACGATCTGACCTACTGTGAACAAATCTACACCGATAGTTCCGCCAACTTCACGACCTTCAAGGTCAGCTTCTGTAGCACGAAATTCTTGAACTAAACGACCAGCAGCAACACCCGCTTTAGCGAAGTGACCTTTCTGAGCGTTAGTTACGCGAGATTCGCGACGTTCACCAGTAGTAACCTGAATTGCTTGATAACCATCTGTTTCAAGCGTTTTGATTT
This sequence comes from Acinetobacter towneri, assembly GCF_001758345.1. Taxonomy (GTDB): domain Bacteria; phylum Pseudomonadota; class Gammaproteobacteria; order Pseudomonadales; family Moraxellaceae; genus Acinetobacter; species Acinetobacter towneri_A. The sequence continues at coordinate 82,615 of NZ_MKQS01000005.1, forward strand.
GAGTGATGCGGTTAGGATCAACCTCAATCACTGTAACAGGTACAGAAACACCAGCATCTGTAAAGATACGGGTCATACCGCACTTGCGACCGACTAAACCAATAGCCATGTGCATAAACCTCTAAAAAAGCGGCCTAATTAACTTAGAGTGTTAATTAACCGAAAGCCTTAACCCAATGCAATCTGAACATCAACACCAGCTGCTAGATCTAATTTCATCAACGCATCAACAGTTTTATCTGTAGGTTGAACGATGTCGATCAAACGCTTGTAAGTACGGATTTCATACTGGTCGCGCGCATCTTTGTTTACGTGTGGTGATGTTAAAACGTTGAAGCGCTCGATGCGAGTTGGCATCGGGATTGGACCACAAACTTGTGCGCCAGTACGCTTAGCGGTTTCTACGATTTCTTGAGCAGATTGATCGATCAGACGATGATCAAAAGACTTCAAACGGATACGAATTCTCTGGTTAGACATACCAGTTAACTCCAAGCCAAATATATAAAGAATCACCCTTGACGCATCTCACCCCACTAATTTAAGGCAAGTGTCAAAGGCAGTGAATTATCACTAAGGTCATGATCGATGCCACGACTGTCACGATGTTAACTACTTTCTTCGCAGTTAACCCCCTTGCATAAAGGGTCGCCCATTATAACGATTGTTTAATGCATAAGCAAATCCCTTTTAGCCTTTATTGCTTTATTTTTCATGTTCTACCAATTTAATGATAGATCAATTCCAGCCATTAGCTCTCAAGTGTTTGTTTGTGCGAGTAAATAATCAATTGCTCGATTTAGTAATTGATTACCCGGCTGAAACTGACGACCTGTGCTGCGTTTCAATTCAGCAGCCGCTTGTACATACGCGCCAGAAAAGATATTTTTCTCCGCATCATTATCTAAAAACAGTTGCAGTACCTGTGGGGTGATTTCAGGATGGAACTGAAAACCGAGGACATGGTTGCCTATTTGATAGAGCTGATTGGTACAAACGGGGTTAGTTGCTAAGCGTATAGCACCTTTAGGCAGTTCAAAGGTTTCACCGTGCCATTGCATCACCTTAATTTGGTCAGGCAACTCAAAACAGGAAGCAGGTACATCGCTGACCTTATACACATCATGCCAACCACGTTCTTGTTCAGGATTACGACTGACTGCTGCGCCAAGTGCGTTGGCAATTAATTGTCCCCCCAGACACAAGCCAATTGCAGGCTTACCCAAAGACAAATAGCGACGAATCCAGCGTTTTTCTATTTTCAACCATGGGAAATTGGCCTCATCGTTTACACTCATGGCACCACCCATCACTATCAACAAATCGACATCTTCTACCCGTGGCAAGGCTTCAATTTCGATATTTTGTTCTGGCGGCAAGGCAAAAAATTCTGTTGCACTGATTTGTGCCTGCATCTGCTTTAAATAGGAATAGCAACTTCCGAACCCTTCTCCAGCAATGTGCTGAAAATAATGCACTCTTAATGGCGCTTGCATTTTACTCACCCTTTCTCATGTCTACCCCTGAGCTTCTGCAAAAATAGCGCCAACTTCAACAGTCATGTTGTATTTTTAAACAGTTCCGCTTTTTTATAGCCTAAAGTCTGTGTTTCTCTTAAGCTAAAGCCAATACAGACTGATTTACCTGAGTGAACCTGTGAAAAAAAATGCTCAAACTGCTTTAATTCATGCACCAAGACGTGCCCCACAATATATTTCGAGTGTACAACCTCCCCTATTTCGTGCATCGACCATTATTTTTGAAAACMCCGATGCCTTATTTAACCGCCATTGGACCGACGCTTATGACTATAGTTATGGTACGCATGGCACACCCACCACCTTTACGCTTGGTGATCAGATTGCACAAATAGAAGGCGGGCAATATTGCTTACTGGCGCCTAGCGGCTTGTCTGCAATCAATTTGGTCAATTCCTGTTTTTTAAGTTATGGCGATGAAGTTTGGGTGGCCGACAATATTTACGGCCCTAACATGGAGCATTTGCGTAATTTAGAGCAGCGTTACGGCATTACAGTTCAGGTGTATAACCCGATTGATGCCACAAGCTTTCAACCCTCTGAAAAAGCCAAACTCATTTGGCTGGAAGCAGCAGGCTCCGTCACACTGGAGTTTCCTGACCTCACCGCTTTAGTCAAAAAAGCCAAGGCACAGAATATCCTCACCGCTTTAGATAATACCTGGGGTGCGGGCTTAGCATTTAATGCTTTCGACTTTGGTGATGAACATTTAAGTATCGATATCAGCGTGCATGCCTTGACCAAATACCCAAGTGGTGGTGGCGATATTTTAATGGGGTCGGTGGTGACACGCGATCAGCATTTGCATCATCAATTATTCCGTATGCATGCAATTCAAGGCATTTGTGTGTCGGGCGATGATGTTGCACAAGTTCAGCGCAGTCTGGCATCTATGCAACTACGTTATGAGCACCAAGCAAAAAGTACGATTGATTTACTCAACTGGCTAAAAGTACAACCGCAATTTGCTCAGGTGTTGCATCCTGCCGATGCCACATCTGCAGGGCATGTGTATTGGAAAGAAATTTGTCGCGATGGGCACAGTGCAGGTTTGGTTAGCGTAATTTTTAAGCCTGAATATGATTTAGCCGCTGTACGTCAATTCTGCGATGCTTTATCTTTATTTAAGCTCGGCTTTAGCTGGGGCGGCCCTGTAAGCTTGGTGATGCTTTACGGTCTCAATTCCATGCGTACCCTAGCGCACTCTCACTTGGCTGAGGGATTATTAGTGCGTTTTTGTATTGGGCTAGAACATCCTGCAGATTTAATTCAAGATATTCAGCAAGCCTTGCAGCATTTGCCCAATCCCTAAAAATTAGGTCTGACGTCAATACTTTCAATTTTAATAATAGTGACAGATTAAGGATAAAATATGAGTACAGCCATCGTCATTGCTAAAAAAACTGCCGATGTTCAACAAGATGTGGTTTTACATTCTCAATTTGCCAACCGCCATGGGTTAATTGCAGGGGCAACAGGTACAGGTAAAACTGTCACGCTTAAAGTCTTAGCAGAAAACTTTTCCCGCATTGGCGTGCCTGTATTTTTGGCCGATGCTAAAGGTGATGTATCTAGTCTTKCCAAAGCAGGTAGCAGCAGTCCTAAGTTTGAAGCACGTATTCAAAGCTTAGGCATTGAAAGTATTCCATTTGCTGCATCACCTGTAGTGTTTTGGGACTTATTTGCCGAACAAGGCCACCCGATTCGCACCACCATTTCTGAAATTGGCCCATTATTATTGGCGCAAATGCTGAACTTGAATGACACCCAAGAGGGTGTGTTGTCTGCGGTATTCCGTATTGCCGATGATCAGGGTTTATTGCTGATCGATTTTAAAGATTTAAAAGCCATGCTGACCTATGTCAGTGAACATGCCAGTGAATTTAAAGCCGAGTATGGCAATCTTTCTCCAGCCAGTTTAGGTGCAATTCAGCGTAATTTACTGGCTTTAGCCGATCAGGGCGGTGACAAATTCTTTGGTGAGCCGAGTTTGGATATTTTGGATTTTATTCAGACCGATAGTCAGGGACGCGGCAATATTAATGTCTTGGCTGCAGACAAACTCATGAACACACCAAAACTGTACGCCACCTTTTTATTATGGATGTTATCGGAACTGTTTGAACAATTGCCTGAAGTGGGCGATATGGACAAGCCAAAGCTGGTGTTCTTTTTTGATGAAGCACACTTGTTATTTGACAATGCCAGCAAAGCCCTGCAAGAAAAAATTGAGCAAGTGGTACGCCTGATTCGCTCTAAAGGCGTGGGGATTTATTTTGTGACCCAAAACCCGCTGGACTTGCCTGAAAGCGTATTGGGACAATTGGGTAACCGCGTTCAGCATGCCTTACGTGCTTTTACACCCAAAGACCAAAAAGCAGTAAAAACTGCCGCAGATACATTCCGCGCTAACCCAGATTTTAAAGTTGAACAAGCCATTACCGAACTGGCGGTTGGCGAAGCCCTGATTAGCTGCTTGGATGAACAAGGCACACCGCAAATTGTAGAACGTGCTTGGGTAATGCCGCCCTACTCATCGTTTAGCCCAATCAGCACAGAAGAACGACAAGCCTGTATCAGCCAAAGTGTCATTGCAGGCGTGTATGAGCAGCAGCTAGATCGTGAAAGTGCTTATGAAATGCTGCAACAAAAAGTTGAGCAACGTCAGCAACAAGCGGCAGCAGCAGAACAAGCAAAAATTGAAGCCAAGGAAGCTGAAGCTCGCGCCAAGCAAGAGACTAAAGAAGCCGAAGCACTCGCCAAACAACAAGCGCGCGAGCAAGAGCGTCTAGCCCGTGAACAGCAAAAAGAAGCAGAACGCGCTGCCAAACAGCGTGAAAAACTGACTCAGGATATTGTGGGAACCTTTGCCAAAAGTGCAGCACGTAGCTTAGGCGGTTCTACTGGGCAGAAAATTGTACGAGGTTTGTTAGGGTCATTATTTGGTAAGAAATAGCATGTTATAAACGATGAGGTTTGTATAAATTTCATTCATGGATGCACCACCCAAAACCTGAATGAACACTTAAAAACCTCTCGCTGTCACATCTACAAACTCCATAAAAACTTTAAAAATTATGGGATATTCTTATAATACATAATTTTTTTAAGGTTTTTCCAAAAATTGGTTGCAATCCTTATTTATAAGATATATTTTAAATACATCTTATAAATAACAGCCATGAGAGATCGAACATGACTCCACAGCAAATTGACCTTGTAAAAGCAACTGTTCCTGTACTGCGTGAAAATGGTGTCGCACTCACAGGTTATTTCTATAATCGCATGTTGGGGAATAATCCTGATCTAAAAGAAACCTTTAACATGGGTCACCAACGTAGTGGTGCGCAGGCTCAAGCGCTTGCAGGTGCTGTATTGGCTTATGCTGAAAATATTGAAGATCCATCTGTACTTGCACCTGTCATTGAGCTGATTGCCCACAAACACGTGAGCTTAAACATTCAAGCACCTGACTATAATATTGTGGGCGAAAACCTGCTGCATTCTATTAGTGAAGTGTTGAATATTTCGATGGAAGATCCACTGATTGATGCTTGGGCAGCAGCCTACGGTCAATTGGCTGAGGTATTTATTAATGCGGAACGTGCAATCTACGAACAGCATCAACAAACTAAAGGTAGCTGGTTAGGCTGGCGCAACTTTAAAATTGCCAAGAAAGTGGTAGAAAGTGACGAAATCACCTCTATTTACTTCGAGCCAGTAGATGGTGGCGATTTACCAAAATATGAAGCAGGTCAATATATTTCAGTACGCGTATTTGTTCCTGAACTTGGCTTGAAGCAACCACGTCAATACACACTATCGACTAGCCCACAACAAGATTACTTACGTATTTCTGTAAAACGTGAGCCAGGCAATGGTGCAGATAAAGTGGCAGGTTGGGTATCAAACGTATTGCACCAATTACCAGAAGGTTCTGAAGTTGAAGTGTCTGCACCAACAGGTAACTTCTTCCTCATCGACAGTAACAAACGTAATGTCTTCATTAGTGGCGGCGTTGGCTTAACCCCAATGATTGCGATGTTGAACCAATTGGTGACTTTAGATGTACCACAACCTGTGACGTTCATTCACGCATGTCGTAGCAAACAAGTACATGCCATGAAACAGCATCTACAAGACTTAACTGCGAAATGTCCACGTATTCATACGTTGACTGCGTATGAGTTCCCGAACGAAGGTGATGTACTGGGTCAAGATTACGATGTTGCAGGCCGTTTAGACCTCAGCACTGTAGATGCAGCATTATTACCAGCCGATGCAGATTACTACTTATGTGGTCCTATGCCATTCATGGCAGAACAGCGCAAAGCTTTACTTGCGCGTGGCATCAAAGATGAACAAATCCATAGCGAAGCGTTTGGTACAGGTGGTGTTCGCCACTAATCCAAAGCGTTAAAAGCCAATAGGTAAGGCTAATCTAGTTATGCTAGACTAGCCTTAATTTATTTGTATTTTAAAAAAATATCTGTGCGATCATGCAATTAAATAAATTCACCGACTATGCGCTGCGTATTTTAATGTATATCTCGCGTCCACGAGATGTACCCTATACCATTGCGGAAATTGCACAGGATTTGCATGTTTCCCAGAACCATCTGGTTAAAATTGTGCACTTTATGGGTAAGCAAGGATGGCTCATTACCACACGTGGCAAAGGTGGCGGGATTCGTTTGCATCCTGAAACACTGCCTTTACGTTTAGGTCAAGTAGTGAGAATCCTGCAAGGTGAAAATCAAATTGTAGAATGTAATTCCCCGCCCTGCGTGCTACGTGCGCAATGTGGACTAAAAGGCATTCTCAATCAGGCAATGGAACAGTTTTATCAAAGCTTAGATCAATACAGTTTAAGTGAAGTATTACAGCCTGTCCCCAATTTAGAGTTCAGCTCACAATCTCCAATTCCGCTGATCCATCTTTAAAAGCAGTTTAAACCGCTAAAGCAATATCATCCTAGATGTTGCTTTTTTCGGGCTTGCAGGGCGCAAAGGTCGCTTGCCTGTATGACTTGCTTTATAATGCCTGTTTGTAGACCATGAATTGAAGTTAAGTTATGCACCACAGCAGAGGAAAATCGAAAAACAGTAAGGCGGCAGCACAGCCACGGCAGAAAATTAGCTACGAGAAAAAAGTAGACCCTGCCATTACTGAATACTCTGTTCGCGCCTTAAACTGGCTGCGTAAAGCCGAGTTTTTGATGAGTGCGCCTAAACTGAATTTATGTGTAGAAGATACTGGCTACGAAGTGGCTTTTGCAGGACGTTCTAATGCAGGAAAGTCCAGTGCAATTAATGCGCTAACCAATCAAAAACAATTGGCGCGGGCTTCTAAAAAACCAGGTCGCACCCAAATGATCAACTTCTTTAGTTTGGGCAACCCTGAACAGCGTTTGGTCGATTTACCTGGTTATGGTTATGCAGCCGTACCTGAAGCCATGAAAATTGTGTGGCAAAAAGAACTCGAAAATTACTTGATTCATCGTAAAAGCTTACAAGGCTTGGTGTTACTAATGGATATTCGCCATCCCCTACAACATTTTGATGTGATGATGCTGGAATGGGCGTATTCGCGTAAATTATTCGTGCATGTATTGCTCACCAAATCGGACAAACTCAACCGCGGTCCTGCCAATAAAGTATTGCTTGAAGTCAAACAGCAGTTGAAAAAGATGAAACTGGATTTCTCGATTCAATTATTTTCATCACTCAACAAGCAAGGCTTGGAAGAGCTGGCAAGTGTGATGGGTGGACGTTTGAACTTTACCTTAGAACAAGCGCATCAATTTGATTTAGACAACATTCCAGAAGCAACTGGCCATGATGTTGATGTTGATGTTGATGTTGATGTTGATGTTGATGTTGATGTTGATGTTGATGTTGATGTTGATGTTGATGTTGATGTTGATGTTGATGTTGATGTTGATGTTGATCAGCCTGAATTTTTAGAAACTGAAGATCCAACCACATCTGATACTGAAACCAAATAATCCATTAAATTACTGACTATTGGTCTATCAAATAAAGTCCTATTCGTTCAATCTCGAATAGGACTTTTTATTTACATTTACACCTACATTTTACAGCGTAATCACAATTTGCCTCACCACTAAAGTTGCACTTTACAACCCCTCAAGAAATGCCCTACTGTCAAGATCATAACAATTAGCCACTTCAATAATGACATGAGATAAGGAGATCAAACATGCAGGCACACATTTCAGTGATTACCTTAGCGGTAGAAGATTTACAACGTGCACTCGATTTTTACTGCGACGGCTTAGGACTTGCGACTGAAGGCATTATTGGGCAAGAATTTGAACAAGGTGCGGTGGTCTTTTTTGAACTGCAAGCTGGCTTAAAACTGGCTTTATGGTCGAAACAGAGTCTGCAACAAGATACAGGCTTGACAGGTACAGCCAGCAATGCCGCACAGATCACATTAGGACATAATGTGCATAGTCCCCTTGAGGTCGATCAGGTATTGAAACAAGCACAAAATGCAGGTGCAAAAATTTTAAAACCTGCACAGAGCACCTTTTACGGTGGTTATGCAGGTTATTTTCAGGACTTAGATGGTCATGTTTGGGAAGTGGTCTACAACCCTTGTTGGGATTAATCTGCTTTGGATCATACTTTTATCCACTGCAATAAAATCGCATGATGCCGAAAACTTGATTCGATTTTAAACCCAATATCAGGAATGAAGCGCAGGGTCATCACGAGTATGCCGATCGACCACCACACTAATCATCATATCGCCCTGTACATTGACCACAGTACGCACGGTATCCAACAAACGGTCGATTGGCAATAAAATCGCAATCGCTTCTGCAGGCAAGCCCACAGATTGCAATACCATAATCATCGTCACCATACCTGCGCTTGGAATACCAGGTGCACCCAAAGAAGCGATCATGGCTGTGGCACAGACAATTAACTGCTGCCCTAAACTTAAATCCAACCCCATTAAATTGGCAACAAACAACGCCGCTGCGGCTTCATACAGTGCCGTACCATCCATATTCAGTTGCGTACCCAGCGGAATCACAAAGCCTGCGGTTTGCGGACGCACACCTAAATTTTCCTGTGCACATTTCATCGAAAGTGGCATAGTCGCAGAACTAGAACTGGTGGCAAAAGCCGTAATTAAGGCAGCACGTGTACCTTTAAAAAAAGTGWTCGGATCCATTTTGCCAAATATCCACAGTAGCAAAGGTAAGACTACCGCACCATGAAAAATTGTGGTGCCTGTGACCACCGCAGCAAATTCTGCCAAACGACTCAGGACTGAAATATCTTCGGTTGCAACCAACTTCGCCAATAAGGCAAAAATCCCCAAAGGCGCCAGTTTCATTACCCAGCCAATCATCAACATCATGATTTCAAAAAATTGCTGACTGAGTTTACGCACCGTTTTAAAGTGCTCCCCGCCTTTGACCAATGCCACACCCACCAATAAAGCAAAAATCACCACCGCCAAAACATTACCCTCGGCAAAAGCTTTAAACGGATTAATTAAGGTGTTTTGAATAAAATTGGTAAAAAACGATGACGGGGTTAGGGTGTCTGGGGTTTGATGTTGTGCCATAGCATCTTGAAACATCAAAATATCTACGCCTTTACCGACTGCAAATAAATGGGCACATGCCAAACCTAAAATTAAAGCCAACGTCGTGGTGGTGACACAGCATGCCAACGTAATTTTCCAGACCCGACTCAATTGTCCCACAGCCTGTAAGTTCGACACGCCGACCACAATTGAGCTGAAAATCAGCGGTATGAGTAACATTTTTAATAAACCAATAAAAATACTGCTCATCAAACCAACGCCATACAAACTGGCGCTAAAAAAAGTGCTATCTGGAAATAGATTCAGAACAAAACCAAACACCACGCCCAAAATTGCGGCAATTAGAATTTGTGTATTGAGGCTCATACGCAATTGAATTTTTTAATGTGATGTATGGACTATGCCATGTGGCCTAAATTGAATCGAGTATTTTTTTCTACTTTGACAAGATTGAGATCACGCCTCAAGAATAAAAAAGCCGACTCGAATGTCGGCTGATGATTCTAGATTATAAAAGGCTATATTTATTGCGTTTCGATTTCACGTAAACGAATCAGTCCTTCCTGACTGGTGCTACACACCAATTCACCATTTTGCCACATTCGACCAAAGTTCAAACCTCGCGAACTGGAGCTAATGGTGGCTTCCATGTCGTACAGCATCCAGTCATCCACACGGAACGGTTTATGGAAATACATGCTATGATCAATACTGGCACATTGTAAACTTGGCGATAAATAGCTCAAACCATGCGGGCGCAGCGCTGTGGTCATTAACGTGAAGTCTGAATAGAATGCAGCAATCGCCTGATGCAAAGACACTTCATCAACCTCTGGCGAAATTGTGTCATGAGTGCGGATGTAGTGTGCGTAAGCAGGGGCTTCAGGCTGTGGGATAAACGGATTAGTCGGATTAATCGGACGAATCTCCACCAAGCGATCACGCATAAAACTGGCACGCACGTTTTCAGGCACAAACTCGACAATATGCTGTTTGAGTTCCGCTTCGTTTTTTAAGGATTCTGCCGCAGGATAGTTAGGCTCTGAAATTTGATAATTCAAGCCTTCTTCTAGCGGTGCAAAGGACACCATCCCAGTAAAAATGGTACGTCCATGCTGAATCGCACGCACTTGACGGCTAGAAAAACTTTTACCATCACGCAAACGGTCAACTTCATAAATAATAGGTGCGTTGACATCGCCACCAAACAAGAAATAGGCATGCAATGAGTGCGCAGGACGGTCAGTGGTATAGGATGCAGCACGTAAAGCCTGTCCCAAAACCTGTCCACCAAAAACACGTTTACCCACCAAGTTACGACTGATACCTCGGTAGATATTTTCTTCTAACTTTTCTAAACAAAGAAGTTCAACAAGCTCTTGTGTGAGTGCGTTCATAACTAACCTATGTATGGCGGAAATTTGGGATGCAGGATCGACGTCGATGAAAAAATAAATCGTCAAAATAAGATGACGCTTTCAAGCCTGCTATTTTGCCATACATTCTGCGTCTTTTATCCATCCAAGACTGACCACTGTGTCACAACTTAGCCGATTAATTTTGCTAAAAATACGATTTTTAACGATAAAATCTAACAATATTTATGCAAATTATCTAAAAATGCAGCGCCATTATTAGATACAATGACGCAAAATAAATTCCCTACTGGCTAGGGACTTAGGTGATGAAATAGGAGTGAGTATGTCCAAGCGTGGTTTTGGTCAAATGTATCGTCAGCTTTCTGGTAAGCTGCTTGACCTTGTGGTGACACCGCATGTTTTGGGTGAAGTCCCTGTCAAGGATGCGCAAAATGCAGACTCAGACGCTACTCGCACCAAGATAACCTGCTATGTCTTGCAAAATCACTCACGCAGCAATGCTTTGGTGGTCGATGGCGAAACACGTCGCTTAAAACTCACGCCTGCGCTTGACCCTTTAGTGATCGGCTCACATAAGGAAAAAGCCTCGATTCTGTTTTTACAACATCACGATGAGAACAACCTACTCAATCCACCACCTTATGCTTTTCCGCCACGCTTGTTACGTTTAATTGAACAATTAGAACAACACCCAGAAATTGATATTGAACTGATCCCTGTGACCGTATTGTGGGGACGTTCTCCAGACAAAGAAGATTCGTGGTTTAAACTGCTGTTTACCGATACTTGGGCAACGCCTGGTACAGTCAAGCAGTTAATGAATATTGGGGTGCATGGTCGTCAGTCTTATTTGGAATTTCACGAACCGCAATCATTACGTGCTTTAATTGAACATGCCAAAACTGAGCATCCAAACCTGTCGCCTGCGACCTTTATTGTCAACACGCTAAATAATTACTTAGATGGACAGCGTGAAGTCGTACTTGGCCCAGACTTGTCTGACCGCCGCAATGTGATGCTCAGTCTAATCAAATCTCCCGATGTGCAAGATGCCATTCGTCGTGAAAGTTTGCGCAGTAAAATTAGCGTGATTGAAGCCGAGCGTCGTGCGATTGGCTATTTAAATGAAATTGTGTCGGACTATTCTCATGCAGCGGTACGCTTTGCCGATATGGCACTGACCCGCTTATGGACACAATTATACGATGGCGTGGAAGTACATAATTTCAGTACCGTGCGCGAACTGGCCAAAGACTATGAAATTATCTACACCCCATGTCACCGCAGTCATATCGACTATTTGTTGCTGTCTTATGTGATTTACAAACGCGGCATGATGGTGCCGTACATTGCTGCGGGCGATAACCTCAACATGCCATTTGTAGGTCAATTGCTCYGTGGTGGTGGTGCGTTTTTTATCCGTCGTACTTTCCGTGGCAATGGCTTATACACCACCGTCTTTAAAGAGTATTTATTCAGTATTTTGTCGCGTAACACACCGCTTGAATACTTTATTGAAGGTGGACGTTCACGTACAGGCCGTTTGTTACCCCCTAAAACGGGCATGTTGGCCATGACCATTCACAGTCACTTACGTGGTCGTGCTAAACCGATTGCTTTTGTACCAACATATATTGGCTATGAGCGCCTGATGGAAGGCTCAACCTATGTGGGTGAAATGCAAGGCAAGCCAAAAGAATCTGAATCGCTCATCGGCATTTTAAAAACCATGCGCAAGATTGAACGGATTTTTGGCAAGGTGCATGTCAACTTTGGCGAACCTGTATTTTTAGATGAAGTACTGAAACAACACGATGCAGAACATATCAGCATTGAAAAAAATGATGATCCAATTCCGCCACAAGTGTCAGATGCAGTAAACACATCTGCACATGCGATTTTGGAAAACATTAACCGTGCTGCAGTGATTAACCCAGTATCCTTGTTATCACTGATTTTACTGGCAACACCAAAACATACCTTGGATGAAGAAATTTGTGTGAAGCAGTTAGACACTTACCGTAATCTGCTCACTGCCCTGCCTTATGATGAGCGCACTCAAGTCACGCCATTGTCAGGCAAAGAAATTATTGCCTACGGCTTAAAACTCAAACTGATTAAACGCGTGCAACATGTTCTGGGCGATATTATCGCGATTGAAGACAATCAGGCAGTGTTACTCACCTACTTCCGCAACAATATTTTGCATGCCTTTGTCTTGCCATCATTAATTGCTGCGTTAGTGAAACACAATGGTTCTATTCGTCGTGGCGATCTCATCAATGTCATTCGCACCTTGTATCCGTTCCTGAAAGCTGAGCTATTCTTAAAATGGCAAGATCAGGAACTCAAAGAACGGATTTGTGCTTATGTAGAAGCTTTAATTCAGGCCAAATTGATTTCTGAAGATACAGAAGGCAATTTGATTTCTCCTGCTCCAAACAGTGAAGATCACAACCAATTGGTGGTCTTGGCTGCACCTGTAATGCAAAGTTTAGAGCGCTATTACATGACGCTGGCGCTGATTACACAACGCGGCTCAGGCAATATTTCGGCACGTCAGGTCGAAGAATTGAGCCATTTGGTCGGTCAGCGTTTATCAGTGCTGTATGAATTCAACTCACCTGAATTCTTTGACAAAGCCTTGTTCCAGAGCTTTATTAAAGTCTTGACCCAGCAAGGTTATATCAGCACCAACAGTGACAATGCGATCGTGTTTGATGACAACTTTAAAAACGTCGCACAATATGCCAATTTAGTGTTGGACGATGTGACTTTGCAGATGCTACAACACATCACCACCTTTAGCGATGAAGAATTGAGTGAGGCGTTAGAAGCACTTGCTGCACAACAGGCGAAGAAACGTTTGAAACGTAAGAAGAAGTAATTTTAAGGTTCTTCTCTTACGCCATAAATGGCTCAGGCAGACAGTTGGGGATGAGGCTGAATTAAAGCTCAATATTTGAGATTTTAAAAATCACCTCTCGCTAGCCCTTTCCTAGCAAGAGAACTTTTATTCTCAGATTTCAGGTGAATCACTTTGCGTAATTCTTAGATGATCAAAATAATCCTCATGTTTGCGCTGAAATCCTGTTTTCTCCATGCGCGTAGCAAAAATCCGCTTCCCTGTTTCACGCATACTTTCCAACACCAACTCAGGTAAATTGAATTCACGCTGAATCTTTAAAATCATTTCGTGCAAAGGCTGAGCTTGGTTGTTGCTGCAAATATAAACTGGTTCAGGATGTTCCACGTGAAGCAAATATGCCAAAAAACTTGCCAAATCATCAATATGAATTCGATTTGACCAATGTATATTTGGGTAACTTATCGTGCTTTCTGCAAGTTTGAGCATGCGTGCAACCGATGCGCCATAAATACCCGAAGGACGCACAATCACACATTGTTCAGGATAAGCCTGTTGCCACAAATGTTCCATCTGCAACAACAACTGCCCTTGCACATCCTTGGGCTTAGGCACAGTCTCATCATCAATACGTTCACCTGCGTTTTCACCATACACCCGTGTAGATGACACCACAATAATTCGTTTTACAGGATGATCTTTTAATGCAGCGACGATCGACGGCACAGAATTTACATAAGTCTGTTGATAGGCTTCTATAGAACTTAAAGCGGTATTCCGAGACGGTGCAAGTAATACATAAACGGCATCTACAGGTTGAATCTGTGATAAATCGAGTTGTTGAATATCCTGAAGCAGATGCGTCATATCAGGATCTGTTTTCGGACTGCGGCTAATTGTGGTAATTTGATGACCAAGCGTAAATAGTTGTTTTGCAACACGCTGCGATGTTTTACCATAACCAATAAATAGAATATGCATTCAGCACCTAATCATAGCATTTAAAGTTGAGGGGACATGGCTGCAGTCCATCAGTTGCAAGGGGTAGGCTCTGCCTCTGCTGCATTACTCGAAAAATTAAATATTTTCACTACAGATGATTTGTTGTTTCATCTACCGCGTGACTATGAAGATCGTAGCACGATCATCCCCATGAACCAATTAAATGTGGGGCGCAGCTATTTACTCGAAGGCGTGGTCAAAGGGGTGGATTTTCCACCCGGTAAACGCAAGTCAATGGCAATCAATTTAGAAGATGAATTTGGCAAAATAACCTTACGTTTTTATCATATTTATAAAGGCATTACAGATCGTGCCAAACTCGGCAATCGTTTAAGAGTATTTGGCGAAGTACGGGTTGGAGCGCGTGGTCTGGAAATGTATCACCCCGAATTAGAACTGATCACTGAACATACCCCACTACCTAAAACCCAACTGACTGCCATTTACCCAAGCACCGATGGGTTGACCCAAGCCAAATTGCGCGAATACGTCAAACAAGCCTTGGCACAGCATAGTGATGATTTGCCTGAACTCTTGCCTAAAAAAATGACCAATGGTTATGCACTCAAACAGGCGCTAGATTATATTCATCACCCACCTTTGAATGCCAATATGCTGCAATTGGCACAAGGTTCTCACCCTGCGCAGCAACGCCTGATTTTTGAAGAATTAGTGGCGCATCAAGTCAGTTTACTGACCCGACGGGCTTATATTCAGCAAATTGCCTCACCTGCATTTTCCCCAAGCCAAAAACTAGCACCTGCGTTACTCGGTAACATGCCATTTCAAATGACAGGCGCACAGCAACGCGTTTCGCAAGAAATCATGCAGGATTTGCAGTCTAATAAACCCATGCTGCGCTTGGTTCAAGGTGATGTAGGTGCAGGTAAAACGCTGGTTGCTGCAGTCGCGGCGTGTCATGCCCTAGAAGAAGGTTGGCAAGTTGCGCTGATGGCACCGACTGAAATTTTGGCAGAACAACATTATCTGAACTTTCAAAAATGGTTTGAGCCACTTGGCTTAACTGTGGCGTGGTTGTCTGGCAAACAAAAAGGCAAAGCACGTGCTGCAGCTGAACTTACCATTCAGGATGGCAGTGCCAATTTGGTGGTTGGTACACATGCGCTGTTTCAAGACAATGTACAATTTGCCAAACTGGGTTTGGTGATTATTGATGAACAACACCGTTTTGGGGTCGATCAACGTCTGGCATTGCGCAATAAAGGCACCAATCACACCACACCGCATCAATTGGTGATGACTGCAACGCCTATTCCACGAACCTTAGCCATGTCCGCCTATGGCGATTTGGATACTTCGGTGATTGATGAGCTACCACCAGGGCGTACGCCTATTCAAACGGTGACCATTCCGCTAGATCGGCGTGAAGAAGTCCTGCAACGGATTGCTAGCAATTGTGCCGAAGGCAAACAAGCCTATTGGGTTTGTACCTTGGTGGAACAATCGGAAACCTTAGATGCACAAGCTGCCGAAGCGACTTTTGCTGAAATTAAAGAACGCTTTCCTGAACTGAATATTGGGCTGGTACACGGCAAAATGAAAGCAGATGAAAAACAAGCTGTCATGCAGCAATTTAAAGACAATCAACTTCAGTTACTGATTGCCACCACAGTCATTGAGGTTGGGGTCGATGTACCCAATGCTTCAATTATGGTGATCGAAAATGCCGAGCGTTTAGGGCTTTCACAGCTACATCAGTTACGTGGACGGGTTGGACGTGGTGCCAAAGCCAGTTTTTGTGCCTTATTGTATAAAAATCCACTTTCGCAAAATGGACAAGAACGCTTGCGGATTATGCGCGAAACCAACGATGGTTTTGTGATTGCAGAAAAAGATTTAGAACTGCGTGGCCCTGGGGAACTCTTGGGAACCAAACAAACAGGAGATATGGGCTTTCGAGTGGCCAAACTGGAACGGGATGATCATTTACTGGCACAGGCACACCATGTAGCACAGCAAATTTTAAAAGATTATCCTGCGCATGCTGAAGCTTTGCTAAAACGCTGGCTGCCTGAGGCACCACGTTATGCCTATGTTTAAACGGATTGCAGTCGTAAAATGACTCAGCCAATCAACCTAGTACAACGCGGCATACAATGGCTGCGCCAACTGCAACCGTGTCAGCTCTGCCATAGCGACACGCAATGGCAACATTCAGTCTGTCAAACCTGTTGGCAAGAATTACCGTGGCGTAGCCAAGCAGTACAACGACAAGAAATGCAGATTCAAGTCGCCTTTGACTATCACTATCCAATTAATCGCATCATTCAACAATTTAAATATGAACAGCAGTTACAATACCAACTGCTTTTGGTAGGTGCGCTAAAACAATTGTCTTATCCTAAAATTCAAGCCATTGTACCGATGCCAATTTCCTCTGCCCGCCTGACTGAACGTGGTTACAATCAATCTTTATTGTTGGCAAAAGGACTGGCGCGGCATTTAAATGTTCCGATTTGGCAGCCTGTAACCCGCTTGCAAAAGCACGCGCAAAAAGGCTTAAGTCGCTTAGAACGATTAGAAGACATCCAACAGCAATTTCAAATTCAGACTGCACCTAAAATCCGTTATTGTCGGGTTTTAATTGTGGATGATGTGGTCACGACAGGCAGCTCAATTCATGCACTCAAACAACAATTGCTCAAGCTTGGCTGTCAAAAAGTCAAGGCGGTTTGTCTCGCCAGTGCCGAATAAAATATAAAACTATTCGGTTAGGCATGCTCAATTTATAAGAAAGTTGCACTTAAAATATACGCGAATGGTCAATAACGCCTAATCAAGTTGTAAATATTGTCTTAACCACGGCATCACCACTTCACGGGTCAGTGGTGCCAACAAAGTATCTCGATCATCCAAATCCACCCACTTCATTTCAGCAATTTCAGCAGCAATTTTTGGGGTCTGATCAAGCTGCACCCAATACACATAACTCACTAATCGGCAATCCGGTTCATTGGCCGTTGCCGTTTCATAGCGACCAATAAATTGTTGAATTTTCGCCTGACAGCCAATTTCTTCTGCAATTTCTCGCAACATGGTCATTTCAGGTGCTTCATTAGGTTCTAACTTGCCACCCACCTGCATAAAACAATGGGTATGCCGTTTACGTACCACCAATAACTGCTGTTCAGCATTTAAAATAATCGCCGCCGCAACAGTAATGGTGTGAGGATGAGTTTTATACATGTGCTTACTTGGTCAACTCTTGTTGCAACCATTCCAGTTCAGGTACTTCCCATTTCATTTCAGGAACACGGTACTGCTCAAACTGCTGTAAAATCTGTTCAAAACAATTAGACACAATCAACGCTTCACAAAAACGTGGCTGGGTAAAACCTTTGACTGTAGTCAGTTGTAAAAATTTCAGCAAGTCATCATAAAAACCAGCTACATTAAAAAAGGCACAGGGTTTTGAGTGAATTCCTAATTGTGCCCACGTCCATTGCTCAAAAATTTCTTCTAAAGTTCCAGAACCACCCGGCAAAGCAATAAAGCCCTCGGCCAATTCTGACATTTTTATTTTGCGGGCATGCATGTTTTCTACAATATGTAATTCGGTCAAATGCGGATGCGCCAATTCATGTTCTGCCAGACTCTCTGGAATCACACCAATGACTCGACCACCTGCCTGCAAAGCACCGTCTGCCACCACCCCCATTAAGCCTGAGCGCCCACCGCCATAAATTAAAGTTTTGCCTTGTGCAGCGAGGGTTTCCCCCACTTTTCGTGCATTTTCAACTAAAACAGAATCTTTTCCTGGAGCAGAACCACAGAAAATAGCAATTGACGACATCATTTTTTCACCATGTTATCTGGCTGTCATGCCATAAAATTAAACTTCAGGGAGATTTTTAAATAAAATAGCATTCTGAGCAGTGTATTTAGTAATATCCTTGTCTAAAATACACCCATCCACACACCCCATACTGCGCAAGGAGAAAAGACGAATGCTTGAAGCCTTTTATGCCACAGAGCGCGGTAGTCTGGAAGATGCCACCATTAACGGTGGTTTTGATTTGCATCCAGATCTGGTCTGGATTGACCTCATTGCCCCTTCACAAGAAGAACAGCAATGGGTACTAGACGCATACTCACAAAATTTACCCACTTTAAAGTCTCTAGAAGACATTTCATCTTCGGCGCGATTCTACCGTGATGATGATGGTATTTTACACATTAGTACCTATTTTTTAACGAAAAATAAAAACTATCAAGTCGATGGCGAAACTGAAGATCATTCCAGTATTTTAGCCACCGTACAAACCGTTGCCTTTATTTTACATAAAGAACGCCTATTTACCCTACGTGGTGAAAAATTAGTGGCATTTCGGGCATTTCGGGCGCGTGCACGACGTAACGACTACGAAATTGATTATAAAGACCCGACTTGGGTACTTTTAGGCTTGCTTGAAGCCAAACTAGACGAACTTGCGGATATCTTAGAAGATATCCACAAGGACTTAGAAAAGTATTCCACAGAAGTTCTGAATAACCGTCATCGTGAGCAAATTTTAGACCTCGATGACATGATTACCCGACTGGCACAATTAGAAGACATGCTTGGAAAAGCTCAACTGTGTTTGATTGATTTACGTCGCGTCCTGACCTTTTTGGCACGTCCGCGCGCGTTGGGCAGTCATATTTATGATGCCGACATTAGAGAACTCAGTGAAGATGTACGCTCACTGGTCGAACACGATGCCTTCTTATTCCAGAAAGTACGTTTCTTACTCGACACAACTTCGGGCTTTATTAACACCGAACAGAACGACACCATTCGTCGATTCTCGATTTTACCCAGTATGTTAGCGCCACCGATGCTGGTTGCCAGTGTTTATGGCATGAACACCGACGTGTTGCCTTTTGCCAAAGGGGCCACCAGTTTTATTGTAGTCAGTATTATTTTAATAGGCTTCTTTATTGGCCCATTAATTTATTTTAGATGGAAAAAATGGATTTGATGACTTGCTCGCTCCTTTAGAAGAGATTTGCAATCCCACCTACTTGTTGAATACAGCAAGAAACTCAACGCAATAAAAAAGCACCTTACAAGAAGGTGCTTTTTGGTGGTTTTTCAGTTTAGGCGAGCAGCTGTAAATCATCTTGCAAATGACAGGCTTGAATGATCTTCATCATTTTTTCAGGAACCGCTTTAAACTGTAAGCCTTTGGCTTCAGGTGTCTGACGCAACCATTGTACCAAAACAGCCAAAGCTAAAGTACTCCCCTGTTGCAGCTGCGCCAAATTAACCACTAAAGGTAACTGCTGCTGACGAATCAACTGCAGACCTTTTTGGTAATATTGCTCTGCATTACTGAAATCTATTTTCCCAGAAACACATAATTCCTGATTTGATAATTCAATCACGCCACACCTAACCTATTTTTTCTTTTCAACCGCAGCTTCTGCATCTGGCTTAAAAGTTGCAATGGCTTTATCAATATTACCACCATTACGCTTTACATTCGCTGCAAACTGGTTACGGAATTGCAAACCTAAATCAATACCCGACACGTTAATGTTTCGGATTTTCCATTGGCTGCCTTTGTCTGCCAACTGGAATGACACAGGAATTTTTTCACCATTATGCAAGAAATCAATAGTCACCACTGGGTTCTTGCTGTTGGTCGCCTTATAAGGACGCATGGTGTAGCTTTGGTTGCTAAATTTCGCAAACGCTGTGCCATAGTTCTCAATTAAAGTTTCACGGAAGTTTTTCTCAAACTGCGCGCGCTGTGCTGCTGWACTGTATTGGTTGGTTGCATAAGTACCCATCACAATACGGGTAAATGCCTGTGCATCTACATACGGATCAAGGTTTTGACGCACAATCGTTTTGACCAATGCCGGATTGTTCTGCAATTTAGCATGATCTGCTTTTAAACGTGCAATCAAGCTATCGGCAACTCTTTTCACAAAAGCTGGTGGCGCCTCTGCAGGTGCAGCAAATGCAGTTCCTGCCAACATGGTTGAAAGTACACTTACCGCCAGAGTTTGCTTTAAAAGTGTTTTCACGGACAATCTCCTTCATTACTCAACAAATGACACTTCTGCATCTGTTGTTTCAGCTGTCGCTATATCTTTATCTGCGTCTGACGCTGCGCCGGATGTTTTCGCTGCACCGCCAGTAATAAACTTACTGATTAAATCTTCTAGATCCATGGTGCCTTGCGTGTTGGCAATACTTTCACCACGCTTCACAAAATTCAAACCACCACCTGGAACCACTTTGAGATATTTCTCACCCAATAGACCATTGGTTGCTACCATTATATAAGCATCTTCATCAATACTTGTGATGGATTTCATGTTGCCTAACAGTTGTTGTTCCATTTCTTTTTGTTGCTCAGGACTTGCGTCTTGGTATTCTGCACTGTAGCGCAACTCTTCAAGTGCATAATTTTGCACTGTTTTCAGTTGTTCAGGATTAAAACTGGTCAACTTGCCATCGAGTTCAAATTCAACTGTCGCCAAACGTGATACAGGATCTAAGCTAATATCATGAACACGCCCAATCGTGACACCGCTCATGGTGACTTTAGCGCGTGGTTTTAAACCATTCACGTTGTCAAATGTTGCAGTCATATTATAACTGTCGCGCAAATTGGTACCCACCAATCCACTGACTTTCATGGCCAAGAAAAATAATGCAATGCCTGTCAAAATGACAAATACACCTACGGCCAGCTCACTTGTACGTGATTTCATTAAACACCTCCGAACATGACCGCAGTCAACACAAAATCAAAACCTAAAACACATAATGAAGAATACACCACGGTTCGTGTGGTCGATGTCGCAATGCCTTCCGATGTAGGGACACAGGCATAGCCTTGATATACTGCAATCCAAGTACAAATAAATGCAAAAACAAAACTTTTAATAATGGTGCCGTTGAAAATATCTTTATAAAACTGGACGTTGCTTTGCATACCACTCCAGAAAGAACCTTCATCGACACCTAGAAAATCGACCCCAACCATTTTACCGCCCATAATGCCAACCGCAGCAAAAATAATGGACAGCATCGGCAGGCTGATAATTCCCGCCCATAAACGTGGCGATACAATACGCTTGAGTGGGTCTACCCCAATCATTTCCATACTGGCCAATTGCTCTGTGGCTTTCATTAGACCAATTTCTGCAGTTAATGCAGAACCTGCACGTCCTGCAAATAGAAGTGCAGCCACTACAGGCGCAAGCTCACGTAACAAAGTCAAAGACACCATGGTGCCTAACATGGCTTCTGAACCGATATTGACCAAAATGGAGTAGCCTTGTAAGCCCAATACCAAACCAATAAATAAGCCTGATACCGCAATAATCAACAACGACATTACGCCAACACGGTACATTTGGTACAGGAATAACTTCACCCCAAGTAGGGTTGGCATGGAAAACAGAATTTGCAACAACATTTGGGTGGCGACACCAATGCCACGAACACGCTCAATGACGCGTTGACCTAGTGCGGCAATAGCATTCATGAACGCACCTCATCACTTAAATAAGCCCGATGGCTAAATTGATAATCGACTGGCCCTTCGGCAGCGCCTGTTAAGAACTGACGCACAAATGCCGATTCATGCTGTTTTAATTCTGCAGGTGTACCCTCACCCTGAATCACGCCTTCCGCAACAATATAAATGTAATCAGCAATGGATAAAGTTTCAGCAACATCATGCGATACAATGATGGTGGTTAAATCCAATGCTTCACGCAACGAACGAATTAAACGAGTCAACACGCCTTTTACAATCGGGTCTTGCCCGGCGAACGGTTCATCGTACATGATCAATTCAGGGTCTAACGCAATTGCACGTGCCAGCGCCACACGACGGTTCATCCCGCCTGAGAGTTCTGCAGGCATGAGTTGTTCTGTACCACGCAAACCGACTGCTTCGAGTTTTAAAGCCACCAGCTCCGCAATTAAATGTTCAGGTAACTGGGTATGTGCACGTAATGGAAATGCAACGTTTTCATATACGCTCATATCGGTAAATAGCGCACCACTTTGGAATAACATGCCCATACGTGCGCGCGCAGCAAACAACTCCTGGCGCGATATTTGCGCAAGATTTTTTCCATCTAGAAGAATATCACCATGATCGGGAGTCAACTGACCGCCAATCAACCGTAATAATGTAGTCTTACCTGTACCTGAAGGTCCCATAATGGCAGTAATTTGACCACGGCGAATCTTTAAACTGACATTTTCATAAATGACACGTTTTCCTCGTTTAAAGCTCAGTTCATTGACTTCAATCAATGACGGCTCATGTTGAGGCATTGGATTATTCATAGCTGAGGGTCTTCCTGCATTTTTTCAGCACGCCTACTATAAAGGATTGAAGCGCAAAATGTTATCTAGCAAATTTTTAAAAAATGTGCGCATATTGTTTAAGCAATCTTATTATTGTTATTTAAATCACTTTTAGGACAGCAACAATTTAAAAGTAAGAAGAAATAATATAATACACTAAATTGCATAAAATGAGTGCTAAACCAATATACGGCATCATTCCCTCTCTCGTCTGCATGAGCAATCGTAAGCTACTGATGTTCATAATTAGCAAATAGAGTTAAAAACGTGACTTATTATACATTTTATTTATCTAAAACAAAAAATATTTAACATAAAAAAACCAGTGCTGAGCACTGGTTTTTCTTTATACAAATTGCTATCGCGATCTTAGTCGTTAAATTTACGACGTGGGCGATCAAAACCACCTTCACGGCGTGGACGATCTGAATTGAACTCGCGACGTGGACGATCTTCACCACCAAAAGAACGCTTAGGACGATCATCAAACGAACGTGGTTGACGGTCACCAAAACCACCTTCACGACGTGCAGGACGATCACCAAAATCACGTTTTGGACGATCACCGAAGCTACCTTCACGACGTGGTTTGTAGTCTACGCGGTTGCCACGGTTGTCATCATTCGCATCAAAACGCGGCTTATCGTTGAAGCCACCTTCGCGACGCGGACGATCTGAATTAAATTCACGACGTGGACGATCATCAAATGAACGCTGTGGACGATCACCAAAACCACCTTCGCGGCGTGGACGATCTGAGTTGAACTCGCGGCGTGGACGATCTTCAAATGAACGTTGTGGACGGTCACCAAAACCACCTTCACGGCGTGGACGATCTGAGTTGAACTCGCGACGTGGGCGATCTTCACCAAATGCAGGACGTTCGCCACGTGGTTTGTCATCGAAGCTACGACGTGGACGATCATCACCACCTTCACGACGTTTAAAGTTGCTTTCGCCTTCAAAACGACGACCGCCACCAAAACCGCCACGACCACCGCGACCGCCATCACGACGACCACGACCACCGTCACGACCAGAACGTGCTGGTGGTGGAGATGGCTCTAAGCCTTCAATTTCAGAAACGCTTAAACGTGCATCCAAGAAATCTTCCAAAGCACGGATTTTGCCACGCTCACGGTAAGTTGCCAAAGTAATGGCATTACCGGTACGACCCGCACGACCTGTACGACCAATACGGTGTACATAGTCTTCATTTTTCATTGGTAAACCAAAGTTGATCACGTGAGAAATCGTTGGTACGTCTAAACCACGTGCTGCAACGTCAGTTGCAACCAAAATTTTTGCACGACCTTCACGAATGCTACGTAAACGACGGTTACGTACGGTCTGTGGCATTGCACCGTGTAGCGCAACCACCGAGTGACCTGCTTCAGCCAATTCTTCAGCCAACATATCGGTATCTTCTTGAGTAGATGCGAATACAACCGCTTGATCTACACCTTCATCAGATAACCAGTGTGACAATAATTTTTTCTTGTGCTCGAAACCATCAGTCCAGTGTAAAGTCTGGGTGATGTCCATGTTCGTTGAGTGACCTGTTTCAATCGCAATACGTACAGGCTCATTCATCATGCGTTCTGCAAGTGTGATAATACGGCTGGCAAAAGTTGCAGAGAACATCAAGGTTTGCTTACGGTTAGCAGCTAAATCGCTAATCGCTTCTAGGTCTTCAGAGAAGCCTAAATCGAGCATACGGTCAGCTTCGTCTACAATTAAGGCATCAACTTTATCAAGTTTGATTTGACGACGGTTCACCAAGTCAAGTAAACGACCTGGAGTCGCTACAACCACTTGCGCACCTTTTAATTGTTGGATTTGCTTACCAAAAGGCATACCACCCATGATTGCTGCAATACGTACACCTTTCATGTGACGTACAAATGCAATCGCGTCTTGGCTAACTTGTTGAGCCAATTCACGTGTTGGGCAAAGCACTAAAATTGACGGCTGAGTAATTGCTTTCATACGCTCTTTAAATGGTACGAAAGTATCTTGATTAGCAAGCGCGTTTAAAGTTGGGAGTAAAAATGCAGCAGTTTTACCAGAACCTGTTTGGCTAGATACCAATAAGTCTTTACCTTCAAGTGCCGCTGGAATCGATTGTTCTTGAACAGGAGTCGGCGTAGTAAAGTTCAAGCCTTCTAAAGCTTGTTGTAAAGATTCATGTAAAGAAAAATCAGCAAAAGTTTTGCTCATAGAGATTTTCACCCTGAAAATGGGTGCTCCATTAAATAAAGTCAGATGGACATCGGCAAAAAGCGGTACAGCAATTATCGCTGACAATTTAAGATTCAGCGGCGATCCGAGTAACGACGATGTGATATAACGCACGCATGATTACGGCTTAACCTGAAGGAATCGCTTTAGCGATTGGGGCGCGAGATATCGTCCTCTCTTTGGACCGCACGCGCATACACAATGATTAGAAGAGAAATGTTCAGGTAATGAACAGAAATTAAGTGCGTGCGCGGATTATAGCAGGATTATTTTAAAAGTCACCTTATTTAATCGACTTTTGCATTTTTTTGTGTAAACCTTGATATATCCTGCTTTTTAGCGAGCATACCCACAATCAAAATAGATCTTAAATTAGCTATTTTAGACCAGTTGATAAAAGAAAAGCCCTCAAGATAGAGAGCTTTACTCATTTTTACGACGGCGTAGATCGTGTGATCTGATTATTTAGCTGCGTCACCCCAAGCAGGAACAACGGCTTTCATAAGTGGTTTTAACATTTTCATTGAACATGCCAAAACTTGACCATTTTCCATAGAGTCGCTACCACCACGTGCATCGACTACTGTACCGCCCGCTTCTTTCACAATCAGCTCACCAGCAGCAATATCCCACGGTTTTAAGCCAAGTTCAAAATAACCATCTAAACGGCCTGCAGCCACATAAGCCAAGTCTAAAGCAGCAGAACCTGCGCGGCGGTATTGCGCGCCTGCTTCTGTCACATTCAATAAACTTTCAAAATGSTTTTTGGCATAAGAAACAATTTCGCCATCACGCTTGGCACGATAAGCATGACCCACTGCCAAGAAAGTGTTGTCTAAACTGTCTTTTACATTTACACGAATACGACGTTGATTCATCATCGCACCACGGCCACGGCTCGCAGAGAACAATTCATCTTTCACAGGATCGTAAATAACACCGTGCTGTGTCACACCTTTGTGTTGCACTGCAATCGAAATACAAAAATGAGGGAAACCGTGAACAAAGTTTAAAGTGCCATCTAGAGGATCAATTACCCAGCACCAGTCGGCATCGTGACCTTTACCTTCCTGCATGCCAAATTCTTCGCCCAAGAAGCTATGATTTTTATAACTTTTGCGTAAAGTATCAATGGTCAATTGCTCGAGGTAACGATCTACGCGCGTTACAGGACCATCAATGCCTTTTTCTTCGACTTGTAGATCGAGTTTATGACGATTCTGATGCGCTTTTAAAAGCTCTTGACCAACTGTTTGAGCCGCACGCGCAGCCATCACCACCATAGGTTCCATTGAACACCCACTACAAATTTGAAGAGATTGATAAAGAATAATGCATGAAAGCCCCAACATTTTAACAAATATTGAGGCTTTTGGGGAAGAAGTGTTGCTAAATTTAATTCAGTACAGACTGCTGCACGTGCTGCCAAGTTTTTTGCATCGATTTTTCAATGCCTTGGGCGTCTAGACCTGCTTGCTGCAACATTTGAGCATGCGTCGCTTGTTGCATAAAGCTGTCTTCTAAACCTAAATGAATAATCGGCTTGACAATCTGTGCTTTCGCCAAGTATTCACTTACTGCGCTGCCTGCGCCACCCATAATCGCATGTTCTTCTACGGTCACGAATAAAGCAGTACTTTCAGCAATATCAGACAGTAGTTTTTCATCTAGCGGCTTAACAAAACGCATGTTCACCACACGTACTGCCACCTCATTCTGCTTGGCAAAGGCTTCAGCTGCTTCTACAGCCGCTTGTACACGACTACCAAAGGCTAAAACAGAAACATAGTCTTCATACTGTGTATTGAACTGTGAAACAATTTCCGCCTGCCCTAATGGAATTGCGGTCATTTGTTGTTGAATTTCAACACCTAAGCCATTACCACGTGGGTAACGCACCGCTGCAGGACCGTTGTACAAATAGGCTGTATGCAGCATCTGACGACATTCATTTTCGTCTTTTGGCGCCATAATGACGATGTTCGGTACGGTACGCATATAGGCATAATCGTATGCCCCCGCATGGGTTGGACCGTCTTCACCGACCAAACCTGCACGGTCAATACCAAAGGTCACATCTAGATTTTGTAAAGCCACATCATGAATGAGTTGATCATAACCACGCTGTAAGAAGGTCGAATAAATTGCGACCACAGGTTTTAAGCCTTCACAGGCCATACCCGCAGCCAAAGTTACGGCATGCTGTTCGGCAATCGCAACGTCAAAATAGCGTTCTGGGAATTGTTTGGCAAATTGCACCATGCCTGAACCTTCGCACATGGCTGGCGTAATGGCCAATAAACGTGAATCTTGTTCTGCCTGATCACATAGCCACTGCCCAAATACATCCGAATATTTAGGCGCGCTAACGGGCGCAGCTTTGGCATGAATTTTACCAATGGCGTGATATTTAATTTGATCGGCTTCTGCAGGCGCAAAGCCTTTGCCTTTTTTGGTGTAAACGTGAATTAAACGTGGACCTTTACGTTTTTTCAGCGCATTAAACACGTGTGTGAGTTGTTCAACATCATGTCCATCGAAAGGGCCGAAATAATCAAACCCAATCGCTTTAAATAAGTTGTCTGCAGCTTCAGTGGCGGCACAGTGCAAACGCGAGTTATACGTCCACTTTGGATGTGGCTGCACGTAAGCCTCACCTGTTTCACTGACATGAACCGACTCACCACGCTCCCAAATCGCTGCAAGATGTTTGGCAAAGCCGCCTGTGCTACATGAAATTGACATATCGTTGTCATTCAGCACGACCATCATATCTGCCTGATGCGCAACAGCATCATTCATGGCTTCAAAAGCCATCCCTGCTGTCATAGCGCCATCGCCAATAATAGCAACAACTTCACATGGGTTTTGCTGATAACGTCGCGCTAAAGCCATCCCCAAACCTGCTGAAATAGCCGTAGAGGAATGACCAACGCCAAAGGTATCAAAAATAGATTCTTCACGTGCAGGAAATGCAGCCAAGCCATCTTTAGCACGAATGGTAGTGAGTTGCTCGCGGCGTCCTGTCAGGGCTTTATGCGGATAAGCCTGATGACCGACATCCCAAATTAAGCGGTCTTGTGGAGTATTAAAGCAATAATGCAGCGCAACGGTCAGTTCGATCACGCCTAAGTTTGCGCCAAAGTGTCCTCCACTTTGACCTGCGGCATACAAAATGAATTGACGTAACTCATCTGCCACCTGTGGAAGCTGGCTTTGCGCGAGTAAACGTAATTGCTGCGGATGATCAATCGCATCGAGCAATGGTGTTACAGGGCGTTGAGTTGGAATTTCTGTATACAGCATATGTGGCAAAGCCTTCTAAAGCCTGGCAAATCCTAAGCGAGGTCAATGGGAATTACTCGATCATATAACCGAATGGTATTACCTTCAATCAGCCACATTTCTAGCGATGTAGTTTTGAGCAGTGATTTCAGTTGGGCACACGTTGGGTGGGTAGATTATCCTGAATAATCTAACTATTTATCAACCATTATCGTGCGCTTTATACAAAAAAGAAAATCTTCTGTATAAATTCGTGTTCGCTATTCTACTAATGTCTGGGCATTACGCTATACTTTAAACAATTTATCGACTATTTCACGAGTTAAACAGTGCCGATTAAGTTTGTCGCAACCTCACGATTACCGACCGCATTTGGTGAATTCAACATTACGGTATTTCAAGATCCTGAAACTGGCGAAGAACATGTGGCATTATCTAAAGGTTTGGACATTGCGCCAACCCAGCCTGTTCTGGTACGAATTCACTCAGAATGTTTAACTGGCGATGCTTTCGCGTCTTTAAAATGCGACTGTGGCCCACAGCTTCAAGCCACTCAACGCCTGATTAATGATGCAGGACAAGGTGTGATTTTGTATTTACGCCAAGAAGGTCGCGGAATTGGTTTGACCAATAAAATTCGTGCTTATGCCCTGCAAGATCAAGGACATGACACGGTGGATGCCAATTTAATGCTGAATTTACCTGCCGATGCACGTCGCTATGATATGTGTAGCATTATGCTAGATCATTTGCAGGTTAAAGCTGTACGCTTAATTACCAATAACCCTTTGAAAATTCAAGCATTGCAGGAGCAAGGGATTACGGTGGTAGACCGTGTGCCTTTAACTGTGGGTCTGAATCCGTTTAATGAAGAATATTTGCAAACTAAACATGAACGCATGGCACACATGTATGATAAAGGTGACTTCTGAGTCACCTTTTAATTTATGAATTAAATAATTTCAACGCAATTTACTTAAATCGTCATCGAAAAAATACGGTTATTCGGCATTCGGCGTTTTAAACGCAAATCAAAGGCCATGCAAATATTGCGCACAAAAGGTTTACCTTTTTCCAAAATCTGAATGTGCTGATCTTGAATGCGCAGTAATTTATCTTCCTGCATTTCTTGTAACTGCTGCAACACTTGCTCAATTTCAGGAAATGCCAATTCTGGACTGGCCCACGACGTTTCAAAGCTGCACATTAAATTTAAAATATGCTGACGTATTACCAAATCTTCCCGATTCAGCACATGCCCTTTAAACACAGGAATTTCATTGCAGGCTAAACGCGCATAATAATCTTCAATGCTTTTTTCATTTTGCGCAAAGCTATACCAACTGTCGCTAATAGATGAAACACCCAAGCCAATCATGAGCTGCGTTTTAGATGCGGTATAGCCCATAAAATTACGATGCAAGGTGCCATTTTTAAACGACTGATACATACCATCTCGTTCTAAGGCAAAGTGATCCATCCCAATTTCATGATAACCATAGGCCAAAAGACGCTGTTTGCCTTCTTCATAGCACTGACGTTTTAATTCATCTTTAGGCACATCTTCATCTTTAAAGCCACGCTGCCCATTGCCTTTAATCCATGGCACATGCGCATAACTGTAAAACGCCAAACGGTCTGGCATTAAACGCTGGGTCTGCTCAATGGTATTCAGTACATCTTCCAGATTTTGAAAGGGCAAACCAAAAACCAGATCATGTGAAATAGAATCATAGCCAATTTCACGCGCCCACTCGGTCACACGTTGCACATGTTCAAAAGGCTGAATCCGATGAATGGCGCGCTGCACTTTTTCATTATAATCCTGCACGCCATAACTAACCCGACGAAAACCCAAGTCATATAAAGCCTGTAAATGTTCACGGGTGGTGTTATTCGGATGTCCTTCAAAACTAAATTCGTGCTGTTCTGCCACTTTGGCTTTTGCCAAAATGCCTTGAATAAGCTGCGTCAAATGTTCGACAGAAAAGAAAGTTGGTGTGCCACCGCCCAAATGAATTTCTTTAATGATGGGAGTGCTTTCGAGCAACTGACAATATAAGTCCCATTCTTTTGATAACGCCTGAATGTACGGTTGCTCGACTTCATGGCGTTTGGTGACGCGTTTATGACAGCCACAAAAAGTGCATAGGCTTTCGCAAAATGGCAAATGAATATACAGACTGATGCCTTCGCTGGCATTAGATTCATCAAACGAACGCTTCAGCGTTTGCTGCCACGCCTCGGCAGAAAAGGTAGCATCATCCCAATAAGGTACGGTTGGATAACTGGTATAACGTGGTCCAGGCACATTGTATTTTTGAATTAAAGAATTTGCCTGCTGTGTCATCCACTCTGCCCCATTCAGTTAATTGCTGCTGACTAAAATTTAGATTGTAAAAACTATTGTGCTGAGCTTGTGCATGGAAATCAACCTAGTCTTTTGCTCGGAATACATGCTGAAATACAAAGCACCTTGCGCAATTGCATGAGCGATTTGCAGCAAACTGGATAAACCCCTTAATTTTTAGACAGTTTTATGTTTTGATGTAAGCCATTTTATTTTTATGCTGAGGTGGCCATGTCGCACCCTACTCACGCGGATATTCAACGTGTACGTGAATTTCTTCTCGATTTGCAGGCGCGAATTTGTGCGGCTTTAGAACAACAAGAACAGGCAGGTGGTGGAAGCGCACAGTTTGAAATTGATGACTGGCAACGTCATGAAGGTGGCGGTGGTCGTTCCCGCGTCTTACAAAACGGTACGGTCATTGAAAAAGGCGGAGTGATGTTTTCGCACATCAATATTTCCAAACTGCCTGCTTCTGCAACTGAACGTCATCCAAATATTGCAGGCGCACCTGCGCAGGCGATGGGTGTGTCATTGGTGATTCATCCGAAAAACCCGCATGTACCCACTTCACATGCCAATGTGCGTTTATTTGTCGCAGAACCTGAAGGACAGCCGCCTATTTGGTGGTTTGGTGGTGGTTTTGATCTAACACCATTTTATCCGAATGATGAAGATGTGTTGGCATGGCACCAAACGGCACATGACTTATGTGCGCCTTTTGGCGAGCACGTCTATGCAGAACATAAACAATGGTGTGATGACTAYTTTTATTTGAAGCACCGCGATGAACAGCGTGGCGTGGGTGGTTTATTTTTTGATGACCTGAATCAATGGGACTTTGATACCTGTTTCAGCTATATTCAGGCGGTTGGGAATGGTTATTTGACTGCAATTCTGCCTATTTTTGAGCGTAATCGCGACAAAGCCTATACTGAAGCACAACGCCAATTCCAACTTTACCGTCGTGGACGTTATGTGGAATACAATCTGGTCTATGACCGTGGTACTTTATTTGGTTTGCAGACAGGCGGACGGATTGAATCCATTTTAGTCAGCTTACCGAACTTGGCGGGATGGTCGTATCGTCCTGAATGGGCAGAAGATTCTGCAGAAAAAAAACTCACTGACTATTACTTAAAACCACGCGATTGGTTGAATCTCAAGACGAGTTAAAGCTCGCGACTGGTTCAAACCCTGCATACAGTGCCGTGTAAATAAGATCACAGTCAATGTTCAAAAAAAGCGATTCTTGCACGAATCGCTTTTTTACTTACAAACTTTATCGCTTCTTTTCAAATCAATAAATATGCACAGCATGAATTAACTGTCATGATAGTGTGGATGGATTTTAATAAATGATGTGACCGCGCACCCTATTTGACCATGCACAAACAGGATTTAACCATTCATCATCAAATCATGAGTCAAAGGCAAATTCATCAAACTGTCAAAGCCTTATGTCACACTGCGCCACATATGTCAGGAGATCCGCATGTTTAGCCCGCTGTTCAAACACAAAATCTTTCTATTTTGGGCAACCTTTGCCATGTTACTTGGCTCAATCTGCATGACCTTTATTTTTGAAAGTCATCTTTCAGATGGTTTAGCGATTAGCAGCAGCATTTTAGCGGGCATTGCCATGTTCGTAATTGCAACTATTTTGGTTTTAGAAACTGTTTTAGAAATTTGTAATCCTTAAGTCCAAAGACTCCCACCCTTTTATACCCCCATAAGCTTTAGTCCGATCTGAATTTGACGTATATTGATGCACATTTCAGCACATGGATTTAGGCAAATGCGCAAACAATTTGCTGTGATTGGTAACCCAATTGAACAATCACGTTCTCCTGAACTACATTATGCCTTTGCAAAAAAAACAGGCATAGATCTGCAATACAGCAAACGCCTTGCGCCGCTTGATGGCTTCAGCGAGAGCGTTGCAGACTTTTTTAGCCATGGTGGCGTAGGCATGAATGTGACCGTGCCTTTTAAAGAACAAGCATTTGCTGAATGTGGCGTTTTGACCGAACGAGCCCAAATTGCCAAGGCAGTCAATACCTTGTGGATGCAAGATGGTGTTTTGCATGGCGACAATACCGATGGTCAGGGTTTGGTTGATGCGATTCGTGCTTTGGGCTGGAATTTAGATCATAGCGATATTTTGATTATTGGCGCTGGCGGTGCAACCCGTGGCGTAAT
Source organism: Acinetobacter towneri (assembly GCF_001758345.1). Taxonomy (GTDB): domain Bacteria; phylum Pseudomonadota; class Gammaproteobacteria; order Pseudomonadales; family Moraxellaceae; genus Acinetobacter; species Acinetobacter towneri_A. The sequence continues at coordinate 115,412 of NZ_MKQS01000005.1, forward strand.
TTACCCGTTGGTACAAGCAGGCGCAAAAAAAATTGTGATTGCCAACCGCACCCTTGCCCGTGCTGAACAACTAGTTGCCGACTTGCAAGCCGCTGTACCGCAAGCAGAATTACGAGCCATGGCGCTCACCGATTTAACAGGTCATTTTGATTTAGTCATTAATGCGACGTCTGCTAGTTTAACGGGAGATGCGCTTACCTTGCCTGAATGTTTGCAATTTAATTTTGCTTATGAAATGGCTTATGGCAAACCTTCAAGCTTTTTACAGCAAGCCAAAGCGCGTGGCGTACCGACCTCAGAAGGTTTTGGCATGCTGGTTGGACAGGCAATTGAGTCTTTTTATATCTGGAATGGCGTAAAACCTGACCTGAAAGATTTCCTCTAAAGTTTTATGCGACCTCCATGACTTTCGGCACAAAGGGGCATGATTTCTGCTCCTTAGCTCAAAGTATTTGAAACTTCCTGTGCAAATTAAATGATCTTTTCGCATAAAATTGGGTTAATTGACAACCGTATATCGCCTTAAAACCATATAAATTGCAGCTTATAAAACACAATATACCAAAGTATTAATATTTATATTTGCATTATTAATCAACACGATAAAAATAAATCAAAGATTTATACCTTGTTATTCTTCACGATTCACGATAAAACTAAACTAATCCTTGTCTAAAAAATTTATTCGCATTTCTGACATTTTTATTCGCTATTCTTATCAATGTTTTTTAATCATGAGTGTGAATAATCAACATATCGATACAGATAATCCAAAACTATTTCTAAATTAGGATTAAGACTATGCCAGCGTATAAAGCCCCATTACACGATATTCGTTTCTTAATGAACGAAGTGCTTGATTACCCAACCCACTACAAAAATCTTTCTAACGGTGAACTTGCGGACGCAGATACAGTCGATATGATTTTGGAAGGTGCAGCAGATTTCTGTGAAAATGTACTTTCTCCTCTTAATCAATCAGGCGATGAAGAAGGCTGTCATTTTGAAAATGGCAATGTGACCACACCTAAAGGCTTTAAAGAAGCTTATGATCAATTTGTGCAAAGTGGTTGGCAAGGTCTGTCTTATCCTGAGCAATACGGCGGTCAAAACTTGCCAATGTCGCTGAACCTTATTAAATCTGAAATGATGGGTACTGCAAACTGGTCATTCCAAATGTATCCGGGTTTAAGCATAGGTTGTATCAATACCATTATGCAATTTGGTACAGACGCGCAAAAAGATACCTATTTACCACACTTGGTTGCAGGTACTTGGTCAGGCACCATGTGTTTAACTGAACCACAGTGCGGCACCGACTTAGGTCAGGTAAAAACCAAAGCAGAACCGCAAGCCGATGGCACCTATGCGATTTCAGGCACCAAAATCTTTATTTCTGCAGGCGAGCATGACCTGACTGAAAACATCATTCATATTGTGTTAGCACGTCTTCCAGAAGCACCGGAAGGTACGAAAGGTATTTCATTATTTATCGTACCGAAATTCCTGCCAACCGTAGAAGGTACGGTGGGTGAACGCAATCCTGTAACCTGTGGTTCTATTGAACACAAAATGGGGATCCGAGCCTCAGCAACTGCGGTGTTAAACTTTGACAATGCCGTTGGTTATTTGATTGGTGAACCAAACAAAGGCTTACATGCCATGTTTACCTTTATGAATACTGCACGTATTGGTACGGCAATTCAGGGGATTTGCCATGCAGAATTGGCGTTCCAAGGTGCATTGCCGTATGCCAAAGAACGCATGTCGATGCGTGCCCTTTCAGGTAAAAAAGACCCTGAAAAAGTAGCCGATGCCATTATTCACCATGCCGATGTGCGTCGTATGCTATTAACGCAAAAAGCCGTAGCAGAAGGTGGTCGTGCCATGATTTATCATGCTGCACAACTGGCTGACAAAATGAACGACGCTTTAATGCGTGGTGATACTGCTGCTTTTGAAGCACATGATGACCATTTAGGTTTCTATACTCCAATCTTAAAAGGCTTCTTGACTGAGTTGGGTTATGAAGCTGCCAACCACGGCATGCAAGTGTACGGCGGTCATGGCTATATTAAAGAATGGGGCATGGAGCAAATTGTACGTGATTCACGTATTTCTACCCTCTATGAAGGTACAACTGGCGTTCAGGCGCTCGACTTGATTGGTCGTAAAGTGTTATTAAGCTCTAAGGGTAAAGTGATTCGTGACTACACCGCTGAAATTTTGAAATTCTGTGGTCAACACGCACGTAACAAATACATGCGTCGTTTTGCATGGGACTTAACCAAGCTATGTGCTCAATGGAACGCATTAACCGTGCGCATTATGTTGGCAGCTCGTAAAGACCGTGACATCGTATCCAGTGCTTCTGTAGATTTCTTGATGTTCTCTGGTTATGTCATGATGGCTTATTTCTGGGCGCAACAAGCGGCTGTGGCTTCGACCAAATTGGCAGAAGGCAATGGTCAGGAAACACCTGAGTTCTATAAAGCCAAAATCAAAGTTGCAGATTTCTACTTTGAGCGTTTATTGCCACGTACCCAAGGTCATGCAGAAGCCATGATCAACCCATCTAAAACCATGACTGCATTAGCACCAGAACATTTTAGTTTTGATTACTAAAATATTCTAAGCAAATGTAAACCAAAAGAGCGCGTAATGCGCTCTTTTGGTTTTGAATTGTAAACTTCCATCTACAAAATCTTTTTGGAATCATCATTCACAGCTGCCATTTTGACTAATCCCAAAGCATCACAAAAATGCTTCCAACACCGAATTTAAAAACACATGCCCTTGCGCGGTACATGCCAATCGCTTCGGATCATCCTGCAACAATTGCCGCTGACGCAATGTATTTAAAATATCCTGCAAATCTTCCAAATTTAAACCTGTACGGGCAGCATACAAGTTTGCCTCAACCCCATCATTCAGGCGCAGTGCATTCATCATAAATTCAAATGGCAACTCATCTTCTGTAATTGCTTTAAACTGCAAGTTTTCCGCAGGTACTTTGGCTAAGTAATCTTTCGGCAAACGGGTTTTTTGGAAGCGATACACACCATCAGGCAAAGTCACTTTACCATGTGCCCCCGCACCAATCGCCAAATAATCGCCAAACTGCCAATAATTTAAATTATGTGCAGACGGCAACTCTTTACGCCATGCAGACACTTCATAATTCACAAAACCTTGCGCAGTTAAATAGGCTTCACCCTGCGCTTGAATTTCTTCCAAGACATCATCTACAGGTAAAATTGGCTGAGTGCGGAAAAATACGGTATTAGGCTCAATGGTCAATTGATACCATGAAATATGCGTTGCACCATGTTCCACTGCCAGTTTTAAATCCTGCAGTGCTTGCTGCAAAGTCTGTTCAGGCAAGCCATGCATTAAATCGACATTAATTCGCTGAAAGCCCGCTTCACGCGCCAAGCCAATTGCGGCAATCGCATCATCATTAGAATGAATACGCCCTAATTTTTTTAAATGCTCAGTATTAAAACTCTGCACGCCAATCGACAAACGGTTAATGCCTGCAGCCAAATAATCTGCAAAGGGATCATGCTCCACTGTACCTGGATTGGCTTCTAACGTAATTTCGCAGTCATCTTCAAAAGCCAGCACGGCTTTCAGTTGTGTAAATAACCATTGATAACCCTGTGCTGAAATCAGCGAAGGTGTACCACCGCCAATAAAGACACTGTGGATTTTTCGACCCTGCGCAAACTGGGTCTGGGTTTTAAAATCTTCCAGCAAAGCCTGTAGATATTCTTGCTCTAAATCTAAACTCAATTTACCTTCAGGCACAGCATGTGAATTAAAATCACAATACGGACACTTACGCACGCACCACGGCATGTGAATATATAAAGATAAAGGAATATCAATGGGATGAAGTGGGTTCAAAGACAGGCTCAATGCAAAATCAAAACAGTGATACAGATTTTAACATGACTACAGCAAGACACCGATGTATTGCCTAGAATTTGCTTTAGACTAGGGTGTATTGAATAAGAAAAAATGTGAAAATGATGAAGATATCCAGCCAATTACTCTTAATTTTGCCACTGGCGATGGGCATCGGGATTGCAATGGCATTTCAAACTGCAATCAACAGCCAATTACGTGAATATTTATATTCTCCGCTACAAGCTGCCCTTTTCTCTTTTTTGGTTGGTACAATAGTTTTAGCCATACTGGTATTTTTTCAACAAGTCGAGAAACCCAACCTCAGCACCTTGCTCAACATTCCTTGGTATTTATGGATTGGCGGATGTTTAGGGGTTTATGCCATCAGCATGAGTATTTATAGTGCTCCAAAACTAAGTTTGCTTACTTTGTCTGGGGTGATTATTTTTGGACAAATGGTCACCTCAATGCTGATTGATCATTTTGGGTTCCTGGGCACTGAGAAAGTTGCTATCAACTGGCAACGTCTTTTAGGTAGCGTGGTGATTTTTATTGGTGTGCTTCTCACTTTACAACGCTAATACCCAAACGCTAAGCACCTCAGGCATTGAGATTTTTTGTGTCAAATATACATTCTGTGACCACGACCCGTTTTGAATTAAAACAGCTTTTTCAACTGATGATTCCAATTTTGGTCACACAATTTGCGCAAGCAGGTTTAGGTCTAATTGATACCATTATGGCAGGTCACATGTCTGCCACAGACTTAGCTGCTATTGCTGTTGGGGTTGGTTTATGGATGCCCATTATGCTGCTGTTCAGTGGCATTATGATTGCCACCACACCCCTAGTCGCAGAAGCCAAAGGCGCACGTACCCCAAAAAAAATTGCCACCTTCGCCCGTCAATCTTTATGGATTGCATTTATTTTAGGCGTGATTGCAGGACTGATTTTACAGCTCATGCCTGCACTATTGCCGATATTTGGTGTGCCTGAAAATTTACAGCCCAAAGCAGGCTTATTTTTACATGCCATCGGTTTTGGGATGCCTGCCGTGACTATGTATGCCGCTTTGCGCGGTTATTCAGAAGCACTGGGCTATCCACGCCCTGTGACTTTGATTAGTCTGTTGGCATTGGCTTTATTGGTTCCACTGAACTTTATGTTTATGTATGGTTGGGGGCCTCTGCCTGAACTGGGCAGTGCGGGTTGTGGTTTTGCCACCGCGATTTTGCAATGGTTAATGTTTATAACTTTGGCATTTTATATTTTTAAAAGTCGCGCCTATCAAAGCACACAGATTTTTAGCCAATGGGAAGCGATTGATGCGGTCTGGATTAAACGTATTTTGCTGTTAGGACTGCCAATTGGTTTAGCCATTTTCTTTGAAGTGAGTATTTTTAGTACTGCCGCTATTGTGATTAGCCCTTTGGGAGAAACCAAACTGGCAGCCCATCAAATTGCCATGTCGGTCACATCTCAGTTATTTATGATTCCCATGTCTTTAGCAATTGCTCTGACCATTCGTATTGGCACCTATTATGGCGAACAAAATATTCATGCCATGCGTAAAGTACAAGGCTTGGGCTTTGTAACTGCAACTGTATTTGCCTTTTCCACCATGGCACTGATGTGGTTTTTCCGTCCTGAAATCATTTCAATTTACACTCGTGACCCGCAAGTGACGCAAGTGACGATGTCTTTATTAATATTTGYGATTGCCTATCAACTCATGGATGCCTGGCAAATCAGCGCAGCGGGTTGTTTGCGTGGCATGCAAGACACGCAAGGCCCAATGTGGATTACCATGCTCGCTTATTGGGTTGTAGCCTTTCCCATTGGTGTGTATTTAACCCGTTACAGCAGTATGGGCGCTGCAGGGGTTTGGGTCGGACTGATTGTCGGTTTAAGCATTGCCTGCGTGTTACTTCTGACTCGTTTATATTTCAATAATCAGCGACTAGAACGCCAGTTTTCAGCATAAACCTCAGCCTACTCACCCGCATGCTGAAAGACGTTTTTGCATGGGAGTCTTGTGATCAAAAAATACTTTAACAATTAAAAGTAGGCATTTTGCTCACGAACACTTATGATCAAAAGATAGTAAAGATGATCTTGAGGAACATCGCATGGCAAAAACGGCGCGCACACCCGGTCGTCGCTTTATGAAACTTGCGAGCATGACAGCAAGTATTGCAACCAAAACGGTAACGAACTCGTTAAAAAACATCACCGCAGATGAAGAACAAAAAAATGCGGCTCGCAGCCAATTGTTTCAAGATATTGGCATCCAAATTGCTGATACCTTAGGCGAAATGAAAGGTGCGGTGATGAAAGTCGGGCAAATTGCCTCGCAATATAAAGATATTTTTCCGCCTGAAGTTGCAAAAGCCATCAGTAAATTACAGCGCCAAGCACCTGCCATGCCTTTTGCTGAAATTAAGGCACAAGTTGAAAAAGAACTCGGTAAACCGCTCGACAAAATTTTTAAACACTTTGATGAAACTCCGTTTGCAGCCGCATCTATTGGGCAAGTGCATAAAGCCATTTTACCCAATGGCGAGCAAGTGGTGGTCAAAGTGCAATATCCTGGGGTCGATGAAGCCTGCGAAAGTGACCTGAAACAAGTCCGTTTGGCACTGCGTTTAATGGGTGTACTTAAAATAGACCGTAAATTACAAGACCGTCTATTTCAGGAAATTCAGGAAAGTTTAGACAATGAGCTGAATTACCAGATTGAGGCACAAAACCTAGAAGTAGCGCGTACGTTTCATGCGGCTTTGGATGATAAAATTATTATCCCGCAAGTGTTTAAAGACTATTCATCACGGCATATCCTCACATTGAGCCTAGAGCAAGGTGAAAGTATTGAAACGGCAAGCACATGGCCACAGGGTATCCGTAATACTTTGGGACGACGTTTATTGCGTGCCATGGGCCAAGAAATCTTTTATTTAAAACGCTTTCATTGCGATCCGCATCCGGGCAACTTTGCGTTTCGCCAAGATGGTTCTGTGGTGATTTATGATTACGGCGGCGTCAAAACTTTGTCGAATGATGTAGTTCATCATTTTAGACAACTGATTCATGCTGCACGTGCGCAAGATATTGCCGCAATTGAACAGCATTTAGACGCACTACAGGCCATTTCTGCATTGGGCAAATTCCCTGAAGATTTATATTTGCAATGGTTAGAAGTGCTGATGCGTCCACTCACCACACATTATGATTTTGCTGAAAATTCTGCGCATCATGATGGTGTTGAGTTGGTCAAAATTTCACTGAAATATTGGGATGTGTTTAAGCCTTCTCCCGATACATTAATGGTGAATCGTACCGTTTCAGGACATTATTGGAATTTAATTCATTTAAAAGTACATGATAATTTAAATGATATTTTTGAAGAACTGGTTCCACCACGAGCTTAGACTCAGCTTTGGACGAAGCAAAGGATGCTGAAAATAAAACTCAATCTGTTTGGGTTTTATTTGCTAAATCAATTGTTATGTTATAACATTTCTCAAATTGCACACTTAGTTTGGAGAAATCTCATGCGTCCGAATATCCACCCTGAATATCGTGAAGTTTTATTCCACGACACCAACGCCAATGCCTATTTTGTGATTGGCAGCACCTTACAAAGCAGCCAAACCAAAGAGTACGAGGGCAAAGTTTATCCTTATGTGACTTTGGATATTTCAAGCGCATCGCATCCGTTCTACACAGGCGAGCAACGTCAAACTAGTAATGAAGGACGTGTTGCGAGCTTCAACAAACGCTTTGCACGTTTCAAACGCAAAGCTTGAGTTTTATTGCAAAATCTCACAAACACTTCATATTCAGTTAAGCTTTTTGTTTTATATTTTAAAAATAGCAAGATTGCTCATCGAAACGATGGGATATCCTCTATCTTCAAAGCCCAAGCACTCTCCTCCAGCTTGGGCTTCTTTTTTATTTGTAATTTTCTTCTACATAACGATTAATCGGGTACAGACCCTAATTTAATGTTTTAAAAACTGTTGAATTACATAAAAACCCAACCCTAGAAACATCACGCCTAAAACCACACTAGAAAGCGCATAACTAAACGCCATCCCCTGCTGTCCATGTCTGAGTAGTTGCCAAGTTTCCAAACCAAAACTAGAAAAAGTGGTAAAGCCACCTAAAACACCCACCATCAGTAATAAACGCGCTTCCTGCTGTAATGCGGGATATTTTTGACTATATGCAAAAAATACACCCGCTAAAAAACATCCGAGTAAATTCACTGTCCATGTGGCCCACGGAAAATGCTGGGTAGATTTAAATAAATATAGGCTGGCGGCATAGCGTAAAATTGCGCCAATTGCACCGCCCATTGCCACCAAAAGCCAATTCATTGTGTTTTGAATCCTAATGAAAAAAAAGTGGAATGAATGAACCATCACCGCACAATTAAAGCTTGGTCACACTATACAAGAATCATGATTTTAAATGCCATTTTACACTAAAAAAACACATAGACTTTGCTATAAAAATTGCGCTAGTCTGCATATTATTTTTAAGCGCAATGGAGAACAGGATGGCTCAGGAATTATTGACACAACTTGAAGCAGGCACTGCAAACTTTTCCGATGTGCTTACATTTATTGAAGCACATTACAACCACACGCCAACTGCTTTTAAAAATGGGCAACAGCTCAACGCTGCCAATGAAAATCAAGGCAGTGCCAAGATCTTTTCATTTGCGAAACTCAATGGCTTAAATCAGGTGCAGACCCTCAGCCTATTTGCAGAACATTATGCTTCGGTACTTGCAACACCTGAAGGGACTGATCATCAGAATATCCGCCAGTTTATGCAGCACGGTTGGGATGGCGTTCAGTTTGAAAATCCAGCCCTCAGCGCCAAATAAAAGCAATTTTAACTAAGCAAAAACCGCATGAAAGTTAAACCTAATCATGCGGTTTTTTATTAGGGATGTGTATGTTTCACGTGGAGCAATACTCAAGCTATTTACCGTGCATGAGATACTGTTTCGGCAAGTATCTGCAATTCAAAACTCCAAACTTAAAACATCACACTCAGCTTTTGACTTTTTCAATCCACTGAATCGAGCTAACGCGAAACACTTCGCAAGCACCATCACCCGTATCGGTTGGTGTAAGAGAGGACGTCCAAACCAAGTCGTGATCTTTCACTTCGACCAACTCACCTTTTAAACGCACCAAATCACCACGTTTTACTTTTTGAATGTCTTTGGCAATTTTTGGGTTAGCAGGAATGATGTGCATATTAGATACCATTTGCATGGCTTGTTCAGCAGGCACAGGTAAACGGTCTATTTTCCAGTTTAAATAGCGGTCATATTGATTGACTGTGATATGACGGGCAATTTCAGGCTCAGCAAACAAGCCCCAACTTACCGCATAATCAATCGGAGAAAATTTGGCTTGGGCATCATCTTGATAGACTTTTGAACCCAAAATCCGAAAGTCACCTTTAAAGGGTTGCAACACTTCAATCGACTGACTTTTCAATACAGGAGGCAGACCTTTGGCAATATTACGCTCGACTGAGGCATAGACAGAACATGGCGAAGCCAGAGTCATTAACAATGCCGTGAGTTTTAGCGAAATATGTGTGTTCATCTTAAAATCTACCTAACAAATTCATCTATCTATATTTATCTTAATCACAGATCATGAATACAATAGTTGAAATTGGTAACAAAATGCATTCATTCGCTTAATCTGGCATGACCAAAAACCTGTAATTTCAGCTAAGCTTAGGGTCATAAAATCCATAATCAGATCCGCACATGCTCTATAAATTTTATCAAAAACATATTTTTCCGCACTTGATGAATCAGGTCATGCAAACCCCATCCTTAATGGATTTACGTCGTGAGCTTTTATTGGACGTAGCGGGTGAGGTTTTGGAAATTGGCTTTGGCACAGGTTTAAATTTACCTTTTTATCAAAGTGTAGATACCGTGTATGCCTTAGAACCCAATGCAGCAATTTTCCAATTGGCGCAGCAACGAATTGATGCCGCACCGTTCGTGGTTGAGCACATTACCGCAAGTGCAGAACAACTGCCTTTTGCAAATGATCAATTGCATCATGTGGTGTCCACGTGGACCTTGTGCAGTATTCCAGACCTAGAACAAAGCCTACGAGAGATTTATCGCGTCTTGCAACCAGGCGGTACTTTGCACCTCGTAGAACACGTTTTAAATCGACAAAATTTGAATGTTCAGCGTTTACAACATCTGCTCACGCCTCTTCAAAAAAAAGTTGCAGATGGCTGTCACTTAAACCGTGACATTGAAAATACCCTACTGGAAACAGGTTTTGAATTGGGTGAAGTCCAATATGTTGATACTGCAGGTATCCCCAGACTTGCACAGCGCATGTTATTGGCGCGAGTACATAAACCTTATGCAACAGCGTGAGAAAATATTCCCGATCATTTCAGCACATAAAATAAAGATGATTAAAGTTGCTGTACGCAGCAGCAACTTCAATCACAGTCCTCAAAATCAATCCGAATGGTTTCAAAACGCAGTCTGCCCTGCTGAATGGCCTGCGCAATTGCTTGCTGACCTTTAGTCAAACGTGCGCCGCCACTTTTAATATCAATCAAGACAATGGCAATATCTTCGGCACGCCCATCGMCATCACGATAATCGGTATAGCCATCGAATACGATATAATCAACAGGATCACCTAAAAATTTTGCATCACTCGGTAAATACTGAAACTCGGGCATAATCGGTGCCAATTGCTCTGCCATTTTGCCTTTCAGCACCGCACGACTGGTATTCACACTGCGCTTTTGTGCCTGCAATAACGCCTGCTGATGCGCCAGTTCAATTTCTGCAATATATTGTTCGTACTCGGCTTTAATCCGTCCATTGCGGCTATTACTTAATATTAAGGTGGTCAGCACCACGCCGATACAGGCACCCATCAGCATTGCCATCCAGATTGACATAAAACCTTCCTAAACCTTTTTTGCAGAACTCGATACGACTTTTGTCAACTGTCATATTCCGAGCACAAAACAATGATATGCTAGGGATGAGCAGATTAAAATCGATTCGAGGGTCATGAAAACTATATTAATTGCCAACCAAAAAGGTGGCTGTGGAAAAACCATTACGGCTATTAGTTTAGCATCTGCGCTTGCACAAAAAGGCTATAAAGTTGCTTTGGCGGATGCCGACAACCAAAAATCTGCACTGCAATGGTTAAAACAACGACCAGAAACAGCCGCTCCAATTCAAAGTTTAGATTGGCGTCATGAAAAGTCGATTGGCGATGCACCCAAAAACATTGAATATTTAATTATTGATGCACCTGGTGCGTTATCGGGTGAGCATGCCGAGCAATTGATCAGTGAAGCACATGCCATTATCACGCCACTACAACCTTCATTTTTTGACATTGACTCCACCCGTCGCTTTTTAAAGCATTTACAAGATATTAAGCGCATTCGCAAAGGCAAGGTACAAATTTTATTGTTGGCCAACCGTGTTAAACCCAACTCTGCCAGCTCTAAAGATATTCAGGACTTTTTCCAGAAAATTGAACAACAACCTGTGGCTTGGATTTCAGAACGTGCCGCTTACGGACAATTGGCCATGCAGGGTCTCAGTATTTTTGATAAAACCCAAAAAACTTATTTACAGATGCAAAACCAATGGCAACCTGTATTAAACACCATTGTAGATGACCCTAGCCAATGGTTTTAATGCATACAGTCACCACCATTTAGAATTTATTCACCAGAACTTACCAAGCTCTCGTTTTCGGGAGCTTTTTTTTCAGTTAATATGGCAGATGACCTTAGGAATGTTTCAGTGAATTCAGTGCAACAATACGCGCCAACATTACAAAAAATTTTATTGTTTGGACTGTTTTTTGTCCTGATTTTTTTGAGTTTTCACATCCTCAAATACTTCATTGTTCCTGTTGTTTGGGCAGCGATTATTGCCTACATGAGTTGGCCACTGTATCAATCTGTGCTGCGTCTATGTGGTCAGCGACCTACGCTCAGTGCAGCCCTAATGATGCTATTGATTACTTTGGTGGTGGGAATTCCACTCACCTTTGCCATTTTTATTCTGCAACATGAAGGTCGTAATTTATATTACGAATTACAAAAACAGGTCTTTTCTGGGCACTTAAATGTCCCTGATTTCATTCGCAATTTACCCATTATTGGTAAAGAAGTAACGCGTACCCTTAAAGAAATTAATCACGACCCGAACAGCATTGTGCAATCCATTTCCTTATGGATTCAAGGGCATTTAAATTACGGCAAAGTGGTGATTAATGAAGTTAGCAAAAACCTGATCAAACTGGGTTTTGCCCTGCTGTCATTATTCTTTTTCTACCGCGATGGTCACACCATTTTGCATCAAGTCAGCAAAGCGCTAGAAATGGTGATTGGGCCACGTATTCATCACTATTTAGATACTATTTCTGAAACCACACGTGCTGTGGTTTATGGCGTTGGACTCACTGCAATTGCGCAGGCTTTACTCGCAGGCGTAAGTTATTTTGTCGCTGGGGTACCTAATCCGATGGTGCTAACCATTGTGACTTTCTTATTTGCGCTGATTCCGTTTGGCCCACCTTTAGCTTATGGTTCGGTGTCGCTGTGGTTATTTAGCCAAGGGCATACCATGGAAGCCATTGGTGTGATGGCGTGGGGCGTGTGTGTGGTCAGCACTGCTGATAACGTGATTCGTCCTTTGGTGATTTCGGGTGCCACTCAAATTCCATTCCTGTTGATCATGTTTGGAGTTTTAGGTGGAATTGCCAGTTTTGGTCTGATTGGTCTATTTATTGGCCCTGTGATTTTGGCAGTCTTACTCGCTATTTGGCGTGAGTGGTTGCATGAAAACAACAATGAAGGATTAATGATGCCCAAAGCTACCCTTGCGCATGATCTCCCTGAAGACGATTCATCATCCAATTCAAAGCTTGATTAAGCTGTTTTACTGATCATATTGCTCACATGGCTGTGTTGATCTGAATAAATCAGCTCAACACAGTACATACATACTACTACGCATACGTTGTATTGTAACGGAGCTAACTTTGCTTCAATCAAGACATCCCTAAATATTATGCACAACAAATAGGATGTCTTTTATGCGCTCAATACTCAAATTTGCCAGTCTTGCTGCTTTTAGTGGCCTAGTACTCATGGGTTGCAGCACCACCGCGACCACACAACAAAAATCTAAAATCTTAAAAATGCATGCTGTTTCAGCACAAGGGATTGGCAAGGAATTAGGTACGGTTGAACTGCGTGACAGTGCAGCAGGCTTAGTCATTCACACCCAACTCCAACAACTCCCTGCAGGGGAACGAGGTTTTCATATCCATGAAAAAGGTTCATGTGCAGCAGCAGAAAAAGATGGAAAAATGGTTGCTGCTTTGGCAGCGGGCGGACATTTTAATCCCAAAAATATCCCGAATCATGGTACACCGCTGACAGGACATTTAGGGGACTTACCGGCTTTAAGTGTTGCAAACGACGGAACAGCCAAAGTGACCGTGATTGCACCCCGTTTAACATTGGCACAAGTTGAAGGATTGGCCTTGATGATTCATGCAGGCGGTGATAACTATGCCGACCATCCAAAACCATTGGGCGGCGGCGGTGAGCGAATTGCCTGTGGGATTATTTAAGCGAGCATGATGCATTTTCAATAATACATTTATAACCAATTGTGGATAAGTTGAGGGTTATACACATGCCTTTCGACTTATCCGCAAAAAGTAAAATTTATCTTTTTGAGGATTATTCTCAAACGACACTCAATGCAGCTCTTCTTGCTTTATATCGGTCGTATTTCATAACCACACTTACTCGTTTTTGAATAACTTGCTACTAACTTGCACAAAATTAGCTCAATTTTGCAGCCATCGTATCTAGTTCATCAATGTGCAGAGCTCGCAACAGCTCGTCTTTGCGATTGTCACTATTTGCGCTACACTGCTGTTTTATCGACATGAAAAAGATTTGGGCATGAACATTAAAACATTACGTTTGGTTGGGTTCCTAGAAGGTATTTCATTCTTATTGTTGTTATTTATTGCTATGCCCATGAAATATATGTTCGATAACCCAATTTTAGTGAAATATGTAGGTATGGGACACGGCGTATTGTTTATCGCATTTTTAGTGGTGCTTTTTGTGGTTTGTGAAAAACAAAAATGGTCTCTTAAAATGTTTATTTTGGGCTTAATTGCTTCAATTTTACCTTTTGGCCCATTTGTTTTTGATGCTAAATTGAAAAAGATGGAACAACCAGTACAAGCTTAATCTGCAAGTCCTTTTCAGCTTTCTTCACACCACACATTTTCTCAAATTTAATTTATAAATCAAATGTTTGAAAGGTGATGCCACATCACCTTTTTTTATGATGCAGCTAAAAAATTTAAACCCTTAAAACTGCCCTGCAGCAACTCGCTCCTGCATCACCTGTTTAAGCATCATGCGTGGCAAACTAAACCAGAGCGTTATCAGCACCAAACAAGCCAAACTATACGCCCAAATATCAAACCGCATATATAAAACACGTACCAGTTCAATCACAATAAAAAAGCACAGCATCAATAGCATTGAAACACTAGCAGCAACAGTACCTTTAGACACTTCCGATGACATTAAGGCGAAACGGTATAAGACTGAGAAGCTCATTCCCTCACCAAAACTGATCAAGCTCATACCAATCACCAAACACCAAACAAAATAGCTTTGCCAAATTGCCCCCAATACGATCAGCACACTACCCAACAACATTAAAGGTAAACCAATCAAGACTGTTTTTCCTAAAGGTAAACGGTCTATGACTTTCATCAGTACCAGATTGCCTAAAATCAAACCACCCAAAACAGGAAACTGCGCCAAACCATATTGCAGACTACTAAAGCCCAACTCGTCCACCAGCATCACGGGAGATAACGCAATCCACAACATTAAAGGCATGCTCAATAAGGGCAGTGCCAATGTAAAACCTAAGAATCTGGTATTTTGAAAAACTTGCTTAAAATCATCCCATACATCTCGAAATGGAGGTTTGGAAATACGCTGCTGATTTTCAGGCATTTTGGCTTTCAGTCCAAACCAACTCAAAAATGCCAACAGCGCTATGCCGATAAAACCCCAATGCCAAGAAACATGCTCAATCATAAATGCACCTAAGACTGGACCGAGCAAGGGAGCAAGTAAAGACACGTTCGCCATGAGTGCCATGACTTTAATTGCATCACGTTCTGCAAAGTTTTCCTGAATAGCCGCATAACCAACTGCACTAATGACTGACAAACCAAAACCTTGAAAAAAACGAAGAACAAGGAAGCTTTCAATATTCTGAGTCAATAAGATCAATAAACAGGTTAGGGTAAAAAATGCCACGCCGCCCAATAATACTTTTTTGCGTCCCAAACGGTCAGAGAGTGGCCCCAATAACCACGCCACACAAGCACCACCCAACAAATAAAATGACATGGAAGAAGCTGCCCATGCACTACTGACACCAAAATCTTGTGTGATGGCCAACATTGCGGGTTGAACCAAGTCATTGCCAATATAAACCGCGAACTCAAACAAGACCAAAGCCAAGGGAAACATGAGTGTGGCACGTTGAATGGTATTTTTTTGCTGCTGTGGCATGAGTTATAAAGGACAAAACGATGCAACTCAGCCGCGTTTAGCCCATAAAAATAGAAAATTGAGCTGCAGTTTAACAGAGTTGAATGGCAAATTTATGGCGCATTTTTTAAGTCCGTTAAATAAATTGCGGCACTTGATGTGACATCAGACCAAGTTAGGCATCACCTCCTTCAGCGGGTTAAGGCGATACCGTATTGCCCAATTGATAATATGAAAATACCGAAAGTACAGGATAAAACTACCCACGGCAATGAGGCGATCATTACAGTGTAGAAATGCTAGCGTTTTGATGGATATGCTAGGCTCACACATTTTTGACTAGAATGAAGTCATCCTAAATAAAAGCTGTGGATAAGAAGAGTATTATCCACAGGCGCTGTGTTACATTTTTTATCCCAACGTTCAAATTCATTTTACAGTTCAAACATCTGGCCTTAGATACAAGGTTTATCTAAGCTCTACAGCAATTTAAGGACATTTTTTACTTTGGAAAGTCTTGGTATTTTTACCCCGTGCGCATAAGTAATCGGTTTGCACATCGCCCTGCTGCCATTGTCCATTTATATTTTTAAAGTGATAAATGCTACGAATTGAGCGCACCGAATCATCCATTAAGCCTGTTTCGGTAATTTTCACTTCAGCCGCAGTTGGTGCTTCGACACGGTTAAAGTATTGACGAATCTCTACGGTAGCCAGTTCTTTACGCAAATCTGGACGTTGTTTGAGTACCTGCGCCAATGGTGTTTCTGCAGGCGTTACTTGTGAAATAATGTTTTGCGTGGTCGCACAACCTGACAACAACGCAACACCCAATGCCGAAACCGTGATTAAACGCAACATAACCCCTCCAAAATATTGATTATTAATTATGCTTCCATGATGCCCTGTTAGCGCAAAAACGCTAGCATAGAAATGTAAAATTAAAACGAAAGCATAAAAAACGCATCTCAAGGATGCGTTTTTCAATTCACTACAATTAATTTGCTACATCTCATTCACGAAAATCTGATCACGCAAATAAATGAAAGGCGCAATGAATTACAAATCAAATAATTTGCCTGGATTCATAATGCCTTGAGGGTCAAACACCTTTTTCAGCGCTTTCATATATTCAATTTCTTCAGCCGAACGTGAATATTCCAAATATGGTTTTTTGGTCATGCCTACACCGTGTTCTGCAGAAATTGAACCATCATATTTCTTTACAGTATCAAATACATACTTATTCACTACCTGACATTTGGCAAAGAATTCATCTTTGCTTAAATCGGCAGGTTTTAGAATATTCAGGTGCAAGTTACCATCACCAATATGACCGAACCAGCAAATTTCAAAATCAGGATAGTTTTCTGCCACAATTGCATCAATTTCCTGAATAAATGCAGGAACATGAGTAATCAATACTGAAATATCGTTTTTGTATGGAATAAACGGTGCAATCGACTCAGAAATGTCTTCACGCAAACGCCATAAGCTTTCAACTTGGTCTAGGCTTTGGCTCAATACGCCATCCATTACCCAGCCTTGTTCCATACAGTGTTCGAAAATTTCCATCGCCTTGTCCATAATTGGCTCAAATGGCGCTTCAAATTCAAGCAACACGTAAAATGGACATTGAGTTTCAAATGGACGTTGCACATGACCATGATCTAAAACTTTTTGCATCGCCAATTCCCCAAAGAATTCAAATGCAGTCAGATCAATTTTGGCTTGGAAGGCGTGCAACACTGGCATCACCGAATTAAAATCAGGCACACCCAACACCATGACTTGTAAATCTTGGGGTTGGCGTTCTAACTTAATTTCAGCTTCGGTCACTAAACCGAGTGTACCTTCACCACCAATAAATAAATGTTGCAGCGCATAACCCGTTGCGTTTTTGATCATGCCTTTATTAAGACGCAGGATATCTCCTTTGCCAGTGACCACAGTCAAACCTAGCACCCAGTTACGAGTCATGCCGTACTTAATGACTTTAATACCGCCCGCATTGGTGCCGATATTACCGCCAATTTGTGAAGAACCTGAAGATGCAAAATCGACTGGATAATACATGCCTTGTTCTTCGGCATAGTTTTGTAGTTGCTCAGTCACCACACCCGCTTGCACACGCACCATACGGTCTGCAGGGAAAAACTCCAAGATTTGGTTCATCTTGTCCATGCTAACGACAATTTCACCATTGGCTGCTACCGCACCCGCAGATAAACCTGTACGTCCGCCCGATGGGGTAATGGCCACATTAAATTGATTCGCCAGTTTTACAATGGCTTGCACTTGTTCCGTGCTAGATGGAAAAACGATGACCGATGGATTCGGATCAAAATGCTTTGTATGGTCACGACCCCAGTTTTGGAGGCTATCGGCATCCGTTTTAATACGGTTTTCACCGACTATTGCCGTTAATTGGGTCAATAATTCAGGGGTTAAAGCGACTGGAGCATTCATCGTTTGCAGACCTAGCAAGAATTAAACAGGAAGAAAAGCGACTGTCTGCATATCTTGATCAATTTGAAGATACTGCAGACTAAATATGTGCATCAAAGCAACAGCGTGGGTTGGCTTTCATGTGTGCCGCTTATTATAAGCGATTTTTTTGAAAAACCTGTGAATATTGGCAATTCCGATAATATAACGTGGTCAGAACAGGGTAATTTTGGGCAATATTTCTGAAAGAGATTATATCTGACAAAAAATACCTGCACTCTTGGTCATAAAGGAAATGTATATCGACCCATCTCCTATGTTATCATACCGCCACTAAATTTGGCCTTTGTAGCGGAGCCGTAATGAGCCAACATCTTTCACTACCTAAAGATAAAATTCGTTTCTTGTTGTTAGAAGGCGTACACCAGAACGCAATCGACGTGTTAAATGCAGCGGGTTATACCAACATCGATTATCGTAAAACGGCGCTTGAGGGCGATGCGTTAAAAGAAGCGATTAAAGATGCGCATTTCATTGGAATTCGTTCACGTACACAGCTAACTGAAGAAGTTTTTGAAGCTGCGAACAAACTAATTGCGGTAGGTTGTTTCTGTATTGGTACAAACCAAGTGAACTTAACTGCAGCAATGGAACGTGGTATTCCAGTTTTCAATGCCCCTTATTCAAACACCCGTTCGGTTGCAGAATTGGTATTGGCTGAAGCAATTTTATTGCTACGTCGCGTACCTGAAAAATCAACCGATACACATGCAGGTGGCTGGAACAAGTCTGCAGTCGGTTCATTTGAAACACGTGGTAAAACTTTAGGTATCGTGGGTTACGGTTCAATCGGTTCTCAACTTTCAGTATTGGCTGAAAGCTTGGGTATGCACGTCATTTATTATGATGCTGTAACCAAGTTACCTTTAGGTAATGCACGTCAAGTTGGCTCTATGGGCGAATTATTGGCAAATGCTGACGTGGTTTCTTTACACGTTCCAGATGTACCATCTACCCGCAATTTCATGGCAAAAGAACAATTTGCACAAATGAAAGAAGGCGCAATTTTCATTAACGCGGCACGTGGTACTTGTGTGGTGATTGAAGATTTGGCAGATGCTATCAAGTCTGGTCATATTGCAGGTGCTGCAGTTGACGTATTCCCGAAAGAACCAAAAGCCAATGGTGAAGAATTTGTTTCTCCACTACGCAACCTACCAAACGTGATTTTAACACCGCACGTGGGTGGTTCTACTATGGAAGCGCAAGCGAACATTGGTTTAGAAGTGGCAGAGAAATTTGTTGCATATTCAGATAAAGGTATGACTTTGTCTGCAGTGAACTTCCCTGAAATTGCATTGCCATTAACTGAAGGCAAGCACCGTTTATTACACATTCACCAAAATATTCCAGGTGTATTGTCTAAAATCAACAACTTGTTTGCTGAACACGGCATCAACATCTCTGGTCAGTCACTCATGACCAAAGGTGATGTCGGTTACTTAGTAATGGACGTTGATGCAACGGCATCTAAAGAAGCGCTTGATACCTTGCATGAAGTTGAAGGCACAATTCGCGTACGTGTATTGTTCTAATCCACCAGCGCATGCTACAAAAAACCACAGTCTGCGTACTGTGGTTTTTTATGTCTGCTGCATCTGCACAACATCATGCTACACAACCCGCTAGTATTTTAAACTTGGTATAATCTGCCCCTTATTCCTATTCTGATGCTTTAGAGTATTTTCCTTCCTCATGCCAAACGCCCAACTCACTGCGGTGTTGTTCATGGTTCTGTCCATGATCTCCTATCAAATCAGTGCCTCATTTGCCAAACAACTCTTTCAGGTACTCGACCCGCTTAGTGTGACAATTTTACGGCTGTGCTTTGCCAGCGTGATTGTGGCAATCATGTTTCGCTCATGGCAAATTCTTTCGCGGCTGTCCTATTTAAAATGGCGTGATTTATTGTGCTATAGCGCAGCCTTGGGCTGCATGAATATTTTGTTTTATCTGTCTTTGGGCAAATTACCGCAAGGCATTGCGGTGGGTTTGGAATTTGTCGGACCTTTGGGTTTGGCGTTATTGTCCATTCAAAACCGTAAAGATTATATCTGGGTGTTCTTGGCCATTTTAGGCATTATTTTTATGGTGCCATGGGGACAAGCTCACGGCGATAATTTTAGCATCTTGGGCGCAGCCTTCGCTTTGGGTGCAGGATTGTGTTGGGCTTTTTATATTTATTTTGGGCAAAAAGTGGTGCAACAAAATATTGGCATGCACGCGCTGACCATCGCCATCAGTATTTCGGCTTTGGCTTTGATTCCATTCGGACTGTATAACAATGCCCCCGCACTGTTTGAAACCCAGTATTGGGGCAAGGCGCTTGCCATTGCAGTGCTTGCCACGGCCATTCCTTATGCGCTGGATTTACAGGCCTTAAAACAACTCAGCAAAATGAGTTATGGCACACTTTCCAGTTTATCGCCTGCTTTGGCTGCACTGACAGGCTTGGTATTGTTGGGTGAGAAAATTACTTCACTGCAATGGCTCGCCTTATGCTGCATTATGTTAGCTTCGGTCGGTGTTACTTTTAGAGCAGTAAAAAAATCCAAACAGCCGCAGAATGTTTAAATCAGAATAATGCTTAAACCAAACTGTCTTTAGACATCTGTTGGTATTTTTCATACTCTGCCAAATATTGCTTGGCTAGACTTTGTTTTTGCTGTTCAGACAAAATTTTGCCTGCCTGTTGGAAAAAACCGTGTTCTTCTTCTTTTAAATGATGATGGACTTTATCTGACAGTTGCTTTGCAATGGCCAGCCAACCCGTGTTGCTCATTTCCGTTTCGGTTAATTGTTCGAGTAATTCATCCATTTGATGATGCTCTGCCAAAGCATGGCGAGTGATATTTAAACCCGCGTCAGTCATCATTAAAGGAATATAAAAATAGCGATCTTCTGCTACCGCATGAGCAAATAATTCATTTTTAAGTTGTTCAAATATCGCTCTACGTTCACGACTATCGCCTGAAGTTTGCGTCAGTTGGCGGGCTAAATCTCGTTGAATCTCGTGACTTTGGCGTAAAGCTTCAAAAATATTCATATGCAGACCTCTTTTGTTTAACCATGCGCGGCGAACAGATTGATAAGAATCTACTCGCACATCCACATCGGCTTGGCTTTGGAGTCAATTTTTGATTTCGTTTTTTTTAATCTTCTAGCTACTATATAGAAGATCAATCAAAAATCCTGCAACTATTTGTATAGAAAGCTTTAATTCACTTACCCACTTTATTCAAGTTATGTATCTGAACAAGATTTAGAGATTTAATACCCGTTTTGGTACCAAGCGTTTTTTATCTGTAATTTCAGCCAAACCTAAACACTTCTCACCATCAAAGACCAAAACTTGCGCTGATGCAGGATGGTCAATATTACTTTCCATGCCACGACTAAAATATTCAGCGCGTCCTTCAGGGACTTGAATGTGTAGAAAATGCTGCACAGGTGCATACGCAGGCAGCAATAAAGCCTCACGTTCTGCTTCACTTAAACTTTCCAAATATTCAATGCTATTACTTGGAATCAGGTCAAAATGCCCCGTTTTAATCCGATGCAAATAGGTCAAATGTCCATAAGTACCCAAGGCTTTGGCAATGTCTTCACCTAAAACACGAATATACGTGCCTTTAGAACAAGTTACATCCAAAGTGATGCTCTGTTCTGTAAAAGACAGCAATTCAATGGCATAAATGGTGAC
The DNA here is from genome assembly GCF_001758345.1 of Acinetobacter towneri. Lineage (GTDB taxonomy): Bacteria > Pseudomonadota > Gammaproteobacteria > Pseudomonadales > Moraxellaceae > Acinetobacter > Acinetobacter towneri_A. Next base: position 137,193 of record NZ_MKQS01000005.1, read on the forward strand.
TGGACGCGCTTCACGTTCAATTTCAATGCCCTGTCGTGCCAATTCATACAACGGACGGCCTTCTTTTTTTAAGGCAGAATACATAGGCGGAACTTGCATCAAATCGCCCTGAAATTGTGCCAATACCTGCTCAATGTGCTCTTGGCTCAATGCAGGTAGATCCTGCTGCAACAACACTTCCCCTTCCACATCTCCCGTGGTGGTGCTATGTCCCAATTGAATAGTGGTTTGATAGCGTTTCACCGAATCGAGTAAATAGTGCGAAAATTTGGTCGCTTCACCCAAACAAATCGGCAGCAAACCCGAAGCCAATGGGTCTAATGCCCCCGTATGCCCTGCTTTTTGCGCCCGATATAACCAACGCACTTTTTGCAATGCTGCATTGGAACTGATGCCCAAAGGTTTATTCAATAAAAATACACCATTCACGGCACGGCGCTGGATTTTTGAAGCAGATGATTTCATAACATAGACACGTCTTAAAGCTGCCGCAATACTATCAACCGCTTGTCTAGTTTTACAACTTTTCTGTTGTTTATTTGCTCTTTTGTTTCAGAATAAATTGAGTTCAGTCATATGAACCCAACAAAAAATACAATAGGGATGTTAGGCATAGGATATGCAAAAAAAGAAATTATGGCTCATTTTCGCCGTGATCATCGTTGTCATTCTTGGTTTTCTCATTTGGCTCGCACCCAATCCAACTGTTGGCTCAAACCAAGGGCCGATTAGCTCTAGTGCTCAAAATACGACAGGCTTACCACCCGCAGCGTCAGACTTGCCACATGCATCGGGGCTGTCTTTTGTCAGCAACAGCCAACAGGACACCGAGATCAACTGCCAACTGGTGCTCGACCAAAGTAATCGCTTAGTTGTCAATGAACAGACTCGTAATTGTTTTGAATATTTTATTACCCAATATGGTGAAAAAAATATTGATCAGATCAAGCAAGATTTTAAAGCCTATATGCAGCAAGGTTATAAAGAACCTGCGCTTAAGCAGATTTTAGATCTTTGGACTCGTTATTTAGATTATCGTGTGCAATTGGGGAGCCTGAAGGAGCCAAGCCTAAATAAAGAAGACCCTGAGTACTATCGTACAATTTTTGCTTCGATGAAAACCCTACGTAGCCAGTTCTTTTCCGACTATGAAATCGAAGGCCTCTTTGGCGCTGAAAATACCTACCATGAATATACCTTAGACCGCATGAGCATCATGGCAGATCAGTCCCTGACTGAAGTACAAAAAGCGCAGAAACTGAAAGAACTGTTTGCTCAACTGCCCGAAGATTGGAAAGAAAATCTAGAACAACTTTCCAAACTCGAAGATCTGCGTAAACTGACCTCAGATATTAAGGCGCGAGGCGGTTCTGCCGAAGAAATTCGCCAAATGCGCCAGAATCTTGTCGGTGCCGAAGCGACCATACGCCTAGAAAAACTCGACCAAGATCGAAACAATTGGAAATCTCGGGTCAATACTTACTTAGAACAACGCGACATCATTCTTAAAAGCAATATGAATCAAGATGCGCAGCAGCAAGCTATTCAAAAACTACGTGATCAACAGTTTAATAATTCACAAGAACAACTTCGACTAGGAGCCTTTGAAACCACGCATGACACAGGAGGAAAACCTCCGTTCGCAGATTAAAGCTATACCGTGTTTGACTTTTTCAGGATGAAAAAAATGTTTATAACGAAAAGAATGATACAAACTATGTCACTCGTAGGTCTGGTTACCAGCCTTGGACTCAGCGCAACTACAGCCACAGCTGGATTACAGACGGTGACTACAAGCGTAAAAAGTAATTATGCTCAAACTAAATATCCATTGCTATTTACCCATGGCATGTTTGGGTTCAGCCGAGTGGGGGTTGCCGAATTTGGACTAGATTACTGGTATCAAATTTTACCCGACTTGGCTCGAAATGGCGCAACCACCTTTGCAGCACAAATTTCCCCTTTAGAATCAACTGAAGTACGGGGTGAGCAGTTACTACAACAAGTTGAAGAGGTCATCGCCCTGACAGGCAAGCCCAAAGTTAATTTGATTGGACATAGCCATGGCGGACCAACCATTCGCTATGTAGAAGCAGTTAAACCGCAATATGTGGCCTCACTGACAGGTGTGGGAGCAACATTTAGAGGTTCTAAAGTGGCAGACCAGCTTCTTGCCAATCAAGGTGGAACACAACTGCTCAGTCTAGCGGCGGATCATATTATTGGTCCTATGCTTGCTTATGGGCAAAGTAACCCTGCCTTAAAAAGTAATTTAACAGCATCACTCACCTCAATTAGCGAGCAAGGTTCCCGTGTTTTTAATCAGAAATATCCAACAACAGCGCTGGCTTCAGACTGTAACAAGAGCGGTGCAACATCCAGCAATGGCGTGTATTACTATTCGTGGACTGGCACGTCTCAAGTCACGAACATTCTCGATGTTGCAGACAGTGCGATCTCACTGTTGGGGCCTTTGGCCTATGGCCATTTAAACAATGATGGTTTAGTGGCACGCTGTAGTACACACTTCGGTAAAGTCATCCGTGATAACTATGACTGGAACCATCTAGATGAGGTCAACCAAGTTATGGGGCTACGTGGACTATTTAGCGCAGACCCTGTTGATGTCTATCGCCAACATGCCAATCGCTTAAAACTTCAAGGACTCTAGTTCTATTTTTCCCTTCGAATCTTTAACGTTTCGGAGGGATGTCTCCTAGAATTATCCAGTTACAAACTGTATTTCATTTAATCGGATTTCTCCACGCTCCTCCTCTCTCACCTTTATACTCATTTTGACAACTTAAATTGTCGTCATAAAAAATAAAAAACGAGGATGATCAATGAAATATAGATTATTGATAGCTGGACTGCTGTCGACCTGCGCACTTGCTGCTACACAAACGCAAGCAGCTGCTTCACAAATTAAATCAAACTACGTTGCCTCTAATTATGCAAAGACCAAATACCCTTTGGTTTTTGCACATGGTATGGGTGGCTGGATTCGAGCAGGAATCGATGAACTTGGTGTGGATTAATGGTATCAAATCTTGCCAGATTTAGCCCGTAACGGTGCAAACGCATGGGCAACACGCGTTTCTCCATTCAACACATCTGAAGTTCGTGGTGAACAACTGCTGCAACAAGTTGATGAAATCTTAGCGATTACAGGAGCACCCAAAGTCAATTTGCTTGGTCATAGTCACGGCGGACATAGTATTGCTTATGTCTCTAATGTTATGCCCAATAAAATCGCGTCTGCAACAGCCATTTCTAGTCCTTTAAAAGGCTCTCCTGTGGCGGATTTGATTATTTCCGCGCAAGGTACGCCGCTAGAACAACCGCTGGTAGGCTTAATCAACTTTGGGTCCAAGGCTATTGTTTGGGCACAACAGCAAGATCCGAACTCACTTCCACATGATGCACTCGGTGCGGGTAAAAGCTTAAGTCAAGCTGGTTCTATAGCTTTTGCACAGAAATATCCACTGGGTATGCCAAAAACAAGCTGTGGTGAAGGTTTAGCGAAAGAAAATGGAGTTTATTTTTACTCTTTCTCTGGCAACTCAACGTTGACGAACGTACTTGATCCAGACTCATTATTGGGTGCAACAGGCTTACTCATGCAAGCGCCTAATGATAATGATGGCTTAGTCTCACGTTGTAGTGCCAAGTATGGCAAGACCGTGCGCGATAACTATAATTGGAACCACTTAGATGTGATTAACCAGTTCTTTGGACTACGTTCTATTTTTGCCCCAGATCCTGTCGATGTCTACCGCCAGCATGCTAACCGCCTAAAACTACAAGGCTTATAAATTCCAATAGCAAACATAAAAAAATGCGCCTAAGCGGCGCATTTTTTAGCTGTAACACAAAGTTAAAATTAACCTTGTTTACGTGCTGGTAATTTCTCACGAATACGTGCAGCTTTACCAGACAATTCGCGTAGGTAGTAAAGTTTAGCACGACGAACGTCACCACGACGTTTCACTTCGATTTTCGCAACGATTGGAGAGTGAGTTTGGAAAACACGCTCAACACCAATACCGCTAGAAATTTTACGTACTGTGAACGCAGAGTTCAAACCACGGTTTTTCTTCGCAATGACAACGCCTTCGAACGCTTGTAGACGCTCACGGTCACCTTCTTTAACTTTTACTTGAACGATAACTGTATCGCCTGGTGCAAAAGCTGGAATGTCTTGCTTAAGCTGTGCATTTTCAACAGCTTGTACTAAAGGATGCTTACCACTCATGGGGTATCTCCAATATGTGTGGGTCAGAAGAGGTCTGAGATCCACTGGGTATAGAGGCTAAAGCGCATAGACCCGATTGACTTTCCCTTTATGCCTGACCGCTTCAATGCATAAAGAGCCTATTTAAAAACTACAAACACACTGTCTGTAGCAATTTTGCTTAGACAAACCGATTACTAGGTCTGTCCTTGCGAATCTTTTAGCCATTTTTTTTGCTGCTTGCTCAACTCAACTTTTTCAATCAACTCAGGTCGACGCTCTAAAGTCCGTTGGTAACGCTGCAAAAACCGCCATTTTTCAATATTGGCATGATGTCCCGACTTTAGTACTTCAGGAACATCCAAACCTTCAAAATGGTCTGGCTTGGTATATTGTGGGCAATCTAAAAGACCATCCACAAATGAATCTTGCACATGAGATTGTTCGTCAGACATTGCACCCGGAAGTCTCCGAATAATACTATCGAGAAGAACCATCGCAGGTAGTTCACCGCCTGATAAAACGTAATCTCCAATTGACCATTCCTGATCAACATAGTTTTGGATTAAACGCTCATCGACCCCTTCATAACGGCCACACAATACAATTAAGCCATCATATTCAACGAATTCTAGTACTGCAGTTTCGTTTAAGGTTTTACCTTGAGGCGACATATACACCACAGGTACATGAACTGCTCCTGCTTGCTGTGCAAGCTGTTTGGCATGCTGGATTGCTTGCGCCAAAGGCTCTGCCATCATCACCATACCTGGACCACCACCAAATGGACGTTCATCCACCCGTTTGTAGTTGCCCTGTGCATAATCACGTGGATTAATACAAGTTATTTGCATCAAATCACGTTTTGCTGCACGTCCACTAATACCGTAAGCTGTAATCGCTTCAAACATTTCAGGAAAAAGCGTAATGACTGCAAAAAACACCGCAGACTCCTCTGTTTTCCTGCTCTGCGAATCCTGAAAGGATTAATAATCCATGCCCCAATTAACATAGATGCGACCCGCTTCGAGATCAACGCGTTGTACCACATCTTTATGCCATGGAATCATACGCTCTTCACCATCGACACTATCGGCAGTTGCGCGAACCACCATCACGTCATTGGCACCTGTTTCAAACAGTTCATGGATTTGACCGAGGTTTACTTCTTGTTCGTCATCGTCCAAGCCTAACACCATTAGACCTTTTAAATCTGACCAATAATACTCGTCCACGCCTGGTTGAGGCAGTTGCGATTTTGAAATCCAGATATTTGCGCCAACCAAGTTGTCTGCTGCGGTGCGATCACTCACACCTTTTAAGCTGACCACCAAGCCTTTGCCATGTGGTTTCCAACGTTTTACATCAACCATTTGCCAACCTGCTTTGGTTTCAATGTACCAAGGCAGGTAGTCAAATATGTTGCTCATAGGTTCTGTGTTGGAATAGACCCAGAGCCACCCATTTAATCCATATGCTGAACGTAGCTGTCCAATCTGAATACGATCTTCGGGCACATTCTGTGTTGGTGTCATGGGCTACCTACTACTTAATTAAATTATGCAGCAGCTGCAGCTTTCTTCGCTTGAGCAGCTAAAGAAGCAACACGTTCAGAAGGTTGAGCACCTTGTGCAACCCAGTGAGCAAAACGGTCAGCATCTAAGCGAAGTTTTTCTGCTTTACCTTGAGCTGTTGGGTTAAAGAAACCGATACGTTCGATGAAACGACCGTCACGCGCATTGCGGCTGTCAGTTACAACGATTTGATAGAATGGACGCTTTTTAGCACCACCACGAGTAAGACGAATAACTACCATGATACAACCTTATAGTTTTTACGGATTATCCTTGCGCCGACCATCGGCAACACTTCAAACCCCTTTCATAGAGGGCGGTATTTTACGTTATATTTGCCCTGAAAGAAAGATTAATTTAAGGTTTATCCACAACTGTAAATTTAATCTTGATGCGATCTGCACCTACCAGTCTTCCGAGTTGCTACTACAACCATTGACGGTAATACTAACGTGAATTTGATTTAAGTAGATTTTAATTCAATCGGTTTTAAAATTTGCTGAATCCCAGACTTATATCCATTTACAAGCACCAAAGCATATAATGTTAAAGCAGCAAATAAAGCCTTGAAGTTTCGGCTTCCTGTTAAATGAAACCATAGCAGCAATGTAATCACTTCAGATGCACAAATTTGACTTTGACGCACACGTTTAATCTTGCCACAAGTGAGCATGTATTGCTCAACCTGCTCTGAAATATCAGTGCAGAAATCATGAATTAGGCAGAAAAGTGTTGTAAGCTGTGTGTCGATAGACATTTTGAGATCATTGTTTTTTGTCGTGATTAAATTTTGACTTAAATGCCTATCCTTTTACAACTTCCGTATCCCGAATTCACGTTAAAATAGTTTTGAACAAATCCTATTCTTATTTGAATAAAACCTTTTGAATTACAAAATTATCGACCATCCCAATTTGATGTTGCGGACAAACTGCATGAGTTTACACCTTTTGCCCATGATCTTTGTCCTTGGTCGTTTAGACAAATCCATCCATTATTTGCTTGCGCAGTTCCAGTTTTAGGCTTGGCGATCAACAACCATGTCCCCACTTTCGCAGTGGGTACTGTAAGTGCGGTTCCATCTACATCTGTCAATGTAATATCATATAAAGGCTGTGTTCTAGGTATGGTGGCCGCCCCATAGACATTCAATACTGTTCTTCCTGCATAATTATTATTTGCCATACGGAAATTTGCTAAAGTCCGTGCTATTTCTATCATTTCAGCCTGTGTGTCTGTACGATCTGTTCTAATCTTATAAGCGGCATATGATGGATAAGCAATTGCGGCTAAAATACCAATAATCGCAACCACAATCATCAGCTCAATCAGTGTAAAACCTTGCTTATACATATTTACCATTCCTCCCTACCTGCTGAAACTGAACCACAATCTGTATAAGTTACGAGCGATTTGGTTTTATTTTTACAGCGTAATCCAGCACTTGTCATTAATAAGTCATAATTTCTGGTATCACTTCCTTCTGCTTTCATCGTCCAGGCCCGTGCTCTTATAACTGGTGGAATAGATGCATCTGTTAAAAGTTTGGTTGGATCTTCAGCATCCCGAATGGTAATGGTATATTTAATAGCTGAACCTGTTGCCCCTCTGGGTAAAGTCACTGAATTCAATGGGGTTCCTGCTGGTACATCGTAAATATAATTAGGATCAAAGCCCCTATAAGTAAAGTTTTTTGCTTTATGACGCTCCAATTGCTCTGCAATTTTCTGCATTTCTTGCTGCACCATTGAAACATCTGCTCGTCTAGCATATTCCTGATAACTCGGAAATGCAATTGCAGCAATAATTGCAATAATTGCAACCACAATCATAAGCTCAATTAAGGTAAAACCTCGCGTTGGCTTCCCCAAACGACTGTTACAAGTCGTTGGAGAAACTACACAAGCGTGCTGTTTAATTATTTTTTCCATTTTTCGTACCACCGTGTTGGATTAATGGTCGGAACACATTTCCATCTTCCAGCCCCTCTCTCATTCCCAGCAATGGTAAAGTCAGGACATGATCCCGCTGTTGACTCTTCCACTGGTGCCGGTGTAATACCCACAATCCCGCTACCTAGTGTTTTATCATTACATTCGGTCACACCATCTGGACAGCCTGTAGTTTTGGTTTGGAACCCAGTGTCCGCATCTGCAGCGGTATTGACAGTACCTGTTGTGGTTAGACATGCCCCAAATGGTAGGCAATAACGCTGACGGTTGGTTTCCCCGACTACACGTGGCAAACATGGGTTTTGTGGCGCAATACCCGTACCTTGTGGGTCATAAACAGGAACAATCAAGTTACCTGTTAAAGCAATCGGCTCCTCGAATGCTTTCATACCACCCGCAACACGAAAACCACTTGTTGTGCGCTCTACACCCGCACTGTTACTAGATAGTGAACGATACCAACCATTTTTGGTGGCAGATGCGCCAATAAACACATCTGGAACATTTCCTGCCAACAACTGTGGATTTATTTGCATGGTTTGCAAATCCACATTTTGAGTCGATAAGGTTGGTGTACCCGTAATCAAGTCACGTTTAATGAAATCGCGATCAATCACACCATATACATTATTGACTAGACGATCACTCAATGCGGTCGTTGGCAACATACCATCACGACCTATTGTAGGAGTAACATCTAATGGCGTACTACGGTTACCCGATGCCAAACCAATCAACATAAAGGTAGTTGCACCTTGGTCATGAATGGTTACCGTTGGTGCTTCATAAAAACGTGGGTTTTTACCATCTGCCAACGCAGCTCCAGCTGTAGTCGTTGCTAAGTTTGCTAAGCGCACCACACGTTTACCGAAGTTTGCCGTTGTAGTACCTGCAGTGTTATTAAGGTCTGCACGGAATACTTGACCGCCTAAATCACCAAAGTACAGATGATCGACCAAACCATCACTATCACGGTCAATCGTACTGATTCGACTTACAATACTGTGAGTCATGTTGGCGTTATTTGTGCTTGCTCCTGTACTACTTGCCCACCACAAACGCGCTCCTGTATCAGCATCGATTACATATACTGCATTACCTTGCGCTTCGGATTTGTTATTACAAGTCGCATCTGGAAAATCAGTATTTGCAACTGTAGCACCCAAGCTGAAGCGAGGGTTTTCATAGCATTGATCATAACCGCCACCCACAATCATCACACGTTTAATTACATTGTTATGTCGAATGTTGGCAAGCACAGGTTTAGACCAAGACTGTCCCATACGGCTAAAGTCCGATTGATCGCGACCCACTCTAAACAAGAATTTAGGTGTATCTGGGTCAAGCACATCTAAACCATAATAGCTCTCGCCACCCATGCGCAAGCCACCATATACATTCATTTTTCGTGCTTTAACCACACTGTCGGTACTTGGAGAACTTGATTTTTGTGCAGTATATAAAGAGTCGGCAACCCATGCGCCATCTAAACCTGCTTGAGGTGCGTTAATATCAGCCTCACCTTTTACTAAGGCTTTAGATGCAACACTATTACGAAGCAATTCAGATGGTACAAACACCATTTGCTCTTTACCAGTTTCGCTGTCGACAATATGCAAGCCGCCTTCCATCGTACCATATAAAATAGATTGACTACGGGTGCTGGTTAAATTACCCGAAGCATCTAAAGTACCCGAATAAGTCAACTGCACTGGGAAAGAATGAATACTACCACCCATTGCAACATGTGGTGCTGGCGAAAGCGCAAGTGTAGTTGGCAATGCCGTTGCAGTTGCATCTAACGGTACGCTATAACCCAAATAGTTCAACAATTTTTGCTTAGCCAACAATGGCATGTCTTGTAAGGTGGTTTGGTTACCAAACTTACCCAACACATAAGCTGGAACACCTGTGGCTGGCAAAGGACCTTCAGGTATACGCAACAAGTTTGCACCATTACCTGCACCCGCTAAAGTTGCACCACCAGTTGCTGATACATCTGTATAGAGTTTACGTAGTGCATCTGGTTCCGCTTTAAACTCATATTGAGGAGGACTTACCGTCAAATTTTCTGTTTGACCACTAATTGGCATTGGTAAGCGCGAATAAGCACCACCTAAACCAATAATACCACCATCGTTATAACTTTTATTGTTATACACCGCGATACTATTCCACAGGTCTTTGGTACCCGATCTAAATGAACCATCGGTATTATAAACTAGGGTACTACCATCCGCTGCTCCAAATGCACCCGCATTTGTACCAGAGGTCAATACTTTATAGCGTTTTAAGTTACCTGCCCAAACCAACTTACCACCTTGTGGGTCTGGCTCTAAAGCACGTAAATAACCATAAGGCTGAAAACCTGATGGGCTCAAGGCATCTGAAGGTACAGAAATTGCACCTGTCGTTAAAGGCGCAAGTGGTGCTGCACCTAAGTTGTTAATAAAAGCAATAACACTGGCTGTTACACCTTGTGCACTTTGGGTAGTAAAGAAGCCACCATTACCATAACCAGGACTGGCTAGAGCATGCGTAGTTGGTTGCCCAGGTGAACAAGAGTCGTTACCTGTACGATCACTTTGAGTTCGTGAACTTAATTTACAAGCCTGTTGTACATGCGTTGCCGTTAAGCTATTAAAATCATTACCAAAACCCACAAAAGCGGTTTGGATTGAAACTCCAGCAGGATTCGTTGTTTTATCAAATAGTTTTTTGGCGAACTCCCCCATACAGTTCCATGATGCTGACTCACCAGTATTAAGACCTCCACTACTAGGGCATGTAAAACTAGTGCTATCTAGTGCAGCAGACATAATGGATTTAGCATGAGCATTACTTGAACCATTCGCCGCACCATCAGATAAAATGTAAACACCTTGCCCATCACAACTGACACGATCAGCAGCAGGAGGTAGAGGTGAAATATATTTTAGACCATCTTTTGAGTTAGCAATTGAATTATCAAAACCACTATCAGCATTTGGGCCTAATTGCATTTCCTTTTTATAAAATACATCCGAACCATTGTTGGTATAGTCACCTAAATCAGATGGAGGGGTAGAACCTAATAATGTCCAACCACTAGAGCTACAAGATTGTATATTATTCGTAAAGTCGGTAGTACTTAAACTATCACAACGATAATAAGTTGTGGTTACAACTTCTTTCTTATAAACATCCACTTGTATTTCTGCTTCACTTCGTGTGGAAGTTCCCATCAAATATGCAGCGGCTTCAGCATAAGCATGTGCTGTTGGAGTCAAACCACTTGCAGTCAGCCCATCGACCGCAGTTCTTAAAGTGCTACGTTGTGCGGAGCCGACAACCCCCAATGGTGCAGCAGGGACTAAAATTTTCCCTCGCCTATCTCCCAAAGAGTAATGCCCCAAACCAACACTAACATTCGACAAAGTAGCATCGTTACTATCTAAAAAAGCATTCATACCCGCTTTTAAACGAGTTAAACGAGTACCCGTTTGCCCAGTATCTGTACCCCCCATCGAACCAGATGTATCCAACATCATGACAATGGTTTTTTTACCCGCCGTCGGTACCGCATAAATTTGCAGGTCGCTTGCTTGCGCAACTGAAGAAGCAACAAGCAACGTAGCTGTAAATGCCCAAGCAAATGAGACACCATACTTATATTGGTGAATATTTATTTTAGGACTTTGTAGCCTTTGATTTTTCATCTTAATTCTCCCCAATTATGTTGGTGCGCTAACCTGAACAAAACGCGTTTTCAAATCAATTTCTTGAATTTGCGTATTTACAGGTATGCCATATTCTGTCAAACAATCTGCCATAGTTTTTTTGGTGCGCAACCCTGCATCAGCGTTGTCATTGATATATCCCACCGCACTGCCATTACCAATACACTCACGTTGCACATCTGCCAAATCGGCACTCGAATAATTCGGTAAAATCGCAGTCGCTGTGACACGCACCCGACCATCCACCTTACCTTGTTGAACATTGGAACCTCCGCTTGCATCTGTACCACGGTCTAAGTCCGAACCTGGTGCGGCATCCGTATTTGGCCCTACAATATACTTAATAGCCACTTGAGTGACTACGGCTTCGCGCGCGCTACCAAAGTCTTGTTCCAAATCACAAAAGCCACTACGGTTAGTTTCAGTAGTGTCTACAGTAGCTTTGGTGTCATCTGCAGCTATAGCTGTTGGCGGAATAAGCACGGTCATATCTAAAACACTGTTCACTTGCAAAGCAGCAGTTGGTTTATAACAAAAAACATATTCACGACCACGAGCAAGTGGGTCTTTTTGATCACTAATTGCCTTACCCACCACACTCATCACCGAAGTTAAGTTTTTATAACTACTGCGGTTTAACAAAATATTGGTTGGTGTATCACTGGTTTGTAGTAACAACTGACCAATTTGACTGTTGGTTGCAATATTTAACGATGTCATTGCCACACGTATGGCTAAAACACCCACAATAGTAATCACTAACAACATAATTAAAACCACAATTAATGTTGCACCACGCTGTTGACGCTGGAATGTAGGTTGAACTTTCATTATCTTTCTCCCAAACCATTTCTAAACGTCACTGCCGTGCTATACACACGTCGTGCAAATCGATTAGTCGTGTCTGTTAATGTGACATTTTGATTTAGAATATTAATACTTCGGGTTAAATCTATATCGTTATTGCGTGTGTTGTCGGTAGAACGCACTAACACTGCCATTTTTACCGAAACAATACGAGGTGGCTCCGCCAATGCTGTACGAGCTGCCGCAGCAACAGTTCGATATTGATTAATCGTATAATAAGCCATGTTGCCCGCTGCATTTCTAACACCCAATTGCACGGTAAAATGATCAACCCGAGGCATAATCAACTCACCCGCTCCACCAAACCCAGCAATTGTTGTCGGTTCTGCTACAGCTGTGGCATTTGGGGTGTTAGCATCGCACGCTAAACCGTAATCTGTACCAGTGGTTGCAGTTGCTACAGCACGGCGCACGAAATAGCGCTGAATCACATAATCGCCCGCTTGAACATTTGCGCCCTCGCAATTCACCATGGCGTTTGGTGCAACAAATTGTATGGTGAGCTGATCACTTGCCACACTCACATTCGACAAACCTTGCCATTCATTTACAGTTGAACTCACCGACTCCCCTGTACCAACACTATGACTCAACAAGCCCTGTGCAATAAAAGGTGCACCAGTGGGAATTGGAATATTTGCATCCGTTACCGTTGCAGTTCGTGCAGTGAGCACCACTCCACCCCACGGAGTTTGTTCATTTAACTCTGGAAAATCGGTATTAATGTAATTGGCTAGACGCAAATCTCTCGCTACATAGTCCAAACCAAACACACCGCTATTTTGCAGCTCTGCGTTTGCTTGCTGCATTCGTGAGGTGAGCAACCCACCAAGAAAGAGTTGTATTGCTGCAGCTGTTATCAACAACCCCAGTGCCAAAGCCACCATTAATTCAATGAGCGTAAAGCCCGCTTGCGAGCCAAAACCAACCTTATGCTTTTTAAATGGAGTTTTCATTAATATGCCTCCATCATTAAACAATTCGATCCATTAATATAAACACCCGATGTATTCATGCAATTACTTACATCAGCTGTTGTACTCGTCGCACTCAAAGTCGTATTTCCCCAAGCAGCATATATACATTGCCGCTGAATCGGCGCCGAACCAACACCCGGACAACTCGTCATCGTAATATTCATTCCAATATCAAAAGCAGCTCGAGCAGCCATAAATGCATCGAACTGCGCCATTTGAGCTGGTGTACATAAATTGTTTGAACATGATGGAGAGGGTGCTGTAGGTGCAGCAGTAATATTAGTATAACCACGGACTGCGGCTGGGTAGTTTGTTTGCGCCGCTGGATTGGCCCGCATATTCTCAGCCAACGTGCGTGCAATTAACATCCCTTGCGAACGCGACAAGGCCTCACTAGAGGCATCCACAGCACGAATTTGCAAGATGCTATAACCCAAAACACCAACAGCTAATAGCAAAAGTGCAACGAGCACTTCTATTAGCCCCACACCTTGTTGAGATTGATGAGATTTCATTAGCACGTCCCCGAAGCTTGACTAATAATTCCTAGTCTTGTAACCGTAATAGTTTTCTGCTTCCCTGATTTACAAAAATTAAATGTTTGTGGCGTGCTTGGGCTTATACTTCCAATGTCACTAAATAAAACTGATGTTGCACTTGTAGACTCAACCCTTACCCCTGCATCTAATTGCACAGAAATAATTCTACTTTTCAAAACTTCCTCTTTCTGCGCTGTAGTCAAAACAGGCACCACAGGTGGCCCAGGATTAGTTGCTGTATATTCAGGTATCGTCGCCGTTGCACATTCATCTTTAGTAAAATCATTATCTGTCTGCGTCTTGCTCAAACACAAACCCACTGTTGTTTTCATTAATGCCGCCTGCGATTTAGCCTGATTAATTGCCATCACCAATTCACGTGCCGAACTATTAATTTTTTGTTCTGAAATTAAACTCCTAAAAGACGGCGCAGCCATTGACGCAATAATCGCCATAATCGCAATCGTCACCATCAATTCTATTAAGGTGAATCCTCGATTTTTCCCCATCGCCCGCACCTAACTCTTTTAAAATTCCTTACTCTATATTAAATTTATTTTTTACAGAACCAATACAAAGCAGATAAGAGTAATAAAAAAACGGATGGAGTGTCGTCCATCCGTTTTGAGTTCACATTTTTCTATAAAAATTAGGCCTGAATCACTTGTATCCGTAACTCTTTGGGCAAACTAAAGGTAATATTTTCTTCACGTCCAGCCAGCTCTTCAGGTGCTTTCGCACCCCAATCCTGTAAGCGTTGAATCACCTGTTTAATTAAAATTTCAGGTGCAGATGCGCCCGCAGTTACACCAATTTTTGTATTTGCTTTAAACCATGCTTGGTTTAATTCATCGGCATTATCCACCAAGTAGGCTTGTTTCCCCATACGCTCTGCAAGTTCGCGTAAACGGTTAGAGTTAGATGAATTTGGCGAACCCACCACCAACACCACATCGCATTGATTGGCTAAGTCGCGTACAGCATCTTGACGGTTTTGGGTGGCATAACAAATATCATCTTTGCGTGGCCCTTGAATATGTGGATATTTCTGGCGCAAGGCATCAATGACTTTAGCAGTGTCATCAATCGACAAAGTAGTTTGTGTCACAAAAGCCACTTTATCTGGATGCTGAACCGCAAGTGCAGCCACATCATCCTCATCTTCCACCAAATAAATTTCGCCACCATTTTTCTTGTCGTACTGCCCCATCGTGCCTTCAACTTCTGGGTGGCCTTCATGCCCAATCAAAATAGCTTCGGTACCTTCACGCGCATACTTAGTCACCTCAATATGCACTTTGGTGACCAACGGACAAGTCGCATCAAATACTTTTAAGCCGCGACGCTCCGCTTCTTGCTGCACCGCTTTAGATACGCCATGTGCACTAAAAATCACGATATTGTCATCGGGCACTTCATCTAGCTCATCAACAAAAATTGCACCGCGTTGGCGTAAGTCATCTACCACAAATTTATTGTGTACCACTTCGTGACGTACATATATAGGGGGATTAAAACACTCAAGGGCACGATTTACAATCGCAATTGCTCGGTCTACACCTGCACAAAAACCACGTGGATTCGCCAATACAATTTCCATAGAACCCTCTATGTTGAAGTTAAATAGGTCGGATGTTTAAAAATTTATGCCAACAAAAGCCATCTTGGCTATTTTGTTTAAGGGGCGTCTACTCTAAAATAGAGAAGATATTTTATCATATCAGGAAAAATATCATGTCGGGTCTATTGTTTGTCGTTTCTGCCGCTTCAGGAACAGGCAAAACATCCCTTGTTAAAGCCCTGCTTGAGCGTGTGAATAATTTACACGTTTCAGTCTCTCACACAACACGTGGTCAGCGTCCCGGCGAACTCGATGGTGTGCATTATCACTTCACACAAAAACAAGATTTTATCGACTTGGTAAAACAAGGCGGTTTTATTGAATATGCTGAAGTCTTTGGCAATTATTACGGCACCGCGCAAGCAACGGTTAAAGAGCAGTTAGCCAAAGGTCACGATGTGTTACTTGAAATTGACTGGCAAGGCGCTCAACAAGTACGCAATCTTTTTCCTGAATCGAAGCAGATTTTTATTCTTCCACCAAGTCAGTTTGATTTACGTGAGCGCTTGTCTAACCGTGGCACCGATGCAGTCGATGTGATTGAGCATCGTTTGGGCTGCGCAGTAGAAGACATGCAGCAATATGTCAATTTTGACTATGTGATTATTAATGATGACTTTAATAAAGCCCTGCACGATTTAGAAGCAGTGATTATTGCCAACCGTTTGGTGACGGCGCAGCAGACACAACGTCATCAAGCCTTGATTGAAAAGTTAATTAGCCCGCCAAGCGCGTGATTAAAACTTGAGTCTATAAGCAAAGCACCTTATACTGCACAGTCTGTTTAAATTTATTATTCGAACGAGAATCCTTATGGCACGCGTTACCGTTGAAGATTGTTTAGACCATGTAGACAACCGCTTTGAGCTTGTACTAGTGGCAAGCAAGCGCGCGCGTCAATTGGCACGTCAAGGCATTGAGCCAACTGTAGAGTGGGACAATGACAAGCCAACTGTAGTGGCATTACGTGAAATTGCTGTGGGTCATGTGTCTAAAGACATTTTGAAACAACGTGATCAAGACTATCAAACTTCAAGTCTTGACCTTGCACTTTCAGCAAATAACTTGAATTTAGATGGTTTTTCTTTCCAATAAGAACCACTTTCTGAAAAAGCCTAGTATTTTACTAGGCTTTTTTGTTGTCTGAACTTTAATCTTGCGCTAAAAACCGTTATAACATAAGGAGTAAGACCCTGTTTATTAGTGCCAAATTTATCACTATTTTGGCATGAAAAAAATTGACAAGTCATGCAATATGCTTTTCATTATAAGGTCTAACTGTAGATTCGTTATCACTTGTATTTTAAAGGGTGTTATATGCCAGGCACGATGGTCAGCCAAGCCAAACAACAGCTTCAAGCCATGATCGAACCTTACCTTAGCGTAAGTGAAGTCGAACAGGTGCTTGCGGCTTGCGATTATGCTGAGCATGCGCATGATGGCGTGACCCGTAAAAGTGGTGAACCGTATGTATTACACCCGATTGCGGTGAGTTGTATTTTGGCACACATGCGTTTGGATGCCGACACGCTCATTGCTGCGCTATTGCACGATGTCATAGAAGATACCGACTACAGCAAAGATGACATCACAGAAAAATTCGGACGTACCGTTGCCGAACTGGTCGATGGTGTAACCAAACTTAGCCATTCGAGCGACAAGGAATACAACAAAGCCGCGTCGTTCCGTAAAATTCTGCAAGCAACCTTACAGGATCCACGTGTCATTATTGTGAAACTGGCAGACCGTTATCACAACATGACCACATTAGATGCGCTGCGACCAGACAAACGCGCACGCATCGCCCAAGAAACCTTTGATGTATTTGTACCTATGGCACGTATCGTGGGTATGAATGAAATGGCGGATAATCTTGAACATCTGTGTTATCAAAACCTAGATTTAGATATGTATAACGATGTGCAAGCCGCCCTTTTGCAAACCAAGCCAAAACGCTGCGAATACCAGTCTAAATGGGAACAAAACCTTGCCGACCTGCTGCAAAATAATCAAATTACAGGCCGGATTAAAAAGAAAAATAACAATATTGAATTACTGCGCCACTTTGTTAAAAACGATATTGATCTACAAGAACTGACCCACAGCCACGCCTTTGAAATTATTTTACAAAGCATTGCCGACTGTGACCGTTTGGCCGATATTTTACGTGACAGCTTTCAGGTCTTGCATTATGAAGATCATATCCGTCGCCCACTGCCAGGCGGTAACCAATCGCTCATGATGCGGCTAAAAGGTGAACAAACCACCTTATCACTTACCATTCAAACTGAATTGATGCGTAAAGCCGCACGTTTTGGTGTGGTCTTGGGTGAAAACGCACCGCAAGCCTGCCGTTCTGCCATTCAAGCCTCTATGCAAAGCTTGAACATGTTGATTGACGGTGAATGCGCTAAAACTACATTTAGCGATTTACTGGATTATCTACACCAAGAGAAAATTCATGTTTATACCCCGCACGGACATTTACATGAATTGCCGCAAGGCGCCACCGCAGTTGATTTTGCCTATGCAGCCAGTTTGTTCTTAGGTAACCATGCCGTCGGTACAAAAATTAATGGTGAAAGCAAACCACTTTCCACACCACTCACCAGCGGGCAAGTGGTCGAAATCATTACTGATGTTTTAGCCACACCCAACCCAGATTGGCTGAGTTTTATTAATACCCAAAAAGCCCGTCGTGCCTTACAGAATATTCTGCGTGATCAGGATATTGAAGAACAGCGTTTGGTGGGTCAGCAAGCGCTTAACCGTGCGCTGAAATTATTTAATCACTCGATTCAAGACTTGACCGAAGCAGATTGGTTAAATGTGTTGCAATGGCGCCACATTGACTCTAAAGACCGTTTATTTGAGCAAATTGCAGTCGGTGATTTATTGCCGCAGTTGGTGGCGAATCATATTTACGCACTCGATCACGACAGCAGCGAACATTCTGACCGTCTGATTCAGGGCACAGAAGGCATTGACGTGAAATATGCGCACTGTTGCAATCCTGTACTGGGCGATCCGATTCAGGGTAATTTGTCACGCCGTGGCTTGATTGTGCATCGTGCGCGTTGCAACAACTTACTGCATGAGCAACATCAACATCCTGAAAATATCATGCCGCTACAATGGACTTCGGAAGATGTAGATGACGTGAGTTTTACGGCTTACCTCAGCATTGATATGGATATGAATGACGAACAAATTTCCGATTTGATCTATCAATGTCGTAAGGCCAAAACGGGAGTAGAAATGGTACGCAGCCACGATGGCAAAACCTATGTGAATATTGTGGTGAATAACCGTAAGCAAATTGCCAAAATTATTCGTGATTTGCGTATGCACTTCGGTTTCCCACGAATTAGCCGTTTAGCGCGCCCCATCAGCATCGCAGAAGAAGCCAAAGCTTGTTAATTTAATGTGGCTACATAGTTTGACTGTGCCGCACCTTCACCGATTTTGCATTATAGACTCATCAGGCTACTGAAATGCAGTCGGATGGTCTATGATGTTCATACATTATTTTAGGAGAAATCAATGTCTCGCCAAGTCATCCATACTGAAAATGCACCTGCAGCAATTGGTACTTACTCTCAAGCCATTTTAGTGGGCAATACTGTTTATTTATCAGGTCAAATTGGTTTAGACCCATACAGCATGGAATTGGTAGAAGGCATTGAAGCGCAAATTCGCCGCGTGTTTGATAACTTAAAAGCCGTTTGTGAAGCTGCGGGCGGTTCTTTGGCCGATATTGCCAAGCTCAATATTTTCCTGACGGATTTATCTCACTTCCAATTGGTCAATCAAATTATGGGCGAATACTTTGCACAACCTTACCCTGCGCGTGCAGCCTTAGGTGTGGCTAGCTTGCCTAAAGGTGCTTTAGTTGAAATGGATGGCGTGGTGATTATCAATTCATAAGTCATCATCATTCAAACACTTAAAAACCATTAAACGATGCCACCTGTTAAGTGGCATTTTTTAATTCAAAAACTCAATTACAACAAATGACTTTTCAAATGATTTTTATTGACAAACGATAATAATTATCAATAATAACTCTTATCTTATTTCAATTATTGTGGTTGCATTCATGTACGTTTGCTTATGCCGTGGTATTACAGATCAAGACATTAAAGAAGCCGTTGCCAATGGTGCAGAGAGCTATCGTGAAATTCGCGATATGTTTGACTTGGGCACGTGTTGTGGTCGCTGTGCACCTGAAACTCGCGCTATCATTAGCGATGAAATTGCACAAATTGCGTCTCGTCTTGCCGTTGCTGCCTAAAGCTGCCGTTTTATTGCTCTCCCGCATTTCAGTATTATAATTTTTACTCGGTGTTTGCTCTCCCGCTTTCGACTACAGCGGGTTTTTCTTGGCTTACATTTCTTCACACCGCCTAGCTAATTGTTTTTGATTGCGATTTTCATTCGCCGTTCGATAAATCACTCGCCATTTTGCCCAGTCTTGTTTAAGATACAAATATAGATTGCCTTAAGCGGTTTAAGGCAGAAATTGTTGATGGAGTGCTGCAATGAAAGGCAATCGTGATGTGATTAATCAACTCAACCAAGTTTTGTATCATCACCTGACTGCAATTAACCAATATTTTTTACATTCACGTATGTTTAATGATTGGGGCATTGAACAACTCGGCTCGGCTGAATATAAAGAGTCGATTCGTCAAATGAAACATGCTGACAAAATTATTGAACGTATTTTATTTTTAGAAGGGCTGCCAAATTTACAACACTTGGGCAAATTGTATATCGGTCAGCATACGGCTGAAGTGTTGAACTGCGATGTTCGTAAAGTCCAAGAAAATATTGAAGCGATTCAAAAAGCCGTCGTTTTGGCAGAACAACAATTGGACTATGTAACTCGTGATTTGGTTCAGGAAATTCTAGAGAAAGAAGAAGAGTATCTCGACTGGGCAACGACACAGCTTGATTTGGTTGAAACGGTAGGCATTGAAAACTATATTCAAAGCCAACTCTAAGATTCATCTCGTTTCAATCGCACAAAAGACTGGTTTTCCAGTCTTTTGTTTTTTGGGGCACTTTACCTAAAATTCAGTATCTTGCCTATCTCTAATGAAGAAGCTCTCCATATCAATATATTTTACTTATGCGCATTTTAAATTCTTGGATTTATAAAAAAGTATTTATAACGCAAAAAAATGTTTCATGGGTTGCATCTGTTGATGCAATATCCGAATAATAAAAATTCCATAATCCTGTTTTTTATAAAAAATAGCATGTTGATGATGATCGTGACGGCGTATTCCCTCGCCAATATCTACACATGCATAACCAATCAGCGGTGAACTCACTAACAAATGAAAGGTATTTTCCAAATGTTGCGTGTATTGGTCAGCTTGAGCTACACCAAAATTAAGTAAGGTGTATTCATAAATAGCAGTGAAGTCGTCGACAGCTAAATTTGATAGCTTATACACGATGCTTCTGCTTCACTTGAGCCGCAATATCTTTTAGGCTAAGTGTACTTTCTCCACTGTTCTCACCTGCTTCAATCGCTTGCTTTAAAGCTGCAGTTTGATTTTCTTGCTGCTCCAATAATCTTAGTGCAGATCGCATCACTTCACTGGTTGAACCATAACGTCCAGATTCAATCAGTTTGCTCACAAAGTTATCGAGTTGTGGGCCAATTGTTACACTTGTAGTTCTCGCCATCAGCATGCCTTATTGTTTGAATAGATCATACAATTCTAACACAACTCCCTTTATCTGAACAAAAGTTCAGCATCTCTTTAAATTTTCGCACATGAAATCAATTTTATAATGAATACCCCCTCTCTTTTTAAAGAGAAGTTGGGAGAGATTTTCAACATTGAAAATTTTCACCATATTTGGCTCACTATTTTCAAATCCCCCTCCTTGCGCTACACAAATCAGCGCGGCTTTGCCTCATCCAATAAAGTCGCATAATCTACATTGACCTGCCACAAAGTGCTTAACAACCATAATTGCTTTTTGGCTTCTGCCTCATACCCATTAAAGGCTAATATGCGTGCATATTTCAACAAATCGTAACGGGTTGGATAATTCAACACAATTTCATGGATATCCTGCAATTGATCAGGCGTTTGTAGGCTATACGGATTTAAACGAATCCACGCAATGCGGCGGTTAAATTCTTGCAGTACAAAAATACGCTCTTGATGGGTGATTTTTTCAGGTGTGTGTTCATAGCGTACCGACTGATTCAATTTAGGCACCATCACCTCATAATCACGATAAATCAGCATCAACAACAATGCGCCAACTACAAAAGTACTGCGTAAATAAATTACAGATAAAGTGAAGTTTTTGAACACCCGTTGTGACTGAACCATGCCGATAATAAAACCTACAGGCAGCAAGAAGTAGGCATAGTTTTGTGGAAATTCCAGCATGGCATGCACGCTAAATGCCCCGACCATTAAAATCCCCACAACCGATTCCACCGATTGGGTATATTTATGCAACTGGTAAGCCCAATAGCCCAGATACGCCAAAAATGGCACACCGAGTATCACACCATTCCAAAGTAAAAAGTCTAAAATGAAATTGTGTGCGCTGCGAATCCACACAGGACCTTGCACAAATTCGCTAATCGTGACATACGCCACACTGGTTTGATGCCAACCATAGCCCCACCACGGTTGATGCTCAATCGCAGCGAGCATTTGCTGCCAAATCGCCAAGCGTGACATATCACCTGTGGCGCGCTGCACCACATCACGAGATTGCACTGAAAGCTCTGCACTTTGTGAGAGCAATTGACTGAAAGCAGGTGCAATAAAAATCAGCCCGATAAATGCGGCAAACCACAGCAAACTATAGCGCCATTTAATCCGCATCACGCCACGGTATTGCTGATAGCCCAGATAGGTCAAGAGACACAGCGATGCCAACCACGACGTCCGCGATTGACTCAATACCACACCCACCAAAATCATGGCAGCAGCAATCACAATCCACACGGTTTTAAGTTTTTGTTTTTCGTATAAATATAGGCATGCCATGAGTGACATCACCAAAAAGGTCGCCATATTATTGGGTTGGGCGAAGTTGGCATAAGGGCGTTGTCCGATTTTAATATCTACCATCATTGGCAGGTATTGGTCGAGTGTCAGCCACTGGCAAATCGCCATGAATGCGGTGATACTTCCCACGCCGAGTAGCACATAACTAAAGCCTGCGAAGATGCGTTCACGTTCGCTGTTGGTTTGCGTGAGGTTGTAGCCAAAAATGATTGTTAACCAAAAACTGAAGATATACACGCTGCTGAGCAAGGCTTTGTCTAAGAAGTAGACTAAGCCAAAGCCCCACTGAATGAGTGGAACACTGCACAGTGCCAGTAAGGGCAGGCTGATTTTGGGTATTTGTAATTTTTCTTTAAACAGGCAGGCTGCAAGGGCAAACAGGGCAAAAAATGCGTAGAGTTCGCCTGTATAGGTAACCCATGGGCGGTAGTGAATGGGCAATAGCCATGCAAGGGAGATGAGAATACTGGCCAAAAGCAAGAGCAAAAATTTCATGCTGTAACAGTTGAGAAAAAGATGAGCTATGATAATCAAAAAAGCAGATCAAAAGGTAATCTGCTTTTAAATCTTATTCATGCCATGGTCTTAAATCAACTACCTTAATAATTTTGTGATCAGAATCAAGTAATACCGTTAAGCCAACACCTGTCGTTCTCAATGGCATCCAATATTGTGCTGTTGGATAATCTTTTAACACTCTTTCAAAATCACTTGCTTTATTAAATTGCTTTAAAGATGATAATGGCTCTGCATATTGTTTTAAACGCTGCTCTGCATAACTTAAGTCATTGTATGTTGTTGGCATCAATTGCGGAGCAGATAAGCCATTATTTAGATTCTTTGCATCATCAACTGCTACCCATTGTGGTTGTAACCAACCATTATTGTTATAATCTGGATCTGCTTGTTTTTGATCTTTAGTATCGACAACATTTGCAGGTATAACCTCAAATAACCAACCGGCTTGTACAATCCATGCAGGTCTTGATTGTGCAATAGCATATACACCATAGCCCGTTGCCAATACTTGAATCAACACAATAATGCTCAAGTCCATTTTTAAGGTTTTTTTTCCCTCTTTGTAAACCAATAAACTTAGTAAGGGACCAACAATCACATCAATTACGACTAGCATTAAAAAAATTGTCATCACCCCTTCTGCCGAAGCCAAAGGTGCTGGATACCAAACAAAAAATACAAGTGCTATAAGAACTATAGCTACTAAAATTGAGCTAGCAAAATGCATCAAAAAATAACGGACTCTCTTTGAAAAAAACATAAATTTTCCTTTTCCCTTAAATGCCTTTACCATATTTGAATTCAGTAATCATATTATCATCTGTAATCAATTCAGGCTTTCTAGGAAAAGCAGGAATTTGTTCATAAGGAATAAGTGGATTTTTCATGATTTCATTTTTTGCAAGAATACATTGATTTTCACCGCTAAAAATCTTTTGTTTACTTAAAGGATCTTCTAGTTCACATAAGCTAGTGATCATATCTTTTTCACTTAGCAGAATTTGATTACTCGAAGCCAACACAAAGAACTTATATTTATAAACTCTCGGAAAAACTTGCTTTGCTGTATAAAATGCATCAATTGATTGGGTCGTATTGTAAAAAGCAACTCCATTTTCATTTAATACACTTTTAATAAGATGAAGAAAATTTTGACTTAGCAAGTTTGACCCATAAGCTCGCCAGTGCCAAGTCGTATTCATAAGTACTATATCAAACTTTTTATTTTGATTTTTCTTCAACCATTTTCTACCATCATCAAAAACAATTTCTATTCTTCTATCTTTAAGTATCCTAGATATGGCAGGATCACTTTTGATTAAATCATGATATGCAGGATTAATCTCAATAACTGTTATTTTTTCCAAGCTTGGCATCATACTTAAAACCTTGACCCAAGAGCCAGTGCTAAGACCAATGACCAAAGCATCTTTTGCCTTAGGTCTTATTGTAGTCAGAAAATATGCTCGATCTATACCATTTGTATTATGAAAAATATCAGTATTGAATTTACCATCATAAACATTTGCACCAAAAACAACTTGATCACCATGAGAATTATATACTTGTATAAACCCATGTTTATTTTCAATAATTTTTTCTGGATATACATTTAGTTCATAACTATTTTTTGAAAGCTCATAAAAAAGTTTTTCAGGTAGAAATAAGCAAAAAAATACAAACATATTTATTAAAAATATTATAAATTTAAATTCTTTTTTATTAAAACAAATAGCTGAGATCAAAAGTGTTAAAAAACAAATCAAAATATAGACTTGCTGAGTATTAAGAAAATCTAAAGCTACAAAACTAATAAGCAAAGGAGCTAAGGCACTTCCAAAAACATTGGAAAAATATACATTGGAAATCTGAGCTCCTGTTTTAACTTGATTTGCTCCGACATGATGTATCATCGGGAAAACAATTCCTCGAACCATAGCAGAAATAAAAACAAAACTACCTAAAACAAGAATTAAACCATTAAAATAAAAACTAAAATATACTAAAACAATTAATAATAAATCAACAAGTGCCGCAATAAAAAAAATAATACCGATATTAGATAGCTGTAAATTTTCTCTTAATTTACATATTTTTTTCCCAATTATTGCACCAATAGATATTCCAACAAGAAATAATGCTAAAGTAAAGGAAAAGGTCTGCGGTACAGACATTCCAGCAAAAGAAATTATCCGCATCCACAGAATTTCTTGTGACAAACTAAGAAATCCACTAAAAAAAGAAATCAAATAGATAATTTTATAATTTTTCATTATATTTACCATAAATAATAAAACCCGAAATAGCCACAATCACATTAAGTGTTGCAGCAATATAAATCGTCTCAGATAAACCAATATAATTAAAAAAAATAAAACCTGTACCTAAAGCACCAAAACCAGCACCTAATGTATTATAGAAATATAAAACACCAATAGATTCACCAACATTATTTAGAAAACGATTAAAAAAACTTGTTAATAATGGCAATGTTGACCCCATTAAAAAAGTTGGAAACAATAATAATATAAAATTAAGAAAAGAAATCTTTAATATACTAGAATAAACAAAATGATCTTGTAATAATAAAATAAGTTTACTACTAAAAAAACCAAAAACTCCTATTAAAAGCTCTATTAAGCAGAAAATAAAAATAGTATTTTCCTTAAATTTGTCCGCCATTCTTCCTCCATAGAAAGCCCCCATGCCTAAGCCAACCATAAAAATCGAAATTATAATTGTTACTGATGTTAAATCAACCCCAAAACCTGTAAATAATAATCTCTGCCAACAAACTTGATAAATAAGAGCACTAAACCCCGATATAAAAAAAATTGCAGCTAAAGTAGAAATCAGCTCTCTTTGAGTCTCTATCATTTTATCACTAGACATTTCCCATCCTTTTTATATAAATCATAATTTTCCTTACCCATAATGAAACGTGGATACTGTTCAAAATTTCTTAATAAACTTTTATTTAAACTATATTTAGGTATTTCAATATTAGCAGCATCAACTAATGTTGGAAAAATGGCTGTTTGGTTTATTTTCTTATTATGATTTATGTCAATATTCTTTGTTTTTTCAACATTATTCTGTTTAAACATATTTGAATACCAAATAAAGCTTGAAATTTCAAAATTAAAATGTGTTTCATTTCCATGTCCACTTTTTCCACAACCATCGATATACAAATCCTCACCATGATCTGATGAGAAAAATAGAAATGATTCAGTATTTTCTTTTAATTTCAACAACTCTATCAGTTCATTCAAAACATAGTCAGTATACGCTATTGAATTATCATAACTATTCAACATTTCATTTTTATATTTTTGTTCTTGTAAACTATATTTTTCAATATCACGTAAAGAGGGTTTAAATAAATCATAATCATCAGAATAACGATGCAAGTAATTGTAATGACTCCCTAATGTATGAACTATAATAAATTTATTTTTCTCATTGTTACTTATAATTTCTTTAAATTTTGGAATTAAAACTCCATCCAAATCACCTTTATTATTATAATTAGCCTTATTTAAAAAATATATATTATTTGCCTCTTTAGCATAAACAGATGTGCTTGTATCAAAAGTTCCAAACTTTTGTTGTGTTGATAACCAATAGGTTTTAAAATTTACTTCATTAAATACAGATATAATTGATCTTTCTGGGAAGTCATAACTAAAAACTTTTTCAGCAGGTTTTCTTGTTAGCATAATTGGAATCGAACTTCGTGTTGCATTTGATACAGAAACCATATCTGATAAATTTATCAAATTATCTTGATATTTTAGCTTCTTATTTGTTTCTCTACTATACCCATTTAATTCCCAGTTCTGTCTTCGACTTGACTCTCCAATAACCAATACAATTATCTTATTGCTGTTATTATTTTTTAACTTTGCATTAAACTTAAAAAACTTTTTCCTATCAAAATCTTTATTAATTTTATCCTGCTCTACCAAGAAATCAGAAAATACTAAAAAAAGACCAAACGGATAGGTTTTCTTTATCTCTTGTAAGAATATGTTTCTTTCTTCCACTAAAAAAGCATGAGTATGAAAATTTCCATTTATTTCAGAAGAAACTTTTTGGTTTAAAAGAAATGATATACACATATAAATAGAAAATAATAATAAAACCCAATATCGACTTCTATGCATCCAAACTAAAGGTTTTTTATGATTTTTATAAAATATAACACATATAATAAATAACCACAAAAATAAGCCAAAAACATAAATTAATAAATTATATCCTAAAAAATTTATAGCTTCTTGAGTATTTGTTTCAAATATAATAGATAAAATTTGTTCATTAATTGATGCTTTATAGATTAATATATAAAATAAAATAAATGGGATAAAAAATAATAATGGAAACAAAAAAACAAGATATTTACTATTTTTTACAACTGAATAAAACCAAACAAGTAAAACAACACTTAATAAAAAAGCATCCAAATCTCTATCCATAATATATAAAAATATATTTGGAATTAATAATAGTAAAAAAATATACATTATAAAAAGAAAAGCCCTTATATAAAGGACTTTTCCAATTTAAATATTATACAGAAGCTGTACAAGCTGCAGGACGATATTTAGCTAAAACTGTAGTATAACAACGCCATGTACCATCAACAGCACGCTCCCAAACTAAAGTATTTTGAGTAGCAGGTTGAAGATCACCTGCTGCACCATTACCAAATGTTGCGGTAATTCTATTTACAGCATTCGTTACAAGTGGACTTGTTACTTGAGCAACACCATTCACACCCGTAGTAACAGCTGTAGAACCATCTTGTTTATTACCAATTTGTAAATTAGAAGCAGTTGCGTCCAATTGACATTGGTTAGCAGCTGCTCCCAAAACCAATTTACCGTTCAACAAACAGTTATCTACCGCTGTTTTCATATTACCCGCTTCACCCATTACACGAGCAACCTGTGAACGAGCAATATAGTTTTGATAAGATGGAATCGCGATTGCCGCCAAAATACCAATGATCGCTACAACGATCATTAATTCGATAAGGGTAAAACCTTTTTGCATCGTATTCATAAACATTCTCCACAAATGTTTGTTAATTTAATTATAAGCTTTGTAAGCTATTTTATACTTAGCACTAAACGTGCCAACTTTTATTATAGACAATTATCACAAAAAAACAGCATCTTGCACATAAAAATTTTTTTCATATTCAAACCGACTGTTTATTTGTGTTAAAAAGTGACAATAATTGTCAGACCAAAAACTTGAGTTTAACAAATTTTGTCATTTTTAGAGAACTGTGTCACACTTTATATTATTACATCATCTATTTTTTATGTATTTGATTTAAATTTGAGCAAATTTAAGTTGTGTGCGGTAATCAATTTTGTGCTTTTTCTACTTCTATGCT
The DNA here is from genome assembly GCF_001758345.1 of Acinetobacter towneri. Taxonomy (GTDB): domain Bacteria; phylum Pseudomonadota; class Gammaproteobacteria; order Pseudomonadales; family Moraxellaceae; genus Acinetobacter; species Acinetobacter towneri_A. The sequence goes on from NZ_MKQS01000005.1 coordinate 165,660, forward strand.
TTAGACAGAGTAAACCATCTATGACACATAGCGAAGAATTGTAAAATCTCAAAAGTAAAGGTTTTATAGCAAAAATCATGACCAAGCCCTCTCCTATCTTTCAAAGAGAGGGACATAGATTGACAAAAATCTATCCCAAAATAATCGGCGCATTGCCCAATTCATTTTGCTGATCTAGCAACTGACGGTCATAAAACGCATCCAAAATTTCACCAATTTCTTGCACACCAGTGATTACTGCTTGCCGATACTGCTGCTGTGCCAAACCCTGCACGATATGCGCACAGACGTCATCCCACACCTGTTGCGTGGTCGCGGTTTTAATGCCACGGTCAATCACAATTTCCACTTTGCGCTCACACAAATTCAGGTACAGTAAAACCCCGCTGTTCAATTCGGTGTCCCAAACACCCAATTCTGCAAATAATTGGCGCGCACGGGTATGCGTATCTACCGCATACGCCAAACGTGACGGTAAACAGCCTTCAATCACCACCTGAATTTCCCCCACATGCCCATGCTCGGCAGCAGTCACCGCTTCTGCAATGGCATGCTGATCTTGCGCATTAAAAAAACGTTTGGTGGCAGGTAAATAAAAGAAATGCTTCAGCCAGCGCTTTACACTCGGACGGGCTGCAATATCCATTTTTGGTTGAGTAATAATTTCTGTTGTATCTGTAGTAGTTACCATGATCCTGATGCTCCTCCCCCACCAAAGCCACCACCGCCGCCGCTATAGCCACCGCCACCAAAACCGCCGCCGCCAAAACCACCGCCACCATGTCCGCCTCCACGCCCTGCAGAGGACAAGAAAATTTGGAAAATGGTCTGTGCAATGGCAGTGATGAGTAAAAAGAAAATTCCCGCGCCAATCATTAAACTGGTGATTAAGCCTGCACCATTGACCAAACCTGCCACTGTACCTGCCACGGCAGCGGTTGAAGCACTTAAGCGTTTTCCAACAATCAGTGAGCCAATCACCCCTGCAATTAAAATAAATAAAGCACTGCTCAAGGTTTTTTCACGTGCCTGTTGTTCTTGCAACGCTTGTTCCTGACGTTGTTTCAGTTCTTGCGCCGCCTGTGCAGCAACTTCGGGGTCTAAGTTTAAAATCCGTTCAATTTCTGCCAAGCCTGCATCTATGCCTTGTGCATATTGCGCTTGTTTAAAATACGGCGTAATGCGTTGGTTAATAATCCGACTGACCACAATATCGGGCAACACGCCCTCTAATCCGTAACCTGTTAAAATTTGAATACGACGGTCATTGACTGCAATTGCCATCAACACACCATTGTCCTGCTTGGCAGAACCGAGCTGCCATTGTTCTGCGACCCGCATGGCAAAATCAAAAATATCTTCCTGCCCTGTGGTCGGTACAATCACCACCCCAATTTGTGCTTTGGCGTGTTGATGTAAATTTAAAATCCGCTGGCTGATTTGCTGTTTTTCTGTGGCAGTGAGCAAATTAGCTTGATCGACCACGGGCTGATTCAAGGTCGGCAAAGCACGGATGGATTCACCCTCTGCCATATCATGGGCAATTTGCGGTTGCTGAACGGGTTTTTCTATAGGTGCTTGCTGAGTGCTCGATGTAGACTGGCGTGAATTTGTAAAATCTGGGATGGGGTTGGCATTTTGAGGATGCGGTTGCTGCACAATTTTACCCAGCACCACAGCTTCGGCGGTTTCATCCGTTGCTGTAGCAACTTCACTATATGCCAAGCCACTCAAACACATAATTGCCATGAGCAGCAGCATCTGCGCTAGACTCATGTGGGTCTTGCTGTGCAATTGCAGCATCCAGACATCCTCCTAGGCGTTATTCAAACGAAACTTTCGGTGCTGTTTGTGCGCTTTGTTCGGCACTGAAGTTTGGTTTGGTGTCCATACCAATGACTTTTGCGGTCATCACTTGCGGGAACTGACGTGCATAGCTGTTAAAGTCTTGCACTGTGCTGATGTAACGGTTACGCGCCACGGCAATACGGTTTTCGGTGCCTTCTAGTTGTACTTGTAAATCACGGAATTGCTCATTGGCTTTTAAGTCTGGATAATTTTCAGACACCGCAATTAAACGTGATAAGGCACTGGTCATTTGCGCCTGTGCTTCCTGATATTTCTGGAATAACGCAGGGTCTTCCAATACCGACTTATCCACTTTTAAGCCTGCGACATTGGCGCGTGCCTGAGTGACCTCAGTCAAGACTTTTTCTTCATGTTTGGCATAGCCTTTGACCACATTCACCAAGTTTGGCACTAAATCGGCACGGCGTTGATATTGGTTCTGGACTTCTGACCAAGCCGCTGTTACGGCTTCATCTTTCACCTGTAAGGTGTTATAGCCGCAGCCGCTTAATGTCAAGGTACTGCTTAAAGCCACTGCAAGCATGGTTTTTTTTGTGAAATTCATAGATTATCCTCTAAATTTTCTTTGTATTTGTTTGAAATGATTTCATTCTAACGTGAAATTCTGACCTGTTTGTGTATTTTGTTTAATCGAGCGAATCACCAAACTGTTTACATCAAACAATAACCTTGCACAGTAGATTGAATTAATATTGATGGTACTTCTCTTACGTCATATATGGTTCAAGGATGGGAATATATTCCAGAAGAAGATGAGGTTGATAAAATATCCAATAAAAAAGGCTGAATTCCTTAAAACTCAGCCCTTTTAACATCTAAGCAAAACAAACTCGTTTAGACCTCTAAATAATCCAAAATACCTTCTGCAGCCTGACGACCTTCCCAAATTGCAGTCACGACCAAATCAGAGCCACGCACCATATCGCCCCCTGCAAAAATTTTCGGGTTTGAGGTTTGGAACTTAAATGTTTGCTGTTCTGCTGCCAGCACACGACCTGAACCATCTACCCCAATATTAGCAGAGGCAAACCAATCTGCAGGGCTGGCACGGAAACCAAAAGCAAGCAATACCGCATCTGCAGCTAAAACTTCTTCGGAACCTGGAACAGGCTCTGGGCTGCGACGACCACGACTGTCAGGCTCACCCAATTGTGTAGTGACCACTTTAACACCTGTGACTTTGCCATTTTCACCGACAATTTCAATAGGTTGACGGTTAAATAAAAAGTTCACCCCTTCTTCACGGGCATTGGTCACTTCACGACGTGAACCTGGCATATTGGCTTCATCACGACGATAGGCACAAGTGACTTGCTGCGCACCTTGACGAATCGAAGTACGGTTACAGTCCATGGCAGTATCACCACCACCCAGTACAATCACTTTTTTGCCTTCAACGCTAATGTAGTCTGCAGGGTCTTTTTCCCAGCCTTGGCAACGGTTGACATTGGCAATCAAGAAGTCCAGCGCATCGTGTACGCCATCTAAATCTTCACCAGCAAATCCACCTTTCATATAGGTATAAGTGCCCATGCCCATAAATACGGCGTCATAATCGGCAAGCAATTGTTCAATCGTAATATCTGTACCAATTTCTGTATTTAAACGGAATTCAACTCCCATGCCCGAAAAAATTTCACGGCGGCGTTTCATCACGTCTTTTTCCATTTTAAATTCTGGAATACCAAAGGTCAGCAAGCCACCAATTTCAGGGCGTTTGTCAAAAACCACTGGTTTGACGCCATTACGCACCAAGATATCGGCACAGCCCAAACCTGCAGGGCCTGCACCAATAATCGCCACTTTTTTATCGGTCCATTTCACATGCGACATATCTGGACGCCAACCCAAGGCAAAAGCAGTATCGTTAATGTACTTTTCAGCATTGCCAATGGTCACTGCACCAAAACCATCATTTAAGGTACATGCACCTTCACATAAACGGTCTTGTGGACAAACCCGTCCACAAACTTCAGGCAACGTATTGGTTTGATGACACAATTCTGCTGCCTGAAAAATACGGCCTTCCGAAATTAGTTTAAGCCAGTTCGGAATATAGTTATGCACAGGGCATTTCCATTCACAGTAGGGGTTACCACAGCCCAAACAACGATGGGTCTGATTGGCCGCCACTTCTGCAGTAAACGGTTTATAAATTTCCACAAACTCATTTTTGCGGACATCGAGATCTTTTTTCTCTGGATCTTGGCGTGCTACATCCAGAAATTGAAAGTCATTATGTAGGCGTTCTGCCATGTCTTTCTCCGTAGGTGGATGTGGATAACGCGACATTTACACTGGGTATAAGTCTAAAGTTATCCACATCTGCCGAATGCTGAGTCGTGGATTATTGTGGATCTGCTTGGGTGGTTTTTAACAAAGTCTGCAAGTTTGCAGCTTTTGGTTTCACCAGCCAGAATTTACGGCTATAGAAATCAAACTCATGGCGGATTTTGTATGCCCACGCACTGCCTGTTTCTTTAATATGTTCATCTAAAATACGGCACAAGAACTCTTTATGTTCTTCCATCGCTTCCGTTGAAATACGATTCAGCTCAATCAGTTCATGGTTGTAATGGTCAACGAAGTCATTATCTAAATCGAGTACATAAGCAAAACCACCGGTCATACCTGCACCGAAGTTATGACCCACTTTGCCCAATACAGTCACAATACCGCCTGTCATGTATTCACAGCAATGGTCGCCTGCGCCTTCAATGACTGCAAACGCGCCCGAGTTGCGCACCGCAAAACGCTCACCTGCCGTACCTGCAGCAAATAATTTACCACCGGTTGCACCATAGAGACAGGTATTACCAATAATGGCAGTATTCTGCGTTTGGAAAGGCGAACCTTTTGGTGGGAAGATGGAAATACGCCCCCCCGCCATGCCTTTACCCACATAGTCATTGGCATCGCCTTCAAGTTTGATATGCAAACCACCTGCATTCCAAACACCTAAAGATTGTCCCGCTGTACCCGTAAGGTTCAATTTGACAGGATGGTGTTCCATGCTCAAGTTACCATAACGACGCGCAATTTCACCTGAAATACGGGCACCAATTGAACGGTCACAGTTGCTCACATTAAAGTAATAATCGCCCCCTGTACCTGCTTCAATTGCAGGCAACATTTCTGCAATCATTTTTTCAGCCAAGATACCTTTATCAAACGRTGCATTGCCTTCAACCTGACAGTATTGCGCTTTGCCTTCTGCCGCAGGGTGCGATTCCAACAAGGCACTTAAATCTAAGTGCGCATGTTTTTCGGTTTCACCTGGTAAAATTTCTAGCAAGTCGGTACGGCCAATCAAGTCTTTTAAGCTCGCCACACCCAATGCGGCTAACCATTCACGGGTTTCTTCCGCAATGAAAGTGAAGAAGTTGATCAGCATTTGTGGTTCACCAATATAGTGTTCCTGACGCAAATGATCTTGCTGTGTTGCTACACCAGTAGCACAGTTGTTTAAGTGGCAAATACGCAAATATTTACAGCCTAAAGCAATCATTGGTGTTGAACCAAAACCGAAGCTTTCTGCACCTAAAATTGCAGCTTTAACCACATCTAGGCCAGTTTTTAAACCGCCATCGGTTTGTACACGAACTTTGCCACGCAAATCATTCACACGTAGAGCCTGATGCGCCTCGCTTAAACCTAATTCCCAAGGCGAACCTGCATGGTGAATAGATGATAGTGGCGATGCTGCTGTACCGCCATCATAGCCCGAGATGGTAATGAAGTCGGCATAGGCTTTGGCTACACCTGCTGCAATGGTACCCACACCCGGTTCAGATACCAACTTGACCGATACCATAGCTTGCGGATTGACTTGTTTTAAATCAAAAATCAATTGTGACAAGTCTTCAATCGAATAAATATCGTGGTGTGGTGGTGGAGAAATTAAAGTCACACCCGGTACAGAGTAACGCAAACGGGCAATCAAACCATTCACTTTACCGCCTGGTAACTGACCGCCCTCACCCGGTTTTGCACCCTGCGCCACTTTAATCTGCAATACTTCTGCAGATGTTAAGTAAGCAGGAGTTACCCCAAAACGTCCCGAAGCAATCTGTTTAATTTTCGAGTTACGAATAGTGCCGTAACGCGCAGGGTCTTCACCACCCTCACCTGAGTTTGAACGTCCACCAATGGTGTTCATGGCAATGGCAATGGCTTCATGTGCTTCTGGCGACAATGCCCCTAAAGACATCCCCGCAGAGTCAAAACGCGGTAAAATTTGCTCAACCGATTCAACTTGATCTAAGGCAATGGAATTGTCTGTTTTTAACTTGAATAAATCACGAATAGTCGCAATAGGGCGATTGTTCACGATTTCTGCATATTCTTTAAAATCTGCATAATTGCCAGAACGTACCGCTTTATGTAAGGCATTGATCACATCTGGGTTAAAAGCATGGTATTCCTTGCCAAAGACAAATTTCAGCAAACCACCCTGATCAATTGGCTTACGTGATTTCCACGCAGTATCTGCCAGTTTTTTCTGATCATTTTCAAGATCGGCAAAAGTAGCACCCTGAATACGGCTCGGTACACCAATAAAGCAGGTATTCACCACTTCAGCAGACAAACCAACCGCTTCAAATAATTGTCCACCACGGTAAGAGGCTACAGTTGAAATACCCATTTTTGATAAGACTTTGAGCAAGCCTTTTTCAATCCCTTTGCGGAAATTACTTTGCGCATAGACAGGGTCACCCAATAACTCACCTTTGGCAACCAAGTCATTGATCACATCATAAGCCAAATATGGATATACCGCTGTTGCACCAAAACCGAGCAATACTGCAAATTGATGTGGATCACGGGCAAAGCCAGTTTCGACAATAATGTTGGCATCGGTACGTAAACCGACTTGAATTAAGTAGTGATGCACCGCACCAGTCGCCATGACGGCATTGGCAGGCAAGTAACCTTCACGGATTTTTTTATCGGTAAGCACCAATAAAGTTTTTCCATCACGCACCGCTTGTGCAGCAGTTTCGCAAATCCGTTGAATCGCAGCTTGTAAACCTTCACTTTCTGCATAGTTCAGGTCGATGTCGGCAATTTCATAGCCTTTACGCCCTAAAGTGCGAATCTGATGCATTTTGGAATTGGTCAGTACAGGGCTTGAAATAATCAAGCGGTCTGCATGTTCTGGGCCTTGCTCAAATACGTTTTGTTCACGGCCTAAACAGGTTTCCAAAGACATCACGATAGATTCACGCAATGGGTCAATCGGTGGATTGGTTACCTGTGCGAACTGCTGACGGAAATAATCCGACACATGGCGTACCTGACGCGACAATACCGCCATTGGGGTGTCATCCCCCATTGAACCGACAGCTTCCTGACCACTTTCTGCAATTGGACGCAATAACTGGTCACGTTCTTCAAAGGTCACCATAAACATTTTTTGTGCAGCTTTTAAGGCATCGCCTTTTAAGCCGTGGTCACATAAATATTCTTCAAGCTCTGGGCTACCTTGTAAACGGATTGAATTTTCACGTAACCATTCACGGTAAGGACGCATTCTTTTCAGATGGTTATTCACATCCTGCGTATCGAGCACTTTGCCAGTAAAGGTATCGACTACCAAAATTTGACCTGGACCAACACGTCCTTTAGAGATCACATCTTCAGGCTCATAACCCCATACCCCAATTTCAGAGGCCAAAGTGATGTAGCCGTTTTTGGTAATCACCCAACGTGCAGGACGTAAGCCATTACGGTCCAGCATACAGATTGCATGACGGCCATCCTGAATTACTAAACCTGCAGGGCCATCCCACGCTTCCATGTGCTTAGAGTTGAACTCATAGAAGGCGCGTAAATCGGCATCAATGGTTTCGACGTTCTGCCATGCAGGCGGAACCAACATACGCAAGGCACGGAATAAATCCATTCCGCCACCCACCAGAATTTCCAGCATATTGTCTAAGCTTGAAGAGTCTGAACCTGTACGGTTTACAATTGGGTTTAGTTCTGTCAAACCTGGCAATAATGGATTTTCAAATTTAGGGGTACGTGCCATCGCCCAGTTACGGTTGGCGGTAATGGTGTTGATTTCACCATTGTGTGCCAAGTAACGGAAAGGCTGCGCCAACGGCCAACGTGGCAAAGTGTTGGTCGAGAAGCGCTGGTGGAACACCACAATATGTGATGCTAAACGTTCATCGGCAAGGTCGGTATAAAAGTCTGCAATCGCTGCAGGCATCATCAAACCTTTATAGCTGATCACGGTTGAGCATAGCGTGGTCACATAAAAATATGGATCGGCAGTCAATTGCTGCTCGGCACGACGACGCGCCAAGAATAATTTGCGGTTAAATTCAACTTCAGTCACACCCAATGGGCAATTGACAATAATTTGCTCAAAAGCAGGCAAAGACTGCATGGCGATTTCGCCCAATGCGTCATTATTGGTTGGCACCACACGCCAAGCCAAAACTTTACAGCCTTCTGCTTCAATTTCTTTGGTCAGGATATTTTTAGCATGTGTCGCCAAAGCAGGGTCAAGGTTCAGAAATACCGTACCCACTGCAAAAATTTCGCTCAGGGTAATGTCACTTAAGCGTTTTGCTTCTTCACGGAAAAATTGCTTTGGCATCGCCAACAGCAAACCACATCCATCGCCCGTTTTACCGTCTGCGGCAATACCACCACGGTGGGTCATGCAACTTAAACTATGAATGGCAGTCTTGACGAGATCATGGCTTGCATCACCCTGCATATGGGCAATTAAACCGAAACCACAGTTATCTTTAAACTCATCCGGTTGGTATAAACCTTGAGCGGGAGCTACAGTATTAGGCGATGGCATGTGCATAGCGTACCCTTCTTTTACTTGCCCAATTGGGCCAATTAAACAATCTGTTTTTGCGATTTAACTCAATTTACAACTCTAAACATCAACTTAGAGTAAATGACCTATCTCTCATTTACGCAACTTTTACACTTGAATGTAGCAGGTAAATTTGACAGTTTCGCACAATCATTGAATCTGTTTTGCGCCAAAATAGGGACAACAACTCAATTCACGCACCAATAAAAGCAAAAACAATGCCAACTTTATTTTTTTATTCAACCATAACCAAATTTCAGCATTCACCGCATAAATGTAAAATAAAATCGCATTTTTAAGTCGAAATCGCACTGTTTTTGTGCACTTCATTCTTTTTATACACCATGCTGCGCCATTTTAGAACGCATTTATTTATGAGAAGAATAGTTTTTTTAGATCAAATTGGTGCAACTGAGCCAGAATAGCTCAATGCGAATCATAGACAAAAAGAATAGAACAAATAAAGGCAAGCGATGGTTTGAATGACTAAAATGAAGCTAAAATAATATTGGAAATGTTTGTGATTAGTTAAAAGGATCGCGCACTTCAGGTTCAGGTGCATCGGGCTGAACATGTGCAGTACCACTTTGTGATTTTTGTACATCCACGACATTACCCTCCTGATCACGGCGGGTAATCGTAGTACTGGTGGTACTATTTTGTGGGGCAACAGCCTGCGTAGTCGGTGCATTCGTTGTGGTTGCAGGTGGACGCGCTAAAATACTTTCATCTATTACAGGCACAGCTGCAGGACGTAAATTTACTGCATATAATTTGGTGCTCAATCCAATTTCATCTGCCCCTAAATCATTGACATAAGGACGATAATCTGCAAATTGCACCACTACAGGCTGAATGGTTTCAGGAAATTTAAATGGCAGTGCTGTCAAAGCATGTGCAGCTTCGCGTTTATTGCCAAAACTACCATATAGCATCACATATTGTTCAGACTGCCCCTCACCGCTTAAACGAATATAAAACAGCTTGCTCCGATCTGTTTGCTTTTTAATAAAACTTTTAATGATGTTTTCATCACTGACCCGAAACAATTCAATTGTACTGTTATTTTTTTGTTCCTGAATAAATTTAGTACCCCGAAATTCAGCCTCATGCAAGCCTGAAGCCGTTAATCGCGTGGTGAGCTCCAAAGGTCGAACTTCTTCTTGTAAACCACCTAAATAAGTGGTTGCAGCAACCTTTTCAGGTTGAATTTGCAGATCAATTTCAGACTCAGGTTGTTTTTCAATTTCAACCAGTTCGTCACGGTCAGTCACCGCCCAAAAAATCAGTGCCGCCAATAAACACAGCATCGCGCCCAGCAACCAAATCGACTGTTGAATTTTTTGCCAGTGTGTACGCAGTGCTGTCATATGCTGCCTTTATGCTTGATTGGCTATAATCGCCTGTTTCATCAATTCTAAGTCAAACTCTTTGGTGATGATGGCTTGACCCAGTTGCTTCATGAGCACCAAACGCAATTGACCATTCAACACTTTTTTATCATGTGCCATATAAGCCAAAAACTTGTCCAGTGGAATTTTCGGACATACTATCGGTAAATTAGCACGAGAAATGATTTTTTTTGTACGCTCTAGATCTTCGGCAGAAATCCAGTCCATGCGCTGCGATAAATCAGCGGCCATCACCATTCCTGTCGCGACAGCTTCACCATGTAACCATTCACCATAACCCAAATAAGATTCAATCGCATGCCCAAAGGTGTGCCCGAGATTCAATAAAGCGCGCTCACCTTGCTCTTTTTCATCATTAGCAACAATACGTGCTTTGTGTGCACATGAACGATATACCGCTTCTGCCAATACGGCAGGATCACGCGCCACTAATGCTTCCATATGCGTTTCAAGCCATTCTAGAAACTCAACATCTCCCAAAAGAGCATATTTAATGACTTCGGCTAAGCCTGCACACAACTCGCGCTCAGGTAAAGTATTCAGTTGAGACATATCAGCCAGCACCACTTGTGGTTGCTGAAACGCGCCAATCATGTTTTTACCCAGTGGATGATTAATCCCGGTTTTGCCACCCACACTTGAATCGACTTGTGACAATAAAGTGGTCGGTACTTGAATGAAGTACACCCCACGTTGGAAGCTTGCCGAAGCAAAGCCTGCCATATCGCCAATCACGCCACCACCCAAAGCCAGCACTGTACAGTCGCGGTTAAAACCCGCTTCTAGTAAAGCATCAAAAATAAGAGTCAGATGCTGAATATCTTTGTATTGTTCTCCATCAGGCAAAATACAGGTTGCCACTTTTTTGCCCAATGCTTCAACAGCGATCACATAGTGACTTAAATACAAAGCTGCAACCGTGGTATTGGTTACAATCATGACTTGCTGCCCTTGAATATAAGGTGCAAGTAGTTCTTGGGGTTCAAGATCACTACCAATAAAAATAGGGTAACGGCGATCGCCGAGTTCAACATGTAAAGTCTGCATGAAAAGAGTCGCTTTCTTCCTAAGATATTTGCTCTGAAACAATCGTATTTAATATTTTTTGTGCCAAATCTCGTGCGGCACCCTGATTGGTTTCAATAATATAATGTGCCACCTCACGATACAACGGATCACGCACTGCAAGCAAATCGCGTAATTTTTGTTCGGGGTTTTCGACTTGAAGTAAAGGACGATTTTTGTCGCGATAGGTTCGCTGAAGTTGAATTTCAACAGGAGTATATAGATAAACAACAATACCACGTTGTTTTAAAAATTCACGATTCGGGGCTTGAGTTACCGCACCACCACCTGTAGCGAGTACAAGTTTATGCCGTGTGGTTAACTCATCAATGACTGCTGTTTCACGACCACGAAACCCTTGTTCGCCTTCTTTTTCAAAGATCCAAGGAATCGTAGCGCCTGTTTTACGCTCAATTTCATGATCACTGTCTAGAAATTGACGCCCTAACAATTCCGCCAAATGGCGTCCTACAGTAGTCTTACCTGCCCCCATCGGCCCTACCAAATAGATATTTGGTAGGGTATCAAACTCTTTGCTTAGCAAGGAGTCACCTATAAATTTTGTTTAAATTGAAAATATATTAATGATTTCTTGAAACACTGTCATTAACAATTCGTGGTGTAACAAAAATCAGTAACTCACGTTTGTTTTCCGACTTAACATCTTTACGGAATAAACGTCCGATATAAGGAATATCGCCCAAGAATGGAACCTTGGTTTGTGAGTTAGCCGTTTGTTGCTCAAAAATACCGCCCAAGACTACAGTTTCACCATTGTCCACTAAAACGTTGGTATTTACGGCGTTTTTGTTAATGGTGAGCTGACCTGTAGGTGTTGCTGCACCTGGTGAGTCACTGGTAATATTTAATTGCATTTGTACTTTACCATCAGGTGTGATACTTGGAGTCACATCCAGACTTAAAGTCGCATCAATAAATTCAGTGGTCGATACCGCATTGACACCTCCACCCTCAGAAGATTGATACGGAATTTGAGTACCCGATGCTACTTTGGCATTTTGCTTATCTGCAGTCAGGATTTTTGGTGTCGAAATCACTTCACCGTAACCATCAGCTTGTAATGCAGACAATTCCAAATCTAGCATAAAGTCAGATAAACTGATTAAACCAAAGGCAATCCGGCTAGCACCTGCACTGGTCACTCCTAAATCGACATTCAGGTTTTGTGGACGTTCAATTTCATAGGTATAACCACCACGCTCGTCGTCAAATTCCGGCTCACGTAAATTCCACAGTGTGGTATCACTACCACCGACTAACAAGTTATTATTGTTGGTAATCCCTTGTGACAAGATGCCCCACTTCACCCCCATTTCTTTGGTAAAATCTGTGGTTGCACGGACAATACGTGCTTCAATCATCACCTGCTTCACAGACACATCGAGCAAATCAATCATTTGACGAATCTGATCAATTTTTGCCGATGTATCGTTAATGATTAAGGTATTGGTACGTGGATCTACCGACACTGTACCACGTGGGCTCAGCAAACTGCCCACGCTATCACCTAATGGGTCATTTGTGTTAGAACCACTGCGTGAGTTAGAAGTGTTTTTACCGTCGGTAATCAGCTTCTCAATATCTGCAGCTTTAGCATAGTTCAATTGAATATATTCAGTTTGTAATGGCGCCAACTTGACACTTTGCGCAATCGCCTTAGCTTCCTCTTCTTCGGCTTTAATCAATTCAGAAACAGGCGCAATCCAGATGACGTTACCATTACGACGCTTATCCAAGTTTTTGCTTTTCAAGATAATATCTAAGGCCTGATCCCAAGGTACATCTTTTAAACGTAAGGTAATGTTACCTTGCACGGTGTCTGCTGCCACCATGTTTACGCCTGTGAAATCAGCCAGTAACTGCAATACACGACGCACTTCGATGTCTTGGAAATCTAATGAAATCTTTTTGCCTGTATAGCTTTGCGCTGCACGAAGTTTTAACGGGTTTTTATCAACCGGGCGTTTGAGGCTGATCGTTAGTTTGTCTTCTGCTTGATACGCCATATATTCATAGCTGCCTGCAGCCTGAATAGTAATCACGCCATTGCTGCCATCATTGTGTGCATCAATGGTCGAAACAGGCGTTGCAAAGTCATTGACATTTAAACGACGCGCCAAATGTGCAGGTACTTTATTGCCTAAAGTACGTACCACAATTTTGCTGCCTTGCTGCTGCACATCTACAGGGGTATTGCTACCGAGTAGATCAATCACCACCTGACCTTCACCTTCACCGCCACGCTGGAAACCAATATTGGAAACGCCTTGCGCACTACGTTGAGCAGTCACGGCAGCCACAGGGGTTGCCGTTTTTGAGTTGATTTTTAAAATAAAGGTGTTGCCTTCAACCCGCGTGGTGAATGCCCCCGCATCTGCTAGGTTCACAGTTAAACGTGAACGCTGTGCATCTGAACTCACCTCTACAGAGCTGGCTTCTTTGGTCGCAACAGCAACACTGTTTTGTCTCAGGGTTTGTTGTGCTTTATCAAAATCTAGAATCAAGCGGGAAGGTTGTTCGAGCTGATATGCGGCAGGTTGAGGTGGCAAACCATTAAACATGACACGAATTTCGGTGCCCTGCCCCGGAATTTGCATGGGTACGATGTTGGTAATGCTGACTTGGGCACTGGCAACTTGCATCACGGCCATTGCGACTGCACCCATTGAAAACTGACGGAACAAATTGTTCATTGTATTACCATCCCCAAAAATAAAATCTTTCACACTGTTATTCATTTTTATTCCTTTAATTTATGGCGCAGGCCCAATTAAAACTAAACTTCTTGGACGTTCTACATAACCTTCACGACCATCTGGAATAATTTCGATTAAATCAATTTGTGTAGGCGTAATATTTACTACACGACCATGATTTACCCCCATATAGCTACCACGCTGGATACGCTCAATTTCACCGTCTGGTGTTTGAATCAATGCCAAAATTTGACCATTTTGACGCATACTGCCTTTCATGGTCAGTGATTCAAGTGCGTAATTTTCCAAGGGTTGTAACTGGCGAGCAAGGTTCGGATAAACGCGTTTCCCTGCCATTATTTTAAGCTCTGCCGCCAATGAACTAGGCAAAAATGGGCTTTTGAGCTGGTGTGCTGCATAGTTAAAAGTTGGTGCAGGTTCAAACACAGGTGCGGGTTCAATTGGCAGTGGCGGCTGATTACGAATTTCAGCCATTTGTGTATTCACAGCATCAATCCGAGAATCACAACCTACCATCAACAAAGTCGCCATCAGAGCCAACGAAAGCTTTTTAATTTTCATTATTCAGCCCCTCCAACATTACCCGCAGTTTGTGTATCTGCACTGCCTACATAACGATAAGTTTTTGCTTGCGCTTTATAGGTTACTTGCGGAATATCAGTTTTCTTGTCTGTATTTTCAGTCGCTACAATTTCAAAGTCGTGCATGGTCACAATACGTGGCAATGCTGCTGTACCACTCACGAATGAACCAAAGGCATGGTAATCACCTGTTGCTTCAATTGAAATTGGCTGTTCAATAAAGAACTCTTGTTTAATCTCATTCTCTAAACGAATGTTTTTAAACTTTAAACCTGAATTCACGCCAGTGACGTTAATATCTTCAACCAATCCTGGAATTTCAGTTTCTTTAGGCAATTGTTCAAGTTGTTGATTAAAGTTCGCTTCCATTTCTTGTAATTGTGCTTGATATTGCTGCAAATTACGCAATTTAGAATCTTTTTCGCGGAACTCATTTAATAAGTTTTGTTCTTGTGCTTGTGCTGCTGCAATGGCATCTAACTTTGGCTTGATCACGACAAAATAACCTAAAGCCAAAATCAGGAAAATAATAAAAATCCAGCAGGTAATTTTGACCGAAAGCGGCCAAGCACCATAATTATTTGGATCTAGGGTATTGAACTGTTGAAAAAACTTTTCAACGGTCATTTTCTTTTTCGGAGCAACAGCAGCATCCTGATTTACTTCATCAAATTCATCGAGACTCATTGTGCTGCCTCCGCTGCTGATGTTGGATTAGGTTCTATTGGTGTTACAGGAATCGCAATATCTTCTAAATCTGAAGTCACTACGAAAGTACCGTAACTTTCCTCTACACGAGGAACCACAGAGCTTGGTGCTTTATCTTTGTTTTCTTCTTTGGCTAAGAATGAATTCATAAATGCATTGCGATACCAAGGCGATGCTTCCAAATTACGCAAGAATTCAGCCACTGTATTTGGACTTTCAGCCTTGCCTTCAAAAGTAAATTTATTGCCTGTCCGACTCACTTTGGTTAAGTACATATTGCTTGGTGTCACACGCACCAATTCATCCACTAAACGCACAGCGATTGGACGCTGACTTTGTAAGCCCTGAATTAACTTCATGCGCTCAACAATAGCATTCCGCTGTTCTTGCAAGCCTTCTAAAGATTTTAATTGTACATCTAGGTTTTGGTTGGTGCTGATCACCAATTGATTGGCTTGTTCTTGATCTTCTAACTTCGCGTTATAGAAGAACCATGCTAAAGTCACCAATAACACCCCAACAGCAGCCGCTGCAATACAAAATACAATAAATTCTTTTTTTCGTTTTTCTCTTAGCTCATCGCGCCAAGGGAGTAAGTTAATCTTTGCCATTAATCAAAACTCCTCATTGCTAAACCACATGCCACCATCAATGACGGTGCATCACTTTCAATTTTTTTAATGTCGATTTGTGGAGAGAAGCCCATTTGCAAGAATGGATTGGCAATGGTCACACGGTAGCCCAGTTTTTGCTGCAACAACTTCGCAAGACCTGGAATATTGGCATTCCCCCCTGCCAATAAAATGTGATCAATTTCGTTAAATTGTGAAGATGAAAAGAAAAACTGCAGTGAACGTGCAGCTTGTTGCACCACCGCTTCCAAGAACGGTTCGAGCACTTCTACATCGTAGTCATCTGGCAAAGTACGGTTTTTTTTCGCGCGACCTGCTTCTTCGTAAGACAAACCATAACGGTTTTGAATTTCTTGTGTCAGCTGCTTACCACCAAAGGTTTGCTCGCGGGTATAAATAATTTTGTTATTTTGCAGCACCGACAAGGTGGTCATGCTATGGCCAATGTCCAAAATACCAATAGTGTTCACACCCATTGGCAGGGTATCGGAGAACACTTTAAAGGCATTTTCGATAGCAAAACTTTCGACATCGGCAATTTTGGCTGTCAAGCCGCCCAACTCTAATGCTTCTACTCGTGCTTCGACGTTTTCTAAACGTGTCGCAACCAGTAACACATTGACGCGGTTTGGATTGGCTAAACGGTCTGGTTGGACTTCAAAGTCTAGGCTGACTTCATCTAATGGGAATGGAATATATTGCTCGGCGTCCATACGAATTTGAACTTCACGCTCATCGCTAGTCATATCTGCATCCATTTCAATGATTTTGGTAATCACCATTGAGGTTGGAATTGCAAATGCTGCCGATGTAGATTGCGTGTTTGCTAAGTTCAATGCACGTTCAAGCGCATCCCCGACTGCTTCTGGATTGAGAATGTTTTTTTCAACCACACTGCCTTCTGGAAGTGGGACCAGCGCATAGCTCTCGACCCAGTATCTACCATTCTTAACAGATAGTTCTAATAACTTAACAGAAGTAGAACTAATATCTACACCTATTAACCCCTTACTTGGCTTACGATATAACCTACGCACGATAATACCATTCCTATTATTTTTTTATCCCCAAAAAAATTTAACCTACTAATCCGCGCTGGTCTATAATTTTTTACGGATACAATAATTCATCTAACAATCCGTAAATCTACTCGCTATACTGACCAGCAATTAGTTTGCTATTAGCGCTTATTAAAACGCACTTGTTATGAAAAAGCTATCTTGTTCGGGTCGTGTTCATCCATTTTTTTTGATCATTATTATAATTTTGGTCGCAATACCGATGGGATTCTATGGCATGTATCTCTATATTGCCCCATCTTTGCCAGAAATGACCACCTTAAAAAAAGCACCATTACTAAAGCCATTGCAGGTTTACAGTGCCGATAATGAGCTCATTGCTGAGTATGGCGGCAAGCTTTCTGTGCCTGTCGATTATGAAAATATTCCTGAAAAATTCATTTTTGCGTTCTTGGCAGCTGAAGATTCTGCTTTTTTTGAACACAGTGGGATTAGCTTTAAAGGCTTAGGGCGCGCGGTGAGCGAGGCGGTAACAGGCTCCAATGTGCAAACGGGCGGTTCGACCATTACCATGCAAGTTGCGAAAAATTATTATTTAAGCCCTGAACGCACCTTAAAGCGCAAACTGACCGAAATTTTTTTAGCACGTAAAATTGAACAAAACCTGAGCAAAGAAGAAATTTTAACCTTATACGTCAATAAAATCTTTTTGGGTAAAAATGCTTATGGTATCGCGGCGGCTGCCAAAATTTATTACAACAAAAGCCTAGAAGAATTGTCGATTGCACAAATGGCGATGATTGCAGGGTTACCTAAAGCACCTTCACGCTACAATCCTGTAGTGAATCCCGAACGTGCTTTAGAGCGTCGTAACTGGATTTTGGGACGCATGTTGCAATTAGGGTATATCAATCAAAATGAATACCAAAAAGCGATTGCTGAAACCATTAATTTAGATATGCCAGACCGTAGCATTAGCAATAAACATCCCTATATTGGAGAAATGGTACGTGCTGAACTGGTCAGTAAATTTGGCGAACAAGCGGTTGATTCGGGCTATAAAGTTTACACGACGGTAGACAGCAAACGTCAGATGTATGCTGAACAGGCGGTGCAAGAAGGTCTTGAAGCCTATGATCGTCGTCACGGATGGCGTGGTGCAGAGGCACATGACAAGCCTCTGCATGAGTTTCGTGCTTATGCCAATACCTACCCTGCGCAAGTTAGCAAAGTACTGAATAATTCTTTTGAAGCGATAATGCAAGATGGTTCAACCGTAACGGTACCTTGGTCTGGGATGTCTTGGGCACGCCCCTACCGCAATGCCAATAGTGTTGGCAATGCACCCAGTCGTGCTGCACAAGTCGTAAAAGTTAAAGATATTGTACGTTTACGTCCAAATGACAATAAAACCGCTTGGGCTTTGGTACAAGTACCCAAAGTGCAAGGACAATTGGTTGCAATCAACCCCAACAACGGTGCTATTGAAGCGTTAGTCGGTGGTTATAACTTCTATCAATCTAAATTTAACCGTACCTTACAGGGTTGGCGCCAGCCAGGTTCTACCATTAAACCCTTTGTTTATGCACTGGCTTTAGAGCGTGGCATGACCCCACACACCATGGTCAATGACAGCCCCATTACCATTGGTAAATGGTCACCACGTAACTCCGATGGTCGCCATTTAGGCATGATTCCGTTACGTCGTGCACTCTATTTATCTCGTAACACGGTTTCTGTACGTTTATTGCAAGATGTGGGTATTGAACGAACTCGCCAATTGTTTATGGATTTCGGTTTACAGGAAGATCAGATTCCGCGTAACTACACGATTGCATTGGGTACGCCACAAGTTTTGCCTATTCAAATGGCAACGGGCTATGCCACTTTTGCCAATGGGGGTTACCGTATTCAACCGCACTTTATTAACCGTATTGAAGATGCTTATGGCAAGGTGATTTATCAAGCCAATCCTGAATATGCGTGTATTGCTTGCATTAATTCCAAAGAACAAACGACTGAAAGTGCCGAAGCCACCACGCCAGATGATGAAGTGATTGAAGTGACCAATCAAAAACTGGCACAAGCTGAACAGGATCCACAATTATTGGCAGAGCGTAGTCAGTACAAACAGGCACAACGTATTTTAAAATCTAGCTCGGCGTATGATATGTCCAATATTTTACGTGACGTAATTCAACATGGTACTGGACGTGCTGCGCTCAGAATTGGTCGTGGTGATATTGGCGGTAAAACAGGAACCACCAACGATGCCAAAGACGCATGGTTCGCAGGTTTCAACGGCAAACTGGTGACTGTAGCTTGGGTTGGCTTTGACCAACCTACCACTTTAGGACGTCGTGAATATGGGGGGGTCGCAGCGCTGCCAATTTGGACAGACTTTATGGGCAATGCACTTAAAGGCACACCTGAAGCATGGGTCAGTTTAGACAGCAAAGCCAAAGCGCCACAACGTGAACTTAATCAAATAAATGCAGAACAGAAGCAGGATTATCGTGCTTCACCGCCATTGGCACGTCCACTGTATCGACCTGCACCTGTTGCGCCAGCACGTGCGCCTGAGCGTGATTTTGACGATTTACCAGGCGAGGAGGTGTTAATTCCTGAAAACGCTGCACCGCCTGTCATGCAAGCGCCAAACAACAGCCCTGTCAAACCCAATGCAGCACCTAAACCTGCTCCCGATGCGTTAGAAAACTTAATTGACGAAGTCTTATAACCACAGACATGCAGTCAGAAAAAAGCCCTCTTACGCAAAGATGAGGGCTTTTTTTATGGGCTATTCAAACTTACTTTTTCTGAAACAGATAAATTTGATGCTGTGCTGTCACGTCAAACTGGGTTTGCTGTTCCAATGCCTGACGGCGCTCTGCTTTCGCTTTATAGGCATAAGGTGTCATAGCAATTAAATGAATTAAATCGCTTTGATTGAGCTGTAATGGTATTTCCACCACACTGGCATCAACCAAATCAAAGGCAGTTTGCAATTGGGTGATAAATTTTTCGGGTTCATGTGGCTTCACTTCTTCAAACAAAGCTTGACGCATCGCCAATAAATGCTCAGGCGCAGGCGTCACCACCAACAAATAACCTTGTGGTTTTAAAACCCGTAAAATTTCCTGTTGCGGGATTGGGCTAAACAGGCTGGCACATAAATCAATACAATGTTCCAAAACAGGCAAGGTGGCTCCTGTCCCCACCACCCAAGTCACTGCGGAATTCAATTTTGCCGCTACTTGTACGGCATTCTTGGCAATATCCACCCCGACACACTGCAACACTTCGCCTTGCATGGCAGCAGTATAATAGCCTTCACCACAGCCAATATCCAACAAATTTTCGATGCGTAACGCACGAATTTTTTGCACCACCGCCTGTTGCAAGGGCGCATAATGGCCTGCACTTAAAAATGCACGGCGTGCCTGTACAGAAGTAGGTGTATCCCCTGGATTTTTACTGTGCTTATGCTGCACCACATGTAAATTGACGTAGCCTTGTTTCGCAACATCATAGCTGTGATTGCTGGCACAACGCCATGTTCGATCATGCAGTTGCAATACCTGACGACATACAGGACACATCAGCAAATTCATCATTTTCTCCAGAGTGGACAACACAAAAAAGTCGGCGAGTGCCGACTTTTAAACTTTTCGGTTGGATAGGCTTAACGTAATTTTAAGGTCATTAAACCTAAAACCACCAGCATAATTGTGATAATCCAGAAGCGAATCACCACTTGGGTTTCTCGCCAGCCTTTCTTTTCATAGTGGTGATGCAACGGCGCCATTAAGAATACCCGTTTATTGCGCATGCGTAGTGAACCAATTTGCAGGAAGACCGAAATCGCTTCAACCACAAACACCCCGCCCATAATCGCAAATACGATTTCCTGACGTACCATCACGGCAATCGTACCTAGCATTGCCCCCAAAGATAGCGCACCGACATCGCCCATAAAGACTTGTGCAGGATGAGCGTTATACCACAGGAAGGCTAAGCCTGCACCAATCATCGCGGCACAAATCACCACCAACTCAGACGCATATTTCACGTAAGGGATATGCAGATAATCAGCAAAACGAACATCCCCCGCCAAGTAGGCAAATACACCCAAACCAGCTGCAACCAGCACGATTGGCATAATCGCCAAGCCATCTAAACCATCAGTCAGGTTTACCGCATTTGAGGCACCGTTAATCACCAAATAAGTAAAGATAATGAAGCCAACGCCGAGTGGAATCAAAGATAAAGGAATGCTGAAATCTTTAAAGAATGGAATCAACACATCCAGCATATCTGCGGTTTGTGTAGGATTTGGTTGTTGGCTTGCAATCACATACAATGCAATACCCGCACCCAATGATGCGACCGAAGTCCAAAAAAACTTTTTACGCGCAGGCAATCCCGCATTGTCTTTGTAGCGAATTTTAATCCAGTCATCTGCCCAGCCTACAGCGCCAAAAATGACCATGACCGCCAGTACAATCCAGACGTAAGGGTTAGATAGATCTGCCCATAATAGAGTCGAAATACCAATGGAAAGTAGGATTAATACCCCGCCCATGGTTGGCGTACCCATTTTTTTGGCATGCCCTTCAGGTGCATAAGAGCTGACTGCTTGACCGTATTTTAATGCTTGCAGTTTACGAATCATCACAGGGCCAAGCACCAAGCCAATGCCAAGTGCAGTCAATACACTCAGTAATGAACGTAATGTTAAATAACGAACCACTTGAAACGAACTGTGATAGCCCG
Organism: Acinetobacter towneri; assembly: GCF_001758345.1. Taxonomy (GTDB): domain Bacteria; phylum Pseudomonadota; class Gammaproteobacteria; order Pseudomonadales; family Moraxellaceae; genus Acinetobacter; species Acinetobacter towneri_A. The sequence goes on from NZ_MKQS01000005.1 coordinate 187,304, forward strand.
CTAGCTGTTCAAATAACCATAACAGCATTTAAATTTTCTCCATCAATGCAGCCATCAACGTTTCCATATGGGTATAACGAGAACCTTTAAATAGGAAACTCATGGACTGAGGTTGATGTGTTTTTACCAGATCAATTAAAAACGGTAAGGCTTGTTCTTGAGTGACAAAAGCCTGTAATTTTTTTCCATATTGGGAACTGCGTGCACCTTCTTGGGTCGCAGGTGCAAATTCACCGACCGCCACCACAAAATTGATGCCGCGAATAGACACCAAATCACGCCCCAACATATAGTGTTGCTGGGCCGCACTGTTGCCGAGCTCACCAATATCACCAATGACCATAACTCGCACACCTGTTTGCTGTGCAAGGACTTCGCCTGCAGCACGCATAGAGGTTGGATTGGCATTATAGGTGTCGTCAATGAACAAATGTTTGCCTTGCTGAATAAAGTTCAAGCGCCCTTTTGCCCCCTGCGCCTGTTCTAAGCCTGCGACAATATCATCTAAATTTACGCCAATTGCCAGTGCAAAAGTAGCAGCAGCCGTAGCATTCTGAACATTGTGTTCACCCGCGAATGGCAATTGAATCTGACGCACACCTTGGGCAGTATTTAAACAAAAACTTGCCGATTGTGGCTGCAACTGAATGTCTGTCGCAAACACATCACCGCCTTCGCCAAAACTTAGACGCTGTTCCGACTGAACCGCCTGCTGAATCTGTTCGGTAAAATCATCGGCAGCAGGGACAATGGCCGTGCCTTGTGGGGCAATATGTGCATAAATTTCAGACTTAGCCCGACAAATGCCCTCACGTCCACCAAACTCACCCAAATGCGCAGTACCAATATTGATAATGCCTGCCACCTGCGGCTGCACCAAGTTTGAGGTGTAATCGATTTCACCTTGATGACTGGCGCCTAATTCCATCACTGCATATTGATGGCTTGCATTCAACTCCAATAACATCATCGGCACACCCAAGTCATTATTCAGGTTGCCACGAGTAATTAAAGTCGGTGCCAAACGGGACAAAATACTACCCAGCATTTCTTTGGTGGTGGTTTTGCCACTACTGCCTGTTAACGCAATCACTTTTAATTGTGGATGTTGCTGACGACGAAATGCGCCCAAGTGTCCTAAAGCTAAGCGAGTATCAGGTACAACCAATTGGCAAATATCTGCGTCTACAGGCTGGCTGACAATTGCCATAGAGCAGCCCTGTGTCGCCACTTGTGCCACAAAGTCATGCGCATCAAAACGCTCACCTTTTAAAGCCAAAAAGGCATCACCTGCTTTGGCATGACGTGAATCGGTCAAAATACGTTGTATATCACCTTGCGGTGTTTGCCCATTAAACCAATAACCTTGTGTTGCCTGTTGCAGTTGCTCAGCAGTCCAAGGTTCTAACATTGCGGTACTGGTGGTGGAAGTGTGCATACAAATTCCTTATTGGGCAGGATAAGCAGTAGCTGAACAATGTTGTGCATCAATCGCAGATTGCACTTCAACCACATCGTCAAACCAGTGTCTTACCCCATCTATTTCTTGATAGTTTTCATGGCCTTTTCCTGCAATCAAGACAATATCACCCGATTGTGCATGTTTGACGGCATATTTAATCGCTTCACGACGATCATGAATTTCATGGCTCTGTGCCACCGACAAATCGACACCTGTCTGCATATCGGCAAAAATTTGCAAAGGATCTTCTGTACGCGGGTTATCTGAGGTCAAAAGCACAACATTGGCATAATCTAATGCCGCTTGAGTCATCAGGGGACGCTTGCCACGATCTCGATCTCCACCACAGCCAAATACCGCCCAAAGCTGTGCGCTGACATGACGTTTTAGAGTTTGCAGCACCTGAATAAGGGCATCTGGCGTATGCGCATAATCCACTACAAATAAACGCTCTGCATCACGCAACACTTGCATACGCCCCGGTGCGCCTTGAAGTTGTGCAGTCGTATGGATTAAATCTGGCAATGCAAAACCTGCTTGCTCTGCGGCAATTAAACTCGCCAGCAAATTTTCAACATTAAAATGTCCAAGCAACGGACTTTGCACCACATATTCTGCCGTAGCAGTTTTTAGCTGGAAACGTACGCCATTCAGACTGTATTCAATCTGCTGTGCTTGATAATCTGCCGCCTGCTGCGTGGAATAAGTCAAAATTTTTGGTTGAGCAGGATTCTGTTGAGCCGCTTGCAACATGATGCCTGCATATTGATCATCTAAATTGATAATGGCAACTTTTAAACTGGAAAACTGAAACAGCATCGCTTTGGCTGCAGCATACGCCTCTAAAGTCCCGTGATAATCCAAATGGTCACGGCTCAGGTTGCTATATACCGCAATTTCAATATCGCAACCATTTAAGCGCCCTTGCTCTAAACCGTGTGAACTGGCTTCAATTGCGGCAAATTTTGCGCCTTGTTGTGCATAGCTGTATAAAGCATTTTGCAGTTGCAAGGCATCTAAAGTGGTATGCGTTGAAGCTTCCAAATTAGGCAAAATTCCATTGCCCGTGGTACCCATTACCGCACAGCGTTGAGCTTGCAACATCAACAATTCGGCAATTAAACGTGAAATGGTGGTTTTACCATTGGTCCCCGTGACAGCAAGCATACGTGCCAAAGGTATGGGCTGTCGCGCTTGTAAATATTGTTTTTGCCAGTGTCCCATGCGCTGACGCACATCAGGCACTACCAAATTATTGGCAACTGCCAGTTCAGTTTCCGAAATCACCGCCAAAGCCCCTTGATCTAAAGCGGCTTGTGCAAATTGAGCGGTTTTTTCAGGCTGCGACAAACTGGTCAGAGCAATAAAAATTTGCCCTGGTGTAACATGGCGGCTGTCGAGCTGAAAGCCCTGAAAGTCTTGTGTCATCCAATCTGCAACGCGAGAACTGCGGTAAATATGTTGAAAGCTGATAGACATGCGTCACCTGTTATTGGATGTTGGGAGTTTCTAAAGGTTTATCTAAAGGTACATTCATTAAACGTAAAGATTCTTGCATCACACGAGCAAATACTGGCGCTGCCACCAAACCACCATAATACTGTCCTTTTGGATTTTCCACCACGACCACCATGGCTAAACGCGGATCACTGACTGGCGCAACCCCAGCAAACAAGGCACGATATTCAGTCTGTGAATAGCCTTTGCGGTCTGCACGAAGTTTATGTGCTGTACCCGTTTTACCTGCAACTCGATAGCCTGGAATATTGGCTTGACGTGCTGTACCACCTGGCAAAGTTACCGCTTCCATCATCAGTAGAACTTGGTCAGCAATTTTAGCATCGACAATTTGTTCACCTTTGGGCTGTTCTTCTAATTTATATAAACTCAGCGGCATTTTTACGCCTTTATTGGCAAGCATGGCATAAGCATCTGCCAATTGCAGCACAGTGGCATTCAAACCATAACCATAAGACATGGTCGCCACTTCGGACACATTCCATTTGCTTGGCGGCAAGATTAAACCTGCGCTTTCACCCGGAAATTTCACCGCCGAACGCGCACCAAATCCTAAACGCTTATAAAAAGTCGGTAAGGTAGCATACGGTAAAGATAAAGCTATTTTCGCCACCCCCACGTTTGACGATTTTTGGATAATCCCCGCCAAAGTCRGTGAGCCATAGTTGTGAGTATCACGAATGGTATGGTTGCCAACCCGCATTGAGCCACCACTTAAATTGACCACGGTATTCGGTGAATATTTGCCACTTTCCAGTGCCATTGCCACGGTCATAGGCTTCATGGTCGAACCTGGTTCAAAGGAATCCACCGCGCCACGGTTACGCATGGCATCTTTATTGGACAAACTTTTTTTATCATTCGGGTTATACGACGGCCAACTGGTCATCGCTAAAATTTCACCGGTTTTAACATCCACCGCAATTGCTGTAGCTGAACGGGCATTATTTGCCACCCCTGCCGCAGTCAATTCACGATACATAATGTATTGCAAACGTGAGTCAATACTCAGGGTAATGTTTTCACCCGGCTCAACTTCCTTCACTACTTCTGGGTCTTTGACACGGTTACCTTTTTTATCACGTACGATTTGTTGTTCGCCATCTACCCCTGCCAAGCGGGTATTCAACTGCATTTCCAAGCCTTCAATGCCTGTGCCTTCACTGTTGGTCAAACCAATAATTTGTGCATTCGGCTGTGGCTGCGGGTAATAACGTTTATAGTTTTTCTCGGTATACACCCCTTGGAAATTACGTTTTAGAATCAGCTCTGCCTGTTGCGGCGGCACTTCTTTTTGCAAAACCAAATAACGTGAACGCGGACGCTCGTTCATTTTATTTTTAAGTTCTTGACGATCCATCCCAACGGCATCGGCAAGTTCATCTAAATTCAAGTTTTTATCGGGCAATTGGCGTTGTAATTTACGACTGGTCGGATTTTTTTCTAGCTCGGCTGTAATCTCTTCAAACAGTTTTTTATTGTCAAAATAATCACGTGGATCAATCACCACTTTCATTACAGGAGTACTAATTGCCAAAGGCACACCGTGGCGATCATAAATCACCCCACGCATGGCTTTGAGCTTTTCTGTTCTTAAAATATTGGCATTGGCTTTGTTTTGTAAAAAGTTATGGTTCACAATTTGCACATAAAACGCACGCCCCACCAGTGCCACGAACACCAGCAGTACCACAGCCCACATTAAGTAAAAACGCCACATTTCTACATGAATGGCATTTTTTCCAGTTACCGATTGCTGTTTCTTTCGGGTTTGCTTTTTGCGCGTATCGACCATGTGCAACTCGCCTTATTGTTGTGCTGAAGTTGTAGGCAAAGAAATCACCACCGTTTGCTGTGCAGGCGGTGAATACATGCGCAATTGCGTCACCGCACGGGTGCCAATTTGTGCAGTTGCACCAAAGGTCTGCTGTTCAATTAACAAACGCCCCCACTCGGCATTTAGGTCATCTCGCTCGCGCATATAAGAACTCAGCTCACGATAATCATGGCGATATTCAAACACTTGGAACACCACCATAATCGCGCTGATGAACACCAGCGCCAATAAAATAAAATAGGCCACCATTTTTTTCAGTCGCACTTGAGATTGATTTTTTTCAACGTTTTCAGTTTTCATTATTGGCCTTTTCAAGCTAATCGTTCTGCAACACGTAGCCATGCGCTGCGTGAGCGTGGATTGGCTTTGACTTCTTCATCACTGGCACGCACACGTGAGATTTTTTTCAATCGACGCGTATCTTGTTGCTGCTGTAGCAAGCCCCAACCTGAATCTTCAGGCAAGCTCGATTCTTTTTGAATAAACTGTTTAATTAAACGATCTTCCAAAGAGTGGAAGCTAATTACAGCCAAACGACCTTCGGGTTTTAACACCTCTACCGCCTGCGGCAAGAAGTTTTCAATATCTTCTAATTCTTTATTAATCGCAATACGAATTGCCTGAAAAGTACGCGTTGCAGCATGTTTGTTTTTTTCCCACTTCGGATGGGCAACTTTTACAATTTCAGCCAATTGCGCGGTGGTTTCAATATAACCCGCCTGTTTAATGGCTTTGGCAATACGGCGGCTATAACGCTCTTCACCATATTGAAAAATCACATTGGCTAAGGCTTCTTCTTCAATATCCACCAACCACTCTGCTGCAGTCGGACCTTGTGAATTGTCCATACGCATATCAAGCGGGCCATCTTTCATAAAGCTAAAACCGCGTTCTGCCTGATCGAGCTGTGGTGACGACACACCTAAATCGGCCATCACACCATCGACCTGTGTGACACCCAAATCACTTAAAGCTTGCTGCATATCGGCAAAACTGGCATGAATAATCTGAAAGCGAGAATCTTGATGCGCCAATTCTGCTGCCACAGCCAAAGCTTGTGGATCTTTATCAAAGGCATAGACTCGTGCCTGCGCATCCAATTTGGATAACAACAAACGCGTGTGTCCACCTCGTCCAAAGGTAGCATCGACATAAATTCCTGTATTGCGATCTGCCAACACGGCATCAACAGTTTCATGAAGTAATACAGAAATATGCGACATAAGGTTCAATCAATACAGCTAAAATGTAACTGCACATTATTACCTTGTTTTGGCAAAGCTCCAAACGTCTTTTTGTAGATAAATATTACTTTCCATAGGGAAAACCGTTTTTGACTTTTTTAAAGCACAAAAAAATCTCCGTAGAGATTTTTTTGTGTGCCAATCCAATAAAAGATTAGCCGAAAATGGATATCTGTTTAACGCTTAGTATTATAAATTTGGTCGAAAATCGCACCATTCACAAAATGGGTTTTTTGTGCATTTTCCCAACCACCGAACACTTCATCAATGGTGAAAGTTTTTAATTTCGGAAATTGCGCTGCATATTTTGCAAGGACTTTTTCATTACGTGGACGGTAGAAATGCTTCGCTGCCATTTCCTGACCTAAAGGTGAATATAAATAGTTGATATAACCTTTCGCCAACCATTTATTACCATTTTTCTCTACTGTACGATCTACAATTGCCACCGAAGGCTCAGTCAAAATAGAAATAGATGGATAAACAATATCAAACTTGTCTTTGCCTAAGGTTTTTAAAGTCACAAGGGCTTCATTTTCCCAAGTCAACAACACATCACCAATGCCACGTTCAGCGAATGTGGTCATCGATGCACGTGCTGCCGAGTCCATCACTTTTACATTGTGGTACATCTTACCTACAAATTCTTGCGCTTTAGCTTTAGAACCGCCTGGTTGCTTTTCTGCATAACCCCAAGCCGACAAATACACCCAACGCGGCAAACCACCTGTTTTCGGGTTTGGGGTAATAATTTGTACGCCCGGTTTGGTTAGATCATTCCAATCTTTAATCTTTTTCGGATTACCTTTGCGCACCATAAAGACGATGGTCGAGGTATAAGGCGCAGAGTTATGAGGAAATTCTTTTTGCCAACCCGCTTGAATTTGACCTGACTTTACAATTTCTTCAATGTCATTCGCCAATGCCAAAGTGACAACATCGCCCTTTAAACCATCGACCACGGAACGCGCTTGCTTACCCGAACCACCATGCGATTGTTTAAAGTTGACGTCTAAACCTGTACGTTTTTTCCAGTACTGACCAAACGACTTGTTAAATTCATCATAAAATTCGCGGGTTGCATCATACGATACATTTAAAAACTGACGATCTGCAGCCTGAGCAGTCGTTGCAGCAAAACCTGTTGCCAATAGAGCAGCAGCCAATAAAGCTTTCAATTGAGTTTTCATTACAACACACATCACTTTTAATCTATCACTCAATATATGCAATGCTTAGGCGCTGCGCAATTTGTAAAAACACAAAAAAATCTTTAAACTCAATGAATTCAGCTTTATTTATTTGTTTTTATTAGATTTAATTTAAGATGCAGCGTTATTCAAAGTTTATACCTTTTTATGAATTAGATATATGAAAAGTGATTGACATCCTCCCCGACCTAAAGGACGGAGATTCCTACTGCTAGACGCTCATGTCCGAGCGCAAGAATATTCAGTGCGGAATTTACATCCCGATCATGGAGCGTACCGCACTCCACACACTGCCATTCTCTTATTCCAAGTCCTGCTCTACCTTTCGGACTACTGGAGCGTGAGCCACAGCACGAACAAATTTGGGTGGTATAGGCTTCATTGACTTCTTCATAACATACCCCTGCGTTCTCGCATTTATACTTGAGCATGGTTCTTAGTGTTGTCCAACTGGCATCTAACACAGACTTGGCTAGTTTGGTCTGCGCTAATGCTTTGGCATTCACATTGCCAACGAAGATGGCTGCATGTTCATTCACCAGTTTTCGGCTGAATTGATGCAGCATGTTTTGTCGTACATTTTTAATCTTGGCATGGATGGCTTTGACACGTTTCTTATTTTTTGCACGTTGAGCAATACCAAGTTTTTGTTCATATTGCCGATAGATTTGAGGTGCTTTAAGTTTTACGCCATCTGAACAAGTCGCTAAATCTTTTAAACCTAAATCTATGCCAATTGAGGTTTTAGCGTAGTTTTTTCTATTTTGACTGCATCAACTACAAGACAAACATACCAACGTCCACGACTATCTTCTACGAATGTGCCTGTTTTGATATTGTATTGACTTAATCCGTAACTATCCCATAGTTTAAATTGATGCTTGCCATATTGAACATAGCCATCAGCATATTTGATTGCAACCTTTTTAAACGGTATCCAACCCAATGAACGTCTAGCTGATTTTTTATTACTGACACGCCATTTTAGTTTTGCTTTTTTGAACTGCTTGCGTCTTGTGACCAATTCTTCTGTCACTGCCTGAATAGTTTGACTGTGCAAGTTGCATTCTTTCGATGTGCCTTTCGTGTATTTTGCAATGTCGTATGCTGAAAAGAATTGTTGTTTTCTTTGAAGATGTTTAAAACACAAATCATTGACATAATTCCAGACAAAATTTACTTCGGATGCTAACTGATATAGCACCTTACAATGTTTGTCTTTTATGCGTAATTTGAGTGTCTTCATCCAATTATTTTAACAATATTTTTCTTAATAATGACTATAGTACAAGTATTTAAAACGACATTTCGTGTCGTTCATATGGTTTACCCTAGTCGCTTATATCCTCGTGCTGAACCACGAGGTTTTACGCTCCAGTGGATAAACAACATCAAACCAACCTTCTCAAATTAATTTTATTGTGACTTTTGTAAAAATCTTCACGATATCTCCACAGTTGTTTGTTACAACATGTTCTAATCCAAAGCTCAATGGACAAATCGGTATATAGTGAGTAAATAATGATAAAGATCTTATTGAAAGTGTGACGAAAGTCTGCTTTTGTTAAGGTTTTTGTGATTAAATATTTAAGTGATTAAAACAATTTATAAATTGTGAGTTCATTCATAAAGGAAAGGGGGGGAATCAAGATGAAATCTAAACTCATATGCGCAGCATTACTCACTTTAAGTACAGTCAGTCACAGTGCTGTGATCAAGTCTACTGAAAGTAAGACCCATTTAACTGCGGAAAAAGGCTCTTTAATTGAAAAAGCCATTACCCAGCAAAAACAGGCAGACAAGCAAAAGTTTGAATCGAATAATGATTTAAAAGTGCTGACTTCAATTAATCTTGCCCCAACTCAAAATTTCTTTGCCTTGCAAAATCAGCGTTTTAGCCGTTTCGTACAAGCCTTATTCCCGCAAGGTAACTCATAAGTCTGCATCAAACTCACTGCCTTTAATCCCCTTTTCAAATGCAGTTGAAACGCCCAAGTACAGAATGTTGAATTTAACATTAAGTACTTGGGCTTTTTCGTTATAATGGTTGCAATTTACATTTTGAATTAATTTTTGCTTATGACTGTTCGTACTCGTATCGCGCCTTCTCCTACTGGTTTCCCGCACGTGGGAACAGCGTATATCGCCTTGTTTAACTTATGTTTTGCCAAACAACACGGTGGTGAATTTATTCTTCGTATTGAAGATACTGACCAACTGCGCTCAACCCCTGAATCTGAAAAAATGATTTTGGATTCATTGCGTTGGTTAGGCTTAAATTGGGCAGAAGGTCCAGATATCGGCGGCCCACATGCACCGTATCGCCAATCTGAACGTATGGATATTTATAAGCAATACGCCTTGCAATTGGTTGAACAAGGGCATGCTTTCTATTGCTTCGCTACTAGCGAAGAACTCGATCAAATGCGTGCAGAACAACAAGCACGTGGTGAAAGCCCGCGCTACGATGGTCGTGGTTTAAACTTGTCTGCAGATGAAGTGCAGCGTCGTTTAGCGGCAGGCGAAGCGCATGTTATTCGTATGAAAGTGCCAACCGAAGGCGTATGTAAATTTAATGACATGCTGCGCGGTGAAGTGGAAATTCCATGGGCGCAAGTCGATATGCAAATTTTGCTGAAAACAGATGGCTTGCCAACTTACCATTTGGCCAACGTGGTCGATGACCATTTGATGCAAATCACTCACGTGATTCGTGGTGAAGAATGGATTCCATCGGCACCGAAACACCAATTGCTTTATCAATATTTTGGTTGGGATATGCCTGTGTTATGCCACATGCCATTGTTGCGTAACCCAGACAAATCAAAATTATCTAAACGTAAAAACCCAACTTCAATCAACTACTACAAAGACATTGGCGTATTACCTGAAGCTTTGCTGAACTATTTAGGTCGCATGGGTTGGTCAATGCCAGATGAAAGTGAAAAATTCACTTTAGCCGAAATGATTAAACACTTTGATATTCAACGTGTCTCACTGGGCGGCCCTATCTTTGATGTAGAAAAACTCAATTGGCTGAATGGTCAATGGATTAAAGCACTTTCACCTGCTGAGCTCTTAGATACCTTATTGGCTTGGAAAGCAGATCGAGCCAAATTGGAAGAGATTGCTGCCGCGATTCAACCGCGTATTCATTTACTCTCAGAAGCGGTCAATTGGTCTGCACATTACTTCAACCATTTCCCAAGCTTAAGCAAGGAACAGTTTGAAAGTAAAAAACTGTCTGAAGAACAAGTGCGTCAAAGCTTGCAATTTGCAATTTGGCGTTTAGAAAGTCTATTTACTTGGAACAACGACACGGTGAGCCAAACCCTGATGGATTTAGCGAACCAAATGGAAGTCAAATTGCGTGATTTCATGCCTGCGTTCTTTATTGCAATTGCAGGTTCAACTGCGTCTACGCCAGTCATGCAAACCATGGTCACCATTGGCCCTGACCTAACTTTTGCACGTTTGCGCAATGCCTTAGAAGTTGTAGGCGGCCCAAGCAAAAAAGAAGTCAAAGTCTGGGAAAAACTGTATGAAAGCATCAAATTGCCGAAAAATGATGCAATTGATCCAGCTTAATTCATTTTTTTGTTGACGTGTGAACGCAATAGCCCTAATATTGCGCTCACACAGACTGGGGTCATAGCTCAGTTGGTAGAGCGCTACAATGGCATTGTAGAGGTCAGCGGTTCGATCCCGCTTGACTCCACCAAGTTTAAATAAGGCTTTACCTGTGTTGCCTCATCAAGTCCCTATCGTCTAGAGGCCTAGGACATCGCCCTTTCACGGCGGTAACCGGGGTTCGAATCCCCGTAGGGACGCCATATTCAAGATGAATATAATCCATTATCTTCATCTTATAATAAAGCTCAAGCAACGACTTGGGCTTTTTTATTGCCCTGTTTTCTGACAGACTGTTTTTTATTTGTCGCACATTTCGTTAGAATAACAATTAGATCAGAATTTTGGAGTTGTAATGCAATACCGATGCCCTAAATGTCAAAGCCCAAAAATCATGCCTGTTGCACAGGCAGGTCAAGCAACGCCACGTCCTGTTGTGCCTAAAAGCTTGGTGATGCTCATTCCTGCGGTATTTGTATTATTACTTCTGGTTTTAATTAGTATTGCCATGTGGATTTTTGGCGATGGCGCAGGCACGACCTTACAAAGCATTACAGTAGCGGTATTTGTTGTGTGTGTGATTGCAGGCTTCTTGTTCTACCGTGATTTGCCTGATTTTAAAATTTCCATGCAGGCTTTTATGCAGTCGCAAAAGCAATGGAAGTGCCGTGAATGTTCACATGAGTGGGAAGTTTAAACACTGTTACTCTTTTCAGATTTCACATCATGCTGTTGTCTTAATACTCAATCAGCATGATTGAGTAAACACAAAAAACCAGCCCTAAGGCTGGTTTTTTATTTACAAACGTCGGGAATAATTACACACCGATTTTGCGATATTTTTGACGCTTGGTTACTAAGTCATCACCATCACGTTTGCGACGATATTCTTCGAATTCAGTATAGTTACCAGTGAAGAATTCTGGTGTTTCACCTTCGAATGACAAGATGTGCGTTGCAATACGGTCTAGGAACCAACGGTCATGCGAGATCACCATCACAGTACCTGGGAATACCAGAATGGCATCCTCAAGTGCACGTAAAGTTTCGATATCCAAGTCGTTCGATGGTTCATCCAGCAGGATCACGTTAGCGCCCATTTGTAGGATTTTGGCAAGTTGTAAACGGTTACGCTCACCACCCGACAATTGACCCACACGTTTTTGCTGATCTTGACCTTTGAAGTTAAAGCGACCGATATAGGCACGAGATGCGATTTCGTATTCACCAATACGCAAGATGTCTAAACCGCCAGAMACTTCTTCCCAAACMGTTTTGTTGTCRTCTAARGTGTCACGAATCTGACCMACGTAAGCMACTTTAACAGACTCACCCAGCGTTACCGTACCGGTATCTGGTTGCTGTTCGCCAGTCATCATACGGAATAGCGTCGTTTTACCTGCACCGTTCTCACCAACAATACCGACAATAGCACATGGTGGTACTGAGAAGCTCAAGTCTTTATACAGGGTACGGTCGCCGAACGATTTGCTGATACCTTCAACCTCAATCACCTTGTTGCCCAGACGTGGACCAGGTGGAATGTAAATTTCAGAGGTTTCGTTACGCTGTTGGAATTCACGAGAGTTAAGTTCTTCAAAGCGTTCCATACGTGCTTTATTTTTCTTTTGCTGGCCTTTGGCATTAGAACGGACCCATTCAAGTTCTTTTTTCAATGCTTTAGCAAAAGACTCTTCTTGCTTCTGTTCTTGCTCTAGACGCGCGTTCTTTTGCTCTAACCAAGAAGAGTAGTTACCTTGGTAAGGAATACCATGTCCACGGTCAAGCTCAAGAATCCATTCAGCCACGTTATCTAAGAAGTAACGGTCGTGCGTAATCGCGACGATGGTACCCGGGAAGTCTTTCAAGAAACGTTCTAACCATGCAACAGATGAGGCATCCAAATGGTTCGTCGGTTCGTCTAGTAGCAACATATCTGGTTTAGACAAAAGCAAACGGCAAAGTGCTACACGACGGCGTTCACCACCAGAAAGTTTAGAAACGTCTGCGTCCCAAGCAGGCAGGTTCAGTGCTGCAGCAGCTTGATCCATCTGGTTTGTAAGGTTGTGCGCATCCCAAGTTTGAATAATAGCTTCAAGCTTTTCTTGCTCTTTGGCTAGTGCGTCAAAGTCTGCATCTTCAGCTGCATATTCAGCGAAGACTTCATCAAGACGAGCCAAAGCATCAAGTGGCTCACGCAAGCCATCTTCCACGTTACCACGAACGTCTTTGCTTTCGTCCAAAGGCGGTTCTTGCTCAAGATAACCAATTTTGATGCCTGGCTGCGCACGTGCTTCACCCGAGAAATCTTTGTCTACGCCCGCCATAATACGGAGCAACGTCGATTTACCTGCACCGTTTAAACCAAGCACACCAATTTTCGCACCTGGGAAAAATGATAAAGAGATGTCTTTCAGGATTTCGCGCTTAGGCGGAACCATTTTCGACACTCGGTTCATCGTATAAATATATTGGGCCACGTAGGACTCCTCAATAGAAAACCAAATCTGGGGCTCAGATGAGCAGCCCCTGCTCTAATGAGCGAAAAAATAATCGGGTATTATACCTGAATACAGAGAAAAAATAAGACACCTCAAACATCTTGCATGCTTTGTTACAACTCCGTCTTTAAGCTTGCAACCCGCCCATCTACTTAAGTGCTATATCAACTTTCACGCTAAATATTGCAATATTTTGACGCTTTCTTTCATATTGAAAAATGCTAGACTCAAGCCAATTTAACTCACGAAGATGAAGTAAACATGACCTATAAAGATGAAACCTTGGCCATTCATGCAGGCTATAGCCCAGAACCAACCACCAAAGCCGTGGCTGTGCCGATTTACCAAACCACTTCTTATGCCTTTGATAATACGCAACATGGTGCCGATTTATTTGATTTAAAAGTACAAGGCAATATTTACACCCGCATTATGAACCCAACCACTGCGGTGTTGGAGCAACGTGTTGCAGCGCTTGAAGGCGGGATTGGAGCCTTGGCCTTAGCATCAGGCATGGCTGCAATTACCTACGCCATTCAGACCATTACCGAAGCAGGCGACAACATTGCTTCAGTATCAACTTTATATGGCGGTACGTACAACCTATTTGCCCATACCTTGCCTAAACAAGGCATTGAGGTGCGTTTCTTCGATTATCAACAGCCTGAAAGCTTGCGCGACCTGATTGATGACAAAACCAAACTGGTCTTTGTAGAGTCAATTGGCAACCCATTGGGCAATATTATTGACCTTGAAGCGATTGCAAAAATTGCACATGAATATGGCATTCCAGTGGTGGTGGATAACACCGTTGCCACGCCTGTCTTGCAAAAATCGTTTGATTTTGGCGCAGACATTATTATTCACTCACTGACCAAATATATAGGCGGTCACGGTACGTCTATTGGCGGCATTATAGTCGATAGCGGCAAATTCCCTTGGGGCAAATATCCTGAGCGTTTTAAAGCGTTAAATACACCTGATCCAAGCTATCACGGGGTTAATTATGTAGAAGCGTTAGGTGCTGCGGCATTTATTGCACGTGCACGTGTGGTACCGCTACGCAACACAGGTGCAGCGATTAGCCCGCATAACGTATTCCTGATTTTACAAGGTTTAGAAACCTTAAGCCTGCGTATGGAACGCCATACTGAAAATGCGCAAAAAGTCGCGGAATATTTACAGGCACATCCAAAAGTGAAATGGGTTAATTACGCAGGCTTAAAAGATMACCCACAACATGCGTTGGCGCAAAAATATGTAAAAGGCAAACCTTCTGCAATTCTGTCTTTTGGCGTGCAAGATGGTCGAGAGGGCGGAACTCGCTTTATTGATGCGCTGCAATTATTCACTCGCTTGGTCAATATTGGCGATGCAAAGAGTCTAGCTTGCCACCCTGCGACCACCACTCACCGTCAGTTGAGTGCAGATGAACTCAAGGCTGCAGGTGTGAGTGAAGATATGGTGCGTTTGTCCATCGGGATTGAACATGCCGATGACTTAATTGCCGATTTAGAGCAAGCTTTAGCAGCTGTATAAGAACTCATCAGTTCAAGCTTTGTACTGGCATCCTGCTGATTAATTTCAACAGGATGCTTTTTTATTTTAATTTTTCTTTGTATGTCTTTGCATTAGCTTTAGTTTATGGTAAAAATAAAGATATACAAATCACAAAAATAGAGCAATTACTCTATATTCATTTTTAAATTCAACCACTTATTGCATAGCTTTTTTTGTGAAATCGGCTATCATAAAGCCAAGGAAAACAGTTCAAATTCAATCTAAAATTTGAATCGGCACTTTCAATAAAAATGACAACTCAGGAATCAAAATCAGGAATATTAGCGTGAAGCCAAAATTAGAGAAACTTTTTCAAAAGCGTGTAAATGGTAAAGTTGCCCTTATTACAGGTGCATCGAGTGGTATTGGTTTAACCGTAGCACATAAACTAGCCGATGCAGGTGCGCATGTGCTTTTGGTGGCACGTACTCAGGAAACGCTTGAACAAGTCAAAGCTGAAATTGAAGCACGTGGTGGCAAAGCTTCAGTTTTCCCTTGCGATTTAAACGATATGGACTCTATTGATGCCGTATCGCAACAAATTCTCGCCTCTGTCGATCATATTGATATTTTAATTAACAACGCAGGCCGCTCAATCCGTCGTGCAGTACACGAGTCGGTTGATCGTTTCCACGACTTTGAACGTACTATGCAGCTCAACTATTTTGGTGCTGTACGTTTAGTACTAAATATTTTGCCGCAGATGATGCACCGCAAAGATGGTCACATCATCAATATCAGCTCGATTGGTGTATTAGCCAACGCAACGCGCTTCTCGGCTTATGTGGCATCTAAAGCCGCACTAGATGCGTTTAGTCGCTGTCTATCTGCAGAAGCGCATACACACAAAATTGCGATTACATCAGTGTATATGCCACTGGTTCGTACCCCAATGATCGCACCAACCAAAATTTACAAGTACGTACCCACCCTTTCACCTGAGCAAGCAGCAGATTTAATTGCCTATGCGATTGTGAAACGTCCGAAGAAAATTGCGACACACTTGGGTCGTTTGGCTTCAATCACATATGCGATTGCACCAGACATCAACAACAAACTTATGTCGATTGGTTATAACCTATTCCCAAGCTCTTCCGCTTCTGTAGGCGAGCAGCAAAAACTGAACTGGGTACAAAAGGCATATGCACGCTTGTTCCCAGGTGAACACTGGTAATTTATACACATTCAAGTTTTCTTTAGGCGATCTACGGATCGCCTATTTTATTTCCGATCATTTCATATTACGTTATTTCAATCTTGCAACATCTACTGCAAGAGATAACGTTAACAAGCCTAATCTTATATCCATGCAGCTTGAACAAAACATTCAATTGCACCTTATTTTTATGCTATAACACAGCTGTTTTAAGTATTTTGAATGGATTATGCGAGCACTAGCCCTCATTTTACAGTATGGCTGTTTTGCCTTTGCCTTATTTTTAAGTTATCAGGTTGCAACGGCGCTTTATCAGCAAGAATATGAACTCTTAGAGGTTGTTGCCGATGTAGGCACGATTTTAATTTGTATTGATTTAGGCGTATTTTTATTTAGCAGCAAAGCCTCACAAGGTTTAAATCTTCAGGAATATGCTCGCCAACTTGAAGCACCACCATCAAAACTAGTGGCAGTGACACGTAAACTTGGGCATTTGGGAATCATGCTGATTTTAGTGAGCTGGATTGTGCCGTTGATTTAAAAATGATTAATCAAACTGTAGAGTAAAGTATACCCACAAAACAAAAAGCTCCTGAATTTCGGGAGCTTTTTGTTTGCGTAATTAAAACTTACTTCGAACCTTTAATCCCTGCTTGTAACAACAATGCGCCTAAACCACCAATTTTATTTTCTTGCGGTTTAGCAGCTTGCGGCTTTTTGCCCTGAGGACGATCACCCTGCGGACGCGCCTGTTGCGGACGTTTCGCCTGTGGCTTACGCTCTGTACGTTGCTCTTGATCACGACGTGGCGCACGCGCCGCTTTTGCAGGTGCAGCCGAACCTTCAGGACGCATCGATAAATTCACGCGGTTACGTTCTACATCAACCTGTAACACACGCACTTGCACGATTTGACCTGGTTTCACCACTTTATGTGGGTCAGCCACAAACTCATTGGCCAACTCAGAAATATGCACCAAACCATCCTGATGCACGCCAACATCTACAAATGCACCAAAGTTCGTCACATTGGTCACCACACCTTCAAGCTGCATGCCTTCAGTCAACTGTGCCACTTCAGTAATATCTTCACGGAACTTAGCCGTGCGGAATTCAGGGCGTGGGTCACGACCTGGTTTTTCCAATTCAGATAAAACATCTTGAATGGTAGGTAAGCCGACTTGATCATCCACAAATTCTTCAGCATTCACTGAACGGATAATTTCGGTATTGCCAATGATGTCTTTGACTGTAGTCGCTTTAGCAGCCACAATTTTTTCTACCAAACCATATGATTCAGGGTGAACAGCTGAGGCATCTAAAGGCTCAGAACCTGCTTGAATACGTAAGAAACCTGCGGCTTGTTCAAAAGTACGCTCGCCTAAACGTGGTACGTTTTTCAAGGCTTGACGGTTATCAAAACGGCCATGTTCTTTACGATAATCTACAATTTGCTGTGCAATTGATTTATTCAGACCTGCGATATAACCCAATATTGCTGAAGATGCCGTATTGACATCAACACCTACCGAGTTCACACAGTCTTCAACCACGGCTTCTAAGGTTTTTGCCAAACCTGCCTGATTCACATCATGTTGATACTGACCCACACCAATTGATTTTGGATCAATTTTTACCAATTCTGCCAATGGGTCTTGTAAACGACGGGCAATAGACACTGCACCACGAATCGACACATCTAGCTCTGGCAATTCTTGCGATGCCAACTCTGAAGCTGAATATACCGATGCACCTGCTTCAGATACAGATACACGCGTCAATTTCAAATCACTGTGCGCAGCCATCATTTCTGCCACCACCGCTTCAGTTTCTCGGCTTGCAGTCCCGTTACCTATCGCAATTAAATCAACATGGTGCTCACGGCATAAACGTGCAATCTCTTCAATCGCGCCTGCTTTGTCTTCTTTTGGTGCAAATGGATACACCGTGCTATGAGCAACTACATCACCAGATTGGTTCACCACAGCCAGTTTGACACCTGTACGGATACCAGGGTCTACACCCAGCGTACAACGTGCGCCTGCAGGTGCAGAAAGCAATAAATGACGCAAGTTTTCTGCAAAGACATCCATCGCTTCGGCTTCAGCAGCCAAACGTTTTTCAGTCAATAATGAATGTTCGATTTGTGGACGCACTTTACCCAACCAGAACAATTTTGCAGTTTGCTTTAAAAAGTCCTGACGTGCTTGCGGCTGAATCTGATCTAAATTGTATTCAGTTTCAATACGTGCCAAAGGTGCACTGTCTTCACCATCAACTTTTAAGCCCAAGACGTTTTCTTGGCGACCACGCAACATCGCCAATAAACGATGTGACGGCACTTTGTTCAGGTTTTCTGAAAAATCGAAGTAATCACGGAATTTTTTGCCCACTTCTTTTTTCTCTTCAGAAGCAACCAAGCTTTTTAATACCGCTGTTTTGGCAAAAATTTCTTTTAATTCTGTCGTTAGCGCAATATTTTGTGCCCATTCATCAATCAGAATGTGCTGCACAGCATCTAGCTGACTGTCTACATCTGGATATTCTGCATGACTAAAGCCTGCTAAAGCTTCACTTGGCTCGACTTGTTCTGCAAATATTTGCGCTGCAATTGGGCCTAAACCTGCTTCTTTGGCTTTAAACGATTTACTAGTACGTTTAGGACGGTAAGGCGCGTAAATTTCTTCTAAGGCATTTTTGGTTTCAGCAGCGTTTACCCGTGCCAATAAATCATCAGATAATTTATCTTGTTCTTTGAGTGATTCTATTACTTTTTCGCGACGCTCATATAAATCACGTAAATACGATAAACGTGTATCGAGCTGACGTAGCTGCGTGTCATCTAAACCTTGCGTCACTTCTTTACGGTAACGTGCAATAAATGGAACGCTAGCACCTTCATCAATCAGTTTGATGGCAGCTTCTACTTGATTTGGTCGTACGGCAAGTTCTTTTGCTAACTGCTGAACTAAGTCAGTCATCGTGTGTGATCCTACAAGGATAAGTACTAAAAGCCATGATTATAAAGACCAAGACTATAAAATCCACAATTGTTTTATGAATTTTATAAATGGTGGTGTTTTGGCGATTTTTGCCAATTCGGCAAAATTTTATAAATCTAAATAAAATTCAGGCTGATGTTAGACTTAAACGGGCAAATATGTCAGTTTTTAACAGGGGAATGCTGTATATATTTAGTATCTATGTCTTGATTTTATCTGCAATATTTGTTGCTTTAGAGCATATGCAAAAGATACCAATGAATCGTATACTCAAAGCCAACTCAACTTTTTGTTTACGATGACAATAAAGAATAAAGGAGCACATCATGAGTTTAGTTGTACCTGCTGAAAAAACAGATACCGTACACAGCGAAACTGACCGCGTTGAACGCATTCTCGTTGTGGATGATGATGTGCGTTTACGTACCCTGTTACAACGTTTTTTGGAAGACAAGGGCTTTGTGGTTAAAACTGCCCACGATGCAACGCAAATGGATCGTTTGTTACAACGTGAACTGTTCTCTTTAATCGTGTTGGATTTTATGTTGCCTGTAGAAGATGGTTTAAGTATTTGCCGTCGTTTACGTCAATCTAATATCGACACGCCAATTATTATGCTCACGGCTCGCGGCAGTGATTCAGACCGTATTGCAGGACTTGAGGCAGGTGCAGATGATTATTTGCCAAAACCATTTAATCCAAACGAGCTGTTAGCACGTATTCGTGCCGTATTACGTCGTCAAGTGCGAGAAGTTCCGGGCGCACCAAGTCAGCAAATGGAAGTGGTCGGTTTTGGCCCATGGTCACTCGATTTATCGACCCGCACTTTAACCCGTGAAGGTCAGGTCGTGACCCTAACTACAGGTGAATTTGCAGTACTCAAAGCGTTGGTACAACATCCTCGTGAGCCTTTAACCCGTGACAAGTTAATGAATTTAGCGCGTGGTCGTGAATGGGGTGCGATGGAGCGTTCGATTGATGTTCAGGTGTCACGTTTACGTCGTTTAATTGAAGAAAACCCTGCTCGTGCACGCTATATTCAAACGGTTTGGGGTGTAGGTTATGTATTTGTTCCAGATGGTGCGGAATAAGTTGAAAATGATGTGAGGCTTAAGCCTCACATCTTCATGCAATGATCAACATTTATGCGCACACCGATCATTGCGCAATGATTTAAAGAACACACATTCTAATAACAAGTATATTTATCATAAAATTTCACTCACCAAATTCGCTTTACAACCTCTGCCACAGGACAAGATGTGAAACTCGAACCCATCGACCCACAAGAATTTACCGACTATGTGGCGTATTCTKAAAAGAAACGTACCCGTTGGGAGCGTTTTTTAGACAAAATCAAACCACGCTCTGCAGCCATGCGTACCACGGTACTGGTGGTGTTTGTAGTGCTGTTTAGCTTGTTTATGTCGTTGTGGTTCTTTTGGCGCACCTTGTATTTACCTGAAATTCAACAACACGCCCGCTATTTAGCGGTTGAACTGGAAATTTTAAACAATCCAGATTTGCGCATTTTTCACAATCAAGCAGAAGTCGATGTTGATGCATGGCTTAAAAATCGGGTCGGCATTGAATATGTGACCGATCCACGTGAATTTCCAAATGTACGGGAAAAAGTCATTGCCGAATTTTTTACCCGACAAATTGAAAAGAAACTAGCAACTGAATTAAAAATGCAGGATGTCACGGTTTATTTCCAGTTCAAACCAAGCCCGCGCATTTGGATTCAAACCCCAGAAATGAATGGCAACTGGGTACGTGAACCCCTCAAAACCTATGCCAACTACAGCCCTGAACTGGTCTTTGGCTGGCTTTTGGGTATTCCACTTTTGGCTGCAGCCATTATTTTGACCTTAGTACGTCAGTTGAACCGTCCTTTGCGGCGTCTGCAAAATGCCGCCAACAGCTACAGTAAAACAGGTAAAGCCCCTTATCTGGAAACCAATCACGGGCCGCAGGAAATTCGTGAGGTCAACCAAGCCTTTAACCACATGATTTATACCTTGGAACAGACTGAACGTGACCGTCGTATCATGTTGGCGGGTATTTCACATGACCTGCGCACGCCACTGACACGGATTCGTTTAAGTGCTGAAATGATGCCTGATGATGATTTTTTAAAAGAAGGCTTAATTTACGATGTAGAAGATATGGATGCGATTTTGAATCAATTCATTTCTTATATGCGTGATGGTTCTGATGAAGAATTACAAGAAACCGATTTAAATGTTTTGCTGCAGGAATTGATTATTCAATTTAAACCGTTGGATATTCGCTTTAACGCACAAGAATTACCTTTAATTCAGGCGCGCAGTTTGTCGCTGAAACGTCTGATTGGCAACTTGATTAACAACTCTAAACGCTATGGTGCAGAGCCGATAGAGTTGTCTGCAGCAGTGCTGGAGGATCACATTCGTATTTGTGTTGCTGACAATGGTACAGGAATTCCTGAAGACCAGATTGCCGATTTAATGCAGCCGTTTGTACGCGGCAATGAAGCCCGCACCGTACAAGGCAGTGGCTTAGGCTTGGCAATTGTAAAACGTATTGTCGATATTCATCAAGGCGAGTTGACCATTCAAAATCGTGAACACGGGGGTCTAGAAGCCATTATTACCCTGCCACTACAAGCTGAAATTGTGGAAGAAAAAAGTAATATTGGCACACTAGAAAAAATCAAACAAAGTTTGAGCGAACATTTCTAAAAGGCTGATTCATTTGATCTCCATCTAGCTTGCTTTACACCAATTTCAGACCAACAGCAAATCAGGTGGACGATCAAAGTAAAAATTTAAGATGGCGCATATCAAAATTGTATAAAAACATATCAAATATATTTTTACATTTACCGATTAGTATAAAAATAAAATATTAAATTCAATAAATTATGTATCATTTAGTATTTTTATATTCGCATTTAGGCAGAAAATTAGACCTTAGCCTAATACCTATGCAAAATACTTTTTTTGATCGGTACAATCGGTATCAGTCAAGTATTTTATGAGAGTTCGCCATGTCTTTAGATCGCATCCGTTTAGCCTCCCTCCACGACAAAGTAATCAGCGCAGAACAAGCTGCTGAATTCGTTCAAGATGGTATGACCGTAGGTATGAGTGGCTTTACTCGTGCGGGTGAAGCAAAAGCTGTTCCACTTGCATTGGTGGCACGCGCTAAAACCAATCCTTTAAAAATTGACTTAATTACGGGTGCAAGTCTTGGTAATGATTTAGACAAGCAATTGACTGAAGCAGGTGTTTTGGCTCGTCGTATGCCGTTCCAAGTAGACAACACGTTGCGTAAAGCAATTAACCAAGGTCAAGTGATGTTCATTGACCAGCACTTGTCTGAAACCGTTGAGCAAATGCGTAACAATACGCTTAAACGCCCAGACATCGCGATTGTTGAAGCAGTAGCGATTACTGAAGACAGCTTAATCATTCCAACAACTTCTGTAGGTAACTCTGCAAGCTTTGTTGAATATGCAGATAAAGTCATTATCGAAATCAACACCACTGTAAGCACAGAATTTGAAGGTCTACACGATATTTATATTCCTGAAGCGCGTCCAACACGTGGTCCAATACCATTAACTCACGTTGACCAACGTATTGGTACAAAAGGTATTCAGTTAGACCCTGCAAAAGTTGTGGGTATTGTATTTAACGATACCTTGCTTGACTCTCCATCTAACGTGACCGATCCAGATGACGAAACTCAAGCAATTGCAGATCACTTGATTGCATTCTTTGAAAATGAAGTTGCACAAGGTCGTTTACCGAAAAACTTGGCACCTTTACAAGCAGGTATCGGTTCAATTGCAAACGCTGTATTAACAGGCTTCAAACACTCTAACTTTGAAGATTTGGTGATGTACTCAGAAGTACTCCAAGACTGTACGTTTGAATTGATTGATGCAGGCAAAATGAAATTCGCTTCTGGCTGTTCAATGACCTTGTCTGAAAAATGTGGCGATCGCGTATTTGGCAATCTTGCACACTACAAAGACAAATTCATTTTACGTCCACAAGAAATTTCTAACTTCCCAGAGTTAGTTCGTCGTTTAGGCATCATTGGTATTAACACTGCACTTGAGTTTGATATTTACGGTAACGTGAACTCAACACACGTATGCGGTACCAAAATGATGAACGGTATTGGTGGTTCAGGTGACTTCGCGCGTAACGCACACTTGGCGATTTTCGTGACTAAATCAATTGCGAAAGGCGGTGACATTTCATCTATCGTTCCAATGGCTGCGCACGTAGACCACAACGAACACGACGTTGACATTTTGGTTACTGAGCAAGGTTTAGCAGATTTACGCGGTCTTGCACCACGTGAACGCGCTCGTGCGATTATCGACAACTGTGTACACCCAATGTACCGCAATGCCTTGAACGATTACTTCGAGCGTGCATGTGCAAAAGGTGGTCACACTCCTCACCTACTTCGTGAAGCATTGTCTTGGCATGCAAACTTCGAAGAACATGGTCACATGTTGACTCCTGCACAACAAGAATCTGCGCAACCAGCGTAATTCATGTGCAATAAAAAACGCCCTGATTTTTCAGGGCGTTTTTTTATGTCTTAAGTTTTTACGTCTCATAAATTATCACAACGTCATTTGTGACAACGCACTCGACTTTACTCAAATGCCAAAGCTTTAAATTCATCTATAAAATGCTGTCCTAACTGACGCAAACCATCCACACTGAGTGTGGTTTCAATCACACCTAAAGACACGACATCACGTTGAATTTGCAGCACGGTTTGACCTTGCGGGTTGATATAAAAACGAGAACCCAAGGCGGCAAAGTTATTTGCCAAATCTGCGGTTTGTTCAGCTCGAACCTGATTCACGAGGTCTTGTGCAGTAAAACGGTATTGATCTTGCACCAAATTCAGGGTGTCGGACTGCCCATATTCAGCACTTAATGCACGGTCATCTAAGGCCTGTAAAGGCTGATCAAGATTGGCAAAAGCAGTCAAAGGAAGGCACAGCACAAGGCTGAATAAAACAGCAGGAAAAAATTTAAACATAGAACACCTCACACATTACGTCATTACACGTGTGGAGAAATATCCTTTTTCACCCAAGCCTTATTTTAATCTCAAAGCAATTTCGAAACAGTGATTTTTTATACCAAACAACCTAAACGCAGCAAAATGGGAAACTCAATTTCCAAATTTTGAGCAGATTGCCGTTGCAACAATTGTTGTAATTCAAGCAAAGGGGACTCTGTATACTGCTTTAAATAATGCTGCAGTCCCGTCCAAGTGTTTAAATACTTCAGCAATTGTGTTGCCGACCAGCTATATTTTAGGGAAAGTTCAGGTGTCACGATTTCTTTAAATGGGAAAGGAATCGTGCGATATAAACTATCAATATAACGGCGCTCAGCATCCCAATAACCTTTTAAGGTCTGAAAATACAAGCGTTGAATTGCTGCTTTCACCTCAGTGTCTACAACTTGAATCAGCCCATAGCCCACCGCAGCGAATACTCCACGCGGTTTTAGCACCCGATGCACTTCGGCGTAAAAGGCTTCAAAATCAAACCAGTGAATCGCTTGCGCAACGGTAATCAAATCCACACTTGCATCTGCCAATCCACTGTCTTGCGCCACACAAGCGCAATAACGCACATTCGCCCAGTGTGGGGCTTGATCCAACTGTGCCCGACTTAAATCTGTGGCTAAAATCTGTTGAAAATGTGGTGCTAATAACTGGGTAAACTGCCCTGAACCTGCACCGCAGTCCCATGCCAAACCGCGCTCGGGTACGTGCTGTAAAATCGTATCGACAATTGCAGTGGAATATTGCGGACGTGCCTGACAATATAAATCGCTACCCCGCGAAAACAAATCTTTCATGCTGCATTCCCTGACCAGGAGTCCTTTATTCTAATCCACTTTTTTTACAGGGATCGTGGACTTTAGATGAAGATACCAAGCGGCTTTGAGTACAAGGCTTGGTTTTAGACATGAAAAAATTTGGAGCATAAAAAAAGCCTCAAACAGTGTTTGAGGCTTTTGAATATGGTGGCGAGACCCAGGATCGAACTGGGGACACACGGATTTTCAATCCGTTGCTCTACCGACTGAGCTATCACGCCAATGCCCTGTATTAAGCCGTATCTCGGCTGAATAGTCAATAAAAATCATCACTTTTTTATTTGATCGCATAAACTTTAGGCAAAAAAAATCCCTGATGGGATCAGGGATTGAAAACGTTTAACCGTTTAGAATATGGTGGCGAGACCCAGGATCGAACTGGGGACACACGGATTTTCAATCCGTTGCTCTACCGACTGAGCTATCACGCCAATGACGCGTATTAAACAGTTTCAGCTGTAAGTCGTCAATAGTCTTTTACGCTTTTCAGTGTAAATGTTTACTTTTACAGCAAAACCCGCATAAATTGGATAAAAAATCACCTGATATTATAGGCTTAGTGCCTATGATGACTCACAATTTACCCAAATGTGCTAAACAACGATGAATTGCGCCACAGCCTGGCTGAAAATGCTGCACACCTTTGGCTTCTTCCATACGGCACACTTCACTTACCAAGCGATCTGCCACACCTCGACCTCGGTTTGCAGGATGCACCACAATATATTCAAGCGTGCGATGATCATTTTGGCCTGTACACCAAATCGCACCAATCACTTTAGTATTAAATTCTGCCGTGTAAAGTAGGGTATACTGAGCCAAGTTCTGCTCAAGTTGGCTTACCGCATCTTGCCCATCGCCAAATTCAGGGCTGGTATCATACAGTCGCTCAAGCTGGCTGCGCACTTCGGTATTTTCCAGTGAAGTATAGGCATGTACGGTAATAGGCATTGATTAACCCTCCTGAGCAATCTAATATGCTGAGACTTCGTCACAGCGAAAACATTTTACATCAATCATTTTTGACGTTTTTTTGAGGAACGTGTCTATGACCCAACGTATCAGTGAAGTGGTGAGGAATACCAACGAAACTAAAATTCGAGTTCGTGTGAATCTGGACGGTACGGGTCAAGGCACACTCAACACTGGAGTTCCATTTTTAGACCATATGATTGATCAAATCAAGCGACACGGTTTGTTTGATATTGATATTCATTGTGATGGCGACTTGGAAATTGATGATCACCACACTGTGGAAGACTGCGGTATCACGCTTGGTCAAGCTTTTGCGCAAGCTTTGGGCGATAAAAAAGGTTTACGACGCTACGGTCACTTTTATGCACCGCTTGATGAATCTTTAAGCCGCGTGATTGTGGATTTATCGGGCCGTTCGGGGTTATTTATGGATATCCCATTTACCCGTGCGCGTATTGGTACTTTTGATGTGGATTTATTCTCAGAATTCTTCCAAGGCTTTGTCAACCATGCATTAATGACGCTGCACATCGACAACCTCAAAGGTAAAAACAGCCACCACCAAATTGAAAGCGTATTTAAAGCATTTGCACGTGCTTTACGCATGGCATGTGAAGTCGATCCGCGTGCTGAAAATACAGTGGCATCAACCAAAGGAACACTCTAATGACCCGAATTGCCCTTCTTGACTATGGCATGGGAAATTTACACTCTGCAGCGAAAGCTTTAGAACATGTGGGTGCAACGGTAGATGTGACCAATGACCCAAAACTGATTGCACAAGCCGATAAAATTGTGTTTCCAGGTGTGGGTGCCATGCGTGACTGTATGCAAGGCATGCATGAAGCTGGCATTGATGACGTGGTACGCAATGCGGTCTTTAATAAACCTGTATTGGCAATTTGCGTAGGCATGCAGGCGCTGATGCAACATTCAGAAGAAAATGGCGGTGCCGATGCACTGGGTATTTTTGCTGGCACAGTCAAACGCTTTCCTGAAGTAGCAGGTTTGAAAGTGCCACACATGGGCTGGAATCAGGTACACCAACGTGACCCGAACCACCCTATGTGGAACAACATTGAACAAGATGCACGTTTTTACTTCGTGCATAGTTTTTATGTCGAACCACAAGATGAAAAAATCGTGGCTGCGACCTGTGATTACGGTTTAACGTTCTGTACGGCTCTGCATCAAGACAACTTATTTGCGACACAGTTCCATCCAGAAAAAAGTCACACTGTGGGTTTACAGTTACTAAAAAACTTCGTGGAATGGAACATCTGATCTTCAAGATGATCCTCCCTTTAAAGCCGAGTTAATCTCGGCTTTATTTATACGTGAATGTTTTTCACTGTTATTGCACACTGATTTGTGTTTAAAATTAAAGCGTTTTATACCTTTTTATTCAAAATAAACTGAGGGGCTGTCGATAATTGGTCTATGTTTGCGATGTGAGAGAAATATCTCACAAGATTTTTCGCAAATATATGCTGTGCGACAGAAAATTCAAAAAATCTAGGAATTACAACAATGAGTCAATATGTACAAGATTCTGCACTCAGTGCAGCGGGGCGTTTTGGTCGATTATCATTTTTAGCGTGGAACTGTTTGCTCAGCTTGGGGCTTGCAGTACTGATTGCAATTATTGCCGTTGTTGCACCTAATTTATTGCTAGAGCTCAGCTCTGGCTCTATGGGCATCGGCATGATCTTGCTCGTGGTCATTTATATCGTGGCGTTCTATTTTAGCTTTATTTTCACCATCCGCCGCTTGCATGACCGTAATCATACTGGCTGGTTGTCTTTGCTGATTTTGGTGCCTTTGGTGAATATTATTTTGGGTTTATATTTGGTATTTGCACCTGGCGATGATCGTCAAAATAGCTATGGTGCGGTACGTGAAACCGCAGGTTGGGAAAAAGTACTGGCTTGGATTTTTATTGTGCTGATGATTTTGGCAATTATAGGCAGCTTCTCGGCAGGCATATTCAGCAATCTCTAAGCAAAAATATTCCGCTTGATTGATCTTTCAAAATAGCCCATCTGTTGGGCTATTTTTTCAGGATATTCACCTCAATCTTTGTCTTACACAGTATTTTCAATCTTTTAGATTTTGCCAAATTTTGCAAAACCCTTTAGGCTAAAACCACCTCTTTACCGCTTTGGATGTTATGGATCAAACTCGTCTGCGTACCCTGCCTAGCCCTGATGAAATTCGGCAATTGCCACTGTTTGAAAATATTGCCCGTCAAAATATTGTTCTGATTCAAAATCTAGAACAATGTCGAGCGATTGAAGCTGAACTGAAAACTGCAGCTGTCTTGGGTTTCGATTCTGAATCCAAACCGACATTTAATGTAGGTGAAGTTTCTACAGGCCCGCATTTAATTCAGCTTGCAACCTTAGAAAAAGCCTATTTATTTCAGCTCAATGATGACATTTGGCAATTTTTGCAGCCAATTTTTGCCAATCGGGATCAAATTAAAGTGGGGTTTGGATTGAAAAATGATGCCCATTTATTTCGTAAAAAAGGCATACAACTGAATAGCGTGATTGAATTATCTAAGTGTTTTGGCAGTTTTGGTTTTAAAAGTCCGCTTGGGCTTAAAAATGCCATGGCCTTATTATTTAACGTTCATTTCCCTAAAAGCCGAAGAATCAGTACATCAAACTGGGCACGCAAACAGCTCAGTGAAGCACAAATTGCCTATGCCGCCGCCGATGCCTACGCGCCTGTATTGATATTTGAAGAATTGGGACGTTTAGGCCTATTGCCCGAGCATATCCCCAACAGTTCACTCAAATTGCGAATTCGTCCCTCTAAAACAAAACCTACAACAGATGCTTAGAGATTTAACAATACTTTGTTAAGATGCATAAATTGAATTCAATAAGTTTTTGGCAAGGAGCGAAAGCATGCTGATCATCCCTGCAATTGACCTGAAAGATGGCAAATGTGTTCGTTTAAAACAAGGTCGTATGGAAGATGATACTGTATTTTCTGACGATCCAGTGGCAACAGCACAACACTGGGTAAATGAAGGCGCGCGTCGCTTGCATTTAGTCGATTTAAACGGCGCTTTCGCAGGTACGCCAATTCATAAACCTGTGGTTGAAGCGATTGCAAAATCACAACCCGATCTCCCTATTCAAATTGGTGGCGGTATTCGTTCACTCGAAACCATTGAACACTATTTAGATGCAGGCGTATCGTTCGTGATTATTGGCACCAAAGCCGTACAAGATCCTACTTTTGTAGAAGAAGCCTGCAAGAAATTCGCAGGACACATCATTGTCGGCATTGACGCCATGAATGGCATGGTGGCTACCGATGGCTGGGCCAACGTTACAGACGTGAAAGCGACAGATTTAGCCAAGCGTTTTGCCGATGCAGGTGTATCTAGCATTGTTTATACCGATATTGCCCGTGATGGCATKATGCAAGGTGTGAACGTAGAACAAACCGTGAACTTGGCACATTATTCAGGCTTACCTGTGATTGCTTCTGGCGGTGTAACCAATTTAGATGACGTACGCAATCTAAAAGGTCAGCCTGGCATTTTAGGTGCGATTACAGGTCGTGCAATTTACGAAGGCACCTTAAGCCTACGTGAAGCACAGTTGCTTTTAGATGAGCAATCTTTGTAATCCTGCCGCGCATTTTCAAAGAGGTCTGCGGACCTCTTTTTTATTTTGATTTTATTTTGCTCATCTTAAGTTTTTCATCTCCTACAAATTATATGTCTCAGCTTTCAGCAATGCTTGGCAGCAAAGCCCCGCAACTGGCGCTCATTTTCATTACCTTAATTTGGGGTGCAACTTTCATTACCGTGCAATACGGTTTGAATTTCAGCAGTCCAGTACTGTTTGTAGGCTTACGTTTTGCCGCAGCCACTTTGGCTGTGGGATTAATTTCATGGCGAAGCCTACGTGGTTTTAGCCTCGTTGAACTTTATGCAGGTTTTGCTATAGGCGCAGTCATTGCGCTAGGTTATGCCACTCAAACCATTGGGCTACAAAGTATCAGCAGTAGCGAATCGGCTTTTTTAACCGCACTGTATGTTCCGCTTGTACCGCTGTTGCTGTGGTTATGCTTTGGTCAACGTCCGCATATCATGACATGGTTGGGTGCTATTTTGGCATTTGTAGGCTTGGTCTTTTTAACAGGCAATGGCTTAGGCGCAATTCAGTTAAATTTTGGACAAGCCATTACTTTAATCGGTTCAATTGCGATTGCCTTTGAAATTATTTTAATTGGCTATTTTGCTAATCGGGTCAATTTAAAGCGCGTGACTCTCATTCAACTGGGATGTGCATCGTTATTGTGTTTTGCGATTGCGCCATTGGTTGGAGAAACTCAATTGCCCGAATTTCAGTGGTCACTCCTTGCTGTTTTGCTTGGCTTAGGCATTGCCAGTGCCGTGATTCAATGGGTAATGAACTGGGCACAACGACAAGTTGACCCTGCGCAAGCGGCTATTATTTATGCAGGTGAACCTGTTTGGGCCGCATTGATTGGACGTTTGGCAGGCGAGCGCTTAGCCGTTTTGGCGTTGTTCGGGGGACTACTGGTGGTTTTAGGGATGCTGGTCAGCGAATGGCGACCAAAATTTTTAAAACGAAACACATCATCCCAAAAAGCTGAATAAACAGCATTTCGGTGAGATGCTCAAAACATCTTAAAAGACCAACGAACGTGGATTTAATGATACATCGGTAAATTGTCATTCACACGAATTAAACCGCGTATAGCACGGTAAACCATCCATAACCATGAAATAGCAACTACTGCGAAACAAAAAAGTGTCGCAGCCAAAGTCATACTGGCAAAGCTTTGCGCATCTGGACTAAAGAACAGCAAAAAGAAAGGCACGAATGCCACAATATTCCAAAATAGATACCACCAGAAGCTGCGAATTTGCCAAGTAAAATGACTGGCAAAAATTGAACCTTGTACATCACTACGTTTTAAATAGTTGATGATCAAGGCAATAACGGCCAATATCCCCGCAGAAAAAATCGCCACGATATACAGCACATATAAAATCATGGTCAATAAACGATGTGGGTCTTGGTCCACTGAATATGAATGTTCTGCGTCTGACATAATGCACCTGGCAAGCCTGTTACTGGAATAATATTCCCAATTAGATATTAAGCTGATTCAGCGGAGAAATTAACCATAAAATCAGCAAGATATTTAAGCCTATCGTACAAAAATAAATCTTACGAAAGGGTTGTTTTTGTGTTTTATGGCGTAATTTTTGTTGTGCTAACCATGCTGCAGGCCATCCCCCTAAAAAAGCCACAATATGCAAGTTATTTTCCGGAATACGACGCCCGCCCTGCTGTGCAGCTTCTTTATCTTGTGCATACAGCCAATAACTCAGCGCATTCATCAAACTGATGAATAATAACAAGATACCGCTGAGCAATCCCAACAGCGTCAGCAAAGCCAAAGCAACAATATAAGCCACACACACTATTTGCATTGGCTGCATTTTTTGCGTGCTGTTGGATGTTTTTGCACTCACAGCAGCTGCCTTGGCTGCTTTGGTCTGTGAAGCTTTTAAATACACCACTTGCTGCGCTCGGTAACGTCCACGCTCATCCACAGTTACGGTGTATTCCAACGCACAGCCCACAATGGGACGTGGCCCTTGTCGAGCAAAGTCCTTAATGTGTAAAAACACGCGATCTTTTTGACGGTCATTCGGCTGAATAAACCCATAACCCTGCTCATCAAACCATTCGACTAAACGTCCTTGATCACGCATGTACTATATCCCTCAAGCCGTCACAAACTTTAAGCGTTCAATAAGCATATTCCGCATTTCATCTGGATTTTTCTGCAAAATATCTGCCCCTGTCCGCCCTTCTGCCGCATTTTTAGAAGCCACCTGCAAACGCATTAACCAAAAACGTCCTGCCGCCATTGCCAGATACAGCTCCAGACAGGCTTTTTCATCTTCGGTTAAAGGACGCACCGTTTCGTAGGCATTTAAAAATGCAATCGCCTTGCTTTCATTTAAGCTGAGCTCTGGAAAATCGGTACAAAAATCATTCAGGGTGATTGCAATATCAAACAGCAATTCATCTTGATTTAATTCATAAAAATCTAAAATGCCCTGCAACTGCTCCTCTACGAACAAGCTATTGTCACGAAATAAATCTGAATGAATAAAACCTTTAGGACGCTGCGGATAGACTGCGGTTAAAGCCTCATACAAGCCCAATAGTTTCGATAATAAAGCTTGATCTGCCACATGCATGCTTGGTTTTAATTGGCGGGCAACTCCTGCCCAATAAGCATGATCACGTACATGATCGCGCTGCAAAGGGAAATTTTGTAACGCCACATGCATTTTGGCTTGTGCAATTGCAATCGCTTCCACTTGTGCCACTGTTGTCAGTGTCGGATGCTGCCCAATTAAACGTGGTGCAATTTGTGCAGGTTTATCTTTTAAACGATGAATGGCTTGTCCTGAGTGTGACAAGGGCACTGCCACAGGCAAGCCCGCTTGCCCTAAATGCTGTAATACAGGAATGAGCTCGCCTGCCGCTTGCTGATCTAATTCTTCAAAAATGGTCAGCACGTAGTCGTTTTGATTGYCGCAACGCAAAAAATAATTGGTGTTTTGAATCCCGCCTTGAATGGGAATCAGCTCGACCACCTCCAATCCATATGGTGCTGCAAAAACCTGAACTTCCTTTAAAGTCAAAGGAGTATAAACCGACATAGAAAACCTGCGAAAAACCTGAGCTAAGTTTGATAGAATACCCGCTCCATCTGCCAAGGTGTAGCGCTTGTGTGGGTGAGTTTCATAATCGGCTGTAATAATTGGAAAAATTTATGCTAGCGAAACGTATTATTCCTTGCCTAGACGTAGATAATGGTCGCGTGGTCAAGGGCGTGCAATTCCTTGATATTCGTGATGCGGGCGACCCTGTCGAAGTGGCGCGTCGTTATAATGAACAAGGTGCCGATGAAATCACCTTTTTAGACATTACCGCTACCCATCATGGCCGTGATACGACCTATCGTACCGTAGAGCGTATGGCAGAAACTGTGTTCGTACCGCTCACCGTGGGGGGTGGCGTGCGTAAGGTTGAAGACATCCGCCTATTGCTGAACGCAGGTGCAGACAAGGTCAGTATTAACTCGGCAGCAGTCTTTAACCCTGAATTTGTGCAAGAAGCCTCACAGCGTTTTGGCGCGCAATGTATTGTGGTTGCTATTGATGCAAAAAAAACGGGCGATAACAAATGGGAAATTTTCACTCACGGTGGCCGTAAACCAACGGGTATTGATGCGCTTGAATGGGCAGTGAAAATGGCTGACTATGGCGCAGGTGAGCTCTTGATCACTTCAATGGATGCCGATGGTACCCAAGCAGGCTATGACTTGGCGCTCATGCGTGCCATCAATGACCGTGTCACCGTACCGACGATTGCATCTGGCGGTGTGGGTAATTTACAGCACTTGGCAGATGGTATTTTAAAAGGCGGCGCCGATGCGGTACTGGCTGCCTCAATTTTCCACTTTGGTCAGCACACTATTCCAGAAGCCAAACAATATTTGGCAGCGCAAGGTATTGAAATGCGTTTGTAATTTTTAAAAAACAAAACTGTTTTTGACTTTAATTTTAAGTTTCAAAAGTGTAATCCTCGGATTACACTTTTTTTATTTAGGCGCAAAACAGGCAAAAAAAAGAGTCCGAATACCTCTACTGTCCCATATTTCGCTTTAAGAACCCCTTGTGTTCCTTTGATCGTTGTGGGTAGTGCGGTATTGGCTACAACTTTTCCTGAATTAGGTATTGGTTTTGTGGGTGTATGCCTTGCGTTCGGTCTGACCGTATTAACTGCAGCCTATGCACTTGGGCACATTTCCGGTGGACACTTTAACCCTGCGGTCAGTATTGGTTTATGGGCAGGCGGTCGTTTTGAAGCCAAAGAACTGGCGCCTTATATTATTTCACAAATTATTGGTGCAACGCTAGCGGCATTGGTGCTGTATCTGATTGTTCAAGGTCAAGCAGGCTTTGCAGGTACAGGTGGTTTCGCAACCAACGGCTATGGAGATTTATCTCCTGGTAAATACGCACTTAGCTCAGTTTTAATGATTGAAGTTGTACTCACTGCAGGTTTCTTGATGATTATTATGGGTGCAACTGACAAACGTGCGCCTGCAGGTTTTGCTCCAATTGCAATTGGTTTGGCACTGACCTTAATCCACCTGATCAGCATTTCTGTGAGCAATACTTCGGTGATCCATGCACGTAGTACGGGCGAGCCTTCTTTGTAGACACTGCAGCGCTCAGACAGCTAAGGGGCTTTCTGGGTTGCAGTGATTGGTGCGGTAATATATCGTGCTTTGGCAAAAGCTGAAGACTAATTCAAAACTTTGCATTTGAATGATTCTAAATAAAAAGCCCACTCTTAAAAATAGCGGGCTTTTTTCATCTCTTGTTGCTTGGCAGTTCAATCCGTTTCAATTTTATCCATTATAAAAATGGGTTTTCAATTTCACCCGCTTCAGGACGATCTAACTTTTCAGGCAGATTCGGAGTCTGCTCCAAAGTTGCAACAACTTCATTCAAAAAAGCCTGTAGTGCTTTGGCTGCCTGTAAACCCGCCTGATCTTTGCTGATTTGCAAATTGCCATACACATTGATGCAATCTAAATCATTTTCTAAGGTTAAGTCATGAATCGCATGTGATTCAGTCCCATTTTGAAACGGTTTAAACATTGAATTCACCTTAGCATGAAGGATGCAATATCCATCATCTTAACCCAGTTTAAGATTTCAACAACTGTAAAATATATTGCAATAAAGCTTCAATCAATTGCTTCACAATTGCATCTTGGGTATCAGCATCAATGCTAGCGCCCGATGCTGGACTACTACCCGAGCGTTTAAATTCGTTTTGTAAAGCTTGTAATTGCTCGGCAGATACATCTTCCGCACACTGACTTTCTGCATCCCAATGCGAATAAGCAATAGGTATATTGGCTTTTACAGCATTTGCAGTCAACGGCAATTTATAGGTATTACGCTTTTCTTCTTCAGTTAATTGTGGGAATAAATTGATGCCTAACTGTTCTTCTAAATAGCAGACACTCACCACTTGCACCTGTAGCGAATCATTATTGGGCGCGTAATAAGCGCCTATCGCGCCTGTTTTAGGCATATACACGGCTTTATACACCGCAGTCGGCACAATAACCCCTTGGCCAATGGTTTTTAGACGTTTGGCATTAAAACTTGGCCCCGTAATCACGTACACATCTTGCTTTTGTTTGGTCACCACCGCACGCGTAGCTTCTTCAAGTTCACGCCAAACCTGCTGATTATTTTTAGGGGATTGCGGAACCATATTTGCCAAAGAAAAACTGTCAAACTGGGCTGCCAAGTTGGTCATGTCAGCATTCGGAGCCATGTGTCCACGGTCATAACCCGAACCACGATAATCCTGCAAAGTTGCACGATGCTCGGATTTGACGCGCGGTTCTTCGTGAAAGTTTTCTTCACGCGGAATCCGTTGGCTCAAACGTGCAGGTGTTAAAACTTCTGCCACCCATAATGGGGTTTTGGATACCCCTGAGTACATCACATTAAAGTCATTAAAACACAGCGGATAGCTGTTTTTTTGCAGGCTATTTTTCAGCAAATAGGGCGGCGTTTCCCGATAAAACTGAGTTAAGCAAGCACTATTACCTGTGCTCGGGACCAGTGAAGTCCACTGACTAATTTTTTCTTGACCAAAAGCAATCACAAAACTGCCAGTTGCTACTACACCAAGCAGCACCTTCAAACTGTTTTGATTGAAAATTTGAGTCCAAATATTGGTGGAATTGCGCCGTTTTCTTGCCATAACCGTTACTGTGACTTCGCTCTAAATCCGCAGAGTTTGCCCGAGCTTAACAATCCACTCACAGCTTGTATATGAAGCATCTTTTGTTCGCCTAACAATTATACAAAACCCGCGCTATAACACCACAAAAGCCACACACAACCTGAGTTTTAAGCACTTTTGACATCAGTCTAGATTAGGTTTAGTAGGTTTGATTGCATCCCTTTCAGCGAATCTGCCAAGCTAAATACACCTTTAAGGCATCGTCCAGCGACACCTAAGCACATTACGATGCTCAAGCTAGGTGTGATTGACGATTTAAATTGGTTTTAACTTTATCTTGCGAGTTTTGATGGAGAAATACATGCGTTTTCATCTTTGTGCTTGTGCTTTGGTCAGCAGCATCAGCATTTCTGCCTTTGCCGAACCACCCATTCAGGCAGGTGATACATTGGAAAGCTTATCTAAGGTAAAAATAAGCACCACGATTAATGGACAAACAGGGTCACTACAAGAATTAATTGCCAATGGTCAAATACGGATTGTATCGAGTGCAGATGCAAACTTACCAAGTCCAATAGAAAATATGGCGCAACAACCTGCAAACCAAATTTCTGCTGAACAAGCTAATCGGGCTCAAAACCATGTACCAGTGACCATGCCTGCTAGAACTGAATCTGAACTTCAACACGCAGCGCAGGCTGAGCAGATGAACGAACAACACATACCAGCCCCTTCTGCTCCCTTATTGTCATCTTCAGCCGATTTACCTGTGAATGCTGGCGATGATGTAGATGTCACCGCAGAAGCGCTCAATGCTGCACCACCAAGCCCTGCTGTACCTGAAGAGGCAGCAGTCAATCTGCCCATAACTAAGCGGCTTGAAACCACAGCACCTGCCGCACTGGACGCAGATTTAAATGACAATGAATTAAATCATCTGCAGCCAAATGATACTGAACAATAGGATCAGTTTAAGACTAATCTTGAGTTCAAAATAAAAAACCAGCACGATGCAATGCTGGTTTTTTCAAGCTGTTGAGCGATTTTAAATTTCGATTTGACTACCCAACTCCACCACACGGTTGGTTGGAATTTGATAGAAATCACTCACTGGACTGGTATTGCGCTGCATTGAAATAAACAGTTTTTCACGCCACGGTGACATACCATCGCCCACCGTATGCACAATCCGATCACGCGAAATAAAGAAACTCATTTGCATCATATCGAATTCAAACTCAAGCTGTTCATAAGCTTGTTTCAAGGCATTCGGAATATTCGGTTGATCTTTAAAACCATAGTACATGGTAATTCTATAAAAACGATCATCCAGTTTTTCGACTTGAATCCGATCTTCTTGCGCCACAAATGGAATATCACGCGTGATAACTGTTACCATGATATTGCGTTCATGTAACACCTTGTTGTGCTTAATATTATGCAGCATAGCATGCGGCACGATGTTAGGCGTACCTGTCAGGAAAATCGCATCACCAGGGACGAACATGGTTTCGTTGCCCAGACTAATACTGTGAATGAACAGGTCTATCGGCAAAGCATCTTTTTCCAAACGATTGAAAACCAATGCACGACCATCTTTCCACGTCATTA
Source organism: Acinetobacter towneri (assembly GCF_001758345.1). Taxonomy (GTDB): domain Bacteria; phylum Pseudomonadota; class Gammaproteobacteria; order Pseudomonadales; family Moraxellaceae; genus Acinetobacter; species Acinetobacter towneri_A. Next base: position 224,783 of record NZ_MKQS01000005.1, read on the forward strand.
AAATGGTATACATGATGGCGCCAATTAAAATTGGTACCCAGCCACCCGCTACAATTTTGAGCGAGGTCGAAGCCACAAAAATTAAATCTAGTGTTAAAAAAGGCACTGCAAAAAGGGCAACCTTCCACATCGGCCAACGCCAAAAACCATAGGCCAACACTGAAATTAAAATAGTGCCACACAGCATGGTCATGGTCACAGCCACACCATAGGCACTGGCAAGATTGGCACTATTTTCAAACAGTAAAATTAAGATGAGCACCGAAATAAATAAGGCCCAGTTAATGAATGGCAAATAGATTTGACCACGTTCGACATCGGACGTGTGACGTACAGTCAGGCGTGGTAAATAACGCAATTGAATGGCCTGATTGACCATTGAAAATACCCCTGTGATCACCGCTTGAGAAGCGATCACCGCTGCAGCTGTGGCTAGACCAATCATCGGATATAAGCCCCATTCAGGCACCAACATATAGAACGGATTTTCAATTGCTGCAGGGTTGCGTAGCAGTAATGCGCCTTGTCCCGCGTAATTCAATAACAAACAAGGTAAGACAATTAAAAACCACGCAAGGCGAATGGGCATCCGCCCAAAATGTCCCATATCGGCATAGAGTGCTTCGCCACCTGTCATGGTCAAAATTACGGCGCCCATAGTGAGAAATGCAACAAAGGGTTGGTCTACTACAAAGTTAAACGCCCAATGTGGACTGACCATGGCCAATACAAACGGAGTTTGGATGATACTGAGCAGCCCCGCACCGCCAATCGCTAAAAACCACAGCAAAGTCAGTGGTCCAAAAAATTTGCCCATCGTGCCGGTACCATGACGCTGCACAATGAACAGTCCCGCCAAAATACCAATTGAGAGCGGTACGAGCCATTGATTAAAGATAGGTGTGGCAATACTTAGCCCTTCAATGGCTGACAATACTGAAATGGCGGGGGTAATAATGCCATCGCCAAAGAAAAGTGATGCGCCAATAAAGCCAAGTGCGATCAGAAAGATTTTTTTGTCTTCGGCAATGCGAGTGGTACGCAGGTTCAATGCCAATAATGACATGATCCCGCCTTCGCCATTGTTATCGGCACGCATAATGATGGTGACGTATTTGAAGCTAATGGTGAGCATCATGCACCAGAAAATCAGGGATAAAATTCCCAATACACTGGCTTGAGTAATTGCAAGATGGGCCGTTAAAAAAGTTTGTCGGAAGGCGTACAGGGGGCTGGTTCCGATATCCCCAAATACAACTCCGAGTGCAGCCAAAGTAACAACGGGTAAGGCTGCTTTTTTTGCAGTACTTTGCATAGGTGTCTTCGATTTAGACGGTATTTTTGAGAATCATAGCACTACGCTATAAGTTTTTCTCTAAATCAAATGTTTCAACTTGGCTTTATGCTATTTTTTGGTTATTATCCACCGCCTATGGTGAGGTGTCCGAGTGGCTGAAGGAGCACGCCTGGAAAGTGTGTATACGTTAATAGCGTATCGAGGGTTCGAATCCCTCTCTCACCGCCAAGATTCATTCCCATGATGTCCTGTGGAATACCAAAAGGCTTAAATCCAAAGGGTTTAGGCTTTTTTTATGGCCAATATAAGGTGAGTAGCGATCATCACCCAATAAAAAACCGCTGCTCAATCCTCAAGATCAACACAGCGGTTTTAAACTCATCTTCTACAGATCAGTCACATATTACATTTTCTTTTCTTCAATATTTAATGCATTGATTGCCAATACCGCCTGAGTACGATTTTGCACACCTAATTTACGGAAAATTGCGGTTACGTGCGCTTTAATCGTTGCTTCAGAAACATCCAATTCATAGGCAATTTGTTTATTCAACAAACCTTCTGCCACCATCATCAATACACGAAATTGCTGAGGTGTTAATGACTGAATACGTTCAGCTAAAGCCGTTTCATCTGCAGCACGTGGGTCAAAATTAACATTCGCAGCCAGGTTAGGTGGCAACCAAATCTCACCTTCTAAAACTTGACGAATCGCTTCACCAATATGGCTCGGATGTGCCGATTTTGGGATATAACCCATCGCCCCATGCGCAATTGAACGTTGAATAATCGATGCTTCTTCGTGAGCAGACACCACAATAATTGGGATAGATGGATATTGCGCACGCACATGCACCAATGCAGAAAAGCCAGAAGCCCCTGGTAAGTTCAAGTCCAATAAAATAAGATCAGGTTCAGGTCCATTTTCCAAACGTTCATACAATTCATTCACTGCAGCAGTTTCATGAATTTGAGCTTGCGGTAAGCTATAACGAACCGCCTGGATTAAGGCATGGCGAAACAGCGGATGATCATCAACGATTAATATATTCATAACAGACGTGAGAGATCTTGGGCACAGTTGTTATATTCTAACCACACAAAGACCATTAAGGATATGCAAGACATGACTTTTTTGCATTTATTGTGCAATAAATCACAGAAAAGTGTTTATTTTTAAATTTCAAATTAAAACTGCTATTTATTCTGTATTTCATTTCATCATTTTGTTGCAGTCCCTCAATCGCATCTACTCTTAAACATATAGTTGATATTTCAAGCAATTAGTGGTTAGGGGTTTAACTGGAATAATTCAGGTCAGATTAACCTGCCCACTTAAAATACTGAGCTGAGGATGAAGCGAATAAGATTAAAATTGCTTTAAAAATTACTGTGTTTTTAAGATGCTTGCTCATTACTCCCTTTCATTTTTCATAAACTTATCAGTTATACCATTTCGCATTAAAAAACCGCTTTTACAGACCATTGCATCTTTCACTTCTATATAAATCGACGGGTTTGTTGCACAAAGATTTGAAAGACAAAGCTCCTCGAAATGAACCAAATTTAAGGCGTAACTTAGGTAAGTGCTCGACCTAATTGCCTACATCTGTTGAGGACTGCTACACGTGCATGCATCTGATCCTAGACAGTATCGTGGACAACTAGCCCCTCTAAACTTTTAAAATATTTCTGTTCAAAGTCTTCCCAATTCTTGCCTTTCCCAAAACCTAAGTGGGTTCACGTGAAGGCAAAGATAAGGACGATGATTCCTAATAACTAATACAATTTTATTTTTCACAGATTTTGCATTTCATCTCAATTGCTTAAACAATCTACAGCAACGCAGCAAATCCTCATTTTCGCCTCTTTCCAAGCCTGATGACACTGTGTATAACCATAAATCACGCAATGAAAATGATAAGCATAGGCAAAACAGGTAAAAAAACGTTAGACTATGCATCTCTTTCATTCAATGTCGTTTCAGACAAATAAGAAGGTGAAGATTGATGCCGCTCAATACTGTCGAAGAGCTTGTAGCAGATATCCGTGCAGGAAAAATGGTCATCCTCATGGATGATGAAGATCGTGAAAATGAAGGTGATTTAGTCATTGCCGCAACCCACGTTCGCCCTGAAGATATCAACTTCATGATCACACACGCGCGTGGTCTTGTTTGCTTAACCTTAAGTCGTGACCGTTGCCAGCAATTAAACCTACCGTTAATGGTTGATGCCAATGGTGCACAACACGGTACGAACTTTACTTTGTCGATTGAAGCTGCTGAAGGCATTACCACGGGTATTTCTGCCGMAGAACGTGCGCATACCATTCAAACCGCTGTCGCTGCACATGCCAAGCCTGCCGATATTGTTCAGCCTGGGCATATTTTCCCACTCATGGCACAGCCAGGTGGTGTATTGCACCGTGCAGGACATACCGAAGCAGGTTGTGATCTTGCCCGTTTGGCAGGTTTAGAGCCTGCATCGGTAATTTGTGAAATCATCAATGAAGACGGCACGATGGCGCGTCGTCCAGATTTAGAAATTTTTGCTGAAAAGCACGGATTAAAAATTGGCACCATTGCCGATTTAATCCACTATCGCATGACCAATGAGCAAACCGTAGAACGCTTGGATCAGCAAAGCATCGACACTGAATATGGTACTTTTGACTTATATCGCTACCGTGAGCTGGGCAACCCAGACATTCACTTAGCATTGGTCAAGGGCGAACCAAAAGAAGGCGTTACTACAGTACGTGTGCATGGTTTTAATCCAACCCGTGATTTACTCAAGCTTAAGAAAGAAGATGCTTCGGCAACGTGGAATTTAGACCGTGCTTTAAAAGAAATTGCCAACAGTGAACGTGGTGTTTTGGTCTGGATTGGTCAAGCTCAATTGCAAGACTTGGGCCCTGCCCTAGACAGCCTTAAAACCCCGAAACAGGGCAAAGCCAATGCTGCATTATCACAGCAGTATCAAACCATTGGCGTCGGTGCACAAATTTTACGTGATTTAGGTGTTGAAAAAATGAAGCTGCTCAGCTCACCATTACGTTTCAATGCTTTATCAGGCTTTAACTTAGAAGTGGTGGAATACGTCACCGCAGATCCAACATCAGAGAAATAATCGAGGTTGCTATGGCAATTCGCCGTATTGAAGGTTTATTACATCTCGCTAGCGAAGGCCGTTATGCGATTTTAGTCGGTCGTTTTAATAGTTTTGTGGTTGAGCATTTGCTTGATGGCGCAATTGACACATTGAAACGTCATGGCGTATCAGAGGATAATATCACCGTTGTTCATGCACCAGGCGCTTGGGAACTTCCTGTTGTGGCTAAAAAATTAGCTGCATCGAATGGTTATGACGCGATTATTGCACTCGGCGCAGTAATTCGCGGTAGCACACCACATTTTGACTTTGTTGCAGGCGAATGTGCCAAAGGTTTAGGCGTGGTGGGTTTAGATACAGGCTTACCTGTGATTAACGGTGTATTGACTACGGATAGTATTGAACAAGCGATTGAACGCTCTGGAACAAAAGCAGGTAATAAAGGAAGTGAAGCTGCCTTAACTGCAATTGAAATGGTTAACTTGTTAAAGGCTATTTAACGCTATGTCGCAAACACTTCAAGCAACTTATGCAGCAAAACGTAAAGCACGTCGTTTTGCTGTGCAAGGTATTTATGAATGGCAGATGAGCCACAATCCAGTACATGAAATTGAAGCACGCACCCGTGTGGAAAATGCCATGCACAAAGTGGATCTCGGCTATTATCATGAATTRTTGACTCAAGTGGTTGCCAATCATGAAGCATTGGATGCATTACTGGTACCTGTCCTTGATCGTGACATTCAAGCCCTAGATGGTGTTGAACTGGCTACCTTACGTTTAGGTGCGTATGAGTTAGAACAACATCTGGAAATTCCATACCGTGTGGTATTGGATGAAGCGATTGAACTAGCCAAACACTTTGGCGGTGCAGACAGCCACAAATACATCAATGGTGTATTAGACCGTCTTGCCAACAGCTTACGTGAAGCAGAAAAGCAACAAAGTAAATAATTCAAAATATTGAGTCGATTGTTGTATGGCTGAGTTTTCCATTATTGAGACCTATTTCAACAGACCGCGTCCAGATGCAGTCGATTTAGGTGTCGGTGATGACTCAGCTCTGCTCACTCCTCCACTACAACAGCAATTGGTCATTTGTACCGACACTTTAGTCGCGGGACGACATTTCCCCCTCAACACCCACCCACATGCGATAGGCTGGAAGTCGGTTGCGGTCAATTTATCTGACATTGCCGCCATGGGTGCCACCCCACACAGTATATTATTGGCATTGAGCCTACCCCAAATTGATCACGACTGGCTCAAAGGGTTTAGTCAGGGTTTACATGATTGTTGCGATCAATTTGGGGTAAGTTTAATTGGTGGAGATACCACACAAAGTCCCCATCTCACCATTTCCGTTACCGCCTTAGGCTGGATTGAACAAGGACATGCCATTCCACGTTCAGGCGCACAAGTCGGCGATTATATTTGCGTCAGCGGACAAGTCGGCGATGCCGCTTTTGGTTTAGATCACCTCGATCATCCCTTAAAACAACGCTTAGACTACCCGACTCCTCGCTGCCAACTCGGGCAACAGCTCAAAAGTCTGGCTTCAAGCATGATTGATGTTTCAGATGGTTTGGCACAAGATTTAGGGCATATTCTCAAAGCCTCTCAGGTCGGCGCTTGTATTGAACTCAGCCAACTACCCATAGATGCTGCATTAACCGAATTACCACAACAAAAGCAGTGGCAATATGCTTTGGCAGGTGGCGATGACTATGAGTTATGCTTTACAATAAGCCCACAAAATTATCAGCAGCTTTTGCAAAAACCGCTGAATACCCCTATTCATATTATTGGCAAAATTAACAACCAAAACCGCTTAAGCTTTGAACAGAATGGCGTAGATCGTTCACTTCATTTTCATGGATACCAACACTTTGCACAAACCCGCGATTAATTTCAAAGCCATGTCTTGGACTGACCGACTGATAGTCTGCTGTGGTGTTGGCTTCGGTTCAGGTCTACTACCCAAAGCTCCCGGTACCTTTGGTTCGGCCTTTGCTCTGCTATTCATTCCCATTTGGTTCGCACTTGGTTTTATTCCAAGCCTTTTTGCCATTACTATGATGTCGCTCGTTGGCATATATATCTGTGGACGTACTGCACAGGTTATGGGCGTACATGATGATGGTCGTATTGTTTGGGATGAATTTGCAGGACAATCCATTACCTTTTTACCCTTGATTTTTATCAATGAAATCAGTTGGGTGTGGGTCATTGTAGGTTTTGTCCTATTCCGACTGTTTGATGTATGGAAACCTTGGCCAATCCGTGTCATTGATCGTCAGGTCGAAGGTGGTTTTGGCATCATGCTGGACGATATTATTGCGGGTCTTTGGGCCGCATTATGTATTTATATTTATTTATCTTTTACTTTGGTTTAGCCATCACTAGGATTCAACATGTCTACCACCGTGATTATTCTTGCAGCAGGTAAAGGCACGCGTATGCGTTCAAATTTACCAAAAGTATTACAACCTCTTGCAGGACGCCCACTCTTGGGTCACGTGATTGATACCGCAAAAAAATTACAAGCAGATCATATAATTACCATTTACGGTCATGGCGGTGCTTTGGTTCAAAATGCGTTTGCGCATGAACAGGTACAGTGGGTCGAACAGGCTGAACAGCTGGGTACAGGTCACGCAGTCAAAGTGACTTTGCCTGTTTTACCACGTGAAGGTGTATCGCTAATTTTATCGGGAGATGTACCTTGCATTACAGAGCAAACTTTACAAAAGCTGCTCGATGTTTCACGTGAAACCCAAATTGGATTGGTGACACTCACCCTTGCCGATGCTACGGGTTATGGTCGTATTGTGCGTGAAAACGGTAAAATTCAAGCGATTGTTGAACATATAGATGCATCTGAAGCACAGCGTCAAATTCAAGAAATCAACACGGGTATTTACTGCGTCAGCAATGCCAAATTACATGAATGGCTGCCAAAACTGAGCAATAACAATGCGCAGGGTGAATATTACCTGACCGATATTGTGGCAATGGCAATTGCCGATGGTTTAGAAGTTGCATCTGTAGAACCCGCACTGGCTTTTGAAGTAGAAGGCGTGAATGACCGTGTGCAATTGGCTGCCTTAGAACGTGAATTCCAGAACTTCCAAGCCAAGCAACTCATGCAACAAGGTGTGCATTTAATTGACCCAACCCGTTTTGATTTACGTGGTAATCTCACTGCAGGTAAAGACGTTCGCATTGACATTAACGTGATTATCGAAGGCGATTGTGAACTAGGTGATGGCGTAGAAATTGGTGCAGGTTGTATTCTTAAAAACACCAAAATTGCTGCGGGCACTAAAGTTCAGCCGTATAGCGTATTTGACCAAGCGGTTGTGGGCGAAGATGCACAAATTGGTCCATTTTCTCGTTTACGTCCGGGTGCGATATTGGCCAATGAAGTGCATATTGGCAACTTTGTTGAAGTAAAAAACAGTCAAATTGGTTTAGGCTCCAAAGCCAACCACTTTACCTACTTAGGGGATGCCGAAGTGGGTGCAGGCAGCAATATTGGTGCAGGTACAATTACTTGCAATTATGATGGTGCCAATAAGTTTAAAACCATTATTGGTGACCACGTCTTTATTGGTTCAAATAGTTCATTGGTTGCACCTGTCACCATTGCCAATGGTGCAACGGTAGGGGCAGGCTCGACCATTACCCGTGATGTTGCAGAACAGTGTTTAGCTGTGGAACGTTCTAAACAGTTCACTAAAGAAAATTATCAACGTCCACAGAAATTGAAAAAATAAGAGGAAGTTCCTATGTGCGGTATTGTCGGTGGCGTTGCAGAACGTAGTATTACCAATATCCTCATTGAAGGTTTAAAGCGTTTAGAATATCGCGGTTACGATTCCGCAGGTTTGGCACTGATTAGTCAAGGTCAGGTCTTGCGTGAGCGCCGTGTCGGTAAAGTAGCAAATCTTGAGCAAGCAGTACTAGATTCTCAAATAACAGGTTCACTTGGTATTGCCCATACGCGTTGGGCAACACATGGTAAACCGACCGAAAACAATGCACATCCGCATATTTCTGGCAATGTTGCTGTCGTACACAACGGTATTATCGAAAATTATCAAGAACTAAAAGATGAGCTAGAAATTTTAGGCTATGTGTTCAGTTCTCAAACGGATACTGAAGTGGTTGCCCATTTGGTCGACCATGCCCTTAAAACTGCACCGAATTTATTGGATGCGGTACAGCAAGTGGTGCCTCAACTGAAAGGTGCTTATGCACTTGGAATTATCCATACCAATTATCCAGATGAATTGATTACGGTACGTGAAGGTTCGCCTTTGGTGATTGGTGTCGGTATAGGCGAAAACTTTATCAGTTCAGACCAATTGGCGTTGTTGCCAATTACCAACCGTTTTATGTATTTGGAAGAAGGTGATATTGCCCGCTTAACCCGCGACAGCATTGAAGTTTTTGTAAATGGTCAAACTGTTGAGCGCCCTGTAAAAGAGCTAGATGCAACTGTAAGCAATGCATCGAAGGGTGAATATAAACATTACATGCTCAAAGAAATTTATGAGCAACCTGAAGCGATTCAACAAACCATTTCACAAGCATTAAATGGCAACGCTTTACGTGAAGATTTCCTGAAAGATGCTGAACTTGACTTTACCAAGATTCAACAAGTACAGATTATTGCCTGTGGTACCAGCTACCATGCAGGGATGATTGCAAAATACTGGTTTGAACAGCTGATTAACTTGCCTTGCCATGTGGAAATTGCCAGCGAATATCGTTATCGCACGCCAGTGATTGTGAATCACACATTGTATGTGTGCATTTCACAATCCGGTGAAACTGCAGATACTTTAGCTGCTTTACGCGACACTCAAAAACGTGCTGCTGCAAAAGGTTTAAATATTAGCACCATGACCATTTGTAACGTGGCAACTTCGTCTATGGTACGTGAAACCCATCATAGTTTGTTGACGCTTGCAGGTCCTGAAATTGGTGTGGCATCGACCAAAGCCTTTACCACACAGTTGGCAGCATTAATGCTGTTGGTGCTCAAAATTGGTCAGGTGAAAAATGCAATAGCAGCGACAGATACGGCTGAAATTATTGCAGGCTTGTGGCACACACCAAAAGTGATTTTAGATACTTTGCAAAATGATACGGCAATTTTACGTTTGTCTGAATTGTTTGTAGAGAAAAATCACTGCTTGTTCTTGGGTCGTGGTACACAATTTCCAATTGCCTTAGAAGGTGCGTTAAAACTGAAAGAAATTTCATATATTCACGCAGAAGGTTATGCTGCGGGTGAATTGAAGCACGGCCCATTGGCATTGGTAGACAATGACATGCCTGTGGTGATTTTAGCACCGCAAGATGACATGCTGGATAAACTAAAATCCAATATGGAAGAAGTACAGGCACGTGGTGGTGAGCTATTTGTATTTGCAGATGAGAACAGCGGCATTCCTGCAGATAAAGAGCGTCAGCATGTAGTTTATGTACCGCAAGTCAGCGCATTGCTTGCGCCAATTGTGTATAGTATTCCTGTGCAATTGTTGTCTTACCATGTGGCGGTTTTKCGCGGTACAGATGTCGATCAGCCTAGGAACTTAGCAAAAAGTGTGACAGTTGAGTAGTTTTTAATATTATTCAATAGTTTAAATTTAATAAAATTATTTTAAATCACCTAAAAATCCGCAGTCGGCTTCTTTTTTAGAAATTTAGTGCTGCGGATTTTTTATGTCTTATACTTTTTATTTTTCGCATGACTACCGTGCATAGCAAGCGATATAGAAAATTTTGCAGATAATGAAAACTTTTATAAAACAAACAGCCAGAGTCATCTAACTGCACTATTTTCTAAAAAATGTTGTTTATTTATTCAGTCAGTACAATGACATGCAAAAAATGATTGACCCTATTTTTTCATCATGTATTATACACCGCATGCGGGAATAGCTCAGTTGGTAGAGCACAACCTTGCCAAGGTTGGGGTCGCGAGTTCGAGTCTCGTTTCCCGCTCCAGAATTTTAAAAGCCTCAGTCGAATGACTGGGGCTTTTTTGTTGTTGATTTTATTATATTTTTTAATATCATCTTTTTTCATATCTCCGGTTCAACACTGAAATTCTTACCATAGCTTTTTTCTTTTGTGACCAAGATGTGACCATGGCGTGCCCACGACAATAGAAATGGTCTTAATTGACCTTAAATGTCCTCAATCGATCACCACTTTCAGAGCTTTTATAAAGGTAAAAAAATCCCCCTGCTCTCTTCCAAACAAAGTATTTTTTTCCAAATGATCAAATATCTGTGACCATTTCACTTTTTATGTGACCATTTGTGACCAAAACTAATTATTATCATTTTGATTATTATCAATTTTCTTGAAAACCAATAAATCACCCACTTCAACATCTAATGCAATACAAATCTTATCAATTGTCTCAAAATCAATACGTACAGATTCATCATTATAAAGTTTATGCAAAGTAGATTTATTAATTCCAGTACTTCTTACCAGATCAGCAACCTTCAGCTTCCTTTCTGCCAATAAAACAGCCAAGTTTGAAATAATCATAAAATTTCCTAGTTATATAATAAAAAGTACTTGCAAAGACATAAATATGTGATAATTTACATCTTAGGAATAATTTTTCCTAGTTACCTAGTAAAAAAATATGAGGCTCTATTATGTCATATACCTATCTCACAGCCCAGCAACTGGCTGAAAAAATCCAGTACGACGCTCGTACCATTCGCAACCAACTGAAGGACAGTGTCTTTATTGAAGGTGTTCATTACATCCGTCCTTTTGGTGGTCGCAAAATTCTTTTTGTTTGGGAACGTATTGAAACTGAAATGCTTAAATTCACTGGTTTAAGTATGGATGCTCTTCAATAAGGTTCAGGAGGTTTAACCGATGGCTACCATCCGGGAAAGAAGTGGCAAACTCATTGCCGATTTTCGCTACATGGGCATCCGTTGCAGAGAGACAACCAATCTTGAAGACAATGCCTATAATCGCCGAATTTTAAAAAAACGTCTCGAGCAGCTTCAAGCTGAAATTACTTTGGGAACTTTTGAATACGAAAAGTATTTTCCAAAAAGTAAACGTGTTGAGGAGTTTAAGGAAAAAAGAAGTCAGCAAATCGCTGTACAAACCAAGGTTCCTCTTTTTAAAGAGTTCACTGAATTGTGGTTTAAACAGAAACAAATTGAATGGAGAGATTCATATCAACAAAAGGTTTCAATTGTAATCAAAAACTATTTGATCCCCGCTTTTGGTAATCAGGTTCTCTCAAAAATTAAGAAGTCAGACTTGCTGAACTTCCGTGCTTCCCTCGCCAAAGTGACACACGGAAAAGATCAAACAAGTCTGAAAGCATCGAGGATCAATCAAATCATGACGCCTTTACGTATGATACTGAATGATGCGGCAGAACGATACGATTTTGAGTCGCCGTATAAAAATATAAACAATCTGAAGGAAAGTAAGATCGAAGTCACACCTTTTTCTCTGGAAGAGGTGCATAAAATTCTCACTGCGGTGCGTGAGGACTTTAGGCCTTATTACACCATTCGCTTTTTCACAGGTATGCGTACCAGTGAAATCGATGGTCTGCAATGGAAAAATATCGACTTGCAACGTCGTGAGATCCATATCCGTGAAGCGTTAGTGAATGGTGTTCTTGGTGGAACCAAAACGTATGGTTCTGACCGCACGATCCAGATGAATGACCGGGTGTACCAAGCCTTTCTACAACAGAAAAGCCTCAACAACGGAAAATCGGACTTCGTCTTCTGTAACCGTGATGGCGGTCCTCTAGACTACCGTTTAGTTAATAAGCGTGTCTGGCATCCCCTGCTACGCTATTTAGGGCTAAAACCTCGTCGTGCTTATCAAACACGTCATACAGCAGCAACGCTCTGGCTGGCGGCAGGTGAAAATCCAGAATGGGTCGCTCGCCAATTGGGGCATTCAACGACTGAAATGCTATTCCGGGTCTATAGCCGTTACATCCCTAATGTTACGCGCCGCGATGGTAGTGCTTTTGAAGCCATGCTGGAGAGACTGAATACAGAGGAGCTTGCCCATGAACAGTAAAGCTTTCTTTGGCGGCGTAGTCGTTAGCCCAGAAGCAGATATGGTCGCTCGTGAATTAATCCATGAGCTACACATTCCGAAACTGCACAATCTGGCCTTTTTGCTGGAAATCAATAAATGTTTCGATGATCACCAAGCATTAAGACTTTGGCTACAGCGAATGCTGGATGAAGGGCAAGCTCATTACGATGACTTAGCTCAACAGGCCCGTGTCCGCTTAATGAGTCTCGCTCACTCATAAAACAAACATAAAAGGTCATCTAATTGATGACCTCAGCCCCTTTATACCTATAAAAAGGTGAACATATGCATAAAGATATTTCAATTTGGATGCCACTCTATATTGGCGACCTACAAGCGAAATTTGCACGAATGACAGCAGAACAAATTGGTGCGGCACTGCTGTTAATGATGGATTTCTGGAAAAATGGTGCCATTCCTCACGACCTAGCTACTGTATGTAGCATCACGAAATTACCGCAGCACACCAAGGCTAAAACTTTGTTGAATACGCTAATGGCCCTGGAATTGTTTGAAATCGAATCTGAGCAGATTCATTCAAATTTCTTAAGCAGTTTAAAAAGCCAGGCATTGCAAAATCAGCAAATGAAATCTGATAAAGCTAAAAATGCAGCTCAAGCACGTTGGGGCAAATCCGCAAGTAATGCTCAAGCATCAGCCAGGCAACGAAAAGTAAATGCTCAAGCAGCTCCTGAGAAGAGCCCGAGTATTACTCAAGTCATGCTTGAATCATGCCCTTCATCTTCATCTTCATCTTCATCTTCATCTTCATCTTCATCTTCAAATTTTGAAGAAAAAAATGAGAGTTTTTTAGAAAATTCAAAGTGGATTTAGGAGATCAGTCATGAATACCATGCTTAAAACACTCCAGTTTCGCGAAGAAACAACGGAAACACTTTGCCCTACCCATCATATACCCCTGATGGAAATTGCTGGTCACAGGCTCTGTAAATTGTGTGCCAAAGAAACCGTCCAACACTCACATGCAGCCTATGAGAATGAACTGCAACAGCGATTGCTAAAACAGAAAATTAAAAATTCAGGGCTCAATAAACGCTACCTGGATCGGGGCTTCAAGAATTATGTAGTTGCATGCCCTGCACAAGACAATACCATCAAACTATGTCAGGCCTTTGCACAGCAAATTATTTCTGACCACAACCCGAACATGTTGATGATTGGTACACCGGGTACAGGTAAAACCCATCTGAGTGCATCAATTATTCGCAACATTCTGCATAACAGTACAAAATCTGCACGCTACTATACCAGTGCAGAAATTGCTCAAAAAATGATGGATACCTGGTCAGATGCTTCGCGCTCTGAGAAAGAAGTCATCGACCATTTCTCCAGTTTTGATTTATTGGTGATTGATGAATATGGCCTGCATGACCGGCATGAAAAACGCCTGGAGATGGTGCATAAGGTTTTGTATAGTCGTTATGACAATATGAAATCTACCCTGCTGATTTCCAATTTCACAGTCCAAAATATGCAGCGGGATTTAGGTGTAAGATTATGGTCTCGGTTACATGAGAACCATTTGATTGTAGTGCCGTGTTATTGGGATGACCGACGAATAAGCGGATAATCGTGACTCTCACTTAAGCCAATTATCTTGCTGAGATGATTGGCTTTCTTTCTAAAGATTCCCTATAAGGCCATCATGAGCAATGTCAAAACCAAGTTTATTACCGCCGCCGATTTCATGCTGTAACTCAGTACAGCCTATCAGCAAGGTAAATTGAAAACCTATATGCAACGCGTGATACTCGCCCCGAAATTATTGATTATCGATGAAATTGGTTATTTGCCCTTTGGACGTGAAGAAGCGAATCTGTTCTTTAACGTGATTGCCAAGCGTTATGAAAAAGGCAGTACGATATTGACGAGTAACTTACAATTTAGCCAATGGTCTAAGTCGTTTGAGGATGATGTCACGTTGACCGCTGCGATGTTAGATCGTTATTGCATCACTGTCATGTGGTACAAATATCGGGTGAGAGTTATCGTTTGAAGGATAAAAAAAGAATAGGGATTCAGCCACAGGTTGAAACTTAATACGAGGTCAAAGGGGTCAATTTTAGAATGCCGTTGACACCGTTCTCTGCCACTGTCTTAGAAAGGGTGGAACAAATGCATACACCTAAAGAAGTAAAGCACCACTAAGGTGCTTTACTTCTTTGACAATTTAAAACCCCACATAAAATTTTTCAATCAGTTTCCGGGTCTTGACCAGCAAATTGCTAAACACGTTCTCCCGCTCAAACAGCTTAACCTTATAGTTTGGTAAGTCCTTCAACTCTTCTTTACGTGGTAGGCGTTTGGTGAACTCATAATGCTCCAGAACCTGCTTCATCGCTTCTGGTTTCAGGTTTTCTTCTTTACAAAGATGCTGATAGGCCTGTTGTTTTTCAGCATCCCAGAATTCAGAAAAAGCCGTTTGAACGCTCTGTCCATTGATCATCTTCGGCATGTTTTCTTCAATGAATTTTTGAATGAGGTCTTGCTTATCGTGCAAGCTAATATCGCTACTGATTAAATCGTAAATTTGCGCTTGGTACTTCTTACGCTTGTCCTCTGAGTCTGTATCAACAACAAGCTGTAGCAGGTTGATGATATAACCAACATTAATGCGATCACTATGCAGTAAATCCAGTTGAAAATCGACATCATCCAGTACCGATACTTTTTCTTTCTTCGTCGTCTTTCTAACGGCACGGCATAAGTCAGCATACTTAGAGGCGAAGTTCGCGAAGTGCTGCTTATCCAGTTGTGTTTGGTCTTGATCGTACTCAATAAAAGTTTGTAATTGCGTGTTATAGCGCATCACTTCACGGAAAGCTTTAATAAATTCCAGTTGCTGTTCTTCAGTGACAAGATCATCGACTGATTGGTAATTGGGCGTTAAGGCAAACAATTTGCTCACCGCTGCTTGGTAATCCTGTTCGATTTCCGCATAGCTTGGAACAAGTACAATCTTGGTGGTTTCTTTATTGGAAAATAGTGCCAGTGCTTCATCGGTGGCGCGTTTCAGGTTACGGAAGCAGATGATATTGCCAAATGGTTTTTTATCGTTATAGACACGGTTGGTACGAGAGAATGCTTGAATCAAGCCATGATATTTTAGATTTTTATCGACATACAACGTATTCAGAGGTTTCGAGTCAAAGCCAGTCAGGAACATATTGACCACGATTAAAATATCAATCTGCCTGTTTTTTACGCGCTGTGCGATATCGCGGTAGTACGCATAAAATTGATCACCTGAATTGTAGTTGGTTTTAAACTGTCGATTGTAATTCGCTATGTAGCGATCTAGCTTATCCCGACTGGATGAATTGACCTGACTTGGAATATCTGCGGCTTCTTCATGAATTAAGCCATTTAAGTCATCAGTCGGTACAGCCTCATTTGCCGCATAGGAAAAGATGGTGGCAATGGTCAACGGTTTAAATATCCGACCTTGTGCTTCATCTTCAATTTGCTTTTCAACCTGCACCTTTTCAAAGAGGTCGTAATATTGGGTCAGTGTTTCGACCGAACTGACACAGAACATAGCCGTGAATTCACGATTACGAGTTTTGGTATCGTGAATATTGACAATGTAGCGGGCAATCATTTCAAGGCGTTGCGGGTTGTCATACAGTTCTTTGGTATCGATGCCTTCTACATCTTCCTCATAACTTTCATTCGTCGCCATGCCTTTGGCGGTGTATTTGCCACGATAATCAATCTGGAACTGCAAGACGTTACGGTCGCGGATGGCATCCACAATCACGTATTTATGCAAACACGCATTAAACAGGTAATCGGTCGTCAGTTTTAAACCTGCTTTGCTTTGGCTGTTCTTTTCAAAAATAGGCGTACCGGTAAAACCAAACATCTGTGCATTGCTGAAGAATTTTTTGATGTTCTGATGGGTCTCACCAAATTGACTGCGATGACATTCATCAAAAATAAAGACCACTTTTTTATTTTTAAGATAATCAATCGATTCTAAATAACGGTCGGTGCTGATGGCCCGATTGAGCTTTTGGATGGTGGTCACAATCAGTTTGTCATGACGTTGATCCAGCTGTTTCACCAAGGTCGATGTGTTATCGGTGCTGTCCACGCTGTCGGCTTTAAAAGCAYTAAATTCGCGTGAGGTTTGCGTATCGAGGTCGTTACGATCGACCACAAACAAGACCTTTTCTACATCGGGCATTTGCATGATGATCTGACTGGCTTTAAAAGAAGTCAGGGTTTTGCCTGAACCTGTAGTGTGCCAGATATAGCCGTTCTGATCGGAGTTTTGCACATGCTCCACAATTTTCTGTACTGCATAAATCTGATAGGGACGCAGCACCATCAGGCTTTTGGTGGTTTCTAGCAGCACCATGTACTGAGTCAGCATTTGGGTCAGATGCTGCTGATTGAAAAAAGCTTCGGCAAAGTCGACAATTTCATTGATATGTTTGTTATGGACATCTGCCCAGGGAAAGGCAAACTCGATGCCTGTGGTGCCGTTGGAGTAATAACGGGTATTGGCACCGTTACTAATCACAAAGAGCTGAATAAAACCAAACAGCCCTTGCCCTGCCCAATAGGCTTCACGAATATAGCGTTGCGTTTGATTAAAGGCTTCGGCGATTTCCATGCCGCGTTTTTTCAGCTCAATCTGTACCAAAGGCAAACCATTGACCAGTAAGGTCACATCAAAACGGCTGGTACGGCCATTATAGTCGCGGTGATCGATGGTGATTTGATTGGTCACCTGATAGATGTTCTTGCTTGGGTCATCCGAGAGAAAAAAGATGTGTTTGCTGGTCCCATCATCAAATTTGACTGGGAACAGATCACGCAGATTCTTGGCGCGTTCAAACACTGTGCCTGTGTTTAAAAAACTGATGACCTGTTTCCATTCTGTTTCTGATAATGGTGCAAGTCCGTTGGCACGTTCAATTTGTGTTTTGAGATTAGACAGTAGTTGGCTTTCGTCCTTGAGCGTCACTGAGGCATAACCCAATTGCTTGAGCTGGCTAATCAGTTCATTTTCAAGTTGATATTCGCTTTGTACTGTCATGTTTCCCTCAAATAATAAAATACGTTTACATCTTTTATTTAAAATCAGCTTTACGCTTCACCTACTCCACAAATCAAGGTATAGGATGGGTTTGATGTATTTATTCCGATTAACTGGATATAAGTAGAAAAGTGGGTATCACCACTTTCATCAACAATAGGCAAACTATAGATATATGCCTGTTGTGCCTTTTCATTCTTGAGTGAATTCAATAATGGGAATTTTTTATCGAGATTTTTAAAAGCCTGATCACTCACTTGATCATTGTCTATAGCCATTATTTTTTTGTGTTCCGTCTGATATTGGCGAATTTGAGCTTGCGTGTAGCTATAGAACTTAAAATGGTCGCGCTGTTCTAAATAATCTTTGATTTTTTGTATATTCGCATCCTGCTTTAACTCTGCTTTATAATTAATGCCATAACCATAATAATTTGCGGTTTCAAGTTTTTTAAATATCGAAGTCTGTTTATTCTTAGGTAAAAATATTCGCATATCAGGCGTATCACCTTCTGAATCTTTATATTGAGGATAATATTTAAACTGATCTTGCTCCGCATAACTTTTTTTCAAAGACTGTTCTAATGCTTTTTCTGTTGTAGTTTTTACTTCAGATATTGCTAAGTTTTCTAAAAAAAATGAAGAGTTTCTCGCACGTGTATTCCATCCTTTACAGAGTAGGGCTTCATCTAAGCTGCTGAACTGATTTTGCTGGTTTTGCTGCTTTGTTGTGTTAATACTTTGCAGCATTTTAATCGCTTCTTGATCACCTTTTTGAGCAGCTTGCTGCAATAATCGAAGCCCTAACTGTGGGTTAGCAACAACACCATCCCCCGTTAAATTCATCTTGGCTAAAACAACTTTTGCAGGTGCATAGTTTTTTTCACTTGCGCGATGTAACCATTCCACCGCTTTTGACGTATTTCTTGGAATGAGTTTTCCCTCGTAATAGGCCATACCTAATTCATACTGGTTTTTGGCAAAGCCTATGACGATAGCCTTCGTTTGAAGTCCCGCAATGGCAGGAATGATCGGCTCATTAATATTTTCTGCGAAAACCGCTTGTGTACCCAATAGATTTGTACTTAGTAGCAGGCCCATAATGATTTTTTTCATGAATTTATCCTAATTTTTAATGTCGTGATCAGCGTTTGTACGTAATTTCAGTTATTCACTACTGAGGCTACGTTCTGAGTTAGCTTAAATAGGCGAGATGATTGATTGCAAAACTGAATCCATCTCACTATTTGGACTTGCCCTTATTACTTAAACTTTGCTTATACATTTCTACGATGTAATCGTTTTTATCTTTTAGATTTAAATTCGTGGTGCTGTAAGTGATTTCAATCGGATAGAGTGGCAAATCCTTATTGGTATCTACGACCTTATATTTACCTGCATAGCCATATTCGACTTCATCATTTTTGGCTTTGATATAGCGTGACCCAAACATGCCTGCATCGCCAACCCGTTTAATCTCTACTTCATGGTCTTGCAATGAAAGCATGTAGAATGATGATTCTGTTGCACCACCTGAAGTAAAGCCTGAGACAAAGATTGCACCCATTACATTTTTTCCAAGACGACGAAAGTCTTTTTGGATGTCTTCGATCTGCATATGACTTGAACCATAAGAGCTTGGAATATCAATTAATTGAGCTTGGGGATTGGTTAGTTCAAATTTGCCATTCGCGGCCTTTTTAAAATTTAATAAATAGCCTTTGGTATAAGAGCCATGACCTTGATTTACATCTTGCCCATTAAAAGTAGGCATACTTTCTACAAACACAAAGTAACGGGTTTGATTTTGTGCATTTTGATAAGTCAATGTTGGATGCTGCTGTAGAAAGCGAATCTCATTTTGATCATCAATTTTTTGCTGTACTGCAATAAACGGATTTTTAAGTTCGCTTGATCTGTAGCGTCCACTCAACTGAATTCGACCAAATAAAGTAGGGAGCAATTCGTTTGCGTTTAAACTGTTGAGCTGAATGCTGCTATTGCTGCTTTGATTTGATGCCGCGGATTGGCGTCCAGGAACCATTTGTTGAAGCATCAGATTTTTCTGTGCAATCAGGGTTTCCTTCCAGGTCATTTTGTTGCCATTTTTATCGAAAGCACCAAACTGCCCTTTTTCATTAAACCCAATATCGTATGCAAAAACACTACTTGTACAGATACTTAGAACTGTTGCTAATAATACTTTAGCTTTCATTTCACCCTCTATCTAAAATTGAATAATCAACGAATTATTCAAAAAAACCAAACTCACGAATGAATTTGGCAAAATTAAAATTATACAAACATCTGCTGCAACAAACCTTTTTTCCACTGTTTCGCTTGTTCAATTTGCTGTGCCACGACTTCAATTTTTTGGTCGATGGCAGATAAGAAATTGGCGATTTTGGTTTGTTCTTCTAAGCATGGAAAATCAAAAGTGAATTCGTTTAAAGTACCTGTCGTAATTTGATTAATACGAGCACCTAAATTCATTTGTACTTGCTCAAAGAACCAAGGAGTTTGCATCAAATACGCAATAAATCTATTGTACTTACTTCGATAAACAGACATAAATGCGCCAAATGTCATTACTTCATCATCATTGATGATGACACTTTTCCCAATAAGTCTTTGACTGCCATTTCGAGTACAAATCAAAATATCATTAGGCTGAACAATAATTTTATCTTGAATCTTTTTATTCACACGTACTTTATCTGACTTATCTAAACGTCCCTCTTTAATATTTGATGAACGTAAAACAAGTATGCCTGTGCCATCATTAGTCACATCTGTCGGAGAATAGGTCAAACCAATAATATTTTCACCCACCTCGCCAAGTTTTTTTTCCTCCCACTCCCCAAACTCACTCCCATCATCTGCTTTAAAACGAAGTTGCTGACTAAACAATTTTTGCATCATGCCTTGTTTATACTGGCTAAGTAGTTCGTGTTTTTGGGTGAGTTGGCTAATCTTTTCTTCGACTGCGGAAAGAAAAGAAGCGATTTTGGTTTGTTCTTCTTTTTCAGGAAATGAAATTAAAATTTCTTTAATAATTCCAGCACTTAGATTTTTTTGTCCACCTTCATTACTTAAGTCACGAATTTCCTCATAACGATTCATTAAGTTTTGAAAAATGAATTTTGTCTCAAACCCATTCTTAAGCTTAATAGCTGCACAGGCTTGGTTAGTAGTAGCATCTATTCCTAAAATAGCTACTTTTCCTCGAGTAATTCCTTGACCATACATAGCCATCAAAATTGTATCTTTATGGAAAAGTTTTGCAGATGAATTATCTAAACCAACTTGGGTAATAAATTCTTCAGCTTCGTTAATAACATTAAAATCTACAAGGCTTGTTGTAACCCAAGGAATATCGCCATTCCAATAATCACTAACGTTTCTACTAGGGGTTCCACCTGATGTCACAATAGAAATTTCCTCTATTTTATTTGTAGACCAATCCCCTTCAAACTCTTTAAATCTTAACTTTGGCGTAGCCATTACTTCACCTCCGCAAACGGTGAAACAATGCCTAGCTCTTTGCAAAAATCTGCAATCACCGCATCAGTTTTTTGGCTGTCGTGTTCCAAAGCTTGAAGCTGTTTTGCAATCGCATCTAAATCAATCTCGGCTTCTGCTTCAAAGGTATCTACATAACGTGGAATGTTCAGGTTGTAATCGTTATCTTTGACTTCTTGCAAAGTCGCCACATGCGCATACTTTTCAATATTTTCACGCTTTTCAAATGCCGCAACAATCTTATCCAAATGCTCAGGCAATAACTTGTTTTGGTTCTTCTGCTTTTCAAAATCATTGCTGGCATCAATAAACAGAATATTGCCGCTCTGCTCACGGTTTTTCTTCAACACCAAAATACAGGTCGGAATAGACGTGCCATAGAAAATATTGGCGGGTAGTCCGATGATGGCATCCACCACGTTCATCTGTTCAATCAAATACTGACGAATCACGCCCTCACTCGAACCACGGAACAATACGCCATGCGGTAACACCACCGCCATGGTGCCATTGTCATCCAGTTGATACAGCATGTGCTGTACAAACGCCATATCCGCTTTAGAACTTGGCGCCAGTTTGCCATACGCAGCAAAACGTTCATCTTGTAAAAATAACGGATCGGCAGACCATTTTGCAGAAAATGGCGGATTCGCCACCACCGCATCAAACTTTTTATCTAAATGCTGCGGACGGGTTAAAGTATTTTCCTGCTTGATGTCGAACTTAGCAAAATGCACATCATGTAGAATCATGTTCATGCGTGCCAAGTTGTAGGTGGTACGGTTCATTTCCTGACCGTAAATCATATCGACATCTTTTACTTCACGTTTTACCCGTAGCAACAACGAACCAGAACCGCAAGTCGGGTCATAGACTGAACGTAAACGCGCTTTGCCTTGGGTGACAATCTTCGCCAGTAAGGTCGATACCGTTTGTGGCGTATAGAATTCCCCCGCTTTTTTTCCCGCGCCTGAGGCAAACTCACCAATCAGGTATTCGTAAGCATCCCCCAATACATCGGCTTCGGTATTGGAAATATCAAAATCAATATCATCTAAATGACTGAGGACTTTCGCCACCAGTGCATTACGGTCGCTGGCATTATTGCCAAGCTTGGTCGAGTTTAAATCCAAATCTTCAAACAGGTTGGCAAAGTCATCGGCAGAGTCGGTGCCTAAAGTGCTTTGTTCAATCGATTTTAAGGTCGCAGTTAAATCATCCAAAATGAATTCGCCCTGACGACCACGCTCGGCTAAGGTATGGAATAGCTGTTTTGGTGTAAGCGCATAACCGACTTCGGCAATGGCATTCTTTTTAATTTCTTCGATGTACGGCACATGCTCAGGATTATTTTCATCTAATTCTAAAAAGCTGAGGTCTTCACCATCGAGCAATTCATTGGCAAAGTTCACCGATTTTTCTGATAAATATTTAAAGAAAATAAAACCCAGAATGTAATCACGGAATTCATCGGCGCCCATGGTGCCGCGCAAAGTATTGGCAATATTCCAAAGTTGTTTTTGTAATTGTTGCAGTTGTACTTTGGTCATTGTTATGGAAGTCCAATTAAGTGAATCATTAATCAAATGATTTTACTTAAAATTCTAAATCATGCAGCAGTAAAAAGATGGAAAAGGATATAAATTGTCGTGCTCAAGCCAAGTAATCTGTCAATTCAAGCTCCAAACAGGTGAATATTCTAAATTTTGTAGCAGCATATTGTGAGAATGAAGGCCTCCAGTTAAAAGTCTGTAAGGGCTGAAAGCTCTAATTCAGCTGTCTATAGAATACTATCTTGCTGAATATTCAATTTGTTCTTAAAAATATTGGTCTTTGGACAACAGAATCTCTGCAAAGAATAACGGTCTCAAAAGACACCAGATATAGGATGAGCCAATATCTGTTTATCTTTGCCCCCCAACCAAACCAAATACTCATTCTCTATTGCCTGCTTATAAGCCCAGTCGGCAACCCGATGCGAACGTTGCAGATCGGTTAGAAAACCTAATTGAGAAATTTCTCGAATAATCGATTGATCATGCAGATGATTACGCTCCTGCCACTGATGTAAGAATTGCTGTGATGCTAAATAATTACTTTTTTGCGAGTTGCATTTTTCATCTGCCAGAACAAAATTATGTTCGGTATCAGCAGGATATAAAGACCATGGAATAAAATGATCCACGGCATATTTTGAATTTTTGAGACTTTTTCCACAGTAAAAACACTGGCATTGCTGTAAGTCAATTAAGAAGTCCGCGACCTGCCCCAATTGGTTACGACTTGGAGCAAACATGAATTCATCTAGGTCAGGTAACCCATCTAATACAGCCAAGTTCTGCTTATTCAGCCGGACAAAATCAATCCAGCGCTTCTGGCAAAGCTCTTCAATAATTTCACTAAACTGTCTCAAACAATACATCACTTTGGGTAAAAGCTTGAGGGACTGCTTGGAATCTTCAAGATTATAGAGAAATTCTACGGTTTGACCATTTAAATTCTGCAAATATACTACCGGCATTTGCTTTACAGTTGTCGCAACTGTTCGCTTTAGCCTATTCCAGTAAAGTACATTCTTTCTCAACGCGGCCAAGGTCTTGAATTGTTGCTGTGCATTCTGAATTTCACTGATGATCTTTGCCTGCTTACCAGTGCTTTGATGAATAGTAAAAGGCTCATACTGGTTAAACTGAAACGGGAGAGACTGTTTCCAGTACAGGTCAATAAACTTTTCCACAATATCCTGATAGTCCAAATGCAAGGCAGCACCGGTATCTTGACCCTGTTCAATCGCCAGACGCGTGATACTTATCAGCAAAGCAAACTTATATGTCGAAGTAAAAGTCCCTGACTGCAAAATCTGCTGAATATGCTTTAAGAATTTCAACTGTTCTTGAGGGGTTGGTATTTCGGCTATACTGAATAACATATCTAAGCCTGCACTTTTCTAATCAAAATATTCATCCACTCTTCTGTACGCTCTGGACGTTTATCTACAGTAATCCATTGTTGTAACAGTAAAGCCTGATCAATCTGCTTGATTAATTCATGTGCTTGCTGCTCATTCAAGTCAGTAAAGCTACGTCCCTCTTTCTCACGGTCTGTATTGCCATACTTAAAAGACATGTAACACACACCATTTAGCTTTAATGCTTTGAATATAAGCCCCAGCACTTCAGTTAGGCGATCTCTTTCACAATGTAAAAGAGATGCACAAGCCCAAATACCATCGTATTTATTATTCTCAGCTAGGTCATAAAAACTTTGCTGACGTACTTCAATATTGGTCAGCTCCCTGGCCTTTTTAACCAGCTCGGCAGAATAATCAATTGCCTCAACTTGATAGCCTTTTTTCTTAAATGCCAAAGTGTCCCGCCCCGAGCCACAGCCCAAATCTAGGATCAATGCCTGTTCCGGCAAATATCTTAGAAATGGTGCGTAAAGACTTTCCATTTCAACCTGATAGGTATTTTCAAAAAATGCTTGAGCATGTTGATTGTAATAATTTGATGTTTGATTCATTGTCTAAAAGCCAATATCTTATGTTAAAGAACATACTGATTTTTCACTAGATAAGTCAAATGATCAGTCCTATGAATGAATCAAACTCTTATTTCACTGTATCCGGACAACTGAGATAGAAACCAAACTGGTTCTTGTAAATGGAAAAAATATGGGCTTCAGATTTCGCAAGAGTATTAAACTGCTACCTGGATTAAAAATTAATCTGACACACAAAGGTATAAGCAGTGCAAGCATTGGCAAACCTGGTGCTTCTTTAAATATTGGCAAAAAAGGCACCCGAACCAGCGTTGGTATTCCTGGCACAGGCCTATCCTATTCCAAGCACCAACCCTATAAAAACAGAGTTGGCAACCAAGAAAATCCTGCTCAGGAACAACAACCGCTCTATACATCAGATACCGAGCAACCTAGGTCGAATGTCTGGATTTGGGTAATTTTTGGATTATTTTGTTTTATTGTCGGGGCAATTATTTTTTAAATTTAGCCATTCTTTGTACCCTATAATATCCACTGCTAGGCAAAATTTAATTCATTCATTACTATGGACGGATGTTAAATACAATAAAGGCTGCCGCTAATGTCTGATAATGACAATACTCTGGATTATGATGAAAATGATTTAATCGATTCTCCCTTATCTCAAATTTTACAAGAGGATAATGAGCAAATTGAAGTTCTAATTTATCGATTACCCGATAGTGATTGGACACTGGAAGTGGTAAACCAAAATGGTACTTCTACGGTATGGGATGAAACATTCCCGTCAGATCAGGAAGCTCTATCCGTTGCTTTAGATGGAATTAAAGCCGCAGGCGGTATTCAAGCATTTTCCGAACTCAGTGACCTCGAAGCAAAGAAAAATATTTTTCCTGAATCCCTTACTCGCCATTAAAAATGAAGCTGCTAGCGTGGATATGAATCAGTATTTTCTGAATTCTTAGAACCTATCGCGATGATAGGTTCACTTCAACCCAAACCCATCCAGGGTTGAAGGGTCAAAATTTTCATCAAACATAAACTCATCTGCTCGCTCTTTTATTAATGTCGCCAAGGCATAAAAGAAACATTTCTCACATAACTGCAATTCATATCTTTCCCCGTCATGCTTGGAACCATAGCCTCAATGCGCCGATAAAGTTCCAAACTCCAGTTTCGTTGATTGGTTGCATACATCACATACAACATCTGTAACGACTTCTACCTGTTTCAGTTGTTTAATTTCCATATACGGCTCCCGATATCAATCATGTTAAATTTGTCTACATACTTATCAAAAATTGACTCCTGTTGGGTTTTAATTACCATTAAAAAAGATCAAATTTGAGCATTGTTATTGTAATAATCAACTGTACCCATCCCTACTGTATTCATTGTAATCTGCTATGTGAACATCATAATGGAAACATGATATTTTTTGCCAACTCACAAATATAGCTAACTAATAGTGAGTATCTAATCGAGGAGGAAAATTTGAAACTTTCAATAATAAATAAACTTTAAAAACAAGAAAAAAATGATTCCTCCTGCCATTTTCAAAAGCTCCAAATATACGTAAGTATTACTGTATTATTTTTATTCAATAACACACATGGATTTGACATCTGAACTACTTTTAAAGTTTCCAGTAACACAGATAATTACTCTAAAAAATTTCAAAAAAAGCAGAATCACCATTCATCCACAGGCTGAACCGTACCGGGTTTGTCGGAGACTTTTTATTTAAGTTAGGCCACCTGACCTAACGGATTAATTTTATCATAGTACATTGCTTCAAAATCAAAAGGTGGCACATAACCTAGTGCACTATGTACACGCTCTTTATTGAACCAATCTACCCAATTTAATGTCGCAAGTTGTACATCCGCTAAACCTTGCCAATCTGCTTTTAAATATTCAATCACCTCTGTTTTGTATAAGCCATTCACTGTTTCAGCCAAAGCATTATCGTATGAATCACCGGTCGTACCGACTGATGCTCGTAAATTTGCTGCTTCTAAACGATTGGTATAGCGAATGGAAAGATATTGAACCCCTNGACCTAACGGATTAATTTTATCATAGTACATTGCTTCAAAATCAAAAGGTGGCACATAACCTAGTGCACTATGTACACGCTCTTTATTGAACCAATCTACCCAATTTAATGTCGCAAGTTGTACATCCGCTAAACCTTGCCAATCTGCTTTTAAATATTCAATCACCTCTGTTTTGTATAAGCCATTCACTGTTTCAGCCAAAGCATTATCGTATGAATCACCGGTCGTACCGACTGATGCTCGTAAATTTGCTGCTTCTAAACGATTGGTATAGCGAATGGAAAGATATTGAACCCCTCTGTCACTATGGTGAATCACATTCTTTGGCATGTCTCGAGCATGTAACGCTTGCTCAAGTGCATCGAGCACCATATCTGTATTCATCCGTGTCGATACTTTCCATCCAACAATTGCTCGTGAGAAGACATCAATAATAAATGCAGTATAAACCCAGCCTGAATTTGTTTGAATATAYGTGAAGTCAGCGACCTGAGAAGYATTGCTTCGCAAGGGTCAGGATGATCAGCACTAAAATTGCGTTTCACCAAGTCATCTGCTCGTTTTTGATCCTCTCGGCTACGGGTAGTTTGTTTATTCTTACCACGCCAAACACCTTGTATACCTAGTTTTTGCATCAATCGAGCAACTGTACAGCGAGCAATAACATAGCCTTCACGTTTCAATTTTTGCCAAACTTTACGCACACCATATCGACCTGAACTTTCCTTCCAAATTCGTTTAATTTGTTCAGCATGATGCAAGTCATGTAGATCTCGCTTTGCTCGATGTTCTGGGTTTTCAACGAAATCTAGTGTTCGATAATAGGTAGAAGCCGCGATCGGTAAAATCCTGCAAATCGCCTCAACACCATATAACGCCTTATTGTTATGGATGAAATCTACCATTATTTGTGTGGGCGGTCGAGCTCCGCCTGGGCGAAAAAAGCGGCTGCTTTACGTAGAATTTCGTTAGCACGTTGCAGTTCTTTATTTTCACGTTCGAGTTGTTTAATACGTTCTTGATCTGAAAGTTGCTGTACTTTNTTGTTCAGCATGATGCAAGTCATGTAGATCTCGCTTTGCTCGATGTTCTGGGTTTTCAACGAAATCTAGTGTTCGATAATAGGTAGAAGCCGCGATCGGTAAAATCCTGCAAATCGCCTCAACACCATATAACGCCTTATTGTTATGGATGAAATCTACCATTATTTGTGTGGGCGGTCGAGCTCCGCCTGGGCGAAAAAAGCGGCTGCTTTACGTAGAATTTCGTTAGCACGTTGCAGTTCTTTATTTTCACGTTCGAGTTGTTTAATACGTTCTTGATCTGAAAGTTGCTGTACTTTAATTGGGTTTTGTTTATCTAAATATTTTTGATACCAAACACGTAGAGTTTCAGGAGTACAACCCTTGCGCAGTATACTGCTCAGGGAACAATAGCGGTGATCGCAGCCCAATTCGATGGATAATCTTTCTCGGATTCAATCAATAATTGAACCGCTCTTTCTCTGATTTCAGGGGTATATTTTACTTTTTTCATCGGGACATTCTCTCAGAAAGCTTGGTCTCCGACAAACCCGGTACGGTTCAGGCGTATGGTTTCAACTTATGCTACTTAAATATGTTTAAAAATCTCACTGCAGATTTAGATATTTCTAATCGCATAAAAGAACTTCGATACCATCCTGTGCCACTTTAGCTGCGAGTGCTTTCAAACGCTTCTTAAAGTTCTCTAAATCATAGCGTAACCAAATAGAGCGAACACCGCTACCTGAAACAAATACACCCTTCTTGCGTAATTCGTTACTAGTACGATGCTGCCCATAAGCTGGATACTGAGTTGCGAAATCAATGACTGCTAGTTCTGTAGCATCATCTACACGATTTTTTAGATTAGGTACTCGACGGGATTTATTGATCAATGCATCCATGTCACCAGACTGTACTAGCTCCTGATAGCGATGAAAAGTATCTCTAGAGACACCCATCACTTTGCATGCTCTAGAAACATTTTGAAGCTCTTCAGCTAAATTGAGTAAGCCTACTTTGTGTTTGATGATTTGATTGTTAGTATGCAACATAAGAAAGTTACCTTTGTTTGATTAAGATTTCGACACCTTTATCAAAATGGGTAACTTTCTCTTTTTCAAGAGTTATGTCCGATCAAGTCTGAACTAATACATCTGATGAATAAAAAAATTTGCTAGAGGTGCACTATGAAAAATATTGCTTATCATTCTTTTATATGCAGTCTATACTTTTTACTACATGGATGTTCAAATTCACAACCACAACAGCCTTTGCAGCATCAATCAAATAAAACCATTGCAAAATCAACAACGATACCCACTCAAAAAAATCCTCAACAGACTTTAGCCTCTTTTGACAAAATCTCTTGTGATGACATTAAAAATCCACAATATCAGCAAGCCGTTTTAAATGCCATTAACGTGATTCGGCATCAACCGCAACAATGTGGAAAAATAGCTTACTCGGCTACCCACTCGCTAAAATGGAATAATCAATTACAAACAAGTTCAACTGCACATGCGCTGGATATTTCGCAACGTCAGATTTTAAGTCATGTCGGTCGAAGTGGTGAAAATCTGAGAGCTCGTATTAAAAAAACAGGATACAAAGGTGGTGGTGGGGAAAATTTAGCAACAGGTCAAAGCAACCTAAAACAAGTTTTAGAAAATTGGCTGGCGCTCAGTCCCGGACATTGCGGTAACTTAATGAAACCCCAATTTAAAGATTATGCGATTGCCTGCGTTCGAAATGATGTAACTCATCGAACGTATTGGGTGCAACATTTTGGCACTGGAAAAAACTAAAAATGAATTTAGATTTTTTATCTGCTTCAATAAAATGTAAATTTCGCGCGTTTAAAATTTACTTTATAAATCAAAAATCCCTCTTTTCAAAAGAGGGATTTTAAGAGATTTCGGTTTTTATTCGACTTAACGTTCTGTGAAGGCATTATTTTTCGCTTTAAGAATTGGTTTAAGCAGATAAGAAAGAATAGTTTTCTTCCCTGTCATAATATCCAATTGAACGGTCATGCCGGGAATCACGGATAATCCTTTACCAAACGTTGGTTTATCAGTCACTGCACGGACAATATAAAACATATTGCCTTTCTCATCGGTAAATGTGTCTGGGCTAATATGTTTTACTTTCGCATTCATTCCGCCATAGATTGAAAAATCATAGGCGGTAAATTTAATTACCGCAGGCAAGTCTGGTCGTACAAAGGCAATATCTTTCGGCGATACTTTTGCCTCAACGATCAATTGACCATCTAAAGGCACAATTTCCGCCACTTGGTCGCTTGGTTTCACAACCCCACCAATGGTATTAAAGAAAATTTTCTGCACGATACCATTGGTCGGTGAACGAATATCGGTGGTTTTCACTCGGTCTGCTACGCCTGAAATACTTTCTTTTAAACTCACTAGCTGAGCTTGCGCTTCTGCCAGTTCATTGCGCCATTGATTTTTTAAACTCACCGCAGCCTCAGAAGTGCGTGATTGCGCTTCCCCAATAGATGCCTGCGTAGCTCTTAAATTCGCTGCCGCCTGCTTACGTTCACCATCGGCATTCGATACGTCACGTTCAAGGCGCAAAATATCCATTTCCGACACCGCACCAGTCTTTAACAAAGGTCGTGTGGTATTGAGTTCACGCACTGCAAGTTGATAGGCTCTTTCAGCTTGTCCGAGTGCAGCTTGAGCACGTTGCGATTCCTGTTGACGAGTCGAAACCGTACCTTGATTGGTCATCGTTCTTTGGCTCAGTTCGCGCAAACTTTCCGCATAATACTGGCTTTCTTGCGCCATAATGTTTGCAGCTGCATCAGGTGAAACCCCCGCAGGGACACTGCCTGAGGTATAGCCCGAGCCATTTAATTGTGCACTTAAACGTCTAACTTTGGTTTGCAAGGCAAAAATCTTGGCATTAACTTCATTCAAATTTGAGGTGAACCGTGTCGGATCAATACGAATCAATAGATCGCCTTTTTTGACGTGCTCACCTTCCTGCACATACACCTTTTCAACCACGCCACCATCAACCGATTGAATCACTTGCATCTGTTGAGATGGAATCACTTTTCCTTCACCACGAGTAATTTCATCGACTTTAGCAAAACCTGCCCAAATAATTACACAAATAAACAACACTACAATCACATAAAGGATGACTCTTGCCTGAATTGGCTTTTGTGATTGAGTTACTTCTTGTACCTGACTTTTCCAATCATTTGTATCAGCAGGTTGATATTTTTTAAATAAATTTAAACGCCCTAGCACTGGACTCAGAACTTTTTCTGATTGTTCAATACTTTTACCTACGCCCCCAAACATCTTCTCTCTTTGGGTTTTATTGTGTTCTGTGCTCATGATACAGCTCCTGCAACTTTAGCTTGTTGGGGAAACATGGCTTTCATTACACTTTCCTTATCACCATCAGCAATAATCTTTCCATCTTCTAAAATAATAATTCGATCAACCAATGTGAGTAATGTAGGTTTATGTGTGACCAAAATTAAAGTATGTTGAGCTGTCATATAATGTTTTAGATGATGAATCACATGATTCTCAAGAGGAGTATCCATCGCACTGGTCGGTTCATCAAAAACCAAAATTTTAGCATTCTGGGCAATTGCACGTGCCACGGCAACCGCCTGCCGTTGTCCCCCAGATAATTTATGACCACCCTCACCCACTTGTAATGACAAACCATCTTCATGTGCTTTTAGAATCTGGCTTAAACCAGAAACAACCAAACTTTGTTCCAAAGCAACACGGCTAGCATGTGGATTACCTAAGACAATATTTGATAATACTGTACCGTTCAGCAATTGTATGTCCTGGGGAATATAACCAATCTGGCTACGTAATTCTGCTGGATCAATCTGACTAATGTTGGTTTGATCAATAAATACTGACCCTTCAGTCGGCTTATAGAGCGACAATAGTATCTTTTCAATTGAGCTTTTACCTGAGCCTACTTTTCCTAGAATCGCCACTTTCTCTCCTGCTCGAATAGAGAAAGAGATATTATTTAAAGCAGAATGTGATTCATTTGGATAACATAAGCTGACATTTTTAAATTCGATATGTCCTATAAGATGTGGATGACTCACCCAACCTTTTAGATTCTCTCGTTCCTGTTCAGCGTCAACAGTTTGATTCAGCATATTTAAGGCACTGGATGCCTGATAATATTGGGTTAATAAACCTGCAATTTGTGCAATTGGAGCCAAGGCACGGGTTGATAATAAATAACAGGCAATCAGTGCACCTTGTGTCAACTTTCCATCTACAATAAGATAAACTCCAACCAGGATAATCACAACGCCTGCTGTTTGTTGTACCCATCCAGCAAAATTACCAACAGTGCCACCAATAAAACGTAATTTAGAAGAATACTGTACGGTAAAACGAGTGGCTTTTTCCCATAAAGTTTGCATTCGTCCAGCAGCATTAAAACTTTTAATCGTTTCCTGATTATTTAAGGTTTCTATCAATAATCCCTGACGCTGTTGAGAAGCTTCTGACATCGCATCAGATAATTTTTTTAAACTAATATGAACTGATAATGCATAGAGTAAAATAATGATTGCAGCGATGACTAAAGGAATAACGAAAACCCAGGAAATAATACAGATAACAGCTAAGAACAGAACAAAAAATGGCAAGTCAATCAGTGATACCACAGTCATAGAACTGGTAAAAGAACGAATTGCCTCATAGGACTGAATATTGGAGGCCATCATACCAACAGACATATTATTCTGTTCCATACGCCGACCTAATACTTTTTCCATAATATAGGCAGATAGCTTGTTATCAGCACGGGTTGCAGCCAAATCAACAAAATAACTACGCACCAGTTTTAAAATAAAGTCAGCCGTAATAATAATCATGATTCCAAAGGCGAGTACCCATAGGGTATCTGTAGCATGGTTGGGAACAACACGATCATAAACATTCATTACGAAAAAAGGTGCACACAAAGCAAAGATATTGACGAACAGGGCTGCTAATAAAATATCTTTGTACATGGAACGGTGCTGTCGAATTACGCTCCAGAACCAATGCTGATTTGTCTTTTCCAGCTTAACCTTGTTATCCGCCACAAATTGACGTTGTTGCAAATAAATCACTGAACCCAGATATTTTTCTTGTAACTGTGCAATTGGAACTTCTGTCACGGTATCCGACATTTCAGGAAAATATACTGTTGCAGTCTGTCTTTCTGTATCAAAACGATATAAAACACAAGCTGTATTATTATTCAATATTAAAATGGCAGGAAAAACAAAATGGTTCAGTTGATCCAGATTCTGCTGCACCATATTACTTGTCAAACTTACCCGATCAGCTGCACGTGAAAAAAACTGAGGTATTAGCTTTCCATTGGGTAAAGGCAAACCTGATAATAAACCTTCTTGTGTAATACTAATTTCATAATCTTTAGCCACTCGAATCAGGCATAAAGCTAAAGGATCAAATATTTGTGTTGTCACTTATTCACCATGAATCAAACAAGCATAAAAGGTTCATTATTCCCAAACTCAGAGTTATATCATTGAGTTAATAGAATAATTGTAAATTTACCTTACCCAAAAGAGTTGGAACATCTATAAAAACAGGGTGCAACAGCACCCTATTTTATTTTAACTGATTAACACATTATTCAACTTGTGCATTTGCCGCTGTACATACATTTGCAGCATTAATTTCACGCTGATTCACTTCTGATACAGCAGGTAAATTATCACGTTGAATACCGAGCGCAGGCAATAATTGACCCATGCTATACAGTGTTTGGAATTGTGCAACTTTCAAATCATATTGCGTAGTTACATAAGCACGATTGGCCTGAAAGGCTTCATTTTCTGAATCAAGTACATCAAGCAAAGTACGACGACCAATATCAAACTGATCGTTATATGCTTTTACAACTGAAGCAGATTCATCACGATGACGTTGTAACCATTCTAACTGGCTGCTGTAGTTATTCACATTGTTATAAGCCACCGTTGATGTTTGGCGAATATCGACACATGCTTTGTTTTTCAAATCATTAGATAATGAAACACGTGCATTAGCAGCATTCATGGCTGCTCTGTCTGCAAAACCATTAAATAGATTGTAGTTGAGTCTTAATTCAACTGCGCTATCTTGCCCGTATTTATCGTTATCGGGATTGCTACGCTCATCAAAACTATTACGGTTTTGATATAAACCTGTACGCGCCACAAACGAAAGTTTCGGGTACATATTGGCTTTAAATTCTTGAGCACTCGCACGCGCATATTGCATTTCACTTAACGCAGCTTTTAAGCTGTTGTTATTGTTATACGCAGAGGTAATCAATTCTTGTGTGTTGTTTGGCAGTGCCACATTCACACTTACTGGCGCAAGATTACTACTTGGCTCCACCCCAACAATTCGTGCAAAACGTGCAGATACATCATTTAAGTTGGCCTGTTCAGTCATCAAGTTGGTTTGAGCAAGTGATAAACGACCTGTGATTTGTGACAAATCTGCTCTGTTACCTACACCCTGATTGGTACGTTGTAATACTTGATTATAAACACGTTGATGATTGGCAAAATTTCCTTCTGCCAAACCAACCAGTTCGCGATAACGCTGTACATCTAAATATGCTTGAGTTGCTTCAAGTGCTTTTTGTTCAATACCTGCATTCAAATCGTAATAACGTTTTAGCGCAGCATAATCGCCTTGTTCAACTTTGCTTTTAATACGAAAACCATCGAACAACACTTGCGTTAACGCAATTTCTGCTTGTCCCTGATCGAACCAACCACGATCACCATCGAATTCACGGTTACCTTTGCCGTACGCTGCATTCAAGTCTAACGACGGTAAGTATCCAGCACGTGCTTGTTTTTGATTTGCAGTTGCTTCAAGAAAGTTTGACCATAGAACCTGAACCTCTGGATTATTTTCAATCGCAGTTTTAGTCACTGATGTTAAATCTGCTGCAGATACTGTCATTGCAACTGCTGTAAATGCAACCATGCTCGCCATTTTGGTTAATGCTAATACTTTCACAGGTTTCCCCTTGTTTTAAATTTTTTAGGTTTTTTAAGATGCTACCATCTTATACATAAAGATTACTGAATACATTAGGGAGTGAGGTCACTCCCTAATTGAGATTTAGGTCTGGAAATTAGTTTTGGTAATCATATCGCTGATGTCGCTAAAGCTATGATTTTCGACAACGATATTGACACTTTGAGTCTGAGCAACATCATGAATGTTAATAGTATTACCAGTTACACTCACAAAGTCACTTAATGAGCCAGAAGTCCAACCTAGAGCATTTAGTAATGCTTTGGCATCGATCTTGTCACCTTCAGCAAGGTTAAAGTCTTTGATAATGTCTGTAGAGCCATCAGCATCATTGTCACCCCAGATAAACAGGTCTGCGCCACCGTTGCCAAACAGAATGTCATTACCCGTGCCACCTTGTAGGAAGTCATTGTCAGCACCGCCATAGAGATAGTCCGTGCCATCACCACCATTTAGGATGTCATTCCCTGTTTCGCCAAGCAGTGCATCATTGCCGGAACCACCACTAATCGTGTCATCGCCTCCGTGACCGTTAATGTAATCATTATCTGCTGTACCACTCATGATGTCACCAGCTGACGTACCATCAACACGATTACCACCTGTTACATTGATCTCAAAGCTTGCTGTTGCAATCGTTGGATTGGTATCTGCCACTGCACCTGTTGCAGTTTCCACCTCATAGGTTTGTGCATCAACTTGAATACTTACACGACCTKCTGTGCCCTCATGCAGTATCTGGAAGTTATCCAACTGTGCCTGTGTGAGACCTGTAATGGTATGTTCACCCGTAACCGCATTATACGTAATCAGGCTTGGGTTAATCAGTGCATTATTTGCCAAGAATACAGTATCTGCACCATCAGGAATGTTACGGAATTTCAGAGTAGTCAACTCGTGGTATTGATCAGGTGCTGCAGCAGGGTCATCATCGGTCACCGACACGGGGTCTTGCATCCCCATGTTGAGGTTCAAGACCAACGGCTCACCTACATTAGCAAAGCTATAGGTCGGTGCAAATTGGAAGATCCCATCMGCAACTGGTGTCACGATAAGGTTAAATGGGAAATCTGTGACATTGGCTGGTAAACCCGCTTCACCACTCACAAGCGAGAACTTGACACTACTCAATGTTCCACTCCAGTACGCAGGTGGCTTAATGCTGATGTACGGCGGTAAATCATTGTCAGAAACAGGAATTACCCACGTACCATCACCTGCATTAGTTGCCAAGGTTGCCGAATTCTGATCTTCCCCGTAGTACACCAAGAAACCATTTGGCAAATTCTGAATCAATGCAGAATATAGATTTTCATTCACACCCGCAGGCATTAAGGTTTCGGTGATTGCCAACTGAATACTACCAACTGCCATCGCACCCGAACCATCATGTTCATCATTGGCTGCCACAATGCTAATGACTGGTGGCGTATTCACCTTGTTCACCGTCAGCGTCGTCGTACCATCAGAGAGTAACTGTAAGGTGCTGCCATTCTCTTGATTAATCGCCCACGCATTGAGGTTAAAGCTACCGCTTTCATATTCAGCAGCACTATCAACCGCATATTGCAGATTGACCAATGTATCTGGCATAGCACCTGTAATGACATAATATGTGCCAGATGGTAGACCAGCAGGGTTAGTCACTGTAGATAAAGGCGTACCATTGGTATATTGCAACTCACCAGCAATCACTACACCACTCAATTGGAAGTAGACAGTGCCACCCACAATCGTCCAGTCACCTGATTCATCGGCTTCATTCGATACAGTGATACTGATTGGGATAATTTCACCCTCATTGGTTGCTTCTGTTTGAGTAATGGTCAAGGTTGCTTGATCTGTCACAGGCGTGATGGTCACAATACCTGCTGCATCATCACCCGCTACATCAACAGGATTATCATTATCATAATCAGTCGCACCGCCAACACGATCACCACGCGCGACACCACTGCTATTGAACACCGCAGAAACATCGATAGGTACAGTGCTATCCAGATTATTAGTGTTGCCGTTCGCGTGTTCTGCGGTATGCACTCTAATGTCGTCCAAGATACCTTGCAATGTCGACTGTGCATTGGCATCAGTGACAGACTTCGTCACAATCCACAATGTCACGACCTGTTCTTGTGGCGTACCTGCATTTTCAATCACTGTAATTGGACCACTAATGCCTGCACCTGTGAATGTGGTGTCATCCCCTTCATAAGTGCGGATTGTCACGGTCAGGTCGTAGCTGGCTGGGATACTACCCCCTGTAGGAATAGTTACAGACTCAAGCTGCACTGCTTTAGACAGCGCAAAACCAGCACCATCAGCATCAGGGTCATTGTAATCATCTTCCAATACTGTTGGATTAAGCGGACTTAAATCAAGGGTTGGCAATATCACTGTGGTACCGCCAGTAAAGGTGGTCTTGATATTCACAATCACGGTGTCCGTGGTAATGGCGGCATCTTTATCCTGTGTATACACAGTCATGTAAATGTCCCGACCATCCACATCATTAATCGCTCTATTCACATTAAACGTCACGGCTTTATCGATCTGACCTGTAAAGCCATCAGCCGCAGTAATCTGCCACTGACCACCGCCTAGGAAGGTTGCGCCGTCTACCGTAACGCCATCAGGCACACCATCAATCACAATACGCGTGATATGTTCGCCAGCTCCACTTGCATAGTCATAATCGCGATCATTTACGCCAGTAACTGCATTTTCAGCTTCAGCTGAACTGGCATCAATGGCTTTGGTAATATCCAGATTAACAGTGACTGTACCTGTGCCAGCTAAGGTATATTGTGGGTGACTCGCATGAATATCAGTGCCAACAGTACCACCCGTATTTGCGAAGCTCTCGAACGCCATATCAACCACATCAGTGACTGGACGGAAATGTAGCGTGTGGGAAATGGTATTGAAATGACCAGCACTCCAGCTAGCCGTCGTAACACCTGCAATAGTAGGGCCAGTGTAAATCGGGCCTAGAGTGGTATCGCTTGAGGTATCACGGACGATATAATCCA
This sequence comes from Acinetobacter towneri, assembly GCF_001758345.1. Lineage (GTDB taxonomy): Bacteria > Pseudomonadota > Gammaproteobacteria > Pseudomonadales > Moraxellaceae > Acinetobacter > Acinetobacter towneri_A. Next base: position 262,600 of record NZ_MKQS01000005.1, read on the forward strand.
TATTGAGATTAATGTCTCCGCTATAGTTAGCAGGACTACGCACATACAGACTACCCAAGTTAGCTTGCAGAATGTAGTAGTAACCATCACCGTTTGCAACCAGTGCCGAAGATCCACCCGCATCGCTATACAGAATCAGATCTCGGGCAGCAACCTCTGACGCTAAGATGCGTACTTCATAGATTTCATCATTGACGTTGTCGCCATTTTGGATGACTGTCGACAGGTCAATCCGACCTATATTTCCACCGATTTCATCTTCCCAAACATTAGAAGATAAATTCAACGTAGCTTCTGGTGATGGCGTGACATGGAAATCAACGACTTGCGGTGGGCCAAACTTGGTGGCTCTACCATCGTTTTCTGTGACCACAGGTTCTACGGTAAAGTTTTCCGTACCACTAAAGTTCACAGGTGTTTTGATTTGTGTGGTCGCAATCTGTGCTGGAGTCAGCACCCAAACACGCGCATCGCCTGAACCACCAGCCAAGGTGGTGATTGGATTGCCTGTTGCTGCATCTACTAAACTAAAGCCTTCAGGTAAATTGGTAATACGCAGCGTCAATGTTTCTGAATTGACTGACGGATTCAATGGGTTTGTTTCGCCGACCGTCGCAGCTGTAATAAAGTTGCTCAGATCAATCACATTTGGATCACCATCGGCAGCAGCACTATTACTGCCCCCATTATGCTCATCCAAATCATTTTCCACCCACGTTTGACCATTCACAATGGTTAGCAACGGTGCATCAGGCACACCAATAACGGAGATTGCGATGGTTTGTGTCGATGTCACTGGATTGGTGTGGGTATATGTCGGCCCACCTGAAATCGTGATCGTATCTACGGATACGGCTTCAACGGTTAATTTGATATCCAAACCATTGGTATTACTGTCTTTCGGTGGGGTGAAGATCGGTTTAATGGTGCCTTGTGGCAAGCCATGCAATTTTAAGGTGTATACACCACCTTGAACAACCAATTGATCGCCACCATGGTTCCAAGTGCTACCCTCTAACGTATCATAGACATGACCATTAAATTCGATTTTACTGCCTACTGGAATGCCTTTAATTTGGATATTAAAGGTTTCGCTACCATCGAGATCAGTGGTTTGTGTACGAATGGTCAATGCTCTTGAGGTATCTTCGTTCATCACCTCACGAATATTGACCTGCAAGGTCACATCATCTGCAACAGGCCTAAGCAATATATTTTTCAGCCAAGCTACGCCAGAGTCTTGTATCACTTCCGCATTGGTATTTTCATCGTAGTCTTTGGTACGTGCTTGTACTTTGATAAACACTTCACCTGAAAAACCCTCTGGCCCTTTGAATGCAACTGAATCTAAGAACTCTATGGCAACTTCACTAGCAAATGCTGTGCTGCCGCTATGTTTAAACTCTCCAGCAATTGGATTAAGTCCTGTAATGATCCCACCTGCATCACGCACCACTTCATAGGCAGTGAGCACTGCAAAAGTATTTTCTTTATTGCCATTTGCACCGCCTGAACCCACACCATCTTCATTACGCCAAGGTGTTTTAAAGTCGAAACCATCGGTATTTAGTGCAAACCATGTATCTTCAAAACCATTTGTTCCATAGATAAAGTTGCCATTCATGCTTAAGTCAGGTGTAAGACCACCATCAACATTGGCATTGGCAGCATTGATATCGGTATTCATCGCAGTCCAATTGTCTGGGTTGTCTGCTGCTGTGGCATAGTAATCAGTCTTTGAACCTGTAATCGTGACATTGCCTGTCAGCGCTAAAGCTTCAGCGGTTGGGGTCACTGTGATGCCGATACCAATCGTTTTGATTGCAGTATCTGAACCTGTGGTATTGGTATCTGTCGAGGTAATCGCAACTTGCAAATCAGCGGCTGGCAAATCTCTGCTGCTATGTGCAGGCGGTAGAATTCGGAACGCATCCAGAACCGCTTCACGTTGTGCCTCTGTCAAGCTAGCATCAAAGTTAATGGTGTAAGTATCACTACCTATACCATCACCAAGACCATCACCAATAACGCTCCAGCCAGTATCAAGTGGAGGTGTCAATCCTGTTGGTGCAATGACTTTCCAGTCTGTAGGTACGGTAAATGACACGGTATTGATACGTTCATCACCTGTGCCTGTATCGGTCACTCTCACATGCTGCAAGAAAGCAACTGCGGTATCTTCTGCTGTTGATACATTCCCAGCGGCAACGTCGCCTGCTCGTGGTGGAATATGTAAGTTCAGAATAACACTGTTGTCTGTTAAATCTGCTTCTGCAATTGGACCACCGCAGTTTGAGCCATCACTATCCGTATCCAGTGCATTAATGGTGATTGTAATATTCGTAATATCACCACTAAAGTTTGATGGCGTAGCGATACGAATATCAGGGAAACTGGCTTCATCACCCGTTTGCCCACTTGCACCTGTGCGTGCATTAATGGTGACTGTAGTACCTACTGCAACATCGACAAAACCTGAACCACTGTCAATGCGAATTGTACCTCCAGAGCCCGCAGGATTTTCAATGGTAATAGAACGGACTTCACTGCCATCACGATCTGCGAAGCTGACATTGATAATGTCTTTGAGATTGAAGTATCTTTCTTCATAAATCGTGACATCAGCCGTTCTATTTGCACCTGAATAGGCGACTTGATAAGACGACGCCGCAGCAGGCGGAGCTGTTATACCACTTGCCTCTGGTGCTACAAGTGTCGCTGTACCACTTGTAATTGCCGTTTCATAAGTAACGGCTGCATTGTCGGTCACAGCACGCGCACGTATCGTAATGCTTTCTGAATTTCTTGCACCAGCACCCAAAGCATCATCAGCCTGATTACCCAGGTTTGTATTCGAGCCATAAACAGCAGTCAAAATTTGACCCGTAGTTCCATCAACTTCATAACTGGTTGCTCGCACATTTAGGTTAAAGTTTTCATGACGATGATCGCCCAACTTCACACTAATATCTGCATATTCCGCTGCCGTTAAATAGTTAACTGCCCCACTACCAGATGGAACACCTGCATGATGATAGCTTGCCGATGGTGTAGTACTACCTGATGTATCAACAATAACAACCCTATACACCCCTGAGCCATTATTCACCAACGGTACACCAGATGCGGTCACCAAGACTGCACCTGCATTGGTATTGAAAGCATTGGCTGTTGCACCAAGACCTGTCAGAGCTAGTCTAAGTTCACCAATTCTCTCTGGGTTATCACCAGTAGGGACACCATTATCATCTGTAGCATCTTTAATCGCTGGTACAACGAGATTTAGATCATATGGTGTGACTGCAGTACTATCTTCCTGAATACAATGTGAAGTGACACTGCTCATAATCGGAGCATCATTGGATACAGGGACAACGGTCATATCGACTGTGTAGGTCTTCGCACCATCATCTGTTGTCGTAGTGAAGGTAAATGTATCCGTACCACTAAAGTCTAGGTCTGGGGTATAGGTGATTGTCCCATCTGCGTTAACCACTGCCCTACCATGTGCCGTCTTCCATGTATTCGGTCCAATATTCGGTTCATTCACCACCGTATTACTACCTGTTGCATCGGCATTGGTATTAAAGGTATTGGTGGGAGAAGTTGTATTTGGAATATACAGGTCTTCATAAACACTGACGTTAATTGGAACAAGTGGGTTTGGTGAATCATCAATCACACGCACTACAAAGTTGCCATTTACAGTATCACCATCAGCATCGACAATACTTACAGCATTAAATGGAATGTCTAGGTATTTCAACGTAGCGTGATTGATTGCTTTATTTAAGGTGAAGGTGTACGTCACCACGTCATTTGCAGCAACATTAATCGTCGCAGTAAATACGGTATCGCCGCCACGTGTTGCGGTGAGTGTATGACCCCCATTTGAAAGCACAAATGATATCGCTTCATTATCTGGGCCATTGCTATCCCATGTGTTTTCCAGATAGTCCGTGGTTGCCGTTGTAAACACCACATCTCTTGGTGAGCTAGAACCTGTATCCGCACCAAAGTTGATCGTTAATGTGCCAGATTGGGTCAATGCGGATGGTGTAGGAGAACTACCCAGTGGTAAATCCGCTTCATCTACTGTTGCCGTTGTTGAGCTAACAAAGACTGGGCCATCATCTAGGAAGGTAAAACGACTACCGACGTCTACTTGCGTTTGAACGTTATCGCCATCTTTATCAGTTGCAACCGCTCTGACAAACAATGCACCATTTACTAACCCCACAGGTTCGTTATGGGAGGCACCAGTCGTTGGATGCACCACCGCACGAGATTGAGTTAAGGTCATGGCATCACCAGTCAAGCTCATACGGAACGCTTCCGCACCACTTGAATTGCCCACACGTCCAACAACATCATTGCCTTCTTTGTAAAGTAGAATCGCCTGACCAGTTGCAGTATCGACTAAACCACTGTTTACACCAACACTCGCAATCTGCAAGCTGTACACCAGAGGATTGGTGGTTGCCGCACCATCTGCACGATAATTTGGAGTGAACACGTTTGTTACAAAGTCAACGTCTGTGGMTGAAACCATAGCGTTACTTTGCAGTACAGTTTCATCCACTCGCACAGTGCCCAATACACCAGGATTCGAGCTGATTGTTGGGGCGTCGTCTAGGAAGCCAATTCTATTACCTATATTAAGACTGGCGGAATTTTGGTCGCCGTCTTTATCAGTAGCGGTAGCCGTTAATATCACTGTATCGTTGGTTAAATTAATCAATTCATTCGGATTACTCGCATTTGGATGCTGTAATGCACGAACCTGATCTAGGGTCACTGCACCTGTACTTGAGTCGACAGTGATATTAAATGCAATTGCACCTGATGAATTAGCCACACCACCACTGCCTACGCGCCCTACCACACCACCAAATTCCGAATACAGCCAAATCGCTTGACCTGTCGCAATATCAACCACACCGCTATTCGCACCCTCACTTAATACGCTTAGGCTATAAGCGGTAGTGCCTGCATTATCTGCACCGTAGTTCACAGTAAACGCCGTCGAGAAGTTTTCGGTATCATTGCCAGATAAGGTGGTTTCATCAACCTCCACATTAATGACAGCACCTGTGGTCACAATCGTTGGCGCATCATCTCGGAAACCCACTTTATCACCCAAGCTAATACTTGCAGTGGCACTATCACCGTCTTTGTCGGTCACAGTAGCCGTCAATGTCACTGCATTCGTCGTTAAGTTAATGAGTTCATTCGGTTGTGCTGAATTTGGATGCTCTAATGCGCGGACTTGGTCTAGTGTCACTGCACCTGATGTGGCATTAACATGGATATTAAACGCAACTGCACCACCTGTATCTGCCACACCACCACTACCAACACGTCCTACGACACTGCCTGATTCTAGGAACAGATAAACACTTTCACCTGTGGCAATATCAACTACGCCACTCGGCACACCATCACCTAATACGCCTAAGCTATAAACGGTAGTGCCTGCACCATCTGCACGATAATTGATATTAAATGCAGTGGAGAAGTTTTGGGTGTGGTCAGTTGCCAAGGTTGTTTCATCAACCTCCACATTAATGACAGCACCTGTGGTCACAATCGTTGGCGCATCATCTCGGAAACCCACTTTATCACCCAAGCTAATACTTGCAGAAGCAGTATCACCATCTCTGTCGGTAACAGTTGCAGTCAAACTCACTGCACCGGTAGTTAAGTTAATGAGTTCATTCGGTTGTGCTGAATTTGGATGCTCTAATGCGCGGACTTGGTCTAGTGTCACTGCACCTGTTGCTGCATTAACGCTGATATTAAATGCAGTTGCACCACCTGCGTCTGCCACACCACCACTACCAACACGTCCTACGACACTGCCTGATTCTAGGAACAGATAGACACCTTGACCAGTGGCAACATCAACTACACCACTCGGTACACCAGCACCTGATATGCCCAAGCTATAAACAGTAGTTCCCGCACCATCTGCACGATAATTCACATTAAATGAAGTGGAGAAGTCTTGTGTAGCGTTGGATGCCAAGCTGGTTTCATCAACCAGCAGATTCGTGGTCGTTGCTACAACTGCAACGGTCGGCGCATCGTCACGGAAGTTAACTCGATCACCTAAATTCATAGTGTCAGAGGCACTGTCACCGTCTTTATCAGTGACTGTGGCGGTTAAGGTCACTGCAGCAGCGGTTAAGCTAACGATGTCATTATCATCACTACCTTCAGGATGACTTAATGCAAGCAATTGATCTAAAGTCACTGCGCCTGTACTTGAAACGATAGTGATATTGAATGCGATTGCACCATTTACGTCTGCCACACCACCACTGCCAACACGTCCTACCACATTACCAGCTTCAAAGTACAGATAGACACCTTGACCAGTGGCAACATCAACTACACCACTCGGTACACCAGCACCTGATATGCCCAAGCTATAAACAGTAGTTCCCGCACCATCTGCACGATAATTCACATTAAATGAAGTGGAGAAGTCTTGTGTAGCGTTGGATGCCAAGCTGGTTTCATCAACCAGCAGATTCGTGGTCGTTGCTACAACTGCAACGGTTGGCGCATCATCACGGAAGCCAACTTTATCACCCAAACTAATGCTTGCAGTGGCACTATCACCGTCTTTGTCGGTCACAGTAGCCGTCAATGTCACTGCATTCGTCGTTAAGTTAATGAGTTCATTCGGTGAGCCAGTACCGCCTGTTGGGTGGGTTAACGCAAGGACTTGATCTAGTGTCACTTCTCCTGTGCCTGCATTTACGCTGATACGGAATGCTTCCGCACCACCTGCGTCTGGCGCACCTGCTGATCCTACCCGTCCAACGATGTCCGCACCCTCTTGATACAGATAAACCGCTTGACCTGTGGCAACATCAATCACACCACTCACTGCACCAACACTGGATGCAGTCAGACTATAAACCGTAGTGCCTGCACCATCTGCACGATAATTGATATTAAATGCAGTGGAGAAGTTTTCAGTTTGGTTCGTTAATAAGGTTGTTTCATCAACCTCCACATTAATGACAGCACCTGTGGTCACAATCGTTGGTACATCATCACGGAAACCCACTTTATCACCCAAGCTAATGCTTGCGAAAGCACTATCACCGTCTTTATCCGTTGCTGTGGCAATCAATGTCACGGCATTGGTCGTTAAATTAATTAACTCATTCGGTTGTGCTGGATTTGGATGTTGTAATGCCCGGACTTGATCGAGGTCAACCTGACCTGTTGCTGCATTAACGCTGATACGGAAGGCTTCTGCACCCGATGGATCCGCAAAGCCTCCTGTGCCCACTAAGCCGACCACTTCACCTGTTACCAAGGCGTACAGATAAACTGCCTGACCTGTAGCAACGTCAATCACACCACTCACTGCACCAACACTTGATATGCCGAGGCTATAAACTAGCGCGTTGCTTAATGCTTGTCCATCTGCACCGTAGGTGTTGACGGTGAAGGCACTAGCAAAGTTTTCGCTGTCATTCGTGGTCAACACTGTTTCGTCAACTTCTAATACTGTGAGTACCGCGTTGGTGGTGACGCTTGGGCCGTCATCCAAGAAGCTTAAGGTGCCTTCAATATCAAGATCCGCACTGGCCGTGTCGCCATCTTTATCCGTCGCAGTCGCTGTCAACGTGATCGCGCTGCTGATCAATGCCGAGGCATCGTTGTGATCCGCAGTGTCCGCATGCACGATGGCGCGGCTTTGGTTCAAGGTCACGTCGGCATTGGTCGCATCCACACTGACGCGGAACGCTTCTGCACCCGCTGGGTCAGCAACACCTGCTGCGCCAACCAGTCCAATGATGTCGCCATTCACGTCTTGGAACAGGTAGATGTTTTCACCAGTTACGGTGTCAACCAGACCACTGTCGCTGCCGACGGTGGTGCTTAAGCTGTAGACCAAGCTATTGGTCACTGCGGCAGTGTCTGCACCAAACGCATGCGTGAACGCATCGCTGTAACTGGCTGTCGCATCAACGCCGTAAGCGGTTTCATCCACCGTCAATGTCGCAGCGGTCCTGCCAACGCTGACGCTTGGGCCGTCATCTTCAACAATAACATTCAGCGTCGACGCTGCTGTCGCACCATGGTTGTCGGTAACGCTGGTCGGAATGGTGAAGTCAAGGATGTCTTCTACGCTGTTATCCGCATGATCCACCGCACCATCTAAGGTGACGGTGTAGTCGCCTGTTGCGCTGTCTAAGATCACACTGACCACTGGAATACCGTTGGCTGTTCCCACAACTTCGGTCGCGCTGACCAATGTCCACACCACGGCCACGCCATTGGAGGTCAATACGTCGCTTGGAACACCTGTAAACGCATAGGTTAGGCTGTCGGTGGTGTCAACATCAGCACCTTGCAGCGTGCCATTAAAGGTTCGACTGTCGGTGAGGTCATCGCCATTGCTATCGGCAAGTCCGCCAACTAAGCCTTCTTCCGAGACCCGCGCACTACCTGCCAATAGCGTTGGGGCGTCGTTGGTACCCGTGATGGTAATGGTTAAGGTGGCTTGGCTTTCGTCGCCATCCGCATCAATCATGGTGTAGCTGATGGTTTCAGTTAAGGTTTCACCTAGTGCCAATGCTTGCACGGCTGGATCAAGGTTGTTCAAGCTGTAGCTGTATGCACCATTCGCACCTAAGGTGAGGTCACCATGGTTGAGGCTGACGGGTTGTCCAACGTCCGCTGGATTTCCCGCAACTTCGGTGACTGCTGTGGCGATATCTGCATAGCCATCCCCACCTGTGGTGTCATTGGTCAGGACGTTGCCTGTAGTGCTGACGTCGTCCTCAGCAATCGCTGCTGTGTCATCAACCGCAACAGGGCTGTCGTCTTCAACAATGACATTCAAGGTCGAAGTGGCGGTCGCACCATGGTTGTCGGTAACGCTGGTCGGAATGGTGAAGTCAAGGATGTCTTCTACGCTGTTATCCGCATGATCCACCGCACCATCTAAGGTGACGGTGTAGTCGCCTGTTGCGCTGTCTAAGATCACACTGACCACTGGAATACCGTTGGCTGTTCCCACAACTTCGGTCGCGCTGACCAATGTCCACACCACGGCCACGCCATTGGAGGTCAATACGTCGCTTGGAACACCTGTAAACGCATAGGTTAGGCTGTCGGTGGTGTCAACATCAGCACCTTGCAGCGTGCCATTAAAATTGGTTACAGGAATGCTCTGTGCTGTACCTGGTGTCAGGGTGACGCCGTTAATGCTGGTAATGCTTAAGGCGTCATTTTCTGGATCGGTATCATCTTGTAGTGGATTGAGAACCACTGGAGTGTTGTGCGGCGTGGTGTAGTTGTCATTCACTGCAACAGGGGGGGGTATTTCCTGTTAGTGTAGATACAGACAATGGCATCCAACTTCCACCGCCCAAACCATGTTCAAAAGGCTTAATAACTGATAAGGATGCTGGATATTCAATCCCTAAAGGTGGAATATTATCGACCACCCTATTCAGCATCAAAGGGTTAATGCCATCAGCTATAGAAGTTTCACCCACTCTAGCAATCTGGACAAAACGGTGGCCGCCTTGTGTTGCCTCAGGATCACCCTCAAAAGACTCCCCTGCAATTTCAACGTAGTCCTTACCCTCTTTTTTGAATACGCGACCGTCGTCTAAGCGAACAACATCATTTTGTTGTTCAGATTCATTCATTTGCTGAAATGATTTTGCAAAATTTACAATTTTGTCGATATCTGAATTTGACTCGACCAGTAAGGAATTAAGACTGAAATTACCATCGTTATTGATTAAATCTTTGCCGTGTATTTCGACTACACGACCATTTGAAAGCTGCAATACGACATTGCTTTCTTCAGAAAGATGCAATACATCCTTTGCCTGAAGTTTCGCCCCTTTTTTTAGAATTAATTTTTTATTTGTATTGGAAAAGCGCCAAACATCACCGTCAACCGAGATTACTTTTACTGTTGTATTCATTTATAACTTTACCTCAATTTAAATGTTTAGCCATATCAATTATTTATGCCTATATGGCTAAATTTATTTAGCGCGGACAAGAAATTATCCTAGTTTAGTTAATTAATATACAATATTAGTGTTACAGTCCATATACATTTACCTTCTTAAGTTGGCATTTTTTTAACTAAAATTATTACAAAGGCGCATTTATTTAACTTTATTTAAACTATTGGTTTTGTCATTTTGATAAATCGTTTTACCTTGGGATTAGCTACTATGTTGAGTCGTTTCTTAATTATTTGCTTGAGTAATATCTGTATTTTTTCAACTTATGCAAACGCACTAGAACCGCACAGTCTACTTAGTATTTCAACTAATGATCAGAACAATTTGGCATTGTTAAATCAACCCAGCACATGGTCTTTAGATAATCTAAATAAAGCTGAATGGTCAGACAATCTTGAAAAAGGCTATCTTCCTGTTTACGCAAAATTACAAGTGCTGTTAAGTCGTCATTATTCATCTCCAGGGGCAATTGATGGCACATTGGGATTAAATACCGTTAAAGCCATTTCGGCTTTTCAGATCATGAAGGGTTTAAGTGGTGACGGAGTGTTAGATGCAAATACTTGGCGGCTTTTAAATGAAGATACGACTCATCCGACGTTTATTGAGTACACCATTACCGCACAAGACTTGAAGGGGCCTTATGCTCAATCTATTCCTGTAGATTATGCTGAACAATCAAAGATGCGAGGTTTGTATTACACTCGCGTGACTGAAATGCTCGGTGAAAAATTTCACATGGATGAATTGTTTTTACAAAAAATAAATTCAGGCGCAAGTTTTAATAAAGTCGGTGAAAAGATTATTGTGGCAAATGTGAAAAACACGTTGCCAAAAAATATAAAAATGATTATCGCGCACAAAGGCTCAAAACAATTATATTTGCTTGATCAACAAAATAAGATGATTGCTTCTTTTCCTGCAACCATTGGTAGTGAAGATAATCCCTCACCATCTGGCACTCATGTGATTGGGAGCATTGTGCCAAATCCACACTACAGCTATAACCCTAAGAATTTTATTCAAGGCAAAAATCTTAAACCTCTTAGTTTACCGCCCGGACCGAATAATCCAGTTGGAAATATTTGGATTGGTTTATCTCGACCTTCTTTTGGAATTCATGGTACGCCAAACCCTGCTTTAATTTCTAAAACAGCTTCGCATGGGTGTATTCGATTGACCAATTGGGACGCAAATAATTTGTCTAAAATTGTTCGCAAAGGCATGACTGTCAGATTTTTGGAGTAGAAGCGGCTTTGTTGCACAAAGATTTTAAATGCAAAGCGCCCCTAATTGAGCCAAATTTAAGGCGTAACTTGGGTAAGTGGTCGACCTAATTCCGTAAATCTGTTAAGGACGACTACACGTGCATGGATCTCATTCACTTGGCTATCAAAACTCCTTGCACTGAGCTTATCTCCTAATAATTTGATGCAATGCATCTTAGTTTCAACCAAACTTCGCCGATGATAGCCTGACCATTTTTTCCAGAGTGTCCTGCCTAAACGTGTAACTGTTCGAAGTCATTCGTTTCGCTCTAGCGAGCTACTCTTTGTATCTTTCCATAGTTTCGCATTTTTTCTAGATGGAATCACCGCATGCGCTTGCCGATCTGCAATGACCTGACGGCATTGCTTGGTGTCATAAGCTCCATCGGTATAAACAGAATCAATCCGCTCATCTTGTGGAATCTGATTAAGTAAATCACCAAGCACCTGTGAATCACTGACATTATTGGTTGTGAGCTGAATAGCGCGTATTTGTAGGGTTTTAGCATCTATACCAATATGTAGTTTACGCCATTGGCGACGATATTCAGGTCCATGTTTCTTTCGTTTCCATTCGCCCTCACCTAGAAAGTTCATGCCTGTAGAGTCCATGAGTAGATGCAGCCCATCGCTACTTTTTTGGTAGCTGATTACAATATCAATATGCTTTTGTCTTCTACAAAGCGTGGTGTAAGAATATCACTGATATTCGGGGCTGCTCATCCGCAAAGTTTAATCAGACTTTGCACAAAGCCAGTGACCATACGTAAAGACAGACGGAATAAGGATTTAATCATTAAGCAGCATTGGATGGCTGCGTCGGAGTAGGTTTGATTTCGCCCTTGTTTGCCTTTTGATGGCGCATACCATTGCGTAGCAGGATCAAACCAAATGGCAATATTTCCGCGACTCATGAGTGCTCGGTTGTATGCGGGCCAATTGGTTGTGCGGTAGATTTTGTGTGTAGGCTTCTTCATTTGAAAATTATATCGCTGAAAAAGCCTTTACAGATAGGTTTGTGCAACAAAGCCCTAAAAAGATTAAAAACACTATATATAGTGAAATTTACAATTTAATAACACAATATAGGGCGCACAACCCTTGACTCTCCTATAAAAAATACGTGAATATTATAGCTTATTTTTCAGCCACTTGGCATAAATATGGGGAGACATCAGCATATGTCTATAAAAAAAAAGCTATTGAAAGTCATCGTGTATCTTCAAAAAACTTACAATTAATGTGTTATCCAAAATGTATGCATGCCTACCAAATCTGGATTGCTCTATTTTTTCAGCTTAATGAGAAACAGCAAAACTATCATTTGGATTTTACTTTTCAACAAAAAGTCGACATTCCTGTTCTGACAACAGACAAACCTGATCACTATTTTTTTAGTAGTCATTTCAGCTGGATCTATGCCTATTCTTACAACAAGAATAAAAATGAATTTAAGTTCAGAGCTTATGAAAAAAATAATTCCTACGAATTCACCATCCAGGCTTTAAGCGAAGTAAAGGCCTTACTGTGTTCCGGATTACACCACTCCATTCATGGCTTAGACATCATTGCAAATTGGCTAAATGAAGAATACTTAGCTGCACATCTTCAGGAAGTTTTCGGTCAGAAAGTTTTAACTATCAATTATCTACGAGAATTATCAGGACTGTCTAAATCCAAAAGTCCAGTAAGTTCTATTTCAAATTATGCTGGTCCACTTTCATTAGAAAAAATTCTGGCTGGAATATCATCATGAACGGATATAGTTACTTAGAAGATACTCAAGAATTAAAGCTTGAGCCGTTTCGATACTTCTATCAAGCACTGGCGAAAGCAAAGCTGGAAAATTATCAGGATTCTATCAAACTCAATGACTTCATTAAACCTACTGAAATCGTTGAAATCAACAATATTATAAATCAAAAACTTGCAGACAAATCAATCAGTGACTACCCTCTGGTTCATTATCTTGTTGCAGTTATTAACACCCCATCAGCATATCAATCAACTGCACTGAAATGGGCTATTTTCAATACTCAATGTATCGAGTTACTGAATAGTAAAGAACATACAGCAACTGTAGCTAATCTATGTAGGCGTTTTCGTTTAGCAAGTACAAAGAAAGAATACTATTGGCTTTACAATTTTTTACCGTCTCTTCCAATTGAATTAGAAGAGCTAGTTAAATTTCTAAAAAATACTGAGACTGAAAATGGGGAATTATTTGACGAATCTAAAGAGAGTTTAGAGAAAAGGGAAATGGGCCAACTGGCAGAAATCCGCGTTATTTATACGTATACCCATACTCAATCAGAACGTCAAAAAAGAAATCGTCAAAGTAATCCAAACATCCCAAAACCGTCTCAAACTGACGTTAAAAAGACATTAAGAATTTCACTTGATGGAGAAAAAACATATCAAACTCATTTTGAGCGAGGTGTGGCAAAACAGCCCCTTGAGGATAAAACTGTAGAAAAAGTTGAAGATCATAACTTTGAATTTACTGGATTAGAGCAACATTCTGTCACTGCCCAAATCGTAAATCTGAAAAGTAAAATTCTGCATCAAAACAAGAATGAGCTAATGAGCAAGCCGAATCCTCGGGTCTTCGATTTGCCTACCGCACAGTACATTATGCAAATTTTATTAGAACAGGCAGAAAACTCTCCAATTCATACCCTGCTTTTATTTTCAGTCCTCAGTCTTACTCATTATAAAGATCTGCCGGTATTTCAAAAAAATTTACGAGTCAGTACAAAAAACAAAGAAGTATCACTGCAACCCCAAAAATGTTTCTTTAAGCAAAGCTTTGAAGTCTCTAAATTCAAGGATTTTGTTTTAAGAAAACATCGGTTGAATACCGTGAATTCTTTTACGATTCCTCTGCCTCAATATTATCTGGAAAATCTAAGTCAGTTGAAAAAAATGGATGGTGTTGAGATTGATTCCAAGATACAGGAGTATTTACAAAAAATTAATAAAGGGCTGACCTTCCAGTTAACAACACAAAATCTTCCGCGCTTACTCAGTGATATTGCATTGAATGAACTTGAGTATGAACTGGAAAGCAAATTGCTTAATGGAGAAAGTGTTCAGCACTATATTCCATGCCATTACTCTTCAACACAAATCGTGGATATTATTAATATTTATACTCAAATTCTAACTTTGACTGTTCCTCAGCTGGAAACTGAATATCTTGAAGAATTCAGTAACCCGCATTCTTTTGGTAGTCAGCAGACACCTAATCTACCATTTGTTAAATCATTTTTTCACCAGCTTGACCAACGAGTGCGGGAACATCCGAATCCATTTCAGACGTTAAATCATTATTCAATCTGGCTGTGGCATATTTGCATGCTGATAACGTCAGCACGACCAAGTGAGTCTTTCCCACCCAATCTAGATTATCTTGACCTCGACAATCAATTGATGGCTGTTGCAGATAAAGAGCAGCGTTATTCGGGCACCATTGGACGATATCTACCATTTAACGATTATCTTCGTGATGAAATACAGCATTACCTAAAATATTTAAAATACTTTCTCCACCTCACAAAGGCCTATCTGTCCAATGAACAAGTACAAGCAATCCATGAGGTCTTCGAGGGTGAACGCCCCTTTCTATTATTTTACGATCCACAAGGAGATATCCGAAATTTAGAACTTTCTGATATTCAAAAATTCTGTACAGAAATAGCCCTTCAGCGCAATTGGACCCGCCACTTTGCTCGTTATTTTTTTGCCCAATACTGCAATGAAGATATAGTTAAGGGCATCTTTGGTCATGACGAAGCAATGCAAGGACTGTTTGACCGCTATTCAGCTTTTCAGGCGACTGATTACGATCAAATCAGAACAGCACAAGATAAGCTAATTGAAATATTAGAGCTTAAAAGTATGTCGACATTCAACGGGTTCATGATTAAATGAGCAGACATCCACACTCGCTAAAACGATTAAAAAAGCATAGAGAGAGAAAAGTGTTTCTTTTGCAATTATTTAGCGAAAAATTCACAAAACTGACACCCGAAAACTATCCAGAAATTTTTCGACAAGTTGACGATCGACTTTTAGAGCACTATAAGTCAAATATCCGAAGCTACCAGATAGCACGTATAGAATTTGCTAAATATATTAAGCGCTTTAATCGTTCATCGAATCAAAACTATCCGGTGCCCGCCGCTCCCATTAAGCACGAAAGAACTCCTCCCGAGCAAAATATTGAAACCTTAAAACATGGTAAAAAAGTTACTCAATTTGCCCAAAATATGATTGCTTACTGGACAAAACATAATGACTTCAGTCTAACTCAATCACTTGGCTTCTGTTTGATCAGTTCAATATTATTTAATGGCATTTATAATGAGAACGAACTACAAAAGTTTTTAAAAATCATTTTAAAAACAAAGAAATTTCAAAGTTTTTTAAACCTGAATCATATTGTTTCACTTGATATCCCGAACCGGAATTTCGGTAATCAGCGTATATATGACCCTGATTTTTCAGTCAGCTATACCAAAACGTTTGTGCTACACGACATTGTGAAATGCTGGATCTACAGACTAAAACATCAAAAATTTGATTTATTTTCGGATATTGAAGATGCAGAACATCTGATTAACGCTTGTATTATTGAATGCTTCCCTGAGGAAAAGGTGCGTTGTAAAGACCTGTTAAAATACGGTTTTTACTATACACAGTTCCTGAAAAACAGCGGGCTGGATCAAATGTCCATTTGTATCTTAAAAAATGAAATTTATAGTTCCAGTCCTCTCGAAAAACAATTAGCAGCTTATTTTAGTCAGCCTGAACCCACGCCTACCCATACGATTCAGGAAGTTTATGAAAACCCTCAAGACCAGTCTAAAGTCACTATTGCATTAGATGTTGCCGATATTTTAGTAGAAATACGTCAAGCTATTCGTGCAAAAAACTATAGCGATCAACTCATAGAATTATATGCTAAAGAACAATCTCCAGCCTTGGAACGTTTGCTGCTGTGGAGCATACTACGCTCAAAATTAACGGAACCTCAACTGGACCTTCTAAATCATATTATTCAGCAGCAGCAACGATTTAAGCGCAAGCTTATACGTGCAGATTTTCAGCCGCTCAAGCAAAGTTCTCTGAAGACCATGTTTTCACAGTTTGCAGTCCATTGGCTGCAGGCAACGCAAGACAAAGATATTTCATCATTTTCAGATGCTGATTTTGAAGATCTGTATGGAGAAATGCTTCTATTAAAGAAAGAAACAACTAGAGCAACTCTACAAAAACGTCTACAGGAGTTTCATCACAAACAGACCTTATTTTTTAACGCACCCACTGTTGATCTGGATAATTTAATCCAGGTAAAAATCTGCAGAACCGCATTGATCTCGCCCCATATTTTTCACCACATGCTAGAGCAGCTCGAAAATACTCAAAATATTTCGATTCAGGATAAAAATATATTTAAACTGATTTTTATTTTGGGGTTCAGAGTCGGACTACGGATCAATGAAACATTGAATATCTTCGTACGTGATCTATTTATTAGTGAAGATGCTGTGATAATCACTATTCGCAACAATCGCAATAAAAATCAAAAAAGCTACTCAGCTTACCGCAAGATTCCCCTGCATCATCTACTTAAAGCCGACGAATTACATGCATTTAAAACATATAGTCTGAATAGAAAACGTCTGCTAAAAGAACAAGGAAAATCAGTTGCACAACCGCTGTTTTTAAAACAGTCCTTAGAAGAAACTCATGAAAATGAAGTGAATTCCCTATTGAAACAATTGATCCAGCCAGTTTTTGGAGAACACAATTTTACTTACCATAGTCTGCGCCATTCTGCATTTAATCATCTTTACCTGATTTTAAAAAACTCAACACTTTCAGATGCATTTACTGACTATAGCCCACATGAGCAATTACGTATCCGTTATGCATTGTTGCGAAACAGAAATACTCAGCAAACCTGGTATGCACTTTCTCATTTTGCCGGGCACCTAACCCCTGACACGACCTGTTCAAGCTATCTGCATTTAATGCATCTGGCAATTAGCTACCAGCTGAATCAAATGCACAGCCCACTTCCTAAAGAAGCCTATTTTAATATTCTGAAACATGATGATGCTATTAAATATCCTGTTCAGCAACGGGCGATCAAACAGTTTTTATTTGATCAACTCACTAAAGACCGTTACAGGCAACATGATCATCAATATAAACCAGAACAACAGAAATCGCCTGATTCACTGATGCTAGGAGCTCATGACTCAGAGATGACTTTTGAATTATTGCATCACATTCTTGCAGTAGAAAAAGAGCAAGATCTTCTGTTACCTGAAGCCATTCCTTTGCAAATCGCGCAAAAATTACGTGCCAGAGCCCTACATTTGAAAACCTCCTGTGTAAACCAAAAAAAATCATCGAGGTTATTTACCACAGATTTTTTAAGGAAAACTCCGAATGCATTGGTCACCATGTTGCCAACCAATCAGGAGGAAAAAAAAGTCATTCAACATGTTCAGGAGCGTTATGCAAATGTACAAAGTAAATACAAAAAACAGCTTCATACGATCTACTCAATTTATCTTGAAAAAGTTCAGCCCAATTCAGCCCAGTTAATTTTTGAACTGAATGAAAAACGGCAACTGAAGAAACTTCTTTCTTTTATTCATAGTTTATTTCCGAAAAAATATCTTCATTTAGAACTCTCTCAACAGAGCAAGACAGAGCTCAAAAAGACATTACAGGATTTAACATTACGGGCAGAAAACTTCAGCTTGAATGAAAATGAAAGGCGAATTAAATTCTGCTTCAAAAGTAAAGATGCAAAAGTACTTGGGGTATTCAAGTTACTGATGTATCTCATGATAGTTTCTCATCTTTAAGCTGCTTGTAATAAAAATTTGAACTCTGAGCAACGATAATCAAATAGTATAAACTCTAGGGGCTTTGTTGCACAAAGATTTCCTAACTATATGATTTTATAGGATTTGATTGTTTTTCAGTCAGGATTTTAATTTAATAAAATCAATGGCTTATATATTTATGCAAGGCTTTGTTGCATAAATATTTTGCAAGATGCTGATTTTTAAGGGTTTTCCTAAAATTTTAATAAAAATAAATATAATAAAACCATAGTGTTAGCTATTTGTGCAACAAAGCCCTATGAAATTATTAGTTCGATTTGTAAGGTTGTAATCCGATTCAGGAATATCGCTCATGATCTATTACCTAGACAAATTCAAGCAGAGACTCTCCAAATGATCCAAAATAGGATTGAGCATAATATTCATTTATTGAATTGAATATAAAACATTTTCATGAGGATTAATAATCATTATATTAAATCATATACTGTTGTTGTTTTTCATGAAAATCAGTATTAAAACATAGGTGACTTTTATAGACAAAAATTTCCAATATAAAGTGACCAAAATACCCTTAAATGATCTAAATTGCTAAAAATTTTGCCCCACTAAAAACTAATCACATTCAATTAAATCATATACTTAAAATTAACATCATTTAATGGTATAAATCTCGGTGACCTTGCCAAGGTTGGGGTCGCGAGTTCGAGTCTCGTTTCCCGCTCCAAATTCAAAAAACCCTCATCGAAAGATGGGGGCTTTTTTATTGATTTTATATTATGTTATCCCCAATCATACTTTCTTTATTATCTTTTATTTCACAGTTTCGGGCCCCAAATACGACATATTCGTAGGTAGTTGCAAAAAATAAATGCATTAAAATCATTAGATTTCTTTAATCCAATAGAATCTCATCAGCCAATCAAGCATCTCATTATCGACCAACTGGCATAATTTCATAAATCCATTTTTTTGTGTTTTAATGGTGATATCACAATGTAAAACACAATATTATGGATTTAATATTCAAAAAACCTGAAGAAGTTGTTGCTTTATTATGTGAGAGGCTTCGTAAAGAACGTCTTTATCTGGAAATGACTCAGGCAGATGTTGCTGCGCGTGCGGGTATTGGTGTGAATACTGTATCTAATCTAGAAGCTGGTCGAAATGTTTCATTTGAAAATTTAGTACGTGTTGCCATGGTGCTCGGCCGATTAAAAGAATTAGAGGAACTTTTCAAACCACATTTAAATAGTGTAGATGACATGCTCCGCTATGAGAGTAATACGGCTCGCCAACGTATCAAAAGGAAATGAATCCATGCTCAAAAAACTTGATGTTTACTACAATGGATGGGGCGAATATTGGCTTTGGGGCACACTAGTTTCCTCAACTGCAATCACAGGTCGACCATTGATTGCTTTTGAATACAGCGCAGAAGCAATTAGTAAAGGTTTAGAGCTTTCATCTTACCTACTTCCGCTAAAAGGTGACCCATTAAGAAAGAACTTTCCTGCACATCAAATGGGATTACCAGGCCCTATATACGATGCCTTACCCGATGGCTGGGGCATGCTCCTGATGGATCGCTTATTTAAAAAAAATGGACTTAATCCAGCACGAGTTGGGCCTTTAGAACGCCTCACGTATATTAGTACACATACAATGGGGGCATTATCCTTTGAACCTTCAGCATCCGAGTTAACATTAGCTGAAAATATTCCATTGCTAAGACTCGCTCAAGAAGTTCAGGAAGTTCTCAAAGGAGAAGGTGCCGAATTTTTACAGCATTTATTAATTATGGGCGGGTCTCCACAAGGTGCAAGGCCAAAAGCACTTGTTTATCGTGATCCTGTCACTAATGAATTCTCAACAGTTCACTCACATCAACATGAAGCTTGGCTGATCAAATTTCCCGCTCAGCAAGAGCATCCTGAAGTTTGTGCAATTGAAACTGTTTATGCAGAATGTTTGCGTCATTGTCATATTGACACCCCAGACACCCAATACTTCACTCTTCCGAATGGCCTAACTGCATTTGCCTCAAAAAGATTTGACCGCTGCGATGGCATGCGCATCCCTATGCAAAGTTTAGCTGCCTTTACAGGGGCTGATTTTAAATCACCTGGGAGTTTAGACTACAGCAACTTTCTTCGTGCTACACACTTTTGTACCAATGATATTCGCGAAAAAGCGATTGCATTCAAGCGCGCTGTTTTCAATGTGGTGTTCAATAATCGAGATGATCATTGCAAAAACTTTTCGTTTTTAATGTCTCAAAATGGACAATGGAAACTCGCCCCAGCCTACGACGTTACTTTCTGTGAAGGCCCAGGTGGATATCATCAAATGGATATTATGGGTGAAGCACTGGATATTACTCGGTCTGCCATTGTCAAACTGGGCATTCAGGAAGCAGAGCTTTCTATTCAAGAGGTTGATGAAATGATTAACTCAATTTGCGAAGTTGCCAGCCGATTTACGAAGATTGCTCATGATCTATTACCTGAACAAATTAGATCTGAAACTCTCCAAATGATCCAAAATAGGATTGAGCATAATATTCATTTATTGAATTGAATATAAACCATCCGATTTAATCAAAAGCAATCTGGAAATACATATAAAATTTAATCAATAACAGATCAGTGATAAACCCCGAACCCAAGATGGTATATCCACTGCGGGCTTTGGTCATTATAAACAGACAAAGACAACTTACATCCCTCTTGCACTGCAAGCCCATACTCTAATGTTAGCTCCTTGAGTTGCGCAGGTGATAAACTCAACCAAGCATTATCAGGAGCTGGTTCAATATTAAAGGTGACACTTTTAACAGCTTGCTCATATTTTCCAGTCTGAATATTCAGTTCTACGGAATCTGGAAAATGCTGATAAATAGATAATTCATCATCCTCAACATCAAAGCTATATACTTCCTGATTTTGCATATCTCTTAGACATGTATCTTTATATAACTGTTCCGTTAGCAAAGCTGCATTCACCTGAATATTAGAAAAGAGTTGTTCACCTTCTGAAGCAAAAAAGTCCTGATTAAACTTTTGAATTTGTTCATCATCATATTTTGTAAAGTCGCAGGTATTGGCATTGAATCTAAGTCTGGCATCAACCACCAGTTCATTATTAGACCAAGGCAAAAGTTGCGATAAATCTTGCGATTTATATTGTTTTTTGGTGTCCACATAACCTTCATAACCAGGCCGATTAAATACCGCCTGCTTTTTTGGCTGAGTTCTATCTTTATTTGCACAGTATTTATAGTTAAATTGTGGAATTACAATGTTGGGATGTTGCACAATATTTAAGCGATGTCGATTAACACGCCCTGCTGTCTGAACTATCGACTGCACACTTGAAGCATCAATAATCGCCCAGTCAAAATCATGATCGCGCCCAACTTCTTCTACAGGCGTCGCAATCACAATCAATGGAATATCTATAGCGTTAGAGGTCTGAACGATATTTAATATCTCTTCATCCGTATAAATATGTTCATTTCCCGTTGGGCGTTTTGTGCCATTTTTATGCCGCGTGAGCAAAAAGTCGAGTCGTTTTTCTTTGTGGAATCGTGAAATTAGCCAATCATGAGCATGGTAACAAGCAATCTGTGCATGTGGTAGTCGGCCTGATAAATGCTTTGCTAAATCAATAGCATGTTTGATATTTGCCACACGGATTAAACCAAATGAAAGTTTTTTGTCCTGTTTTTTAAGTGACCATCGATGTTGTTGATGTAGAGCTTCTGTCTGCTCCAAAATCGTCCTTTTCCATTGATCAACAGAAGGATTTTCAATACTGGCTAAACGTGCCAAACGATATGGCTGTTCTGCTTTAACCGTAAGAACGTGCTGCAACTCATCTAAATGCTGTTGATAAACCTGATTAAATACTGATGGTTCATGGCTTTTTTGTACCAGTATTTTAGGCTTCAATTCATTGTCTGCAATCGCTGCAATAAATTTTTGTGGTTCCTTATATAAGGCTGCGCGAAGCTCGACTCCTGATTCAAAAGCGCGGTAAATGCTATCTGCGACTGTTGCTGAAAGCGTTGCAGATGAACAAATGACATGACGACCATACATTGCAGCCAATTGGACTAAACGCAATACAGCGATTAATGATTTAGGTTCATAACCATCAATTTCATCTAAAATCAGGTCACTGCTCATAATTCTGAGCAATGCTTTAACATGATGCCCTTGTCGGTGTGGTTCGCCTGCCGCGATTAAATAATCAATCGTGGATACCAATAAAGGCGAGGCTAAAACATTTTGAGCAACTTTATCTACTCCCCTTTTTCCTTTGACTATTTTAGTAAATAGAGGATGCAACCACTGTGGTAAGTCTTGATCCTGTGCATAAGCATCAAATACAGGTTCTGGTAAATTTTCATCTTCATCAGCCACAGACGCATTTGCACGACTTTCATTAAATAACTTTTGGCTGACATGATCACCAATAATCACGGCAATTTCATCATCCGACAGATTCATGGAGCTTTTAAGTGCATCACCAGTCTGTAACGTTAATGAGCGAAGATTCAGTGCAATGGCAAGGCGTGGATCATTCGGTCTTAATATACATGCTGCACGCAGGTTCATTCTGGTTTTACCACTCCCCGTTCCTGCAATATTCAGCAATAAGCAAGGGGTATCTGGCATTTTATTGATTTGCTTTTGTAAGGCATGAGCAACCAAATTTTGCCACTGAAATCTGGGTAAAGTAGAAGGCTGACAGATAAACTCAACCGTTTGTTCACTTAAACCAGCAAGATTCAAATCTGTCATCATTTTTGTGGCGATATACGCAGCACGATCTCCAACCTGCTGCAAATGCCAATCCAGAGGTTGATCTTGCATTCGCTCCTTTTTGCCTTGTGGACTATTTTTTATCTTTGTATTGGCAAATAGGCTGACATTTTCAGGTTTTGTTTCAGAAAACTGTTCCGCAGAAACGGTATGGTCTGCATGAATGAGTGCTGCGCGGCTATGTAGTGCTAAAGCTTTCCAATATAACTGTTGATCTTCCGTTGCTTGGGTCATTTTCGCTAAGCGGGCCATACGGTTTTGGTGACTTTTAAATATGCTGTCATTTAAATCACCCGCACAGGTGAATTGTTCTACACGAGGATGTTTTTCCCTGACATGCAAATCCGCATTTGGATACCAGTTGTTATCTCCCAATAAACCATGATGTGTGACCACCAAATAATCCACAGCTTCTAATTCATTCAGCAAAAATTGTTTTCTTATCTTAGTGCGTTCGCCTAGGGTTAAATCTGTTAAGTTACGATCAATATTTTTCCATGCTTCTGGCCAATTCCAGTTATTTTTACGCATTTGCTGCAATAGTTTCATCGACAACCATTCATGTCGTACATCATCTTTGAGCATCTGTCCCGCCATCGCAGGAATTAATTTGCTTTGAAAATGCTCAGAAGCCTTACCAATGTCATGTACATCACCTGCAGCACCTGCAAGTAAACTTGCTGCTCGAACCCAATCAGGCACTTGCAGCTGCTTTTGTTGTTTAGATGTCGAAGCAACTGGATAAGCGCCCTCTAAAGTAAAACGATGCTTAGAGCCTACGACCCAAACCAATTTCATTCTGCGCATACCATAATTCACATAAGCTGCTACGGCAGTTTGACGTGTTGCCGTTTTTTTCAGTGCGCTACGAATTTCTTTAAGTCCTTCCATGGTCATAGGTGCCTGCCATGAACTTTGCCCAGTGCGAATTGCATAGCTATCTAAAACAGCTCTGGTCTTTTTTAAAGCGCGTTTTTCACAAGCGGATATTAGAATGCAGTGCATAATCTAAACCATATTAAAAATTGAAAGTCGTTGGACAATGCTGTATTAAAAACCACCAAGAATACTGAAATACAAAACACAAGTATTTGATTTTAAAAAATTTTAAAACTGTATTCATATATTTACTTTGGCTTTTTTAATTTCTCCCATTCTCTTAAATTTTAAGAATAACAAGTAGTAGATTTAATTTGGCTATTGAATTCTACTAACTTGCTCTTACTTATATACGGTAATACCCCCATTTTTAATTGAATTAATGGGTAGAAAATCTAAAGCCTTGTTATTGTTTAAAAATAGGTGGACAACCATTTACTGACATATGAGGTCGTTCATGATTATAAAAGTACTGCCAGTCAGTTGTATAGTCCTGCACCTCGCTCAGATCTCGAAATAAATATTGATTTAGACACTCATAACGTACTGTACGATTAAATCGCTCAACATATGCATTTTGCTGTGGATTGCCTGGTTGAGTAAATACATGCTCAATACCATGCTGATCACACCACTTTTCCATCAGCTCACTTGACAACCATTTACTGACATATGAGGTCGTTCATGATTATAAAAGTACTGCCAGTCAGTTGTATAGTCCTGCACCTCGCTCAGATCTCGAAATAAATATTGATTTAGACACTCATAACGTACTGTACGATTAAATCGCTCAACATATGCATTTTGCTGTGGATTGCCTGGTTGAGTAAATACATGCTCAATACCATGCTGATCACACCACTTTTCCATCAGCTCACTTATATACTCTGGGCCATTGTCGGTTCTAATGCGTTTAGGTTTACCTCGCCATTCAATGAGCTGATCAAGTCCTCTCAGCACACGTTCTGCTGGCAACGAAAAGTCAATCAATATATCCAATGACTCGCGATTATAGTCATCAATCACGTTGTGAACTCGATAACTACGTCCATCACTGAGTTGATCATACATAAAGTCCATTGACCATGATTCATTCTTAGCTGTCGGTACTGCAAGGGTTTCAGGCTGTTCTCGTTTAATCCGCTTATTAGGCTTGATTCTTAAATTAAGCTCAAGCTCCTTATAAATGCGATAGACACGTTTGTGGTTCCATTTGTATTTTTTAACATTACGCAAATACAGGAAACAAAGCTTGAAGCCCCATGTTTTATGATCATTGGTTAATTGAATCAACCATTCGGCAATCTGTTGATTCTCTTCATCTAAACGAGCTTTATAGCGATAACACGTTTGACTGACTTTAAAAATTAAGCAGGCCATGCTGATTGAAATCTTAAATTGCTCAGTAGCTTGCTGAGCAAGTGACTTTCGCTGAACAGGCCTTAAAACTTTTTTAAAAGTGCATCTTGCAAGATGTCTGACTTTAGCCGCTCATCAGCATACATGCGTTTTAAACGGGCATTTTCAGCCTCAAGTTCTTTAAGCCGCGTCATCATTGAAAGATCCATGCCGCCATATTTGGACTTCCACTTGTAGAATGTAGCAGAGCTCATACCATGTTCGCGGCACAAGTTCGGTATGGGTGTTCCTGCTTCAGCTTGCTTCAAGATACTCATGATCAAGCTGTCTGAATACTTAGATGTTTTCATAGAAAATCTCCTTAAATCAAGGTTATTCGATTTTCTACTTTTAAACTCAATTATTTTTAGGGAGGATTACCCTCTTATTTTTATTTACATATGATGTTGATTCAAAATTTACTACTCTTAAATTTTGATCAAGCTCATATATTTCACCTAATTGATCAAATAGTTTTTTATAGATTCTAATAGAAGGCTTTATATATTTTTTTGTTTTTTTAACTTTTCCATTTATTTTTTCTTTTTTAAATAGCTCATATTTTAATACGATTGCTCCATCTTCAATTTTGTCTTCAATGGCTGAAACATCAATCAATAATGCACTTGGTTTACATTTAGAAAGAACCTCCCCAAGAGAAACTTTTTTTGCAAAATTTTTAAGAAAATTATTTTCTTTTGAAGTATTAATAAGTTGGATTTGACTATACGCCCAATCAGTTATCTCCTCAATGGATTGTCTTGGCGCTGATTCAACAATTCTTCCAGTAGATGAAATAGATTTTATTTGACCTTTTTCCTTGATTTTTAAATGTGAAGGAATAGATCGCCCCGCAGAATGGGATGAGAAGGATGACCTAATATCATTTCCCTCATAGGATCTATTTCTTACTGCTTTTTCAGAAACGGTCATATTGCGTAAAGCTATTTTTTGAAATTCTGCATTATCTCCTACCAATTTACTGAGTTCTGCCACATCGATTAGCTTAAATTTTTCTTTAACATATGCCAAAAATGTTGAGCAACTTTTACTTAAAATCACTAAATAATCATTAATTTCTATGACTAATATATAAGCATATATACGATCTTCAAAAGTATCATCATCAAGGAAATATACTGGTCTAACTGTAGGAAAGACCTTAATAGATACAGTGTAATCAACTCCTCTATGCGTCCTATTTTTTTCTCTGAATTGATCAATCACGAAATTTTTATTACTTTCCTTATTTTCTGTAGCAAGTTCTAAAATTTTATCAATCTCTTGATCAGTATTTGGTGAATTACATTTAAAAAAAAGTACATTTTTAGTTAGTTCTAATCTATTTGGCATAGATGTCCCGACTCAATTGAGTAAAATTAACACAAATTAAATTAGTTTATTTCTTACACAACTTCAATATATTTAATCTACCTACTCCCCTCCAATAAAGAAGAGTAGGTATTAAATTTCTTTAAATATTCCCTTCCAAGAAGTCCTGCGCAAAGCGTTGCAATACACCACCCGCTTCATACACAGACACTTCTTCTTCGGTATCTAAACGACAAGTTACTGGCACTTCAATCGTTTGGTTTTTACCATCATCCGTTGAACGCTCAATCACTAAAGTCAAAGTTGAACGTGGCGCAATATTACCAATCACGCTATAAAGTTCCGTACCATCCAAACCTAAAGTTTTACGGTTTACACCTGCTTTAAACTCAAGAGGCAATACGCCCATACCCACCAAGTTGGTACGGTGGATACGCTCAAAACCTTCAGCGACAATTGCTTCCACGCCCGCAAGACGCACACCTTTTGCAGCCCAGTCACGGCTTGAACCCTGACCATAATCTGCACCCGCAATAATAATTAACGGCTGCTTGCGGTTCATATAAGTTTCAATCGCTTCCCACATACGCATTACTTCGCCTTCTGGCTCAACACGCGCTTTAGAACCTTGCTTAATTGTGCCGTCTGAACGTACCACCATTTCATTAAACAATTTTGGATTCGCCAAAGTTGCACGTTGTGCCGTCAGGTGATCACCACGGTGCGTTGCATAAGAGTTGAAATCTTCTTCTGGCAAGCCCATTTTTGCCAAGTACTCACCTGCTGCCGAATCTAAAATAATCGCATTCGATGGAGATAAATGGTCTGTGGTGATGTTATCGCCCAAAATTGCCAACGGACGCATATTGGCTAATGTACGTGGAGCCGCCAATGCACCTTCCCAATACGGCGGACGACGGATATAAGTACTTTGTGGACGCCAGTCATATAGCGGACTTTCAGATTTTTCTGACTCACCCAAATCAAACATTGGGATATACACTTGGCGGAATTGTTCAGGTTTAACTGACTCTTTCACCAAAGCATCAATTTCAGCATCAGATGGCCAAATATCTTTTAAGTAAATTGGGTTGCCATTTTGATCTGTACCTAATGCATCTTTTTCGATGTCAAAACGGATGGTACCCGCAATCGCATAAGCCACAACCAATGGTGGAGATGCCAAGAAAGCTTGTTTCGCATACGGATGGATACGACCATCGAAGTTACGGTTGCCCGAAAGTACCGCGGTCGCATATAAGTCACGGTCAATAATTTCTTGTTGAATCGCTGGGTCTAATGCACCAGACATACCGTTACAGGTGGTACATGCATAAGCCACAATACCAAAACCAAGTTTTTCTAAGTCTTTGAGTACGCCTGCTTCTTCCAAATACAATGCTGCGGCTTTAGAACCTGGCGCAAAAGATGATTTCACCCAAGGTTTACGCACAAGACCAAGCTCATTAGCCTTACGTGCCAACAAGCCTGCTGCTACAGTATTACGTGGGTTTGAAGTATTGGTGCACGAAGTAATTGCTGCGATGATGATAGCGCCATCTGGCATCAAGCCATCAGTACGGTTTTCTACCACACCCGCAATGCCTTTTTCTTTCAGGTCAGATGTTGAAACACGCGCATGCGGATTCGATGGACCTGCAATGTTACGAGTTACCGTTGAAAGGTCAAAACGTAGTACACGTGGATATTCTGCCTGAGTCATTTCAGATGCCCAAAGACCAATTTCTTTGGCATAGCTTTCAACCAGTTTGACCTGATCTGCTTCGCGACCTGTTAAGGTTAAATAGTCGATGGTGTTTTGATCGATATAGAACATGGCAGCAGTTGCACCATATTCCGGAGTCATGTTGGAAATCGTGGCACGATCACCCACCGACATGCTATCTGCGCCTTCACCAAAAAATTCTAAATAAGCACCGACGACACGCTCTTTACGCAAAAACTCGGTTAAAGCCAACACGATGTCTGTTGCCGTAATACCTGCCTGACGCTCACCAACCAACTCAACACCAATAATATCTGGCAGACGCATCCAAGAAGCACGACCCAACATTACGTTTTCAGCTTCAAGACCGCCTACACCCACAGAAATGACACCCAAAGCATCGGTATGTGGTGTATGTGAGTCTGTACCGACACAAGTATCTGGGAATGCAATGCCTTCACGGTTTTGAATCACTGGGGACATTTTTTCCAGATTGATCTGGTGCATGATGCCATTGCCTGCAGGAATCACATCAACATTTTCAAACGCAGTTTTCGTCCATTCAATAAAGTGGAAACGGTCTTCATTACGACGATCTTCCACTTCACGGTTTTTACGGAAAGCATCTGGGTCAAAACCGCCATATTCCACTGCCAAAGAGTGATCGACAATTAACTGGGTTGGCACTACAGGATTCACTTTAGATGGATCACCACCTTGATCGGCAATCGCATCACGCAAGCCTGCCAAATCTACCAATGCGGTTTGACCTAAAATGTCGTGACATACCACACGTGCTGGATACCACGGAAAATCATGCTCTTGTTTACGTTCAATCAACTGTTTTAAAGATTGTTCTAAAATTGCAGGATCACAACGGCGCACTAACTGCTCTGCAAGTACTTTTGAGGTATATGGAAGTTTGGCATAAGCGCCTGGCTGGATATCTTCAACGGCTTGTCGCACATCATAAAAATCGAGCTGAGTGCCTTGCAGTGGTTTGCGGTAGTTGTTATTCATCTGGTATTCGCCCTTACTCTATTGTTGTCAACATCTTATGGGATGATTATTTTCCCTGGTCGAAAGCATTGTACGCCGCCAAAAACCCATTTCCCAAATCTGATATATTTCATACACTTAAATATAAAAACAATGGTTTTTGCAATAATTGGTTACATTTCAAGTAAAATTCTTGCCTGAAAAATGCATTTTTTCTAAAAATAGCGCAAAATTGACCTCATTCTTTAGTCTTAGATTTCATTATGAAAGGTTATTCATGCGCGATTTAGCTTTCTGTGCTTTAAGTTTAAACGGTGTTGATGCACAAAAATTCCTGCAAGGTCAGGTGACCGTCAATGTCGAAACCTTAGCTGAAAATACAACGTGTTATACTGCAATTTGCAGTTTAAAAGGCCGTGTTCAGTTTGGTTTATGGCTTAAAAAAAACTCGTCTGAAAGTTTTGAAATAATCAGCACTGCCGACCAAGCCGAAGATTTAGCCAAACACATTAAAAAGTTTGGCGCATTTTCAAAAATACAGCTTGAAACCATCGGTACGGTTTACCCAACCATTCAGGGCAATCAAACCGAGTTTTCAACTGAAGTCACCGATTTAAACGCATGGCAGCTACAAGCCATTGACGCAGGTCAAGCGTGGGTTCAAGCCTCAACAGCAGAAGTGTTTCAGCCACAGGAATTGCGTTTGCATCAACGAGATGGCGTGCATTACGACAAAGGCTGTTATTTGGGTCAGGAAGTGGWGGCACGTTTATGGTTTAAAGCCAAACCGAAACGCTGGTTGCATTTAATTCAAGGTTCAGGCGAAGTCCCTGCACCTGCCGCCAAATTGAATAATGATGTAGAAGTGGTAAATAGTATAGCCACTGCAGATGGTTTTAAAGCGTTAGTGGTTGCTAAACCAAGTGCTTTGCAAGAATTATCTGTACAAGTGTTGGCTTTGCCTGAACATTTAAATGGCGATGTCGCACGTCCGCAATAAAAATTTCATTCAGAATAAAGTAATCTACTAATAGGTTACTTTATTCTGAGATAAAACTAATATGTATTACATATAGTTTGAAATCCTATTTGATTACAATAAGTAGTTTTAGATCTATTATTCTGAATAGTATTATTTAAATTTTCAAAAGCTTCTTGACTTGCAGCAGCCTTTGATTGTTTTAACTGGTAATCAAACCGAATATCTTCACCACTAACATTTTGATTTTTAACAAATAGCCTAATTCCCTTAGGGAATTGAACAGTGTCAACTATTGTCTGATACTGTGCCTCAACTCCGCTTACCCAAACAGCTTTACAAGGAACTGTATTAATATAGCCTTTTTTAGTACTTTCTTTTGGATAATATAGATTCAAAGGTGTATATCCCTTTTGCTCATAACCACACATAACCATTGCAGATTGAGGTGCACTATCATATTGTATTAAATAGCCAGACTGACAGCCAGATATCAAAAGCATCATTATTGACATTAAAAGCATTTTATTCATAATTTATTCCATTGTTTTTTACTTATAAAAATCAATCTTATTATAAAAAACATATAAACGGAATGCATAGAAAACAAGGAAAATATAATGTTGAAAAAACTACTCATTGCGACCGCAAGCGCCCTATCTAGCAGCATCTGCATGGCAAATAGCAACATTCCAACCGATCCTGCTTTTGCCAAAATTGAACAATTAACACAAGCCAATAAGATGCAAGAGGCTTATCAAGAATTAGAAAAACTTGCCAAAATAGGCAATGTAAAAGCTATGGAGGCACTTGGTTATTCTAACCAAACTGGGCAAGGTACAGCGAAAAACGAAATGAAAGCCGTTCAGTTTTATGAACAAGCAGCAAAAAAAAACTCTCCTGTTTCAAATTATGTTTTGGGTAGAAACTATCTCACTGGCGAACTGGGTTTAAAACAGGATACTGCCAAAGCCAAACAATATTTACAGACCGCATCCAATCAGGGTTTTAATGATGCCACAGTAGATTTAGCCGTTTTATATTTCTCGGAAAATACGACAGCATCTGACCAAAAAGGTTTAAAACTATTACAACCTTTAATTGCCAAAGATTATTATCAAGCCATACATGCCAAAGCCTTGTACGACATTAGCACAGGCTTTAAAAACAAAGATGAAGCACCAATTAAGCAAGGGTTGCAAAGCATTCAAAACTTGGCGCAAAAGGGCTATATTCCTGCCCTAATGGCAGTAGGCAATATGTTTGTGAATGGTAATATCGTACCGCAAAACTTGCCTGAAGCGAAAAAGATTTTTGCCTCACTGGCACAGGAAAATGTACCCCAAGCCCAAGAATCATTAGCTGTGGTTGAAAAAATGATGGCAGATCAATCCAAAGCTTCCAGCAAAGCGACAGCAAAGAAAAGTTAAGAAAGTCTTCTCTTAATTAAGACACAAAAAGTCTGTATCAGCGTAATACAGACTTTTTGTGATTTGAGCACTTCAAACCAAAGTTATAAATATTTACCAGATTGTGTCAATAAAATTGCCATCATCACAAAACCCAATATTGTACTCAACACCAAGGGGACTAATGCTTTTTCATCCAAACCGTAGTGCTGCCCGAAAATACCAAAAGCAATTGGCATGGGTAAAGCTGCCAGTAAAGTCCCGACAAACAACATTTCACGGTTCACATCTAATGCCCATAAAATCCCAAAGATCGTGAGTGGCATCAGCAATACTTTGAATACGACCAAAACAATACTTTGCAAATTGACCGACTTGATTTGCATACCGACCAAACTTCCCCCAATAACAAATAAAGCCAAAGGTGAAGCAGTTTTTCCCAACATTTCTAGAATTTTTGAGATAGATTGTGGCAGTTTAAAGTTGATGAACACACACAACATGCCCAATAAAATAGATAAAATGACTGGATTTTTCAGTAAGCGCTGCACAGTTTCGGCATACACTTGCCCACCTGATTTCGCTGAAGATTGCAGTCCACGTTCTGCCAAAATTAGCATCAATGCCACAATAATTAAATTTTCGACAATTAAAGTTAAAGACAAATAAATTGCAGATTGACTGCCAATCAACAAAGTTAAAATAGCAGTGCCAATAAATCCTGTATTTGACATTGATGCACCCATCGCCATAACACTAGCATGAGTCAAACTTGAATTAAAATAATGCCGATACAATAAAAAAGCACCCATAAACAGCAGAATAGAGCCGCCGCCATAGCCTAAAAAGTAAGCAGGACTCCAAATTTCTGCCAAGCTCTTACTGGCCAAGGCCTGCAATAAAAATGCAGGCAAGGCGACTTTCATAACAAACTGCCCTAGAACCTGAATTGCGTTTGCATCTATAAACTGGCTTTTTACGGCAATATATCCCAACAGCACCACAGCACAAATGGGAAATAAAATACTCAGTAACACCCTGACATCCTTTTTCAGTGTTGCCCATAATCGACATGGTTTTTACTGATTTAGCTTACACCGAAGCTCCCGATAAAGCACGGAAAAATAGTGTAAGTTTCACTTAGTTTAAAAGGAAAATATCAGGATTATACATTCATATCTGCGGGTTTAAAGGGCGCAAATAAACTACGGAACCCATGCGGCTGACATCGTAAATATTGCGGGGCAATTTCAATTTTTTCGCCCAATTCTGCCGCAGCATGCCATGGCCAACGTGGGTCATATAAAATGGCACGTGCTATCGCAATTGCATCGGCCTGTTGATATTGCAAAATACCTTCTGCCTGCATCGGTTCAGTAATCAAACCCACCGCAATTACAGGAATTTTTACAGCTTGCTTAATTGCATGAGCAAATGGCGTTTGATAACCCGCATGCACATCAATTTTTTGATCGACATGCAAACCGCCGCTAGACACGTGAATATAAGCCGCACCTAAATGCTCTAGTGCCTTTGCCAAACCCACAGAAGATTCCACATTCCAGCCTTCTGCATCATCCATCCAGTCTGTTGCAGAAATTCGCACGCCAATTGGATAACCTTGGGGTACAGCATTTTGAATCGCCTGAAATACTTCCAATGTAAGGCGAATCCGATTTTCCAAACTTCCGCCATATTCATCTTGGCGGTGATTAGACAATGGCGACATAAATTGATGCAATAAATAGCCATGTGCGGCATGAATTTCGATTAAATCAAAACCTGCATCCACCGCTCGTACTGCGGCACTGGCAAAGTCTGCAATGACCTGTTGAATTTCATCTTGCGTTAAAGCATGTGGTGGATGTTCGTGCGATTGAAATGGCAACCCACTGGCCGATACCGTCTGCCAGCCATGTTCTTCATTCGGAGCAAACTGTCCTTTGTCCTGCCACGGTTTATCAGTTGAAGCTTTACGACCCGCATGTGCCAACTGCACAGCAAATGGCATAGGCGATAAACTTTTAACTTTATGCAATAGTGCTTTCATCTGCGCACGCTGCATGTCATTCCATAAGCCTAAATCTGCATAACTAATACGTCCTTCTGCCTGCACTGCCGTGGCTTCTACAATACACATCCCTGCGCCCGACAAGGCATAATTGGCCCATTGCTGCTCATGCCAATAGCTCAATTCACCTTGTTCATTGGCAGAATATTGACACATCGGGGCGATAACAATTTTGTTGGCAAGTTGCAGTGATCCAAATTGAATCGGCTGAAAAAGTAATGTCACGCTGCAAGCCCTCATACTGTGCTATTCACCAAAAGCGAATCATTAAATAAAGAAGTAATCACTCAGAATCCGCCATCTGTTTTAGATGGTTTTTTCTATAATAGATGTTTAAAAATGATTTATTTATAACGTGTTGTATGGTTTTTGCAAAGCCTGCTTTTGTTTTACACAGAATAATTTTGCGACAGCACACCATGGCTTGTATTCTATGGCTTGCATTCTATGGATAATGCCCAATATTACGCGCATTACTGTATGTCCTTGCCTGCTTAATTTCTACAAGCGGATTGAATTTGTACCATGCCAGAATTACCAGAAGTTGAAACTACCAAAACTAGTCTATTGCCGCTACTTGATCAAAAAGTCCTGAAGGTAGAAGTGCGTCAAGCCAATTTACGCTGGCCCATTCCAGAAAACCTACATAAACTCACAGGACAAAAATTACTGCAATTGACCCGCAGATCCAAATACATTCTGGCGCAATTTGAACAGGACAGCATGTTGTGGCATTTAGGCATGTCGGGCAGTTTTCGTCTTTGCGATGCGCAGGAAGATTTACGCAAACACGACCATCTGATTATTCAGTTTGAAGATATACAATTGCGCTACCATGACCCACGTCGCTTTGGCTGTATTTTATGGCTAAATGAAAGCTCTCAACTCAAACTGATAGATCCACTTGGCCCTGAGCCGTTGAGTGATGCCTTTAACCCCGACTATCTTGCACAGAAGCTCAAAAACAAAAATGTTGGCATCAAAGTTGCAATTATGGATAACCATGTCGTGGTGGGTGTGGGCAATATTTATGCCACGGAAAGTCTGTTTAATTTAGGTATTCACCCTGCACAACCTGCATCATCACTCAGTTTGAAACAGATTGAAAAACTGGTGCTCGAAATCAAACGCATTTTAAAACAAGCGATTGATTTAGGCGGTTCGACCTTGCGTGATTACAGTAATGCGATGGGCGAAAATGGCTATTTTCAGCAAACCTTGTTGGCGTATGGACGTGCAGGTGAAATGTGTGTGAACTGTGAAACCACACTAGAAAATTTAAAACTGGGCCAACGTGCCTCGGTATATTGTCCTGAATGTCAGCCTTTGAAAAAAGTACTCACTTCGACTAAAGCTGCAACAAGCAAACGAGGTAAAAAAGTATGAGAACCGCTATTGTGCGTCATATCTTAGTGAAAGATAAAGAAACCTGTGAACAACTGAAAAAGCGGATTCAATCAGGTGCTGATTTTGCCAAAATTGCCAAACAATTTTCGACCTGCCCTTCAGGAAAAAAAGGTGGGGAATTGGGTGAGGTCAAAAAAGGACAATTGGTACCCGTGATTGATAAATTAGTGTTTACCGCAGCAGAACGCGTACTACACGGCCCTGTAAAAAGTCAGTTTGGTTTTCATTTGGTAGAAGTAAAGTTTCGGATGTAATTTTTATGCCTTCAGCGCCTCTCCATCCTAGAGAATAGGGTGCAAACAAACGGCGCATAAAGCGCCGTTTGTTTTGATTGCGTATTAAAAATTATTGACGTTTTTTCAATTCATCACGAATTTCACGTAGCAACGCGATATCTTCTGGCGTTGCTGCTGGTTCTGGCGCTGCTTCTTCTTGTTTACGGCGCATACGATTAATCATTTTCACCATTAAGAATACCACCCATGCCAAAATAATGAAGTTAATTAAAATCGTAAGGAAGTTACCATAGGTCAGGACATTTACACCTGCTTTGGTTAACTCATCTAAAGACTGTAAATTGTTTGGATTATCGCCCAAAACAAAGAACTTTTGTGTGAAATCCACACCACCGCCAGTGATCACAGTAATCAATGGCATGATGATATCTTTCACTAATGAGTCAACAATTTTACCAAATGCCCCACCAATAATCACACCGACAGCCAAGTCGATCATGTTGCCTTTTACCGCAAATTCGCGGAACTCTTGAATAATACTCATTTAAATCTCCAGTTTTTTTTGACTTTAATTTATGTGACGAAGTATACATTAATTTTATAGCTTCATTTCCACGTAATTTACTCGGAAATCATCTGCTTTTATATATTAGTTTGCTAATTTTAAACAAAAATGCCATCAATAAATTGATGGCATTTTTAAATTTTGCTGCCCCGCATGAGGACAACATCATTTTTAAAACTTATTTACCAGAACGGTTACGTTTACGTTCGTTTTCAGTCAAGTAACGCTTACGGATACGGATTGACTTAGGTGTTACTTCAACTAATTCATCATCTTCAATAAATTCAAGCGCTTGTTCAAGCGTGAATTCAATTGCAGGTACCAGTGTCAACGCATCATCAGTACCAGAAGCACGTACGTTAGTTAACTGTTTCGCTTTAGTTGGGTTAACCACCATGTCGTCTGAACGAGAGTTAATACCAATGATCATACCTTCGTAAACTTCTAACTGAGGTTTAGCAAATAGACGACCACGGTCTTGCAAGCTGAACAATGCATAACCCAAGCACGTACCTTGAACCATAGAGATCAACACACCGTTTTGACGTTTCGCAACTTGACCTGCTTTCATTGGGCCATAGTGTGAGAAGCTTGACGTCATGATACCCGTACCAGAAGTCATGGTCATGAATTCAGAACGGAAACCAATTAAACCACGTGAAGGCACAGTGGCTTCAATACGGATACGGCCTTTACCGTCTACTTCCATATTGGTCATCTCACCTTTACGGTTACCCATTTGTTCCATCACAGCGCCTTGGTGCTGTTCTTCTACGTCAAAAGTCACGTTTTCGTATGGTTCTTGCATTTCGCCATCAATCTCTTTCAAGATGACTTGCGGACGAGATACACCCATTTCGAAGCCTTCACGGCGCATGTTTTCAATCAATACAGAAAGGTGAAGCTCACCACGACCAGATACTTTGAAACGGTCTGGACTGTCAGTATCTTCTACACGAAGTGCAACGTTGTGAATTAATTCGCGGTCTAGACGTTCACGAATGTTACGTGAAGTCACGAACTTACCTTCTTTACCCGCAAAAGGTGAGTTGTTGACTTGGAATGTCATCGATACGGTTGGTTCGTCTACAGAAAGCGGCGGTAAAGCTTCTACATTTTTCGGATCACAAATCGTGTCAGAAATATGGAGTTCGTCCATACCTGTTACACACACGATGTCACCTGCAGAAGCAGATTCAACATCAACACGCTCTAAACCGTGGTAACCCATGATTTTTAAGATACGACCGTTACGTGTTTTACCTTCTTGGTCAATCACGGTTACTGGTGTATTCAGCTTCACAGAACCACGTTGAATACGACCCACACCAATCACACCCACGAAGCTGTTATAGTCGAGTGAAGACACTTGCATTTGGAATGGACCATCAACATCAACTGCTGGTGGCTCAACGATATCGACAATGGTTTGGAACAACGGTGTCATATCTTCCGCTAATTCATCTGGTGCAGGACCCGCAACACCACGTAAGCCTGATGCATATACGATTGGAAAGTCTAATTGCTCATCAGTTGCACCCAAGTTATCAAACAAGTCAAATACTTGATCAATAACCCAGTCTGGGCGCGCGTTTGGCTTGTCTACTTTGTTGATGATCACGATTGGCTTTAAACCACGTGCGAACGCTTTTTGCGTTACGAAACGTGTTTGCGGCATTGGGCCTTCTTGTGAATCAACTAAAAGAAGTACGCAATCCACCATCGACATGACACGTTCAACTTCACCACCGAAGTCGGCGTGTCCTGGGGTGTCCACAATGTTAATGCGGTATTCAGTATCTGTACGTTTATCTAACCATTTGATTGCAGTGTTTTTTGCAAGAATGGTAATGCCACGTTCACTTTCAATAGCGCCTGAATCCATGACACGCTCAATCTCGCCCGCTCGCTCACCGAGTGCGCCCGATTGTTGTAAAAGTTTATCCACAAGAGTTGTTTTTCCGTGGTCAACGTGCGCAATAATTGCGATGTTGCGGAGAGTTTTAATATCTGACATGTAAATTCAATACGCTATAAATTTGAGGGCAAATTATACAGAAAAATACTAAAGTTTTATAGTGACACTTTATTGACACACACAATTTTTTTTGATGAGAAACACGCTTTTGATTTTGTAAAGCTGTGTAACTCGATTAGAATAGCGCCACTTTTGCAATATCTTTACGACTTATGTCTGATTTTAACCAATCTCCCTCCCCAAAAGCCCCACTTGATCTGGTCTATGGTCTGAATGAGCGTCCAAAACCACTTATCGCTTTTTTAGCCGCTTTTCAGCATTTACTGGCAATTATTGTTCCGATTGTCACACCAGGCCTCTTAATTTGCTTGGCTTTAGGCGTTTCCAAACAAGATACCAACATGATCTTGTCAATGTCTTTGGTCATTTCAGGTATTGCAACCTTTTTACAATGTAAAAAAGTCGGCCCTTTTGGTGCAGGTTTACTCATTGTACAAGGCACCAGCTTTAACTTTATTGGCCCAATTATTGGTATCGGCTCTGCCATGGTTGCTGCAGGCACACCTGTTGAATCAGTCATGGCGGCAATTTTTGGTGTGGTCATTGCAGGCTCATTTATTGAAATGGGCGTTTCACAAATTTTACCTTGGGTAAAAAAGCTGATCACTCCGCTCGTGACAGGTATTGTTGTACTCCTGATTGGTTTGACCTTAATTAAAGAAGGTTTAATTAGTATGGGCGGTGGCTATCAAGCCATGAGCAATAATACCTTTGCCAATACTGACAACCTGATTATGTCGTGCACAGTCTTGGCCATTATCATTATTTTAAACCGTATCAATATCACATGGATTAAAAGCTCTGCCATTTTAATTGCCTTGGTGATTGGTTATGCAATGGCAGGCATGATGGGTCATCTTGACTTTTCAGGTCTGAAAGATGCGCCTCTGGTACAGGTCCCAACACCAATGCATTTTGGACTAGATTTCTCTTGGAGCTTGTTCATTCCCTTAGCATTTATTTATTTAGTGACATCATTAGAAGCCATTGGTGATATTACCGCGACCTCTAAACTTTCCAATCAACCTGTCGATGGCCCACAGTGGATGCAACGTATTAAAGGCGGTGTATTGGTGAATGGCGCAAACTCTTTCTTGGCAGGAATTTTCAACACCTTTCCAAGTTCAGTATTTGCCCAAAACAATGGCGTGATTCAACTCACAGGTGTTGCTAGCCGTTATGTTGGCATCTGGATTGCMGCCCTCCTCATCATTTTAGGCCTGCTCCCTGCGGTCGCAGGTGTGATTCAGGCTGTGCCTCAAGCCGTATTAGGTGGTGCTGKGATGGTGATGTTTGGTGCCGTTGCCGCTTCGGGGATTAATATTCTTTCAGGTGTCGTTTTAGATCGACGTGCCTTGCTGATTATCGCAATTTCCTTGGGCTTAGGCTTAGGTGTTGCACAAGTGCCACAAATTCTAGAACACTTACCTGAATTATTCCGTAATATTTTCAGTTCAGGCGTTGCCACAGGCGGTATTGCAGCACTCATTTTAAATATTGTGCTTCCTGAAAGTAAAAAGTAATTGCATGTCCAAAAAACACTGTCTGAGCTGAACTTAGACAGTGTTTTTCTATTGGAGAGAGAACCATGAACCCCCAAAGCGAAGTTTTACTCAGACAATATGATTATTTGTCTGGTCGTGTTCTACTGATCAATGCCCCAACCGATCAACTCCTCGCAGAATTGGGTGACTCAATCCAAGCCTCTGTGTGGACATGGAATTTTAACGACTATCAATACTTTCAAAATCAACAAGCGCAAGTGCATTTTGGTGCAGAATTGCCTGTAGGTGAATTTGATCAGGCGGTTATTTTTGTACCGAAATCCAAGGAATTACTCAATTACCTAATTCACTCCATTGCCGCACAACTCCCACAAGGCAGCAGCGTATTTTTAGTTGGTGAAAAGAAAGCTGGAATTGAACGGGCTGCAAAGCAATTACAACCTTATGGCAAGGCACTCAAGCTAGATAGCGCACGCCACTGCCAACTTTGGCAACTAATTTTAGACTGCAAGGTTCAAAATAAGACCTTAGCAGATTGGGTGCAAAGCTATACAGTTGCTACACCTAAAGGTGATTTACAGATTTGTGCATTGCCGGGTGTATTTAGCCAAAAACACTTAGATGTTGGCACAGCTGTGTTATTACCTTATTTAAATCAGGTGACTGCTGGAAAAATTGCAGATTTTGGCTGTGGTGCGGGCGTGATCAGTGCTTATTTAGCCAAACTCAACCCAGAAAATCGCATTTTTGCTTTAGATGTCGATGCATTTGCTTTAGCCTCAACACAAATGACGTTTGAAAAAAATCAACTCAACCCACAACAGCTTGAAATTAAAGCCGTGACAGGCATTGAGGATGCACCGTTATTTTTGCATGCCATCGTGAGTAATCCCCCGTTCCACCAAGGCATTCAAACACATTACGATGCCAGTGAAAATCTGTGTAAAACTTCACGTCGTCACCTGAAGTCGGGTGGTGAACTTTGGATCGTGGCTAATCGCTTTTTAAATTATCCACTCTTAATTGAACAAAGTTTCGGTCAATGCACAATCAAGGCAGATCAACAAGGCTTTAAAGTACTGTTTGCCAGTACTCAAAAAAATACGAAGGACGCATGATGAGCGAAACTCAAAACAATCGACAGTTACAGCGTAAGCTCGGTGCGCGTCATTTAAACATGATCGCCATTGGTGGCTCAATTGGTACAGGTTTATTCCTTGCCTCAGGGGCAACTATTGCCAACGCAGGTCCTGGAGGCGCCTTACTTGCGTATGCCCTCATTGGTGTGATGATTTATTTCTTGATGACCAGTTTAGGGGAACTTACCACCCACAATCCAACGTCTGGGGCTTTCTTTACCTATGGCAGTAAATATGTCGAAGGTGGTTTTGGTTTTGCACTCGGCTGGAACTACTGGTACAACTGGGCCATTACTGTGGCATTTGAATTGGTGGCTGTACAATTCATTATGAAATTCTGGTTTCCCGATATTCCTGGTTTCTATTGGAGTGCCTTATTTCTAGCGGTTGTATTTGGTATTAATGCCTTAACCGTCAAAGGTTTTGGTGAATCTGAGTTTTTCTTCTCACTGGTCAAAGTCCTTGCAATTATAGTGTTCATCATCATTGGTCTATTCATGATTATCAAAATCATGCTGACTCCAGATGTTGCTACTTTTGCCAATTGGAGCAAAGGAGAAGCGCCATTTGTAGGTGGATTATCTGCCTTAATTGGGGTGGCAATGATTGCAGGATTCTCATTTCAGGGTACAGAAATGGTGGGGGTTGCAGCGGGTGAATCTAAAAATCCGAAGAAAACAATTCCGATTGCAATTAAACAAATCTTCTGGCGTATTTTATTGTTTTATATC
This sequence comes from Acinetobacter towneri, assembly GCF_001758345.1. GTDB lineage: Bacteria > Pseudomonadota > Gammaproteobacteria > Pseudomonadales > Moraxellaceae > Acinetobacter > Acinetobacter towneri_A. The sequence goes on from NZ_MKQS01000005.1 coordinate 303,999, forward strand.
GTGTGTATTTTCATTATTGGTACCTTAATCGCCTATGATGACCCACGTTTACTTCAAGCAGCCGCCACCGATAACATTGCACTCTCTCCGTTTACTTTACTGTATGAACAGGCAGGCTTTGCTTTTGCCGCAAGTGTCATGAATGCAGTAATTTTAACTGCGATTCTTTCTGCTGGTAACTCGGGTATGTATTCATCGACCCGTATGCTATTTGATATGGCACGTAAAGGCAGTGCACCAAAAGCTTTTGCCCGCTTAGATGCTCGTGGCGTCCCAATGAATGCACTGTATGCCACAACAGCAATCGCTGCACTATGTTTTTTAACAACATTTATTGGCGAAAAACAAGTATTTAACTGGCTTCTGAATATGTCAGGCATGTGTGGCTTTATCGTTTGGCTCGGGATTGCTGTATCACATTATCGTTTTCGTAAAGGCTATTTGGCACAAGGCTACCAACTGCATGATTTAGCCTACCGTGCCAAATTTTTTCCATTTGCCCCGTGGTTTGCCTTTATCCTATGCGCGATTGTGGTCTTAGGTCAAAACTACCAAGCGGTGCTTGATGGTGAATGGTTAGCGGTATTATCAACTTATATTGGGATTTTTTTATTTTTAGCCATTTGGTTAGGTTATAAATGGAAGCACAAAACCAAGCTTATTGCCTATCAAGATATGGATGTACAACCTATGCTTACAGATCGTGATTAAAATAGATAACCATCTGTTTCTTCATGATTAATCAAAAACAGCCATCTTTTGGCTGTTTTTTTATGCGGGATATTTAAACCAATACGGTCAAAAATTATTTTAGTTAAGATCTATTATCAAAAAAACAATGATATTCAGCAATTAAGCTATTCAATTTTTTCTCTACTCAGTTGATATTCTATTCATCATTCCCTGATTCTCTGAGGAATTCTTCTTCACAATCTGAACTTCATTAATCTTTCTATTACGTAATTTTATTTACATCACACGTTTTTCTCGGTACACGGTTAACATGCTGCATCTTATCTTAAGACAAATTAAAGCCAGATGATTTTTCTGTTGTCTTTTCAACACACAAACCTAATAGACATAAAAAAACGACTCCGAAGAGTCGTTTTTTTCAACTTAACTCAAATTATTGAGCGTGTTGTTCAACAGTCACTGTACGGCTGCCAGTGATCGTCGCGAATACACGACGGTTCATAGCACGACCTTCTTTAGTGTTGTTGTCAGCAATCGGTTGATCCCAAGCGAAACCTTGAGTAGACAAACGAGCTGGATCTACATTGTATTCATTTACAAGTGAAGATTTAACAGAGTTAGCACGCGCTAAAGATAAACGTTCGTTCAATGCACGTGGACCAGTGTTGTCAGTGTGACCTTCGATGCGAGCAGTAGCGTTTGGATATTCAACTAACTTCTCAGCAACTTTAGCGATTTCTGGCTTGTACTGATCTTTGATGTTTGATTTGTTGGTATCAAAGAACACACGAAGTTCCATGTTCAAGTCTTCAGTCAACTCTTGTGGAGCAGGTTGAACTGGAGCAACGGTTTCAACTGGAGCAACTTCTACTACAGGAGCAGCTGGCTTCAAGTGACCGCCAAGAACTACGTTAAGACCAGCTAAAGCTGTGTAGTTCCAGAATTTCTCATCAAAGTGGTAAGTACCACGTGCTTCAGTACGAAGAGATAAAGCATCGTTCAAACGGAAGAACGCACCCACACCTGCATTACCTAAAGTACCTTCTTCACCATCACGGTAACCTAACGCCGCATTATCAAACTCATACTTATAGTGACCAGCACCTAAAAGTACGTATGGCTTAATTTTGCTGTCATAGTTTTTAGTAATTAGATCAGAAGTCGCATAGAAGTTACCTGCGATGTTCTTCGCTTTGTATTCACCAGCATTTGGGTCTACATCACCTTTAACTTGGCTGTATTCGGCTTCAAAGCCTAACCAAGGGGTAAGTTCTACACCAAGCGCAGCACCTACAAACAAATCGTCTTGTAGTTCGTGACTAGTTGTCAATTTGTCGTTGTTGTGCTCAGTATCTTGAAAAGTATAACCAAGCATTAATGGGGTAACAGTTACGCCCGCGTTTGCAGCAGCTAAAGGAGCAGCTACGAGCATTGCTAATGCAATACGACTCATTTTCATGGATTTATCCTCCAGAGATAACAATTATTGTTCAAGCTCAAGCCTAAATTTTCGACTACCCTGAGATAGGCTTTTTTTACCCCAGTATTATTTTTAAGCTAGTCACTTTGAATCATACAAACACTTTATTACTTTTCCAAGTGCTTGATAATTTTAATCAAGTAAATTATTGACAAAATTACTTACAATTTCCGTTGTAATTCGGTAACTTTCTACTCAATTTTTTGTGGCGAATAGCCTATCTTTCTTGCTGTTTATTTTAACACTTTCTCGAGAAGTTGTTTAGTAATTATTATACACAGCAGATAAAGCACTATAAAACAACAAATTACTCAAATTAATCATAAAAAAACACAACAATAACAGGTAAAGACTTATGTCGAATGTAAGAAAAAACGGCTTCACGCTATTTGAATTGATCGTCACCTTAGCGATTAGTGCGATTTTAGTCATGATTGCGCTACCCCATTTTCACCAGCTGATGGCAGAACAAGAACTCAAACGAATTCAGTATTCATTACAGTCCAGCCTGAAAATAGCACGCTCTCATGCCTTCACCCATCACAGCAATGTGGTGATTTGTCCTACACAAAACTTTGTTCAATGTAGCAAGCAAAACTGGAATACTGGTTTTTTGATTTTTATGGATAGTAATCGAAACCGCCAAATTGACGACAGTGAATACATTCTTTATACAGAAAAAACTGCACTTAAATACGGAACCTTGGATTGGCGTGGAACTTTAAACATTCCTAGTGTGACTTTTAATGCTCAACAAGGTTTGCCGATCGGCTCGAATGGTAGCTTCTTTTACTGCTCCACTCACCTTACAAGCAAGCGCTTAGTACTCAGTAAAATGGGGCAAACCCGAGCTGAAGACATCAATATATGTTAACTCAGCAGTCTAAACGATCTTTACATTGTCACTTTATTCTCTTCTTTTTTTGCCTATACTGCAGAGTTGATCTATTCCTACTTGGAATTCAATCTAGATATAAGCACACATAAAATTGGGAGAATAAAATGACCGATATCGTGATTGTAAATGGCGCTCGTACTGCTATGGGTGGTTTTCAGGGCAGTTTAGCCACACTAAGTGCACCTGAACTTGGTGCAGCAAGTATTCAAGCTGCAATTCAACGTGCAGGCCTAAAACCTACAGATATCGAAGAAGTCATTATGGGTTGTGTTTTACCTGCAGGCTTAAAACAAGGTCCTGCACGTCAAGCCATGCGTCAAGCTGGTTTGCCAGATTCAACAGGCGCAGTGACCATCAACAAACTGTGTGGTTCCGGTATGAAAGCCGTCATGCAAGCGGCTGATGCAATTAAGGCAGGTTCCGCTTCCATCATTGTTGCAGGTGGAATGGAATCGATGAGTAATGCACCCTATATTTTGACCAAAGCACGCGCGGGTTACCGCATGGGACACGGTGAAGTGAAAGATCACATGTTCTTAGATGGCTTAGAAGATGCAGAAACAGGCCGTTTAATGGGATCATTTGCACAAGACATGGCTAATAGCAAAGGCTATACCCGTGAACAAATGGATGATTTTGCGATTCGCTCTCTTAAACGCGCGCAAACTGCCGTAAATGAAGGCTATTTTGCCGATGAAATTGTGTCTGTAAATGTTTCAACACGTAAAGGTGACGTGGTTGTCGATAAAGACGAACAACCGTTTAATGCCAATATTGAAAAAATTCCAACTCTGCGTCCTGCTTTTGCCAAAGATGGTACGATTACCGCGGCCAATGCCAGCTCAATTTCAGATGGTGCTTCGGCTTTAGTCCTAACGTCTGCAGTAAATGCAGCAAATAAAGGTTTACAGCCATTGGCGAAAATTGTGGCTTATGCCACCAATTCACAACATCCATCAGAATTCACTATCGCCCCTGTTGCTGCAATTCAAAAAGTATTAGATAAAGCGGTTTGGCAAGTTGCAGATGTAGATTTATGGGAAATCAATGAAGCTTTTGCCATGGTCACTATGTGCCCAATAGATGAATTCAAGCTTGATCCTGAAAAAGTGAATATCAATGGTGGTGCCTGTGCGCTTGGACATCCTGTGGGTTCTACAGGTTCACGTATTATCCTGACTTTAATTCATGCGCTTAAACGTACAGGTGGCAAACGTGGCGTGGCCGCTCTCTGTATTGGCGGTGGTGAGGCAACTGCAGTCGCGATTGAATTGCTTTAATGCATTGCAACCCCTATTTCGTAAAGCAGAATTAGGGCAGATGGAATACAGTCATTCCCAACCCTTCTTTATTCAAAAAGCAAAAAGACGAATCATTGATTCGTCTTTTTGCTTATAGCTTGAAAAAGTTTAGAGCAATTCAGCGCGCAACTGTTCAGGCGATTTCATTGACAATAAACCTGGCGCAACATCGTAAGCAGTTTTTGCACCATATTGCTGCATTTGGTTTAAACGATAACAAGCACGTGCATAAGCTACCAAAATACTCGCGGTAAACTCCGGATTGCTGTCTAACTTCAATGAGAATTCAAGCACTTGTTTTTGTTCATCGCTGGTATTGCCACTGCGAATAACAAAACCACCATGCGGCATGCGTTGGTGATCTTTGGCCAAAGTCGCTTCATCAATGAAATTTACAGTTGTGTTGTAGTCTGCGAAATAATCTGGCATGGTCACAATCGCTTGCTCAACGGAAGCTGCATCGGCACCTTCTGCAAGTACGACATAACATTCACGWGTATGTTTGTCTTTAGTGCTTAATACAGGGCGCGCACCGCTACGCACTTGCTCAATCGCATCATTAGATGGAATGGTATATTGCACACCTGCTTTTACACCATCAACACGACGAATGGCATCTGAGTGTCCCTGACTTAAACCTTTCCCCCAAAATGTATAAGTTTCGCCATCGGGTAATAAAGCTTCACCAAATAAACGATTGATTGAGAACATGCCTGGATCCCAACCAATTGAGATAAGTGCAGTTTTCTTATTCGCTGTCGCAGGTGCATCTACAGATGCATAATATTCAGGAATACGCGCATGAGTATCGAAACTATCGACAATATTAAATTGGCTGGCTAATACAGGGCCTTGTTGTGGCAAGTCGTCTTTTGAACCACCACATAAAATCAGTACGTCAATTTTGTCTTGAAAATCGGACAGTGAATCCATTTGAAAAACTGCTGTTTCAGCATAACATGGTGAAACGCTTTCAGGCGCACGGCGGGTAAAAATACCTACCAATTGCAAATCTGGGTTTTTCTGAATTGCCGTTTCAACGCCACGACCTAAATTGCCATAACCAGCAATACCAATACGGATAGAATTTTGCATAAAGACAAATCACTTCTTTGAAAAAATTGAATAAATAAATCAGAGGATAATCACATCCAATTATCGTCTTGGTTGATTTTTGATACTTTAAAATAAAGTCTATATAGGGCTACGATGCTTCGTCAGTGTGCTTATGCTACAGCACTTTGCCGAAAATTAAATCATTAAGAAGTGACATAAAACAAACCCTTTGATCACTTTAAGGCAAAAAAAGCCTGCGCATGGCAGGCTGTTTGTAAATGTGTGAACCGCTATATTTCAATGAAATCTATCTATATTTAGATAAACCCATCATCAATATATTACGCACCAGTTTGATAATTTGGTTTAGGTACAGCTGTAGACGCTTGATAAGGGCGCGTAAAATCCGCCAAACCTGCCGCAGCTTCTTGCACGTCTTTACCTTCTTTAATCACGAAAGTATCGAAACCTGCACGCTTCATATAGTTCAAGACATCTTTAAATACATCACCAACTGCGCGAAGTTCGCCCTGAAAGCCTTGACGGCGTAACAATGCCGCAAAAGAATAACCTCGACCATCGTTAAAACCTGCGAATTCAATAAAAATCGCATCGAGTTCTGCCAATGGAAATTCATGGTTTTCAGGCGAAGCATCTACCGTTAAATACAAAGCTTTTTTACCAGAAATTTGTGCCAACAGATCAAGCTGTTCAACGCTAAGCACCACATCACCTTGCGGTAATGCTGCATCTTCAGCAATCACTTGATAAGTATTGTCTGCAATCGTGCCATCTTTCGCGAGCACAGGGAGTGCAGTATTAAGCATAAGCGCGCTCCTTAAATGGTTGAATGCCGACACGACGATAAGTGTCGATGAAGTCTTCACCTTCACTACGCAAATCTAAGTAGGTATTTAAAATTTCTTCCACGACATCTGGAATCACTTCGGCAGCAAAAGATGGCCCTAAAATATCACCAATTGAAGCATCATGGTCTGCATGCCCACCTAAAGTGATTTGGTAAAATTCGGCGCCTTTTTTATCAACACCTAAAATCCCGATATTACCAACGTGGTGATGACCACAAGCATTCATACAACCTGAAATATTCAAATCCAGTTTGCCAAGATTATAAATGGTATCCAAATCATCAAAACGGCGTGAAATAGCTTCTGAAATTGGAATAGATTTAGCGTTGGCAAGTGAACAGAAATCACCCCCCGGACAGCAAATAATATCGGTAATAAAGCCAATATGTGCACGCGCCAAGTTGTTAGCATCTAGGACTTGCCACAATGCAAATAAGTCTTTTTGTGGCACATCTACCAAGGCAATATTTTGTTCATGCGTGGTACGCAATTCACCAAAGGTATATTGATCTGCTAAATCTGCAATTAGATTCATTTCTTCGGTCGTCATGTCACCTGGTGCAACACCTGCACGCTTCAATGAAATAGTGACAATACGGTAGCCTTGAACTTTGTGCGCATTGGTGTTGATGTTGAACCATTGTTTGAATTTTGGATACTGTGCAAACAGCTCACTAAAATCTTCATCGGCATAATTTTGATAAGCAAATGGCGTGAAGTTTTCATCCATTTTTTTCAAAGTTTCAGCATCAATTTTTAAGGTTTTCACGGTATGTGCAAATTCAGCTTCAACTTTTTCTGCAAATACTGCTGGAGTTAGGGCTTTTACCAAAATTTTAATACGTGCTTTATATTTATTGTCGCGACGACCATGCAAGTTATAGACACGTAAAATGGCTTCTAAGTAAGCAATCAAATCCTCACGTGGCAAGAACTCACGAATAAAGCTACCAATAATTGGAGTACGACCTAAGCCACCACCCACTTTAATTTTATAGCCAATTTCGCCTGCTTCATTTTTAACAATATATACGCCAATGTCGTGAAACGCAGTCGCTGCACGATCCACTTCTTCAAGTGCTGAAACAGCAATTTTGAACTTACGTGGCAAGAATGCAAATTCAGGATGGAAGGTAGACCACTGACGAATTAATTCACAAGTCGGACGAGGGTCGGCAATTTCACCTGCGACAACGCCTGCATATTGGTCTGTGGTGGTGTTACGAATACAGTTGCCTGAGGTTTGAATAGCATGCATTTGTACTGTTGCAAGCTCAGCTAGCATATCTGGCACATTTTCAAGTGCAGGCCAGTTAAACTGAATATTTTGACGTGTTGATACGTGTGCATAACCACGGTCATAGTCTTTGGCCAGCTGCGCCACTTTACGCAACTGCTTAGAGTTCATCAGACCGTAAGGCACAGCAATACGCAACATTGGCGCATAGCGTTGTACATACAAACCATTTTGCAGACGTAATGGACGATATTCGTCTTCAGTCAATTTGCCTGCTAAATAACGTTCCGTTTGGTCACGGAACTGTGCAACACGTTCATTAATCAGTTGCTGATCGAAATCAGTATATAAATACATGGCGTACAGCTAGTCATTTCTATTATCACGGCTGACAGCATAGCGAGATTCAATCTATCAACAAAATGTGTTTTTTACATATTTCTTAGCGATTTTATTGATAAGACATTGCAATGGCACAGCCTGCAAGCCTTTGCCGAAATTTCCAGACCTTTTACATAGCTATCACAAAATAATGCATGCTTTAGCACTTTTTATGCTAAAGCATCTATCTTCGTTTTTATTTCGTGTTTGAGTTGAGTTTCCTACATATTTTTAGCTATTGAGCATGATCACCATTGTCCTACACCTAAAGCCTGCCCAATATAGTCATAGCGCATTTTTGAACGTGAAAATTTAATAGGACAAGCCAACTGAGTTTCGGTTTGTGTGGCATTGCCTTGAATTGGGACATTTACAGTCCAACCGCGCTGCTTTGCCAAGGGTGAATGTAAAGCTTCATCTAAAGTTAAAACGGGTTCTACACAAACATCGTGTTGTGCAAAGATATGCTGCCACGTGGCAAAATTTTGCGCTTTAATCTTGGCCTGAATGGCTTGTTTCACTTGTATATGGTCTTGCGGGTCTAAAGATGTGCCTTTTTCGAGCAAAATGGGCAAATCTAAAATTTGTGCCAAGCCTTGCATAAATTGTGGCTCTAAGCTGCCCACCGAAAGATAACGACCATCGGCCGTTTCATAATAGTCATAATAACTGCCTCCATTTAAGTAAGATTGCTCAGCATATTGAGGCAGCTGTGCCGCCAAAACAGCAGAAGCTGCCATATTATTTAATGTGGCAGCACAATCGGTCATCGAAATATCAATATATTGCCCTAAGCCACTGCGCTGACGCTCAATCACCGCACTCAAAATTCCAACCAAAGCATGCAATGAACCACCTGCTACATCGGCCACCTGAATACCTAGCGGTGGCGGCCCGCCTGCTTGACGTCCGCTGTGCCCTGCAATTCCAGACAAAGCTAAATAGTTGATGTCATGTCCTGCTCGTTGTTGATAATCACCTGTTTGTCCATAACTTGTGATGGAACAATAGATCAGTCGCGGATTAATTTTTGCCAAGCTGGCATAGTCCAGCCCWAAACGCTGCATCACACCAGGCCTAAATTGCTCCAATACAATATCGAACTCACCAATTTTGTCCAAAATCAATTGAATGCTGTCTGGCGATTTTAAATCGAGAGTAATGGACTGTTTGTTGCGGTTTAAATAACTATGCGAAGTCGCCTGTCGATTGGCATAGGGCGGAAATAAACGAATCAAGTCAGGTCGGCTTGCCGATTCAATGTGAATGACCTCTGCGCCCATATCCGCCAAATACAAACTGGCAAAAGGACCTGGTAATAAGGTGGAAAAATCCAAAACTTTTAAACCGCTTAGTGCATGTGTCATTGTTGTGATTACTTAATTTTTACTGATTTTCCGTTCATCTTATAAACAGCAAAACTGTAACACAATGTCATGTTCAGCCATTTACCTTGATCATTTCGGCAATTTATTATGTAAAATAAGTAAAATTGGTATTGTAAATTGCCAATTTCAATTTTTTAGCGTCATTTAGGTCAAGCTTACGTGAATACAAAAGAGACTGAAGGATTTAACATGAGCCGCGATACCATTAGTATCCATTTTGTCAATGCTGCGCTCACAGGTGTCAAACGACTCGGCATGGACGTCGAAACCTTATTATCTCATGTCGGTATTGAAGCAGAACTTCTGCGCCAACCGAAAGCACGTATTTCACCTGAACAATATACCCGCTTTATTAAAATGCTGTGGATGGTGACCCAAGACGAACACGTCGGTTTTGATTCTCAGCCACGTCGTTTGGGTACATTCGCAATCATGTGCCAATTGGTGATTCACGCCAAAACATTGGGCGATGCCTTAGAACTTTCTTCGCAATTTTATAAGCTTTTTGGTGATGATTGGTCAGTTACCTTAGAACGCGATAAACACGAAGCGCGTTTGGTGCCCTCTATTCCACAAGTCATGGATCCTGATCACTTTATTACTGAAAGTATGTTGATGATTTGGCACGGCTTGGCCTCTTGGCTGATTGAACGTCGCCTGCCTTTAGAGCGTGTGCATTTTGGCTATCCTCGTCCTGCACACGCAGATGAATACGATGCGTTGTTCTTTGCGCCTGTTATGCAATTTGACATGCCACGCACTGAAATTACCTTTGCTGCCGACTATCTAGATTTACCAATTCGTCAAACTCAAGAAACCTTAGACGAATTCTTAAAAACTGCACCTGCACAATTATTGGTGAAATTCAAAAACACCAATTCTTTAACTTCGCGTATTCGTGATGTGTTAAAGAGTCAGATTGGCGAAGAAATGCCAACCTTGAACGATGTTGCATCAATGTTGTACCTGTCGCCACAAACCTTGCGTCGTCGTTTGGCTGCAGAAGGTAAAAGCTATCAAGGGGTAAAAGATGCGCTACGTCGTGATGCCGCGATTCATCTATTGCTGAATCCTGAACTCACTCTAGAAGATGTAGCACAACAAGTTGGCTTTAGTGAAACCAGTACTTTCCACCGTGCTTTCAAAAAGTGGACTGGCGTCACCCCTGGTTTATACCGTCAGTTGCATGGTTATCATTAATTCACAGCTAAAAAATTCACATTCACCCGTAATTTCAGTTAATCGCCCTTGCACACTGCAAGGGCTTTTTTTATCGCTCTATTTTAGTTTCAATCTTTCTAACAAATTTCTGTGTCATCCCAATTAGCAAAAAACCTCACTGACCTTTACCGTTCTTGTCATTGCACTTCAAAATTTTCAGATTACACTCAAAAGCAATCATAAAGAAAACTATCGACAAAGGATTGATTATGAGCGAGGCCTATATCATTGATGCTATTCGCACTCCGCGCGGCAAAGGAAAAAAAGATGGCGCATTACACGAAGTTAAACCCATTCGCCTACTCACGACTTTATTAAATGAATTGCAACAACGACACAGCCTAGACACCTCACAAGTAGACGACATTGTTTTGGGTTGTGTCACACCAATTGGCGATCAGGGTGCGGATATTGCCAAAACTGCTGCGATTGCCGCAGGTTGGGACAATGATGTTGCAGGCGTACAAATCAACCGCTTTTGTGCCTCGGGCTTAGAAGCCGTGAACCTCGCAGCGCAAAAAGTCCGTTCAGGTTGGGAAGATTTAATCGTTGCTGGGGGTGTGGAATCTATGTCGCGCGTGGCAATGGGGTCTGATGGTGGTGCTTGGGCATTCGACCCTGAAACCAACATGGCCTGTGATTTTATTCCCCAAGGCATTGGCGCTGACTTAATTGCCACTTTAGATGGTTATAGTCGCACCGAGGTCGATCAATTTGCAACCGCATCGCAACAAAAAGCAGCCGCAGCACAAGCGCGGGGATATTTCGAACGCTCGATTGTACCCGTTAAAGATCAGGCAGGTGTGGTGATTTTGGCACAAGATGAATTTATCAAAGCACAGACCACAGCTGAAAGTTTGGCACAGCTCAAGCCAAGTTTCGCGATGATGGGACAAATGGGGTTCGATGCCATCGCCTTGCAAAAATATCCTGAAGCAGAACAAGTCAATCATGTGCATCATGCAGGCAATTCATCGGGTATTGTTGATGGCGCGGCATTGGTGTTGATTGCATCGGAACAGGCGGTACAACAACACAATTTAAAACCACGCGCCAAAGTGCTTGCCACTGCACTGGTCGGCACAGATCCTGCCATTATGCTCACAGGACCAGCACCTGCAGCACGCAAAGCCTTAGCCAAAGCAGGACTGAACATTGAAGATATTGATCTGTTCGAAGTTAATGAAGCCTTTGCAGCCGTGGTTCTGCGTTTTATTACCGAGCTTCAGGTCGACCCCGCCAAAGTCAATGTGAATGGTGGTGCCATTGCCTTGGGTCATCCACTTGGCGCGACAGGTGCTATGATTTTAGGCACTTTACTGGACGAACTAGAACGACAAGATAAAAAACGCGGCATGGCTACATTATGTGTAGGCGGTGGGATGGGAATTGCCACCATTATTGAGCGAGTATAAGGAGTATAAAAATGAGCGCCATTCACTATCAAAAAAATGCCGATAACATTGTAATTCTAACCTTTGACTCGCCGAATCAATCGGCCAACACCATGAACGCTGACTTTAGAGATGCATTAGCGCAAGTGGTGCAAAAGTTACAAGCAGACGAACAAGTGGCGGGGGTTATTTTTGCCTCTGCAAAAAAAACTTTTTTTGCAGGCGGTGACTTAGATGAGTTGATTCAAGTGCAGCCTGAACATGCCAGCTCATTTTTTCAGATGATTGAACACCTAAAAGCACAGCTGCGTTATATTGAAACTCGTGGTATTCCTGTAGTAGCTGCCTTGAATGGCACAGCACTCGGCGGCGGATGGGAACTTGCCCTGTGCTGTCATCATCGTATTGCAATTCGTGATCCAAAAACCAAGTTTGGTTTACCCGAAGTGACTTTAGGTTTATTGCCTGGTGGCGGTGGTATTGTGCGGATGGTACGTTTATTGGGTTTACAAACTGCCCTGCCGCTGTTGATGGAAGGCAAACAGCTGAGTGTGGAAAAAGCACAAAGTTTAGGTTTAATCCATGATCTTGCTGAAAATGAAACAGAATTACTCAGCAAAGCCCAAGACTGGATTCTTGCACATCCTCAATCACAACAAGTATTTGATGTCAAAGGCTATAAAATCCCTGGGGGAACACCATCTACACCTGCTGTCGCGCAAATGCTTTCCATTGCTCCTGCCATGCTACGCGACAAAACCAAAGGCTGTTACCCTGCGCCTGAAGCAATTTTGAGTGCAGCAGTAGAAGGTGCGCAGGTTGATGTCGATACAGCCTTACGCATTGAATCTCGCTATTTTACCCAGCTCGCAACAGGTCAAATTTCTAAAAATATGATTGGCACCTTTTGGCATGGGCTGAATGCGATTAAATCGGGCAGTGGCCGTCCGCAAGGCATTGCACCACATCAAACTCAAAAAGTCGGTATTTTAGGTGCAGGCATGATGGGTGCAGGCATTTCTTATGCCACAGCAAGCAAAGGTATTACGGTTGTTCTGAAAGATGTATCCATCGAACAAGCTGAAAAAGGCAAATCTTACAGTCAAAAACTATTGGATAAACAAGTATCACAAGGTCGTATAAGTGCAGAGCGAGCGGCACAAGTCTTAGCCAAGATTCATCCAACGGCACAGGCTACCGATTTACAAGGCTGTGATTTGATTATTGAGGCGGTATTTGAAAATCCTCAACTCAAGGCGCAAGTCACACAAGAAGCCGAAGTTTTTCTGGCAGAACAAGGTGTGATGGCATCCAACACCTCAACCCTACCCATTAGTGAACTTGCCCAAGCGGCGCAAGACCAGCAGCGTTTTATTGGACTGCATTTCTTTAGCCCTGTCGATAAAATGCCATTGGTCGAAATCATTAAAGGAAAAAATACCTCTACCGATACTTTGGCAAAGGCCTATGATTTTGTGCAGCAGATTGGTAAAACACCGATTGTGGTCAATGACAGCCGCGGCTTTTTTACCAGTCGGGTGTTTGGCACTTTTGTGCAGGAAGGCTTGCGCTTACTGGCGGAAGGCGTACATCCTGCCAAAATTGAAATGGCTGCTTTAAAAGCAGGCATGCCTGTTGGCCCACTTGCCATTCAGGATGAAGTATCTTTAACCTTATCTGAACACGTGGCACAGGAAGCACGTAAGGCGTTGCAAGCCGAAGGGAAAGACCGACCACTGTCGAGTGCAGATGAAGTCATTCAAACCATGATTCATCAATTCTCGCGTAAAGGTAAAGCAGCTGGTGCAGGCTTTTATGACTATCCTGAACAGGGTAAAAAACAGCTTTGGTCGGGGTTAAACCACTGGTATCAAAATACCAAAATCGCTGAACAAGAGATGATTGACCGTTTCTTATTTGTGCAAGCACTGGACAGCTTACGTTGCTTAGAAGAAGGTGTTTTAGAATCTGTCATTGATGCCAATGTGGGTTCCATTTTTGGCATTGGTTTTCCTGCATGGACAGGTGGTGCTTTGCAATTTCTAAATCAATATGGTTTAAAACAGGCTTTAGCACGGGCACAGCAACTTGCAGCAGAATATGGCGAGCGTTTTAACCCACCTAAAATCTTGCAAGACCGTGTTGCCACAGGTGCAGCAAGTATTTAAATCTAACTTATAGTTCAAAGAGGGATACGTCATCCTTCTTTTTATTTGCTTAAAATTAAAAGAATGATCCCTACATGAATAGAATTTAATCCGTTTTTTTATGAATTTTATGTTATAAAGTTACATAATTTTAAGATTTAGATTCAAATTGGGTAGATACACATGACTGAACACCTTACTCCTGAAAAATCACCTTGGGGTTGGAAAGCACTCTTTATTTTCTGTATTTTGGGTGGAATTTTCATGTTTATTTTCTGGTTAGCGGTCACGAATGAACCTGATTACATGCCTAGCCAGCAACAAAAGCAGAATACTCAGCAACACGCCTTTAAAAATGCACCTGCCATGTCACAAGAAGCTTTGGCAAAAGCACAAGCAGATCGTGAAGCACGTGAAGCTATATCTGCTGAAACTGCAGATGCACACAGTATGACTGAAACAGAACATGCCAATATGCCTGAAAACCATGAGTCAGCGCCCGCACATGGACATTAATATGCGCTAGCGGCTCTGTTCATACAGTTTATAAAAAGAAATCGCCATGATCACATTCCATCATGGCGATTTTTATTTTGCACGATTAAAATCAGGACTATCGACAATTCATTTAAAATATCAATCGCATATCTACATGCGGAATACCACAATCTAAATACGACTCACCCTCAACCTGAAAACTCAAACTTTGATAAAACGGAATCGYATGTTCCTGCGCAGACAACTTGACCCACGGTCGTTGCTGCTGCTTTGCCACCTGAATAATATGCTGCATTAAAACACGCCCCACACCTAAACCGCGCTGTGATTTCAGCACAGCAACCCGTCCAATACTGTGATTTTCCAATAAGCGTGCGGTTGCAATCGCCTGCTCTGCTACATAAACCACAAAATGCAAAGCAACTGCATCCTGTGCATCCCATTCATCTTCAGGGGCAATCCGCTGTTCCTGAATAAAGACTTGCTCACGAATAAATTTGGCCTCTGTCGCAAACTGTGCCCAAGTGCCAGATTGAATTTCATAATCTTGCATCTTTTTATCCTGTTCCATTTTGCTTAGCACTTAGAACCAATGCCCTGCTGATCCCACTGATCATTCAACAACAACTCCAAAGAATGTTTTTGAATACCGTACATGGTTTTTAAATAACGAATTTGTGCCAAAACAGTCTGATCAGGTTCACTCCAATTTTGACGTTTAGTTGCCAAAATCATTTTGTTTTTACTGGTGTGTTCCAAAGAAACAAACTCAAAAACTTTAGTGTCATAACCATAAGCTTTGAGCAATAAAGCACGGATGGTATCGGTTAACATTTCCGCCTGCTGTCCTGCATGAATGCCAAATTGCAGCATCGGTTGCAACACGCTTGGGCTTTGTAATTGTGGACGTAACTCTTTATGGCAACACGGCGCACACATAATCATTTGTGCATTCAGGCGAATACCCGTATGAATTGCAAAATCAGTGGCAACATCACAGGCATGCAAAGCAATCATTACATCTAAATGTTCAGGCTGATAGGTGCGCACATCGCCCTGAAAAAAGTCCAGCTGCTGAAAATCTGCCGCCTTTGCTACCGACTGACAGAACTCGACCATTTTCGGATTCAATTCCACCCCTGTAACCCAAGGTTTCAATTGCTGCTTTTGCAAATAATCATACAGTGCAAAGGTCAAATAGCCCTTACCTGAACCAAAATCCACCACACGCACGCTTTGCTCAGAAAGATGAATATGCGCCAATGCACCCGCAAAAATTTCAATAAATTTATTAATCTGTTTCCACTTGCGCGCCATGCTTGGAATGATCTGCGCCTGCGCATCGGTAATACCTAGAGGCTGTAAAAAAGGACTACTTTGCTCAACATAGCGTTGCTTTTCACGATCATGCCCTTGTTGCTCTTTGGGTTTTGCAGCAGCTGTTACCGCTTTACTCATACTGAGCATGGCTTTCTTTTTATTCTTTTTAAGCTGAATTTCTTGATCGAGCGTAAATAAATTCGCCTGTTTACAATCTGCCAATAACTGACTCAATTGTGACTGGGCTTGCGCCAAAGGATAATTTTTGGTGATATCCTGCGTTTTATGACGATACAAACAACTCAACACCTGCTCTTGATTGAGTTGAATAATACGCAGGGTAATTTTTTCTAATTGTTCCAATTCGCCTTTGTACTGGCTAAGCACTACACGATCAAGTTTTTGTGTATCAATGGCTTGCTGAAAAGCCTCCAAGAATTGTTGTTCCTGCGCAGAGGGAGAAGCCAAAGTCGACATAGTGAAAACCTGAAAAAATTACAATTCAAGTTTAAATGTTATTACCCTAAAAGCAAAATTGAATTACTATACAGTTGTATAAATAAAAAAGAACACCTATGAAATTGAATGCGCCTTTAGTACCAGATTATGACCATCAAGAGGAACGGATTAACTATCTGAGCCACGGTATTGGTGCAGCTTTGGCATTAATTGGCGGTATTTTTTTACTGATCAAAGGCGCATACCTGAGTACAGGACAATGGCTAGGTTTATGGGCCTATGCCATTAGTATGGTGTTGCTCTTTTCTGCCTCTATGCTGTATCACATGGCAACTGCTGCAGACCGCCGCTATTTTTATAAAAAGCTTGATCACACTGCCATTTATTATTTAATTGCAGGTACTTATACCCCATTTTTATCCATCGCGATTCCTACTCAAAAAGCACAATATTTGTTAATTGTCTTATGGATTATTGCCTTGATTGGCACCCTATTTAAACTGGTATTCATCAACCGTTTTCATAAAATTTCTTTAATTGCCTACTTGGCGATGGGTTGGTTAGCCGTTCTGGTCATGGACAATATGCAAGCCTATTTAAGCAGCCAAGCCCTGAACTTTTTGTTGATTGGCGGGATTGCCTACACCGTGGGTGCATTGTTTTATGCCTTAAAACGCGTAAGATATACCCACGCAATTTGGCATGTATTTGTCCTTATTGGTGCAGGCACACACTTTCTGGCAATTTATCTGTATGTGATTTAATCACGCTGAAGATCGTTCATGCCTTACACATGAAACGGTCAGATTTGAATGATACGCATGGATGCAGTTTTGTGACCAACTTGTTGTTCAAAAAAGCATAACTACAAAAGGTGTTGACTATTCTTCTGCCCATGCGGTCTATGACGAATTGCACTTTCATTTAAAATTCATTTTACATAAGGTCCTGTATGGCATCTTCATCTACTGCTGCCGCTGAACAGCCGACTCAAAATTCTAAATTTCGAGTACTGACTGCAAGTTTGGTCGGTACCACCATCGAGTTTTTTGACTTTTATATCTACGCCACTGCGGCAGTCATTATTTTCCCGTATCTGTTCTTTCCGACCAGTACTGACCCAATGACGGCAACTATTCAATCTCTAGCCACTTTTGCCATTGCCTTTATTGCCCGTCCAATTGGTGCAGCTTTATTTGGACATTTGGGTGATCGGATTGGACGCAAAGCCACTTTGGTCGCGGCATTATTGACCATGGGGATTTCTACAGTCTGTATTGGTTTACTGCCAACATATGCACAAATTGGGATTGTCGCACCATTATTATTGGCATTGTGTCGTTTAGGACAAGGTTTAGGTTTAGGCGGCGAATGGTCAGGCGCGGTACTATTGGCCACAGAAAATGCCCCTGAAGGTAAACGTGCTTGGTATGGCATGTTCCCACAATTGGGCGCTCCGATTGGTTTTATTCTTGCCACAGGTTCATTCCTTATTTTAGGTGCGCTGATGTCTGAGCAAGACTTTATGACATGGGGCTGGCGGATTCCGTTTATTTCGAGTGCCTTATTGGTGATTGTCGGTTTGTGGATTCGCTTAAAACTGCATGAAACACCTGCCTTCCAAAAAGTGTTGAATAAGCAAAAAGAAGTCAATGTGCCCTTTATTCAGGTCTTTAAAAAACACGCTAAAATGCTAGTGCTCGGTACAATTGCTGCAATTTGTACCTTTGTGGTGTTTTATCTGACTACAGTATTTGCCTTGCAATGGGGGACTAAACAACTGGGTTATTCACGTGAAGAGTTTTTAAAACTTCAACTTTTAGCCACATTGTGTTTTGCCGCTTTTATTCCCCTCTCAGCCGTTTTAGCGGAAAAATTTGGACGTAAAACTACGTCTATTGCGGTATGTATCATCTCTGCAATTTTTGGCTTATTCTTTGCCGATATGCTTGCTTCAGGCAGCACATGGATTGTATTTATTTTCCTGTGTATTGGCTTGGCGATTATGGGACTCACTTACGGGCCCATTGGTACAGTATTGTCTGAAATTTTTCCTACTTCTGTACGTTATACAGGCTCGGCACTCACCTTTAACTTAGCGGGTATTTTTGGCGCATCGTTTGCCCCACTGATTGCTACTAAACTCGCCACCACTTATGGCTTGGCTGCAGTGGGTTATTATTTAAGTGCGGCATCGATCTTGTCTTTAATCGCATTCTTAATGATTCGAGAAACCAAGCATGACGATGTAAACAACCAAATTTAAGCGTAAATATTGCATCAAAAAACCAGCCGAGGCTGGTTTTTTCATGTAGGTAAGGTGCAGGCGCTTATAATAATTCAATAATATCAATCGTGGGTGGCACACCAAAACGAAAAGGAACACCCACCATTCCTGTGCCCACAGTCACAAATACATCGGCATGATCATGCCGATATAAACCTTTTTTATGCCCCAAAATAGATACTTTTTTCATCACATAATCGGTCAGCCACGGCAGTTCAACCTGCCCACCATGAGTATGTCCTGCCAACATCAACGGGCGTGTCGGCAATTTCGGCACCATATCGACTGTATCTGGGTTGTGCGATAACAACACCCACGGCTTGTCCTGAGGTAAATCAGGCATATAGCGCATATCGGTTTTACCTGCCCATAAATCGCCAATACCGAGCAAACGAAACTCATCAAACTCGACAATTCTGCCTTCAATATCAATCACGTTATTTTGTTCTAAAGCCGTTTCTAACAGCTCTTGAATGGGTGGGCCTGGATACTGTTCATCATGATTGCCATTTACAGAATACACAGGCGCACAAATTTCTTTTAATACTGCCAATTCTTCGACCAATTTATTTTCAGGTTCATAAGTCCAGTCGCCTGCCACAACCACAATATCGGGATTTTGCAAATTGAGTTTCTTCACAATTTGCTTTAATTGACGCTCATGTCCAGAAAATAAACCAATATGTAAATCTGCAATTAAAGCAATTTTAACGGGCTTCAATAAACGGCGATCTGGATGAATTTGATATTGAGTAGTTTTGACTTGAATCAAATGCGGCTCAATAAAACGTGCATAACTCAACACTGCGCTGACTAAAAATACAAAAATTGCTTCGTGGATGGAGTAATAGCCCTGAATTCCCGCATAAATACTAAAAAAAACTAGAGGCGGCAACAGGTAAGACATATAAAATGCCAGTAAATGCACAAAGGCCTTAAACGGGTGAATGGTTTCTGTATTGGCCTGACTGCGCCATGCTTGCGAAACCGCCCACAACGCCAAAATCGCCATACCAATATAGAAATACAACACGACTGAATCGTTATTCCACATATTTATTCTCTATTTCTTCATACTTCTGCTATTCAATGCTGCGCTAAATCCAGATGTCCCATTTAACCCACGCACATCATATATCTGTATTGTCATATTTATCTTTTCATAGCTGACAATTATACTCAAACCCTATTTTTCACTTATTTGCTCCCCGTGCTAAAAAGGAATTTAATTTGGCAAACCGCAGCTCATCCGCTTCATTTCAAAATATTCGGCACAACGTCTTGTGGCTGAGTTGCGCCTTCGTTTTGACACTCTCAGGCTGTAGCACGCTGCCCAAACAGATTGAACATCCGATCCAAATGGCGTTTGAAACCCCAACCGATCAAACCAGTTTGGCTAAAATCGTACTGCCGCTACGCGAAAAATATCCACAGCTTACGGGTTATCATGTCCTGTATGATCCGCTCGAAGCGCTAGCTGCACGTATCTATCTGATTAATAAAGCAGAAAAATCTTTAGATTTACAATATTATATTTGGGATAACGATAAAATTGGCGCGCTTGCACTTCATGCCATTATTCGCGCGGCAGATCGTGGCGTGAAAGTCCGCTTATTGGTAGATGATAACAATGCCAAAAAAATGGAAGGCATTTATCTCGCGCTCGATCAACACGTCAATATCGACATCAAACTGTATAATCCGTATCGCTTTCGACATTATCGTGCCATGGACATGATTTTAGATTTGAAGCGTATCAATCGTCGCATGCACAACAAAAGCTTTATTGCCGATAACCAAATTTCTCTGATCGGTGGGCGCAATATGAGCAATCAATACTATAACGTCAGCGACAATTATCAATTTTCTGATCTCGATGTGATGTTAGTCGGCTCAGCTTCGGATGAAATCATTCACTCTTTTGATGAATACTGGAATGATGACTATGCTTATTCAGTCAAGCAATTGGTCAATCCACAACATTACACCTTGCGTTATGAAAGCTTAAAACAGCAATTAGAACAGCACGATCAAGAAGCCACCGTACAAAATTATTTAGATTTGGTGACTCGTTCTAAAGCGATTGAACAGTGGATGACGCATAGTATTAAGTTCGATTGGGTCAGTGCTGAAGTGGTCAAAGATGCGCCGAGTAAAATTAAAGACCGCGCCTCAAAAGAAGAACATCTCAACTTTCAATTGCTGACGCATTTAGAGAAGCCAAGCAGTAGTGTCGATATTATTTCTGCGTATTTTGTCCCTGAACAATCGGGGGCAGAAAAACTAAAAGACTTGGCGGATGATGGCGTTCAGGTACGCGTACTGACCAACTCCTTTAAAGCCAACGATGTTCCTGTGGTGCATGCTTTTTACGCCAAATATCGGGAAGATTTATTGGCAAATAACGTGCAGCTATATGAGTTTTTGGCACGACCTGAAATGGAAAACCTAAATACACATACGCAAGAAATTTCCAAAAAAGCCAAAGTCAGTATGAAAGGTTTAAGCCGTTCTAGTTTACATGCCAAGCTCATGGCGTTAGATGAAAAACAGGTATTTATTGGTTCGTTTAATTTTGATCCGCGCTCGGCATATTTAAATACTGAAATTGGAGTAATTTTAAATAGTCCACCATTGGCTCGCGCAGTTCACCAGACCATGGATGTCAATTTGTCCAAATATGCTTATAAACTGGTTTTAGATGCGCAGCAAAACATTCAATGGCAGATGAAAAATCCACAAGGTGAAACTCAAATTCTAAAAAAAGAACCAGGGATGAAATGGTATCAACGTGCGGCAATGAAAATTACCTCATGGCTGCCCATTGAAGGCTTTATGTAGCAACGAAATATTGAAGCTGTTAGATGGTGACCATTATTCTTAAAACAACGTGATGCGCTTAGGCTATCTTTAACATGAAGATGCGCCTAAGCATTTTTTATGATGTCAGCGTTTGTGGTTTTAATACCTGACGATGTAATTCAGCCAAGCCTTCTGTCATGCGTTCCTGAACCACAGCAGTTAAAGATTCAATATCATGCCCTTCTACCGCAATTGCAGGTAAAGCCATTAAATGCGCTGTCACTTTCGGCATTTCCAAAACATCTTTCACATGATCAACAAAGGTCATGTCATTAATAAACGGCGCAACAGTATCTAACTCACCTTGCTGATTCACATAACAAATCAGACAAATTTGCACAGGTCGTTTGGCTTCAATCGCGGCCCCTAAAATACGACCATGCACTTTTTTAATTTTGCTTCCATCTGACGTAGTCGCTTCAGGAAAAAACAATACGGGAATATCTTGTTTTAGAAATTGCGTGATTTGTTCACGAATTTTGACCGAATCGCCAGAGCCACGCTTAATAAATAGCGTTCCACCGCCTTTGGCTAACTTACCCAATAACGGCCATTTTTCAATTTCAGCTTTGGCCAGAAAAAACACCCGCGCACTAGAACCCAATACTGCCACATCTAACCACGAAATATGATTACTGACCCATAGCGCAGGATCATGCGGAATTTCACCATGAATTTGTACTTCGATATTAAAAACTTTGCACAATTGACGGCAAAAATATTGTACATAACGCGTATTATTCGGGTTGTTGGTGTCTTTATACAATTGATGACGATAGACCAAATAAAACCCTTCACCAATCGCGCCAGCCGTTGCCAGAACTTTTTTGCTATACAAAGCAAGCTTTGCCAAACCATGAATTGGAGATGTGTGAGTTTCAACAGCTGGGTTCATAGGGTCATCACTAATTGTTAAACGCAAAACAACGTATAAAGGTTTATATTTTGCTCATTCTATACTGTTCAATCTGAACTTGCATAGATCAGAAAAACCCAAAGCTGCATGCAGACATGCGACGTTTGGAAAATTAGAGCGCTTTTAGAAATCAAAAAATAATTATGAGAAATAAGTTAAGTGGATATAAAAAATTCCCTTTTTCCTGTGGGAGAAGGTGAGGAAAAAGGGCTGAATTATCGATTTAAAGCGGTCTATACGGATTTTAATCTCAATAAACAAATTCTATATTTAGGTCATCCTCAGATTTGAGTTTATACACACTGAAATGGTAATAAATCAAGGTGCAGGAAAAATCCAGTCATCTAATTCCCTGCACAAACATTTTTTCTACTAGAATATAGCTTTAGCAAGGAGATTGCGCTGAGTGGAAAATTTTGTGCCACATCAAGATGGCGAGCGTGTTGTACTGGTCAGTGTCACTGTCCAAATTTTAGAAGACCTTGATGCCGAAGAGTTTCAGCTCTTGGCTGAATCTGCGGGTGCAGAAGTTTTACAACACGTCCACACTCAACGCAGCAAACCAGATGCCAAACTCTTCATTGGCTCAGGCAAAGCCGAAGAAATTGCTGCATTGGTCAAAGAACACGAAGCCAGTTTGGTCATTTTTGATCATGCGCTCAGTCCTGCGCAGGCACGTAATTTAGAAAAAGTGATGCAATGCCGCGTGGTGGATCGCACCGAACTTATTTTAGATATTTTTGCTCAACGCGCCCGCACTTACGAAGGTAAATTGCAAGTCGAATTGGCACAATTACAGCACTTATCTTCACGTTTGGTGCGTAGTCGTAGCAACTTAGACAGTCAAAAAGGTGGTATTGGCTTACGTGGCCCTGGGGAAACCTTGCTGGAAACCGACCGCCGCTTATTGCGTATTCGCATGGGACAACTCAAAACCAAACTTGATAAAGTTCGTCAAACGCGTGCGCAAGGTCGTGTGGCACGACAAAAAGCCGCCATTCCTACCGTTTCATTAGTCGGTTATACCAACGCAGGTAAATCGACCTTATTTAATATTCTGGCGCAAAGTCATGTGTATGCTGCAGACCAACTGTTCGCTACGCTTGACCCCACTTTGCGGCGTTTGGAATGGGATGGTATTGGACGTTTGGTATTGGCAGATACAGTCGGCTTTGTAAGAAACCTGTCTCACTCTTTGGTTGAATCATTTAAAGCAACCTTGGAAGAAACTTTAGAAGCCAGTTTATTGCTGCATGTGATTGATTCAAGCAGCCCTGATGTGTTGGAACAAATTGAAGCTGTCGAGGGTGTGCTGAAAGAAATTGGTGCAGATGTACCCATTTTGCGGGTTTACAATAAAATTGATGTTTCAAGCGAAACAGCCAAGATTATCTATGACAAACCACATCAACCCGACCGTGTCTATGTGTCGGCACATTCAGAGCAAGGTTTAGACTTGTTAAAGCAAGCCGTACATGAATGTTTGATGGGACAAATTCAAAAGTTTGATCTAAAATTACAACCTGCTTATGGCAAATTGCGCAATCAACTGTATGCGCTTAATGTCATTCAAGCAGAACAGTACGATGATGAGGGTCAATTACATCTACAAGTCAGCATGGCACCCCATAAACTGGAACAACTAATTAAACAGGCGCATTTACCTATAGATGAAATTTTAGGTGCGCAGGCAGAACAATTTAAACGTCTGCTTAAAGCATTTGAAATTGATGATCAAATCGGTTAAAACGTGATAAGTAAAATTTTAACGAAAGATCAAAAATGAGCAGGATAAAACATATCGATTGGCCAGCATGGATCGGCACACTCCTTTTGATTATTGTGTTTCGTGAGTCCTCTGTGTGGATCATGACCCAATTGAATCACCCAGAATTAGGCAATTTAGTCGGTTTGCTCAGTCTGCTAGCAGTATTATTTACATGGCGCAAACTCAGTAAAATTCCCGCTCGTCTGGTCGATACCAATAACAAGATCATGAAAGAAAGTGCCTTTGCCTTTTTACCCATTAGCGCAGGCTCATTAATTATGCTCACGCACATGGGCAAACAAATTCCAATCTTCTTGATTGTATTGTGCATCAGTACGCTAATACCGCTTTGGCTGTATGCCAAAATGGCAAAACGCTGGCTTTAGGAGATTAAAAATGCTGTCAATTCTATATGGTTTTTTAATCACCTTCGTTGCGTATTTATTGGCAAAACCTTGCAACCAAAAATTCCCGCAAATCCCCGTCATTGTCTTTGGCATGTGTTTTGTGTTGCTGCTGTTGTACTTTTTCGGGATTCCATACGAAACTTACGTTACACAAACTAATCCCTTGTTTAATCAATTGTTGGGTTATGTGACAGTTGCACTTGCTATTCCTTTAGCAGCAATGCGTTATGATGATTTACCCCTCAAAGCAATTTTAGGTATTTTGCTCTTTGCCAGCTTTAGTGCTGTGGCACTGCCGATGGGACTTGCTTATGCGCTACACATGTCGAACGCCGATATTATGGCTTTTGCTACCCGTGCAGTGACCACGCCGATTGCGATTAATATCGCAACCTTATTAGAAGCACCGATTCAATTGGCAGTATTAATTGTAATTTTATCGGGTGTCGTGGGTGCTGCTTTGTCACCGCTTATTTTAAAACATATCAATGATGAACGTGCATCGGGCTTAGCACTTGGCTTAGCTGCACATGCCATCGGTACTGCCCAAGCGTGGCAACGAGGTAGTGTTGCAGGACGTTATGCTGCCTTTGGAATGGCAGTCAATGCGGTGTTTACCGCAGTTTGGCTGCCAACATTTATACTATATTTGCAAAAAATGTGACTGATAAATCACTTTTTCACATTGTGACAATTTCACTTTCTATTTATTATGAAATATCCAGTTTGTGAAATGAAGGAACATTGAACATGGTCAAGATGAAACTCACCGTTGCTTTAATCTGCTCAGCGTTAGGCAGTTTTGCGCTGGCCCAAGATATTACAGGAACTTGGAAAAACATTGACGATAAAACGGGTTCATCTAAAGCAATTTTAGAAATTCGTCAGGAAAGCAATGGTAGCTACACCGCTAAAATCGTCAAAGTAACGCCACGTCCGGGTTACACAGCAAAAGAAACCTGTGTCAACTGCCCTGCGCCTTATACCAACCAACCTATTTTAGGGATGGATGTACTCAAAGGCTTAAAACATACAGGTGGCTTAAACTACTCTGGTGGAAAAATCATTGACCCACTAAGCGGCCATATTTACAGCACCAAAGCTAAATTAAGCAGCAACGGTAAGCGTTTGACCATGCGTGGTTATGTCGGTGTATCGGCCTTAGGACGCAGCCAAACTTGGATTAAAAGCGAATAATTAATCACTTCTGTTTTCACATAAAATGCCACACGTTCGTGGCATTTTTATTGGTTTTCCTGCATCTTAGTTGCAACTTTAAGATTAATGACCTCTCAAATCGCTTGACTCCTTCCACAACTCGCTTTATACCTTGAATTAACCTCAGTGATAACTTTCGACAATCAAAGGAACTGATATGAAGAAAAATGTATTGATGGGCGTATTTGCAAGCTTCATCTTCAGTGGCTCAGCATTTGCATCAGACCTAACGGGTATCTGGCAAAGTATTGATGATAAAACAGGCTCACCTAAAGCACTTATTGAAATTACCAAAGCTGAAAATGGCAGCTTTACAGGTAAAATTATTAAAGTCACACCAAGACCAGGCTATACCCCAAAAACCATGTGTGTGAATTGTCCTGCACCATATACCAACAAACCTTTGGTGGGTTTGGAAGTTATTCATGGCTTAAAGCATGTGGAAAATAACAACTATGCCGATGGACGTATTTTAGATCCACTTACAGGCAAAATGTATAGCCTGAAAGGCCGTTTAGCGTCTAATAATAAACGTCTAACTTTACGTGGTTACGTCGGAATTTCAGCCATTGGTCGGACACAAACGTGGATTCGCCAACAATAAGCGAGTAATTGTGTCGCATCGGTCATTTTTTCTAGATACTCGGGACTTTGTGTCAGTCAATTCACAGATTAGACTAGAGCAAAGACCGAGTAAGGGAAATAAAATGATTCAGAAATTGGCTTTAGGAATAGCCGTCATCTTCGGCAGTCTAAGCACTTTGGCGATGGCACAAGATTTAGTAGGGACTTGGCAACAAATTGATGATAAAACAGGTTCACCTAAAGCTGTCATCGAAATTCGTAAAGAAGCCAATCAAACCTATACGGGTAAAATTATTAAAGTAACTCCACGTCCAGGTTATACCCCACGTGAACTTTGTAATAAATGCCCTGCACCTTATACTGATCAACCTATTTTAGGAATGGATATTTTAAAAGGCTTAAAACAAGTCAAAGATAGCAACAATTACGAAAAAGGACGCGTGATTGATCCATTGGCAGGTCGTATTTACGATGCAAAAATCCGCCTCAACTCGACAGGTAAGCGTTTGACTTTACGTGCTTACATGGGTGTATCTACACTAGGTCGCAGCCAAACTTGGATTCGAATTCAATAAAATTCAAGATAAAAAAACAGCCACTTTAATAGGTGGCTGTTTTCATTTCAACATCTCATTTTTAAATTATAAAGATGAAATATTGTTACCATTCTTCCAGCGGATTATCCACTGCAAACAATTGCTGATCTTCCAAACGATACGCCATGAGCTGATTACCCCACACACAACCGCCATCCACATTTTGAATATTGTCGGCTACCGTTTGTCCCTGCAATGCTGCCCAATGACCAAATACGATTTGATGTGTTTGCGCAGCTAAAGATGGATATTCAAACCACGGTTTAAAACCTTCTGGCATCGGATCGTCTAAGGCATCTTTAAAGCTGAATTCCAAACCACCCTGTGCATTGGCTAAACGCATACGGGTCAAATAGTTGGTAATACAACGTAAACGCGCATGCCCCTCTAAATCATCCGACCAAACTGCAGGTTCTGCCCCATACATTTCCTTTAAGAATGCATCCACTACCTCAAAGTCCTCATGCCCAATCACCGCCTCAACTTCTTTTGCCAAAGCTGCGGTTTGTTCCGCATTCCAAATATGTGGAATACCTGCATGAGTCAAAATGGTGTTTTCATTGGGAAAAAGACACAAAGGTTGYTTACGTAACCAGTCAATCAAATCATCACTGTCAATTGCATCAATCACATCACGAGTATTGTCTTGCGCTTTGATTTTCTTTAAGCCACGTGCGCCTGCCAACAAGGTTAAATCGTGATTGCCTAACACTGTTGCTGCAACGCCACGATCCACAAGTTTTTTAATAAAGCGCACTGCACCAATTGAGTTTTCACCACGCGCAACCAAGTCGCCAGCAAACCAGATAAAATCTTGATCGGGATCGAACTGTATTTCTTTTAATAAAAGCTTTAAGGCTTCAAAGCAGCCCTGCACATCACCAATGACATAGTTGTATCGAATTGCTGTCATTAATTCACCATCTGATCTGCCAATGCGACAAATGCGGCCAAACTTAAAGTTTCAGGACGTGCCATTGGGTCTACCCCTGCTCGCTCAAATGCATCTTCAGCTAACATACCTTTTAAACTATTGCGTAATGTTTTACGACGTTGGGTAAATACATGCGACACCAAACGTGCCAATGCTTTTTCATCTTTGGCAATAATCGGTTTGGTCACATAAGGTTCTAAACGGAATACCGCAGAAGTGACTTTAGGCGGTGGATTAAATGCTCCTGGTGGCACTTCAAATAAGAAAGTTGGCTTACAGTAATACTGCATCATGACCGATAAACGCCCATATTCTTTGGTATTCGGTTCAGCCGTGATGCGATCTACCACTTCTTTTTGTAGCATAAAGTGCATGTCTTTGACTTTGTCGCCAAACTCCAAGAGATGAAACAAAAGCGGTGTCGAAATGTTATACGGCAAGTTTCCAACTACACGTAGCGGACGCCCTTCCTGAAATAACTCGGTAAAGTCATATTTCAGCGCATCACTTTCTACAATGGTTAAACGCTCAGGATGTGGCACACGTCCTGGTAAACCTGCAGCCAAATCACGGTCTAATTCCACCACCGTCAAAGCATCACACTCACCAATTAAAGGCGATGTCAATGCCGCTAAACCAGGTCCAATCTCGACAATATTATCACCTGGACGCGGGTTCACTGAGCGAACAATTTTGGCAATCACACCTTGATCATGTAAAAAGTTTTGACCAAAGCGTTTACGAGCCTGATGCCCTTCTTCTTTTGGGTTTAGGGCATTAATTTGATACATAAATATTTCCAAGCTGAAATTATGGACGTGCTAAATCCAGCGCTAAATCGACAGCAACATGCAAGCTAGAACTTTTCGCAAGTCCCGTACCTGCGAGGGAGAGCGCTGTGYCGTGATCGACTGAAGTACGAATAAACGGTAAGCCTAAAGTAATGTTAATTGCTTCACCAAAGCCCTGTGATTTTAACACAGGTAAACCTTGATCGTGATACATCGCTAAAACTGCATCGGCATCTTTTAAATTTTCTGGGGTAAATAAAGTATCTGCAGGCAAACTTAAACTAATATTTTCACCACGATTACGGTAATTTTGCAGCACAGGATTAATTACCTCAATTTCTTCCATGCCTAAATAACCATCTTCGCCCGCATGTGGGTTCAAACCACAGACCAACACTTTAGGATGTTCAATTTTAAACTTGCTTTTGAGATCATGCAGCAAAATATCAATCACTTGTTCTAAACGTGTTTTGGTAATGGCATCTGCTACGGCACGTAAAGGGAGATGCGTGGTCGCTAAGGCAACGCGTAAGGATTTAGTGGCTAACATCATCACCACACGCTCAACACCTGCGAACTCCTGATAGTATTCAGTGTGCCCACTAAAAGAAATACCTGCTTCATTAATAATAGATTTTTGCACGGGTGCAGTTGCCACCCCCACACTCTTGCCAGTCATTGCATAAGAAGCCGAACGACGTAATTGCTCCAACACATAAGCTGCATTTTGTGCATTTAAATGCCCTAATTCAACATCTACAGCCAAAGGTACATGCTCAACATATAACTGTCCAAGCGCTGCAGGCTGTTGCTGACCAGAATATTTAATCAATTCAACTTTTTGTTTTAGAGTTTCAGCACGTTGTTCTAATAATTGATGATCAGCCAATACCACAATTGGACGTTCATCTTCTCGATCTGCCAGACTTAGGCAAATATCAGGTCCAATACCTGCAGGTTCACCACTGGTGACATATAAAGGTCGCATAAAAGCTCAATCAAGATTTATCAAAGGATGATGAAAGTATATCGTCAACTTTGATGATTGTTTTATTTTCAGTCTAAGATAAATCGAGTACGCACCCCCTTGCACATGTGCCCATTCAAAAATAGCGGTCACAGCAACAGCGAATAGCAACCCCATCATCGCATTTGTGTGATTTTAAGAAATATCCGCGATTGTGTATCTGCTCAGCACAGCAATATGACTCCGCTTATGCCATACCAAAAATGAGAAGAATGTAAAATGGATAAAATTGAATACAGAAATTACATGCTAAACACATCCACACCATATACAGCACCTAATAGTACTAAACCCAACGTCTAGACACTGAGCAATGTAATAAAACATCCTGCAATAAATCTGATGCATTTAGATACACATAAATCAAATCACTTAAGTATTTCTGATTGCGAATCTGCTGACATCCTTTGCTCATTTTTATTTTAATATTGAATGCTAGAAACCTCAGTTTAAAGCCTGAACAAGGTGATTTAAAATGGCATAAATCTAGGCTTCTTAATCTTGAAGGTATGAAATTTATTCAACTTTTCTTTTATAACCAAGATTGGTAAAATATAGCGCTTAAAATGTGACTTTTCCATTGTAGTTCTACCCATTCTCAGGTAGAATTCGGACTCCTTTTTGTTTGGACAGCTTCTATAGTCCAAACCAACTATAATAGGTAGTGGTTTAATGAAAACTCTCAGCGCTAAGCCAGCTGAAGTTCAACACGACTGGTACGTTGTTGATGCTTCTGGCAAAACTCTAGGTCGCCTTGCGACAGAAATCGCACGTCGTTTACGCGGTAAGCACAAGACTTCTTATACTCCTCACGTTGACACTGGCGACTACATCGTTGTCATCAATGCTGAGCAAGTTCAAGTGACTGGTAACAAATCACTTGACAAGAAATACTATCGCCACACTGGTTTCCCTGGTGGTATCCGTGAAACTAATTTCGAGAAATTAGTTGCTCACAAACCAGAAGAAATCTTCCAACGCGCTGTAAAAGGCATGTTGCCAAAAGGTCCTCTTGGTTATGCTATGATCAAGAAAATGAAAGTGTACGCTGGTGCTGAGCATCCTCACACAGCTCAACAGCCACAAGTTTTGGACATCTAAGGGATACAGCACATGGCTACTAATTATGGTACAGGTCGCCGTAAGACCGCAACTGCACGTGTTTTCTTATCAGCTGGTACAGGTAAACTCGTAATTAACAACCGTACGCTTGAGCAATATTTCGGTCGTGAAACTGCTCGTATGATCGTACGTCAACCATTAGAGCTTCTTGAAGCTACTGAAAAATATGACCTTTACATCACTGTTGCTGGTGGTGGTATTGGTGGTCAAGCTGGTGCAATCCGTCACGGTATTACTCGTGCATTGATCGCATCTGACGACACTTTAAAACCTGCTCTTCGTCAAGCTGGTTTCGTTACTCGTGACGCCCGTGAAGTTGAACGTAAGAAACTTGGTTTACGTAAAGCTCGTAAACGTCCACAATTCTCTAAACGTTAATTCGTTTACCGAATCGGACACAAAAAAGCCTTGGATTTTCCAAGGCTTTTTTTATACAGATCAACCAACTGAGCATTCTAAACCACATAGACAATTCATATTCATACATACCAAAATCAAAATTTAATACAGCACAAAGATTGAAAAACAGATCAGTAAATATCTCATACACTTTTATCAGCTTTGCTGGGTGATTTTAGTGGTTAAGTTTAGTATCCTATTCTATTCATTTGGTTTTATTTCGGATTATGTCAGTCGAGAACGCACCCTTACAAGGCATTACCCTCTATAGTCATGCGGACGACTTTCGCTCACATTGGATTCGTTACGTTCTTGCCGAAAAACAAATCAAATATCAACTGATTTTGGTCGATTATGAAGATGAAGACCTCACAAGTTTAAATCCGTATAATCAACTTCCAATGCTGCTAGAAAACGATTTAAAACTCTTTAATACTGCGATTATTTCCGAATATCTAGATGATCGTTATCGACAAAACAAACTTTATGCAGATGCACCTATGCCACGTGCAGAACAACGTCAATATATTTGGCGCTTTGAGCAAGACTGGTTCAAACTTGCCGATCAGATGCTACGTCATCCTGACAGCTTAGATCACGCAGCACAGCGCACTGCACAACAAAAATTACGTGATACACTCATTTCACTGACACCATTATTTCAGCATTATCCTTATTTCATGTCGGAAAATTTCAGCATTTTAGACTGCATGCTGGCACCATTATTTATACGACTAAAAGCCATGGGCATAGAATTACCCAAACAACACTGTCGTCCGATTTTCCTGTATTGTCAGCGGATTTTTTCACGCCCGGCTTTCACTCAAGCCATGACTTTGCAAGAAAAAAACCGCTATCAAGAATTTTTAATTCATACCTAAAGAGCATATTATGTCTGAATCTGAAATCAATTTAACTCCAACCCGTCCTTATTTAGCCCGCGCAATTTATGAATGGATTTGTGATAACCAACTCACACCACATTTATTGGTCGATGCCACACAGCCGAATACACTTGTTCCTGAACAATTTATTCAAGATGGTCAAATTGTTCTAAATATCGTTCCACATGCAGTACATGCCTTACACATGAGCAATGAAGCAATTACCTTCTCTGCACGCTTTGGTGGCGTGTCACGCGACTTATATGTACCCATGAATGCCGTATTGGGTATTTATGCAAGAGAGAATGGACAAGGCTTATTCTTTGATCCAAGTGAGTATGCACATATCCAAAATGATCAAGATGCTTTAGAATCAAAGACTGAAGAAAAAACCGAACAAAGTAAGAAAAAACCAAGCCTTAGATTATTAGATTAAAACAATGGAGTAGTGGATGGCTTTTGATTTAGTACAATATTTTGCAGCGCAGATTAAAGTTCAAAAGCCTTCGCTTTTGAAACAATATAATACTGTTGATCGCGACCAATATATTCAAGAAATCAATGCACTGAACTTAGGAAAACTGGTCAGTTTGTGGCGAGAAGACAACCAAAAACTGTATCAGGAAATTGATCATCAAGATGAATTATATATTCAGGAAATTGCACGTCGACTTACCACATCTCAACACAATCAGTCGACCCTCTCCAAAACTGAGCTTGAACAGAATATTAGTGAAGTTTTAGCCTTACAGCTTACTGAACTCAAGCAATTAGATCAAACAGGTAATTTTGGTAATAAAGGTCTAGGGGAATTATTACTGGGTCAAATTGAACACTTATCTGGTCAGGCTGATGATTGGGTTTGGTCAACAAACGATCTAATAGAGTTAAAAGGTTCTAAACCAATTCCTCAAGAAGAGCTATCATTAGAGGCATCAATGAAGGAGTTTAATCTAATGGTTCAACAACATACCCACGATGATCATCAAAATATTGAGCCTGTAGAAGCAATTGTACCAACTTGGTCCAAAGTGCTAGAACCTATCGTTGCGATTTCGATTTTGGCAATTTTATGGTGCTCCGTTACACAATTATTCGCTTAAATAAATCCCCTAACTAAGCCTCAATAAAACCATCCACAGATGGTTTTATTTTACCTTCTTTTTATATAATTTTTAATTTAATACAGAGATAAAAAAACACCCTCAACGCTAGTTGAGGGTGTTTGAATAATGAGCTGGCGATGACTTACTCTCACATGGGTAACCCCACACTACCATCAGCGCGAAGAGGTTTCACTTCTGAGTTCGGGAAGGGATCAGGTGGTTCACTCTTGCTATTGTCGCCAGCACAACTGTTATGGACTTGTTCGGGTCTTAGTTACTTTGCTTTTGCATGTAATGCCTTACTTGGTTCCAAATGAGTTATTAACAGGTTGGCTATTGGGTCTGAATTTTATTGTTTAGCCTTAACTAAATCAAGTTTTTGTTTGATCGTTAGATCAATATGAAATCGATTGATGCTTTATATACAACTGTTTGGGTGTTGTATAGTCAAGCCTCACGAGCAATTAGTATTGGTCAGCTTCACATATCGCTATGCTTCCACATCCAACCTATCAACGTCGTAGTCTTCAACGGCTCTTTAGGAGGCATA
>NZ_MKQS01000006.1 GCF_001758345.1 Acinetobacter towneri
CGCATCGCCGGGTAGCTATGTTCGGAAGGGATAACCGCTGAAAGCATCTAAGCGGGAAGCCTACCTCAAGATAAGATTTCCCCGAGGCTTTATGCCTCCTAAAGAGCCGTTGAAGACTACGACGTTGATAGGTTGGATGTGGAAGCATAGCGATATGTGAAGCTGACCAATACTAATTGCTCGTGAGGCTTGACTATACAACACCCAAACAGTTGTTGTATCACAAGCATCAATCGATTCATAAAAGATCACTTAAACCTGATCAGATCAAATATCTTGATTCAGCCCTTGCTGAACATGAAATTTCAGATACAATAGCCAACCTGTTAATAACTCATTTGGAACCAAGTAAGGCATTACAAGCGAAAGCATCGAGCTTAAGCAATGTAACTAAGACCCGAACAAGTCCATAACAGTTGTGCTGGCGACAATAGCAAGAGTGAACCACCTGATCCCTTCCCGAACTCAGAAGTGAAACCTCTTCGCGCTGATGGTAGTGTGGGGTTACCCATGTGAGAGTAAGTCATCGCCAGCTCATTATTCAAACACCCTCAACTAGCGTTGGGGGTGTTTTTTTATGTAGAAAAGAAAATATTAAAAACTATAAAAAGTGAAGGCAAAATAAAACCATCAGGGGATGGTTTTAAAGAGTAAGCATACTTTCTAAATTTGATTAGATTTCACGTAGTTGTCGACGTGCATGTTTAAGTGCTGTTCTTAAACCCTCTTCTAGTGTTGGATGGTAGAACGGTTTATCTAAAATATCCTCAAGTGTGAGTTCTTCATCAATCATCCAAGCCAATAAGTGCGCCAGGTGCTCGGCAGCATCCACAAATAATTCAGCACCTAATAACTTTTGACTTTTATTATTAATATAAACTTCAATCGCACCTTTATTTTTTCCCAGCACCAAAGCGCGACCTTGTTTTTCATAAGAAACAAAGCCTGTCGTAAATGCAATATTTTGCTCTTTCAGTTGTTTATAGTTTTGTCCTACAGATGCCATTTCAGGTGAGCTAAACACAATGCCCATGGGTGTTAATGTTTTAATATTTTCAATGTTTGGAAAGCTTAAACAATTATGCACGGCTGCACGCCCTTCATGTGCTGCTTCATGTTGAATGGGAGTATTCGTGTGTGCATCACCCACAATAAAAATAGCATGCTGTCCGAGTTGTTTGGTATGAGGATCAATTGGGAGTTGTTTGATGTTGTTGAAACTTGTATCAATATTTTCAAGATGAAGCTGATCTAAATAGCTGCGTCTACCCGTGGCAACCAATACATAATCGGCAGTTAAGCTCTGTGTTTGTCCATCTTCTTGATATTCAATTTTCACGCCTTGTTCTGTTCTTTGTAGTTGTGTTGGCAAGGTTTCAAATTAGATATTCAATTCTTGACTAAGTGTATTTTGTGCAATGGTTTGTAGTTCTGGGCTGCTGAGTGAACCAACTTTACGACTACGTGCAAAAATAGTGGTCTCTACCCCTAAGCGTTGCATAGCTTGAGCTAATTCGATTGCAATTACACCACTGCCAATGACGGTCAAAGATTGCGGTAAGTGCTCTAATTCAAAAATTTGATCTGATGTGATTAAGCGTTCGCCTAAGTTTTCTTTCCAGGCTTGGTCATAAGCAGGAGTAGAACCGACTGCAACAATAAAAGCTTTTGCGTGATATTGCTGTCCATTCACTTGAATTGTATGGGCATCAATAAAAGTCGCAAAGCCTGAAACTTTATGGGATGCTTCCCAACGATCTACATCTTTTTGTGTGGCACGGGTAAAACGATCACGTAATTGACGTACGTGCGTCATGATTTGGGATGTATCAATTTTTGCATCTACCGTGAGTGCAACTTCTTGTGCATGTTAAATTTCGTGAATGCAATTGGCACTAGAGATAAGAACTTTGCAGGTATACAACCAACGCGGGCAGGGGTGGCTTCCCCTGGGCCGTGATTGATGATGAGTAGGTTTTGGGTGTATTTAATCGCTTCTTTATAGGCGCTAATGCCTGCGGTGCCTGCACCAATAATAATGAGGTCGTACATGATGGTTACACCTATTTTATTAAATGGTTAACTAATATTTAATTTATAACCTTTAAGTTGAAATAACTACAATTAACAGCCGATATCACGATTTAATTTGTGGTTTGGAAGATTTACATTGAAAGTTTTTGTAATTTTGAGTAAATTCCGTTAAAAGCCGTAAACTATCTTGCGGGTCTGTGACATTTATAAAAACGATGGGTACGAATATGACATATTTTATTAACTTAAAAAAATTAGGGGTGAATACTACGGTATTGGCAACTTCTCTTGCTCTTGTTGCATGTGGAGGCGGTGATGGTTATTATGGAAATAACAACAACTCATCCAACAATAATAATGGAAATAATACAGGGGGTAATCAATCTGAGACGGATACTACAAAAGTTGCTCAAAGTCTGACTGTAACTTTACAAGATGCTGAGGGTAAAACCTTACAAACCGCTCAGGACAATAGTCAGGTTAAAGTAGCTATCAAAGTACTTAATGCTGATAAAGGTGGCATTGCAGGTAAAGATATTCGTTTAAGTATTACCGATGCTGACAAAATTGGTGTAGAAAGTACAAGCTCAAAAGTAACATCTGATGAAAATGGGGTTGCAACATTTACATTAAATATTCCTGCACTACAAGCTGCAACTGGAAAGGTGCAATTAACGGCAGTTGTTGATGGGACGACCATTTCGATTCCATATACACTCAATATTCAGAAAGCAAGTACCATTACAAGTGACTATAATTTGAGTGTTGCTCAAGGTACGGTATTAAATTTGCCAAAAGGTTCTGCTGATATTGCTGTGCAAGTCACTGACACGAATGGAGGGGTAAAACCTGGACAAACCGTTCAACTTACTTTACCAGCAGAGATGCAAGGTAAATTTGTGATTGCATCAGGTTCATCAATCAGTACAGATGCCGAGGGTAAGGCAACTTTTAAAATTACTGCAAATGCAGATTTAACAACCGCAGAAATTGCGCAGATTATTGCAACTTCGCAGACATTAACGTTTAAGTTGATTGATGAGCATAGAGCTGAAAGACAGGCAACGGCTGCTTTAACCTTTAATGATATTTCTAAGACGGTTAGTGTCTTAGAAGTGATTACGCCAGATACTTCGATTGCAGCCAAAGCTGGTACGGCAAAAGTTCGTGTATTTGCTAAAAATAGTAATGGTGATACTTTAGCGAGTACCAAAGTTAAACTAGCTGTAGAAGCTGTTGCTGCTTCTTATGGTGTTACACTGGATAAGGCGGAAGCAACAACCAATGCACAAGGTTATGCTGAATTTACATTGTCTAGTAATGCGACTCATCCTATTGCATTGGCACAACTTGGTATTCAATTAACAGCAACTTATTCTGAAAATAACCAAAATATTAAAGGTAATGCAACAGTTCAGGTTGTGACTGCTGATGAAACTGTAGACAATCAAGAAGCAATTCAACGTTTAGAAATTGCATCTTCATATAAAGTAAATGCAAAAAATGATGATGTTACCATTACAGTTAAAGCAATTGACTTCACAGGGTTCGGTGCAAAAAAAGGTAAAGTAACACTTAGCTTAAACCCAGAAGCACAATCAAATGGTGTTACTTTTGAGGGAGCAAGTCCCAAAGATGTTGGTACTAATGGTATAGTCACCTTTAAATTGAAAACCAATGCAACAACAGTAAAAGCAGTTGATGCGTTAGTGAACGCAGGCATTACAGCAACTTTTACCACAGATAATAATGTAACTAATAAAATTTATATTGCTGTAGAAGATGAAGCTGTTTCAGAAGAAAAAGTTCGATATTTAGCTTTTGAACCCATTACTCAACGTTTTGATTATACAAAATCTCAAGTGATTAAAGTAAGAGTGCAGGCAGTTGGTGAAGGTGATAGTGCGCTTAAAGGCGAATCAATTTCTTTAACCCGTACAGGTTTAACAACTCAACAATTACAAGATTTATGGCTAACCCCTAAAGGTAGTTCAACTAAGCTGACAGACGAAAATGGGTTTGCGGAGTTTGAATTCCAATATACTTTTGCCAATACTCAAGAACAGAAAGATTTGGTACTTAATCCAGCGGGTATTCGATTATTAGCAAAATCTACGAATGATAAAACACAAATTTTAGATTTAAAATTTAAAGAGCCATCAGCAACTACTGATGTTACTTTAGAGTCTTTGGTCATTGATACGGTAGGTTTAGCGACCTTGGCGGTGAATACACCTGTAACATTAAATGTTACAGTTAAGGCGACAGGTAGTGATGGTCAAGTTTATAAGTACCAAAAAGTTGGCTTGGGTTTAAATGAAGCTGCATTACAAAATGGGGCAAGCGTTGTAGGTGGGGCATCCAAGACCACAGATGCAAATGGTAATGCTTCATTCCAAATTCAAATTACAGCTAAAAATCCAACTGAATTAGAAAATTTAGTTGCAAATGGTTTGACATTGGCTGTTAAAGGAGCTGAAACTGATATTACGGCTCTTAGAAAAATTGAATTGGCTAAACCTGCTATTGTTTATCAAGATTTGGCTAATTTGACCTTTACAAAAGTAGATGGTACTCCATTAGATACGGTTTCAGTTTTAGGTGGAGAAACACGTGTTAAAGTTGTTGCAAGAGATGTGGCAAATAATGCAATTCCGAATACGCCAATTGCTATTGCCTTATCTAGTTTAGTTTCTAGCCGTGTATCACTAAGTGATGTACCTACAACCACAAATAGTAAAGGTGAAGCTGAATTTACGGTTACTGTTTCAGAAGGTAAATATGATGAGAGTTTAATCAAAAATGGCATTATCTTTGCTGTCGTTGGTACAAACTTAAATAATGGTGATCGTCTGCAACAAACGAGTTCAATTGGTATTAGTACGCCTGCAAATGCTTTGAATCCACGTTTAACCGCAGATGTAAATTCAGTAACAGCAGGGCAAACTGTAAAAGTATATGCTTCGGTTAAAGATGAAATGGGGCTGAATACTGCTGCGGGTACACCAATGCGTTTAAGCCTAAACTCACAAGCGGTCACTGCTGGTGTGAAATTAGCTAGCGAAGCTGTGGTGGTACAAGCAAATGGTTCAGTGGCAGTAGACTTAATTGTACCGAAAGGTATTAGTTCTGCAATATTAAGTTCTATCGTAGTAACAGGAACAATTCGTGATCCTCGTGGTAATGAAATTCCAACGAATTTAACGTTCACGGTTCAGGATGCAATTAATCCATATCACTTAACGATTGATAGCAATCGTGTATCACTTAGCTCAGCAGGGGATACTGCTCTTGTCACAGTGAAATTATTAGATGTCAATCAGGGAGGTATTGCGAATCAACCCGTAACTTTAGCTATTGCTGATCCTAGAGCTGCGACTTCTATTAAAGGAACATCACAAATTATTACAAATGAATTTGGTGAAGCAGTCTTTGAACTTTCAATGAAAGCTGTTGCTGGCTTAGTAGCACCGATTCCAAATATTGTACTGACAGCGACTCATACCAATGAAAATGGTGTTGTAGTTTCTCAAACTTCACAAATTCAGGTTCATACACCAACAGCACTTGCTCCTCAGCTTGACTTAAAAATTAAAGCATCTAAAGATAAATTACATGTTCGTGGTGATGCTGTTGACGTATCTGTGTTGGTTACAGATGTGAATGGCTCAAGTCAGTCTGGTAAGGCCGTAACACTGACGATTCCTAATTATCGTAATAATGGAGCTTATATTCGTGGTGCATCAACAATAGAAAGTGATGAAAATGGTTGGGCGAAATTTACGGTTGTTGTAGATGAAAGTTTACGTGGTTCGGGCTATACCGCTGCTCAGTTTGTAGCTGAGGATTTAAATATTGAAGCTGTGGTCAAAGATGCACAGAACACAGAGCGCCGACAAAGTTATTTAGTGGATGTTGTTGCGGCGGATATTCCTGTAACGCAAGGAGCGATTACGGTTGTAATGAATCCAACTCGTGTTGGTGTAGATGATGCGGATGGTATTTATTACAACTGGAAAGCCTCAGTACAAGTGGTCGATTTGGA
Source organism: Acinetobacter towneri (assembly GCF_001758345.1). Lineage (GTDB taxonomy): Bacteria > Pseudomonadota > Gammaproteobacteria > Pseudomonadales > Moraxellaceae > Acinetobacter > Acinetobacter towneri_A. Next base: position 6,080 of record NZ_MKQS01000006.1, read on the forward strand.
TGGTCGCCCAGTTGCAGATCAAAAAGTAACAATGGATATTCGTGCTACAGAGTTTATACGTGGTCAGTGGACAGTTGTAGAGAACCCTGTTACTAAAGAAAAAGCTTGGGTACAACATTTACCGCCAACACTAATTCCACCATTGGCATGTGCTGTACCAACAACAGATGATCCATCTACACCGTATGATGATCGTAATGTCACGGTTCATGGTTTGAATAAGTTTGATCAGTTATTGAATGATTATCGAGATGTGTTAACACTTGATCGAAATGGAAACCAAGTATTAGAAACACTTAATGCTGTACGCTTTATTGGTGCAAGTGAAGCTAATCCTTATACTGCGACATATACTACAGATAGGGAAGGAAAATTTGATTTCCAATTGCGTTATCCTAAAACTTATGGCGCGTGGTTATCTGTCCAAGTTGGAGCAACTGCCACTTTATCAACTTACCCAATACATGGGTATCGTACGGTGACCTTACCTACAGTAGCTGATGATTTTGATAAAACAAATTGGGCTTATACACCTTCTTTAGATAATACAAGTCCATTTGGTACATTACATACTTGTAAATAAGTTTTATTATAAAAATGGAAGCTTTCGAGCTTCCATTTTTTATTTGAAGATTTTTTTATTAATCATCCAACAAATCCATTTGTTTTGCCAACTGGAATAAGTTGTTTGAGCGGTTACCCGTACGGCAGAACATCAACACAGGTTTTGGCAATTCGTTATAGTGATTGGCAAAAGTACGCACATCTACTTCAGTAATTTGACCAGACACCACAGGTTGATAGACATAATCTAAGCCTGCTGCACGTGCTGCTTCTTCAATTTGTGCACTAGTGGGCTGTTCAGGACCACCTTCCATATCAGGGCGGTTATTAATAATTGATTTAAAGCCTTTCTCTACAACTTGGCTCACATGTTCAGGACCAATTTGACCCGCAAAACCGACTTGTTCAGACATGGGAATACTCCATCATTTTATTCATGACAATATGCTTTATGATAGCATTAAGCAGATTCATGAGCAGAATGTTCTGAAATATTTATAACGACGATAACGATAAAATAACGCAATGGAGCGCTTATGCATTCCTATACGGTCGAGCCTTTATATGTCAAAAGTGATCACGAGGTGATTGCTGCAGACTTTTATCGCCCTAAATCTATAGAAAAGCCCGCGGTGATTCTGATGGCGCATGGTCTGGCGGCCTTGCGGCATTTTAAATTAGTGCAATATGCACAACACTTTGCTCAGGCAGGCTATGCCGTGGTGCTATTTGATTATCGCTATTGGGGTGGAAGTACAGGGCGTCCACGTGAATTGGTGTCCATAGAGGCGCAGTTAGATGACTGGCGCAGCATGATTTCACACATTGCAGAACGTAAATCCATTGATGCCAAACGTATGATTCTGTGGGGGACTTCTCTGAGTGGCGGATATGTACTGAGTTTGGCCTCACGCTTACACAATATTGCCGCGGTCATGGTACAAGTGCCTTTTGTAGATGGTGCGGAAAGTGCCAAGTTATATCCTTTGCAGCAACTTCCGAAAGCCCTAAAAATCTCCAGTCAGGACTATATGGGAGCAAAGGTAGGGATGCCGCCCAAAACGCTTGCAGTGGTGGCGCAAAAAGAACTGTGTTTTTTACCGACCACAGACAGTTATGCAGGTTATATGTCAATTGTGAACCCCGATCATTACTGGAGTGGGGAAATTCCTGCTCGGGTGTTTTTTAATTTGATTCGTTATCGCCCCATTCAAGAAGTGCGGCAAATCAACATTCCTGTGTTATTTATTGCTGCACAGCGTGACAGCCTGATTCCAATTGAATCGAGCCGTGAAGCGGCCACCAATATTGCACCTTATGTGCAATATGAGGAGTGGGATATGCAACATTTTGATATTTATCATGGAGAATGGTTTAAAAAAGCGATTCAGACCCAATTAGAGTTTTTACAGCAACTGTTTGGAGTCAGTAAATGATTATTGTATGCCCTGGATGTGGTGCAAAAAACCGTGTACCTGAAGATAAATTATCTGCCAATCCTGCATGTGGCCAGTGTCATCAAGCGCTGATTCCGCTTGCACCCATTGAATTGAATGAGCAAAATTTCAGTAATTTTATTCAAAATAGTGACTTACCTATTTTGATTGATCTTTGGGCGGACTGGTGTGGTCCTTGCAAGATGATGGCACCACATTTTGCAACAGTTGCTAAGCAAAATCCGCAGGTGGTGTTTGCCAAAATTGATACCGAGGCCAATCCACGCTTAAGCAGTGCATTCCATGTGCGCAGTATTCCAACACTGGTATTGATGAATAAAAGCAATGAAATTGCTAGAATAAGCGGCGCGCTACGAGCGACTGAATTACAACAGTGGTTGGATCAGCAACTCAACGCCCAGTCTTAATGCACTGTTCGTGCTAATTTAATGCAAATGTCCGGAGTGAATGTGTCAGATTCTCATGCAAAACCAGAGGGAGTGCTTTCCCTACAAACAATTGCCATGCCAGCAGATACCAACTGGAGTGGAGATGTCTTTGGAGGCTGGATCGTTTCACAGATGGACTTGGCTGGTGCGATTCATGCCGAGCGTTTTAGTAAAGGACGTTGTGCCACGATTTCCATTAACCAAATGACTTTTTTGGTGCCTGTAAAAGTGGGCGATGTGATCAGTTGCTACACCAAAATTTTGAAAGTGGGCAATACTTCAATTCAAATGCAAATTGAAGTGTGGGACAGCCATGATGATTCACGTGAAGCTGTGCGTGTTACCGAAGGGGTATTTACCTTTGTTGCGGTTGATGTCAAAGGCTCAAAACGTCAGATTCCTGAAGAAGCCAAACAGAAGTTTTTAGAAGCTCAGGCTAGTCAAGCATCATAAGTATCAAGCTAGTCAAACATCGTAATGAAAAAAATCCCAGCACAGTAGCTGGGATTTTTTATTGGAGAGAAACAAGTATCAATCTTGTTTTTGCTTTAAATGTGCTTTCGACACCCATGCCCACAACATTTCACACTGAATCGGAGCTTCGCCTGATTCATCAATCACACTGACATTGACCAGCGTTTCGCCTTTATCGGTGCTGTGCATGCATTGTTGCTGTTCTGGGCTGAGTGTGGCAATCGCTGTCATTGCACCTTGAGTTGGACGTTTAAAGTCCACTTTCAGGCTTTTAATCAGCACAATGGCACTATCAGGCACATTCATAGCCGTTACAAAACCTGTGGCAGTTTCGGCCAACAGCGCCATAGCACAGGCATGTACCTGTCCAATATGGTTCTGCATGGCTTTATGATTGGCAAGACTGACCACCACTTGCGATGGGGTTACTTCGTGATAGCGAATTTTCGCAGTGCCCACCATCGGCACGACACGACCAAAGGCTTGACTCAAAAGGCGGCTTTGAATGCCTTTCGGCAATTTTGATGTTGCTTTGACCAGTTTGTTTAAGCGATTGGTTGGTGTCATGACATCCCCAAATTAATCTTTAAAGTTGTTAAATTGCAGTGGCAGACCAAATTGTTGCTCTTTCAAGAACGCCATTACTTGTTGCAATGTGTCGCGTTTCTTGTCGGTCACACGAATTTTGTCACCCTGAATAGAAGATTGCACTTTAATGCCACTGTCTTTAATGGCTTTGTTAATTTTTTTTGCGGTATCTGAGTCAAGACCATCTTTAAGTTTGATCACTTGAATCACATTTTTACCTGATGCGGTCATTTTTTGTGGGTCAAGCGCCTGAATGTCGACTTTACGCTTATAGAAGTGATTTTCGAGCATGGTATACACTTGCTCACATTGGAAATCACTTTCAGTGGAGATTTTAATCTCTTTGTTTTTTTCATTGAGGTCGATAGAAACATCCTGACCACGAAAATCGAAACGAGTACCGATTTCTTTTTGTGTGTTTTGAACCGCATGATTCACTTCAAAAAGTTCTAATTCAGAAACAATATCGAAAGAAGGCATAATGAAGACCTTTGCAAATGGAAACAATATCTGAGATGCTAGGGATGTTTTCTTCATTTGCCAAGTGTTGTTTTACATCAAAGGAGTGCGCAATGATCCGTAAACAAGAAATTACAACATTTGAGTTCCCAGCTGACGCGATTATCTGGGATGTACGTGATGCAAGTGCTTATGCAGAAGCTCATGTTAAAGGTGCTGTGAATCAGCCAATTAACGATCTATCAGCAGAGAGTCTTACTCAGGTGTCGGCGGATCAACCCATTTACATTTTATGTGGTGGCGGAAGTAAAGCCCCACGTGCAGCGGAAAAACTAGAAGGTTTGGACAGCTCACGTGAATATGTGGTTTTAATGGGTGGTACACGTGCTGCGCGTGATGCAGGTATGCCTTTGGAACAAGGTCACTAAGTATCATCAATATGAAGAAAGCGCCGTAAGGCGCTTTTTTGTTGGGTATCGTTTTATTCCTATTTTCTCTAAGCGAGCGTTAGCTTGAAGGTGGAAGCGCTTTAAAATAAGGCTTCTTGGTTTTCACCTTTTTCTGAAAGCGTGTAGCTGCCAGTTTTTGTAGTAAATTTTTAGGTACAGGGCAGGCTTCTGCTAAAACTTGTGCCGCCAGTATTTCACTGCACAACGGGGCAAATAAAAAGCCTTTAGAACCGAGTCCTGCAAAGCTGTAAATTTCCTGATCATCACGCATTTTGCCAAGTAGGGGAAAATAATCCTTACTTTGGGCGCGTAGCGAAGCGCGACCTTGCCAAGTATCTACGGGTGCTAAGTTTTCGGCATACGCAGGAAAGACACTGTGGATAAGTTCGTAGTTATGCACATGGTCTTCTGCCAAGACGTCACAATCTTCCCGATTTGGATAAAACGATGCACCTAAAATCAGTTGATCGGCATTGAGCTGCATGCAATAGCCGCCATAGCTATAGGCTTGTGATAATGGMAAAGCCTGATCTGCATTATTTACCCAGCTGACTTGTCCACGAATAGGCTTAAGCACAGGGTAATGCTCAAAAAAAGCACCACTTTGCAGTGCAGCACAGACGATGACATGATCAAATGTTGCGAGTTCAGTATCTACGCTGTGTAAGATCAGTTGCTGTGCTGTCGTGGTGATTTGTTTAATTTGAGCTTGCTGAAACTGAATGTGCGGATGCGCAAGAATTTCATCACGCAGTTGATGTGGAGAAACTGCTCCTGCTTGCAATAAGCTTAAACTGGCAAAGTCACTTTGTGGCGTAAGTTCGGTTGCACTCTGTGCTGCTAAAATACCTTTTGGGTATTGTGTGGCTAAATCCAGCAATTCATCGGCATGTTTAAGTGCCAGTTGATGAATGTGCAACGGACGAAATGCTTTGAATGCGGCATAGTGATTTAAAGCATGTTGCCATGCCAAAGTCATTAAATGATCAGCACTTTGATGAATTGGGCAAAGTTTTGGGTTTAAGAGTGCCAAAGGATTGCCAGAACCGCCTGCAAGTGGCGCTGTTTGGTCATAGAGCGTGACTTGATGCCCTCGTTGAGCAAATGCCCAAGCGCAGCTTAAACCCGCAATTCCTGCGCCTATGATCGCAATATGGCGCTGTTGGTTGCTTGTTGTGGTATTTGTTGCAGTTTGAGTTTTGTTCTGATCGGAGATTGACGCTATTTCAGGCGCTTGCCAGATGGCTTTCAGCATTTCCCGTTTGTGTCCAAAACCGCGAGGGCGGGTAATGTGAATACCGTGTTGTTTTAAGCCACGTTTGAGTACGCCTGCCACACTAAATGAGGCAAAAGTCGTGCCATAATCGGACAGTGCTACAATCGGGTTGAGCACGGTTTCCTGCCACATATCGGGGTTACAGGCGGGTGCAAAGCCATCTAAAAACCACGCATTGACAGGAGCAGTTTTAGCAATGACAGGAAAAACTTCCTGAGCATCGCCTAGCCATAAATCTAGGCTAAAGCGTTCATCTGGAAAGTTTAAACGATGACAGCCTGCAATAGCGGCAGGGTATTGCTGAATCAGCTGTTCAGACAGATGACTGAGTTCGGGCCAAGCCGCTAAGGCACGTATAAGATCGGCTTTGCAAAGTGGAAATTTTTCGACAGAAATTGCGTGTAAATGGCTGCGATTATTGGGACGTACCTGTTGCCATAATTGCCAGAGCGCTAAAATATTTAAGCCTGTACCAAAGCCTGTTTCGCCTACACAAAAATATTCAAAATCATTCAGCGCTGCTAAACGGATGGGTAAGTCATTGCCCTGTAAAAACACATGCCGTGTTTCTAATAAACCGTTGTCTTTAGAGAAATACACATCGCCAAATTGTTTGGAAATGGGCACATCAATACCATCGACCAGTTGCCAATCCAGCTCGGCAGTTTGAATAGGCTGAAACAAAACCAGAGTACCTTAAATCAAGAGGTGAATGCTCACCTTACCATTGGCGGCGACGTTTGGTATAGACATAGCTAGCAATTAAGAAGCCGAGCAATACGCCAACCGCGAGTGTTGCAGCACCGTATAAAAACATTTGCGCACTGCGTTCACTTTGCAGTACTTGAACTTGCACGCCTAAATTATCGTTTTTAAGTTGCAGTTCCTGATTCTGTGCCAAAGCATCGAGGTTTGCCTGTTCAAGTTGTTGCAAACGTGTGCTCTGATCTTTAATCAAGGCTTTGGTTTTAGCTTCCTGAAGGGCTTTATTTTTGGCAATTTGTTCTGCAGTCAGGGGCTTATCTTGTGCAGGAGTAACCCCATTGGCTGTTGCTACAGCTGCCGTGTTGGTCACAGCAGCAGGAGCAGGTGCAGTAGGTGTGGTTGTGGCTGGCTCAACAGCATATACAGGTGAACTGAGCAGAACAGCAACAACACTGGCAACAACGAAACGCATAGCGCTTATCCTTGAGGGAATGCTTTATTGAATGGCTTAATGTCAATGTGGCTATATACGCTTTCTTTTAAGAAAGGTTCATCTTGTAGCCAAGCATCGAGTGCTTCACGACTGTCAAAATCGACAATCATGGTGCTGCCATAAAAGCCTGCTTGTGGATTGCTTGGGTCTTTTGGCATTGCCCCCGCCACAATTAAGCGACCTTCGGCATCGAGTTGTTGCAAACGTGCAAGATGTGCAGGACGGGTCGCAAGACGTTTTTCCAGTGTACCTTCACGGTCAGTACAACTCAGAACAAATAAAGGCATAGTTACTCTCGAATATCGCAGATCAGAAATTATTCAGATGTTTTAAAATATTTGCGCAATACAATAAACTGCACAATGATAAAGGAAAACATCACAATCATGTCACCAAAAGCAGTGAATTCGCCCCAATATTTTCCGTCCATAAATAAAAATGCAAAAAATACGTGTAGGAAAGACATGACTGCAAACATGGCTGCCCAAGTATAATTCAGGTTTTTCCAGCCAGCTTCGGTCAAGTTGAACACAGGCCCAAATAAGCGTTGAATCAGTGGTTTACGCTCTTTGCTAAACCATGGTGATAGCAAAAAAGCACCTGCAAATACAATGTTTAAAATGGCAGCTTTCAGGCGAATATAAAAGTCATCGCTTAACATTAAAGTAACGCCACCAAAAATTACGGTCATAAACAACACAATCCATTGTTGTTTATCTAAACGGAATTTTTGCATGATGAACAATGCGCCGTACACCACTAACATCGAGATGATCAGACCTGTGGTGGCCACCAAAATATGGTTGTTATCGACACCGCCTGCAGAGCCGATCAGTTGTAGTAATTGATGATTAGTATCTTTTGGATCTACAGTTTTGTATAAATAAAAGAAAATAATGAGGGGCACAAAGTCTAAAAGTGCTTTCATGTTAGAGTATCTAAATCTGATTAAATAAATGACATAGTATAAGTGATGCACGGCGTAGATTTACATACACACAGTAATATTTCTGATGGAACTTTGTCACCTGCAGAATTGGTGTCTGCCGCCATTCAACAGGGCATTCATACCTTGGCATTGACTGATCATGACAGCATGGATGGTGTGGCGTTGGCGCGACAAGCGGCACAGGGGCAAGATTTAAAGATTATTTCGGGAGTGGAAATATCTAGCCAATGGTCACGTCCTGCCACTCAAAAAAGCTACAGCGTGCATGTGGTGGCGCTCAATATGCAAAATCCTGCACCTTTACAGGCGCTGCTGGAACAGCAAAAACAAATTCGTGCAGAACGTGCCAAGCAAATTTGTGATTTACTGATTCCGCTTATTGGACAAGATATTTATAACGATGTGCTGCTTAAAGTTGAAGGCGTGGCAGATCGGATTACCCGCACACATATTGCCAAAACCTTACAGGAAAAAGGCATTATAACGCGTGTACAGCAAGCCTTTGATAAATATATTAAAGAAGGCAAAAAGGCTTATGTAAAATTTGACGGCGTGAGTTTAGAAGATACGATTCAGGTAATTCATGACAGTCAGGGCTTTGCCGTGTTGGCGCATCCAACTCGTTATGATTTATCTGCCACCAATATTCGTTATTTGATTGAAATTTTTGCCAAATATGGGGGCGATGCAGTGGAATTGCCGCCTAATATTGACCCTGCATCGACCCGTCAAATGGTGGATCGCATGATTGCTGAACATGGTCTAAAAGTATCTGTTGGCAGCGATTTTCATGGTGAAAATATGCCGTGGATTAAATTGGGTAATATTCCACGGGTCAAAGAAGGGCAAGTGGGGATTTGGGAAAGTTTTGTTGAGTAATTCCCTCATCCCAACCTTCGCCATAGAAAAGAGCTAGGGAGAAGTATTAAATTAAAGCAAATTATGGTCGTGTGCCTGAATTGGTGGTGGCGTTGGTTTACCCAACGTACCCAATAATTCAATTTCAATGGTTCTTACCATGGCATCTAAAGGTAAGTCATTGCTTTGCGTGCCAAAAGGTTCTTCAATTTCAGAACTGAGCGCATCCAGACCTAAAAAAGTATAAGCCAAAATACCGACCAAAAGCGGAGTCGCCAATCCGAGTGTAGACCCTAAACTAAAGGGCAACATAAAACAGAAAAAGTACACTGTTCGGTTAAGTAGGACTGAATACGCAAAAGGGAGCGGTGTGGTAGCAATACGGTCACAACCCGTGAGTACCAAACTCAGCTCTGTGACGTGTTGATTCATTTGTGTGTAAATAATATCGGAAATTTCGCCCTCTTTAAGTGCTTGCATTAACTCCCATTGAATCAAACTGAGCGTGTATTGCGGCGCATTGGCTTGTTGATACAGTTGGGTAATGGCTTGCTGACTCATGCCACTGGTTTGAATTAACTCGGTTGGATTGGCAGTTTGATGACGCAGGCGGTCGCGCAAGACATTGGCAAATACAATGACGTGCTGAATGACGCGTTCACGTCGTGCTTGACTAAGTATACGGCAGTCGCGGTCAAAGTGGCGCGCGTTGGCAATCAGCATGCCCCAAAGTTTACGTGCCTCCCACCAACGGTCATAACAGGCAGAGTTTTTAAAGCCCAAAAAAATCGACAGCACCACCCCAATTAAAGTAAAGCCAACCAAAGGCAATTCTGGAAAATGAAAATAACCAATATAAGACAAACCGCCAATAATGGTGGAGATCAACATCACCACGCCCAAAGGCGGTAAGACCTTCGGTAAAATCGTGCCCCGCCAAGAAAACAGTAAGTTAAATACACTGGGTTGATCGACTATCATTTTATTAGAATCATCACAATTTTTTGATGATCTTCTGTGCTTGTGCAGGCTTTGTCAATATGCAAATTTTAAGTGTGCTCAAATTTAAGCAGTTGTTGTTCGGCAAAGGAAAAATTACCTTCACTTGAGATGATACAGTGATCGATCAAACGCAGCTCTAGCAACTGACAGGCTTGCTGAATCTGCTGCGTCAGGATTAAATCTGCACGTGAGGGATGTGGCAATCCGAAAGGATGATTGTGTGCAATCACAATCGCCGTAGCGTGTTGGCTAATTGCAAAACGCAGCAATTGATTAATAGAAATTTCACACGAATTCACTGCGCCATAAAATAACTTTTTAAAGCTGATTTTGCGTAAACAGGCATCTAGACAAAGTACCGCAAACACTTCTTGGGTTTCGCCCAAAAGTTCAAAACGCAAATACTCCATCAGACGTTTGGAATTGCTAAGCTCAAGCGCATCTTGTTTTAAATGTTCGGCTACATAGCGCCGTCCAAGTTCTTTGACTGCCATGAGTTGCGAGTATTTACTGCTGCCCATGCCATGAAACTGACATAGTTCTGTGATTGGAGCATCCAACAAGGTGGTTAAGTTGCCAAAATGTTGAATCAGCAGCCGTGCTAATTCTACAGCAGAATGTTGCTGTGAGCCTGAGCGCAAAAAAATAGCCAATAGTTCGGCATCAGATAAACTGGCAGCACCATTTTGAATCAGACGTTCACGTGGCCGTTCTTGTTCAGGCCAATGTTTGATAGATAAATGCATTGTTATTTGACTTTTTTATTCTAAATTTGAAACTTAAATCCCAACAGATCTCTTGGGAATGACATTATTTAATGCTATTGTGAGCGCCACTGCAACAAAAAGGTGGCTTATTTGTGAGCTTCGATTTAAACGTCCTCCCTCATAAAAACATTATTTTAGCTGTGACAGGCGGCATTGCGGCCTATAAAAGTGCGATTTTAGTGCGTCGTTTAAAGGATGCGGGGTTTAGTGTTCGCGTGGTCATGACCAAGGGGGCACAAGCTTTTATTACACCGCTGACCTTTCAAGCACTGTMGGGCAATCCAGTACATACCGAATTATTAGATACCGAAGCCGAAGCAGGCATGGGGCATATTGAATTGGCACGGTGGGCCGATTTAATTTTGGTTGCGCCAGCCAGTTGTGACACCTTAGCCAAATTTGCTGCAGGTCTGGCCGATGATTTGCTCAGTACTTTATATTTAGCCACCACTGCACCAGTTTGGGTTGCACCTGCCATGAATCAGCAAATGTGGGCAGCCAAAGCCACACAGCGTAACTTAACCACTTTGGTGGAAGATGGCGTGCATGTAATTATGCCCGATGCGGGCGAACAAGCCTGTGGAGATGTTGGTTTAGGGCGTATGCCAGAACCTGAAGATTTGGCGCATCAGGTGACGCAGTATTTTCATCAGGCACAGCGTGCTTTGGTGGAAAAATTTGGCATGTTGGCAGGCAAAAATGTCACCATTACAGCAGGCCCAACCCGCGAAGCTTTAGACCCTGTGCGTTATATTTCTAACCATAGTACAGGCAAAATGGGTTTTTCTTTGGCTGCAGCCTGTTATGCAGCAGGGGCAAAAGTCACGCTTATTGCAGGCCCAGTTAGTTTAGATACGCCAAATGGGGTACAGCGAATTAATGTGTCTTCTGCAATTCAAATGCTAGATACCAGTTTGCAAATGCTAGAACAAGGCTGTGATATTTTCATCGCGACAGCCGCAGTGGCAGATTACCGTGTGGCAGAAATTGCTGAACACAAAATTAAAAAATCAGGCGATGAGCTGAATGTGGCCTTGGTGAAAAACCCAGATATTGTTGCGACTATTGCTCAGCAGGAAAAACGTCCGTTCATGGTTGGCTTTGCCGCAGAAACCCGTAATGTTGAAGAATATGCAGCGGGCAAATTGGTGGCGAAAAAATTGGATATGATCGCTTGCAATGACGTTTCCCGTGCCGATATTGGCTTTGCTTCAGATGAAAATGCCATGACCGTATTTTTTGCTGAAAGCTACCACATGGAAAAACGTGATTTGGAAAAAGCCTCGAAGCAAGAAATTGCACAGCAATTGGTTGAGGCGATACATGATGCTTTATATCGTGATCCATCACAGGATGATGAGTTTTAACCTTTATCGTATATCCATAATTTAATGACATAAAAAAACCGCTGAAATTTCAGCGGTTTTTAGCTTAAATACAGCGTAAATTAAGCTTGGCCTTCTGCTGCAGCAGCTTGCGCACGTTGCATATTGGCTTCAAACTCGGCATCGAAGTTGATTGGGGTGAGCAATAATTGCGGGAAGCTGCCTTTGGTTACCATATCATTTACAGATTCACGTAAGAATGGGAACAAAATGTTCGGGCAGTATGCGCCCAGAATATACGGTAAACGCTCTTCTTCAACGCCATCAACTAGGAAAATACCAGCTTGGGTAACATCAACAATAAATGCAGTATCGCCACCGTTGTTGGCTTGAACCACAACTTTTAATGCCACTTCAAAGTGGGTTGGGTCTATTTTTTCTGCAGAAGATGACAGGTTAATGTTAAGTTCAGGCTGCCATTCTTTGGTAAATACTTGTGCCCCAGGAACTTCAAAAGAAATGTCTTTGGTATAAATGCGCTCTAATGCCAATTGTGGTTGAGCTTGTTGTTCTTCACTCATGTTAAATCCTTACGAGTTGGTTATATAGTGTTATGTTTATGCCAATAATTGATCGAGTTTGCCTTCGCGATCTAACGCATATAATTGGTCAAAGCCGCCAATAAACTGGTCATTGATGAAAATTTGAGGAACGGTACGATGATTGGTGCGTTGCATTAATTCAACCCGTACTTCAGGTGCTTCATTCGACAAATTAATTTCTTTATAGGCAACGCCTTTACGCTCAAGGAGTTGTTTTGCGCGAATGCAGTATGGACATACAGTCGTTGAATAAATAATGACTTCAGCCATGATTGTTCTCCTTGCGAAAAATATTGGGTAAAACTATTTGCTTTTTACTAAAGGTAAACCTTGTGCTTTCCAGTTGCTAATACCACCATCTAAACGATAGGCATCGGTATGTGCGACTTGTTGTAAAGCACTGCCTGCAACCTGACCCAAGTTACAGATAAAGACCAATGGACGATCTGAGGTTTTTAACTCTTCAACATGCTTGGTAATTTGGCTATAGGGAATATTGCGGCTACCACTGATATGACCTTCACGGAAATCTTTGGCATCACGTAAATCAATCAACATGGCATTTTTAGCTTTAACTAAAATACCCAAAGATTGTGGGGAAATTTTGCGACCATTGCGTTGACCTTCTAACACAAAGAACAACACCACCAATACAGCCAGCGTCCCAAATAAGAAGGGATGATTCCCCATAAATTCGAACCAACGTTCCACAAGTCACCTAATTACAATGTCAAAATTGTTCAAGATTATAGCCTATAAATATGGCGATCAAAAACACCGCTTCAAGGGCGGTGCCATAATAAAATCAATTTTTTTGTTGCGCTTCGGCTATTTCATCACAGAGTCTTAAATAACTGTCTAAACGACGTGATAATATTTCACCTTCTGCAGCAGCCAGCCGCAAGGCACATTGCTTTTCATGTTTATGGGTACAATTACGGAATTGGCAATGACCGAGCAGGTTTTTAATTTCAGGAAAACCATTTTGAATTTTATCTTGGCTCAAATGCCATAAACCAAATTCACGAATTCCCGGTGAGTCAATTAAGGCAGCACCATCTCCAAAGCCAATTAAGCGGGTAGAGGTCGTGGTGTGTTGCCCAAGCGCTGAGTTTTCCGAAATGATATTGGTCTTTTGTGCCGCTTCAGGCACGATAGCATTTATCAGCGAGCTTTTACCCACACCCGATTGCCCGACAAAAGCCACCGTTTCACCTGCCAAACGTGCCGCTAAATGCTCTAAATTCGCATCGGACTGGGTTTGCATGACTTCATAACCCAAGTCTTGATATTCCTTGAGTAAGTCTAAAATCGGGTCGTTTTCTTTGAGTAAATCAGATTTGTTTAAGACCAATAAGGCGGGAATATCAGCATCTGCACAGGCAACTAAATAGCGGTCAATCAAGCCTGGTGCAGGTTCAGGTAAAGGCGCAAACACAATCACAATCAGGCTGATATTGGCGGCAACAGGTTTGACCTTATGGTAGCGATCTGGTCGGGTCAGCAAAGACTGACGTGGATGAATCGCGCTAATAATGCCCAAACCTGTATTTGGGTCGGCCTGCCATTTCACTCGATCTCCCGTCACCAATAATTCTAAATTGGTACGGGTGTGACAGCGCCAAACACTGCCAATTTCAATGGGTTTCCAAAAAGGCTCTGGTTCGCCTGCTTGGACTATAGGCTTTTCAGGATGAATTTCAGGGACAGATAATGCTTGCACTTCCAGTTGACGGCCATAGTGTTGTACCACCAAGCCTTCTAAATCATGTGAGGTGTCAATATCTGCCTGACGTGACTTGTGTTGTTTTTCAATTCGACGTTGCTGCTGTTCAGTCAATCGACGTTTACGAATTAAAGCCATTCATATCCTAAAAACCATGAGCTCAGGATGGCAAAAATAGCATGAAGCGGGGGCACAGTTACAGCCAAGAAGCAAGAAATTTGCTACTATGTTGTTTTTAAGCCGAATAAGATTGCACATTTATGAGCAGCACGCCTGATACTCGCCTGATTTGGATTGATTTGGAAATGACCGGTCTAGATACCGACAATGACCAGATTATTGAAGTGGCCACCATTGTGACCGATGATCATCTGAATATTTTGGCAGAAGGGCCTGTGCTTGCAGTGCATCAACCTGATCGTATTTTAAATGCCATGGATGAGTGGAATACACGTCAGCATGGACAATCGGGCTTAATTGAGCGTGTGCGTCGCAGCAAACTCACTGCGCAGGATGCAGAGCAGCAAACCATTGAGTTTCTAAAAAAATGGGTCAATCCTAAAACATCGCCAATGTGTGGCAACTCAATTTGCCAAGACCGCCGTTTTTTACACCGTTTAATGCCTGAATTGGAGCAATATTTCCATTATCGTAATCTGGATGTATCATCAGTGAAAGAGTTGGCAAAGCGCTGGCGTCCAGAAATTATGAGCGGTTTGAAAAAGAATGCGTCGCATTTGGCGATGGATGATATTCGTGATTCGATTGCTGAGCTGAAATATTATCGCCAGTACTTTTTTATTATGAATCAGGACTAAAATGTTTTTCTGCGTAGGGGGTGTAGGAGATGAGGCTGTAATAGCTATCTCTTGCGCCAAAACTGTATGAGTCACTCATAAATAAGAAATAATAAGATATGACTCAGCATTGCCTTATGCCTTACTTTATGTAGAGATATTAGAGGCAAGTTTGTATAAAGTTAAGCAATGCTGAGGTGTTTATTTGTTTAAAACCTAGCAATAAAAAGCTTTATTTTCCTGCCTGCCAAAATGCTTCACCTGCCTGAATTGGGTCGCCTGTTTGCGCTAAAGTCTCAAGCCAGACATCATATTGCGCGATAATTGGATGTTGGCTAGGGTGAAAGTCAAGTTTAAACCAATCACGGTATTGTGATTGCATTTTGCGTAACTTCCCTCGTTTGCCAAACAGCCATTGCAAGCCACGTACATTCATTTTAATGCGCTGGGTGCGATTAAACCCATCGCATTTCAGCATGACATTGGCGCGGTACAGGGTAAATCCGAACATTAAACCTGTGGTCAGCACCAACGCCATTTTTCGGGTCACTTCAGGTACATTGCCCACCTGCTGCATTACATCAAACGCCACATCACGATGTTCCATTTCTTCAATCGCATGCCATGCAAATAAGGCGCGGACATAAGGATGTGCATCTTTTAGCGTTTCTTTTTCGCCATAAAAAGTTTCTGCCATGAGTGCAGTTAAATGTTCTGCAGCCGCTGTCATGGCGATATTGTATTGGGGCGAGCGATATTTGAGTTCAAACTTAAACACTTTGTTTAGACGCTGAATAAACTGATCTACAGGCATGCCTTGATCTTTCATAACCTGATTCATTTTGTCGTGTGCAATGCCGTGCTGAGCTTCTTGCCGAATAAAATCGGCAACACGCTGTTTTAAGTCAGGGTCTTGAATTTGATCGCGGAACAAACGAACTGATTGAATGAAATAACGCTCGCCATCAGGAAAAGTCAGGCTCAAAGCATCAAACATGCGGGTCAGAAACGGATCACCCGCAAACCAGTAACGCGGCACATCAGCTAATTTAAAATCGAGATTGCTGCGTACTATGGGTGTAGCATGATATTGGACAAGTGCATTCATTTTATTTTATTTCACTCTGGTCAATCCTGTTTGCAGTATGTCGGGCTTTTGCAGATTTGTTTTGACAGTATTTGCCAGTTTTTATACATTAAACGACAAAAGAAAATGATGCATGTCAAGATGAGCAAGCACATGAGCGAAATTCAAATTCCAAATGGCTATTATCAACTTTATTTACGCTATTTATCAGCACGGGGCAGAGTTCCTGAGCAGCTTGGATTTTCGCCTGCACAATTGCAGCAGTTACAACATGTGTTGGCATTGCCTATGGATACCCAATCGTCTTATCAGTTTTTTAACGAGATCATCCAACACAGTATTCAGTTTTTAGATTGTCCAACGCTCGTTTTTGAATTGGCACGTTATATTCAGCCTGAACATTTTGGCGTGCTTGGCTATATGGCATCGCGTAGTAATAGTGTTGCAGAAGCCATTCAATATATGATGCGTTTTAGTCGTTTGGTGGTAGATGGTACGGCAGCAGTACCGATGCGGCTGGAACAACAACTAGATGCCTTATATTTATCATGGCCATTGGTGGATGAAAAATACAGCTTGGTTCATGAAATGACGTTTGCCTGTATGACTCAATTGGCGATGCAAATATTTAATTTTCAACACTCTCCGATACGGGAAATTCATTTTGCCCACGCACCGCGTATGGCGATGATGCATTATGAAAAATTCTATGCTTGTAAGGTTTTATTTAAACAACCGGAATATCAAATTGTTTTAAATTTAGAAAGTCTTGGTTTAAAACCACAGCAGGCCGATGCCTCTTTAATTCATTTACTCACCAAACAGGCCGAAGATGCGATTGCGCTCAAACCTCAATTAGAAACCGTGCGGCAACAAGTCCAAGAGCTGGTGGCACATTATTTACGTTATGAACAGCAAGTACCGAATATTGAATGGGTGGCACAGCGTTTATTTCGTTCAGATCGTACGTTACAGCGTCAGCTTAAACAGGAAGGTACGGGTTTTAAACAGATTCTGGAAATAGAACGGATGCAGCGCTGTGAAAACTTACTACAACAAAATGTGAGTCTAAGCGACATTGCACAGTTGTTGGGGTATTCAGACCAGTCGGCTTTGGCACGTGCTTATAAAGCCTGCACAGGACAGACGCTGCTAAAACGTAAACAGCAATTGCAGCAAGCAGAGAATGATGCATTTTCTATACAGCAAGGTGCGCCATAAATCGGATCAATTGGCTCATGATCAACAGGTCATTTTGCGTTAACAGATTGAAGATAAGCGGTTTGCAGCCACAACTGAAACAGCTTTTGCAAGGTTGATACAGCTTATGATAAATCCTGAAGTTGTTTATTTTTATCAAAATTTTTAAATTTAAAAGCACGATTGAGCAAGTTTCAAAAACCGATAAGCAGGCAAAATTAGGCATCTTTGATCATTGAGAAAAAAGTGCAAATATCAGTAAATGTAGCCTCGCGGTTGTTCTGAATAAATCGTTTTGCAAATAGAAATGCAGTAACCCACGCCTGTACGCTATTCATTGAGTAAAAAATAGCGTTACAATGGGTTAATTTGTATTTCTACAATAGCAAATGTTTCAGTTTTAATCATTCAAGGAAAATACAACCCTATGTCACGTTTAGCCACACGATTTGCACAGCTTGAATCTCAACAACGTAAGGCTTTAGTTTCTTATGTTATGGCAGGTGACCCCCATCCAGAAGTCACAGTTCCGTTGTTACATCAAATGGTCGAGGCAGGGGTAGACATCGTTGAATTAGGTTTGCCGTTTTCAGACCCAATGGCCGATGGTCCAGTGATTGCCCTTGCYGCAGAGCGTGCTTTGGCAGGTGGAACCAATACGCTAGATGCTTTAAACATGGTCAAAGAATTCCGTCAAAAAGATCAGGAAACGCCTGTGGTGTTGATGGGATATTTAAACCCTGTAGAAGTCATTGGTTATGAAAAGTTTGTTGAATATGCACATGACTGTGGTGTAGATGGTGTACTTCTGGTCGATTTACCGCCTGAAGAAGCCCAAGAGTTTGATGAAGTGCTGAATAAATACGGGATGAATCAAATTTTCTTGTTAGCGCCAACTTCTACACCAGAGCGTATTCAATTTGTGGCAAACCAAGCCAGTGGCTTTATTTACTATGTTTCTTTGAAAGGCGTGACGGGTGCAGCAACACTTGATGTTGCAGAAGCTGCGGCCCGCATCCAACAGATTAAAGCTGTAACTACCGTGCCTGTAGGTGTGGGTTTTGGTATCAGTGATGCTGCATCTGCCAAAACAATGGGCGCGGCTGCCGATGCAGTTATTGTCGGAAGTGCTTTTGTAAAACAATTTGCGAGCTTAGCACCAGAACAAGCCGTCATTGCAACGGTTAATAAAGTGAAGGAGCTTCGAGCTGCGCTCGATGAGTTAGTATGAGTCAAGACGTGAAAACAGGGAAAATTCTAAGCCCATCGACGCCGTGGACTGAACGTGGTGTACCTGGTATTGAAACACCAGATGAGCAACAATCATTAAAAGCGATCTTTACTGAACCAACGATTGAATGTCCAGAATGTCATGCCTTGGTGACACGTACAGCAATGTCATTCAACGCTTATGTATGTCCACAATGTGATGAACATTTACGCATGAAAGCGCGTGAGCGTTTAACTTGGTTCTTTGACCAAGTGCAAAATGAATTAGGTCAAGAATTCTCTGCTAAAGATCCACTTAAATTTGTAGATAGCAAAGCATATCCAGAGCGTATGACGGAAGCGCAAAAGAAGACGGGTGAAACCGAAGCTTTAGTGGTGATGCAGGGCTTATTAAAAAATATGCCAGTCATTGCTTGCGCATTTGAGTTTGATTTTATGGGTGGCTCAATGGGTACTGTCGTTGGTGACCGTTTTGTGCAAGCCGCTGAACGTGCGATTCAGCAAAAACAACCATTAGTTTGCTTCGCAGCATCGGGTGGTGCGCGTATGCAAGAAGGCATGTTGTCTTTAATGCAAATGGCGCGTACTTCTGCTGCAATTCAACGCATGAAAGAAGCAGGCTTGCCGTACATCGTGGTATTAACTCATCCTGTTTACGGTGGTGTAACTGCATCATTGGCGATGTTGGGTGATGTACACATTGCAGAACCTAAAGCCATGATTGGTTTTGCGGGTAAACGTGTGATTGAGCAAACTGTACGAGAAAAACTGGAAGAGCCTTTCCAACGTGCAGAATACTTACTTGATCATGGTGTGGTCGATCAAATTGTCCATCGTCATGCATTACGTGATACAGTTTATCGTATTCTTGCGAAACTGATGAACTTGCCTTGAACACAGCGCCTCTTGCAACCGATGATTTAAACACATGGCTCAATTATTGGAGCCATGTTCACGTTACGGGTATTGATTTAGGTTTGGAACGGGTCATTCCTGTTGCAGAAAAACTGGGGGTAACCCATCCTAAGGCCAAAGTCATTACAGTTGCGGGAACCAATGGCAAAGGCTCAACCACAACCACTTTAGCGGCTATTCTAAATGCGCAGGGTTATCGGGTTGGGTTGTACCAATCGCCACATATTTACCGTTTTAATGAACGAGTCAAATTAGCAGGCGTCGAGGTCGATGACCAAAGTTTGATTGATGCTTTTGTTCAAGTCGATCAAGCGCGACGTGATTGCGATCTGAGTTTATCTTTCTTTGAAGCCACGACTTTGGCGGCCTTAGTGATTTTTAAAGCACGTGACTGCGATGTGTGGGTGCTTGAAGTCGGTTTAGGTGGGCGTTTAGATGTGGTTAACGTCGTCAATCCAGATGTGGCGGTTATTACCAATATTGGTTTAGACCATGTCGATTGGTTGGGCGATAGCATCGAAAAAATTGCCTATGAAAAAGCAGGCATTATTCGTCCTCACATTCCTGTTATTTTTGCAGGTCAGCAAGAATTGCCTCAGGCTATTCAAGATAAGGCATTAGCCTGCAATGCCTCCTTATTTGTTTTGAATCGTGATTATTTTTATCGAGAAATGCAAGATGGTGAGTCGTGGATGTTTGCTGCATCGGGCTGCACTTTAAAACTTCCAACAGGCAGCTTAGCACTCGATAATATTTCAACTGCGGTGGCAGCAGTCTTGCGTAGCGGTTTAGAAATCACCCAAGATGCGATTGCACAAGGTATTCAAACAGCTAAATTGTCAGGGCGTTTTGAAATTCGTCAAATTCAGGGCAAAACTGTGATTTTTGATGCAGGACATAACCCGCATGGCGTTGAATTTTTGTTAAAGCAATTGCGCAATTTCTTAAATTACAATAAACAGTACACTGAAGTAATCAGTGTTTTTTCAATGCTTGCAGATAAAGATATAAATTCTGTGGTTGAGTTATTGAAAGATAGTGTCGTAATGTGGAAAATTGCCACACTAAATGTGCCTCGTGCGGCAGAGATCACAATTTTGGATCAAGCTTTGCAAGGCGAAACAATACAACACTTCGACAGTATACAATTGGCTTTTAAATCAGCACTGGATGAAACTAAAAATAATCAGCTGATTTTGGTATGTGGATCATTTCATACCTTAGAAGCGGTATGGGAGTATTTGGAAGAATGTCAATGAATAACAAACAACGCTGGATGGGTGGCGTTGTTTTATTAGGTGGTGGTGTTTTATTGGCAGCATTGCTTTTAAAAGGGCAAGAAGAAATACATCAAAATAATGTGAAAACCCCAAGCCAAGCCGAACAAGTTCAACATAAAAATGCCAATCAGGCAGAAATGGTGCAATTGCAACCTTTAACTGTCGATGTGCAAACCGAGCAGCGTCTGCTTGAAGAGCAGCGCCGTGCGCGTGAAAAAGCAGTGGCAGAGCAAGAAGCACGTGCAGCTGAGTTTTTAGCAATGCAGCAACAGGCAGAAGCTGAAGCAGCGCGTAAAGCTGCAGAAGAATATGCTGCCTTAAATGCCTTACGTTCTGGTCAGCAGCAAAGTTCTGACAATATTCCGCCTGAATTGGTCGAAGATGAACAAGTTAAGCAAAAGCGTTTGGCTGAAGAAAAAGCCGCTCAACAAAAGAAGTTAGAGCAGCTACAGGCAACGGATGCCAAAAAAGCTGCTGAGTTAAAAGCTGCGCAAGAGCGGAGTGCTGCAGAGAAAAAAGCAGCAGATGAAAAGCGTTTAGCTGAAGAAAAACGCATTGCCGAAGAGAAGCGCAAAGCAGCAGAAGCGAAAAAAGAAGCAGAACGTAAGGCTGCCGAAGAAAAACGTAAAGCTGAGGAAAAACGCAAAGCTGAAGAAGCTGCCAAGAAAAAGGCTGAAGCTGAAAAAGCACGTAAGTTATTGGAAGAAGGTGATAAGCAGTGGATGGTACAAGTGGCTTTGGCTGCTAACCAAGCCAATGCCGATGCTTTGGCGGCAAAACTGAAAGCCAAAGGTTATAAAGTCACCCAAAGTCCAACGTCTAAAGGGGTTCGGATTATGGTTGGGCCATCTAAAGACCGTGATGCTGCCGATGCAACCCGTAAGAAAATTACCGCAGACCCAAGTTTGAATATGAAATCTGCATGGGTGATTGATTGGGTGCCGTTAGATAAACGTGACTAGATCATTCGATCAAGATGTTTATTAAAAAAGGATTTAATCTTTCAGGTTAAATCCTTTTTTATTTAGGCTTTTGGTATTTGATATTGCGCTAAGGCAATTGGATCATGTGCGCAAATAATCTCAACTTGTGGTGCAGTTTGAGCCAAATGCTGAATATTCGCTAAAGTCGTTAAACGCATTAAATTATTTTCTGCAAACAAATACTCAACTGTATGTAGTGCTGGGAAGCATTGTTTAGGGTCTAGCTGTGCTTGCGCATAATAAGCATCGCCACAGAAAAATAACCAGCCCTGTGCCTGCCGAATGGCAATGCCACAATGACCAGCGGAGTGTCCAGGCAAAGGAATCAGTAAAATTTCATCCTTAAAAATTGTTAAACCTTGCACACGATTAAAATTAAACCAAGCTTCACTTCGTGTTGGTTCTAAAAAATCCCAATGAGTATGTTGCTGAAATTGCTTAGGTTTATAACGCATGCGATTTTTTAAAGACTTTAAATTGCAGGCTGCCTTGTATTCACTCGCGAGGATATGCACAGTCGCGTTTGGAAAATCAGCAATCCCACCCGCATGATCAAAGTCCAAATGCGATACCAAAATATGTTGCACATCACTGGCCTGATAACCAAGTTGCTGGATTTGCTTGAGTGCGGTCTGGCTTAAGTCGTGTTGAATCCGAGCGGTATGGGTCAGTAATGTGCCTAAACGCTGTTTGGGATGTAAATAATCCTCAACGCCTAAGCCTGTATCGACCAAGACCAAGCCTTGGTCTGTTTCTAATAATAGACAATGGCAGACCAATTTTGCCTGCCAACCTTGTTGTCCAAATAAAGGCGCACAGATTGGGCAAAACGTGCCGCAATGTAAATGATGAATGTTGTAGATCACAAAATGACGTTTTTTTATGAATGTTATTTTGCTTATACCTGATCTGTTGTGTGTCGCCAATCACAATCGGATTAACGGAATTGGAGCATAAAAAAGCCTATCCGAAGATAGGCTTGCTCATGTAACACTTAATTAAGTGCGGTTCGGTTGTTTGGTCAAACGTAAATAAGGCTTGATGGCTTTATATCCACTTGGGAAGCGTTCTTTAAGCTCTGCTTCGTCCTGAATGGCAGGCACAATGACCACATCTTCACCATCTTGCCAGTTAGCAGGGGTTGCAACTTTGTAATTGTCAGTCAGTTGTAATGAGTCAATCACACGTAAAATTTCATGGAAATTACGCCCTGTAGATGCAGGATATGTGATGATCAAACGTACTTTTTTATTCGGATCAATAATGATCAGTGAGCGTACAGTCAGTGTTTCACTGGCATTCGGGTGAATAAAATCATACAAAGTAGACACTTTACGGTCTTGGTCGGCAAGAATTGGGAAATTAACTGTCGTATTTTGAGTTTCGTTAATATCTTGAATCCAGCCTTTGTGAGATTCTGCATCGTCTACAGAAAGTGCAATCGCTTTAACATTACGTTTACTGAACTCATCTTTTAGTTTTGCAGTATAACCTAGCTCGGTGGTGCAGACAGGGGTGTAGTCGGCAGGATGCGAAAATAAAATGCCCCAGCTGTTGTCTAAAAATTCATAAAAATCAATGGGGCCTTCATTTGAATCTTGCGTAAAGTTGGGTGCGATGTCACCTAAGCGAATTGTCATTGTGTACCTCTGTATTGTTTTGATGTTTGTGTATTACTATGTGCTAATCCTTTTGCAAAATTAAATAGTGTTTTTGCATGTACATATGAATAAATTGAATATAGCGTTTCATTTTATTGCATTTTCAAAATAGATTCATGTGTGATTGCTATATATCGTCCGCTCGAAATTTGTTACATTAACTGCCACTTAGCAGAGAGAAATGGCAAGTAGAGATTGGATTTTTTAATAGGTTTTTGTGCAAAACCCTTGTACTTCAAATTTCTAGCACCATAATAACCCCTAAGAAAAACCTATTTATTTGACAAGCAAGATTTAGAGAGTTTATTCATGTTGGCAAGTCTGATCGGAGGAATCTTCGGTACTAAAAATGAGCGCGAACTCAAACGCATGCGTAAAATCGTAGACAAGATTAATGCGCTCGAGCCGACGATATCTGCCTTAAGCGATGCAGACTTATCTGCAAAAACCGAAGAATTCAAACAACGTTATAACAAAGGCGAAAGTTTAGATAAGTTATTACCAGAAGCATTTGCAGTATGTCGTGAAGCTGCCAAACGTGTCATGAGCATGCGTCACTATGACGTGCAGTTGATTGGTGGTATTACCTTGCACGAAGGTAAAATTGCAGAAATGCGTACAGGTGAAGGTAAGACCCTAATGGGGACTTTGGCCTGTTATTTAAATGCTTTAAGTGGCCAGGGTGTGCACGTCATTACTGTGAACGACTACTTGGCACAACGTGATGCTGAACTTAACCGCCCTTTATTTGAGTTTTTAGGTTTAAGCATTGGCATTATCTATTCCATGCAAGACCCGACTGAAAAAGCACAGGCTTATCGCGCAGACATCACTTACGGTACCAATAACGAATTTGGTTTCGACTACTTGCGTGACAACATGGTGTTTTCGTTAAGCGAAAAAAAACAGCGTGGTCTGACTTATGCCATTATTGACGAAGTCGACTCGATCTTAATTGATGAAGCACGAACACCATTAATCATTTCTGGTCAAAGCGATGACTCATCTCATTTATATGCAGCGATCAATACTATTCCGCCAAAATTGCATCCGCAAAAAGAAGAAAAAGTAGCTGATGGTGGACATTTCTGGATTGATGAAAAACAACGTACTGTAGAAATGACTGAAATTGGTTATGAAACGGTAGAAAATGAATTAATCCAAATGGGCTTATTGGCAGAAGGCGAAAGTCTGTATTCTGCATCTAACCTGAATTTGGTGCATCACGTATCTGCAGCTATTCGTGCGCACTTCTTGTATCAACGCAACGTGCATTACATCATCCATGATGGTGAAGTGATTATTGTTGATGAAAACACAGGTCGTACCATGCCTGGTCGTCGTTGGTCTGAAGGTTTACACCAAGCGGTAGAAGCCAAAGAGGGTTTGGAAATTCAGCCTGAAAACCAGACTTTAGCGACCACAACCTTTCAGAACTATTTCCGGTTATACAAAAAACTATCGGGAATGACGGGTACTGCAGACACTGAAGCTGCAGAAATGAAAGAAATTTATGGTCTAGATGTTGTCATTATTCCAACGCACCGACCAATGATTCGTAATGACCAAAACGATTTAATTTATTTAAATCGTACAGGCAAATACAACGCGATTATTCAAGAAATTAAGCGTGTGCATGAAGCAGGTGTCGCACCCATTCTAATTGGTACAGCGACCATTGAAGCTTCAGAAATTTTATCGGATAAATTACGCGAAGCGGGTATTCAGCACGAAGTATTGAACGCGAAACAACACGAACGCGAAGCTGACATTATTGCGCAAGCAGGTGCACCACGTGCGGTGACCATTGCCACGAACATGGCAGGTCGTGGTACAGATATTTTGCTAGGTGGTAACTGGAAAGCACTGCTGGCTAAAATTGAAAATCCAACCCCTGAAGATGAAGCACGCTTAAAAGCGGAGTGGGAGCAAAACCATGACATGGTGTTAAGTTCAGGTGGCTTACACATTATTGGCTCAGAACGTCATGAATCGCGCCGTATTGACAACCAGTTGCGTGGTCGTGCAGGTCGTCAGGGTGACCCAGGCGTGTCGCGTTTCTATTTGTCACTTGAAGATGACTTAATGCGTATTTTCGCAGGTGATCGTGTGGTGGCAATGATGCGTGCCATGGGCTTGCAGGAAGATGAAGCAATTGAACACAAAATGGTGTCACGCTCTATCGAAAATGCACAACGCAAAGTTGAGGCACGTAACTTCGATATTCGTAAAAACTTGTTGAAATACGATGACGTAAATAACGAACAACGTAAGATTATTTATTCACAGCGTGATGATATTCTGGCAGAAAGCACGTTGCAAGCCTACATTGAAGAAATGCATCGTGAAGTGGTCACAGGCATGATCGCCAATTATATTCCACCAGAATCCATTCATGATCAGTGGGATATTGATGGTTTAGAGCGTGCCTTGCGTGATGATTTAGGCATTGATTTACCCATTAACCAATGGCTTGAGGATGATCGTCGCCTAGATGAAGAAGCTTTGGTTGAGCGTATTGCCGATGAAATTGTGGCGCGTTACCGTGCACGTCGTGAGCAAATGGGTGAAGAATCTGCCGCGATGTTAGAACGTCACTTTATGCTCAGTTCACTCGATCGTCACTGGAAAGATCACTTAGCGGCTATGGACTATTTGCGTCAAGGGATTCATTTACGTGGTTATGCACAAAAGAACCCTGAACAAGAATATAA
Source organism: Acinetobacter towneri (assembly GCF_001758345.1). GTDB lineage: Bacteria > Pseudomonadota > Gammaproteobacteria > Pseudomonadales > Moraxellaceae > Acinetobacter > Acinetobacter towneri_A. Next base: position 32,069 of record NZ_MKQS01000006.1, read on the forward strand.
GAAAGAAGCCTTTAACTTGTTTGTGAATATGTTGGGTGTGATTAAAGCCGATGTCGTCACCGATCTTTCGCGTGTGCATGTACCGACACCTGAAGAATTGGCTGCAATGGAAGCACAACAGCAAGCGCAAGCAGAAGCGATGCAGCTTAATCTTTCACATGCCGATGTAGACGGTTTAACGGGCGAAACCTTTGAATCAGAACCACAGTATAGTGCAGCTGAACAAACTATTGTGCCGCCTGTAAGTCGTAACTCGCCATGCCCATGCGGTTCGGGATTAAAATATAAACAGTGTCACGGTAAAATCTAAACCTGACTTATTGCAACTTAAGCAGAACTTCGGTTCTGCTTTTTTGTGTTTTGCTGCAAAAATCTTTGTGGTAATAGTTTTGCAAGATGTGTATAGCATTTGCAGATTTTGGAATTAAATGCTATTTAGTTGCAAATGCAATATCCACGTGTGGAACAAAAAATGAAAAAAGTATTACAACCTTTAATGATTGTTGCCTTGAGCTTGCCTAGCTTCGCATTTGCAAATGCGACAACCACGACAACGCCTGCAAAGGTACAAGCTGCTGTGGGCGCGACTACAGCTCAGGTACAGGTGGATAATGGTCATGTGACTGTGGCAAGCCCACGCACAGGTATTCGTTATACCTTTGCTAATCCAGATCAGCGTCCAATCGTGCTGCATACCGCAGCGATTGCACCTGCGAATGCTGCAAATGTAAATCGTATTGTGGCTGCTAATCCTGCTTTATCTGCAGCAAGTCAAGAACGTGCAAAACAAGCTTTATTGGGTGAAACCGTGGTTGCGACCAAGCCATAATCCAAATTGAGCCCAATCAGTATAACTTCAGGTGCTTACGTATTAAAGTGAAGATAAAAAACCAGTCCAAACGGGCTGGTTTTTTATATATGACCTTGTTCATGAACAGAAGTAGAATCATATAGGGTGAATGCTCGATTTTTTCTTCAATTTCCACTAAGCTGTGACACTCTCAAATTTATACTGGAAATTTCAAAATGGCAGTTGGTGACGTCTCTATGCCACATATGCATGTGGTCAAAGGTGTAAAAATTGGTTCAGCAGAGGCTTATGTGCGTTATCAGAACCGACGTGACCTGGTTATTTTTGAATTTGCAGCAGGCTCAAATGTGGTGGGTGTATTTACTCAAAACGCATTCTGCGCCGCGCCTGTGCATGTATCTAAAGCACATTTGACTCAAGGCAATCCGCGTTATTTGGTCATTAACACAGGTAATGCGAATGCGGGTACAGGCAAATTGGGGTTGCAAAATGCAGAAACCACCTGTGCCAAATTGGCTGAATTGGCGGGTGTATCTTCCCAAGAAGTTTTGCCATTTTCTACAGGTGTGATTGGAGAACAATTACCTATTGAACGCTTGGTTACCGGCTTAGCGCCTGCGTTGGCATCTTTACGTGAGGATGCTTGGCATGATGCTGCGACAGGTATTATGACCACAGATACCACACCAAAAGGTGCTTCTGAGCAGTTTGAGTTAGATGGCATTATTTATAGCATGACAGGCATTTCTAAAGGTGCAGGTATGATTCGTCCGAATATGGCGACCATGCTTAGTTATGTTGCAACCGATGCACCTATTCAACGTGACATCTTGCAGCAATTGCTCAAACACAGCGTAGAACAATCGTTTAACCGTATTACTGTAGATGGCGATACCTCGACCAATGATTCATGTATCTTGGCGGCGACAGGTCAGGCGGGTGGCACTGAAATTTGCAGTGAAAATGACCCGCGTTATGCTGTGGTGTTGGATGTTTTGAATCGTGTTATGTTGCGTTTGGCGCAACTGATTATCCGTGATGGTGAAGGTGCAACAAAATTCATTACAGTACGTGTTGAAGGTGGTGCCAATATCCAAGAATGTTGTGATATTGCATACAGCATCGCCCATTCACCATTGGTAAAAACTGCCATTTTTGCCTCAGATCCAAACTGGGGACGTATTCTTGCTGCGATTGGTTATGCAGGCGTGCCAAGTTTAGACGTTGAAAAAATTCAGGTTTGGTTAGATGATGTGCAAATTTGTAAAGATGGCGGTGCTGCAGCCGATTATACCGAAGCAGCAGGCGCACGCGTCATGGCGCAAACTGAAATGACCATTCGTGTTAATTTAGGACGTGGTCAAGCGACAGATACAGTCTATACTTGTGACTTATCTTACGATTATGTCAAGATTAACGCGGATTACCGCTCGTAAAATTCAAATTGAGTGATAAAGCCTCCGTTGTGAGGCTTTTTTAGCATTCAATTGGCAAAGGGCTGGTGAATGAGTAAATTGCCCCCATATCATCAGTGACTTGAGTAAGCTTGTGTTCGGGCAAGCATGAAGATAGAGAAGACGTTGTTATGAATGATGCGACCAATTTAATTGCCAATGAAGCCAAATCAATTGTGCAGGCGCATTTAGATCGCTTGGGCGAAACCAAAGAACATCATTTGAGTGAGCAAGCCAAGCAGGAAAAATTTGCGCAAATTCAAGCAGAACTCGAAAAGCGTAATGCTGTCTTGGTCGCCCATTACTATTGCGATCCTGAAGTACAGGAACTGGCTGAATTAACAGGTGGCTGTGTTTCAGATTCATTGGAAATGGCACGTTTTGGTCGTGATCATGCGGCAACCACGTTAGTCGTGGCTGGGGTAAAGTTTATGGGCGAAACTGCCAAAATTTTATCGCCAGAAAAAACCATTCTTATGCCAACTTTAGAAGCAACTTGTTCACTAGACTTAGGTTGCCCTGTCGATGAGTTTAGCCGCTTCTGTGATGCGCATCCTGATCATACAGTCGTGGTTTATGCCAACACATCAGCTGCGGTAAAAGCACGTGCGGATTGGGTCGTCACCTCAAGCTGTGCGGTTGAAATTATTGAACACCTCGATAGTTTAGGTGAAAAAATTATTTGGGCGCCAGATCAGCACTTAGGACGCTATATTCAAAAGAAAACTGGCGCAGATATGCTGCTTTGGGAAGGCTCGTGTATTGTGCATGAAGAATTCCGTTCACGCGGTATTGCCAATATGAAAGCCTTGTATCCTGATGCAGCAGTTTTGGTGCATCCAGAATCACCAGAATCTGTTGTTGATGTGGCTGATGCAGTAGGCAGTACCTCACAACTTATTCAGGCGGCAAAAACTTTGCCACACGAGCGTTTAATTGTGGCAACTGACCGTGGTATTTTCTACAAGATGCAGCAAGCTGTACCAAATAAAATTCTAATTGAAGCCCCAACTGCTGGCGAGGGGGCAACCTGTCGTTCATGCGCACATTGCCCGTGGATGGCGATGAATGAATTAGATGGAATTTTGCATGTATTGCAAACGGGGGATCAAGAAGTATTCGTCGAACCTGCTTTGGCAGAACGTGCTAAATTACCATTAGATCGTATGTTGAATTTCAGTGCGAGCTTAAAACGCTAAAATTGATTGAAAAATATCAAAAAATGTTTGATAAATATACGGTTGAAGCTTTTTTTTAATTTTTTTTAAATATAGGTGTTGACGTCTCCGGGCGTCGCGCCTAGAATGCACACCGTACCGCACGATGTGCGATATACAAAAAGCTGAGATGAATCGGAGCATAGCACAGCCTGGTAGTGCACCTGGTTTGGGACCAGGGGGTCGTAGGTTCGAATCCTACTGCTCCGACCAATTCTTCAAGGCAACGTATCGCATGATATTATGTATCATCGGTCATGCGCCTGTAGCTCAGTTGGATAGAGCATCCGMCTTCTAAGCGGATGGTCACAGGTTCGAATCCTGTCAGGCGCGCCATTATTGTTGGTGGCTTGGTATAAAAGAACCCAACTTGATGGTGGATGTAGCTCAGTTGGTAGAGCCCTGGATTGTGATTCCAGTTGTCGCGGGTTCGAATCCCGTCATTCACCCCAATCTCTTTAAGAGATCAACGGAGCATAGCACAGCCTGGTAGTGCACCTGGTTTGGGACCAGGGGGTCGTAGGTTCGAATCCTACTGCTCCGACCATTATTCTAAATAGAATAGCTGCTAAACAGATATGGTCAAATCAATAAAGATACCGCGTTAAGCGGTTTTTTTATGCCTGAAATTTATGAAAGCCTTATTAGTTTAAAAAGGCTTTGTTGCACAAAGATTTCATAATTATATGATTTTAAAAGTTTTGATTATTTTTGATCCAGAATTAAATTTATTTAAATCATATGCTTACACATTTATGCAACAAAGCCACTTTAGACTGGGTTAAGCTTTCCATATTAACTTTAAAGGCATAATTTTGATTCTTCTTATAGATGCAAAATGCGCTTCCTGTTTCACAGTCTAGATTGTTCATGCTAATAGATAAGGCAGGAAATTGTACTTGAGTATTTAGAGTAAGTTGTTCTTGTACTGAAGAAAGCGTAAAAAAATTAAGATTTGGTAGTTGGTCTGAGCAATATTTCTGAGTGAAATAGAGTGATTGTCATAGTTGTGATGTGAACGCTTGGCTTTTTTAAATTGTTGTGCCATCACATGATTGTCTATGATGCAAAGCTTTGGCGTGTCATGTTCCCATTTTGCGTAAGATAAAATAGGGAATGTAGTGCTATAAAGATTCGATGTGGGTAAAGCACACAAAAGTAGGCGTTAGCATTGCTACAAATGACAGCAAGTTTATTATTTAAAATTTTGAGTCATTGGGCACAACACGAACGAACATAAAAATCGTGTAGCTAATATTTTAAAATAAGCCTACTGTTAATTTTGAGCAAGAATGATACAGATTTAAAATATTTTGCTGAATAAATAACCACTCGAACTGAAAAACGCATAAAACTTAAAAAGAGGGGTTGCTTGTTAAAATAATTGTCCTATAATGCACATCCATCGGCGGTGATGCAGATTAAAACTTCTGATAAAACAATGACTTGATTGATATTGATTGAGTTGGGTTTTAGAAAGTAAGTTTAAAATAATTTAAATTACCAGTTGACACTTTAGAAATAAAGCGTAATATAGCCGACCTAGCTTGATGCTGACGAAGCATCGAGAAGATCATTAAGAGATTATGAAGAACAACTTGTGTGGATTTTTACTGATTGATTGATCGAAATTATTTTCATTGATTGATTGGTTTAAATTACTCGAAGTTTATTTGAGCGAAATTTAAGTCAGAAAATTGATGAGCCAAGCTTAAGAGTTTTACTTGTAAAACTCGAAATGATTTTAACTGAAGAGTTTGATCATGGCTCAGATTGAACGCTGGCGGCAGGCTTAACACATGCAAGTCGAGCGGGCGAKGTTGCTTCGGTAACTGAGCTAGCGGCGGACGGGTGAGTAAWGCTTAGGAATCTGCCTATTAGTGGGGGACAACATTCCGAAAGGGRTGCTAATACCGCATACGTCCTACGGGAGAAAGCAGGGGATCTTTRTGACCTTGCGCTAATAGATGAGCCTAAGTCGGATTAGCTAGTTGGTGGGGTAAAGGCCTACCAAGGCGACGATCTGTAGCGGGTCTGAGAGGATGATCCGCCACACTGGGACTGAGACACGGCCCAGACTCCTACGGGAGGCAGCAGTGGGGAATATTGGACAATGGGGGGAACCCTGATCCAGCCATGCCGCGTGTGTGAAGAAGGCCTTTTGGTTGTAAAGCACTTTAAGCGAGGAGGAGGCTTACCTGGTTAATACCTGGGATAAGTGGACGTTACTCGCAGAATAAGCACCGGCTAACTCTGTGCCAGCAGCCGCGGTAATACAGAGGGTGCGAGCGTTAATCGGATTTACTGGGCGTAAAGCGCGCGTAGGTGGTTAATTAAGTCAAATGTGAAATCCCCGAGCTTAACTTGGGAATTGCATTCGATACTGGTTAGCTAGAGTATGGGAGAGGATGGTAGAATTCCAGGTGTAGCGGTGAAATGCGTAGAGATCTGGAGGAATACCGATGGCGAAGGCAGCCATCTGGCCTAATACTGACACTGAGGTGCGAAAGCATGGGGAGCAAACAGGATTAGATACCCTGGTAGTCCATGCCGTAAACGATGTCTACTAGCCGTTGGGGGATTTGATCCTTTAGTGGCGCAGCTAACGCGATAAGTAGACCGCCTGGGGAGTACGGTCGCAAGACTAAAACTCAAATGAATTGACGGGGGCCCGCACAAGCGGTGGAGCATGTGGTTTAATTCGATGCAACGCGAAGAACCTTACCTGGCCTTGACATAGTAGARACTTTCCAGAGATGGATTGGTGCCTTCGGGAATCTACATACAGGTGCTGCATGGCTGTCGTCAGCTCGTGTCGTGAGATGTTGGGTTAAGTCCCGCAACGAGCGCAACCCTTTTCCTTACTTGCCAGCATTTCGGATGGGAACTTTAAGGATACTGCCAGTGACAAACTGGAGGAAGGCGGGGACGACGTCAAGTCATCATGGCCCTTACGGCCAGGGCTACACACGTGCTACAATGGTCGGTACAAAGGGTTGCTACACAGCGATGTGATGCTAATCTCAAAAAGCCGATCGTAGTCCGGATCGCAGTCTGCAACTCGACTGCGTGAAGTCGGAATCGCTAGTAATCGCGGATCAGAATGCCGCGGTGAATACGTTCCCGGGCCTTGTACACACCGCCCGTCACACCATGGGAGTTTGTTGCACCAGAAGTAGGTAGTCTAACCGTAAGCGTGGGGTCACAAGTTCAAGTCTTGTCAGACCCACCATGACTTTGACCTAGATTGAATCAATCAAGTTACAGGAATTGAAGATACATCGAATCACAGATGATAAGCTGGGGACTTAGCTTAGTTGGTAGAGCGCCTGCTTTGCACGCAGGAGGTCAGGAGTTCGACTCTCCTAGTCTCCACCAAATTTCAAGATTAGAAAAACAACGTTTTTCCTTGAAATTTAAGCAAACAGCTATGCTGTGCGCAGGCACACATATACTGGAGCTTTAAGCTAAAGATTACAGAATTTAGTAAGTATAAGCTTATTAAGTTCTGTGATTTAAATATCACAGTATTTAGTGCGGTCTGACGAAGACGCATTAATTCATTAACAGATTGGCAAAAATTGAGTCTGAAATAAATTGTTCAACTCATTTAATTCAAGATTGACAGTAATGCTTCGGTGTTACGATTTAATTACGAATTGAAATGAGAACTAGCAAATTAACTGAATCAAGCGTTTTGGTATATGAATTTAGATTGAAGCTGTACAGTGCTTAAGTGCACGAGACTTTGAACTGTAGATTAAATAAATCATTGATTATTTATTTAATTGTCTTAATCCTACTTGTAGGGATTAATGACTGTTTGGGGTTGTATAGTCAAGTAATTAAGTGCATGTGGTGGATGCCTTGGCAGTCAGAGGCGAAGAAAGACGTGATAGCCTGCGAAAAGCTCCGGGGAGGCGGCAAATATCCTTTGATCCGGAGATTTCTGAATGGGGAAACCCACCTACCTTAAGGTAGGTATCGTATGATGAATACATAGTCATACGAAGCGAACGAGGGGAAGTGAAACATCTCAGTACCCTTAGGAAAAGAAATCAATTGAGATTCCCTCAGTAGCGGCGAGCGAAAGGGGAAAAGCCCATTAAGTTATGTGTGTTTTAGTGGAATGCTCTGGGAAGTGCAACCATAGTGGGTGATAGTCCTGTACACGAAAGGGCACACATAATGATGACGAGTAGGGCGAGGCACGTGAAACCTTGTCTGAATATGGGGGGACCATCCTCCAAGGCTAAATACTCCTGACTGACCGATAGTGAACCAGTACCGTGAGGGAAAGGCGAAAAGAAC
>NZ_MKQS01000007.1 GCF_001758345.1 Acinetobacter towneri
ATCAATATGCCACGAGCTCAGATCTGTAGGATTACGCCAATACCAGCGTAAACGTTTTTCTATTTCAGGAGCATAACGTTGAACCCAACGGTAAATAGTCGTGTGATCAACATTCACACCCCGTTCGGCCAGCATTTCCTGCAGTTCACGATAGCTAATGCCATATTTACAATACCAGCGCACAGCCCAAAGAATGATTTCGCCCTGAAAATGCCGACCATGGAAAGGATTCATATGCTGCACCTTTAGCTAAAACAGTCTTCAGCTTACCATTCGTGGTTATTTGCAACAGTGCCCTTCAGCTTACCATTCGTGGTTATTTGCAACAGTGCCGTAATTCCACCCAGGAAGAATGCCAAGCCCTGGAAAGATTCTAAAATCAGTTCAATAGAACGAAATGAGTTACTTCAAACGGTTAAGCATTTAGGCAGAACCCTATGGAAAAAATGGTCGGGCTATCACCGTCGCAGTTTGGTGGAAACCAAGATGCATTGCATCAAATTATTAGGAGATAAGCTGACGGCAAGACATTTTCAAAGTCAGGTCAATGAAGTTCATGCGCGTGTGGCAGTTCTGAATAGATTTACGGAATTAGGTAGACCTCACACCCAAGTTGTCACTTAAATTTGAATGGATTGGGGAAAACTCAGCTTTTGAATGTTTATGCAACAAAGCCGGTTTTAGTTATAAACTTATTCATTCAGGAATTATATTGCTGAATGAATAAGTCTAATTGATTTATTTATGCAACCCAACTATTCATTTGATTCATTTGATTCATTTGATTCATTTGATTCATTATTTTTAACTTGTTTTTGTTTAGAATTTTCAACTTTAGAAGCTTTTAAATTCTTTTCAAGAAATAACAAGCCGCCATCTGCATAACTAAAACTTGCGATACTAAAGAATGCACTAATTAACAGTAATTTAGTACAAAATTTATTTTTGAATAGCATGTTTATTTACTCTCATTTAATACTTGTTAGATATTCTAACTTTAAAGAATTAACACCCAGAGGACTCATAAATTACATTCTTGTAATTTTAAAATGTCTCAGGATGGTGTTTAAAGTGCGTGTGATAAATAGAAGTGTAATACAGGAAAATGGTAAGGTTTATCAGCCTAGTCATCTGTCCATTATGTAGAAAGAGCAGCACTTTAATGTTTATGCTGTTCCAATGTATTACATTCCTTACTTTCTATTTGTAACGTAATTTCAGTAATATTATGATTATGTTTTAGAACTTCTAAGGCCTTTTGATAGAGTTGATCTGTATTGCTATTCGGAGCAACCAAATGAGCAGTTAAATGAATATTTTTTGAGGATATAGCCCAGACTTTCAACTGATGAATCCCTTCAACGCCCTCTAGCTTCAATAAATCATTTCTTAACGACTCAATATCAATCTCATCAGGAACTCCTTCAAGCAGAATATTAATACTTTGTTTTAATAAAATCCAAGTTCGAGGTAAGACCCAGAAGCCAATTAACACAGCGATTACGGTATCAACCCACATCCACTGGGTAAAATAAATAACTATTCCTCCGATAATCACGCCTATCGATCCTAGAGCATCACTAAGAACTTCTAAATATGCACCTTTTATATTTAGACTTCCTTCAGCACTAGCAGAAAGGATTTTCATTGAAATCAAATTTACGACCAAACCAATGACCGCGACAATCATCATTTCAACACTTTGAATTTCAGCAGGGTTCGTAAAACGTTGATAAGCTTCATATACAATATATATTGCTACCACAAAAAGCATCACCGCATTAAACAGAGCCGCTAAAATTTCAAATCGCTGATAGCCAAAAGTTCTTTTATCATCTGCGGCTTTTTTACCAATTTTGATAGCGGCAAGAGCAATAGCTAAAGCGGCTACATCAGTAAACATATGAGCTGCATCAGATAACAAAGCCAAACTTTGGGTAATAAAAGCAGCGACAACTTCTACTATTAAAAAAGTAGTCGTTAAACCTAAGGCAACCATTAACTTCTTACTATTTTCTTCAGTAACAACCGCATGGCTATGATCATGATGTTCTGACATAAAATATTTTCCTTATTCTATTTATGATGAGCAGAGATATTGGATAACAGCCAATATCTCTGCTGTAAATCGACTAATCTATTGGATTAAGAAACTTTCTTTTCATTCATCCAGCGGTACAGTACGGGCAATAAAACCAATGTAAGCAGGGTAGAGGAGATAATTCCTCCAATAACCACTGTTGCTAAAGGTCTCTGTACTTCTGCCCCAGTTCCGGTTGCCAAAGCCATCGGGACAAACCCAAGGGACGCCACACAAGCGGTCATCAGCACAGGTCTAAGACGCAAAATTGCACCCTGCCACGTTGCATAATAAAGGTCATATTGTTGTCGCAACTCTTTGATAAAGGTGAGCATGACTAAGCCATTCAGTACAGCCACCCCCGATAGTGCAATGAAGCCAACCCCTGCTGACATGGATAATGGAATGTCACGCAACCACAACGCGATTAAGCCTCCACATAAGGCAAACGGTACACCACTAAAGACCAGTAAGCTTTCTTTGATATTATGGAATACAGCCATCAATAAAATAAAGATCGTCAACAATGCGAGCGGAACCACCAATTGCATACGCGCTTTTGCAGACATCAGATTTTGAAATTGACCGCCATAATCTATCCAATAACCGCTTGGTAATTCCTGTTTGGATAACGTGCTCTGAAGCTCTGTTACGAATGAGCCTAAATCACGTCCTTCTACATTTGCAGTAATAACCACTCGACGTTTACCATTTTCACGGCTGACCTGATTAATACCCAGGATATTTTCAACGCGTGCCACATCTTGCAGTTGGACTAAACCACCATTCGGCAATTGAATAGGAAGTACCGCTAACTGTTCAGGACTACGCTGGGATTCATCTAGACGGATGACAAAATCAAAACGCTTGTCTCCCTGTAAAATTGTTCCAACATTCTGGCCACCGACACTTGTAGCTACCAGATCCTGAATTGCTCTTACCGACAAGCCATATTGTGCAGCTCTGGACTTATCCACCTCTACATTCAACAAGGGTAAGCCACTGGTCTGTTCTACATTAACGGCTGTCGCGCCTGAAATTGAGTTAATTTTTTGAGAAATTTTATTCGCTTCGCGATTTAGAATCTCCATGTCATCACCAAATAATTTGACACCCACATCACTTCGCACCCCTGAAATTAACTCGTTAAAGCGCAGTTCAATGGGTTGCGAGAACTCACTGTTATTTCCCGGCAATGTCGCTAAGAAAGTAATCATTCTTTGGCGAAGCTCATCAATCGTTTGTTTTGGATCAGGCCATTCATCATGAGGTTTTAACAGTACCACGCCATCTGAAATGTTGGGTGGCATAACATCTGTGGCCACTTCTGCTGTACCGGTACGGGCAAAGATCGCTTTAATTTCAGGAAATTCTTTCAACAGTAACTTTTCAGTATTTTCCTGCATTCTCAGTGACTGTTCTAACCCTGTACTTGGGGAACGCATTTGCTGAACAGCAAAATCACCTTCACCCAGTTGAGGTGCAAACTCGCTACCTGTTTGAGTGGCTAGCACGCCCGTAAGCACTAAAATACAGGCAGCCACAATAGTCACAAATAAACGAAGCTCATAGGCTTTATCTAAAAGCAGTTCATATTTGGTTTTAAGCCAATGCATCCAGCGACTTTCGGTTTCCTTGACTTCTCCAGTGACAAATAGGGCAACTGCGGCTGGCACAAAAGTGACAGATAAAATCATGGCCCCAATTAAAGCCAGTACAACAGTCATTGCCATAGGATGGAAAAGTTTGGCTTCTACACCCGTCAGGGTAAAGATAGGTAGATAAACCACCAAAATAATTAACTGTCCAAAAATCAGAGGACGACGCGCCTGTTTTGCAGCCAAGAAGACTTCTTTAAATCTTTCAGAACGGCTAAGTAAACCACCTTTCAGCTTCTGAGCTTCTGCTAGCCGACGGATACAGTTTTCTACAATAACCACTGCACCATCAATAATAATACCGAAGTCCAGTGCCCCTAAACTCATCAGATTTGCACTAATCTTCTGCTCTGCCATTCCCGTCAAGGTAAACAGCATTGACAGTGGAATAACGCAAGCCGTGATCAGCGCAGCACGGAAATTACCTAGAAAGAGAAATAAAATAACAATGACGAGGATTGCACCCTCAATCAAATTTTTCTGAACGGTTTTGATCGCCCGATCAACCAAATGCGTACGGTCATACACAGTCTCAATCACCACACCTTTAGGTAGCGATTGCTGGATCGATTGCACCTTTTCATCAATGGCTTGAGCAACGGTACGGCTATTTTCTCCCATCATCATCATGGCAATACCCAATACAGTTTCTTCACCATTATAGGTTGCAGCCCCTGTTCTTAAGTCATGACCAATTGAGACATTGGCGACATCTGCCACCCGAATCGGATAGCCGTTTTTATTGGCAATACTGATGTTCTGGATATCTTCAATCGTGTTTAAAGTGCCGGGAACACGAACCGTTAGCTGTTGTCCATTTTTCTCAATATAGCCAGCACCACGGTTTTCATTATTCTCTGTTAAGGCAGTTTGTAAATCAGACAAAGGAATTTGCAATTGTTGCAATCGGTTCAGATCAGGGGCAACCACATAGGTTTTATTAAAGCCACCGATACTGTTGATCTCAGCAACGCCTTTTACGCGCTGTAATTGCGGTCTTACAATCCAATCCTGAATTTCACGTAAATCCATCGCCGAATAAGGGGTTCCATCCGGCTTTTTAGCATTTGGTTCGGCTTTAATCACCCATTGATAGATTTCACCTAAACCTGTCGAAATAGGTGACATGTTAGGTTGCACATCTTCAGGCATTTCTCCCATTGCTTCTTGCAAGCGCTGGTTGATAAGCTGTCTGGCCCAGTAAATATCCGTGCCATCTTCAAAAATGATGGTCACTTGCGATAAGCCGTAGCGTGAAATAGAACGGGTTTGTTCCATTTTCGGCATGCCTGACATGGCATTCTCGATTGGATATGTAATCCGCTGTTCCATTTCTAAAGCCGTAAAACCATTGGCTGAAGTGTTAATCTGCACCTGAGTATTGGTAATATCTGGTACAGCATCAATCGGTAACTTTTGATAACTATAAATACCAATAGCAATCCAGGCTGCAATAAACAGCATAATCCAAATGGCGTTATGGATAGAAAACTGGATCAGCCGATCAAACAGCCCTTCAGGTTTTACCGATTCGTGGTCTGGAATGTGAGGGCTTTTAGTGCTCATGTGAAGCCTCTCCTTTTTCCATCTCAGATTTCAGTAAGAAACTGCCTTGAGCTGCATATTTTTGTCCCTGATTAAGCCCATTTACCACTTCAATCCACTGGCTATCCCCAGACGATTGCCCTAATTTCACCGGTTGCGGACTGAATTCAACTTTCTGTCCATGCTGAATGGCGACAAAAACCACATCTTTTCCATCGACATTCTGAACTGCGGACTTAAGTACCCGTAATGCGGTACTTTCACTGCGTTGTTGCAACTGTACGTTTACCATCAAGTTTGGACGTAATTCGGTTGCATTCGATTCAACTTTTGCTCGCACCTGAAGACGGCCTGTTTGAATATCCGCTTCAGTATTTAAAGTCTGAATAACAGCCTGATAGACCTTTTCCGTTTGCAAGGATTTAAATTCGATCTTTTGATTCGGGGCTAAGCCCATAATTTCAGAATTTGGAACAATAAACTCAAGCCAGAGTTGATCTAACCGGTCTATCGTAAAGAGTTGATCGGCTAACTGAACATTTTCCCCGAGAACCAAATCCTTTTTACTGATCACGCCAGAAATGGGAGCTTTCAAAATATAGCGTCCGTTACTGGCATTCACTGCACCAAATGCACTTAAACGTGATTGGGCCGCTTGAACCTGAATTTGTGCCCGTTTATAGCTGTTATAAGCACGTTGATAGTCCTGTTTTGCTGAAATGCCCTGTGACCAAAGCTGACGCTCACGATCATAGTCTTGTTTCGCCAGTTCAAGGTTGGTTTGTTCAATTTTAAGATTGGCCTGCTGATCAACTAGATCAGGAACAAGCAACGCAGCCAAAGGCTGTCCTTTCTGAACTTTTTGACCGAGTTCTACATAGACATTTTCTACATGACCACTAAAACTCGGTGAGACGTGCGCTTGCTGGTCAGTATTCACATTCAGTTTGGCAGGATAAGAACTTAATTTAACCACCGGGCCTTGATCGACCGCTGATAATTGTATGCCCTGTTCCACCAGTTGCTTGGCAGTCAGGCTCACACCTTCTGCATGCTCTTCGGTTTCACCACCATGTTCTTCTCCCCCTTCTTCCTCGGCATGTTCATCTGATGTTTCAGATTTATTCTTACCCGTTAAGATCAAGAAAATACTGAGGAGTACGGTAGCGCCGATGACCAAACTAATCAGTAGGGGTTGAGAGATTTTTCCGCTCTGTTTTTTTAAGCTGTTTTTAAGATCGAACATGTTAATTTCCCCCACCAATGACAGGCATGGCCTGTATGTCTTGCCATAAATTTTGATTGATTTGTGCAATAGCATCTTTCGACATGACTTCACTTGGGCTAATGCCTAAGCTTAAACTTTCTGCTTCGATGGCCTTTTGCCAGCCCTCCCGTAACAACTGGACTTTACGTAGACGGATGTCTTGTAATTGAAGCGTGGCTTGCTGAACATCGGTTAAAGCAAACTTTCCTGCCAGAAAACCTTGTAAAGTTTTACTTTGAACTTGAGTCGCCAAAGGAATTTGAGTCTCGTCAACGACTTTGAATTGAAGCTCTAAACCCTGCAACTCGGTTAAGATCGTGCCTATTTGCAGCGCATTTTGCTTTAGATAAAAGTCTTTCTGACGCTCTAATAAGTTCATTTTTTCTTGCGCGATTTTTATGCCATTTTGCTGACGATCGAAAATATTGAGCGGTACACTGACTCCAACCACCAGTTGATTTTGTGTTGAGTTATCCAAGGATTGGGTGCGGTTAACGCCCAGGTTTAAAGTAGGATTAGGACGTGACTTTGCTTTCAGCTGATCAACCGTTGCTTGAGACTCTAACACCTGTAAAATCCGATATTTCTCAATGTAGTTATCCGCTAAATATTCTTGAACCTGCCCATGAGTCGATTTTGGCCAAAGCTTTTGCGAAGAGAGGTTTACCTTCAATGACTTATCAGAGGTTCCCCATAAATTTGATAATTGTTGGGTTGCCACTTGTACCTGTAAGTCGGCCTGTCTAAAAAGACGGATATTTTCAGCATGACTTAAACGTGCGCGATTCACATCTACTTGCGCGATACTGCCTGCATTAAAGCGCTTTTCGATTGCTTGAAGGTTTTCTTCGCTCACCCGAAGTTGTTCATTGACAATGTTTTTTTCAAGTTCGGCAATGGCCAGTTGCGACCATACATATTTCACTGCAAGCTCAATTTGTGCTTGATAAATCTTCTGTTTCAGCGCTGTTTTATCTATTGAGAGACTGGCTAATTTTTGGTTTGCTCTTCGCTCACCAAAAATATCCAAGGGTTGTGATATGCCAATGGTAAGCTCTTTTTCATTATTTGAACCAAATCCCGTTTGTTCAACTGACAGTTCAGGATTTTTAAACAGCTTACTTTGCTGAAGATTCGTGGCATTAATGCTGTTTTGCGTTTCCCAGAAATTTTGGGACGCTTGATATTGGTTAACCTGCTCAATAGCTTGCTGCAGCGTTAAATCTTGAGTACTGGCGACTACGGAAGTACTGAAGCTGATCATTGCAGATAGCAAGATACCGCTACCTAAGGCTGACCAGGATAAATTCAGGATGGAGGTATCCTGATGTAATTTGTTTTTTGACATGAAAATGCCCCACGCATAATGAAATTAGGAGTGGTGGGCTTTTATAAGACTACCCCACCAATAGTAGGGGCAAATCGGGAGGCGGGGTTAATTGATCCAGATAAGGGGGTTTATAAAAAGTTATTCCCAAATAAGTTGGGGTAATGCCGGTCTCAAAATTAGCTTTAAGCTTCAGATCATCGGGTGGGTCAATCTGAATCACGATTGTATTTGAGAAATGACTGCACTTTTCGTTAAAACAAACCTTCTGACAATAGTCATAGATTTCTTTATAGTTTTCTAGGGAATAAAGTGCTTGACGAGGACTATCACTCTTTTCGTCTAAATCGATTGGATTAGAGAGTATTGAATTGGGTATGTTTGGCATTTCATGCAGACAAGCAGCCTCTGCCACACTCCAAATATTCTGGAATGTGAATAAGAGTACCAATATCTGGATTAGAAATGTTTTTCTCTTCATACACAAATCTGTATTTAAAACACCAATCGGAAGCTGTCCAGATCTATCAAATATCTGATCACAGAATTTGAGTAACCTTAAACTTTTTGCAGCCTTAAGTAAAGATATACAGAATTTTTGAAAAAAGCATAGGTCTAGATAATCAAGCTAGATTTTTTAGAACTCCACATTGGTCAATTGTACATAAACCATCACAAGTATCTCTTAAATCAGATAATTGTTCAATAAGCTTTTGTTGCTTGATTATATTTTCTCTGATAGCACTGACATGTAAGTCAATTAATTCATTCACATCTGAACAATTTTTCTTGGGATTATCTTTATAGGTGAGTAATTGACGAATTTCATTCAAACTCATATTTAAAGTTCGGCAATTCAAAATAAACTTAATTCGCTCAACATAGCCTATATCGTAAAGGCGGTAATTTCCTTCCGTTCTTTCGGGTTCCGGAATTAAACCTTCCTTTTCATAAAACCTAATTGTTAATACTGAACATGAGGTTTTTTTAGAGAGTTCACCAATTTTTAAATGCATTGAGTTGGTATTTCCAAAAAATCTTGACTCTATAGTAACTATAGGGATTCTAATATTCAAAGTTTATAAATTTTTTTAATGGGTATAATTATGAGTGGTTGTGGATGTAGTAAAGAAACACCATGCGAAGATAAGAAATCTCAACAAGAAAATCATCCATCAATTGCAGAAGCAAGCAATTCAAAGAATTGTGATAATACGCCTAGCTGTTGTGGTGAAGAGGAAGAAGAAAAATCTTCATCTCCTTGCTGTAACACTTCAAACAGTTGTGAAGATACCGCTCAATCCTGTTGTGGTTCTGATCCCAAAGAAAATTTAAGCACTGAAAACGTTTTAAAAGATTCGCACTACATGAGTGAATACTTAGTTCCCAAAATGGATTGTTCTGCGGAAGAACAGATGGTTCGTATGGCGCTATCTTCAATTGATGGTGTTCAAAAACTCATCTTTGATTTACCTAACCGGTCTTTAAAGGTTCTACATAATCAAAAAGATGAAAATATAACTACCAAACTTGAAGCTTTGGGTTTTGGTGCAAAGCTTGTGAAGACTGAAACTTATATAAGCAATCAACAGGCTAAGCAAACAAGTACCTATACCATTCCTAAAATGGATTGCTCTGCTGAAGAGCAAATGGTCCGTATGGCTCTTGCAGATATTGAAGCAGTTAAAGGTCTTACTTTTGATCTTCCCAATCGAAAACTGAAAGTCTTCCATAATGAAGGGATTCAGCAAATTACGGCTAAACTCGAAGGACTGGGTTTTGGGGCGAAACTTGATGAAACACAGCTTTCTACAGGCGATATACCTAATGAACCTGATCCTGTGAGACAAGCTAAAGTACTTAAACTGTTATTAGGTATTAATGCTCTACTTTTCTTTATAGAATTCATCAGCGGTATTATTGCTGCGTCTACAGGATTGATTGCTGATTCTCTAGATATGTTTGCCGATGCAGCCGTTTATGGTATTGCGCTATATGCCGTCGGAAAAGCTGCGAAATATCAAATAAAAGCAGCCCATTTCGCAGGTTGGATTCAGTTATTACTTGCTGTTATCGTGATTGTTGATGTCATTAGACGATTCATGTTTGGAAGCGAGCCAGAATCAACGCTCATGATTGTTATTGGCCTGCTCGCACTTATAGCTAACGTGACATGCTTATATCTTATTTCTGGTCATCGAGAAGATGGCGCACATATGAAAGCCAGTTGGATTTTCTCGGCGAATGACGTTGTCGTAAATATGGGCGTTATATTTGCCGGTGTACTCGTGGCGTGGACGGGATCAGCTTACCCAGACTTAATCATTGGCATCCTGGTTTCTTTATTCGTGCTTAATGGTGCTCGAAAGATTTTGGCTTTGAAGTAAGAGTATCGAAAATGAATCTATTTCAAGTTAAACAAAATCAGATCGTCAAAATTAGAGATCTCAAAAAAGGTAATCAATACAGTCATACCACTGATCCCGTATTGGAACGGCTCCAACTATTAGGTTTTAGAGAGGGTGAAACTCTACAAGTACTCGCTAAAGGTGTTTTTGGCGGAGATCCTGTTTTAGTTCAAATTGAAACTTCAAGATTCGCATTAAGAAAGAATGAAGCTGAAAGAATTTTTGTAGAGTTAGTATCCAATGAAGATTAAGAACATTGCATTAGTCGGTAATCCAAATTGTGGAAAAACCTCTTTATTTAATACGCTTACTGGTACGCGACAAAAAGTTGCCAACTATGCTGGAGTTACCGTAGAAAGAAAAGAAGGTTCTTTTAAATGGCACTGTTGCAAATAACCACGAATGGTAAGCTGAAGACTGTTTTAGCTAAAGGTGCAGCATATGAATCCTTTCCATGGTCGGCATTTTCAGGGCGAAATCATTCTTTGGGCTGTGCGCTGGTATTGTAAATATGGCATTAGCTATCGTGAACTGCAGGAAATGCTGGCCGAACGGGGTGTGAATGTTGATCACACGACTATTTACCGTTGGGTTCAACGTTATGCTCCTGAAATAGAAAAACGTTTACGCTGGTATTGGCGTAATCCTACAGATCTGAGCTCGTGGCATATTGATGAANGGCACTGTTGCAAATAACCACGAATGGTAAGCTGAAGACTGTTTTAGCTAAAGGTGCAGCATATGAATCCTTTCCATGGTCGGCATTTTCAGGGCGAAATCATTCTTTGGGCTGTGCGCTGGTATTGTAAATATGGCATTAGCTATCGTGAACTGCAGGAAATGCTGGCCGAACGGGGTGTGAATGTTGATCACACGACTATTTACCGTTGGGTTCAACGTTATGCTCCTGAAATAGAAAAACGTTTACGCTGGTATTGGCGTAATCCTACAGATCTGAGCTCGTGGCATATTGATGAAACCTATGTAAAAGTGAATGGACGATGGTCTTATCTGTATCGTGCAGTCGATCAACGTGGCGATACCATTGATTTTTATCTTTCWTCTAGACGTAATACCAAATCAGCATATTGTTTTCTTGGAAAAATTTTAAATAATGTGAAGAAGTGGCAAATTCCACAAGTGATCAACACGGATAAAGCACCCACATATGGACGTGCTTTATCACGGTTAAAACGGGAAGGTAAATGTCCACCAGACCTTGAGCACAGGCAGATTAAGTATAAAAATAACGTGATTGAATGTGATCATGGCAAGCTAAAGCGGATCATCAGGGCCACATTAGGATTCAAATCTATGAAGACGGCTTATGCCACAATTAAAGGTATTGAAGTCATGCGTGCACTACGTAAAGGACAAGCATCGTCATTTTATTATGGTCAGCCTCAGGGTGAAGTGTGTCTAATCAACAGGGTTTTCGGTCTCTAAGTACTTTTTAAAGGGAACATCATCGACTCAAATCTCTATTTGCAACAGTGCCANGGTAAATGTCCACCAGACCTTGAGCACAGGCAGATTAAGTATAAAAATAACGTGATTGAATGTGATCATGGCAAGCTAAAGCGGATCATCAGGGCCACATTAGGATTCAAATCTATGAAGACGGCTTATGCCACAATTAAAGGTATTGAAGTCATGCGTGCACTACGTAAAGGACAAGCATCGTCATTTTATTATGGTCAGCCTCAGGGTGAAGTGTGTCTAATCAACAGGGTTTTCGGTCTCTAAGTACTTTTTAAAGGGAACATCATCGACTCAAATCTCTATTTGCAACAGTGCCATGTATAATGCCTCATGATGCGAGTTTACTGTTCTGATTGTCGTAAGCTGGCAGTCCAGTAGAAACTTTATTGCTCAGCTACAAAAGATAAATGCAGTAATGTAAAATTTCCTCAATTCCCTTATTTTGAAATTCTCTTATTCAATACCCACGACAGTGGTTATATAGCCTGTTGTTAATAGAATTGATAGACCTAATAACATCTCAAATAAAATGGCATGACTAAGGTGTTTAGCGAATTTAGGATGTTGAAGACGCGGGGTGAAATACCATTTGTTGAAGGCAGCTAAAAGTAGAATACTTATAACAAAAAACAATTTAACCATGAAACCATAGCCATATGCAGTATTGATTAAGGTATTAAAATCTTTAATTAAAAGAAGAGCTACACTAGCGCCACAGGCGATTAATATCCCAACAATGAAAGCAGCAATACGTCCAAATACATGCATGCGATCTTTTAAAGGTAAACCACTTATTTCCCGGCTGGTTTTCCATAACGGATATAAAGACCCCATCCATAACGACATAACTAGAATATGGATTGATAATAAAATTTGAGCAAGTAAGGTTAAATTAGCGACATGTCCGAGCTGGGAAAAACTAAAAATAATCGGGAGAAGTAAAACACAAAATATTGAACTTTCAATTATAGAAAACTGACCTTTGTTCCTGTTAACTTTAACCACCATGAGAAGAAGTAAAAGAGAAAAACTAATAGAACGAAGAACGTATATATACCCCGTCGGAGTATTAACCAATATATTAATATACGTGGGTTCCACCATCCCTGTAATACCAGTATTGGCAAAACTACCAATCAGAATAAAAAATCCCAAGGTACTGGAAATTAGGCCTAATCCAGCGCCAATTGTAATATATTTAAGAATCGATTCTTTTAGTTCAAGATATTGTCTAAGTAAAAAATAGCAAAAGGCTCCACCAACGACAAAAGCTAAACTTAAATATAAAATAACCTTAGTTAACCAAGTGGCCCACATCCAATATTCAGAAATCATTATTTTTGTCCATTCTAGAACAACATGCCAGCACCTCACTGACATGTTGAAAGGTAATCAATTCTTATTTAGTCGATTTGATAGTGAAACTATATTCACCATTCATGTTGTGGCCATCTTTCCCCATTGTTGTCCAGACAACGGTATATTTACCTTTTTTCAGTTTCGGAAGATCGACATTAAAGGATTTCTTTAAGTCATGAGTAACTTTATATTTTAAAGGAACATCTCTTCGCTGAGCATCCAGTAACTTAATATTCATCAACATAACCTCTGCACCAAAGTTAAGGGTCAAGTTCTTTGGTTGACTAAGGATAGATGCATTTTCCGCAGGAATCGCACTCACTAAACTCACATGAGCGAACGTAGTTGTAGTAGCCACAATCATCGTTGCAGCTACTACAACATTACGTAGAGCAGTCATTTTATTTTGAAATAATTTCATTTACGTTTCCTCTTGATTCGTTAGTTCATTAGAGATGACTTTATAAAATCTATATTTAATGAGACCACATCATCTCCTCTTATATTTCAATTATTAGTGAGAGACAGAAACAGAGCGATGACTTCAAAATTACATTTTTGTCATTTTTAAAATTTAAAATCTTTAACTATTAAAATAATCTTATTGAAAAATAATGATCATTTAACAAACAAATTATGTAGGTGGTTGATTTATGAAATGTAGTAATCATTTTATCTAAGAAAATAGTAGCTATTGGCTTTGTTGCATAAATATGTAAGCATCTGATTTAAATAAATTTAATTTTGGATCAAAAAATAATCAAAACTTCTAAAATCATATAGTTATGAAATCTTTGTGCAACAAAGCCCCTTCTATCTAATAAATATACCAATAAGCTTAATAATTAAATTATCCACCCTTTTTTCTATAAAAAACTATTTTGATCAACTGTATTTTTTCTTTAAAGGAATAACAGTGTAAATTACATTAAGAATGTGTCTCTAACTAGCCTTGGAGTCATCTAATCATTTCATTTTTATTTTTTTAAGCACATAAAATCATAACAACTTTAATAGTTTTAAAAGATTAATATTAAATAAAATTTTTGTCATCTCAGCATAGACTATATATTTCGAGAAGATCTCAAAATTACATTTTTGTCATTTTTAAAAATAATTAATTAATAGTGCTAAAATTTTTAAGAGAGACAGAGAATAACCAAAAATTTCATCAGTTTAGTAGTCAAATTCCTAGACTCTGTTCAGTACTAAAACATAGCTTTTACTTCCAAATTATTTAAAGGAAAAAATTATGATGAAATTCAAAAACATTTTTTTGGGCTTATGTATCGCAGCCGCGTCATTGAATACATTTGCACAGCAATCCGATGAACACAAAGATCACCACCCTGAAAAAACAGCACCATCTGCAGTAACAATTAAGCAAACAGTTACCAGCACCACTGCTACAGATAAAATGGCTGCAATGGATCAACACATGAAGGCGATGCAAGCCATGCATGAGAAGATGATGGCTGCAAAAACCCCACAAGAACGTCAAAAACTTATGGCTGAGCACATGAAACTCATGCAAGGAGGTATGAGCATGATGAAACAGATGAGCGGCCAAAGCATGAATGCAAATATGGCTGACCGTCAGCAAATGATGGAAAAACGTATGGACATGATGCAATCCATGATGCAGATGATGATGGACTGTATGCCTCCCTCCACAACTAAATAATTACCCATGAATTAGAGAGGGAAGCACCATGAACCATCAACCTCAAGAACATAATTCAGTACCTAACTTTTGGTCTACACGTTATGCCATCGGCCTATTCGTGATTGGTGGTGTGGCAGCCTATTTTCTCTTAACCGAGCATTTGGCCCATGTCGTTGGTGTTTTACCCTTTTTACTCCTTTTAGCATGCCCACTCATGCATATTTTTATGCATGGTGGTCATGGACATCACCATCATCAACAGAAAAATCCAGACACATCAGATAATAAAAAATCACGCGAACCAGGAGACCCCTCATGAATCATGCGGAATCGGCTTATGGTTTATGGACGCTGGTTATCATTAACTCAGCAGTTTTTATCATGTTCGCTTTCAGTTTTTTTAGACCTTCCACTGCGCGCGATTGGCGTACATTTGGGGCCTTTTCGGCTTTTATCATTGCTCTATTTGTCGAAATGTATGGTTTTCCTTTAACCATTTACCTGTTATCTGGTTGGCTTCAAACTCGCTTCCCTCAACTTGACTTACTTTCTCATAATGCAGGTCACTTGTGGTCAACGCTATTAGGTGAAAAAGGTGATCCACATTTTGGCATTTTGCATATCGCCAGTTACGTTTTCTTGGGCTATGGATTTTACCTGTTATCAACGTCATGGCACGTGCTGTACAACGCGCAACGTCAGCATTCTTTAGCGATCACAGGCCCTTATGCACGTATACGTCACCCACAATACGTGGCTTTTGTGATGATCTTGCTGGGTTTTTTATTGCAATGGCCAACTTTACTGACACTGATTATGTTTCCAATCCTACTCTTAATGTACAGCCGCTTGGCAATTAAGGAAGAGGCTGAAATGAGTAAACAATTTGGCGCTGTCTATGACAGCTATGCTCAACAGACTCCGAGATTTATTCCAAAATTCGGCCATAAAACCACTTTTCCATAAGAGAATTATTTATGTCAGATCAAAAAAATCATAACCAGGACCATATGGCACAGGCTACAACAGACGTACTGAAAGACCCAGTCTGTGGTATGACCGTCACTGAAGAATCGAAATACCATGAGGAATTTAAGGGGAAAACTTACTTTTTTTGCAGTGATAAATGTCAATCAAAGTTTCATAGCAGCCCGGTGCAATATATCGCTAAACCCGCAACGACGACTGCCGATGCACATACACAGCATCATCAGACTGTTCAACACGTTAATGCGGCAAGCACAACAGGTACGACCATCTATACATGCCYAATGCATCCAGAAATCAGGCAAGATCATCCTGGAAACTGTCCTAAATGCGGAATGACACTGGAGCCACTCATTCCTGAATTAGAGGAAGATGAGAATCCGGAGTTACGTGATTTCCGCCGACGCTTCTGGTGGACACTGCCATTGACCATCATCGTGACTTTTTTGGCGATGTTTGGTCATCAAATGAACCTGTTCAATATGGCTGTTCAGAGCTGGATTGAACTGGTGTTGTCACTCCCAATTGTACTTTGGGCAGGTTGGCCATTTTTTTCCCGGGGTTGGCAATCGGTTGTGAATCGCAGCCCGAACATGTGGACGCTGATTGGTTTGGGCACTGGAGCTGCATTTATTTATAGTGTGGTCGCAACCATTGCACCGCAAATCTTCCCAGACTCATTTATTTCCATGGGTCGTGTCGCTGTTTACTTTGAAGCTTCAGCGGTCATCATTTCATTGACCCTACTGGGACAAATATTGGAGTTAAAAGCACGTTCGCAAACTTCTGCTGCAATTAAGTCACTCCTTGGGCTCGCTCCTAAAACAGCTCGCCGAATCCTGCCTGATGGAACTGAAGAAGATGTTCCTCTAACGCATGTCCATGTAGGGGATTTACTCAGAATTCGCCCAGGTGAAAAAGTGCCTGTGGATGGTGTAATCACTGAAGGAAGTAGTTCAGTGGATGAATCGATGCTGACAGGTGAACCTTTACCTATCACTAAACGTATCGGCGATAAAGTCATTGGAGCTACCCTGAATACCAATGGTTCATTGATCATGCGTTCAGAGAAAATTGGTTCAAGTACCATGTTATCCCAGATCGTACAGATGGTGGCGCAAGCTCAACGATCGAGAGCACCAATGCAACGTATGGCTGATCAGGTAGCAGGTTGGTTCGTCATGGCTGTAGTGACCATTGCCTTGCTTACCTTCTTTGGATGGGGACTATTCGGCCCAGAAGAATCAAGCTGGGTTTATGCATTAATCAATGCTGTGGCAGTACTCATTATTGCCTGTCCTTGTGCACTAGGCTTGGCAACTCCAATGTCTATCATGGTTGCGACGGGTCAAGGTGCTACTCATGGTGTGCTGTTCCGTGATGCAGCAGCCATTGAGAATCTACGCAAGATTGACACACTAATCATCGATAAAACAGGTACGTTAACTGAAGGACGCCCTGTATTCGATCGTGTAGTTGCCGCATCAGATTTTGACGAATCTGAAGTATTACGTTTAGCCGCCAGTCTTGATCAAGGCAGTGAACACCCGCTAGCCGAAGCGATTGTAAACGCAGCACACGAACGTGGCCTGTCTCTTGAAACACCAGATAATTTTGAATCGGGCTCAGGGATTGGTGTTCGAGGTCAAGTGGGCGATCGTCAGTTAGCTTTGGGCAACACAGCACTGATGGAGCAATTGGGTATCTCGGTACAATCTCTGATTCCGCAAGCCGAAGAGCTGCGTTCGGAAGGTGCAAGTGTGATGCATCTAGCCATCAATGGTGAATTGGCCGGTCTGCTTGCAGTATCCGATCCCATCAAAAAAAATACCCCAGAAGCACTTGCCACCCTGAAGGAAGCGGGTCTACGTATCGTGATGGCAACAGGAGATGGTCTCACCACTGCCCGTTCAGTCGCAGCACGTCTAGGCATTGATGAGGTACATGGCGAAGTCAAACCCGCAGATAAACTAGAACTGGTCAGCAAATTGCAGAAGGAAGGTCGCATCGTGGCTATGGCTGGTGATGGCATCAATGATGCACCAGCCTTGGCTAAAGCTGATGTCGGTATCGCTATGGGAACCGGAACTGATGTTGCAATGAATAGTGCCCAAGTTACGCTGGTCAAGGGAGATTTACGAGGGATTGCTGTTGCCCGTTCACTTTCGGAAGCTACTGTCGGCAACATGAAACAGAACCTCATGTTTGCTTTCCTTTACAATGCTTTGGGTATCCCTATCGCGGCTGGCGTACTATATCCATTTACCGGTTGGTTGTTGTCACCGATGATTGCCGCCTTGGCTATGAGTTTGAGTTCAGCTTCAGTCATCACCAATGCCCTTCGCCTGCGAAATAAAAAGTTATGATAGAGAGTTCCTTTCTTCCACCAGATGTATCAGGGCTGGTTGCAGCACTCGCCATCGGCCTGCTCATTGGTTTAGAACGAGGATGGCAGGATCGAGAACTGCCAGAAGGCAGCCGAGTAGCAGGTCTACGTACCTTCACATTGACAGGATTGCTCGGAGGAGTGCTCGGTCATTTACAACCAAACTTCGGAGCTTGGCCGCTAGTTGCGGCCGTATTAGGGCTTTCCTTATTACTAACAGTGTCCTATGCTCGTACCGCAAAAATTTCCGGTAATTTAAGTGCTACCACAATTATTGCGATGCTGTTGACATTAGTTTTAGGTGCATATGCATCCCATGGCAATGTTACTTTAGCATTAACCGCGGCTGTAATCGTCGCTGTATTTTTGGATCTCAAGCCAACCTTACACGGTTGGCTACGCTTGATAGAGCATCGTGAATTAACCGCATCCCTGCAGTTGCTGGTACTTTCTGTCGTTATATTACCCTACTTACCCAATACGGGTCTGGGACCTTTTGCTGCATTAAATCCTTACCAGTTATGGTGGGCAGTGATCCTGATTGCCGGACTCTCTCTGGCAGGTCATTTTGCCATGCGGCTTACCGGTTCAGAAAGAGGCATATTCTGGACAGGTCTATTGGGTGGTTTGGCATCGTCTACAGCTGCAACTGTCGCACTGGCACGCTATACACGCCAGCACCCCGTCATGGTCAGTGCTGCTATTTCTGGAACATTGGCTGCCTGTGGCATCATGTTTTTTCGTATGGTTGTGCTGATAGGCGTCATTGAGCCAGCATTGCTAAGCACTTTTGGTGGTGCAATGATGATTGCGGGAATCCTTCTGCTGGGTATGGCATTGTGGAGACAACGCCAAATTACCAGCGCTGAAAACAACGATCGAACAATAGAAGCAATGGCTCCTTTTGATCTTGGGACAGCATTCAGCTTCGCTGCTTTCCTGGCTGTCATGGCAGTCTTGGTCCCGGCAGCAAAACAATGGTTGGGCACCAGCGGCATCTTCGTATTATCGACTATTTCTGGGCTAGCAGACGTAGATGCTATTTTAGTCTCACTTGCCCGCCTGCATAGTACTGAAGGCTTAACAACAAATGTGGCTGCTGTCGCGCTAGGGCTAGCCACACTGAGCAACATGTTAAGCAAAGCGACAATTGCATGGATGACAGGGGGGGCACAGTTTGGCCGAGCTATCATATTTGGCTACACAATTGCCATGATAGGTGCTGGCGTAGCTCTGGCTCTCAGTTTGAGCTTTATGTAAGGTCAACTCGGGTAAATGGAAGATGTTCAAAAAATGAGTTAAAATGATTCCCCTTGCATGGATTCACTTTGAAAAACAATGGTAAAAATGATTCGACCATTGAGGGATTCAGCCTGGATGGTCGCCCCAAGCATATCAAGAATAGATTTTGTTATCGCGAGCCCTAAGCCGGTTCCTTCTTCTGTTCTTTGTCTAGATGCATCTGTTCGATAAAATCGATCAAATAACCTGGATAGTTGTTCAGGAGAGATTTCAGGGCCTTCATTTTCAATTGAAAATATTGTGTTATCTAAATTCTGTTGAAGTTTTATGCGTATTGTAGAATTCTTATTTCCATATTTAACTGCATTAGATAATAGATTGCTGAGTGCTCGACGTAACATAGCAGGATCACCTTTGACATTTCCAGATCCTGTTTGTTGAAGCGTCATATTTTTTTCGGCAGCTAGCGCATCATAGAAATCAAATAAGGCTGTAACTTCTTTAACCAGGTCAATATTCTGTAAGTTCTGTAATTTTAGGCCATGTTCTGCTTTTGCCAAGAAAAGCATATTGGATACCATTCGAGCCAAACGTTCTAATTCTTCTAAATTAGAAAATAGTATTTCTTGATAAGTACCAATATCTCGGTTACGGGCAAGACATACTTGAGTTTGAGTCATTAAGTTATTAATCGGTGTTCTAATTTCATGCGCTAAATCAGATGAAAAATCGGAAAGCCTTTCTAAAGCTGATTCTAGTCTGTCGAGCATATCATTGAAGGCAATTGCTAATGATTTTAGTTCTGTTGGTGTGTGCTCAACTTCTAAACGTTCTGAAAGATGTTGGGCAGAAATGCCTTCTGCGACCTTAGCCATTTTTTGCACGGGTCTTAAACCTCTCCAGGTTGCAAACCAGCCTAAAAACATTAAACAAATCGTACCGGCTAAACCAATGTAAAAAAGTTGACGCTTAAAATCATTTAAAAAATGTAGATGTTCAGATGTATCGATCCCCACAATAATGCGTACAGATTGTATCTCAGTATTTTTGTTTATATCCGTGTTGTAGATCATGCCACGATAAGTCTTATCCTGAATTTTCCATTTAATCCATGAATTATTTGCTGACTTGGTTAAGTGTTGAGTATTAATTGTTGAAGGTGCTGAACTAAATAAAACTTTACCTGTCGGTCGTTCTATTTGAACCATAAGATCATGGTGTCCAACTAAAGCGTCTCTCAAATAAAGATTAAGTTCTGGAGAGTTTTTAGGATTCTGTTGGATAAGATTCTGAATCAGCTGGATTTTACCTTCTAATTGGGTACGGTCTTGAGTCTCAAAATGATGCATTACTAATTTATTTATGAACAAACCCATAATAATTAGAATGAAAATAGTAGATAATGAGAAAATGATACCGATCCGGAAACTGATCGCTCTGAATAAATTATTATTCATCTTCTACCTCTAATACATACCCCATTCCTCTAATATTTTGAATTAACTTAGGGGTAAAATTACTATCTACTTTATTTCTTAATCGTTTAATAGCGACTTCAACTACATTTGTATCACTATCAAAGTTCATATCCCAAATTTGAGATGCAATAAGTGCTCTTGGTAGAATTTCACCTCTTCTACGCATAAAAAGCTCCATAAGAGCAAATTCTTTAGCCGTTAAATCAATGCGTTGACCTGCTCGTGTTACCCGACGTTTTCTCAAATCAAGTTCTAAATCAGCAATCTTAATAATATTATTATCTTCTCTTTGTTGCCCTCGTCTAAGGAGCGTTTTTATTCGAGCTAGAAGCTCTGCAAAAGCAAAAGGCTTAACTAAATAATCATCAGCGCCTAGCTCTAATCCTTTTACTCGATCTTCGATTTGATCTCGGGCGGTAAGAAAAAGAATGGGCATTGTTTTACCGCTGCTACGAATATCATTGATAATATTCCAACCATTTAGTCCAGGTAACATCACGTCTAAAATAATTAAGTCATACTCTTCAGAAAGAGCTTGATGTTTACCCGTTAACCCATCTGTAACCCAGTCCGTAATATAGCCAGCTTCGGATAAACCTTGCTTGAGATAATCACCAGTTTTTTGTTCATCTTCAACTAATAGTATTCTCATTTCCGAATCCTAAGTCATTCATTAAAACTATAATAACGTTATAAAACATCTGATCGAGATAGATTACAAAAATGTCATTTTCAAGTCACTTAGATGTTCAGTGCTTCACTTTATTGTAGTAACAAGAAATTAACTTTTAGAGAAACTTATGAAAACTGTAGTGCGTCGTAGTCTAACAATTTTAATGTGTGCTGGAACTTTAATTGCTGGTATCCAATCTTGGGCAAAAGATGTATCAACCTCAAGTGCCACTAAAACGGTAAAAGCACAGGAACCTTGTACAAAACCTTGTAAAATGGAAAAAGATGACAAGACTCAGCAAGATCATAGTCAACATCAGTCTCCTAACTCATCTGACATGTCAAAAATGGATCATTCTATGATGAATATGGACCATTCTAAAATGGATCATTCAAAGATGAATATGCCTAGTAGCAATAAATAATTTTATAAATAGCGAGAAAGAAGTATTAAAGTTTATACTAAATATTTGCTTTATTACTTCAATCTTGACCTTTCTAAAGGTGAGATAGAATGTCAAAAAAGTTAAGTCATATACTCTTAATTGGAGTTGGTTTATTTTCATCAACTTGGGTAATGGCGGCAGTTAAAGAATATGATTTAACAATCGCTGAACAAACTGTAAATATCACAGGAAAACCAGTTGAGAGAATTACCGTAAATGGTCAATTTCCTGCGCCTTTGCTTGAGTTTGAAGAGGGTGATGAAGCCATCATTCGCGTGAAAAATAATTTAAAAAACCAAGATTCTTCTATTCATTGGCACGGACTGTTGTTGCCGGGCATTATGGATGGTGTACCGGGATTTAATGGTTTTAACGGTATTAAGCCTCAAAGCGAGTATGTTTATAAATTCAAGATTCGCCAAAGCGGGACTTATTGGTATCACGCTCATTCTAAAGGACAGGAACAGGACGGCTTATATGGTTCTTTTGTGATTTATCCAAAAGGTAAAACACCATTGGCAGCACATGAAAAAGCTGAACGTGACTATGTGGTGATGTTGTCAGATTTTCATGAAAAAACCAGTGATCAAATTCAGAAAGATCTTAAAATTTCAGCTGAATATTATCAAGATCAGCGTGAAACCTTGGGTGATGTTTGGAAGCAGGTTAAACGTGATGGCATAAAAGCGACATGGTCTGACCGCAAAATGTGGAATCAGATGCGTATGCTAAAAACCGACATGTCGGATGTTACAGGTTATACCTTCCTCATTAATGGCAAAACACCTGAACAAAATTGGACAGGAATGTTTAAACCGAATGAAAAAATTCGCCTACGTTTTGTGAATGCATCTGCGATGTCTTTCTACGATGTCCGTATTCCTAACTTGAAAATGACTGTGGTCAGTGCTGATGGTCAGCCTGTAAAACCTGTTGCTGTGGATGAGTTTCGTATTGGCACAGCTGAAACTTATGATGTGATTGTGGAGCCCAAAGGCGGACATTATCAAATTGAAGCTGAGTCAATTGACCGTGCAGGCTATGCGATTGGTACACTGCACAATGAATTAAATCCTATGACACATGGCATTCATATGCCTGCACCACGTCCACGCTCACTTTTGACCATGGAAGATATGGGACATGGTGGCGGTGATCATGCAGGAATGGATCATTCGAAAATGAACCACGGCAATATGCAAGGCATGGATCACTCGAAAATGGATCATTCAAAAATGAACCATGGCGATATGCAAGGCATGGATCACTCGAAAATGGATCATTCAAAAATGAACCATGGCGATATGCAAGGCATGGATCACTCGAAAATGGATCATTCAAAAATGAACCATGGCGATATGCAAGGCATGGATCACTCGAAAATGGATCATTCACAGCATGGCACAGCAAAACCACAAGAAAATGATCAAGTGGTTTATGGTTGGGCAAATGCATCTACACCTGCGGGCAATAAAGCCTTGCAATATAGTGATTTAAAATCTTTAGAACCGCAAAAAGATACTCGTGAAGCTAGCAGTGAATTAGTAGTGCGTTTGGGCGGTACTATGGAGCGTTATATTTGGACGATTAACGGTAAAAAATTCAGCGATGCTGAGCCATTAAAAGTGAAGTATGGCGAGCGTATCCGTATCAAATTTATTAATGACAGTATGATGGCGCACCCCATGCATTTACATGGCATGTTTATGCAGTTGGAGAATGGTCAAGAGTCGGTAGATATGCCGAATAAACACACATTGATTGTACCACCGGGTAAAACAGTGACTGCTTTATTAACTGCGGATGAGTTGGGCGAATGGGCAATCCATTGTCATTTGTTGTATCACATGAGTGCAGGAATGATGAACAAGTTGATCGTGGCAAATGTTAGCGATGAACAAGTGTCTACAACGCCAATTCAAGGTACAAATTCGACTCAAACTCAACAAGTAACTGAGCAAAAAGGAGCTGAACATGCACATCACTAATTTTGTATTGAAAGCGATTTTTTCTGTTGCGGTATTGAGTTTAACGACCTTAAGTGTGGCGCACGAAGGGCATCATTCAACTGCTCAGACTGATGGAAAAAATGTACCATCAATGAATCATCAAGCGATGTCTGAGATGGATCATTCACAGCATTCTCCACAAGAGCATGCACAACACATGCAGATGATGGGGAAAATGAATCATGCTGCACATTCAGCACCGATGAACCATCAACATGCAGGTCATCAGCCAATGCATCACAAATCAACAGAGAAACAGCAAGATCAAAAAGTACAGAAAGGAGATCAACATGCGCACCATTAATCTTTTTTCTAAAACTGTTTTAGCAAGCTCTTTGTTGATGGTCAGTGCAGTGAGTTTGGCACATAATGGTGAAGATCATAGTGCGCCTGAAAAAATGACAGTTGCTACATCTTCTAGTCAAAATCAGCCGATGCAAATGGATCGCTCTCAAATGAACTATAGCCAAATGAATCAGGCACAACATCAGGCAACATCTACGGTTAATCATTTACATCATGTACCAGATGCGAATGCTCAGCAGAGTTCGCATTATGATCATCGCTCAGAACACGGTGCGCAAATTTATGCGATTACGACAGTGGATAATAAGTGGCTTGTCAATGAAGATGGCACAGGTGATTTAAAGTCAGAGTTTGAAACCCGTATTGGCACAGATGAAAATAAGGTTTTTATTAAAATTCATGCCGATAAAGAAGAATCGCATGATGCACATTATGATGCCAAACTTTTATATAGCCGTATGATTTCAGACTTTTGGGATGCACAGATTGGTACACGTTATCGTAGTGAAAAAGTTGAACTCAATGATCATCGCAAAGACACCGAAGAAAATGTTGATGCGGTGATTGGCTTACATGGTATGGCGCCATATTTCTTTGAAACTGATGCTTATCTCTATGCGGGAGAAGACAATTATGCGGGCTTTAGCCTAGAAACGGAACGTGATTTTCTGATTACGCAAAAGTTGATTATTCAACCTTATTTAGAGTTGGATGCTATCTTTAGTGATGACTCTAAATATGCGAAAAAAACTGGTTTAAGCAGTGCAACCGCAGGGTTTGAAACTCGCTATGAAATCAGTAAAAAGATCATGCCGTATATCGACATTGCCTATGAGTATTCAAAAGGTAATGATGAAACGTCGTGGCAAATAGAATCAAACTCTGAGAAAGGTTGGTTATATGGAGCTGGTGTTAGATTTAGATTTTAATTAATTTAATGAGTAAGCATCCGGCTAACACAGCCTTACCAAGCGATCCTATAAGCCTTAATTTAGTTCCCACCTAAAAACAAGTGGGAACTTAATCCATGAACATGGATATATATTCAGCAACACCTCCTGTTGCTAAAAAACGCAGAACATACAGCAAAGAATTCAAACTCAGTATTGTCAATGCCTGCAAAAATCCTAATACGTCGATCGCTTCGGTCGCACTGCAACATAGTATTAATGCCAACCTTGTCAGTCGTTGGATCAGGATTTTCAGCCATCATGAGGGTGCCGTGCAGGATCCTACTCATGTGAATCCAGCATTTATTGCTTTGCCTTACACTGCTGCAATCAGCCAACCTATTGATGAGAGGATCACGTTGTGTATCACCGTGCCTCATACGAATAATGATATTCAGCTAAAATGGCAGACATCAGAAATACCTGTCTTGGCAGAATTACTCAAGGCACTGGCAACATGATCCGCATTGATGAAATCTGGTTGTCTACTCAGCCCATGGACATGCGTGCAGGTATGGATACGACCATGGCTCAGGTGGTGAGAGCCTTTGGTTTATGGTATAGAATCCAATTTTTACGATACAAATCAGAACTACATTGGGATGCGACTTACCACTTTAAAATACAGTTTGATTGGTCCTGAATATTGGGTTCGGTTCAAGTACACCAACACAACGTTTAAAGTCGAAAAAAGTTCATATTAATCAATTATTTTATGATTAATAACATTCGTGTAACCCTGAAATTTCGGCTTTCAGGGTTTTAAGTTAATTTTTACTTCAGCGCCAAACTGCTCCAAAATACGTCCTGCTTCCATCACCGCCAATCGGCTGTATGAGCGCTCACGGTTTGAACCATACAGCAGCAAAATACGCGGTGGATGATCCAGCTCTTTAGCTTGTACTTTTTCTAAAGTCGGTTGATCGAGAAGATTCATATCTACATTTGGGAGAGTCATAGAAATTACACCTCTGCTTTAAAAAACTTTTTTCTGAGCCACAAAGACACACTGACTAAAGCAATCAACACTGGTACTTCAACCAGTGGACCAATTACAGTAGTAAACGCCACAGGTGAAGCTAAACCAAAAGTTGCAATCGCTACAGCCAACGCCAATTCAAAGTTATTCCCCGCAGCAGTAAAGGAAATTGCTGTAGTTTTAGGGTAATCATTGCCCATCCATTTGCTCATAAAAAAGCTGATGAAGAACATCACAATAAAGTAAATGGTCAATGGAATGGCAATACGTAAAACATCCAGTGGTAAACTCACCACATCATTTCCTTTGAGGCTAAACATCGCCACAATCGTGAACAACAAAGCAAGCAAACTCAGTGGGCTAATTTTTGGTAAGAAGACATTTTGATACCAATCCAAACTTTTCGCTCGAACCAGAATAAATCGTGTCATAAAGCCAAGGAAGAACGGAATCCCTAAATACACGAATACCGCATGAGTAATCGTCCAGAAATCCACATTGATCACTTGCCCTGCAACACCAAAATAAGGTGGTAAGAAGGTCAAGAACAACCAAGCATAGGTACTGAAAAATAAAATTTGGAAGATACTGTTAAAAGCCACCAATGCAGCAACATATTGGTTATCCCCACAGGCCAAACCGTTCCACACCAAGACCATCGCAATACAACGAGCCAGTCCTATCAGGATTAAGCCTGTCATATACTCTGGATAGCTATGTAGAAAAACAATGGCTAAGGCAAACATCAATACTGGTGCTATCACCCAGTTCTGTACTAAGGACAAAGTTAAGGTTTTTTTGTCTTTAAACACTTGTGGTAGCGCTGCATAATCCACTTTAGCTAATGGCGGATACATCATCAAAATCAAACCTATCGCAATAGGAATATTGACTGAATCCACACTCATTTTATCCAAAGCGACAGAGGCTTGCGGAAAAAACACGCCTATCGCAATCCCTAAAGCCATGGCAATAAAAATCCATAGCGTGAGGTTACGATCTAAAAAGGATAATCTTTGTTGAGCCATAATTTTCTCATTCAATATCTGAGATGTGATTGATTGCAGCAATCAATTCAGGACGAGACATATGTGCTGTATCCAATGCAAATAAAGCATCTAAACGACGATTGATATGGTCTACAGTCACTTGGAATGCCTGTAATTTTTCTTCTTTAGGTAAGTCTAAGTGTGATGGATCAGCCAAACCCCAATGTGCCTTGATCGCTCCGCCTAAATAAAGCGGACACGCTTCTTGTGCTGCTGAATCACAAACCGTAATCACCACATCAGGTTGGTATTGTTCACAATCATCAATGGTTTTACTCCACAAACCATCTGTTGACAGACCTAGATTTTCCAAGGTTTCAATCGTCAGTGGGTGTACCTGTCCCGATGGTTTACTGCCCGCACTATAAGCTTTCCAACCCTCTGGGGCACGACTATTAAAAAGCACTTCGGACAAAATGCTACGGCAACTATTTCCAGTACACAAAAAAAGGAATTTCATATTGTTCTACTCGCAATAACTATTGATTTGTTGAAATGATGGAGCAACTTTTGGCTGTAAATCAGCATTTTTAAGGGTGTTAAGTATGTCTAGGCACCAAATGGGTAAATTAGGATTGAGACTGTAATAGACCCATTGCCCTTGACGTCGATCTTGTAAGAGACCCGAAGAACGCAGTAAGGCTAAATGCCGTGAAATCTTAGGTTGGCTCAACTGTAATTTTTCAGTCAAATCACAGACACACTGTTCATTATTCCCAAGAACCAACATGACAATGTTGAATCGAGTTTCATCAGCCAAACATTTAAAGAAATTGATTTGATCCATATTTTTACCCACTCAAACATATGGATATATCAATATTCACATATATCCATGAAATTTTTATTTCAATCGCTGCCCATTTGCATCAATCACTTGTTCACCATCCTCTTTAGTGAAAGCACCTTTTTGTGAGAGGGGCAGAATTTCTAAAACCAGCTCTGACGGACGACTTAAACGAGTTCCTAATTCAGTTACCACGAATGGACGGTTAATCAAAATTGGATACTGAAGCATAAAATCTAAAAGCTGTTCATCCGTCCAATCATCACGTTCTAGTTCTAGCTCAGAATACGGCACAACATTTTTACGAATTGCCTCTCGCACGGTTAAACCCGCATTTACGATCATTTGAATCAGTTCATTTTTCGATGGTGGTGTAACTAGATACTCAATCACTTCAGGTTCAATGTTGGCATTACGAATTAAGGCCAATGTGTTGCGTGATGTTCCACATTCAGGGTTGTGATAAATCTTCACTTTTGGAATCGCAGTCATTTACTCAAACTCAATTGAATCTTTACATATATTTATATACGAATAGACATATATATGCAATTCCAAATATACTGCTCTTCTGAAAATGCTTTAAGTTAATAAACTAGTCAAAGCTAAACCAAGCATGACCTTAATAGATTCAAAAGTTATATCTACGCCTTTTTCTTTAGAAATCTCTTTAATATGATTCCAAACATTCTGATCTCTAAGCGTATCTAATAATTCATGCCCATCCCAAGTGTTATCGGCATTGTAAAAATGCCCCCTAACGGCATTTAAAAACTGACCCCCTTGGTTAATATAGCGGTCATTTTGGACTGCTCAACATATCAAAGATCACCCGTGCAAAGATGCTGGCCTTCGCCGGATCAGACAGCAACTGCATCATCTGTTCCTGATGTGCAGCACTACTGCCAAAAAYGGCATCATCCATCGCTTTCGGGAAATCACCCAGCATGKCTTGTTCACGAGTATTGTTGGCGATCTGCTTCATGACAATTTCATTCTCAGCCAGTTTGTCACGTACCGTATAGGCATAGTTCAGCATGTCTTTATCGGTTAGGTTATCAGTGATAAAGACATCATTCAGACGCTCAATGATCTGTGACAGGAATTCTTCTTTCTTATCACGTGGCTTG
This sequence comes from Acinetobacter towneri, assembly GCF_001758345.1. GTDB lineage: Bacteria > Pseudomonadota > Gammaproteobacteria > Pseudomonadales > Moraxellaceae > Acinetobacter > Acinetobacter towneri_A. The sequence goes on from NZ_MKQS01000007.1 coordinate 29,214, forward strand.
GCTGCACCGAGGTCATTGCCCGGTTCCAGCTTAAAATCTTCGGCATCTTCTTTCAGCTTGATGTCCTGCTGACGGATCTTAGACAAGCGGTAATGGCTCATGCTGACATTACTTAAGTCCACCTCATCGTCTTTCGTTGCGGTTTCACGCAGCAATGGACGCAGGTTACGCGCATACAGACTGAGCTTCTCCAGTTCTTTGTCATCGTAGTCCACGATCTGTGACATAAACTCGTAAAAACGGGTAAAGCTGCCCAAGTCTTTTTTAAAGATTTCCAGTTTGTCTTTTTCAAGCTTGGCCTCTTTAAAGGCATTGTCGGCATTGGCAATCAGCACCGCATCATTGGTGTTCTTGCAGCGTTCCAGCATATCTCGGGTGGTGTTATAGGCTTCGATGGCCTGACTATAACGTTTCTGCCAGCGTTCAACCGCGGGTTTGCAGATATTACTAATCGCAGCATTGGATTTGTTCTTGGTAAAGAAGGCTTCTACAAACTGCTCGACTTCCGTCCACAAGAAAATTTTGCTGGCTTTCAGCTTTTCAAACAAGTCAAAGATCTGATCCGGATTCGATACATCAGCCAGTTCTGCAGTTTGGTAATACGGTTGGAATGCAGCCAGAATATCTTCAGGCGCATTAAAGAAGTCCAACACAAACGTGCCCGACTCTGCCTTACCTGGGTAGGTTCGATTTAGACGTGACAAGGTTTGTACGCACTCCACACCACCCAGCTTTTTGTCTACGTACATGGCACACAGTTTCGGTTGGTCAAAGCCAGTCTGGAACTTGTTGGCCACCAGCATCACCTGATAGTCATCACTGTCAAAGGCCTTGCGCATTTCCCGACCTTTCAGTCCCGGGTTCATGTTGCGTTCATTAAAGGTCTGCCCGACTAAACCACTACTGTCGGTATCCTTGTCATTAAACTCAACCTCACCCGAGAAAGCGACCATAGCCTGAATAGACTTATAGCCCTGATCCGTCACGTATTTGTCAAAGGCCAGCTTGTAACGCACAGCTTCCTTCCGTGAACTGGTCACGACCATGGCTTTAGCCTGCCCGCCCAATAAGCCCATCACGTTGTTTTTGAAATGCTCGACAATGACTTTCACTTTCTGAGAAATGTTGTGGTCATGCAGGCGCACCCACTGATTCAGTCTGATCTTAGCTTTTTTGGCATCGACCTGTTTGTCGGCTTGTTCAATTTTTTGTTTGAGCTTATACACCACTTTATAGTTGGTGTAGTTTTTCAGCACATCCAGAATAAAGCCTTCTTCAATGGCTTGGCGCATGGAGTAGACATGGAAGGCTTCCGGCTTGTTTTGCTTGGATGGCGGTAGCTCAGGATTGGGTACACGGCCAAACAGTTGCAGGGTTTTGTCTTTCGGTGTCGCGGTAAAGGCATAGTAGCTGAGGTTATTACTGCCCTTACGTGCAGCCACCACCGCATCCAGAATATCTTCCGAGGACAATTCTGCATCCTCATCACGCTCTTCCAGCATCAACACTTCTTTCAGTTGTCGTGCTGTCGAGCCGCTTTGTGAAGAATGCGCTTCATCGGCAATCACCGCATAGCGTCGCTGTTTCAGGTTGGTACTGTTTTCAATCGCACGCAGCACAAAGGGGAAAGTCTGGATGGTCACAATGATAATCGGCTGTGAGGTTTCCAGTGCTTTGGCCAGTTTTTCCGATTTGGAGCCATCGCCTTCTTTATTGTTGATGCGTCCGACCACGCCATCGGCATGTTCAAACTGGTAGATGGTGTCCTGTAACTGGGCATCCAGAATGGTACGATCCGTGACCACAATCACCGAGTCAAACAGCTTGTGATTGTGCTGATCATACAAGGTCGACAATTGATGCGCTGTCCAAGCAATTGAGTTGGACTTACCTGAACCTGCACTGTGCTGAATCAGATATTTCTGTCCAGTGCCCTCCTCTAAGGCGGCATTGATCAGTTTAGTGACCACATTCCACTGGTGGTAACGTGGGAAGATAAGCAGTTCTTTTTTGTACTTGCGTCCTTCCCAGTCTTCTTTTTCTTCAATTTGCAGATGGACAAAACGTCCAATGATATTCAGCAAATTGTCCGGTGTGAGGACTTCATTCCACAGGTAGGCGGTGGCGTACTGATTCTGGTCTTCTGGCACATCATTGCCTGCGCCACCGTCATGCGTGCCTTTATTGAATGGCAGGAAAAAAGTATCTTCTCCAGCCAGCTGGGTCGCCATATAGACTTCGTATTGACTCACGGCAAAGTGTACCAATGCGCCACGCTTAAACATCAGCAAGGGTTCAGGCTTGTTGGTTTCTGGATCTTTCGGCAAGCGGGTGCGTTTGTACTGCAACATGGCATTTTGCACCGCCTGTTTAAACTCGGACTTGAGTTCGAGAGTAGCAACAGGAAAGCCGTTAATAAACAATACCAAGTCAATACGCCATTTCTTGGCCTGTTTGCCCATGTCCTGTAACTCAGCAGCCGTAGCATACGGGCTATAGACCAACTCTGGCACAATGCGGCAGATGTTCTTTTTGTAATTGGCTAAGGTATCGGGATTTAGTGCATGTTCAGGTTTAAACTGACACAGGAAAAAACGGGCACTGCGGGTTTTCACTCCGTGACGCAGCACACCTAAAGTGCCATAGCTACGTGACTGTTCATCAGTGGCATTGATGTCGGCCTTCTTCAACTGGGCAACCACGGCTTCTAGAAAATGCCGCTCGGTATCCTGCGGAAAGATGCGCTGAAACTTTTGCCAGTCCTGGCTTTGCGTCTGCTGTACAAAGTCCAAAACGTCCCGCTCATACAAGGTGGTTTCACGGTTGTAGCCTTGTGGCGTACCGAGTTGCCAACCCTGTGCCAGCATTTGGGAAATAATGTCGTTCTGGAAAATGCTTTCACGGGTGGCGTCTAGACTCATGTGCTGAACTCCGTGTCTGCTTCAGCAAGCGTTGGGGGTTGCCAGTGACGAACGTCAATCTTTCCAGTCACTGCGGCTGAGATGAGAGCGGTTCGGCGTTCTTTTAATAATTCAATTTGCTCACAAGCTCTACCAATTAAATGACTAAATTTTATTTTTTGTTCAGCTATGAATACATAAATAGCTTCTTGCTCATTTGTGTCTGGTGCCACTGCTACAATTTCATTTAATATTGCAATATTGATAACTCCCATCGTTCCCCCTCTAGAGAGTTGCTCAAATTGCTTAAATACAGCTTCACTCTTAAGAAATTCTCGATAAAAATATGAATTATGATCTTTAGAAAGAGTAGCTTTTATTAGGCGAGGGTTAATTATGCCTTTTTCCCCATTTGAAGGAAAAACGGCTATTTTACCGAATGTACCCACACAACTTATTAGAATATCTCCTGGATCAACCGCATATCTAGCTAACTCTTTATAGTTTTTTTCAGAAATATAATAATCGCCTATTTCAAAATTATTTGGAATTACTTGCTCTTGACCATAAACTTTAAAACCTTGATTAACATACATATCTTTAGTAATACTAGAACCAAATGGTCCAGCAATAATACTGTCACACAAGAATTTAAAACGAGTTACTTTCCAATGCTCCGGCACTTCCCCTAACCATTCCACACCCGAATCTTTCATCGGGACATTCGGATCAAGCCCTTTGGTCACAGCATGGCTAATTACCGCTTGGCGCTTTTCTTTCAGCAGTTCGATCAGTTGTTGTTGTTTTTCAATCAGATGATCGATTTTGGCAGTTTCGTGGTCGAGGAAGTTGGCGATCTTTTCCGCTTCAATATAAGGTATCTTGACTAATAAAGCATTTCTTATCAGTTCTTGATTAAGAATATTTGCACCATAAATATTGGTTGAAGCATTCTCGATAACAAATTTAGGCAAAGCATAATACAAATAAGACAAAGGCAGTTTTGCTGAATGTAGAAATGATGCGATTGCTTCATTGGTATACATATCACAACCAGCAAATGAAACAGTTCCAACAGATAACTTAAAGCTATACATCAGAGAGCCTTTAGGGGTGATATCCATAGATGCTTCTAAAGCGGCTTTATCAGATATCTGCTTAACCGTATTGTTAATTACCTTACCTTTTAAATCTGAAATATTAACCCAAAGATTATCTCCAATAAAATTGGAATCATTTTTAGTCGGCGGAGTCCATCCCACTTGAAATGGAGCTAAGTATTTAACTTTACTGACAATCCAATGTTCAGGAATCTCACCTAAAAAACCAACCCCTGAATCCTTATACTCTGCATAGGCCTGATACTTCGCCATTATGAATGCACCTCTTGTAGCAGCTGCATAATCTCGGCACTCACCGCATCCAAATCCGCATCAATCTCAGCTAAATCACGCGGTGGCTGGTACACGTAGAAATGACGGTTAAACGGAATTTCATAACCGACAATGCCAATCTCACCATCTTTCTCATCGCGCTTGTCAGCATTAATCCAGGCATCGGCCACGTGTGGCTGTACTTCACGTTTAAAATACTCTTCGATCAGCTCAGTCGTACTGACCTTTGGATTCAGCGCAATGTTCTCCGCATCACGCAAATCCCCATCCTGTACAAACTCCACCACTTTACCTTGGTAGCTGAACTGGCCATACAGTGGGTTTTCTGCCTGTTTCACGACCTTGTTAATCACTGGTTCCGCTTCCGGATTTTTCCAGGTAATGGCATCTAACAGTTGTTTCTTCTCTTTGGCATCCAGCTTCATGTCGGTCTGCTTGAGGGCTTTTTTCAACACTTCATCAAACTGGTTAAAGTCATCAAACTGCTCAGTACCAATCACCTCTTGTAACGCCTCGGCTTTTTCCATCAGGGCTTTCTGGAATAGCCAGATTTTGCTATCCAATACCTCTTTAATGTCTTTTTCTTTTAGCTCAGGGAACTCGGCTTTAATCAGGGCACGCACCTCAAGCGCCACGTCCTGCAACTGACCATAAGTTTCAGCTGTCCATTCTTTACCAAATGCTGTGCCTAATTGCGCATCGATACTTTGCATCACGGCATTAAACGGTTTCGGCGCAAAACGTAATGCAGCAATCGCGCTATCCGTGATCTGTGCCGATAAACGTAATGGACGTTCAATGGTCACGCGACGGTAGCCAAATTCATGGCTGTCAAAAATCTTGCTGGCGAATGGTTTTTGCTGTTCGGTTTCGCCATCCTGCGCCAAGGTGTCTACCGCCACAAAGTCACCGTAATTTTGGGTAATGGTGGCAATTTCAGTTTCAGTGAGATAGTTACGTTTTGAACCCAGCGACTTACGCATTTTGGTACTAAGGTTTGAGGCATTGATCAGCTGTACCTTGCCTTTACGTTCAGCGGCTTTTTTATTGCTGAGTACCCAGATATAGGTGGCAATCCCGGTGTTGTAGAACATATCGTTCGGTAAGGCAATAATGGCTTCCAGCAAGTCGGCCTCTAAAATATAGCGACGGATCTCGCTTTCGCCACTGCCAGCACTACCAGTAAATAAAGGTGAACCATTTAGGATAATCCCGATGCGGCTACCACTCTCGGTACTGCTGGCATCACGCATCTTGCTGATTAGGTGCATCAGGAATAATAGTGAACCATCAGACACGCGTGGCAAGCCTGCACCGAAACGGCCATCAAAGCCTTTTTGTTCATGCTCGTCCTTGATGTCCTGTTCGATTTTTTTCCAGTCCACTCCAAAAGGTGGGTTAGACAGCATGTAGTCAAACTGATCCACAGCAAGCTGGTCATTCGACAGCGTGTTGCCGAGTTTAATCCGGCTCACGTCTTGGCCTTTGATCAGCATGTCGGCTTTACAGATGGCATAGGATTCCGGATTGAGTTCCTGACCAAACGCACGCATCACCGCATTCGGGTTCAGCTCATGCAGATATTCCATGCCTGAAGACAGGAAGCCACCCGTCCCAGCTGTCGGGTCGTAAATGGTACGGATAATGCCGTCTTTAGTCAGGACGTCATCATCTTCCATAAACACCAGTGCCGTGGTCAAACGTACGATGTCACGCGGGGTAAAGTGTTCCCCAGCCGTTTCATTAGAACCTTCGGCAAAACGACGGATCAGTTCTTCAAACACCAAGCCCATGTCATGGTTGGATACGTTCTTTGGACTCAGATCCGTGGTAGCAAACTTTTGCACGACTTTATACAAAAGGTTGGCATCATCGAGTAAGCCTGCAAATTCGATGAAGTTAAAGTATTCAAAAATCTCACGGGCATCTTTAGAGAAACTTTGCACATAGGTGCTTAAGTTGGCCTTGATATCACTCTGCCCCATTTTGCTGAGATCCATTGGGGAGGTGTTAAAGAAGGCTAGACCGTTGGTGGCACGCAGCAATAACTTTTCTTGAGCTTCTTCTGGCAGATTCAGCTTGGAGACTTTTTCATGTTCTGCCAGTACCGCAGCCTTGCTTTGTTCCAGTACACATTCCAGACGACGCAACAAGGTAAATGGCAGAATGATGCGGCCATATTGTGATTGTTTGAAGTCACCACGCAGCAGGTCGGCAACCGACCAGATGAAAGAAGCGATTTGTGAAAAGTTATTGTTGGTCATAGTGGTGAATCAATTCCTGAATTCTTATCTGTGATCAGTATCTGGCGACACTTCGGTTGCTAGAGATAATACTGATAATTTTTTAACTGTTGGATAATATTATATTATTTAAAAGCAGATTGTTGATTATTCATTTATTGCATGACAGTTAAGCGACAAATTTTGTCGTCTGGTTTCAGATTTTTCTCATAGAAGGTTCATCCACCATAACGTTACAACCCTGCTTTTGAAAGCCGTGCCTATTTATAAGCCCATCTGCTAAACTAGGCTTGCATTACCTTTGTTCAAGGAAATTCCAGAATGCTAAACACTCTCGAACAGAAAAAAAAATATATCCAAGCTACGCGCTTGCAGAATTATCAAGCCAGTTTAAAGCTGGAAGGCATTAACCCGTCCTCAACCGCACCGGCATTAAGTAAAGCTCAGATTCTACAGAAATATAAGAAATTCTCACAGACCTCGGAATCGTGATCAGGCTTCCTTATGGATAAATATGGTGAAATGGGTGACAGCATTTACTGTTACCCCGACTCGGACGTCCTCAAAAACAAACTGAACATTCAGGATGCTAAAATTCTGCAACAAGCAGAACTGGAGTTGACTGAGTATGCCAGCACACGAATTGAGTATGCGGAGCCACCTTACGATCTCAAATACCTGCAATCCATTCACTTTCAGCTCTTTTCAGACCTGTATGCCTGGGCAGGTGAACTAAGACAAGTGGATATTGCCAAAGGCGATACCCGCTTTTGTACCTTCCCGCGTATTGAAATTGAAGCCAATAAGCTCTTCAAGCAACTTGAGCAGCAGCACTATTTTCAAGGTTTAGCCAAACCAGTACTTATCCAAAAAATCGCTGATTTTTATTGTGAAGTCAACGTGATTCACCCATTTCGTGAAGGCAATGGACGCACCCAGCGTATCTTCTTTGAACACCTACTTGCTCACTGCGGCTATGGGGTACAGTGGAGTAAAATTAACAATAAGGAAGTCTGGATTCAGGCCAATATTGATGGATTCAACTGCCGGCTAGATGGACTGATCGCTATTTTTGAAGCCTGCATTATCACTCCTGAATAACAAAAAAATGGGTATACGGATTTAATGGTTGATGGGGCACCTTCACCCCATCAATCTGATACCACCCTCAGATGGTTGATAGATCGACTCCGTAGTTGAGTTCCTCTGCGAAGTCCGGCAGTCCGTAACCGATGGTTTTCTTGTAGAAAGGAGAGACCTTCGCAGTCGGTGCCTTCTTCTTGTGCTTCGTGGTGTAGAGCATTCGTGCCCGCATCACCTCGAAGGAGTAACCGCGCCCTTCACGGTTCTTGTCCTTGGCCAGTCGGTTGATGGACTCCGTGTAAGCGTTGGTGACGGGCATGTCCGTCTCGAAGTAGGTCATGGTCTCTTCGCGCCAGTTTCCCACTGCCCTGACCAGATCGCTCCAGACTTCCTTTTGGCCCTTCGGGATGGTGGCTATCCACTCGTCCAGGGCGGCTTCTGCCTGGAGCCGTGTGGTGGCGTCCCAGATGCCGTAGAAGCGCTCCTTGTGCTCGTAGGCGGCCAGCAGTTGCGGGAACGCGCCTGTCCAGGTCTCCATGATGAGGCGCTCCCGGTCTGAGACTTCGTGAGCGCGTTTCAGCAGGATTTTCCGGTCTCCCTTGAGAGTCCGGCTCTGGGACGGTTTCAGCTCCTTTCTGAGGCCCTTGCGCACTCTCTCTAGGTCAACACGGCCAGCGCACCCCACAGGTAGCCGGAAACGGGTTGGCGCGTCTCGGGCGGCAGTTTGTCAGGGGCGTTCACGGCAATGCCTCCTCGTGCGCCCGCTCGGCTGGCATGGAGGCCAGTTGCGCGTCCAGGCCGATGCCCGCCTCGAAGGCCGCCCGCACGAAGCACAGCCGTTGCAAGGCGGCATCATCGAACAGGCCATAGCCGCCCGGGGTGCACGCCACCGGACGCAGCAATCCGCGCAGCAGGTAGTCGCGCACGATATGCACGCTCACCCCGGCATCAAGGGCCAGCCGGGACACGGTGTAGGCGCTCATTGAAAACCTCCTTTTTTTATCCAGCGCAGCAGGAAAGCTGCTTCACGTCCTTGTTGAAGGTCTGCGCCGCAAGCTTCAACCCCTCGACCATTGTCAGGTAGGGGAACAACTGGTCAGCCAGTTCCTGCACCGTCATGCGGTTGCGGATGGCGAGCACCGCCGTCTGGATCAGTTCGCCCGCTTCCGGGGCCACCGCCTGCACGCCGATGAGCCGTCCGCTACCTTCCTCGATGACCAGCTTGATGAAGCCGCGTGTGTCGAAGTTGGCAAGCGCTCGCGGAACGTTGTCGAGTGTCAGCGTGCGACTGTCGGTCTCGATGCCATCGTGGTGCGCTTCCGCCTCGCTGTAGCCCACGATGGCAACTTGCGGGTCGGTGAACACCACTGCCGGCATCGCGGTCAGATTGAGGGCTGCGTCGCCGCCGGTCATGTTGATCGCGGCACGGGTGCCGGCGGCCGCTGCCACGTAGACGAACTGCGGCTGGTCGGTGCAGTCGCCGGCCGCGTAGATGTTCGGGTTGCTCGTGCGCATGCCTTGGTCGATAACGATGGCCCCTTGCGCATTGACAGTGACCCCCGCCGCGTCCAGCGCGAGGCTGCGCGTATTCGGTGCCCGACCGGTGGCAACCAGCAACTTGTCAGCGCGCAATTCACCGTGTCCGGTGGTCAGCACGAATTCGCCGTTCACATGGGCGACCTGGCTGGCTTGCGTGTGCTCCAGCACCTCGATGCCCTCGGCACGGAAAGCGGCTGTCACCGCCTCGCCGATGGCCGGGTCTTCACGGAAGAACAAGGTATTGCGCGCCAGGACCGTGACCTTGCTGCCCAGCCGGGCAAAGGCTTGCGCCAGCTCCAGCGCCACCACCGACGAGCCGATTACGGCAAGGCGTTCGGGAATGGTGTCGCTCGCCAGGGCCTCGGTGGAAGTCCAGTAGGGTGACTCTTTCAAGCCCGGAATCGGCGGGACCGCCGGGCTGGCACCCGTGGCGACCAGGCAGCGGTCGAACATCACGACGCGCTCGCCACCCTCGTTCAAACGGACGGTAAGGCTCTGGTCGTCCTTGAAGCGCGCCTCACCGTGCACAACGGTGATGGCCGGATTACCGCCCAGGATGCCTTCGTACTTGGCGTGCCGCAGTTCGTCGACGCGGGCCTGCTGCTGGGCCAGCAGCTTACTGCGGTCAATCGTAGGCACAGTTGCCGCAATACCGCCATCGAACGGGCTTTCCCGGCGCAGATGGGCGATGTGGGCGGCGCGGATCATGAACTTGGACGGCACACAGCCGACATTGACGCAGGTGCCGCCGATGGTGCCGCGCTCGATCAGCGTGACCTGCGCGCCTTGCTCGACGGCCTTCAGTGCTGCCGCCATTGCCGCGCCACCGCTACCAATGACGACGACCTGCAACGGGCGTTCGTTGCCACTGGGCTTATCAGCGGCCCCTATCCAGCCGCGCATCTTGTCGAGCAGGCCGGCGCGGTTGTCCGTCGGTGGCGCATCGGCAAGCGTTGCCTCGTAGCCCAGTCCGGCCACGGCGGTAGTCAGCGCATCCGATGACGTGCCCGCCTCAATGGCGAGTTGCGCTGTGCCCTTCGGATAGGACACCAGCGCCGATTGCACGCCGGGCACTTTCTCCAAGGCTTCCTTGACGTGAGCCGCGCACGAGTCGCAGGTCATCCCGGTGATTTTCAGGGTGGTCATGTATTTTTCCTTTTCTGTGGTGGCTACGGCTGTTGCCGTCAGCCACGTTGTTCTGGCAATTCACAGCTGTCCGGCCCGCAGCGGCGATGTGCTGGCGAGATGAAATCCCAGACCGACACCCCAACCATCAAGGCCAGGCCGACATAGAGCAGTCCACCGCTCTGCCAGCCGTAAGCCCGCATTAAAAACACCGCTGCCAGCACCAAGATCGGGCCTATCGTGCCGAGCGCCGTGCGTCGCCACTGTCGATGATTGAGCCAAGCGATAGCATTGGCGAGTAACGCGATGCCGGCGAACATCGGCAGCAGGATGCCAATGAATAGCCCCTCGTACTGGCTCAAGAAGCCCAGTCCGATGGCCGCGCCAAAGCTGGCGATGGCAGGAAAACAGGCGGCGCAGCCCATCGCGGAAACGACGCTGCCGAGCGCGCCGGTTTTGCCAGCGATGCGCGTGATGAGTCCCATGTGTCGCTCCCGAGTTCGGTTAACGGATCAGCGTTTGAGGCTGGACGGATAGCCCGCGTCCTCGGTCGCCTTGGTCAACTTCTGGACGTTGGTCTTGGCATCGTCGAAGGTGACGACGGCCTGGCGCTTGTCGAAACTTACGTCGGTCTTGCTCACGCCCTCAACCTTGGAAAGCGCGTGCTTGACAGTGATCGGGCAAGAGGCGCAGGTCATGCCAGGCACGGACAGCGTTACGGTCTGAGTGGCGGCGAACACGGGGGCAACGAAAGCGGCGAGWGCGAGGGAGGCAAACAGCTTTTTCATGATGAACTCCTGATTAGTAGAAAAATGGCATGACGTAGGGAAAACCAAGCGCGACCAAGACCAACACGGCGACGAACCAGAAAATGAGCTTGTAGGTGGTGCGCACTTGCGGAATCGCGCACACCTCGCCCGGCTTGCAGGCTGCGGTCGGTCGGACGATGCGCCGCCAGGCAAAGAACAGTGCAACCAGCGCCGCGCCGATGAAGATCGGCCGATACGGCTCCAATACCGTCAGGTTGCCGATCCATGCCCCGCTGAACCCCAAGGCGATCAAAACCAGCGGCCCCAGGCAGCAGGCCGACGCAAGAATGGCGGCCAGCCCACCGGCGAAGAGCGCGCCGCGCCCGTTTTGTGGTTCAGACATACGCTTGTCCTTTCAAATTTGGTTTGGATAGCTTAAGCTTACTTCCGTAGTTATGTACGGAGTCAAGCGATATGCAAATTAATTTTGAGAATCTGACCATTGGCGTTTTTGCCAAGGCGGCCGGGGTCAATGTGGAGACCATCCGGTTCTACCAGCGCAAGGGCCTGCTGCCGGAGCCAGACAAGCCCTATGGCAGCATTCGCCGCTATGGCGAGGCGGATGTAACACGAGTGCGGTTCGTGAAATCGGCCCAGCGGCTGGGCTTTAGCCTGGACGAAATCGCCGAGCTACTGCGGCTGGAGGATGGCACCCATTGCGAGGAAGCCAGCGGCCTGGCCGAGCACAAGCTCAAGGATGTGCGCGAGAAGATGGCCGACTTGGCACGCATGGAGGCCGTGCTGTCTGAACTGATGTGCGCCTGCCATGCGCGGAAAGGGAACGTTTCCTGCCCGCTGATTGCGTCACTACAGGGCGAAGCAGGCCTGGCAAGGTCAGCTATGCCTTAGCGTGCTTTATTTTCCGATTTCTGAGGTGCCCCCCAGAGAGTGACCCGCTTGCCGTGGATGGGCAGATCACGATAGGGAACGTCACGCTTGCCGAACCGTACGAACTCACCCTGCACGCCGCATTCCTCGCAGGCGATGGGATCGGGCACGTCCACCTCGAAGTGCATTTCGTCGTCGGTTGATTTGCAGCCCAGTACTTGGTATTGCGGCAGGTCAAGGATGTTGTCGGGAAGTTCGGTCATGGTGTTGTATAGGCGTAGGTGTCAGTCAGATCCATCCGACTCGGCATTGGTTTTTGCTTTTTTACCCAACAAGCTGCTGGAAACTAAAAGTAAGGCACCGAGGACAATTGCAATATCAGCCAGGTTGAAGGCCGGCCAATGCCAGTCTCGCCAATAGAAATCAAAGGAATCCACAACATAGCCGCGAAAGACCCGGTCAATCAGGTTGCCCATGGCGCCACCGAGGATAAGACTGTAAGCGATGGCTTCTCCTTTATGACGATTTTCAAGGATCAGCTTGATCAGAAAAATCGAGACCACTACCGCGATTCCGATAAAAAAGTAGCGCTGCCAGCCTCCACCATTCGCAAAAAGACTGAATGCGGCACCGGTATTCCATACGTGTACCCAGTTAAAGAATGAGGTCACTGAAATAGACTCGCCATATGCCATTGATTGTTGCACCAGCCATTTTACGGCCTGATCAGACGCTGCCAGCAGGCCCGATATGGACAATAGGGCATACGGCGAGAGCTTTTTGCCAATAATGAGCATTATTTAACCCTTCAACGCCAAAATGCGTCTAGCACCGTTAAGTACAATTACCCCCACGATGGTGCCGATAATCAGATCCGGATAATTGGACCCGGTCCACGCGACCAGAGCGCCGGCGGTGATGACCCCCAGGTTGATCACCACGTCGTTGGCCGAGAATATCCAGCTTGCCTTCATGTGCGCTCCGCCCTCCCGATGTTTGGATATGAGCAGCAGACAACTGGTATTGGCAATCAATGCGACGAAGGCGATCGCCATCATCATCAGCGATTCAGGCTCACTACCGAAAACAAAGCGTCGCACCACCTCGACGAGTACGCCGATAGCCAAAATCAGTTGCAGTACCCCTGCCAGATGCGCGGCACGTACCTGCATTTTCGCACTGCGCCCTACGGCATAGAGAGCCAGACCATAGACGGCTGCATCGGCAAACATATCCAGGGAATCAGCGATCAGGCCGGTAGACTGGGCGATCAGGCCAGCAGTCATTTCCACCACGAACATGATCGCATTGATACCGAGCAACACGCGCAGAGTGCCTGACTCCTGCGTAGCAGAGACTGCCGAGCTCTCAGCGGCCTTGATCGTCTCTGGGTCGGCAATGACGGTTTCCTGAAGCGAGGCGCCTAGCCCCAAGGTCGCCAGTTTCGCGGTAATGGGCTCAGCCTCGCCGTCATGCACGACCTTCAACCGGCGGTTCGACAAGTCGAAGGACAGTGCCCGAATCCCCTCAACGCCGTTCAGGGCCAGGCGAATCATGCGCTCTTCTGATGGACAGTCCATCTTCGGCACGGCATAAACACTGACCCATCTCCCTGGCGCCTCGGAGGAGGCCTGCATATCGATATCCGCCGCAGGCCTTGCATGGTCGCCACAGGGGCCTCCGCAGTTTTTACTCATGATATGACTCCACTTGAATGTGATCGGGTTTTCATTTAAAACTATATAGTAGCTATAATGTCAATAGCGTAGAGAATCCGTTGCGGAGGAACCCGATGCGTATTGGTCAGTTGGCACAGTCAGTAGGGGTAGATACACAGACGATCCGCTTCTACGAACGGCAGGGCTTGTTGCCGCCGCCTGGTCGGCAGGAGAACGGTTACCGTGTCTATACCGAGAAACACGTTGAGCGGCTGGCCTTTATTCGTCGCTGCCGCATCCTGGATCTGTCACTGGCAGAAATTCACGAACTAAAGCGCTATCAGGACGACCCTCATCAGTCCTGTACCGCTGTCAATGCCTTACTCGATGATCACATCTCTCATGTGCGCTCGCAGATAACCGCTCTACAGGCGCTTGAGAAACAACTCGTTTCACTAAGAGCGCGTTGCAACGATGACCGGGAAGTTAAGGCGTGTGGGGTTCTTGCTGGAATTAGCGAGGGAAGCATGCATCAGCAGTAGGTTGGAGTGCCAACCAGATAATCCGATGAGATGCCGGTTTGCCTCACTCTCATGCAAAGGTAAGATCAACCATTTAATCCGCTTACCCAAAAAAATTAAGGGAGCCAAAGCTCCCTTCAATTAGTGACTAGCCAACTTGTTCAGAATCCATTAATTGACTTACCAAACTGACTAGATAATTCAACTGTGCTCAATTCACAGCTCTAACACTCTGCTGCAACCCCTGCTGAATCTCCTGCACATAGCTCAATTGCGCTGAATGCTCTGTATCTACAGCACTGTCACTGTGTGGATAAAACTCCTCCAGCAATTCCATCCCCTCCTCTGCATGCACCTCAAACTTGGCATTGGCAAAACCCTGCCGTGCAATCTGATCTAATGCCGCCTGATCAAACCCCGCCTGCTTCCCCTGTTGGTCAATCTCCTTAGCCGTCTGAATTGCTGTTTGCAAATCCACACCTTCCCGTAACGTTAAATCCACGTAATACACAGGCTGACGATAGCTTTAGGTGGTACTTTTTCCACGTAACGTGAGCTGCAATGGTAAACACGACAACAAACCACCTGATGCTGCATGGTAGTAATTCAAACGTGCTGCCAAAGTGCGAATGCTGTTAAAGCCTGTGGTTCTGAAAATAAAAGTCCCAAACTCATCTGCTTCACCTAAATTGACATGCAGACGTCCATAAGGCTTGCAATGCCCGCCTTGTCCAAGTGGGCATAAGTCGGGTGATGGACAAGGATGTTGCTCTACACCTTGTGATGTCATGCGTTGGCAGGTCTGACCATTCCCCACACAAATCGGGCGACCTGTCTGTCGGTCAAATAAACTATATTCAGCTCGAAGATTGAGTTCAGGATCATTGAAGATCATACGCACAGGAATGCTACGCAGTTTTTGATTCGGTGCTTGACTACGCAATTGCTCATCCAAGGGGTGTTTAATCCAACCGTCCTTACCCTGTATTTGATGGTAATGGTGAACTGATCGTCTTTCTCTGGCAGACGCTTGCCATTCTTTTCTATTACACGGCCAATACTGATCCGTCCCAAGATGGGTGGTGTGATTGCTAAACCTTTAATCATGTTGAAATTCCTCTGTCGTTGAGATGTTTAGATGTGTTGCACTGTTTGCTTAAAATAAAATTGGAATAAAAAATCCCATGCAGGGCTGCACGGGATTTCAGGTTTCTTCTTGCTGAGTGATTAACTCTAAGTTTTGAGCTAATCGTGATAAATGTTGAAACGACGACTGCCTGCTTTCTGCAGTGGGTACTGTTGGATGAGTTCAGGTTGGTGCTGAAGTAAGGACTTGATGTCTAGGCTGATACTGTCCTTGCTCTTTTTCCAAGTCACCGAGCCTTGCTGAAATACGGCACGTTCATGTTCCTGCATCAGTGCCTGAACACGGTGTTTAAGTAGGTCAAATTGGCTTTGGTGCTGTTCAATCTGCTGTTTCTCCTGTATCAGCTGATCAAACAGTTCATTGGCAAGTTCCACCTCCGTTAGATCAACACAGCTCAGTGGGGTATGTTCAGGATAGAGCTGTTGTAAAGCTTTGGCTGCCGATTCACTGGCATCCACTGCTAGTGGAACATCATTTTCTACACATTCCCAAAACAGCCGTTCTGCCTGAATGATCTGTTCAATCAGAGCTTCATTACGACTGACTTTGTAGATTTTGGTTTCCTGCCCACACAGCAACACACAAATATGTGCCGCTTGCTTGCCTGTCACCGCCAGTTGATGTTGTACTTGACACAGTACATACAGAGGTACGCCTTCCTTCCACAGTTTGGCACCATATTCCCCTGCAGTTTTGCATTCCAGTATTTGTACTTCTTCATTGCCCACCACGGCATAATCCAAGTTTGCCAACATAAAGGCTTTGTCAGGATCAGGATGCTGCAGTACAGCATTGACCCGACGGACTTTATTGTTGGTGTGCATGCTGTAGTATTCTGCGACCAAGGGTTCCAACTGTTTGCCCCAATATAAAGGTGCATGTCCTGAGCTTTCATCTTCAATGTTTTGCTGTACCCGTCCTGTTTTAATCATCCACAGTTCCAGCATCGACATATAGGGATTCAAGCCACAGGCAGCTGCGGCATCACTGCTGCCGATCCCCTGTTTACGCACTTCCAGCCATGCCTGATAGTCCAGTTGTTTAGTATTGATCAGACGTTTGGCATTTAAGCTGCGTTTTGAAGGGCTTGGTGGTGGATGTAGCTGTCCTGAATCAGCGACAGCTGTTGGGTTGGTTGTGGTTAAAGTGCTCTGATGCATTGTAGGTTTTGTAGTTATGCTTTGATTCATGTGCTGTTCCTCATCTGAATACGTTCTAAAAAAACGGCATAAAAAAAGCCACATCCGAAGATGTGGCAAAGAGGGATCGTTAATGAGGAGGACACTTGATCGTACGGATCATATGCCCTGATGGTAAAGTCTCAAAATTAAATTCAGCTTAAACGGCTAAGTGTAAAGCTTGCTCCAATCCACGTTGTTTCAATGCTGCACCTGCACCAAACCAAGCAGAGTCAAGGCGGTGATCGGTACTCATCGCACGACGTTCATGATCCACAAATTCGGTGATTGCACAAAGCAGTCCATAAGCGGTATCTTTGGCTGAAGATAGGTCTGCTCCACGTCCCTGCCCATTAAACATATTCATGACTTTGGTCATGGCACGTCCATTCGGTTCAGTTTTATTCGGCTGTGGATTGGCTTGGGATGCAACATTACGGTAGTACTGAATGATGTTATCCTCCTGTTCCATCGCACTTAGGCTATTGTTGTTAAATACCGCATCAAAATAAGCCGCTGCTTCTTTCTGGGTGACTTTACGTTGGGTAAGTTGTTTCATTTCATACATATGGTCGTACCATGTTTTCACTGAAATACCAAGTTGATCTTTGACTTTGTCGGCATCAAACTTAGTACTGTGCGGTACTTTGACCACGCCTGCATTGGAACTCTGTCCACGCAAGGCAATGGCTAAAGTGTTGTTACACACCACACGGATATTGGTGAATTGTGCGGTGGTGGCTAAGGTGCCATCACATGCGGTTGCCAGCAGAATATAGCCATTGCTGACATCTCCACCTTTCAATTCTGCGGTTTGGCCTGTACGTGCCAAGGCCCAGAATTTTTTCCCACCCTTTAAGACACCTGCGGTTTCCAGTTCAAAGCCTGATTGCTCTGTCAGGTCTCGGTAGAATTCCAGAATCTCTATTGGTTGGACTTCTTGATAACGCTGACTCACCACCGATAAAGGTGCATGGGTATCTGAACGGTACAGTACCCGTTGTTCTTCATACGGCATGATGATGCTTTGTCCACGTGAGTTTTGAGCCATGTAGCTGACATTGGATGATTCAATGCGCCAGTCCATACCTGCTTGCTTGGCCCAGACTTCAATCGGTTGGTTTGGGCTGAGTTGATTGCCTAGACCATGCCATGGGGTTTGACCGACATACGCCATTTGTTCAATTTGATGTGCCATTTTGATTATTCCTCAAATAAAAGTGAAAGATGTAACCGTGTAAAGTCAGAGATGCGATTACGGCACCCATGCAAACGCTTGTTGGCAATCCAGACAGAGATACTGCTCGGCATTGCTGTAGTACTTTTCAAAGGCATACTGACTCACCACCACCAGTACGCCACCCACCACCACCCCAACAGCTGCACCGAAGAGTGGTGAAAAGCCTGACTTGCGAGCGACCTGCATCCCCAACATCGCCATCTGTGTTGGTGAGATACAACGTTGTAGTTGCTCAAAATAATTGGCATGCGTATTGCCTGAATCGGTTTGTCTGACCTGGGTAGACTGACAGTAGGGACATCGAATAAAAGACATGGGTATTCCTTGCGAAATGAATTCAGTGCAAAGCGCTGAATGAAGGGCATAAAAAAACCGTGCCCATTGAGGACACGGTTTGATTTGGTGTTTCATCTAAATTTAAATGCTGTGTTTTAACATTTAGAATGCAAGACGGTTATTGAAAGCTATAGCTTGCAGTGCCTTTATCTGTTTCGACATCAACCTGCACCACATTACTGTAGCTACAGTCTGTTAATTT
The DNA here is from genome assembly GCF_001758345.1 of Acinetobacter towneri. Taxonomy (GTDB): domain Bacteria; phylum Pseudomonadota; class Gammaproteobacteria; order Pseudomonadales; family Moraxellaceae; genus Acinetobacter; species Acinetobacter towneri_A. The sequence goes on from NZ_MKQS01000007.1 coordinate 47,417, forward strand.
CAGTCTTAAACGTTGCCCCATCTTAAAGTGCTGCGGATATTCCAATGATCGACGATAGCCTTCATAACGACATTGTCCATGATTGACAGAAACATGGCTGACATCGATAGGCTCTGCAATATTGGAACGGATGGTCAATACCGTAGCGGATTGATTTTGGGCATACCAATTACTGGTATCAATTACATCGAGTTCGACCGTAAACGTGTTTGGATCAAGACCTGCATTACAGCCACTCAGCATGATGCCTGTCGTTGTAGTCACTACGAGGAGTAAGGGTTTTAAAAGTTGCTTCATCAAATTCATCCTTAGCAGTAGTTATAGCTCACGCCATAATCGCCTGTATTTAAATCAATGCTGGCCAAATGGATTTCACAGTCTGTGCCGTTATCAAATTTATAAACGTAGTAGCGATTACCCGCTTGCTCCGATTCCAGTGCGCCATGTTCTTGCAAGCTAAAGTCTTGCACTGATTTGCCTGTATCTTTTGCGGCTTTGGCAAAGATATAGCGTTGATACTTGTCTATATTGTCCTGCTCAAATTCAGGCAGTTCATCATAAGGCAGCATCGACAGTAAGGTATCCACCGCCTTAAGGTTTTGATCAAACTCAAAACTCAGCAGCTCAGGCTCATGATCTGATGGACTCAGACTTTTGCTTCCCGTGGTCAATTCTTTGACATCAATCCCATCCACTTCCGCTGCGGGAATCTCGGTTGATGCGGCAGAAGTGGCGGATTCTAAAGGCTGTTCAGAGCTGGTCTCAGAAGTGTTGGCTGGAACCGTTTTTTCAGTTGGGTGTTTAGGGCTAAAGAAGTAGAAGCCTGCGATGCTGATCAAGGTCAGGGCTAAGATTGCCGCCAAGCCCAATATGGTTTTTTGGGTCATTTGAATGTTCCCCCTCATTTAGTTGGGCACAGTGACTTGACCATTCTGCGCATTAAAGTGAACAAAACGTGGACAACCACCTTGAAAGTTCACCGTGAAATTACGCCAACCACGGTTGCCAGGATTGGTTTTATAAAGACATTGATAAACCCCACCGCCTGTATGACGTGCTTGAACAAGGTAGGATTCACTGGCTTGTGCAAACCAGCCTGCCTGCGCCAATGATGCGCTTGCAAGTAGTGATGAAATCAGAGTCGTTTTTAGGAAGGTTTTAAACATCATCATTTTCTCTTTTTTATAGGCATCACTGGTCTTGGTCTTAATCAGACACAGTGTTCCCCATGTCATAAATGTTGGAATGAATATCTATGTTTTTTTGAAGTGTTATAGACGATAAAGCACAAAAATCTACGCCCCTCAAAACAGCATGAGAGATTCATCTTCATATCGGTAATATGTACTTAAAAAAGTTTTATTCTTAGAAAGTGATCGACACAGCAATGCATGAAATACAGAGCATCAGGTCACATTACCCTTGTGGTGTAGATTGGGCACACACATAAAAAAAGAGAAATATAAAAGACAGTATTGATGTAAGCGCATGGCGTACTCCTTTGTTTTAAAAGAATCCTGCCAAATCACTGTCAATTGATGGTGGCAGAACGAAAGAGGGTTGACAGACTGGTAACAAAGAAACCAGCACGCGCAAGCGCGTCCCCCCTCCGCCCTACCGCAAAGAAGGGGGACGAACGGGTCCACAACATGCAAAATCAGATTTCACATATTGTCTTTGTTAATGGGTCTGTCAAAACCCGCTGACGATGTAGGTCAGCAGACTAAGGATAATCTGCACGCTGTAGAGCGTCAAGCAAGCTAAATAGATGGGGAGTGAAAATATTTATAATTAAAAAATGTTTGAATAAGAATTTAGTTAGATTTAAATACAGCTTATTAAACTATATTCCTTAATCTTCCAAATACCACCAAAAGAAATCAATCCAATCCAAAATTTGATGAGGGGTAGGTTGAGGGGTAAAAACACAGACAAAAAATAAGCCCTTGCAAATACAAGGGCTTATCTTAAAATTTGGCGGAAGCGGTGAGATTCGAACTCACGGAGGACTCACACCCTCGTCGGTTTTCAAGACCGGTGCATTAAACCGCTCTGCCACGCTTCCAATGGCGGCTATCATATAAAGAAAAATTCAGCTTGGCAAATAGTTTCTAAAAATTATTATCCAAATGTTCAAAATAAAATCAAAAATCAGTCATTTTCTGCAATTTCAGGCTTTTCATAGCGTATCGAATTAATAAACCAGCTCTTTTTACCCAGCGGTGTCTGCACTTCCACCTCATCATCCACCTGTTTAGACAACAAAGCCCGAGCCATAGGTGAATCAATCGAAATATGTTGTGGATGATGATCATAAATTTCATCCACGCCCACAATTCTCAAGGTCTTTTGCTCGCCTTGTTCATTTTCAATTTCGACCCATGCGCCAAAATATACTTTGCCCTCTTGTTCAGGTGCAAAATCAACAATGCGCAATTCTTCCAAACGCTTGCCCAAATAACGCACCCGACGGTCAATTTTACGCAAAAGCTGTTTATTATATTGGTAATCGGCATTTTCTGAACGATCGCCTAGGCTTGCCGCCCAGTTTACTTTTTTGGTGATTTCAGGGCGTTCTTCGTGCCACAAATGCTTTAACTCAGCCACGAGTTTATCGTGTCCAGAACGTGTAATTAAGTTAGATTTCATGGTGTTTTTGCAGCCATTTTTTTACATTTGGTTAACATAAATCGTATATTTTATTGCATTTTTATACACAATAAAAATTTATAAAATTTATTCCCCAATGAAATTAATATCTTATGTTGTATTTTTAAAAAAATTTATGTACAAAATTTGACATCCAAAATTTTCATCTTTATTATTCGCACATCTTTTATTTTTGATCACTTTTTAACCCGTGTAGAAATTTTACACACTTTCCCTTTAATCCCAAGTCATTTTGAATGACGTCATGACTGCCCAACCCTTATTGAATTTATCAAACTTGAAAAAGTTCAAGGCATGTTGCCTTTGCTTTTTAGGGCATAAATTACTTGTAGCGGAGCCAACATGCACAGTAGTTCAACGTCTGGGTCTAGGCTTAGCCTTCACTCATTTTTTAATCACCTCCCATTCAAAGTCCTCGCTTTCAGTACTGCTCTTCTCCCATTTCACAGTATTAACGCAGGCAAAGCCGTTCATCAATTTGACAGCGTCGTCAATCAGAATAAATTGACCGTTGTGTCTGTGGAAAATCCAACCACAGTGTTTAAAGATGGACAACATTTACATGGCTTTGGTTATGACCTTGTGCGTAACTATGCCGAAAGCATGAATGTAAAACTCGAATTTAAAACGGTAAGCGACAATGCGACCGCTTTAAAATGGGTGTCTTCTGGTAAAGCTAATTTTGCCATGACCACCTCGAGTATCCAAAGCATTGAAAAGCAGCAACTCACGGCATTTTCTGCCAGTTGCGGCGATTTAAATACTTTAAAGCGCAATGGTTTAAATACTGAGCTGAACTGGGTGTTTAAACACGCAGATGATCCACTGAGTCAAACCGCAAGCAACTTTGTGTGTCGTGGCAAGCAAAATGGCGCCATTAGCCAATTGGCTTCATTTTATAATCGTAATGTGGTCAAACAAGAATCGTGGGATATCATCCAGCGTGATTTGCGTAATCGCTTACCTTTATATAAAGCCAACTTTAAAAAGACGGCCACGCAGTATGATTTAGATTGGCATCTTTTGGCGGCAATTGGTTATCAGGAATCTTACCTTAAGCCAAACTCAGTTTCGCCAACAGGTGTGCGCGGTATTATGATGCTGACCAATAACACAGCCAAAGCAATGGGTGTTAGCAACCGTACCGACCCTGCTCAAAGTATTCAGGGTGGTGCCAAGTATTATGACCAAATGCTCAGCCGTTATGAACATATTCCGTTTCCTGATCGTAACTGGTATGCCCTTGTCGCTTATAACATGGGTCCTGGTGCAGTCAGTCAAATTCAGAAGCGTATTCGCTCACAAGGCAAAAACCCGAACAATTGGGTGAACCTGTATGCGTATTTAGACATTAACAAAGCCAGCAATGGTCGTTATCGTCAAGCAGTGCAATACGTGACTCGTATTCGCGCTTACCTTGAGCATATTAAGACCACACCGCAGTTGGTGAATATCTAAAACTTGCCTAGCGTAATTGAATTGCAGTGTTTATCAGCTGCAATTCAAACACGAATAATGCGCTGTTAAAGCTGCAGCGCATAAAAAAGCCTAGTTGATACTTTCAGCTAGGCTTTTTTAATGCTGTAGTGGCAATAAATACCCACTACAGCAGAAATGACTTTAATTAAGCAGATTGCTCAAGAATCTTCTTAAACAAATCTTTTTGTTCTTGGCTTGGTTTTGCAGTTTGCAATGCCATTAATTGTGACATATCACCCTGTACTTTGATTTTACCTGTCATGAAAGCCTGCATTGCAGCAGCCATATCAAATTCTAAGAATACTTTGCGTAAGGTTTCCGCATCCATATTTAAAGTTGTTTTTGCGTTGTCCGCCAAACCTTTTTGGATTTTACCGCCCTCTAAAGACAACTCTGTGTTGCCTGCAGCATCAGTCACCACTAAGTTAATTGCCAGATTTGCAAGTGCTGGAGGTAGGTTTAAATCACCAGCTTGAGCCGTTAAATTTTCTACAGTTGCAAACCAATCATCAGTTAAAAAAGCAGGCATGATTTTTCCTCAATATATTTGTGCATGTGTGTTGTCTATCCAGACACCATCATTATTAAGCTTTTTGCTTGCTGATTGTTATAGCATGAACCTTTCGCGAAAGGCTAAGAAATTTTGTACGGGACGTTCAGTTTTTGTATTTTTAGCCGATATAACGACTTTCTCAAATAAATCAAATTCATAAAAAACACCAAGCGCTTGCTTGGTGTTGATTACATTTTAAAGAGATTGACAGGCTGTTTTCGCTTAGTCTGCAGCGTAGCCTAAATTGACCATATTAATGCGTTTGTTCTGCTCTGCTGCGTTTTGTTCGGCCTGATTGGCAAAATCAAATACGCGCTGGCTGTCTAACGCTTCAAAGTCAAATAACTCACGGTCTGCCAACTGCGATGGCGATACATTCTGTATTGCACCAAAAATACTATGTAAACGCTTAGGATGTGCTTTATCCCACTCACGTAGCATGTCGTTAATAATCGCACGCTGTAAGTTTTCCTGTGAACCACACAAATTACACGGAATAATTGGGAATTTACGCATTTCTGCATATTTAATGATGTCTTTTTCTTCCACATAAGCCAATGGACGAATCAGCATATTTTTCTTGTCTGATGACAGCAACTTCGGTGGCATAGCTTTCAAGCTACCGCCATGGAACAAGTTTAAGAAAAAAGTCGCCAAAATATCATCACGGTGATGCCCAAGCGCCACTTTGGTTGCCCCAATTTCCTGCGCAAAGCCATACAAAGAACCACGACGCAAACGCGAACACACTGCACAGTAAGTTTTACCTTCAGGCGTTAAACGCTTGGTGATGCTATAGGTATCTTTTTCTAAAATGTAATAAGGGATGTTATTTTCTTCTAAATAACGCGGCAATACATCTTCAGGGAAGCCCGGTTGTTTTTGATCTAAGTTCACAGCCACCACATCAAAATTGATGGGTGCGATGCGCTTGAACTGCAACATAATGTCCAACAAGGTATAACTGTCTTTACCACCAGAAATACACACCATGACTTTATCGCCATCTTCAATCATGTTGAAGTCACGAATCGCATGCCCGACTTGGCGACGCAGCTTTTTCAACAAACGATAATACGCAGAGCTAGTTGGAAGTTCTGGTTTGAAATTAAAGCCTTGATCGGACTCAACTGGTGAGAACATAGACGCGATTAACCCATGAAAAAAATTACCGCGCAATTTTAGCCGATTCAGACCCATCCCGCATCAAAAGAATGTAATTTCATCGCAATCTTCCTTTTGGTCGAAAAACTTAATTTCTGACTGCGCGTTTCATTTTTGTCTGAGCAGATCTTTTTATAGCAAGTTTGAACCCGCAAGTTCACTTTTTCACCAAGATGTTTATCTTTTGGACTTTTCCACAGTTTTCCACAAAAGTTGTGGATAACTTTGTGGATTTAAAACAACTTGACAACCCCTCTTCTCGATATTCTAAGGCTTCTCTTTAAGTTGGTTGTTTTTTGATCAATTTTATTTTTATTTAAAATCATGCATTTAATCATGTCAAGCTGAACCAATTAAAAAAAAATAAATATTTTTTTTTGATTACTCTGTCAGCAATTGAGCTTGATTTTTTTCAACACTACTGTAAATGAATTTGTACAAAGCCTTTTCATCTGTGAGATTTTTGTTAAACTCCTTATAACTGTTTAGGGACAGCTTTTAGTGTATTCACAGCATGAACAATAAAATTAATGCCTTTTTACTGTATATTTTGGGGACTGCCAGCATCATGCCTTTGGCAACCACTACGCACGCAGGTCAAATTTATATGTATAAAGACAGCAATGGGAGTACCTTGCTGACCAACCGTAAAAGTGCAGATCGTTCACTGACTAAAGTAAAAGTCACCTATTATCCAGACAGTAATATTCACAGTTATCGCAACTGGGGCAATTCCGAAGCATCAGTATTGCCAAGTTATAGCCGCAATAAAAATGCCTTTGACCACATTATTCAGCAAGCAGCACAGCAACACGGTGTTTCAGAAGGTCTAATCAAAGCCGTGATGCATACTGAATCAGGTTTTAATGTCAACGCCCGCTCGCCAGTTGGTGCGCAAGGTTTAATGCAGCTCATGCCTGCGACAGCACGGCGTTTTAATGTCAGCAATGCTTATGACCCGCAAGAAAACATTATGGCAGGGGCAAAATATTTAGCTTGGTTACTCAAACGCTTTAACGGCAACACCTCTTTAGCTTTGGCGGGTTATAATGCAGGTGAAGGTAATGTTGATAAATATGGCGATGTTCCACCTTTCAGAGAAACTCGAGATTATGTAAAAAGAGTGACCAGTCGTTATCAAAATCTTTATGCCAGCGGCATTGGTGCAAGTGCTAACAACAATGCGATCACGGCAAATAACAATAGCAATACTCAGAGTCAAAATACCCAAGTGATTGCGCAGTCAGACAATTACACTGCCAGTAATCATCAAGTCGCAGCAAACAAACGCCCACCACGTCAAATTATTATGGCTGCCGATGGTCGCTTTACCGATGCACCTGCAGGTTCATACGCGACAGGGAATGCCACAGCTTCGGCACGTATTTTTATTTCAGAATAAAAGCTAAAGCGCTTCATTTGAGCTTGCGGCAACGCAAGCCTTTTTGAAATGCCAATTGCAGTATCAGCGCAAAATATTTTTAGTACAGTTTTATTATTTTTTCTTGAATTTTTAATACATACACCGCATATTTACGGCATGGTTTATTAATAAATCAGATTACATTTTTAATATAAGAGGATTTACTCAATGATGCGGATTGGTTTGTTCTTGCTAACCAACCTCGCGGTACTGGTGGTAGCTGGCATAATTTTGTCACTCTTCGGTGTCGGTAGTTACCATGGCGCGGGTGGCTTAAACCTAGGCAACCTGTTGGTCATCTGTTTTGTCTTTGGTATGGTTGGCTCTTTAATTTCTCTATTCATGTCTAAATGGATGGCGAAAAAAACAACTGGGACTGAATTAATTGACCCGAATGCCCCTCGTAACCAAGCTGAAGCGTGGTTATTAAATGAAGTTGCACAATTGTCGCAACGTGCTGGTATCAAAATGCCAGAAGTGGGTATTTTCCCTTCTTACCAATCGAATGCTTTTGCAACAGGTTGGAATAAAAACGATGCTTTAGTGGCTGTATCTACAGGGCTGCTTGAGCGTATGAACAAAGATGAATTACGTGCAGTTTTGGCACACGAAATTGGTCACGTTGCCAATGGCGACATGGTCACCTTGGCACTGATTCAAGGTGTGGTCAACGCATTCGTCATGTTCTTTGCCCGTGTTGCAGGTGACTTCATTGACCGTAACGTATTTGGTCGTGAAGATGGCGAAGCACCAGGCTTGGCTTATTTTGCAATTACCATTGTACTGGATATCGTTTTTGGTATTTTGGCCTCTGCGATTGTAATGTGGTTCTCGCGTCAACGTGAATACCGTGCCGATGAAGCAGGTGCACGTTTAGCAGGTAAACAAGCAATGATCTCTGCTTTACTTCGTTTACAAGCAGAATCAGAAATGCCAGATCAAATGCCAAAAGAAATGAAAGCATTTGCAATTGCGGAAGGTAAGGAACAAGGCTTTAGCTTAGCGGCTTTATTCCAAACTCACCCAACCATTGAACAACGTGTTGCCGCTTTACAGCAATTAAATGTTCAATAATCAGTATCAGATAAATGATAAAGCCTCCAAATGGAGGCTTTGTTTTAGAAATTGATTAACTTTATTTTTGATTCTTCCAAATTTCTCGAATCCCATTAGTATTATCAATATAGGTATGCTTACATATTAGTTCTAAATCTCGATAGATTGCATAAGCTTTGGTTATTTCAACCAAACTCGCATCATTTTCAAACTCATTATATTGGGTGTATTTATTACGCTTTGAAGAATTTCCAGAAAACTCTTTATTACATTCAATTGTATAGTGAGTAAATTCAACTTTACCTTTTTTAATGATTGATCGAGCTAAATGAATATCTTTCAGATACTTTGTCATATACATCACACCAACTTCACCCACAGGCGTACTGGTATCTATACTATAAGCCCCGATCATTTCATTATTTTTTCGAACTACACGATATTTATCATCAATATTCCAATCATTATCATGATAGTTATAGCCTTTACCCTTAATATATTCTATATGTTTCAAAGAAATAATTTTTTCATTATTACCAATAATACTATTTCCTGTATTTGATTGTGCGTAAGCAAAATGTGCCATACCAAAAACCAAAACCATTAAAATCGCTTTTTTCACATTACACCCCCACAAAAAATAAATCAAGCCAATAAAAATTAATATGATATATAACACAATATTACTTTAAATCAAATATTTAATTCATTTTAAACGACTGATAAAACTGCCACAGATAACTCAAACCAGCCCAAACTGCAACAGCCAATAAAATTAGTACGGCAATACCCAATAAATCTGGGATACGTAACCAAATCCAACTTACGATCGGATTACGCCAAAATGCTGACTGCTGCTGTTTACGTTCCAATCGCTCATGTAAAAAAGGATGTACCACATGATGCTCACTGTGAATCTGATATTCTTCACGGATATGCGTATGCACTACATCTAAAGCTTTACGGCTTGGACGAATAAATACATCAAATACTGTGCCGACAATTGGCACAAAACCAACTACTGCATCCATCACAGCAAGTTTAATCACGGGAGTGAGTTTGGTTTGTGGTACACCAATTTGTTTGGCTTTATAAATCGCATAACAGGTCAGTGCAAAACCTGCGACATCCCCCGCGACAGGTACAGTGCCTAATGCGGCATCTGCTCCCACGCCCTGCTTGGTAAATGGAATACGCACCACAGAATCCATCATATTGGCAAACTTGGCTAAATCGCGCTCTAAGCGAATCACCTCTTGCTGGCTAAGTTTTTTTGAAGATGCAGGTTCTGGCATAGAAAACGTATCGTTGGGTAAATGCAATCTACTTGAGAATAAAGCAGTTTTTTACTCAGGTCTGTTATGATTTTATAAACAGAATTTTGATCAATGCAAAAAGTTTAAGATGAGGTCTTGAATAAGTCATCATCACCGACAGTGTTTAAAGTAACAACTGTGAAGCAATAAATAAGTACACCACCACGCCCGTTGCATCACAAATCGAGGTTACCAAAGGCGCAGAGGCACTGGCAGGGTCTAGTTTCAGGCGATGCAAAATAAAAGGCAAACTCATGCCAATTAAACAGCCCATCAGCACAATGCCCAGCATACTCAGTGCCAATACCACAGACACCATCATATCGCCACGGTAATAGCCTAAAATTGAAACCGCAAAAGCCATCGTTCCACCCAAACATAGCGCCACCAAACTTTCACGTCCGAGTAAATGCAGCCAATCTTTAAATTGCACATCACCTGTAGCCAGTGCCCGTACCATTAAGGTCGCAGACTGAGAACCCGCATTACCACCACTACCGACCAAAAGCGGCAAGAAAAAAACCAGTACAATATGTGCTGCAATAATGTCTTCATAATGCGCAATGCCAATTCCAGACAATAAACTGCCAAATACCAAAATCACCAACCAAAACACACGTTTGCGATATAAAAATAAAATTGGCGCAGTTTTTATACTCATGCCAGGTGAAGACGCTACCGCACTGGATTTTAAAAAGTCTTCTGTAGTTTCTGCCTGTACCACGTCCATCGCATCATCATAGGTGACAATCCCCAGTAAATGCTGTGCATCATCTACAATCGGTAAGGCCAAAAAATCATAATGGCTGAGTTTTTGCGCGATACTTTCCTGATCTTCAGTCACCAAACCTGTGACCAAATCGGTGCACATCACATTTTTAATTTTTTGTTCAGGCGGGTTTTGAATAATTTCCCTTAAAGAAATAACCCCCAATAGTTTCATCAGTTCATCGACAATATAAATCAGGTATAAAGTTTCTCGATCTGCGGTCATTCTGCGCAATTCATCTATGGCTTGCTGCATGTTCAGTTCTGGTGAGAGCACCACGAAATCCGAACTCATAATCGCACCCGCAGATTCTTCAGGATACAGCGCCAAAGATTGAATCTGTACGCGTTTTTCTTCCGTAATATGTAAGCTGACAAAGTGCTGTAAATGCGGCGAAAGTAACTTGAATAAATCTGTGCKGTCATCTGAATGCATGGCTGAAATCAGTTTGACCAATTGCTGCGGTGCCATGGCCTCTGCAATTTGATGTTGCGAATGCAGTGGTAAAAACTCCATCACCAAGGCAGCACTGTCAATTTGTTCAATTAAATTCAGCTGTGCTTTCAGACTCAAGTGCTGCATTAAGTCGGCTAAATCGGCAGGGTTGATACCATCTATCAAGCTGCGCACTGTACTTGGCTGATGTAATTGCAAGGCTTGTTCTAACTGTTCAGCGTGCAGATTGGTCATTGCTCTCACCCACTCCATCATTCCAAAACGTAAAATGAAGAATGGGCAAAGTTTCTCAGCCCAAACCAGTGCTTAAAAATCCGAAAACTGGTTGATTAATGCAAGATTTTTAGCGTTTTATATCATAGCCTATTATTCTGCTAAGTGTTTAATAAAAAACCTTTAATTCATAGATGAAGAGCGATTGACTTGAAATACAGAACGAATCAGCACGTACATAAATGGAATAAAAACAAGCACTAAAATTGTGCCAAAAACGACACCGCCCAAAACACTCACCCCAATTTCCTGACGACTTGCTGCACCTGCACCATACGCAAATACCAACGGTAAAATACCAGCACCAAATGCCAATGAGGTCATTAAAATTGGTCTGAGCCGCAAACTTGCACCTGCTAAAGCAGCTTGAATCACCTGTTTGCCTTGTTGCTGCGCAGCCGAAGCAAATTCCACAATTAAGATGGCATTTTTACATGACAAACCAATGGTGGTAAGCAAGGCAATTTGGAAATAAATATCGTTCGGGAAACCTGCCAAATAGCTGAAAATAATATTTCCACCAATCCCTAAAGGAATGGCACTCATCACGGCTGTTGGAATACTCCAACTTTCATACAAGGCAGCAAGGCATAAGAAAATAAACCCGATGGAAACCAAATACAGTAACAAAGCCTGATTGCTGGACTGATTTTCTTCAAAAGACAACCCACTCCATGCCAAGTCAATGCCCTGCTGCTGTGCCACCATCTGTTMTAAATCACGCATCGCCTGCCCTGAGCTATATCCTTCGGCAGTATCGGCTTCCATTTGCACGGCGCTATACCCCATAAAACGATTGACGACTTCTGGCCCACCGCTCCAACTGAGTTGAGCAAACTGGCTAAAAGGTACCATTTGATTTTGCTGACTGCGTACCGACCATTGATTCAAATCTTCAGGTTTACCACGAAATTCGGCATCACCCTGCATAATCACACGTTTAATTCGACCACGGTCAATAAAGTCGTTGATATAACTACCGCCCCAAGCTGCCGCTAAGGTACTGTTAATCGCCGTTTGATTTAAACCTGCTGCCATCGCCTGTTTCTGATCAATCGTGACGTTTAACTCCGCTTTTTCAGGATTGGCACGTTGATCTAAATTTTTAAAGCTTTGATATTGAGCGGCTTGCTGCTGTAAATTTTGAAATTGCTGAATTAAAAAATCGCGTCCTGTACCATTCACATCGCGCATCCAGAACTCTAAGCCATCGGTTTGCCCCAAACCACGAACTGCTGCGGGCATGCCAATGGTAATTTGTGCATTGGGATGCTGTCGAAAATGCTGCATGGCACGTTCACGAATAGCTTGTGCGGTATGCTGTTGCCCTTGACGCTCATCCCAATGTTTTAGCGCAATAAAACCCTGCCCTAAATTCTGCCCTGTTCCCGAAAAATTACGTCCATAACGAATCATCACCAAATCAACATTGTGGGCTTMATGCTGCATAAAGTATTCACGTATGCTTTCGCCCACTTCACGACTTTTAGACAACGGCGCACCTTCCTGTAATTTAAATTGCACCGACAACATGCCCTGATCTTCATTCGGGATAAAACTGGTAGGTAAGGCACGGTAAAACAAGGCAAACACCGTCAGTAAACCTGCAAAAATAACCAGACACATCGCTTTATGCTGAATCGTCCAGCCTGATAATTTGAGATAGTGTTGTTTTAAGCGTTCCAGTTTTTGATTAAACCAGATGGCCCATTGGGCTGGTTGTGGATTGGGTTTTAAAATCAAGGCACACAAGGCAGGCGTTAAAATTAAGGCCACGCCTAAAGACAGTGCCATCGCAGTGACTAAGGTGATAGAAAACTGGCGATAAATTACTCCAGTCGAACCACCAAAAAATGCCATAGGAATAAATACTGCGGTCAAAACTAAGGTAATGCCGACCAAAGCACCGCTAATTTCCTGCATTGATGCGATGGATGCCTGTTTAGCCGAGAGCTGCTGTTCGTGCATTAAACGCTCGACGTTTTCCACCACGACAATCGCATCATCCACCAATAAACCAATGGCTAAGACCAAAGCGAATAATGTCAGCGTGTTAATACTCATGTCAAACAGTTGTAACACGGCCATGGTGCCTAAAATCACTACAGGCACGGTTACGGTAGGAATGAGCGTCGCGCGCCAGTTTTGTAAAAACAAGAACATCACGATGACAACTAAAATCACCGCTTCAATTAAAGTTTTCACCACTTCATTAATTGATTCCTGCACGAAAGGCGTGTTATCTCGTGGATAGACAATTTGGTAACCTTCGGGCAATTGTTGTTTTAAATGCTCAATTTGTTTTTGAATTAAGGCTGAAGTTTGTAACGCATTGGCACCAGACGATAAAGAAATCCCCATCCCTGCCGATGGAAAACCATTAATGGTATTAAAGCTTTGATAATTTTCTGCACCGAGTTCTATACGTGCCACATCTTTTAAATAAACAAAGCCACCTGCCTGATCTGCTTTTAAAATAATATTTTCAAATTCTTCTACCGTTTTTAAGCGTGAACCTGAGGTGACTTTGGCATTGAGATATTGTTCTTGTGCTGTGGGTAATTCACCAATTGCCCCTGCCGCGACTTGGGTATTTTGTGCCAATACTGCGGCACGTACATCACTTGGCATGAGTGCATATTGTTTTAACTTTAATGGATTCAGCCAAATCCGCATCGCATATTGTGCACCAAAAACATCGACCTCACCCACACCTTCAATGCGTGCCAGCTCTTGCTCTAAATGACCCATCATATAGTCAGACAAGGCAATATTGCTGCTTTTGCCTGTGGCATCGTACAGCCMAATGACCATGTGGGTATCACCCAATGATTTAAAGACATTTACCCCCTGACGTTGCACGTCTTCAGGTAAGCGGTTAATTGCGCCATTAATCGCATTTTGTACCTGGACTTGTGCGGTATCGGGGTTGGTACCATTTTCAAAGCTAATGCTGATGCGACTTCGTCCTGAAGAATCACTGCTAGAACTGAAATACAGCAGATGATCCAAGCCTTTGATTTGTTGTTCTAAAATTTGAGTCACACTTTCTTCTACGGTTTCAGCCGAAGCACCTGTATAGGTTGCGCTGACAGTGATACGAGGTGGTGCAATGTCTGGATAGCGTTCTACTGGTAAATTTAATACTGAAAAAATCCCGAGTGCCATCACCATAATAGCGAGCACACCTGCAAAAATTGGACGTTCAATAAAAAATTTAGACAGCATAAAACTGGATCACTTATAGATAACAATAATGAGATTTATATGAAATGAATCAATTGGATGAAGATCATCAAAAAAACTTGAAACCGTGTTTCAAATTAACACAGCTAAATAGAACTTCGATGACTGCACATCAAAAAATCTAGTTTTGTCACAAAAATGTTGATTGGTCTTCATTTTTTCTCACAGATTTTTGTGTACACCCTCCCAATTTTGGGATAGCACCTAAACTCATCTAATTTCTATACTGCAGACATGATAATTTGAATAACAAGGAATTCGTGATGAAAAAAACTTTATTATGCTTAACTTTAGCAGGCTTACTGAGTGCATGTGGCGGTTCAGACAATGATTCTGATAGCAATCCGAATCCACCGCCGAGTTCAACAACACAAATTGGTGTACTAACCGATGGACCTGTGAGTGGCGCAACGTATACAATTAATGGCGTTTCTAAACGTACAAATGCTCAAGGGGAGTTTGAATATCAAGAAGGTGATGAAATCACTTTCCATATCGGAAATATTGAAATTGGCACAGTAACTGGTGCTGATCGTATTACCCCTGTGGAGTTAGCCGATGATGTAACAACAAGAACAAATTTACTTATTTTTTTACAATCTTTAGATTCTGAGGGTGATCATGACGATGGTATTCAAATCCCTGACTCAGTGAGTGAACTCGATGCAGACTCAATTGACTTCTCTAAACCAACAACAGAATTTATTACAAGCTTTCAACCTGTTCTACAAAAAATAGAAATTTTTAAAGATAAAGTCGTAGTTAGCGCAACAGAAGCACAAGCTAACTTTAACAAAACACTCCTCAAAGATATCGTTGGGGTTTGGTACGCAAAAAATGCTGAATCAGAAATCGTACTTCAAGTAACCTCAGACGGGAAATACCTGATTGGCGAACCTATTGTTAGCTCACCATCTGATAGTGCGAATGGTATGGAGTACGGTGAGTTATCGGTGAATGCTGTTGCTGGAGATTTATGGGCGCAATCTTCAATTGATACAAATGAAGATTGGGGCTTAACTGATTCTGGAAAAACACGTGATATGAAAATATCATTTGATGGTACACAGTTAAAAATTTCTGAAGCTCAAAACCCTAATGAAAGTGCAACATTTACTAAAGTCCCTCAAAACAATTCGAGCATTGCAGGTGCTTGGAACTCAAGTTCAGGCAAGCAACTATTTGTTTTCAATCCGGATAATAATACCTATATCATGGTTGATGCTGTTGGGGACGATCAAGTGGAAGTTGGAGAAACGCCTTGTGGTGGACCAGGTATCGAATATGGTAAATATCGTGTTCAAGATGGAAAGTTATTCGTAGATAATATCCTGATCGATACAAATGGCTGTGCAGGCTTATCTGACAATAGTGCAAGCTCAAGCTCAGGTCTACCAGTCACGGTTAATACGACATCACTTACACTCCACGAACCAAATGAAGGTACATTTATACTCACAAGACCCAATATAGAAGGTACTACCACAAGTAGCGCAAGCCAATTCTATAAAGATATTGCTGGAACTTGGGAAATTGGACGCACCAATACAACTGCTGTTGTATTACATATTTTACCAGACGGACGTTACGCGCTAGGTGAAGCAGATGAAGCTGATGTAACGGGGCAACCTGGTATTGAAATAGGACGACTAAATTGGAATGCTTTAACTTCAGCGCTGAGTCCAGAGATCTCACTCGATACAAATGGTGACTACGGGCTTTCACATCCTGACAATGATGGTCATCACCGCTTAAGTTATAACGGTACAGAGCTAGTGCTGACTGATGTAGGAAGTAATAGCATCTATATTTTAACTAAAGTAAAACAATCATCAAGTCTAGTCGGCACTTGGCAATTTAATCAAACTCACTTGTTTGCTTTCTTTGACACAGGATTCTATTTCTTGTTAGACACCGAAGGTGATTGCGATAACCCAGGAATTGAATATGGTAAATATTCAATAACATCCAATGCACTTGCCGTAACAGAAGTGTTATATGACACCAACGGTTGCGGTGGATTACATGACACTTCGGATAGCGCTAAAGTTAATGCAACTTATAGCATCTCCGGAACAAGTCTAACCTTGCATCCACAAGGCGAAGACACTATTACCCTACAACGTAGTAACTAAACATATTTTAAAGCTGCCTAAGCAAAATTTAGGCAGCTTTAACCAATATGCTCAAAATGAATGGTACAGCCCATTAATAAATGCATGAGTTCAATTTGCGAGTTGCATTGGGTTTTTTCATAAATATTTTTAAAATAAGTGCGCACCGAACTGAGCGTAACTCCACAATGTTCCGCAATTTCTTCTAACTTACGACCATTCAACAACAACTCACACAGCTCAAACTCACGTTTAGACAATTGATAAGCTTGCTGCAAATAGGCTTTTGACAAGGCATAGTGCTGATGCTTATCGGTCAGAAATACCGCAATTTGATGTTGTCCTGCATTTTGATGCTGCATATTTTTTAATTTAGAACAAGGTACGATAGTCAG
This sequence comes from Acinetobacter towneri, assembly GCF_001758345.1. Classification (GTDB taxonomy): domain Bacteria; phylum Pseudomonadota; class Gammaproteobacteria; order Pseudomonadales; family Moraxellaceae; genus Acinetobacter; species Acinetobacter towneri_A. The sequence goes on from NZ_MKQS01000007.1 coordinate 64,331, forward strand.
CATTAATTGTTGTCCTTTCGCATCTGACAAAGACAATACTCCACCTACATCTGCGCTTAATGCCGACTGTCCCAACAAGGCTGAATGTAATAATTGATCTAAACGACTTTGATCATAAGCATGGGTTTTTAAACGATTATACAAGTCCAAATCTAAACATGAATCGTGTTCCAGCATGCTTTGAGCTAAAGGGTTTGAATAAGTCAAACTCAGCTTATGATCAAGCAAAATCACACCTGTTTTTAAATGATCGAGCACGCTATACAAACTTAAATTTTCTTGTTTAACCAAACTAAACTGACGATGGATTTGTAAAGCACGGCGCAAATGCACACCCAAATGCTTTAAAAAATCCAACTCTTTTTGTTGATACGGCGCTACATCTGGCGCACGGTGTAGTCCCAAAACCGCCCAACGATGTGAACCCTGATCGAGCAAAACAGCCGAGATATAACTAATTCCCGTCGGATTCAAACACCGTTCATAAAAGATATATTCATCACTTTCAGGGTTTTCCCCATAATGCGATAAATCCGAGCTCGCTACTTGCCCCACACCTAAATTTTCCCACAATACTCGGTGTAACTGCATGTCAATCACGCGAATTCGCTCATCACGATAGGCATGCAAAGCTTCATCTGGAATATTGTGACTAAATAAAAATTCATAACTTGGACTAAATTGATCTAAGGCAGTAAAAATGGCGGTTTTACTGTCTGTATATTGAACAATTTTTTCAATCACTTGCGGCCATAAATTCACATCTACAGCGGCATCATAAATACTGCCTATAATTTCGTGTTCTCGGTTATCCATTTTTATCCCCTTTATGCCTACTCCAGCCTGCATTACATTTATTTAATCATTTGTTTTTATTATTGTTATAAACAAGAATAATGAGTTTTATTCACAAAAAAAAGTAGTTTAGATACATATCACACATTTAATGTGTAAATAAAAAATAGCTAGGTGATTTTGTCTTTTCATGTGTGCAATCTCTACATTACAAAAACTGCGCCATAAAAAAACCCCGTATCTTACGATACGAGGTTTTTGAAGTTTGGGTACGCTGAGGTTTACATCATACCGCCCATGCCACCCATGCCGCCCATATCAGGCATAGCTGGTTTTTCTTCTGGAATTTCAGTAATCATACATTCTGTTGTTAACATCAAGCCAGCAACAGACGCTGCATGCTCAAGTGCAGAACGAGTTACTTTTGCAGGGTCAAGAATACCCATTTCCAGCATGTCGCCATATTCACCAGTCGCAGCATTATAACCATAGTTACCTTCACCGTTCTTCACAGCATTGATTACTACAGATGGCTCATCACCAGCATTGGCTACGATTTGACGAAGCGGAGCTTCGATTGCACGACGAAGAATGTTGATACCTACGTTTTGGTCATCGTTAGCACCAGTCAGACCATCAAGTGCAGATGCAGCACGTACCAGTGCAACACCACCACCCGCAACAACACCTTCTTCAACCGCAGCACGAGTTGCGTGAAGCGCATCATCCACACGGTCTTTCTTCTCTTTCATTTCAACTTCAGTTGCAGCACCAATTTTGATGACTGCTACACCGCCTGCTAATTTAGCAACACGCTCTTGAAGTTTTTCTTTGTCATATTCAGAAGTAGATTCTTCGATTTGCGCACGGATTTGCTGAACACGCTCAGAAATCTGATTTGCATCACCAGCACCATCCACAATCACGGTGTTTTCTTTAGAGACTGTAACTTTGTGCGCGCTACCCAAATGCTCTAGTGATGTTTGCTCCAAAGACATACCAATTTCTTCAGAAATAACCGTACCGCCTGTCAAGATTGCAATATCTTGAAGCATTGCTTTACGACGATCACCAAAACCAGGCGCTTTCACCGCACATACTTTAATAATGCCGCGCATGTTATTCACAACAAGCGTTGCCAACGCTTCGCCTTCAACATCTTCAGCGATGATCAGAAGAGGCTTACCTGTTTTTGCAACCGCTTCTAGTACAGTAATCAGTTCACGAATGTTGCTGATTTTTTTATCAACAAGAAGAATGAACGGATTTTCAAGTTCTGCAGTCAAAGTATCTTGTTTGTTCGCGAAGTATGGCGAGATATAACCGCGGTCAAACTGCATACCTTCTACAACGTCAAGCGCGTCTTCAAAGCCTGAACCTTCTTCAACAGTGATTACGCCTTCTTTACCAACGCGTTCCATTGCTTGTGCGATGAGTTTACCTACTGTTTCATCAGAGTTTGCAGAGATCGAACCCACTTGCTCAATCGCTTTAGTATCAGATGCTGGTTTAGCCGTTGCTTTAATGTCTGCAACGACCGCCTTAACAGCAAGGTCAATCCCGCGTTTCAAATCCATTGGGTTCATGCCCGCAGTTACAGATTTGATGCCTTCATTTAAAATCGCTTGTGCAAGTACTGTTGCAGTGGTGGTACCGTCACCTGCGATATCATTGGTTTTGCTAGACACTTCACGTACAAGCTGAGCACCCATGTTCTCGAACTTGTCTTTTAACGTGATTTCTTTCGCAACAGATACACCATCTTTAGTGATGTGCGGCGCACCGAAAGAACGGTCAATCACTACGTTACGACCTTTAGGGCCTAAAGTTACTTTAACTGCGTCTGCAAGTACGTTTACACCTGCGATCATTTTTGTACGAGCTGAATCACCAAATTTTACATCTTTAGCTGACATGTTTAACTCCAAATATTTTTAAATAATGTTCAAATTTGCTTTGAATATGAGTTCTGAACTTAGCCTTCAAGTACCGCTAAAATATCAGACTCTTTCATAATTAGAAGTTCTTCACCGTCTACTTTAACGGTGGTGCCTGCATAAGTACCAAACAAGACTTTGTCGCCCACTTTTACGTCTAAAGCGCGTACGCCATTGTCTGTAATTTGACCATTCCCTACTGCAATCACTTCACCTTGGGCTGGTTTTTCTGCAGCAGAACCTGGAAGCAAGATACCGCCAGCTGTTTTTGTTTCTTCTTCAACACGACGAATAACTACGCGGTCATGTAATGGACGAATGTTGCTCATAAATAACTCCATTAGACTAGGTCAATGTATAGATTCCTGATGACGACTTAATTATTCCTTTGGTCATCATCAAAATAAATTTTAGATGACACTGTTGTGGGGATGGAAATAAACGCTTCAAGGGGGAAAGATAAAAATATTTCAGTTTTTGTTGTTTTTTTAAACAAGCTAGCTAGATCGGTGTTTTATTCTGCACTTTCTTGCCACAATACAAATTGCTTTTGTGCGGCATCAAAAATGTAATGCTGCACATCACCATTGTGACACAATACATTCAAGCTATTCGGCACACCCTGATGCAAACGATACGAAATTGCAGTACCCGCATGAATATCCAGCACAGGATGCGTTGCCCCTAATGCATAAATTTGATTTAAATCATACACAGCTGGTTGATGCAAATGCCCATGCAGCAAGGCATATAAACCATTTTTGCTCCACTGCTCTAAGGCAATTCGCCCTAACACGGGACAATCTTTAATGCCGTGGCGATCATTTGGTGGTGTATAAAATGGTTGATGCGCCACCAAAATTTTAAACTTATTACTTGGCGCGGTTTGTAGCAAAGCATCTACCGCCTGAATTTGATTCAAAGAAATATGTCCACGGGTGTGAAAACGTCGCCTAATACTGTTTATTCCAATCACATAAAAGTGGTCGGTTTCCATAATTGTTTCCATACACCCAAAAAATAGTTGATACCGTGTAAATGGGCTAAAAAAACGATTCCAAAGATGATAGAGCGGTATATCGTGATTACCTGGCACAACCAAATACGGTAAATTCAAACTGTCTAAAAAATGCTTACAGGCATAAAACTGTGTATAGCGTGCACGTTGGGTTAAATCGCCACTCACTACTACGGCTTCAGGACGCATACTTTCACACAGCTGTTGAACTGCCTGCATACAAGCTACATTTTCAGTGCCAAAGTGCAAATCAGACAGATGCAGCAGCATGCGGCACCTTAATGTTTAATGCATTTTTCAATACAGAAATTCGTAGTGGCGGGCGCATTTCAACAATTTCTCCATCTAGCGCCACGGTCAGTTGTGGAGATTCACTATGAATGACCACCTGCTCTGCTGCAAAACTGTATATATCATCGGCTTGCTCAGCCTTCCCCTGAATGAATTGCCACAGAATTTTAAATAAAGTCAATTTATCAGACTTTGCCACTGCGACACCTGCAACTTTGCCCGCTGCAGCCGCTTTGGCAATCCGTAAATTCATTTCAGACAGTTGTAATTGATTATTCCCAAAGAAAATGAGCGGGGTTTTCAGTGGATATCGCTTCGTATCGATCTCTAGTTCTAGTTTTAGTTCTTTACGGTCGCGCAGTAGTACATCTAAAGTCGAGGTGTAGGCATGTAAAGGCAAACGCCCTAAATATTGGTTATAACGCTCACGCTTTTTAATAAATAAAGGATACAAACCCAAACTTGCATTGTTTAAATAAATATGTTGATTGATTTGTGCCACATGAACAGCGCGCGTCGTGCCTGTGGCAATAACCTTTGCAGCTTCAATTAAATCTAGCGGGATATTCAATACACGCGCCACGAAATTAAACGTCCCTAAAGGTAAAATTCCCATCGGAATGTGAGTGCCAATCAGTTTAGTCGCCACCGCGTTTAAAGTACCATCACCACCTGCCGCAACCACAACACCGCTTAAGTGCGCTGCTTGATGCCGTGCTAATACCTGTTGCATGAGCTGATCAAAGTTGCCGATTTCACCCATTTCAAACAATTGAATTTCGAAACCATGCTGTGACAAAACATGCAACAATTCTTCATAGACACCTTCGTGGTGTGTGGAATGAAATCCAGATTGTTGATTATAAATAAGAGATAATGGCTGCAAAGTTGTCGACATTTTCTTCAACCATTTTAAGGCATTTGCTCTAAATTCCACTAATTTATGCAGGATGAAAAGCAGCTTTATGTAAAAAGCGAATGATGACCATTCATTAAATCAATAATCACTCCATACTGAAATACACACATAAACCACTGTTTTAATTTAAAATAACTTAGCTAAATAACGCCCATAATTTTTTTAAATAATAATATGTAATGCATAAAAAAATGTAAGCCTATGTTTCATATATGTTATTCATAATTTATACGGATGATTTCACATTGAGCTAATTCAAGCCTATGTCTTATTTTTTTTAAGTTTTTGTGCTTTAATACAGCCACTTTTTTTCATATTTCATCTGAACCATGTACCCCCATTGTTCAGATTGTACTTTGTACACAACTTGTACACATTTAAGATAGGCCTCACCATGACCCAAGTGAACGCACCAGAATTCGTTCGTCACCCAAAGCTTATTGCATGGGTTGAAGAAATTGCAAAGTTAACAAAACCAGCAAAAATTGAATGGTGTGACGGTAGCGCAGAAGAATATCAACGTCTAATCGACTTGATGATCGCTAACGGCACCATGCAAGCATTAAACCAAGAAAAACACCCTGGTTCGTACCTTGCAAATTCTGATCCTTCTGACGTTGCTCGTGTTGAAGACCGCACTTACATCTGCTCTGAAAAGAAAGAAGATGCTGGTGCGACAAACAACTGGGAAGCGCCAGCTGAAATGCGCGCTAAATTAAACGGTTTATTCGACGGCTCAATGGCTGGCCGTACCATGTATGTGGTTCCCTTCTCCATGGGCCCATTAGGTAGCCATATTGCGCACATCGGTATTGAATTAACTGACTCTCCTTATGTTGCTGTCAGCATGTCTAAAATGGCTCGTATGGGTAAAGCTGTTTATGACGTATTGGGCACAGATGGCGAATTTATTCCTTGCGTACACACTGTGGGCGCACCATTGGCTGAAGGCGAGAAAGACGTAGCCTGGCCATGTAACAAAGAAAAATACATCGTACACTATCCAGAAACTCGTGAAATTTGGTCGTATGGTTCTGGTTACGGCGGTAACGCATTATTGGGTAAAAAATGCTTAGCGCTTCGTATTGCTTCTGCAATGGGCCGTGAACAAGGCTGGTTAGCAGAACACATGCTTATTTTAGGCGTGACCAACCCACAAGGCGAAAAACACTACATCGCAGCAGCATTCCCGTCTGCATGTGGTAAAACCAACTTTGCAATGTTAATTCCACCTGCAGGTTATGAAGGCTGGAAAATTGAAACTGTAGGTGACGATATTGCTTGGATCAAACCAGGTGAAGACGGTCGCTTATATGCAATCAACCCTGAAGCTGGTTTCTTCGGTGTAGCACCTGGTACCAACACCAAGACCAACCCGAACTGTATGGCAACCATGCACAAAGACGTGATTTATACAAACGTTGCTGTGACTGACAACGGCGAAGTATGGTGGGAAGGTCTATCTAAAGAAGCGCCTGCAAACTTAACCAACTGGAAAGGCCAACCACACACTGGCGCAGAAAAAGCAGCTCATCCAAATGCGCGCTTCACTGTTGCAGCAGGTCAATGCCCTTCTATCGATGCTGACTGGGAAAATCCAGCAGGTGTTCCAATTTCAGCGTTCATCTTCGGTGGTCGTCGTGCAGATACTGTGCCTCTAATTTCAGAAGCATTTGACTGGGTCGATGGCGTATATAAAGCAGCAACTATGGGTTCTGAAACCACTGCTGCTGCGGTTGGTCAACAAGGTGTCGTTCGTCGTGACCCATTTGCAATGCTGCCATTTGCGGGCTACAACATGGCAGACTACTTCTCTCACTGGTTAGAAATGGGTGAGAAAGTTGGTGAAAAAGCAAAAGCTGCAGGTAACAAATTACCAGGCATCTACAACGTAAACTGGTTCCGTCGTGACGCAGAAGGCAACTTCGTATGGCCTGGTTTTGGTCAGAACATGCGCGTACTTGAGTGGATCATCGATCGTTGCGAAGGTCGTGCAGAAGCTGTTGAAACTCCAATTGGTTTCGTTCCAACGTATGAGCAATTGAACTGGTCTGGTTTAGATTTCTCTAAAGAGCAATTTGAAACTGTAACAGCGCAAGATAAAGAACAATGGATCAAAGAGTTAGAAAGCCACACTGAGTTATTTAACAAGCTTGGTGAGCGCTTACCTGCTGCATTGAAAGCACGTCAAGCTGCCTTACTTGAAGCGGTTAAATCTGCATAATTCAACGCAGATTGCTAAGAAAAGGTCACTTCGGTGACCTTTTTATTGCCCTGATATTTTAGTGACTAAAAACTCGAAATCCGAGCTTTAATCACACTCTCACACGAAGCGTCAATACTGAATAATGTGAAGATTCATGGTAAAAAAACGACCTCACGAGCACACGCTCATCAGCCCCAAATATAGACAGCCTGCCACACCACCAACAAAGCCCTGCTTTGTCCTCTGAGCTATGGCATACTTAAAACAACAATCAAATGACATCAAAACCAGGGACATGATCATGAATAAATCCATGAAGAATACAATGATTATTTTGGCTATGACGGGACTTGGGTTAGGTTTATCCGCTTGTCAAACTTTGCCAGAGCAAAATGAGAATAGTTTTGTCGGCTATAAAGTTGAAAGTAAAACCGATCACACCGCAGTATTGGCTTATACGCTTGCAGGACGTCAAAACCAACAGCGCGACGAAAGTAAATTACAGCGTGCTTGCCAAAAAGAACTTGGTACGCATAAAACTTATCAATTGCGTATTTTAAATATTAATGAAGTGGTGAATCCTGCAGCGAACCAGCAAGACCCTTATGGTCGCCAACTTGGACAAAGCCGCACCTCTATTGGCTTATCGAACACACCTGAACTACATAGCAGTGAAAACTATGCTACACGTCAGGCCCTAGATGCACGCCCGAGCACATTGCGTATTGTGCGTTATAGCTGTTCTTAATTTTATATAACGACAATATCTAAAATATAAGACGTGATGATTTATCGCGTCTTATAAAAACTCACATTACGAAACTCTTTGGCTTCATCTAAATCAGGCCATGTGGTCGCACTGCGTTCATCTATTTTTATATATTGTGGATGGCTAAAATTTTTCACACGACTGTCTGCCACCCACACTTCGGGTGCAAACTTTAAAAATTCATCTAAAAAGAAACGATTGCATTGGTCATACAACACATCTGCTGCAAACAATACATCCACTTGCTCGGATTGATACAGGTCATCTAAATACTCAAGCGCGACATCATTTAATTCTGCGTTGGCACGACAAGCCGCCAGACTCACTGGGTCAATATCACAGCAAATCACTCGTTTTGCACCTGCCATTTTAGCCGCAATAGCCACCACACCAGAACCTGAGCCAAAGTCCAAAACCACCTTATCTTTGACATGCTGCGGCTCTGCCAGCAACCATTGCGCCATAGCGAGTCCAGAAGCCCAACAGAAAATCCAGTACGGCGTATCATTCCAAATACGACGAATGACTTCATCATCTAGCTTGTCGGTCGGAAATATAGGCGGAATAAGCCACAGGGAAATAGGCGTTTCAGGCAATTGCTGTGCCAGTAATTCACAATTTGGAATCACATCATGCAAAGCATCTAGGAGATGTTCAGGGGCTTGAGGAAATTGAAAGGTACAGCTCATTGGATTTTTATTCGTTTTAATTTAAAAAAGTACCCTCTGCTTTTTTAAAGAAGAGAGATAGTGGGAGGATTTTACTCCCTCATACCAAGCTTCTCTTAAAGCGAGAAGGAGCATCCATTAATTTCGCAATGAATTCTCCCTCTTTTGCGCTTCATTTTAAAAGCAGTGCTTTAAATTTTGCTCAGGAGAGGGAGAATAAGCTTAACCTAACGCTTTCTCAGCCGCTTCAACCGTTTGACGAATCAACGTTGTAATCGTCATGGGACCAACCCCACCTGGTACAGGCGTATATGCAGAAGCAATCTCTTCAATGCCTTGCAATTGAATATCACCAACACCACCGCCATCACGTGGATGGAAGCCTGCGTCAATAACTACAGCACCTTGTTTAATCCAATCTTTTTGAATTAATTCTGCTTTACCTACCGCTCCTACAATAATGTCTGCTTGTTTCACAAAACTTGCAAGATCTTGGGTACGTGAATGGCAAATGGTTACTGTTGCATTTGCTTCAAGAAGCATCGCAGCCATTGGTTTACCTAAAATTGCAGAACGCCCCACAACAACAGCATGTTTGCCTGCAATTTCAATGTTGTTTTCTTTTAAAATGGTCATAATGCCTGCTGGCGTTGCAGAACCATAAGCAGCCTCACCCATCGCCATGCGCCCATAACCAAGGCAAGTCACACCGTCTACATCTTTTTCAAGCGAAATTGCATCAAAGCAAGCACGCTCATCAATTTGCGCAGGAACTGGATGTTGCAACAAAATACCGTGCACATCCGGATTCGCATTCAATTTTTCAATTTCTGCCAAAAGTTGTTCTGTGGTGGTTTCTGTAGGTAATTCCACCTTTAAAGAATCCATGCCCACACGGCGGCAAGCATTGCCTTTCATGCGCACATAAGTTGCAGATGCACCGTCATCACCGACCAAAATAGTCGCTAGAATTGGGGTACGACCTGATTTTGCTTTTAACGCTTCTACACGTGTTAACAGATCAGCTTCAATTTGTTTTGCCAATGCACGACCGTCTAAAATTAATGCCACGGCACATCTCCAAATGTTGATATGAATCAATTTTGCAAATAATACATGATTATTTAGACTATTTTATTCTATATGCCGAATTAATGTGCATCTGCTCATTTAATAGTATTGTTTTTTTTTCAGAGCTTGCTAATATACGCATCAACAAGACGTGGCGGGGTGGCAGAGTGGTCATGCAGCGGACTGCAACTCCGTGGACGCCGGTTCGATTCCGACCTCCGCCTCCAATCTTGTAAAACTATGCCCGAGTGGTGAAATCGGTAGACACAGGGGATTTAAAATCCCCCGCCCACAAAGCGTGCCAGTTCGAGTCTGGCCTCGGGCACCATTTTAAACACATTAAAATGGTGCAAGTAAAGAACCCAGCATTTAGCTGGTTTTTTTATGCCTGCGATTTAGCCCTCTCCTATCCATATTCATTTCTCTGTATGACCTGCCTATGAAGCCCCAACAAGCACTGCTTTATGTGCAGCAATTACAGCAACAATACCCTGCTGCCTTTAAACGAAATATTTTGTTTTACGGTTTTATTCAGAGCAAAGGCATGCTGGATGAATGGAAAGAGTTTATTCCATGGCTCTTGGCCTGTATGATTTTTATTCCTATTTCTATCAGTTTAGCTTTGGGGATTCAAAACACCACAGCACAGTATGATGCTTTTCAAGCCAATGCCTTGTCTATTTTAGCGATTATGCTCGGCTTTATGCTGCTATTACCTTATGTGTTGTATCAGATCAAACACAGCTCTGCATCGTGGTATCAGTTTCAGCAACACGCCCCACTCAAAATTGCAGTCCTGATTATTTTACAAGCGCTAAATTTTGCCTATTTTCAAAGTACGATTCTGCAAGGAGTCCTTTTCTTTTTTTGCATAAGTTTTAGCTTTGTTCGCTTGTATAAAGAAAATATGTTTCGTGACCACGCCAGTCTGGAACAAAAATATTGTTTAACCCAGATTCGTCGTGCTGCTTACTGGTCGTATCGTCAGGCTGCTAAAATTCAATTCCGCTTATATTTCACTAATAAAAATAGCCCCCGCTTTACACAACTCACTCAGCAATATCAGCACGCACTTGAGTTACATCAACAGATTATGCAGGCTGAGCAAGCCTTATGTAAAAGCATTAAACACATAGATTTAGACAGTTATATTCAAGAGAAACTCGAATAAAAATTTCACGCCTTACATTAAAAAAAACCGAGCAACTTAAGCTCGGTTTTCTGTAAGCATCACACCAATTTTTAGGCGGTTTTAGCAACTTCAATGATTGGTTTTAAGTGTACATCGTAGGTCATTTGATGACTACGTGTTGAATCTATTTTGTATTCACGTGCCTTCACCGTATCCACAAACTTCCAATCGGCAACCACTTGATCATGATTAAAAGTCACTGTTAAATAACCGCGCTGATTGAGGTTGCAATAATCCAGCTCATCAATCAGTTCTTGAAAGGCATATTCCAACGCTGCCATTTCGTCTGCAGGCACATTTAAGTAATACTCAATTCCTGGCGATGATACCGAACTGGTCGCGAACTCCACCCCAACCTCATGATTGGTTTCATGGGTATGCAAGCTTGCAGCCCAAGCATTATGAGTATCACCTGCTAACACCACTGCTTTTTTCCCAAGCTGTTGCAATGTCCCATACACAACTTCACGATCGTAAGCATAACCATCCCAAGCATCGAGATTATAAGGTGCAACCGCCCTCAAACGCGCTTTATCCATTGCTGTCAAAGTTGGATCATTCGCTTTTAAGCGCATTTTTAGCGTGAGCAACTCAGTAATTTTTTGCTTCATTTGTGCAAGGGTTTCAGGTCGCTGATCACCATTGGTAATTTGCCCTAAAAGCAATAACAATTCTTGTGGAATCAGCATTTTTGCCATCAAGACTTGTTGACCCAAAACATTCCAAGGGGCTGTAGACTGGATCAACTGCCCTTGCAACCACTGACGTTGCGCCACACCCATCAATGTACGTTGTGGATTTAATAAATCTGTCTGGAATTTAACCGCATCAATACCTGTTGCAGTCATATAGTCGTTATAATTTAATTGCTTATGACGCGCTAAAATACGGGTATCTAGCATCATCAAATTGACTAGACCACCAAAGTCAAATTGGCGATAAATATTCAAATGATCATTTTCAGCGACTGGACGAATTGGCATCCATTCAAAATAAGCCTGTAATGCCGCAAGCTTACGTTCTATAAAACTGCCTTCATCTTCTTGATGATTATCTGCGCCCGCTTCCCAAGTATCATTACTGAGCTCATGGTCATCCCAAATCACAATAAATGGATGGCGTTGATGTGCGGCTTGCAAATCGGCATCGGTGCGATATAAAGCATAGCGTTTACGATAGTCATCTAACTTGATAATTTCTTTATCATTGTCTGCTGCAAAGGTACGTCCTAACTGTTGTGCATCATCAGTTGCGTATCCTCCTTGTCCATATTCATAAATGTAATCCCCCAAGTGAATAATCACATCCAGATTGCTTTCCTGTGCCATTTCTTTATAGACATGGAAATATCCTGCAGGGTAGTTCGAGCAAGAGCAAACTGCAAATTTCACCTGATCGCTGCGTTGTGGCAAGGTTTTGGTCTGTCCTACAACTGAAACTGTATTGCCAAAGCGGAAACGGTAATAATATTTAGTCCCTACCTGCAAACGATCTGCGTCCACTTTCACTGTAAAATCTTGCGCTGCATTGGTTTGTACTTTGCCAGTATTCACCAATTGCTTAAACGCCTCATCACTCGCAATTTCCCACACCACCTCAAGACGCGCTGCATTGTCATTAGGTGTTAAGCGTGTCCATAAAATCACACGATCATGCAGCGGATCACCACTGGCGACACCATGCAAAAACTGCACTTTTAATGCATTTCCTGCTGTAGATTCATTATCATCTCCACATGCAGTTAATGCGACTGGCAATGACAATACCCCAAAACCAGCCAAACTTTTTTGAATCAACTCGCGGCGAGTTAAGCGAATGTTCATGAATATTCCTTTTATTTTTCTTGAGCGCTCAACATAGAAATTTATGATTTCGCTTTGATCTCAAATTCATGAAATATTGATGACAAACAACAGAAATATGCTTCAAACCGAACTTTTTTCAAGCTAATAATTTGAATTGATTGAAAAGAACGCAATTGTAAATAAATTTACTTGCCAAGTTTTATTTCGTCCTCTATTATTGCGCACATGCCCGAGTGGTGAAATCGGTAGACACAGGGGATTTAAAATCCCCCGCCCTCAAAGCGTGCCAGTTCGAGTCTGGCCTCGGGCACCATTTTAAATGGATTTAAATCATTGAAATGGTGCAAATAAAGAACTCCAGCATTACGCTGGTTTTTTTATGCCTAAAAAATATAATATTGAAAACAATAACATTTATGTATTGATGATTTGAAATGTTTCTACAACGCTTTATCTTCTCTTTCAAGTGGATGACCTGTTTATGCTGCTTGCTCAGTTTTGCAAGCCATGTACAAAGTTCCAGCCTTGAGTCCGCAACCGAGTCCGTAAGCCCAATTGAAACTGATGCAGAATTTTATGATATTTTTGCGGGAACAGTGCAATATAAAAACCAAGAGTTACAACTACGTCGTTGCAGCTTAGGCAACGATTTATATTTATTAGATTTCCAAAATCCTGAAGAAGCAAACCAACTCAAAACTTTGCTGCAACAAAATACAAAGTTTTGGGTGAATTTAATTGCACAGCCAAGTGAACATAATGGTCAATACACGCTAAATGTTCGGGAAATTGCAGAACTACATACACAACAAAGTTGCCATTTGAATGATGTTTTGAATGATTTGTTAAATCATCTATAAGTGAAAGCTGAAAGAGAGTGTCTATCACCACTCTCGTGTTGCAATCAACTCTTCCATTTCAATCTCAAAATAGCCTTGCTCTTGCAGCACCATCATCATCGCCTCAGCAATATAATCTGCTGCGGTATCATCCAAATCTGAATCTAGATCTTCAAATTGTGGTTTCATTTTATTGATGGCTTGCACGGTCTGGTCAGCAAAATGATAAATATCGGTTTCAGATAAATTGGATTTAGACACGTGTTTTGCAAACTGTTGAATCAGTTGTTTTAACTCGGCAACTAAAATATCAGGATAAAACTCATCATCAAACATCGGGAGAAGTAAATCTGCAAACATACAGGCACTCAAAAATACAGAGATTCAAGCGTGCCTATATAGCATAAGCAGGGCTTTAATTCTAGCTTCGCCTCAAATCTACAAACAGCGCTTAATTTGCTAATTGCATTGCTTGCCAGACTTTAATAGCATCAGACATGGCTTTAACATCATGCACACGCACCATACAGGCACCTTGCTGAATACTGAGTAAATGTGCCGCTACAGAACCGACTGCACGCTGTGTTGGCTCTACCCCACCCAAAGCTTCACCAATAAAGCTTTTACGGGACAATGCTGACAAAATTGGATACCCAATACCATTGAATTGATGCAATTCATTTAACAATTTAAAATTCTGCTGTGCATTTTTAGGAAGACCAAAACCTGGATCAATCATGATATTTTCAGGCTTCACCCCTACCGCCAAAGCATCGGTGACACGTTGCTGCAATTCTGCAATCACATCTGCAGTGACATCATCATATTGATTTAAATTGTTCATGGTGGTTGGTTCACCGCGCATGTGCATAATAATCACGGGGATATTTAAATCTGCGGCTGTTTGCAACGCATTTGGACGGGTCAACGCACGTACATCATTCCAGATATGCGCCCCTGCAGCTACGGCAGCACGAATTACTTCAGGCTGAGATGTATCAATAGAAAGCACTACATCATAAGCAGATAAGGCTTCTACCACAGGCACGACACGACGAATTTCTTCTTCCACACTCACAGGACTGGCTCCCGGACGTGTAGACTCACCGCCAATATCAATCACGGTTGCACCTTCGGCCATCATTTCCAAAGCGCGTGCTACAGCCGCATCTTTTTCGTTATGTCGCCCACCATCACTAAATGAGTCTGGCGTCACATTTAGAATTCCCATCACATGCGGTTGAGATAAATCTAAACTTAAACGTCCACATTGCAATACGCGCTTGGGTAATGGTATTAGCTGCATGCTGGTCTTCCTTTCAATTTGAAAAGCGTATTTTAACAAGGCTAATTTTGAAGATGTTGAATTCTTTTCAGGGAGCTACAATATTGCCAGTAGTCTTGATGCCACTGCGCATAAACCACACCAATAAAAAAAGAGCCTTTAAATAAAGACTCTTTTTTAACATCATGTGAGTTGATTAGCTCGCTGGTAATGGCGGCGGTGTGCTAGGACCATCAGTTGGTGTTACATCAATCACAGGATTGTCTGCAATATATACCTTCGGTGGCTTTGGCTCACGACCTTCCATAATGTCACGGATTTGGTCACGATCAATGGTTTCCCATTCCAACAATGCTTTTACCATTGCGTGGGCAATGTCTTGGTTATTTTCCAAAATATCGCGGGCAACTTTATATTGCTCATCAATAATACGACGAACTTCAGCATCCACCTGTTGTTGGGTTGCTTCAGAAATCGTACGGCTGCCTAAACTGCCCATGAATGATTGCTGTGTATCATCTTCGTAAACCATCACGCCTAACTTGTCAGACATACCATATTTGGTCACCATTGCACGCGCCAATTTAGTCGCACGCTCAAAGTCATTCGATGCACCTGTCGACATTTGATTAATGAAGACTTCTTCCGCAATACGACCACCAAATAAAATGGACAAGTCATTCAGCATTTTGTCTTTATAATGGCTAGTTTGGTCATGTTCAGGCAATTGCCATGTCACTCCCAATGCCCAACCACGTGGCATAATCGTCACTTTATGCACAGGGTCTGTACCTGGCAGCATTTCAGCAACAATCGCATGGCCTGCTTCATGATAAGCCGTTGCACGACGTTCTTCTTCACGCAGTACCATCGACTTACGTTCAGGACCCATATACAACTTGTCTTTGGCATCTTCAAAGTCGTGCATATCCACCGTGTTTTTATTACGACGGGCAGCAAACAATGCAGCTTCATTCACAAGGTTCGCCAATTGCGCACCTGAAAAACCAGGTGTACCACGTGCCARGACTTTGACATCTACCCCTGTAACAGAAGGCAATTTTTTCAAATGAACATTTAGAATTTGCTCACGCCCTTTAATGTCAGGCAAGCCAACCATGACTTGACGGTCAAAACGACCTGGACGAAGTAAAGCTTTATCCAGTACATCGGCACGGTTTGTCGCAGCGATAACAATAATACCTTCATTGCCTTCAAAACCGTCCATTTCAACAAGCATTTGGTTGAGTGTTTGCTCACGCTCATCGTGACCACCACCTGTACCTGAACCACGGTGACGACCAACTGCATCAATCTCATCAATAAAGATGATACATGGTGCATGACGTTTAGCTTGCTCGAACATATCACGAACACGAGACGCACCCACACCTACAAACATTTCAACAAAGTCAGAACCTGAAATGCTAAAGAACGGAACTTTAGCTTCGCCTGCAATGGCTTTAGCAAGTAAGGTTTTACCTGTACCTGGTGGGCCAACCATCAACACGCCTTTAGGAATTGTTGCACCTAGACGTTTGAATTTTGCAGGGTCTTTTAAGAAATCTACAATTTCAACTACTTCTTGTTTTGCTTCATCACAACCCGCAACATCTGCAAATGTGACTTTAATTTGGTCTTCAGACAACATTTTAGCTTTAGATTTACCAAAGCTCATCGGGCCGTTTTTACCACCTGCACCGCCACCCATGTTGCGCATAAAGAACATGAATAACAAAATGATTAAAAGTACAGGGAAACTTGCGATCAATAGTTGCATTAACAAACCTTGACGTTGAGGTGCAGTACCTTCAACAACAACGTTGTTTTTAATCAGATTCGGCATCAGTTCAGGATCTTGAACTGCTGGACGAATACTTTCAAAGGACGAGCCATTGACTTTTTCGCCACTAATTCTTTCGCCATCAATTGTGACTTGCTTAATTTGACCAGCATTCACCGCTGCAACAAACTCTGAATAGTTCATTGCAGTTGGCTTTTCACTGTTATTGATGTTGCTGAAAATTAGAATCAGCACACCAAGTATAATCAGCCACAATACGGCATTCTTGAAGAGATCGCTCAAAGCTTTATTCCCATATCAATCTAATTTGATCATGCCCGTTACTGGGTGACCTTTCATTCAAAAAAGCTGAAGATCAGCTAGACAATTTATTAAAAACGTACAAAATGCACAATTTTTAACGGCTTGGCAAGTAAACTTTATTTAGACGCTTTTTTACGTCCTTGTCCAATAAGGAATACTTCTTTGGAACGTGCGCGTGAAGCAGCGGGTTTTGCTGTCTTTAACACATCAAAACTGTCCACGACCTGTTTACGAAATTCGTCAAACCCCGAACCTTGGAACACTTTGACCACAAACTGACCACTCGGTCCCAATACGCGATTGGCAAAATCAAGAGCCAACTCACATAAGTAAATTTGACGCGGTTGATCTACAGCTTTATTACCTGATGTATTGGGGGCCATATCAGAAATTACAACGTCTACCGTGCGTCCGTTTAAAATATTTAACAATTTTTCGAACACTTCTTCTTCGCGGAAGTCACCTTGTAAAAAGGTCACATCTGGTAGTGCGTCCATTTCTAAAATATCGGAAGCGATCACCAAACCTTTATCGCCTACAAGTTTCCCTGCAATTTGCGACCAACTGCCTGGTGCTGCACCTAAGTCCACCACAGTCATACCCGGTTTGATCAGTTTATATTTTTCTTGAATTTCAAGTAGTTTGTATGCAGCACGTGCACGATACCCTTCTTTTTGCGCTCTTTTCACAAAGGGATCATCTAGGTGCTCTCTCATCCACGCACGACTACTTTTGGATAACTTTTGGTTGGTAATGCGTGTTGCCATAACTCTCTTAGTAACGAATAGCCATCTAAATTGCGATTGTACGTGAAAATTAGCAAGCTTGCAGTAGACATCTGTATCTAAATGCCAATAACTAACAAGTTTTTTCTATTAAATCCATCGCTTATTTCTGTACTGTGGCATAAAAAACCTCTCTCATCACTAATGGATAAACCTAAGCAAATGTTCAATTTTGATATTTTTGTACTGCTGCAAGATCGCGGATTATTTGCATAGAATTTACAGCGTTTCAAATTGGCTTTTGTTATACTAAGCCGTTTTTAAAATTAGGTTATCTTTATGGCGGCTCTCTCTATTCAGGAACGCAAGCGTTTACGTCAAATTGGTCATGCACTTAACCCTGTAGTGATGGTTGGCGGTCAAGGTTTGACTGAAAATGTAATTGAAGAAACCAACCGTGCTTTAAATGATCACGAATTAATTAAAGTCAAAATTGGCGGTGAAGACCGTGAGGTACGTGCAGCTGTGATTACTGAAATTGCAGCAGCAACAGGTTCTGAAGTGGTACAAAGCATTGGTAAAATTGTCTTACTCTACAAAAAAGCAGCCAAACAAAATGCTAAATTATCTAATTTAGTTCGCCACGCTCACTTGTCTAACTAATCTCCCTCAATGGCAAGTTACGAACTCAGTGCTTTTAATCGTCAATTTCAGGCCATTTCTTTGGTCGGTGCAATTGAACAACAAAGCCCATTTACGTTAAATGTAGGCTTTTGGCTGCGCGATCCAAATCAGTGGGTCGAATGGCCTGCTTTGGTAGCGTCACATCCACGTCAGGATTTTTTGTGGGAACACACCTGCTTTGAAATTTTCATTGGGGTTCAGGGCGAAGATTTTTATCGTGAAATCAATTTATCCCCTTCTCAAGCTTGGCAAGCCTATGCCTTTGAAGAATATCGTTATCCTGAGCAAATGCCACCTGTAGCCGCTTATGATATTGAGTTGAATCAGCTAAAACGTACGCATTACGGTTTAAATGTCAGTCTGGATTTAACCGAATTTATGCTGAAACATAAACTGAAATGGACAGATTTGTTTATTGGGCTGACGGCTGTGCTCAAAACCAGTCAGGGCGAGCAATTTTATGCCATGCAACACAGCAGTCCTGCCGCCGATTTTCACAATAAGCGGGATTGGCTACATCAGTTCTAACTCTGATTAATGATAGTTTAGATTGAAACAACTAGTTTTTGGTCTGAGCGAAAAGTTTAAATAAAAAAAAGTGAGGCGTATGACCTCACTTTTTTTATGGCTGAATCTGCAACAGTTTAAACGGGATTATGCTTGATCAGCTTCATCATTCGTTTCAGTTTTTGATGGATTTACTTTTTTCCACGCTTCCAATGTGTGCTCTTTAGAACGCTTAAAAGTTTCAGCCAATTGGTCTTTGTGTTTCACTGAAATGCTGCTGACATCTTCTTTCAACTCTTTACCAAGTTTAGAAAGATCTTCAATGATTGCGCTAAATTCAGTTTTTAAAAAATCTTTTAATTCACCCAAATCTTTAGGTGAACTGCCAAATTGTGCTTTTAAAGCTTCAATTTTTTGCAACACATCTTGCTTTAACTGACCCAATTGCTCTTGCACGCTGGCATTGAGTTGTTTGGCTTCGGCTTGAACTTTTTCTTGCGTTTCCGCAACTACATCAAGCACCTGCTCTTTGGCATCATGCGTTACTTTCTCAAGCTTTTCAGCACTCTCATGCACCGTATCTTTAATGGCTTTGTTATCAGCTACTGATTTTTGTTGTTCAGTCATTTTGCTTCACCTAAGGTCGTTGTTGTTTATAAATTAAGCATAAGGCAATTTAGACTAAAATGGGTTTTGAATTGTCTAACAATCGTATATTGCTTACATTTAGACTACAAGCCACAACATAAACCTAGCAAAAAAAGCAAGTCTTTTATCTTACATATTCGTCAGATTCACAATGGACTTTTGGCGAGTTCATGCGTATAATGCAATGTTAAGTTCAAGCGAGCAGACATAGGAGGGTAGGTTTAAATATTGACCTTCCTTTTTTTTCGTCTACTCGCTTTTTTACAGCCCTATTTTTGTGGTTTTAGTTCAGGAGCTTTGGTTTGAGCMCCCCCGCCATTTTAGCCCTCGCCGACGGTACAATCTTTAAAGGTACGTCTATCGGTGCGACGGGAAGTACGACTGGTGAAGTCGTTTTTAACACTGCCATGACTGGCTATCAAGAAATTTTGACCGACCCGAGTTATGCACAACAACTTGTGACTTTAACTTACCCACATATTGGGAACACTGGTTGCAATGATGAAGATGTTGAGTCAGGTCGAATTCATAAAGTATGGGCAAACGGTTTAATTATCCGTGATTTGCCTTTATTACACAGTAACTTCCGTTCTGCTCAATCTTTAGGCGAATACTTACAACAACACAATGTTGTTGCAATTGCCGATATTGACACCCGAAAATTGACCCGTATTTTACGCTCCAAAGGTGCGCAAAATGGTTGTATTCTTGCTGGTGAAAATATCACTGAAGAAGAAGCAATTGCGAAAGCACGTGCATTTGGCGGGTTAAACGGCTTAGATCTTGCAAAAGTATGCTGCGACCCTGAAGGTTTTGAATGGACTGAAGGTTCATGGGAACTTGGCAAAGGCTTTACTCAACCTGAACTTAAATATCATGTGGTTGCATACGATTACGGTGTCAAAACCAACATCCTGCGTATGCTGGCAGACCGCGGTTGTCAATTAACCGTTGTTCCTGCACATACCCCTGCTGAACAAGTCCTTKCGTTAAACCCAGATGGCATTTTCTTATCAAATGGCCCTGGCGACCCTGCTGCATGTGACTACGCAATTGAAGCTGTAAAAACAATTGTAGAAACCACGAATACTCCTGTATTTGGTATCTGTTTAGGTCACCAAATTCTTGCACTTGCATCAGGTGCAAAAACAATGAAAATGCCGAACGGACACCACGGCGCAAACCATCCTGTACAGAACTTAGAAACTGGTACAGTGATGATTACTTCTCAGAACCACGGCTTCGCGGTAGATGAAAGTACCTTACCAAACAATGTACGTTCAACGCATCGTTCATTGTTCGATGGCACAAACCAAGGTATTCATCGTACAGACAAGCCTGCATTTAGCTTCCAAGGTCACCCAGAAGCAAGTCCAGGTCCACATGACTGCGCACCATTGTTCGATCATTTCATCGAACTTATTGAAGCCGCTAAGAAGTAATTAAGGAGCGAAATAATGCCTAAACGTACGGATATTAAAAGCATCTTAATTATTGGTGCTGGTCCTATTGTTATTGGTCAGGCCTGTGAGTTTGACTATTCTGGTGCTCAAGCATGTAAAGCGCTGCGCGAAGAAGGTTACCGCGTTATTTTGGTAAACTCGAACCCTGCGACCATCATGACTGACCCTGCAATGGCAGATGCAACTTATATCGAGCCAATCACTTGGCAGACTGTTGCAGCAATCATTGAAAAAGAACGTCCAGATGCAGTACTTCCGACCATGGGCGGTCAAACTGCGTTGAACTGTGCGCTTGCATTAGATGCCAACGGTATTTTAGCCAAATACAATGTTGAATTAATTGGCGCAACCAAAGACGCGATTGAAAAAGCCGAAGACCGTAAATTATTTGATGAAGCAATGCGCAAAATTGGTCTTGAGTGTCCAAAAGCTGCGATTGCTGAGTCTATGGAAGAAGCCCTTGAGATTCAATCTCGCTTTGGCTTCCCTGTGATTATTCGTCCATCATTCACTATGGGTGGTTCTGGTGGCGGTATCGCATACAACAAAGAAGAATTCCTTGAAATCTGTGAACGCGGTTTCGATCTTTCTCCAACTAAACAGTTATTGATTGATGAATCACTCATTGGTTGGAAAGAATACGAGATGGAAGTTGTACGTGACAAAAACGACAACTGTATCATCGTATGTTCAATTGAAAACTTTGACCCAATGGGCGTGCACACAGGTGACTCAATTACCGTTGCTCCTGCGCAAACCTTGACTGACAAAGAATACCAATTGATGCGTAATGCATCTTTAGCAGTTCTGCGTGAAATTGGTGTAGAAACAGGTGGTTCTAACGTTCAGTTCGGTATTTGCCCGAATACTGGCCGTATGGTTGTGATTGAGATGAACCCGCGTGTATCACGTTCATCTGCACTTGCATCTAAAGCTACTGGTTTCCCAATTGCAAAAGTTGCAGCAAAACTGGCTGTAGGCTACACCCTTGATGAATTGAAAAATGACATCACAGGCGGCACAACACCTGCATCATTTGAACCATCAATTGACTACGTTGTCACTAAAGTTCCACGTTTCAACTTTGAAAAGTTCCCGCAAGCAGACGCGACTTTAACCACACAGATGAAATCTGTAGGTGAAGTCATGGCGATTGGTCGTAACTTCCAAGAGTCTGTAAACAAAGCCCTTCGTGGTTTAGAAACTGGTGCGTGTGGTTTTGACGAAAAAATTGAAGTGGGTGCTGAAGGCGCACGCGACAAAATTTTAGTTGAATTAAAAGTTCCAGGCCCTGAGCGTATTTGGTATGTGGCAGATGCATTCCGTCACGGCTTTAGCTTGGACGAAGTTTTTGAAGCGACCAAAATTGATCGTTGGTTCTTGATTCAAATTCAAGACATCGTTAACACTGAAAATGAAATCAAAACTTTAGGTTTTGGTGATCTAAACGCTGACAACATCCGTTCGTTCAAACGTAAAGGTTTATCTGATTTGCGTATTGCGAATTTGATGGGAATTTCGCAAAAGCAATTCCGTAAACACCGTTGGAACTTGGGCGTAACCCCAGTTTACAAACGTGTGGATACCTGTGCTGCAGAGTTTGAATCTGACACAGCATATATGTATTCAACTTACGATGAAGAGTGTGAATCAAATCCTTCAGCGAAAGACAAGATCATGGTGATTGGCGGTGGTCCAAACCGTATTGGTCAAGGTATCGAATTCGATTACTGCTGTGTACACGCTGCGCTTGCAATGCGTGAAGATGGTTTTGAGACCATTATGGTGAACTGTAACCCTGAAACCGTATCTACCGATTACGACACTTCAGACCGTTTGTACTTTGAACCAATTACTTTGGAAGATGTACTTGAAATCGTACGTACAGAAAAGCCAAAAGGCATTATTGTGCAGTACGGTGGTCAAACTCCACTGAAATTGGCGCGCGCTTTAGAAGAAGCAGGTGCACCAATTATTGGTACATCACCAGATGCAATTGACCGTGCAGAAGACCGTGAACGTTTCCAACAAATGATTCAACGTCTGCAATTGCGTCAGCCGAACAACAGCATTGTAAAATCTGCTGAAGAAGGTATCGCAGAAGCAGCTAAAGTAGGTTATCCGTTAGTTGTTCGTCCATCTTATGTATTGGGTGGCCGTGCAATGGAAATCGTGTATAACGAAGAAGAACTTAAACGCTACTTGCGTGATGCAGTTCAAGCCTCTAACGATGCGCCTGTATTGTTAGACCGCTTCTTGGATGATGCGATTGAAGTTGACGTAGACTGTGTATCTGACGGTAAAGATGTGGTGATTGGCGGTATTATGCAGCACATCGAACAAGCAGGTATTCACTCTGGTGACTCTGCATGTTCAATTCCACCTTATTCATTGTCAGATGAAGTACAGGACGAAATGCGTCGTCAAACTGTTTCAATGGCAAAAGAATTGGGCGTTATTGGCTTGATGAACGTACAGTTTGCCGTTAAAGGCAATGACGTTTATATCTTAGAAGTGAACCCACGTGCATCACGTACTGTTCCGTTCGTTTCTAAATGTATTGGCGAATCATTGGCTAAAGTTGCAGCACGTTGCATGGCGGGTCAATCTTTAGAAGCTCAAGGCTTTACTAAAGAAATTATTCCGCAACACTTCTCTGTGAAAGAAGCTGTGTTCCCATTCAACAAGTTCCCTGGTGTAGACCCAGTGCTCGGGCCTGAGATGAAATCTACAGGTGAAGTCATGGGCGTGGGCAAAACTTTTGGTGAAGCATTCTATAAAGCTGTGTTAGGCTCGAATGATCGCTTACCAGGAATCCCAACTGAAGGCGAAGTGAAACATGCATTCTTGTCTGTACGTGAGTCAGATAAACCGCATGTAGCGCGTATTGCAAAACAATTGGCTGATTTTGGCTTCAAACTTGTTGCAACGGGTGGTACACATAAAGTCATCACCGATGCAGGTATTGAGTGTGAACGTGTGAATAAAGTGACTGAAGGTCGCCCACACATTGTAGACCGCTTGAAAAATGGTGAGATTCACCTCATCATCAATACTTCTGAAGGCAAACAAGCGCAGCAGGATTCATTCTCAATCCGTCGTTCTGCATTGCAAGGTAAGGTGTATTACACCACGACCTTGAATGGTGCAGGTGCTGTATGCCAAGCCTTAGCGATTAAATTACCAATGGATGTATATCGCCTGCAAGATCTTACTGTAGGTTAATATATTTCAATAGAGTCCCGTCACCTTTCGGGTGGCGGGCTTTTTTTCATTTATAGACTTCAATTTTTTTAAAGAGGGACAACATGCAACGTTATCCTATGACGCCTGAAGGTAAACAGGCTTTAGAGCAGGAATTACAACAACTTAAATCGGTTGAACGTCCACGTATTATTGCAGCGATTGCTGAAGCGCGTGAACATGGCGACTTAAAAGAAAATGCCGAATATCATGCTGCGCGTGAGCAGCAAGGTTTCTGTGAAGGCCGCATTCAGGACATCGAAGGTAAACTGGGTGCTTGCCAGGTGATTGATGTTAAAGAACTGGAGCAAAACGGTCGTGTAGTTTTTGGCGTCACTGTGACTATTGAAAATCTGGACACTGAAGAACGCAAAACTTACAAAATCGTGGGTGATGACGAAGCTGATTTTAAAATCAATAAAATTTCAGTGAACTCACCAATTGCACGCGGTTTGTTGGGTAAAAATGAAGGGGATGAAGCCAAGATTGTTACTCCACAAGGCGAAGTAGAATACGAAATTGTGAGTGTAGAATATCTTTAAGAATCAAAGATAACTGCACGCAATGCCCCTCTTTGAGGGGTTTTTTATTGCCTATTAATCATACAGCCGAGCTTATAGATTATACTGCGATAAAAATAGAGGAAAAATAAGATGGAAAATCGCATCATTCATGCATTTGTTTATGCGCTTTCTGGGGCTGTGTTAGGACTCATATTAATTCCAGTCTGGGGACTCTTCATCAATACACAAACCGGTCCCGTCAGTATCGTATTGGCATCATCACTCTTTTTTGGCATTTGGGGATTCTTACTTCCAAACAGTGTTAAAAATGTTTTTATGTATTTGTGGAATTGGTTTAGATAATCAGAACATCCCTACACCGCAAAACTTGCGCACTTTTTAGCAGTGCTGAGCAATATTCGTTATAATTCCCTCACCTTCCCACACGAAAAAACCATGTCAGAAGCGCTGATTAATTCCCCTGTAAAACACTGGTGCGAATTTGAGTTTATCTCCAAAACTGTAAAAAATCCGAATATCCATATTAAAGGCAATTATTCGTATTATTCAGCTTATTGGGATCAGGGCTTCGAGCGTTGTGTCGTGCGCTATTTGCACGACAAACCCGCCACAGCAGAAAAACCTATTGATCAGCTCTTTATTGGCAATTTTGTCTGCTTTGGTGCGGAATGCGTGATTATGATGGGGGGCAATCAATTGCATCGCAGTGATTGGATTTCTGCTTTTCCATTTGACACCMGTAGTTTTGTAGCTGGAGGTGATACCAAAATTGGGGATGGATGCTGGATTGCTAGTCGTGCCATGATTATGCAAGGCGTTGAACTAGGTGAAGGTGCAATTGTGGCGACAGGTGCAGTGGTCACACAAGATGTACCGCCTTATGCCATCGTGGCAGGTGTGCCCGCCAAAGTAATCAAATACCGTTTTAGTGAAACAGAGATTGCTCAACTTTTGGCACTAAAACTGTATGATTTAGATGAAAAATATCTACTACAAATACGAGAACAATTGCAGAGTGATGATGTTCATCAACTGATCAATTTTTTGAAAAATACGCAAACAAAAAATCACTAAAACTTTAGTTGAATTGAAAGCACAGATTCACAATTCCATGCTAAATTAAGGTGAAATAATGATTTATAGCACTCAATTATCTTTATGAAATTACTGGGTTTTATTCTATATAAATTCAGCGTAAGATAAGACAGCACTCAGAGCGAATATTTTATTAAAGTATTGAAATTACAATAAGGAGAAACACTCATGGCTTACCAAAACATCCTCGTACCAGTGGACGGTTCTGAAACTTCTTTTGCTGCTGTTGCAAAGGCTGCTGAACTTGCAAAAGCATTTGGTAGTAAAATCACTGTGGTACAAGTACTTACACTTGACCCGTATATTGCTGCAGAATACATCACTGCAAACCAAACCAATGACTTGATTGAACGCGCGCGTGCTTCTATCGTGAAAACTTTAGAAGAAGCAAAGCAAAAATTCACTGAACAAGGTGTTGAAGCTGAAACTAAACTACTTGAAGGTCAAGTGATTGCACGCGAAATTACCAACGCTGCGAAAGAGTTAAATGCTGACCTTATTGTGATTGGTTCACATGGTCGTACTGGCTTGAAAAAATTATTCTTAGGTAGTGTTGCGCAAAGCATCCTAAGCGAAGGCACTACACCTGTACTTGTGGTACGTCAATAAGATTGCGTGTTCCTCATTTCTACGGAAGCGAGGAACTTCCCCCTCTCATTTATTAGTTTTTTTGTTTATTCCGAAACTTTTATTGCTTCTTTTCACTCAGCAAACTTGCTTCAGTATCATCACATCTCAATATTAAACACTCAATTTAACAGTAAAGTTTAATTCTGCCATTGGTATTGTTTTAAATTCACCTTCCCTGCAATGACCAGAACCCCTTCCTTTTGCAATTTTACCGTTTGTATATTTTCTCCTTGGGCGTTGAACTTGCTTAGGCTAATTTTTCCTTGCGCATTAATCACCCGATGCCACGGCACTGTATGTTCTGCCGATAAATGCTTAAGGACATAACCGACTAAACGTGCATGTTTGGGCAGGCCCGCTAGACGTGCCACTTGCCCATAGGTCGCAACCTGACCTGCTGGAATCAAACACACCACGTTCAAAATCATGTGAGCTAATTCATCACTCGGTTTATGGCTTAAAGTTTTTTGCATCCATCCACTCGCGTTGATTTAGCCGATAAAAAGGAGCGACTGACTACACTCCTTTTGTTTGTAAAACTTGAATTTGAGTCTTTAAATTGCGGCATTGAATGTATCACAATCATTAATCAAGCCTGATTTTAAGCCAGTCTGGAACCATTGTACGCGCTGAGCACTGGTGCCATGGGTAAAGCTATCAGGTACGACTTGCCCACGTGCACGTTTTTGCAAATAATCATCGCCAATTTTATGTGCTGCATCCATCGCTTCTTCAATATCGCCTTGTTCAAGGAATTGAGTACGCTGGTGGTTATGATGCGCCCACACCCCCGATAAACAGTCCGCTTGCAGTTCCTGACGCACCGAAAGCTGATTGCCCTGCACTTCACTAACTTGCTGACGTGCTTTATGCACTTGCTCTGAAATTCCTAAAATGGTCTGAATATGATGCCCAACTTCATGTGCCACCACGTAGGCTTGGGCAAAATCACCTGCCTGATCATCTCGGCTTAATTCAGTCTGATTTTGCTCACCACCAATACCCATTTGCTGACGCATGGCTTGGAAGAATGAAGTATCAATATATACTTTTTGATCGGCTGGACAATAAAACGGCCCCATTGCCGATTGTGCCGTACCACAGCCAGAATTAACCACACCTGTAAATAACACCAGTTTAGGCGGCACATATTGGCTATCTAGCTGCTGCTGAAACACTTGTGACCATGTATCTTCCGTATCGGCCAAAACAGTACCAACAAACTCAATTGCCTCTTGTTGTTCAGGAGTTGGATTATCTAAACCTTTGGTTTCAGCACTTTGTGCATGAGAGGTGACTTGTTTGGTCGCTTGATAAGCCGATTGAGGATCGACCCCAAAGAACTTCCATGCAACAAAGGCCACTACTAAGCCCAAAATACTGATACCGCCCGCTTTTGCTCCACCGCCACCACGGCGGTCTTCTACATTTGTGCTAACTCGACGACCTTTCCAACGCATTATTCTTATCCTTTCTCAATTTTTTGAATGATAGTTCATTCTAAATATAGTCTAAGTCTTGAAGCAGGTCTTATTGACTCGGTTTAGACTTTGGCCATACTTTTTGAATCAGTGTAACCATAATCACAACCAACACACCCGCTAAAATACCCACTGCAAAATTCATTAAGGTTGGCGTTACAGCCCCTACAATACTGCCCATCGTTGGGATGTGTTGTACATACTCTACCGTATCTTCTGTGAAATGGTGCACAAAAGGAATAGCATGATTGATAATTCCTCCACCAACCAAGAACATCGCTGCAGTACCCACCACAGATAAAGTCTTCATTAATATTGGAGCAAATGCCAGTAAACCACTCCCAATACGTTGTTTAAAATTAGATGCTTGTTCAGTCAGATGTAAACCAATGTCATCAATTTTGACAATTAACGCAACGAACCCATAGACACCCACCGTCATGGCAATCGCAATTAAACTTAATACTGTCACTTTGGTTAGAAAGCCTGCCGCAGCCACAGTCCCCAAAGAAATCACCACAATTTCCGCCGATAAAATAAAGTCAGTACGCACTGCACCTTTAATTTTTTCGTTTTCATACATCGCAAGGTCTTGTTCAGTTTGAATTAATTCTAATTGTGCTTCTTTAGCCGATTGAGCTTTTTTGTGCTGTAAGGTGTGCATGATTTTTTCCACACCTTCATAACTTAAAAATAGACCACCAATCACCAATAAAGGATTGATTAACCACGGTGCAATTACACTAATGAATAATGCCAACGGTACTAAAATCAATTTATTAACAAAAGAGCCCTTAGCTACCCGCCATACCACAGGCAACTCACGATCGGCACGCACACCACTCACCTGCTGCGCATTCAATGCCAGATCATCACCCAATACCCCTGCTGTTTTTTTAGCAGCCATTTTGCTCATGACCGCCACATCATCTAAAACAGTTGCAATGTCATCTAATAAAAGTAATAAGCTGCTCGCCATTGCGTTGTTATCCTTATATGATTTTCAAGTTATTTTAAAACTGAATTTATATAGGGTCTGTATTTACTTCATTAATTTTTACAGCAAAATTTTTTACAGCAAATTCTATTCAACTCACTTAAGGAAGTGACATTGAAAAATGTTATGCCTTACAATGTAGCAATTCATCGGTACATAGATGTCGTAGATACGACTTGGAATAAAAAATGAGTAATCAAGATAATCGTCCTGTGATTTTGACAGGCGATCGTCCAACTGGACAATTACATTTAGGTCACTTTGTGGGTTCTTTACGTTCACGTGTAGGTTTACAAGACTCACATCATCAACATCTGTTACTTGCCGATGCTCAAGCCTTAACTGACAATGCCGACAACTTTGAAAAAGTACGTCGCAATATTATTGAGGTAGCAACCGATTATTTAGCGGTGGGGATTGATCCAACAAAAACCACCATTTGCGTGCAATCTTGCCTGCCAGCGCTAAACGAACTTACCATGTTGTATTTAAACTTCGTGACTGTGGCACGTTTGGAGCGAAATCCAACCATTAAATCTGAAATTCAGATGCGTGGTTTTGAGCGTGATATTCCAGCAGGTTTCTTATGCTACCCTGTGGCGCAAGCAGCTGACATTACTGCATTTAAAGCAACGGTTGTCCCTGTGGGCGAAGACCAAATTCCAATGATAGAGCAGACCAATGAAATTGTGCGTCGTGTGAATCGTCAAATTGGTCATGATTTGTTGCCTGAATGTCAGGCGCTGTTGTCAAATGTTGGGCGTTTACCTGGTTTTGATGGTAAAGCCAAAATGTCAAAATCACTGGGCAATACCATTGTATTAGATGCCACAGACAAAGACATTAAAAAAGCCGTCAATGCGATGTACACCGATCCGAATCACCTGCGCATTGAAGATCCAGGTCAAGTTGAAGGCAACGTGGTATTTACTTATTTAGATGCTTTTGATAGCAACAAAGAAGAACTTGAAGAACTGAAAGCGCATTATCGTCGTGGTGGTTTGGGCGATGGTACGGTGAAAAAGCGTTTGGAAGGCATTCTAAAAGAATTGATTGGGCCTATCCGTGAACGTCGTATCGAGTTGGCAAAAGACCCAGATTACATTATGGACATTTTGAAATCGGGTACAGATAAATGTCGTGATATTACTCAGCAAACTTTAGACGAAGTGAAAGCTGGATTAGGCGTTTTCCGTTTCTAAACCATTTTTTCTAAACACCTGTTTTATCACGTATTGCTTAAAACCAAAGCCTCTAATTTACTAAAATTAGAGGCTTTTTTATTTCTGCAAAACCTTCAAAATCTCGTGATTTTACTCACACAAAACACTTATTAGTTACGTTACTTAACATCACGTAACTCGAATACTGAGGAAGAGTATTCAGGTTTTGCTTATGATAATCACATGCTTTAGGAGCAATCCTAATTTCATAACATTTCTCCTTTACCGAAACTGTGTATGCAGATTCGTAGTTCCTACGCAATGATCACCCCAATCATTGCGTATTTTTTTGTCTGAATTATCGCCTTGATACCTGCATATACCTAAACTTTTAGCAAATTGTATACATCACAACTGACTCTTTATTAGAGGTAATACAGGACTCAACAGCATCATTGCAAAATTCTACTTGAAGCCAACGGTATTCCAATTAAAGTAACTCTATTCTGTTGTACAGCTTTAAATGTGATGCCCTTATTTATGTCTGGACTCATCCGAACTATTCAGCGTATCAGTCAAATTGGACTCTTGATGACGATTTCCACTTACGCACAAATACACGCCTTGGTGGTGATACCAGACCACCCTATTCAGCATGTTTTGCATGAGCCACTAAAACTGCCTAACGCAAATTCACCCAAACCTAATCTACACAAGCATCACATTGCAAAAATGCGCATCATGCACATTGATTTAGATTATATGTTTGACACCGACAAAGCCCAACAAAAGCGAAATATACAAGCCTTAATTCAACGTATTAATGCCATTCAGCCCAATACCATTTTTTTGCAGGCTTTTGCCGACCCAGATGCCAATGGTTCAGCCGATCAGGTTTATTTTGAGAACCGCCATGTACCAGTGCGGGACAATTTGTTTCAACAGGTGCATCAACTCATTCGTGATAAAACTCAGGTTCAACAAGTCTATGCTTGGCTACCAGTGCTGGCTTGGGAATTACCCAAAGCTCAAGATTTAAACTATGTAGAACATCGTCAAGGCGGTCAAAAAGGCTATATTCGCCTTTCTCCTTTTGAAGAGAAAAACTTGGCAATTATTGTCGATATTTTCCGTGATTTTATTCAGCACAACCCTGTAGATGGTGTGCTGTACCATGATGATATTACCTTGTCAGATTATGAAGACTCTTCGGCTTCGGCACGTAAGTACTATCAAGAATGGGGCTTTTCAAAACGAATTTTCAACAATATTCGACACCCTTTGCAGGGACGTTTAGCCAAACACAAAACTGCGTACTTGGATCAATTGGCTGCGGGCATCACCCAAGTTTTAAAGCAATACCAACCGAATTTATTGGTTGCTCGGAACATGTATGCACCTGTGGTGCTTCAACCACAAAGCGAATAGTGGTTTTCACAATCCATGCCAAGTACCTACCGTTATTATGATTACAACGCAATTATGGCCATGCCCTATATGGAACAAGCTAAAGATCACAAAAAATTCTATTTAGATTTAATTCGACATGCAAAAAAATACGACCCAAATTTGGATCGTACTATTTTTGAGGCTCTAGACTAGCAGAATAGATATGTTAGTCTAGAGCCTTATAAAATATTACTTATTACATAATTTTTACTTAATTAATTGATTAAAAAAACTTTATATTTCAATTATTGCACGCTTTCACACATAAAAAATCCCCTTTTACGGGGATTAAATCGATCATTATGTTCTGCTTAATAGGCAATCTAATGATTGAATGATCTGTTAATTAGATTGCCGAAATTTAGCTTAAGCCAAACCTTTTTCCTTAAGTACTTGCAGCATGGTAGAACCTAATTCTGCAGGACTACGTGTATATGCCATTCCCGCTCGCTCAAAGGCAGCAAACTTTTCTTCTGCTGTGCCTTTACCGCCTGAAATAATTGCACCCGCATGCCCCATACGCTTGCCTTTTGGTGCAGTCACACCTGCAATATAACCCACTACAGGTTTGCTGACATTGGACTGAATATATTCAGCAGCCTCTTCTTCTGCCGTTCCGCCAATCTCACCAATCATAATAATGGCATCAGTATCTGGGTCATCTTGGAATAATTTTAAAGCATCAATCTGATTCATTCCTGGAATTGGATCCCCTCCAATACCAATACAAGTCGATTGTCCAAGTCCAAGTTTTGTAGTTTGAGCTACCGCTTCATACGTCAGCGTACCTGAACGTGAAATAATTCCAATACGGCCTGGTTGATGAATATGTCCTGGCATAATGCCAATTTTACATTCGCCTGGTGTAATCACGCCTGGACAATTCGGCCCAACTAAACGTGTTCCATTGCTATTGGTTTCCAAATAGCGCTTAGCCTTGAGCATGTCGATGGTTGGCACGCCTTCTGTAATCACGACAATTAAACCTACGCCTGAATCTACAGCTTCCACAATCGAATCTAGAACAAATGGTGCTGGTACATAAATCACGGATGCATCTGCAGCTGTTTCACGTACCGCTTCTTTCATAGTGTTAAACACGGGTAATTCTAAATGTGTTTGACCACCTTTACCTGGCGTTACCCCACCCACCACTTTCGTGCCATAGTCGAGTGCTTGTGCTGAGTGAAAAGTCCCGTTCTTACCCGTAAAACCCTGAACCAATACTTTGGTGTTTTTATCAATTAATACGCTCATGCCTGATTCTCCTTAAGCTTTCACTGCAGCAACAATTTTTTCTGCAGCATCGGACAAGCCATTTGCAGAAATAAGTTTTAATCCTGATTCATCTAGTAATTTAGCACCTAGCTCTGAGTTGTTTCCTTCTAAACGAACCACCACAGGTACCGTCACATTTACTTCCTGAACCGCTGCAATAATTGCTTCCGCAATCATGTCACAACGTACAATTCCACCAAAAATATTAATCAGTACACCTTTAACCGAGTGATCTGCCAAAATAATTTTAAAAGCTTCAATCACACGTTCTTTGGTTGCACCACCACCTACATCTAAGAAGTTCGCAGGCTGACCACCATAGAGTTTAATAATATCCATGGTCGCCATTGCCAAACCTGCACCATTGACCATACAACCGATATTACCTTCTAGAGCAACATAGTTCAGGTCAAATTCTGATGCACGCAATTCACGCTCATTTTCTTGTGTTTTGTCGCGCAGTGCCAAGACTTCAGGCAAACGATACAGCGCATTAGAATCAATACCTACTTTAGCATCGACACATAAAATGTCGCCATTTTCACGTACAGACAATGGGTTAATTTCAAACAAGGCAAAATCATTGTCGATAAATGCCTGATAAGCCGCTGTCATAATCTTCACAAACTGCGTGATTTGACTGTCTTTGAGTTTTAATGCAAAGGCCACTTCACGTGCTTGAAATGGCAATAATCCCACCAAAGGATCAACTTCTACTTTAATAATTTTTTCTGGGGTTTCTTCTGCCACTTTCTCAATTTCAACACCACCTTCGGTAGAGGCCATAAAAGTGACGCGACGGCTAGAACGATCTACCACTGCACCTAAGTACAGTTCACGCTCTACAGGATAAACATCTTCAGCCACTAAAATACTGTTTACAGGCTGACCATAGGCATCGGTTTGATAGGTGACCAAACGTGTTCCTAGAATTTGGTTGGCATAGTCTGCTGCTTCTTGTGCAGATTTTACGACCTTCACGCCGCCCGCTTTACCGCGACCACCTGCATGCACCTGAGCTTTCATCACCGCAAATTTACCGCCCAGTTGCTCGAAAGCTTGCACGGCTTCTACGGCTGTAGTTGCCAAAATGCCTTCTTGTACTGGCATACCATATTTTTTTAAAAGCGCTTTTGCTTGATACTCATGTAGATTCATTGACTAACCTTTTACTACTTCTTTTATTCAGTTATCACCACCAATATCAAACCAGAGTTTTAATATTGCTTTCCTAGTGTGGTTTTTTCCTATGCTCTTTACTTTTAGATGATTATTCCCATAAATACAACCATCAAATGCAAAAAGAGCGGCCTAAGCCGCTCTTTTTAGTATTATTTACGTTTACGCTGAATCGCGTGAATCGCACGCCCATCTACCGCTAAAGCGGCTTCATGCACCACTTCAGAGAAGGTTGGGTGACCAAATGTCATTAATTGTAAATCTTCAACTGAAGATACAAATTCAAGTGCAATCATACCTTGGTGAACGATGTCAGACGCAGCAGGTCCAATCACGTGCATACCAAGTAGACGGTCAGTTTTTGCATCTGCAACAAACTTCACGAAACCAGCACCTTCGCCTGCAGCTAAAGCGCGACCATTGACCGCGAAACCGAATTGACCAGTTTTCACTTCGTGGCCTTTTTCTTTCGCTTGCTCTTCAGTTAAACCAACCCACGCCGCTTCAGGGTGTGTGTAGATGACTGAAATGATTGTGTCGTAGTTAACTTGTGCAGCATGACCGTGAATACGTTCAACTGCCATTACGCCTTCTTCCATTGCTTTGTGTGCAAGCATTGGACCACGTACCAAGTCACCAATTGCATATACACCTTCAACAGAAGTTGCACACCAATCGTTTACTTCAACCAAGCCACGTTCAGTCAGTTTAATACCGCAGTCATCTGACAATAAACCTTCAGCATAAGCACGACGACCTACACAAACGATCAATTTATCGAAAGTTTGTTCTTTGTCTTCGCCGCCTTGGGTATATTTAACAGTCACTTCACGACCATTAACTTCAGTACCTGAAACTTTCGCACCGATACGGATATCCATACCTTGCTTGGTCAATAGTTTTTGGTAGTCTTTTGCCAAAGCTTTGTCAGCCATTGGTAAGAATGCATCCATTGCTTCAAATACAACAACTTCTGCACCTAGACGACGCCATACTGAACCAAGTTCAAGACCAATTACGCCTGCACCAATCACACCTAAACGCTTAGGCACTTCTGGGAATTCTAATGCACCAGTAGAATCAACAATAATGTCTTGATCTACAGGAGCAACAGGAATATTTACAGGAACCGAACCAGTCGCAAGGATCACATACTTAGGTTCTAAAACTTGAGTTTCGCCTTCATGAGAAACGAACTCAACTTTTTTACCAGCAAGTAGTTTACCCGTACCTTTTAACCACTCAACACCGTTACCTTTTAATAACTGATCAATACCGCCAGTTAATTGGTCAACGATTTTGTCTTTACGTGCCAAAAGCTTTGCAAGGTCAAATTGTACTTCACCTGTGGTGATACCATGATCAGCCAAGTGAAGAACCGTATCTTCATAACGATGTGAAGAATCTAGTAATGCTTTAGATGGGATACAACCCACGTTTAAGCATGTACCACCTAAAGATGGTTTACCTTTGTGAATACGTTTTTCGATACACGCAACTTTAAAGCCAAGTTGAGCCGCACGAATTGCCGCTTCATAACCACCTGGGCCACCGCCAATAACAACAAGATCAAATTGTTGAGACATTTTTATCTCCAAAAATGGGCTTAGAGGATCGCTTCAAGCCCACTGATTTATTCTTTAGAATTAAAGGTCAAGGATGAGTTTAGCTGGCTCTTCTAACAATTCTTTAATTGTTACAAGGAAACCTACAGCTTCTTTACCATCAATTAAACGGTGGTCATAAGAAAGCGCTAAGTACATCATTGGCAAGATTTCAACTTGACCATTTACCGCCATAGGACGCTCTTGGATTTTGTGCATTCCCAAAATAGCAGTTTGTGGCGTGTTTAGAATTGGTGTAGATAACAATGAACCGAAAGTACCACCGTTAGTAATAGTGAATGTACCGCCAGTCATGTCTTCAATACCAAGCTTACCGTCACGTGCTTTATAAGCATAGTCACGAATACCGTTTTCTACTTCAGCGTAGTTCATGCGGTCTGTATCACGTAATACAGGAACCACTAAACCACGGTCAGAAGAAACCGCAACACCGATGTCGTAGTAACCGTGATATACGATGTCATCGCCATCAATAGAAGCATTTACTGCTGGGTAGCGTTTTAATGCTTCAGTTGCTGCTTTTACGAAGAAAGACATAAAGCCTAAACGTGCACCATGGCGTTTTTCAAATGCGTCTTTGTATTGTGCACGCATTTCCATGATTGGCTTCATGTTCACTTCGTTGAATGTGGTTAACATTGCAGTTTCTTGAGTCGCTGCAAGTAAACGCTCTGCCACGCGTTTACGTAAACGTGTCATAGGAACACGTTTCTCGATACGCTCACCTACCGCAACGCTTAATGGCGCAGCTGCAGCAGCAGGTTTAGCTTGATGATTTGCAACATCTTCTTTAGTGATACGACCACCGCGACCTGTACCAGACACGTCTGCAGCATTGATACCTGTTTCAGTCAATGCTTTACGTACTGCTGGTGCTTGGTCAGCAACAGGTTGTGCACGCTCAACAACTGGCGCAGC
This sequence comes from Acinetobacter towneri, assembly GCF_001758345.1. Lineage (GTDB taxonomy): Bacteria > Pseudomonadota > Gammaproteobacteria > Pseudomonadales > Moraxellaceae > Acinetobacter > Acinetobacter towneri_A. The sequence continues at coordinate 100,842 of NZ_MKQS01000007.1, forward strand.
GCCCGCTTCAGTTTTCGCTGCAGCTTGCTCTACTTGATCTTCAGACTGAACAGCTTGAGTTTGAGCCGCGCCAGATCCAGCACCCGCTTCAAATTGAGCAATTACTTCGTCTGAAAGAACAGTGTCGCCTTCATTTTTGATGATTGCAACGATTGTGCCATCCGCAGGAGCGACTACTTCCAAAACAACTTTATCGGTTTCAATATCACAGATCACTTCATCACGTGAAACTGCTTCACCAGGTTGTTTGTGCCAAGTTGCAATCGTACCGTCTGCAACTGACTCTGGAAATACCGGTGCTTTAATTTCGGTTGCCATTATTTCGAATCTCCTGTTATTCAGCTACGATCGCAAGCGCGTCATTGATGAGCTGAGCTTGTTGTTTTGCATGCAAATATGGTGAACCACACGCTGGTGCTGCAGATGCTTCACGGCCCGCATAACTAATGCGAATCTGTTTACCAGTTTTCATTACGTCATCATATAATCGTGGCGCGATGAATAACCAAGCACCTTGGTTCTTCGGTTCTTCTTGAGTCCAAACCAGTTCTTTTACGTTTGGATAAGAAGCAAGAACTTCAGCAAGACGTTGTTCTGGATATGGGTACAACTGTTCAATACGAACAATTGCAGTATTGTTCAATTCTAATTCACGACGTTTTTCAAGCAAGTCGTAATACACTTTACCGCCACACAATACTAGACGAGTCACATCTGCTTTGTTGATGTTGTCAATTTCATCAATCACAGTCTGGAATGTACCAGTTGCAAGCTCATCAAGGTTAGACACGGCTAACTTGTGACGAAGTAAAGACTTCGGCGACATGATGATCATTGGCTTACGGATTGGACGAATTGCTTGACGACGTAAAGCGTGGAAAATCTGTGCAGGTGTGGTTGGTGTCATCACTTGCATGTTCTCTTCCGCACAAAGCTGCAAGAAACGCTCTAAACGTGCAGATGAGTGCTCAGGACCTTGACCTTCAAAGCCGTGTGGAAGAAGCATTGTTAAACCACACACACGCTCCCACTTGGTTTCGCCAGATGAAATGAACTGGTCGATTACCACTTGAGCACAGTTTGCGAAGTCACCGAATTGCGCTTCCCAAATAATCAGGCTCTTTGGAAGAGTCGTCGCATAACCATATTCAAATGCCAATACTGCCATTTCAGACAATAATGAGTCATAGATTGCAACACGCGGTTGGTTCTCTTTGATGTGGCAAAGTGGAATATAAGTTTTACCATCGACTTGGTTATGCAGTTTTGCATGACGATGTGAGAAAGTACCACGACCAACGTCTTCACCAGTCAAACGAACAAGGTAACCATCATCCAACAAAGTTGCGTAAGCTAAAGTTTCAGCTGCACCCCAGTTCAGTGGCATTTCACCTGTTTGCATTTTCAAGCGATCATCAATCACTTTAGCAACTTGGCGCTGCATCACGAAACCTTCTGGAAGTTTACGCATGGTTTGACCAAGTTCTTTCAAACGCTCGATTGGGAAAGTTGTATCCCAATCGTCTGTATAGTCGTGACCTAAGTATGGCGACCAATCTACAAACATTTTGGTATTTGGCTCAAGTACCAATGCGTTCGCAACGTGATTACCCGCTTCTAAATCTGCACGGTAATCTTCAATCATTTGATCTGCTGCTGCGCGATCCAACACACCTTCTTGTACCAATTGGTCAGCATACAAAGTACGTGTAGTGGCCTTTTTGTTAATCACTTGATACATCATTGGCTGAGTTGCTGCAGGCTCATCCGCTTCGTTGTGACCACGACGACGGTAGCAGAACAAATCAATCACAACGTCTTTACGGAATGTATGACGGAAATCGTGTGCCAATTGAGATACAAAAATCACTGCTTCAGGATCATCGCCATTCACGTGGAAAATTGGCGCCTGAATCATTTTTGCAATGTCAGTACAGTATTCAGTAGAACGTGCGTCACGTGGGTCAGATGTTGTGAAACCAACTTGGTTGTTAATCACAATGTGAACTGTACCACCTACGGTATAACCGCGAGTTTGTGACATTTGGAAGGTTTCTTGGTTAACACCTTGACCTGCAAATGCTGCATCACCGTGAACGATTAATGGCAATACATCATCACCACCAATGTCTTTACGACGTACTTGACGCGCACGTACAGAACCTTCAACCACAGGTCCAACAATTTCTAAGTGCGATGGGTTAAATGCAAGCGCCAAGTGCACTTCACCACCTGGAGTCATCACGTTCGATGAGAAACCTTGGTGATATTTTACGTCACCTGAACCTTTTTTGTGCAAGCTCTTACCTTCGAACTCACCAAACAAGTCTGCTGGGTTTTTACCCATAATGTTCACAAGCAGGTTTAAACGACCACGGTGTGGCATACCAATCACGACTTCTTTACATCCAACAGTACCTGCACGTTGAATGATTTCATTGACCATCGGGATAAATGATTCACCACCCTCTACACCAAAGCGTTTCGCACCAACGTATTTATTACCTAGAAATTTTTCTAGGCCTTCAGCGGCAGTTAAACGTTCAAGAACGTGTTTCTTTTGATCTGCAGTAAATGTGAACTTACCACGCGCACGTTCTAAGCGTTGTTGAATCCAGCGTTTTTCTTTGGTATCAACAATGTGCATGTATTCTGCACCGATTGAACCGCAGTAGATGGCGTCCATGGCTTCAACCATTTCGCCCAATGTGGCTTGAGATTTGCCAATTTCTAAATTACCTGTATGGAAAACAGTATCTAAATCGGACTTAGTTAAGCCATGCGCAGCAAGATCAAGATCAGGCACGTCTTCACGTTTTGCCAAACCTAGTGGATCTAATTTTGCTTTTTGGTGACCACGGTTACGATAAGCAGCAATCAGTTGCAACACGCCAATTTGACGTTGTTCATGTTCAGAACTCACTGAACCCTGAACAATCGCTTGAACGCGATTAGAATTACGACCTAATAAAAGGAATTGCTCACGTACATTACTGTGTGGTTGATCACCCTTCGGGAATTTATCGAAATATTCGCGCCAATCAGCACCGACTGATTCCGGTGACGTTAAATAATGCTCGTAAAGTTCTTCAATATACGCTGCACTATCAGCGGAAAGTTCAGTGTCAAGACGCAGTGCGTCAGCAACTTCTTGCATTTGTGGACCCATTTCCTATTGCAAAAACATTTTCCAGGATGCTTTTTAAGCAAACCCATGATTGATAATGTCAAATTGGTAACATGACATTAGCCCCCAATCGACATAAGTCATGAGGCGTTATCACTACATTAGGAAAACCCAATGTCATTTATGAATCATAACGCCCTCACTGGCATCATCACTCACTTATATACTCGACCTAAGCCGAGCAATTTTTTGCAAAATCGTTTTAGAAAAAATAAGTGCTCAGTCTTAGCTTTTCTAATACGACTTTTCTGCAATAGTCCTGATTTAATAACACATCATTTGCACTTAAAATGTTGATAAAATGTATAAAAATTCAACATTTTTCAAATGTAGTTATTTATTAATCGTAACATGATCTCGGAAATACAATTGATTTTTTTGACACATACCTCCTATAAATTGGCGAAATACATTGATTCTATTTTCATCTAACATATGGTGCTTTATTTAAAAAACAGATGCAATTTAGACCAAAGTCCAACACCGCTATTTCAGATAAAATAAAAGAGAGCACATCTCTCAATCTGCCCTCTCACTTACACGTTATATGATAACATCTATAAATAAATATTGCAGCTAAACTTAGCATTTACCCATGCATTACAAAAAAATAGCAGCACTGGATTACAATTCTGTGCAACTTTAGTCGGCTAAAAGCCATTTTTGTCTATTAACCCACCAATTATTCTTAAAAATATCGAATTTTCATTTCGAATCACACTTTTTACTCTTTTTTATTTACGCACTCATCAAAAACAAGCAACTTATCACACGACTTTTACAGTAATTTTGCAAAAAAAAGCACACCCTTAGGTGTGCTTTTCTCAACTGATCACGCAGTCTATTATCCAGCCATATCTAGAAGCATGTTACGGATGTGACCGATTGCTTTAGTTGGATTCAAGCCTTTAGGACATACAGATACACAGTTCATGATGCCTTTACAACGGAACAAAGAGAATGGGTCGTCAAGACGAGCCAAACGCTCTTGAGTTGCGGTATCACGCGAATCGATAATAAAACGATATGCATTTAACAAAGCTGAAGGACCCAAGAACTTGTCAGGATTCCACCAGAATGATGGGCATGAAGTTGAACAACATGCACAAAGAATACATTCATACAAACCATCAAGATGTTCACGATCTTCTTGAGATTGTAAACGCTCTTTTGGAGGCGCAGGTTGGTTGTTGATCAAGAACGGATGAATCTTGTTGTACTGATCGTAGAACTGATTCATGTCTACAACCAAGTCTTTAATTACAGGAAGACCTGGAAGCGGACGAATTGTGATCACTTCTGGTAAATCGTTTAGGTTCCAAAGACATGCTAAACCGTTTTTACCATTGATGTTTACACCATCAGAACCACAAATACCTTCACGACATGAACGACGGAATGTCAAAGATTCGTCTTGTACTTTCAATTCAAGAAGTGCATCAAGCAACATACGGTGCTTATCAGTCAATTCAAGCTTAAAAGTTTGCATGTACGGTGCTTTATCCTTATCAGGATCGTAGCGGTAGATATTAAATGTACGAGTACCTCTACTCATCTTACTTCTCCCAATTAGAATGTACGCGGTTTAGGTGGAATAGCAGCTACAGTAAGCGGCTTGTAACGTACTGGTTTGTACTCAAGACGGTTATCTGTAGAGAACCATAAAGTATGCTTCATCCACTCATCATCACGACGACCATAAGAATAAGTTGGGTGATCTGGTGGTAACTCAAAGTCTACAACCGTATGCGCACCACGACATTCTTTACGTGCAGCAGCTGAGATCAGTGTCGCTTTAGCAACTTCATACAAGTTTTCAACTTCTAATGCTTCTACACGTGCAGTGTTGAATACTTTAGATTTGTCTTTCAAATGAATGTTGCGAACACGTGGCTCAAGCGCAAGAATTTGTTTCACACCTTCATCAAGCAATGCTGAAGTACGGAATACACCTGCGTGGTCTTGAACGATGTTACGAATTGCATCAGCAACTTCTTGAGCGTTTTCACCTGAAGTCGATTCGTCAAGTTTACGAATACGGTTCACAGTATTTTCAAGTACAGTTGTTGGAAGTGGTTCGTACTCACCATCATGTTGCTTAGTCACATACTCAATGATGTGTTGACCAGCAGCCTTACCAAATACAACCAAGTCAAGCAATGAGTTTGTACCTAAACGGTTTGCACCGTGTACAGATACACATGAACACTCACCAATTGCATAGAAACCTTTTACTGGTTTAGCAAAGTCACGGTCACCCGCGTTGGTTGTATATGTATCAGTTTCTGCATTGTAGTTCGCAACCAGCTCTTGAGTTTCACGGCTTTCTGGAACAACCACTTGACCATGAATATTGGTTGGAATACCACCCATTTGGTAATGGATTGTAGGCACAACAGGAATTGGCTCTTTAGTACAGTCAACGTTCGCGAATTTCTTACCTATCTCAAATACAGATGGAAGACGCTTCATGATTGTGTCTGCACCTAAGTGCGTCATATCAAGCAAGATGTAGTCTTTGTTTGGACCACAACCACGACCTTCTTTAATTTCTTGGTCCATAGAACGTGATACGAAGTCACGTGGCGCCAAGTCTTTCAAAGTTGGTGCATAACGCTCCATGAACGGCTCGCCAGAATCGTTACGAAGGATACCACCCTCACCACGACAGCCTTCCGTTAACAATACGCCCGCGCCCGCAACACCTGTTGGGTGGAACTGCCAGAATTCCATATCTTGTAATGGAATACCTGCACGCGCAGCCATACCAAGACCGTCACCAGTGTTGATATATGCGTTTGTAGATGCACGGTACACACGACCTGCACCACCTGTAGCAAACAATGTCGCTTTCGCTTGGAATACTGCGATTTTACCTGTTTCTTGGTCAATTGCAGTCACACCTAGTACATCGCCAGCTTCGTTACGGATCAAATCAAGAGCGATCCATTCTACGAAGAATTGAGTGCCCATTTTCACGTTGCTTTGATAAAGCGTGTGAAGAAGTGCGTGACCTGTACGGTCAGCTGCAGCACATGCACGTGGAACTGCTTTTTCACCGTAGTTTGCAGAGTGACCACCGAATGGACGTTGGTAAATTGTACCGTCTGCGTTACGGTCAAATGGCATACCCAAGTGTTCTAATTCATAAACCACTTGCGGCGCTTCACGCGTCATGAATTCAATCGCGTCTTGGTCGCCCAACCAGTCAGAACCTTTTACCGTGTCGTAAAAGTGGTAGTGCCAGTTATCTTCTTGCATGTTACCAAGAGATGCACCAATACCACCCTGCGCTGCAACAGTGTGTGAACGTGTAGGGAATACTTTGGTCAATACCGCAACTTTCAAACCTGCTTGAGCAAGTTGGTAAGATGCACGCATACCTGAACCACCACCACCAACGATGACTGCGTCAAAGAATTGGTGTGGAATATTTGTATAATCTTCTTTAGGGTTAATCGCGCCCATGATATTTTCCTATCAATTCGCCCAGAAAATCTGGATTGCCCAGATTGCGTATGCAAAAACAGCAATAATCACTGCTGAAGTCAGCACTAGGCGTAAACCTGAAGCTGAAGGACCCATTTGGCGAGTAGTCACATAGTCAGTGAATACTTGCCACATACCGATCCAAGCATGTGCAACAAGAGATAAGACTGCCAATAAAGACATAATCTTCATTGGTAATGTCATCATAAAGCCGTACCACTGTTCAAAGTTGAATCCACCGTTAAGAAGAATCCAACCAAATACCACAACGGTATAAACAGCAAGAACAACAGCACTAATACGTTGGATAAACCAATCGCGAGAACCTGACCCCGTTAAACCTGTAGCACTTTTCATTAGATTACAATCCATACAAATGCTGCAACGATACCGATAGCAGACAAGATCAATGAAATAGTAGCTGCAATGCGACCACTTTGCAGTTCTTCTGCAAAACCAAGGTCAGCAAGTAAATGCTTAACACCAGCAATGAAGTGATAGATTAAGCCGGCTACAAATACCCATACGATAAAGCGCACAAAGAAACCGTTAAAAATTTCTTGAACTTGAGCAAAACCTTCAGGTGAAGACAAAGACTTGTCTAACAACCATAAAAGTACCGGTACGAGTAAAAATACGATGACACCAGAAAGACGGTGTAGAATTGATGCAATAGCCACGGGTGATTTTAAGTTTACTTCTAAAACTTGACCCATGGACAAATTGACAGGTCTGTTGCTTTTCACAGCGGGCATCCTGTAAGTAAAAACTCCATCCGGAGTTTGTTGGAATAAATTCGAAGGAAAGCTGGCATAGTCAGGCAAATACATGCCCAACCTTAAAACGACACTGAATTATAAAACGTCAACTGTCAAAATACAAACAACTCAACTCGGCTTTTTGGCTAAAAAAATCTTTAAATAAGAATCATTAACAATTATATAGGAGAGCTACCTGCAACTTATAACAATATAAAAACATAAACCCATGTTTTTTAAGTCAATTATTAAAGTACAAATTATATGTAGAGCATTAAGCACTTTTAAAATATTTAGACTAAAGTTAAATTTACTCTTTGTTTTTATAATATGCTTTGAGGTTTTACTATCCTATAAATACTTAGATAATATTAAGTAGCAGTATATATGTATACAGTCCTATTCTTGCTGCCATTTACAACGACAACAAATACGTTCATCTAGCCCCAGACATCCATCTATTATTCATTTTATCTTTACTCAAAACACCTTAGCTAAATAAATTTTTAAATAATAATCACCATGTGAATGAATAACTTATCCAGTATTTTTTATATCTTTTTAGACAAAAAACGCGCTTTACTCACAAAGATTTCATCATTTCCTACTCAAAATATAATGTGTTATGACTATTTTATGGAGTTCAATCAGTCATTTTTTGATCAATCAATATCGAATTTAAATACCAGACTCACTGCCTATTCCAACCAATCTGACAATCCTACCGTGTATATAACAACATGTAAGTTATGAGAATTAGATAATTTTAAGTAATGAACTGAATCCTGCCAAAGAAATAGCATATCAAAACCCGCATTTAAAATTGCTTACAATAAATCCTTATTGTTGATTTTTTTATGCACATCTGACAAATTTTGACTTATGATACGGCGGCTGTGCTGTGATTTTATTGATTTTTTACTGGAATTTTTTCGACTGTCTCTAAAACAGTCGTCTGCTTAATCCATAAGTATAATTGACAAAATTTCAGTACTCTCTAATCTTAGAGCTAATTTTTAATCCGTCTGACTTGCGCATTAAAAGATTGATACTTCGAGTCAGATCAACATTCACCAGGACAGGAGATCTATTGAATGTCTGAAGCAACTGGCAAAAAAGCCGTATTACAGCTTGATGGAAAAGAAATTGAATTACCAATTTACAGCGGCACATTAGGCCCAGATGTAATTGACGTTAAGGATGTGTTGGCGGCAGGTCACTTTACTTTTGATCCTGGTTTTATGGCAACAGCGTCTTGCGAGTCTAAAATTACGTTCATTGATGGTAACAAAGGTATTCTTTTACACCGTGGTTACCCAATTGACCAATTAGCGACTAAAGCTGACTACTTAGAAACTTGCTACTTATTATTAAATGGCGAGCTTCCAACCGCAGAACAAAAAGCTGATTTTGACGCTAAAGTTCGCAACCACACTATGGTTCATGACCAAGTAAAACGTTTCTATAACGGTTTCCGTCGTGATGCTCACCCTATGGCAATCATGGTAGGTGTCGTTGGTGCGTTATCTGCGTTCTATCACAACAACTTAGATATCGAAGATGTTAACCATCGTGAAATCACAGCGATTCGTTTAATCGCGAAGATTCCTACTTTAGCGGCTTGGAGCTACAAATACACTGTTGGTCAACCTTTCGTTTACCCACGTAACGATTTGACTTACGCTGAAAACTTCCTGTACATGATGTTTGCAACTCCAGCAGACCGTGACTACAAAGTAGATCCAATCCTTGCGAAAGCAATGGACCGTATCTTTACACTTCACGCTGACCACGAACAAAATGCTTCTACGTCTACAGTACGTTTAGCTGGCTCTACTGGCGCTAACCCATATGCATGTATCGCTGCTGGTATCTCTGCACTTTGGGGTCCTGCTCACGGCGGTGCGAACGAAGCTGTTCTTAAGATGCTGGATGAAATCGGCACTGTAGAAAACGTTGCTGGCTTCATGGAAAAAGTGAAAACTAAAGAAGTTAAACTCATGGGCTTCGGTCACCGTGTATATAAAAACTTCGATCCACGTGCGAAAGTAATGAAAGAAACTTGCGACGAAGTTCTTGGTGCKCTTGGCATCAACGATCCACAGCTTGCTCTTGCTATGGAACTTGAACGTATCGCGCTTTCTGATGAATACTTCATCAAACGTAACCTTTACCCTAACGTAGACTTCTACTCAGGTATCATCCTTAAAGCGATTGGTATCCCAACAGAAATGTTTACTGTGATCTTCGCGCTTGCACGTACAGTTGGTTGGATCAGCCACTGGTTAGAAATGCACAGCGGTCCTTACAAGATCGGTCGTCCTCGTCAGCTTTACACTGGCGAAGTTCAACGCGACATCAACCGTTAATTCGGTCTGCGTTGTAGCGTGTAAAACGACACGACAAAAAACCACCTTCGGGTGGTTTTTTATTACTTTTGTTTAGCTGATAAACTCGTTACTGCTTAACTTATTCCAAACAACCAGCAAGCCACAAAATAAAATTTAGATCATTGCAAAATTACGCTATATTTTATGATGTCAGCCACTTACAACTCATTTCTATGCTACAACTTCATTTATTCATTCTCAGCTTATTTATGCGACTGCTGAAACTCGATCAGTTTAGATGTCGTAGCTTAACTGCAATGGAAAGACAGTTGTGCCAATCTGTATTTGGCAATCTGATTGACTACAGCCAAGTCAAAGTCATGAACCATCCTTATTTGCCTTGGCAGCCACAGCATATTTTTATGGCGCCATGTGGCTACATTCATGTGCGGAATCGGCATTATCTAGCCGACTACAGCCAAGCACAGCGTGGCTATCAGGCGATCTTTATTCATGAGATGACGCATATTTTACAGCATCAACAAAATATTAACGTCTTACTGCGTGGCGCAGTATTACAAACGGCGTATTTTTTGAGTTTTAAGCGCTACAATCCCTATCAATATCGTTTAATTGCAGCAAAACCCTTTTCTGCGTACAACATTGAGCAACAAGGTGAAATTGCCAAAGATATTTTTCTTAAAAAAATAGACAATATCATTTTAAACAGCCCGCACCACTTAATTTAGCCTGCTCATCTTGATACACACTTTTTTCACGACAAATACCAGCAACAAGCAGCATAAAAATATAATGCTTTTCAAACAAATAGCATAAAAATGCTGACACATTTCCATGATATTCTCATAGACAAGACAATAAAGTGTATTCGATGCTAGCATCTATTCTAAATTAAGATAAAATAGCAAAAGTCTCCATTTTTGCACTGCAAAATAAGATCTTTATCTGTTAGATAATAAATGGTTTTTATTTGTGCCTTTCGGCAGTCGTTTAATCCACAATACACTGCGCTGAAATTTTTATAACAATAATCATCAGCCACTTACGTGTATTTTACACCTATAGGAATAGGACTTAATTTAAATGAAATCTTTTAAAATTGCCCTTGCACAGTTCTCTCCACACATTGGCAATCTCGAAGCAAACGCGCAAAAAATGCTTGAACAAGCAAATGAAGCGAAAAAACAACATGCAGATTTGATTATTTTTCCTGAACTTTCAACTTTGGGCTACCCTGCAGAAGATTTATTACTTCGCCCAAGCTTGAATCAACGCACGCAACAAGCATTTGAACAATTACGCGAAATTAAAGATATTGTTTTAGTTTTCGGCTTTGTTAATGAAACTGAAGATGGTCAGCGCTTTAACTCAGCAGCCGTCATGAAAGATGGCAACATCTTAGGCATTTACAATAAACAAAATTTACCAAATTACGCAGTTTTCGATGAAAAACGCTATTTTGACGAAGGTCATCAACATTTGGTATTTGAATATCTTGGTCATAAGTTTGGCGTTTTGATTTGTGAAGATTTATGGTCTTTGCCAACGGTACAACAATTAGCACAGTTGAATGTTGAAACTGCACTGGTCTTAAACGCTTCGCCGTATGAAGTGGGTAAACCGCAGCATCGTGTACAGACCATGACCGAGTTAGCGAAGCAATTACATCTCAATGTGGTTTATGTCAACCAAGTTGGCGGTCAAGATGATTTAATCTTCGATGGTACGAGCTTTGTGATTAACCAAGCAGGCAATGTTGCGCTACAAGCCCCAACCTACCAAGAAGGTTTGTTCTACGCTGAATATGACGCTGCGCTGAAGCACTTTAGAAGCGCCGAAATTAGCCCCGCTTTAGACACCCTTGCTGAAATCTATCAAGGTTTGGTACTCGCAACCCGAGACTATGTGCAACGCTCTGGCTTTCCAGGTGTGATTCTAGGCTTGTCAGGCGGAATTGATTCAGCGCTCACCCTTGCTATAGCGGTTGATGCAATTGGTGCAGACAAAGTACAAGCAGTGATGATGCCGTACACCTATACCGCGCAAATTAGCGTTGAAGATGCTGCAGAGCAAGCCAAAACCTTAGGCGTGACTTTTGGTATTGCCGAAATTCACCCTATCGTCAATAGCTTTATGCAAACGCTTTATCCTTTCTTTGGCAACAGCCCAAGCGACACTACAGAAGAAAATCTACAAGCCCGTGCCCGTGGTACGATTTTAATGGGACTATCGAATAAGTTTGGCAACCTCGTGCTTTCTACAGGTAACAAATCTGAGCTAGCAGTTGGTTACTGCACGCTTTATGGCGATATGGTCGGTGGTTTTGCTGTATTGAAAGATGTGTACAAAACCATAGTGTTTGAATTGGCAAAATACCGTAACAGCATTGCCGATATCCCTGTAATTCCTGAACGTGTCATTACTCGTCCACCTTCAGCCGAATTGCGTCCTGACCAAAAAGACCAGGATTCTTTACCACCATACGAAGTGCTCGATGCAATTTTGTATGCGTATATTGAAGAAGATCAAAGCCAAGAAGACATCATTAGCAAAGGCTTTGAACGTGAAATGGTTGAGAAAGTCATTCAATTGGTTGATCGGAATGAATACAAACGTCGTCAAGGTGCATTAGGTCCACGTATAAGCTCGCGTGCTTTTGGTCGTGAACGTCGCTATCCGCTAGTCAATGGTTGGAAAGCAGGAATTTAAAGCTTAAAGCATAGCTTAACTAGATTCATAAAAAACCAAGCTGTGGCTTGGTTTTTTATAACTGCTATAAAACCAATGCTGCACCAAAAGCAACTTAAAAATTTGGCAAAAAAAAGACCAAGCTGTGAGCTTGGTCTATTAAAATGGTGGCTATGACGGGACTTGAACCTGTGACCCCCGCATTATGAGTGCGGTGCTCTAACCAACTGAGCTACATAGCCGTAAACTGTGTGCGCATTATCTAAACTTAGCTCTGCATCGTCAAGCATTTTAATTTACAAACGCTCACAGTTTAAGCAAAAACAGGTAGATTTGTTTAATTTTAATCAAATTAGTATTTTCTTACGGAAATCGTTAAATATTTTCAGCAAAATTTATATTAAGTCACCAAAAAAAAGACCACGTTAGTGAACGTGGTCTGAAAATGGTGGCTATGACGGGACTTGAACCTGTGACCCCCGCATTATGAGTGCGGTGCTCTAACCAACTGAGCTACATAGCCAAAAACTGTGCGCGCATTATCTGCTGTAATCTAAGCAACGTCAAGCCTTATCACATTTCAATTGCTTAAAATTTGGCGAAGTGAACCGATAAGCCGGGTTCTGTCGAGAACGATCATTCCTCTAGGCGTACAATCACTTATACGCTCAAGCGACCTACCCGAATCCAGTACGGGCCGTACCTCAGGATTCCTATTTGGTCTTGCTTCTGGTGGGGTTTACCATGCCATGAACTGTTACCAGCCATGCGGTGCGCTCTTACCGCACCCTTTCACCCTTACCTTCAATTTCTTCCGAAAAAGAAACGACACGAAGGCGGTCTACTCTCTGCTGCACTTTCCGTCGGCTCACGCCGCCCAGGCGTTACCTGGCACCCTGCCCTTTGAAGCCCGGACTTTCCTCCCCTGCTTCAGTCACGGAGACATCCACAGCAGCGATCGTCTGGTTCACTTCGAGGGCGCATTTTAACAAATAAATGCACTAATTGCTCGTGCTTTTTTGATCAATCAGTTTTTGATATTTTGCTAGCAATTGCTCCTGTGTTTCGACATGGTTAGGATCATGCGGAATACAGTCCACCGGGCAGAATAACTGGCACTGCGGTTTATCATGATGCCCGACACATTCGGTACACAGCGCCGGATTGATTTCATAAATCAGCTCACCCATGAAAATGGCCTCATTCGGGCACACAGGTTCACAGACATCGCAGTTAATGCATTCATCGGTAATATATAAAGACACGCTACCAACCTTGTTGATGTTTGCGTTCAAAGGCTTCGACGACGATTTGCGGTACAAACTTGGTCACATCTCCTTTTAAACGCGCAATTTCACGCACCAGCGTGGATGAAATAAACGAATATTGCTCTGACGGGGTTAAAAATACAGCTTCAAAATTGCTATCTAGCTGACGGTTCATATTTGCCAACTGAAATTCATACTCAAAATCTGAAACAGCGCGCAAACCACGCAAAACTGCAGTCGCATTTTGCTCACGAAAAAAATTAACCAACAAACCATCAAAGCCGACAAATTCAACATTAGGCAAATGCTTTAAAGATGCCTGTGCCAATTCTACACGCTCTTCCAGAGTAAAAATTGGATTTTTATGATGTCCTATAGCAATTGCGACCACAACCTCTTCAAACATTTTTGCGGCACGTGTCACCAAGTCAATATGACCATTAGTAATTGGGTCAAAGGTGCCCGGATAAATTACGCGAGATTTAGACATCCATTATGCTCTAGTTGGTTTTGTCAAAGTTAGTTTAACAAATTCAAAAAAATTTAGTGAGCAAAGTCTACCAAATTATGAAATATCAGAGCAGTTTCGCCAGCAGTTGTGATGATTTTGATTTGTCAGCAAGCCTTGGTTTGAGGCACAATAGTCATAAGTTTGGAAGTAATTGATTATGGCGAAGCTAACTGTAGTTAAAAAAAATACGGGCGGAACAATTGCACAGAATAAACGTGCACGCCACGATTATTTTATTGAAGAAAAATTTGAAGCAGGACTTTCTTTGCAAGGTTGGGAAGTCAAATCTTTGCGCGCTGGACGTATGACTATTACTGAAAGTTATATCCTGTTTCGTGATAATGAAGCTTTTTTATTTGGCGCACAAATTCAACCTCTTTTGTCGGCTTCAACACATGTAGTGCCTGAAGCAACCCGCACCCGCAAACTATTACTGTCACGACGTGAAATTGAAAAGTTGATGGGTGCAGTCAATCAAAAAGGTTATTCTTGTGTACCTTTAGCTTGTTATTGGAAAGGTCCTTTAGCGAAGCTTGAAATTGCTTTGGTGAAAGGTAAACAATTGCACGATAAACGCGCTTCTGAAAAAGACCGTGATTGGCAGCGTGATAAAGCACGTTTGATGCACAAATAATTCTGCACATTCCGCCCATAAAAAATGCTCGATGTTGATTTCGAGCATTTTTTTATTTTTATGGAAGTTAAAAGTAGAACAATTCTTAGGCTTTAAGTTTTAATTCCACCAAGTATTTACCAAATTTGACTGCAGTTTCCAAATCACCTTCGGGTGGCGTAACTTCAACACTGGCATTGTCAGACTGCGTCATTAAACCTAAAAAGCTCGACATGCGGTTAATATCATGTGGACTACGCCCTGTAGGCATAAACGGTAAACCTGACCACAACATGCCATGCTGCATCGCAAATAAGTTAATTTGTTGCAGCACTGCCAGTTTATCGCCGCTTAAACCACCGCCATTGGTAAAACCTGCCGCCAGTTTGCCCTGCCAAGTTCTAGCCAACCAACGCTTAGACGATTGCTCCATAAACTGTTTTAAAGCCGAAGTAATGCTACCCATATAAGTTGGACAGCCCATAATGATAATATCGGCTTGGTCTAGACTGTCCCATTCAATTTCACCCACATCCATCAAAGTCACCTGAGCATCCATTTGCGCAGCACCTTGTGCAATATGCTGTGCCACCTTTGCAGTATGACCATAAGGACTGTGATAAACCACCGCCACACGAATAGCAGCGCAAGAAGATGTTGAATGAGTCACTGACATGAGAATGTTTAAAACCAAATAATTAAGTCAAGTTTAACACTAAGCCTGCATAAACACGAATGTTGCCATACGTCCTGTACGTGCTTGACGGCGGTAAGAATAGTAATCATCGGCTTGTTGATAGGAGCACTGATCACCACCCAAAACCGTTGTAACGCCATGCTGCTGCAAAATAAAACGCGCAATTGCATACAAGTCGGCAAGATATTTAGCATGCTGCTGCCCAGCAATAAAGGCCGAGTCTAATTCAGGATATTTATCGCAAAACGCCTGTTTCACCTCTACGCCAACTTCAAAGCACGGCTGACTAATCGCTGCACCCAACCACGCCCATGCTGGGACGCTTTGCATTTCGGCAATGGTGTTTTCGATAATACCGTTGGCAAGGCCACGCCAGCCCGCATGCAGATTCGCAACTTCAGTGCCTTCAGCATTACCCAAAACCACTGGTAAACAGTCTGCAGTCATCATCATTAAAGCATGCGCTTTACGCTGAGTGACCAAACCATCACCTTCTAAGGCTTCACAAGTGATTTGCTCATTAATGGTCTGACACAACACACTATGTGTTTGCGTCATCCACGTCATCTTATCGACCCCATATTCCGCAAACTCTGCCAGCAAACTCATACGATGCTGCTGCACACGCCACGCATCGTCCTGCACATGCAGTGCCAGATTAAAACCAGATACATCGGCACAGTCTGTTGCTAAAGCCTGTGCATGTTGTATACGGGTTTGCCCGACATACACACCTTTAGGTAATCCTTGAACGAATTGCATACATCTATCCTTAATCGTTTTCTGGCGTTGCTGTATCTGAGTTAATCTTGTTGATGCTATCCTTACAACAATTAATAGGCAGCATTTTCACTGCGTAACACGTCTACCAATTGTTTAAAGTCTTCCGGCCACGGCGCTTCAAACATCATTTCTTCTTGAGTTCGTGGATGCACCAAACCAAGTTTGACGGCATGTAAGGCCTGACGTTTAAATTTACGCAACGTATCGTTTAATAATGCAGATGCACCTGCGGGCACACGTACACGTGGCGTATAAACAGAATCACCGACCAAACCATAACCAATATAACTTAGATGCACACGAATTTGATGTGTTCGCCCAGTTTCCAAACGCGCCTGAACACGAGTGAAGTGCTGAAAGCGTTCTTTAACATTGTAATGTGTGACGGCATCTTTGCCGCCTGGCAAGACCGCCATTTTCACCCGATCTACAGGATGGCGTTTAATCGGCTCATCAACTGTACCGCCCGCAATCATGTTGCCGTACACCACCAAGTCATATAAACGATAGACTGACTTTTTTGACAGTTGCTTGGTCAAGGCAAACTGTGCTTCCAGATTTTTGGCAACCACCAATAAACCCGACGTATCTTTATCAATACGATGCACCAAACCTGCACGAGTCAACTCAGCCGATTTTGGATAATGATGTAGCAAGGCATTCACTAAAGTCCCTGAGCTATTGCCTGCCCCCGGATGCACCACCATACCCACAGGTTTATTAATCACAATGATGTCATCATCTTCATAAATAATATCCAATGGAATATCTTCAGGCAGGCTACGGGTTTGCGCTTCAAGCTCGACTTCTAGGGTGAGAAGCTCATCACCTTCACACTTATATTTGGGTTTGACCGTGTTACCATTTACCAACAAATGACCGTCTTTGAGCCACTGTTTTAGCTTTTCACGTGAAAATTCACTCCAAATGATGGCTGCAACTTGGTCGATGCGTAGTCCTAAATGGCTGTCATCCAATTGAAATTGCAACGATAAACGTGTTGCAGTTGAGCCTGAAGTATGGTTATCTGCATCCTCAGCATCTTCAAGTAAATTGAACTCAGTTTCAGGTAAATTGGAATGGGTAGATTGTGCTTGACTCATTTGCTCATTCAGACAAAAGTGGTTTAATAGCGCAATTGTAGCTCATTGCCCGTATTAACAGAGGAATTTTTATGTCGCTACCACGTTATAAAATAACAATGCTTGCTTTTTCACTCGGCGTTGCGTCTGCAATTGTGGGCTGTAGCAGCAATCCAAAAAAAGAAGTGGTCGATACTGGTCCGCAATCTAGCGAACAGGTTTATATTGAAAAAGCAGAAAAAGCACTGGATCGTGGTCAATACACCGATGCCGTTAAGCATCTCGAAGCTTTAGAAACCTATTACCCAACGGGTGATTATGCGCAGCAGGCGCAGCTTGAATTGTTGTATGCAAAATTCCAGCAAAAGGATTATGAAGGTGCAATTGCTGTTGCAGATCGTTTTATCCGCATGAACCCGCAGCACCCTAAAGCCGATTATGCCTACTATGTACGTGGCGTGGCGAATATGGAACAAAACTATGATGGCTTGTTGCGTTATACCTCGCTCAAGCAATCGCACCGTGATGTTAGCTATTTAAAATTGGCCTATCAAAACTTTGTCGATTTTATCCGTCGCTATCCATCAAGCACTTATGCGGTAGATGCGGCACAGCGTATGCAGTTTATTGGTCAGGAACTGGCTGAAGCCGAAATGAATGCAGCACGTTATAACATTAAACGTAAAGCATGGGTGGCTGCAGTTGAGCGCTCATTGTGGGTGATTGAACACTATCCGCAAACACCGCAAATTCCTGAAGCATTGGCAACGGTGGCTTACGGTTATGGTAAATTGGGCGATCAAGCCACGGCTCAGCAATATATTGATGTGTTGAAGCTGAATTATCCAAACTTGGTCAAAGCGGATGGTAGCGTGAATTTACGTGCTGCGCGCCATGATGCCAGCTGGCTTAATCGTGCAACTTTGGGTATTTTCGGACGTGAAGCGCAAAGCAGCACCGAAGCACAGCAGTCAGATGCTAAAGCGCAAGCAGAGCCGTCACGCAGCCTCACCAACCGTTTGAGTTTTGGTTTGCTCGATCGTCCAAAATCTGAAAACGACAGTGCTGAATAAAACCTTTACGACTGTTTTTCAGTTTTGAAAAATGCAAAGGGCAAGTTATGATACTTGCCCTTTGGTCTTTTATGGGCTTGTTTCCTGCCCTAGAAAAAGATAAAAAGAGAATACTCAATGAGTCAATCAGCACAGTCTGATGTATTCGACCTGTTCGGCGAACCTTTCACTACCAAGAGATAACAGAAAAAACCGTATGGCCATTCCACAGCACACGATTGATCAAATTTTAGATCGCACCGATATTGTCGATCTGATTGGTCAGCGCGTGAAATTAAAAAAAACTGGTCGTACCTATTCGGGCTGCTGCCCGTTCCATCAGGAAAAAAGCCCGTCTTTTCACGTCTATCGTGACAAGCAGTATTATCATTGCTTTGGTTGTCAAGCAAATGGTAACGCCATCCGTTTTTTAATGGATATTGATAACCGTAATTTTATAGATGTCATGAAAGACTTGGCCAGTCAAACAGGCATCGAACTCCCGAAAGATCAGCACGACAATAAAAAACTTTCTTATAAACGCGAAGCCAAAAAGCCAACACCGATAGCTCAACCCAAGCCAACAGCAAAAGAACAAAACGAAATTTCTGCGACTCAAGCTGCAACAAACGAGCAGGCTTTGGTTGCTACAGGCATCGACTTTGATCCTTTTGCCGAATTTCAAAGTGCTGAATACGCAAATTCGGAATTTCAGAACTCGGAATTTCAAAACAGTGCCGACCCGTTTGCAAGCTTTGAGCAATGGGACAGCACGCAGGAAACTCCTGCACAGGAAGGCAACTTATACGACTTGCTAGAAAATGTAGCGCAATATTATGAGCAGCAATTGCCGCACAGCCCTGCCGCGCAGCAGTATTTTCAAAAACGTGGTTTAACCGCACAAACCTTGCAGTTTTGGCGTTTGGGTTATGCACCTGAAGATTGGCAGCATTTAGAAAAAGCCTTTCCGCAAGATATTGCAGGTTTAAAACTTCTAGGCTTGATTCGTACCAGTGACAAAGGACGTGACTTCGATTTACTGCGTGATCGGGTGATTTTCCCAATCCGTGACAGCAAAGGTCGTGTGGTCGGCTTTGGTGGCCGTGCACTGAATGATGAAATCAAACCCAAATACATCAACTCGCCCGACTCGGAAGTGTTTCATAAAAACCAATTGCTCTATGGTTTATATGAAGGACGCAAACTGAAAGCCCAAGACTATTTAATGGTTGAAGGCTATATGGATGTGATTGCCTTACAGCAATACGGCGTTTATGGTGCTGTAGCAACACTTGGTACAGCAAGCAATACCGATCATTTAAATATTCTGTTMCGTCAAAATAACCGCATTACCATCGCTTTTGATGGAGATGCCGCAGGTCAAAAAGCCGCACGTCGCACATTGGAAATTGCGCTGCCTTTGTTAAATGATGGGCGTGAACTGAAATTCTTTGTTTTACCGAATGAGCACGACCCAGACTCACTTATTCGTCGTGAGGGCATCGAAAATTTCCGACGTTTATTAGATCAGGCGCCTTTACTGTCAGATTTTGTTTTTGCACATCTCACCCAAGGCCATAATATCAGTACCCCTGAAGGCAAAAGTCAGGTCATGGGCGAACTCCGGCAATTGACCGAACTTTTGCCCAAAACGGGTTCTTATCGTTATTTGCTGCAACAGTTTTTTCGTGAAAAGTTAGGCTTTAACCGTAAATGGCAGGCACAGACCAATAACGATGCATCTTTGAGTTTTAGCACCAAAGTTGATGCTGAAGAATATGTGATTGCGATTCTAATCAATCATCCGTATTTGTATATTCACTTTGAACCGTTACGTGCACTGATTCCAAGTGATCACCTGCTGCATCAAATCTTAAATATTTTAAATACTATTTTTGATGATCTACCCGATGATCCTGAACAAGCCAAATATTATATTTTGGGTGCATGTTCGGCGTATCACTATGAATTACAGCGTATTTTACAACAAGCCAATGTCAGTGATTACACAACCTCTCCCGAGCATGTTGATAAATTGGCTCAAGATTTTTCAACTAAATTGCAATACGACTGTTTACAGCAAAAAATTCGCTCTAAAAAATTCAGCAGCATTGAAGAAATGAAGCGTTTGAAACATCAAATTTATGAAATTGATAAAAAAAGATCGCTAACTTTGCTAGAGGAATAAACAATCTGGTCTTATAGAGTGAGTTTTATATCGACCAAACTCAATCATTTTTTGTGAATCACGATGATCCAGCTTATTTACGACGACTTTTGATTGTCGCTGCCAAATTTTCCTGCATAAACTCAAAACATTCAGGCTCATCGCCTTTGGCTGCTTCACGTAATAAAATAGAAGTTGGATGGAGTAATTTTTGAGTTAAACGATAAGAAAATTCTTGCATAACCCGTGCAGCATCTTCACCTTTGGCAATACGCGCCATCGCCAAGTTTAATTCTTCCTGACGTAAGCTTTCGCCATGTTCACGGTAAGCATGAATGGTTGCACCCGCTTGCTGAACTTTTTGATGGGTTACCAACTCAGTCACAAGCTGATTAACCATGACTTCTGCTTCCACAGCAGCTTGACGACGCTGTGCCAAGTTTTCATCGATCACGCTTTGCAAGTCATCGACCCCGTACAAATACACGCCATCCAAGTTTTCTATTTTAGGATCTATATCACGTGGTACGGCCAAATCGACTAACAACATTTGCTGATATCGGCGCTTTTTTAAAGCTGCTTTCACCTCATGATAAGCAATCACCTGATGCAAGCTTCCCGAACAGCTTGAAATCACATCGGCACGATGTAAATTAGCCGCAAGCTGATCAAACTCAATAATTTCAACTTCTACCTGATGCGCAATTTCCTGCGCCAATGTTTCGGCACGGGCACGGGTACGGTTACAAATTAATATTTTAGCGACGCCCATTTCTGCTAAATGCTTTGCCACAAGGCTATTCATTTCGCCTGCAGCCACCACCATCACCGTCAGTTTTGCAGGGTGACTAAAAACTTGTAACGCCAGTTGCGCAACCGCATAACCCATCGACACAGCATGGCTACCTACGGCAGTTTCTGAACGTACCCGTTTGGCAGCATAAAAAGCATATTCAAAAATTCGGTTGAGTTGTTGCGAAACCGTATGCGCGTCTTTAGCTAAAGACAGGGCAGTTTTGACCTGACCTAAAATTTGCGGCTCACCCAACATGAGAGAATCTAGCCCACTGGCTACACGCATTAAATGCGACACCGCCTGTGCATTCTCATAACGATAAACATGACGACTCAATTGCTGTGCATCGATACCATTCACTTGTGCAAGCCAATCCAACACCTGTTCTGGATGTTCAGACATGGCGTAGACTTCGGTACGGTTGCAGGTAGACACCACCACCAAATCATTCAGTTCGGGATGTTGGCTTTGCTCAGCAAGTAAGGCACTTAATTTTTCTGGGTTAAATGCAATTTGCTCACGCAACTCTACAGAGGCGGTTTGATGGTTGACACCCAATGCAAAGAAAGACATATCAGATCATCATTTCGCTAAATTTATGCTATTGTGCAATAACGGTGTCATAAAAAGCATTACTTGGATAAAGAAAAAATTGCGTCAAACAAATAGCCGACCATACGGCGCTACAATTAAGCAATATTCTACCACATTCTTACTGGTCGGTAGCATGGCTTCAGTTGCTCATCTTAGAGCATCTGAAGAAATTTATCATGCAAATTCAAATTATAATGCGGTAAAACAAACCATGGTCGCAGAGTTTGCCTTGGCTTATGGTGATATTCCAACGGCATTACACAACTATACTGTCTTGGCAATTAAGAATAACTCGACCTCTATTAAGCAACGCGCCCTAAATGTTGCGATTGAACAAAACGACCTAAGCGCCGCACTAGACATTGCAACACATTGGGTAGTACAAGAACCATCCGATGTGCCTGCGCTGTTTTATTTGGCGCACATTGCGCTAAAAGCACATGAGTACGACTTAGCCGCAGAAACCTTAGACAAAATTCTAAATATTGATGCAACGGCTGACTTAGAACAAATTTTGGCAGGCATTTCTCCTGAATCTGTGGAAGACCGTGAGTTTTTGATTCAAGCTCTGCGCACCAGCAAAGCCAAATTCAATCCATCGATTTTGGTATTAATTGCAGGTTTAAAAGCGCAAAATGGACAATATCAAGCTGCCCTCGATACCATTAACCAAGCGTTGCGTAAACGCCCGAAAGTCACTGGCTATATTTTAATGAAAGCCAATTTATTGAGCGCGCTCGGCAATGAAGAAGAAACAGCAGCTTGGTATGCCAAATCTAGCCGTAAACACAAAAATAATTTTGAAGTCCGTTTAGCCGAAGCCAAATATCTGGTCAAAAAAAATGAAGCAACTTTGGCGCTAACAAAGCTGGAAGCCATTTTAAAAAAATGGCCTACGGAAGATGAAGCCTTATTTATTGCAGGTTTGACCAGTATTGACTTACAACAATACGAAAAAGCTGAAAAGTATTTGGTAGAGCTGCGCTATTCGGCACAATATCAAAACGAAGCCTATTTCTATTTGGCGGTCAATGCCGAACGTAAACAGCATTTTGAAACAGCCAAAGCCTATTATCGTTTGGTCGATGGTAGCCTCTATACCGTTTCACGTCGCAACATGATCAGTATTTTTGCCCAGCAAGATAAACTAAACGATGCACTGCGCTTTTTAACGCAGGAACGGGTCAATTATCCACAGCATGCCAGTTTTTTATATCAGGCACAGGCCGATATTTTAAAACGTATGGACAATAAAAAAGCGGCTCTGCGTTTGCTGGATGAAGCCATCAAAAACCTACCCGATGATCCTGATCTGATCTATTCAGAAGTCTTACTACTCGATGCACATCAGGAAAAAGACAAACTGGATCAACTGCTCACCAAGTTACTGGAAATTGAGCCGAACAGCCCAACCTATTTAAATGCGTACGCCTATACCCTTGCGCTTCAAAATCGCCGTTTAGACGAAGCGCGTCGCTATGTTGAGCAAGCACTTGAGTTTGCTCCTGAACAGGCCTCTATTTTAGATACCTTAGGTTATGTCAGCTATTTACAAAATGACTATACCGCTTCGGCTCAAGCGTTGGAAAAAGCCTACGCACTGAGTCATAGTGCCGCGATTGGCTCACGTTATGCAAAATCGTTGTATATGCAAGGTAATATTCAAAAATTCAGCCAAGTGTTACAACAATTACAACAAAATCATCCGAATGATCCGCAATTGCAACAATTAAATTCGCTATTGTTACCGCAGCCAGTTAAAAAGAGTTAAATGATTCATGCGTTTATTTTCAAAATTAGGATTAACCCTTTTTGCCACCAGTAGCCTTGTGCTGACAGGTTGTCAGCCTTTCGTACAAAAACCAGCCAATGTTTCACAGCAAGTTGAAGCTGAAAATCAATTTAACTTGCAAGGCAAAATTGGCGTGCGCACTCCACAGCAATCTGGCAGTGCCTTTTTTACTTGGGTACAGCAGCAACAGCAGTTTGACATTGAACTGAGCGGCATTTTAGGCGTTGGGAAAACACAAATTAACGGAAAACCTGGACAAGTCACCCTCAATAGTGCCAAAACAGGGTTAATTTATGCAGAAAGTCCTGAAGAACTGTTAGAACAAGCCACGGGCTGGCAAGCGCCTATCACCCACTTGGTCGATTGGGTACAAGCCCGACCTGCAACGGTCAATGCCCAAATTCAAAAAGATCCCCAACAGCGCCCAACTCAATTTATTGAAGATGGTTGGACAGTCGATTTGAGCTATAACGACAGTGCCAGTTTGCCAAACCGCCTGATTTTGAAACAGGGACTTGAATCAGGGCAAGAAAACCGTATTACAATGCTCATCCAAAATCGTTAATCACTTGCCAAGTTTAGTCATGATTCGTGTACCCTCACCTGCCAAATTAAATCTGTTTTTGCACATTACTGGGCGTCGTGACAACGGCTACCATGAATTGCAGACTATTTTTCAACTGATTGATTTATATGACTGGCTAGAATTTGAAATCAATGATACTCAAAGCATTCACATTCAGGGTTTAAACAGCGTCGATTTAGAACAAAATCTGATTTACAAAGCCACGCAAATTTTAATGCCTTACGCGAAACAAACCACAGGTTTAAATATAGCAATTGAGAAGCACATCCCTATGGGTGCAGGGCTTGGCGGCGGTTCATCCAATGCCGCAACCACTTTAATTGTGGTCAATCAACTTTGGCAATGTGGCCTCGATACTCAAAAACTGGCAGAACTGGGTTTACAGCTCGGAGCAGATGTACCGATCTTTGTGTATGGTCGCAATGCATGGGCAGAAGGCATTGGTGAACAGTTAACATTCATAGACTTAGCCCCAAAACAATATATTGTGTTAAAACCTGACTGTTTTATCAGCACTCAACTACTTTTTTCACAAAAAACATTGACAAGAAACACGAAGCCCACTAAATTCTGCGGCTATCAGATAAAGCCATCTGACTTTGGAAATAATTTTGAGCCTGTGGCGCGAAATTTATACTCCGAAGTAGATGAAGCAATGCGTTATTTAGACCAGTTTGGTCAAGCAAAGCTTACAGGTACAGGTGCTTGTGTCTTTACTGAAGTGACTACAGAAATGAATGTAGACCACATTTTGGCGAACTCACCATGTACTGCGTACTTAGTGTATAGCTTAAATGAATCTCCATTACGACATTTCACAGTACAATAGGGGTATCGCCAAGTGGTAAGGCACCGGTTTTTGATATCGGCATCCGTTGGTTCGAATCCAGCTACCCCTGCCATCTCATTCACCTGTAGATTACTGTATTAGGGGTATCGCCAAGTGGTAAGGCACCGGTTTTTGATATCGGCATCCGTTGGTTCGAATCCAGCTACCCCTGCCATCTTACAGTGATCAAATCTAGGGGTATCGCCAAGTGGTAAGGCACCGGTTTTTGATATCGGCATCCGTTGGTTCGAATCCAGCTACCCCTGCCATTTTCTCGCATTAGACAGAACACCCTTTATTCGCGTTATCCTGTTAACTCACCTTGACAGAGTGCCGTAAAAATATTAAAGTTCTGCCGCATTAGGGGTATCGCCAAGTGGTAAGGCACCGGTTTTTGATATCGGCATCCGTTGGTTCGAATCCAGCTACCCCTGCCATCTATTCCTACATACACCAACCGCCAAGGGTGCTTCATGCCCAATCTTGTCGTTTTTAGTGGAACCGCGCATCCACAATTCGCTCAAAAAGTCGTAAGCCACTTGCACATTCCTTTAGGTGCTGCATCAGTTTCTACCTTCTCTGATGGTGAGATTGCTGTAGAGATTACCGAGAATGTCCGTGGTAAAGACGTATTTATCGTACAACCTACTTGTGCGCCAACCAATGACAACCTCATGGAAATCTTGGTGATGGCTGACGCGTTGCGTCGTGCAAGTGCAGGTCGTATTACCGCCGTGATTCCTTACTTCGGTTATGCCCGCCAAGACCGTCGTCCTCGTTCTACGCGTGTTCCAATTACCGCTAAAGTGGTTGCAGATATGCTCACCACTGTAGGTATTGACCGTGTGGTGATGATTGACTTGCACGCAGACCAAATTCAAGGTTTCTTCGACATCCCTGTAGACAACATTTATGGTACGCCTGCGCTATTGGCTGACCTGCGTCAACAGTCACACGACAACCTCATGGTAGTTTCACCAGACGTTGGTGGTGTGGTTCGTGCACGCGCTGTTGCAAAACAAATGGGTGATATCGATCTTGCAATTATCGATAAACGTCGTCAAAAAGCGAATGAATCACAAGTGATGCATTTGATTGGTGATGTAAAAGATCGTGACTGTGTCATTGTAGATGACATGGTAGATACTGCAGGTACATTATGCAAAGCTGCCGATGCGCTCAAAACTTTTGGTGCTCGCCGCGTAGTTGCTTATGCGACCCACCCTGTACTTTCAGGCAAAGCGATTGAAAACCTGAAAAATTCTGTGATTGATGAACTGGTTGTTACCGACACCATTCCTCTTTCAGAAGAAGCACAAGCACTTGGTAAAATTCGCCAAGTATCTGTAGCAAGCATGGTTGCAGAAACAATTCGTCGCATTAACAACGAAGAATCTATTAGCGCAATGTTCGATTCTTATCTATAATAATGCGCTGAATTTTCAAAGCCCTGCCACTTTGGCAGGGTTTTCTATCACTAGATTGGTCGCAGATCTAGTTTATTTAAACTCAAAATAAGGATGTCTATCATGGCAAACTTCGTATTAAACGCTCAAGCGCGAGAAGCAGCTAACCAAGGGAAAGGTGCGAGCCGCCGCCTTCGTCACGCTGCATTAGTTCCAGCTATCATTTATGGTGGCGACGCTGAACCAGTATCAATCACTTTAGAACTTCGTGAGCTTGTAAAAGTTTTAGAAAGCAATGCTTTCTTTGAAGAAGTTGTAGAAATCAAAGTCGGTGACAAAGTTGAAAACGTGAAAATTCAAGCGTTACAACGTCACCCTGCTAAAAACACACCTATGCACGCTGACTTCAAACGCGCATAAGTGTTTATGGTGTAATTAGTGGCTAATATTTCACTGATTGTTGGTTTGGGCAACCCTGGTAAAGAGTATGCCCAAACCCGCCATAATGCAGGCTTCTGGTTTGTAGAACGCCTTGCAGATCAATATGGCATCGCATTAAAAGTCGATCCTAAATTTCATGGGATCAGCGGACGTGGTAATATCGAAGGTCAAGACGTTCGTCTGTTATTACCCACAACCTTTATGAACCGTTCTGGTCAAAGTGTTGCTCCCTTCGCCAAATTCTATCAAATTGCACCTGAAGCAATGCTGATTGCTCATGATGAACTAGATATGAACCCAGGGATCATTCGCCTAAAAACGGGTGGTGGTCATGGTGGACATAATGGTTTACGTGACATCGTGCCGCACACAGGTCCAAACTTCCATCGTTTGCGGATTGGTATTGGGCATCCGGGTTCAAAAGAACGCGTGTCTGGTCATGTACTGAGCAAAGCACCAAGTAGCGAGCAAACTTTAATGGATGATGCACTTGCACATGCATTAGGTCGTATCAAGTTACTGGTCAATGGCGAAGTACAACAAGCCATGAATCAAATCAATGCCTATAAACCGAACTGATGAATCCACAATTGTTGAACAATCACACTTGCCATGTCGCAATTTTCAGAGCAAAATGCGCTTTCTGCTCGGAACTGACATCCATCAAGCAGTGTTTGAATTCAACCATAAGATAAAATCTTAGGTCCACTAAGGAGACGCTCACCATGCTATCTCGTTTATTAAAATGCAAAATCCACCGTGCTTTTGTAACGCATGCAGAACTTCACTACGAAGGTTCATGTGCAATTGACGGAACACTCATGGATTTAGCTGGCATTCGTGAATATGAAGAAATCCACGTATGGAACGTGACCAATGGTAAGCGCTTCACAACTTATGCAATTCGTGGTGAAGACAACTCAGGTATCATTTCAGTCAATGGTGGTGCTGCACACCAAGCCGATGTAGGCGATATTGTTATTATCGCAACCTTTGGTGACTTCACTGAAGCAGAAGCCAATGCACACGAACCACGTTTGGTCTATGCAAACCCAGACAATACCGTGAGCCACACTGCAAACTGTATTCCTGTACAAGTGGCTTAAGCCATTCATGTACAAAATAAAAGACTCGCAAATTTTGCGAGTTTTTTTATGACTCAATAAAAGTCTGTCTACTCTTTGCAGACCTCATAGCAAGACTTACAAATTAGTCATCCTGCAAGCTATGCAATAAGCTATGACTGATGCCATCGGCACGTAAGAATGCAAAATCATAACTTGCGGTTGCAAGCGCCAACACACGACGTTCAAACTCCTGCCACAAAGGTCGCACTTCTTTGTAGTGAATCCCCAAGCCGCTTTCATCGGTAAAATGTCGATTTTTTTCACAAATTTTCAATGCATGGTACAGCTTACGCCCTTTTGAAGCATCATCACGTAAACGCACACGCTTAGAGCGGATAAACTCTTCGACATGACACAGGTCGGCAAAAGGCAACATAGGCACTAAAATCTGATCAAGCTGTGCATCTAAGCGACGCCAAACGGCAGTATGTTGTTCAGGCGTATAACTGTTMCATTGAATCACTTCATGGTTAAAGCGACGGCAACCTCGACAGACAGCATCACCAAACACCGTAGAACAACGACCTGCACACGGGGTTAAAGTGGCAATTTGACGATCCTTACTCAACTCAACACTCCAATATTTAACAACACCTGTTGGCGCACCAATATGAACACAACATTCTTCTTTGAAACGAGTGGCATCATACTCCGATCTGCTCCATTTTTAAAATGTTGTGTCGTGCTTTACAAACCATGTACCGCGCTCGGTTTTCTCGCATATTCACACAAAGCAGGTTAGAATATGCGCCTTAAATTTTTGTCTTTCATCTATTGGAGTACTCCATGAACGCTACTGTAGAACAGCTTGCACCTGTAGAACAGCCAGCGACCACGACTTGGGTTGTTGCCGCACTTTATCAATTCAAAGAAGTTTCAGATCCTGCCGATCTTCAACAACGCTTATTAGATTTGGTAAATTCAATCAACCTTTGCGGTACTCTTATTGTGGCAGGTGAAGGCATTAATGGAACTGTGGCGGGKGATCGTGCCGCCATTGATCAAGTTCATCAATTTCTGTGGGATGAAGGTTTTACATCAATGGAATACAAAGAGTCACATAGCTCTGAAAAGCCATTCCGTAAAATGAAAATCAAGCTCAAAAAAGAAATTGTGACTTTGGGTGTAGAAGTAAAACCACGTGATTTAGTCGGTCACTACCTAGACCCGAAAGAATGGAATGAACTGATTGCCCGTGACGATGTTATTCTGATTGATACCCGTAATGACTATGAATACAAAGCAGGAACGTTTAAGGGCGCAATTGACCCAAAAACTGAAACGTTCCGTGAATTTCCAGAATATGTGAAAAAAAACCTAGAACAGCATAAAGACAAAAAAATTGCGATGTTCTGCACAGGCGGGATTCGTTGTGAAAAATCGACCTCTTTATTGTTACAAGAAGGTTTTACCGAGGTCTATCACTTAAAAGGTGGCGTACTCAAATACTTAGAAGAAACACCAGCCGATGAAAGCTTATGGGAAGGCGAATGTTTCGTATTTGATGGTCGTACAGCGGTAACACATGGCATGCAAGAAGGTCAAAACACCAAATGTCATGCTTGCGGTTGGCCATTACTGCCTAAAGAAGTTGAATTACCAAGCTATGAACACGGCGTATCTTGCGTGTACTGTATTGATAAAACCAGCGAGAAACAAAAAGAAGGTTTCCGTATGCGCCAATCACAAATTGCCGCAGCTAAACGTAAACGTCTGTAATCAATACAGGCTCATACACATCAATAAGGCTAATTAAAGCCATGTTAATGTTGTATCGACCATCGATCATGAAAAGTCCTCATCCTGTATGGGGATTTTTTTATGTCCATCTATACGCTTCACGCAAGATTACATAGAACATAAAATTACAACGCATGTTTACCAAGCATTGCGCAATATCCCCTGATTAGGTGATAGCATTCAATCAAAATAAGCCACAAAATTTGTGGCTCTATTCGTGCGGATGTTCAGCACAAACTCAACATATTCCGTGACCCAAAATTCAAGGATCGTTATGTATTCCTAAATTTATATGCCGCAATCAGGAGTGACGCTATGCCTAAAACAACAATTTCAAATTCAATGCACACACTACGTTTTACGCCTGTAAAAGCGGTGACTGCTGCGCATAGTGCAACAATGCAAGATTGTTTGGAACATAAATCACATACTTTTATTGTAGCTTTAGGTGCAATTTTAGGCGGTATTATTGCGGCATTTGTAGGCTACCATCTGCAAGCGCATTTCTTGAATTACGCCCTGCTCTGTGCCATCCCTATCCTCGTGGCGTATAGCTTAAGACGTGTATATATCTATACCCTGACCCATGCAGAGCTTGATTAAGTCCAGATTGCGCAAGACTTTACTGTTTGACCAATACTGCTTAGGATAGAAGCACTTTTCTAAAGCACGACTTGCATGAACTTAACTGAATGGATTATTTCCATTATGGAACAACTGGGCTACCTAGGTATTGCCCTGTTGATGTTTCTGGATAATGTCTTTCCACCTGTTCCCTCTGAAATTATTATGCCCTCTGCAGGCTACTCTGCATCGCAAGGGCAATTATTGCTATTGGGTGTCATTATTGCGGGCTGTATCGGCTCATTGGTCGCGGCGGCAGTGTTGTATTGGGTGGGTTATCGCTGTAAACACGAAAGTATTTACCACTGGGTGAATCGCTACGGTAAATATCTATGGATTAAAGAACAAGATGTCCGAAACTCCCTACATTGGTTTGAACAATATGGACATCGGATTGTATTTTTTGGGCGCATGATTCCCGCCATTCGTTCTCTGATTAGTATTCCTGCAGGCATGAGTCACATGCCATTTTGGAAATTTATGTTTTATAGTGGTTTAGGCACAATCATCTGGACCACTTTTTTAGCCTGCCTGGGTTATTATTTTGGTGAAAACCAACAATTGATGCAGCAAATTTTCAGTCAGGTCAGTCATGTCATTATCGGCTTGGTGCTCTTAGTCATCGCCATGCTTTTATACCGTAGGCATAAACGTAAAATGCGTGACTAATGCGCTCGTTGCTGCGTAATTGAATCAATTTTTTGGGGAAAATCAGACATGAAACCATATTTATTATTTTTTGCTGCGGTTTACAGTATTGCGCTGGTCTTACTCATTAGCGTATTGATTTTTGGTCTGAACTTAGGTGGCTTAACCTTACTCCCTGCATTAATTGCCGCAGCATTCATTAGCGCAGGACATTTTGTCAAAAAAGAACAACGCTTACCGAGCAGTGATGAAAAAATTCAACTGGTCTGGGGCTCAAGTGCAGTCGCGATTATTATTGGCAGCTTCTTTGTGTTTTTCTTAGTGCTCATGAACCCGAATGCTGAGGCCATTTTACAAGCTGCAGATAAAGCAGGACTGGCTTTGTCTGCGGTGGTGATGCTGTGTTTGATTGCAATTCATGGCGCAATTTTTCATGTTGCTTATGGTTGGTATGCGAATCGTTATTATCACAAAACGTTTTTATAAGCTTACCTAAAGCGCGTATTTTACATTGAACCATAACAGTAAACACCTAAAATTAACATCAGGCTGATATATGACACATAAATTTACGTCGGACATGCGCTGTAACTGAAACACATTCTGAATAGAGTACAAATCTACATTGTAGCAGCGTAAATTAAACCTATTCATAGCGGTTTATGAATATAAAAACGCAATAACGCATACAAAGAGAAAAAGGTGATTCGGATGTCAGATTTTGAACGCAATGATAAGATTGACCGTGATGTGGTTAAAAACTTACCCAAAGAAGAGCGTGATCGTTTAAATGCCGACCCAATTACAGGAGAACCTGGTGCACACCCTGTTGGTACAGGTCTTGGCGCAGTTGGGGGTGCGGCAACAGGTGCAACCGTTGGCGCATTAGGTGGTCCAGTAGGTGCTGTGGTGGGTGGTGCTGTAGGTGCCGTTGTTGGTGGCTTGGCTGGTAAAGGCGCTGCAGAAGCAGTAAACCCTACAGAAGAAGAAACGTACTGGCGTGCCAATAGTCTCAATACAGACTATTATGCTCAAACACGTAGTCATTACCCCGATTTAGAATATGAACGTGACTATCAAAATGCCTACCGTGTTGGTTATGAAAACCGCCCACACTATGATGCACATACCCGCTTTGAAGATGTGGAACACGATTTAAAAGGGAAATGGGAACATATTAAAGGGAGTTCTCGCTTAACGTGGGAACAAGCCAAATTTGCGGTAAAAGATGCTTGGGATCGCGCTACACGCTAGTGGGCAAAGTTCCGCTACATATATAGCACAAATCTATTCATCTTAGAGCCACAAAAAAGCACTGCATTTAGCAGTGCTTTTTGCGGATAAACCCTTCATATATGCAAAAAACTGAATCTCTCAAATAAATTTTGCAGCTTAATCAGGCGTGTGATACATTAAATACAACTCATTCAGATTCTCAGGAATTTCTTCTGCTATTTCGTCCATTAACTGACCGTTTCGACGGAAAGCTTCCATCTGTGGATCTTCTTCATCAATGCCACTGAACACCATCATTGGCAAAGTTAAATCAACCAATTGTTCTTCAAATTCAGGTCTAAACCACGCTTCTTCGTTTAAGAACATCGCATCGACAAAGCCAACGCTCCAATCACCTAAACTTGAATCAACTTCTGCTTCTTCAATTTCAAATGGAAACTCAATGCCTTCTTCATTGGCTAAACTTTGGCGAATGCTTTCTAACCAAGCCTCAATTTGCGCAATAATTTCGGCAGGGACTTTCTTTTGATTGCCTTCAAACAATTCATTTAACCATGGGTCAAATTGAGGTCCAACTGCAATGGCGCACAAGAAACCATGCGTTGCAGCGAAGTCTAGACCATGCTCGTTTTGGTCGCCATCTAGATATTCACTTAACAGGTCTAAATCTAAAGCAGTCATTTCAAATCCATCGGTGTCAATTTAGGGGTGTAGCATAACATTTTCAATGCCCGATACAGTACCTGATTTTAGTCATCTTCGTCGTCATCATCGTCAAAATCGTAATCAAAATCTTTGAGCTCACGCTCCAAACGACGTTGTGCGAGTAAATCATCAATCAAACGGCGCTTTTCTAAAGATTCTTTCGCGCTTATTTTGTTTGATGCCTCATCGAAATTAACATCATCATCACCGTAGTTATCATCTAGTTCAAAATCTGTAGAAGACACTAAAACTACCTCAGAATGAAAAAATGTGAAGGGTCAAGCCGCTATTTATCTGCCTTTTTCACCATTGTCAAGTTTTATTTATTTTTTTCAAATAACTGCAACATAAACCGCTTGCAGCCTTGGGGGAAATTTGTGTATTTATGGACAAGTTAGTATCATTATTTGAGATTCGCCCCAATCATAAAAATATTTTGTGGGCAAAAAGGAAATTGACTTGAAAAACAGTATTAAAGCCCCATATTCCTATCAAATTCTTCATTCAAACATCATTTTAAAATCATGCTTGATTGATCAATTCCCCCCTTATTTAAAGCGAATTGTGCTATCATGCACGGTTTTTCACTGCCACAGATTCAACGAAGAGTAAGCAAAGATGAGCGATATGAATTCCCCTACTTCGCAAGTAGCGGCTCTGATTAGCCGAGGCAAAGAGCAAGGTTACCTAACTTACGCTGAGGTTAACGATCATCTCCCGGACTCAATCACAGAAAGCGAGCAGATTGAAGACATTATTCAAATGCTTCAAGACGTCGGTATTCCTGTGCATGAACGTGCGCCTGAATCTGATGATGCAATGTTTGAGGGTAATGCGGAAGCTGCCGACGAAGTTGCTGAAGAAGAAGCTGCCGCCGTACTTGCCTCTGTAGAAAATGAGCCTGGTCGCACCACAGACCCTGTGCGCATGTATATGCGTGAAATGGGTACGGTTGAGCTGTTAACGCGTGAAGGTGAAATTAGCATCGCGAAACGTATTGAAGAAGGGATTCGCGATGTACTTCACTCGATTGCCTACTGGCCAAACGCTGTGCAAGTGGTACTGCAAGAATATAAAGATTATGAAGCAGGTGAACGTCGCCTTGCTGATATTTTATCAGGTTATTTAGACCCTGAAACCGATGAAGAAATTCCAGAAGTTTTAGAGGACGAAGCCGATTTAGACAAAGAAGAAGATACCAGCAACAAACCGACCAAAGACGTTAAACTTGATGATGACGATGAGGAAGAAGAGGCTGAAGCCGAAGAAGAATCAGAAGCAGATTCAGGTCCAGACCCAGAAATTGCAAGAATGCGTTTGGGTGAATTGGAACAGGCTTATCTTGCAAAAATTGCAGCTATTGAAAAACATGGTCGTGAAAGTGCCGAAGCACAAGAAGCTTTAGAAGCTTTAGCGACGGTATT
This sequence comes from Acinetobacter towneri, assembly GCF_001758345.1. Lineage (GTDB taxonomy): Bacteria > Pseudomonadota > Gammaproteobacteria > Pseudomonadales > Moraxellaceae > Acinetobacter > Acinetobacter towneri_A. The sequence continues at coordinate 135,436 of NZ_MKQS01000007.1, forward strand.
CATGATGTTTAAATTTACGCCACGTTTATTCGATATTATTTCGGAAATGATTCGTGGTACACATGAACAAATTCGTACTGCTGAACGTGAAGTGATGCGTTATGCGGTACGTCGTGGTCGTATGGATCGTACTGTATTCCGTACCTCATTCCCAGGTCAGGAATCTAACTTTGCTTGGTTAGATGAGCACATTGCCAAAGCACCTGCCGACCAAAAAGGTTATTTGGAAAAAGTACGTCCAGATATTTTGGCATTCCAACAAAAAATTGCCGACATTGAAAAAGAGTTAGGCTTAGATGTGAAAGGCATCAAAGACATTTCTAAACGTATGGCAGTAGGTGAAGCTAAAGCCCGTCGTGCGAAGAAAGAAATGGTTGAAGCCAACTTACGCTTGGTGATTTCGATTGCGAAAAAATACACCAACCGTGGTTTACAATTCCTAGACTTGATTCAAGAAGGTAACATCGGCTTGATGAAAGCGGTAGACAAGTTTGAATACCGTCGTGGTTATAAGTTCTCGACTTATGCAACATGGTGGATTCGTCAGGCGATTACCCGTTCTATTGCCGACCAAGCGCGTACCATTCGTATTCCAGTACACATGATCGAAACTATTAACAAGATCAACCGTGTATCGCGTCAATTGCTTCAAGAAATGGGTCGTGAACCGACTCCAGAAGAATTAGGCGAACGTTTGGAAATGGACGAAGTTAAAGTTCGTAAAGTGCTGAAAATTGCCAAAGAGCCGATTTCTATGGAAACGCCAATTGGTGATGATGAAGATTCTCATTTGGGTGACTTCATTGAGGACAGCAACATCACCTCACCTGTTGATGCGGCAACCTCTGAAGGCTTAAAAGAAGCGACCCGTGAAGTGCTTGAAAATTTGACTGAACGTGAAGCCAAAGTTCTGAAAATGCGTTTTGGTATTGATATGCCAACCGATCATACTTTGGAAGAAGTGGGTAAGCAGTTTGATGTGACCCGTGAACGTATCCGTCAGATTGAAGCCAAAGCCTTACGTAAACTTCGTCATCCTTCTCGTTCTGAACACTTACGTTCATTCTTAGAAAATGACTAAAATTGCTGCATAAATGAGCTATTGAAATTTTAAAATTCAGCCTCATTTATTCAACAAGACCAAAAAACGCCTGCCCTAAGCAGGCGTTTGATATAGAGATAGAGACACACGCTTATGACGTTATTCAACCGTACCCCATCTCGTGAACTGCAAGAGCATCTTTGGGTGTTTCCAATGGATTACCCAATTAAACTCATTGGTGACGCGGGTGATGAACTGCGTATTGCTGTGGTTGAAATTTTAGTGAAACACTTCCCTGAGTTTGATGCACAAAGCATCAGCATTACCCCATCACGCACAGGCAAGTATCATTCAATTACAGCACAATTGCGTTTTGAAGAATTGGAACAAGTGCATGCCATTTATGCAGATTTGGCAGCCTGCCCTTTGATTAAAACTGCATTGTAATTTTGTAGATTGATTTTCAAATAACACGCTTTCGGGCGTGTTTTTTTGTTTCTGTGCTGCTAAAATCTTATTCCATCCACAAATCCCCTACAGCCACGACATTTTCGTATAATAAAATCAATTTCTTGCTTTTATGGATAGGACTGCATCTCTGTGGATACTGCACAACGGCCAAACCTGATTATTCGTCAATATCATGACCTGACTGACTATGAAGCACGTTTTCAGGAAATGAAATACTGGACTGAACAACGTGATGCTGACAGCCCTGACCAACTCTGGATTTTGCAACATCCTAATGTACTCACCCAAGGGCAAGCAGGTAAAGCCGAACATATCTTAATGGCAACGGATATTCCTGTAGTACAGACGGATCGCGGTGGTCAAGTTACATGGCATGGCCCAGGTCAATTGGTTGCCTATTTCATGTTTGACCTGAACCGTTTAGGCTGGAATGTCCGTACGTTGGTGTCTTATGCCGAAAATTTGATGATTGAACTGCTAAAAAAATACGGCGTTGATGCCTATGCCAAAGCCGATGCACCAGGAGTATATGTCAATGAACGAAAAATTGGCTCGCTCGGTTTTAAAATTCGCAAAGGTCGTAGTTATCACGGTTTAGCTCTTAATATTGATTGTGATTTAACAGGTTTTCAAAGTATAAACCCTTGCGGCTATGCAGGTTTGGAAATGGTACGTGTGATGGATTTAGTCAATGACTATCCACATTTTGAAAACTTCTGCGCAGATATCATTGCAACTTTACAAAACAGCGGTTACTTTAATGACGTACAAGTCATTCACGTATAAATGGCTTTCTTTTCAATAAGAAATAAAATAGAGTATTTACTCTAAATAATGATTTATAACACAGGGATTCAGCGCGTGATTTCAACTAAATCTGTGAAACCCGCTTTGCAACTGGCCTATGTCAAACTCATGATGGATGTGATTGGCAGAGGTTTAGTCATGGCAAGTCAGGTCGATGAAGAAATTAAACAAGAAGTTGCCAAATTTCCCAGCAACTTTGTGTTGTCTATGAAAGTTTTTCCGAATGGTCCAGCCTTTGTTGCCAAAGTCACTGCGGATCATCAATTAGAACTGTTACAGAATACGGCACAAAAACCCGATTTAACCATTACCTTCAAACACTTAAATCATGCATTTTTAGTGTTTTCATTTCAGGAAAGTACCGCACAGGCTTTTGCGCATGACCGCATGATTGCCGATGGTGATGTATCTTATGCAATTCGCTTGGTACGTTGCCTGAATAAAATGGAAGCGCTCATCTTGCCTAAATTACTGGCAGAACTGGCGGTAAAACAATATCCGACTGAACTCAGCTTAAAAGAAAAACTATCAGGTGCAGCCAATATCTATTTAAAAGTTGCCCAATCTTATTTCAAACGGAGTGCATAACATGGCGAAGCCTTATTACGAATTTTTTTGCCCAGTCAAAGTCATTGCAGGTCATGCTGCGTTAGAACATATTCCGTTTGAATTGGCGACACTCGGTTCACAACGCCCAATGATCATTACTGACAAAGGCGTGCGTTCCAACAATTTGCTTGCCCCGATTGAAGCAGCTTTTGAATCTACCGATGCCGTGATTGGCTATGTTTTTGATGATGTCCCGCAAGATTCAAGTGTGGCAACAGTTCGTCGTGCTGCGCAGTTGTACCGTGAAAACAACTGTGATGCCATTATTGCGGTGGGTGGCGGTTCAGTCATTGACACCTCTAAAGCTACCAATATTTTAGTCAGCGAAGGCGGTGATGACTTGTTGCAATATTCAGGTGCACATAACTTACCGCGCCCACTGAAACCATTTTTTGTGATTCCTACTACATCAGGCACGGGTTCAGAAGTCACGATGGTTGCGGTGGTATCCGACACCGAAAAGAACGTCAAAATGCCGTTTGCATCGTATTACTTAATGCCACATGCAGCCATTTTAGACCCGCGTATGACGCAAACTTTGCCACCACATTTAACAGCAATGACGGCTATGGATGCCATGACGCACGCCATTGAAGCTTATAGTTGCATGGCAGCCAACCCAATTTCTGATGCTTATGCTACGGCAGCAATTAAAAAAATCAGCAATAACCTGTTCAATGTATTAGACAACCCAAGCGATGAACAAGGCCGTTTGGAACTGGCACAAGCATCAACCATGGCGGGGATTGCGTTTTCAAATTCTATGGTGGGTTTGGTCCATTCCTTAGGTCATGCCTTGGGTGCTGTGGCGCATTTACCACATGGACTCTGCATGAATTTATTTTTGCCATACGTGTTGGAATACAACAAAGACGTCAATGCTGATAAAATTGCCGAACTGCTATTACCATTGGCTGGCGCAGATGTTTACGCACAAACCCCTGCACATTTACGTGCCGATAAAACCATTTCGACACTCTTAGCCATTCGTGACCGCTTATACGCACTGACCAAATTACCACGAACTTTACAAGAAACGGGTAAAGTCAGCGAAGCGCAATTAGATGAAGTGGCTGAAAAAGCCCTGAACGATGGTTCGATTATTTATAACCCGAAAGAGGCCAATTTAGAAGAACTCAAAGCTATCTTAAAAAAGGCTTGGTAATTCCTACAAAATAGGCCAATATAACCGAAAATCTAGCCTGATGTTTTTCTAAACATCGGGCTTTTCATTGGTAGACTGCTGCGTCTGATATTTTTTCATCAATGTGGCATATTTTCTGCTAAAAAAGAAAACAAAGATACTGACAAAGCGCATCATTATGGAGTAGATTGGCGCGTTTTTACTTTTTATGTAGGGGGGATTGTTCGTCTCAAACAATCCTGAACAAACATGACTGATCCTTGATCAACGATTAAGAGGATAACGCCGTTGACAAATATCTCTGGGACTCAATCGGCAGCTAAACTGCAAAAAACGCTAGGGCTCTGGCACATCATTATTATTGGTTTAGCCTATATTCAACCGATGACGTTATTCGACACTTTCGGTTTAGTATCGGAAGAAAGTCATTTTCACGTACCCACATCTTATATTTTTGCACTAGTTGCCATTTTGCTCACGTCTTTGAGTTATGGTCACATGATTCGTCGTTACCCATCTTCAGGGTCGGCCTATACCTATGCACAAAAATCCATTCACCCCAACGTCGGCTTTATGGTGGGTTGGTCATCCTGGCTGGATTACCTGCTCTCGCCAATGGTCAATATTATTTTGGCGGTGATTTATTTAGAAGCGTTATTCCCTGAAGTGAATCACTGGATTTGGGTGGTGGTACTCACCGCATTCATGACAGGTGTTAACTTGCGTGGTGCGCGCTTTGTGGCGAACTTCAACAGCTTGATTGTGTTAATCCAGTTGGTGGTGATTGGTGTCTTTACTTGGATGATGTTCACCAAATTACAAGCTGGTTTTAATGCCGATGGCCCTATTACCGCAGAACAACGCTATCAGTTATGGAGCTTAGAGCCTTTCTGGAATGAACTTACCTCGGTAGGTGCATTAATTACGGGTGCAACCCTACTCTGCTTCTCATTTACAGGCTTTGACTCACTCAGCTCACTTGCAGAAGAAACCAAAGATACAGAGAAAACCTTACCAAAAGCGATTTTCTTAACTGCACTAATTGCAGGCGTAATCTTCATTGTTAGCACCTATTTCATGCAAATTTATTTCCCGAATGAACCGGGTAGCTACTTTAAAAATATCGCAGAAACTCAGCCAGAAATTTTACTGTTGGTGGGTGGCTCGCTGTTCCAATCTTATGTACTGACCTTTGCAATTGTAACGGTCATGGCATCTGGTATTTCAGCGCATGCAGGTGTATCACGCTTAATGTATGTGATGGGTCGTGATGGCGTGATCAACAAAAAACTCTTTGGTCATATCAGCCCACGTAACTACACGCCTTCATACAACATTCTAATTGTGGGTGCTGTAGCCTTAACTGCTGGTTTTATGGATCTAGATTTTGTGATTTCATTGATCAGTTTTGGCGCTCTCACCGCATTTAGTTTTGTGAATTTATCGGTGATTTCACGTTATGCGCTGCGTGATGGTCGCACCAAAGGCTTTAAGGACATTCTCAATTTTGTGATCGTACCGTTATGTGGCTTTATTGCAGTGTTTGCTTTATGGCTCGAAGTCGATGAAACTTCATTGAAGTATGGCTTATGGTGGGCGATGTTTGGGGTTTTATACCTCGGTTATAAAACCAAAGGCTTTAAACACCCTGCTCCGCAGCACAATGAGTTTGATGATCGCTAAAACAAATAGCTTCTCAATCTTCAGATCAGGCGCTTTATGCGCCTTTTCTTATGTCTAAAATGTCCCGTCCTGAAATAAGTTTACACCTTAAGAGACTTATTTTATGGAACATGCACGAGAACAACGAGTTAAGCGCACACAACGTGATTATAGCTTCGCCTTTAAAATGATGGTGGTACATGAAGTAGAAAAAGGGCAAATTACTTATAAACAAGCTCAGGCAAAATATGGTATTCAAGGAAGATCAACTGTGCTGGTATGGTTACGCAAGCACGGACAACAGGATTGGACTTCGAATATGCCTACTTCTTCTAAACGCCAATTGACACCCCAACAACGAATCCGCCAATTAGAAAAGCAGTTAGCCGCAGAAAAGCTTAAAACTGAATTTATTCAGGATGTGATTTATCACATTGATAAAGAATGTGGGACTGATCTTGGAAAAAAGTATACCGAGCACGTTTCAAAGATTGGCAAAGCCAAAGAAGACTAAGCGTTTCACATTATTGTCAGTGATTGGGAATCACCCGACAAGCTTATTATCAAGCAGAAAAACGTGCTCAAATGACTGCACAAGCAACTGAACAAATACTTGAGTTGGTTATGGAATATCGCTGTCTCATGCCAAGTATCGGAACACGTAAGCTGTATTGGCTTATTAAAGGCAAATTGTTGCAACGTGGTTTAAAGTGTGGACGGGATCAGTTATTTAAAATATTGAAAGAAAATAACTTATTGATTCGCCCTAAGCGTCGCTATACAAAAACTACGGATAGCAAGCATTGGATGAAGAAGCATCCAAATTTATTAAAGGATTATTCAGCAGTGCAAGCCAATGAAGTCTTTGTTAGTGATATTACCTATGTTGAGAGTGCTGAAGGTGTGCATTATTTATCCTTGGTGACAGATGCTTATACCCGACAGATTAAAGGTTATAAGTTATCGAATGATATGCGTGCGGAGAATGTTGTGCAGGCTCTACATATGGCGATGCAGCAAGCGACAGATCGAGCGACTAGGATGATTCATCATTCAGATAGAGGTGCTCAATATTGCTCTGAGCTATATCAATCGGCATTGCGCCATTATGGGATATGTCCTTCCATGACAGATGGAGGCCTTGCGAAACAGTGTTTCTCATACCAGAATGCATTAGCAGAGCGGATTAATGGAATATTAAAGCAGGAGTTTTTAACTACACGATGTCAAACTATGAAGGAGTTAGATCACTTAATTGCGGAATCTATCATGATTTATAATTGCTATAGACCACATTTAAGTTTAAATATGAACACCCCGAATCAGACGTATGAGCAAACTAAAACCGAGCTAATTGCTTAACTCGGTTTGAAGTGGAATACTGTCAATCTATTTCAGGACAAGACAAAATGGGTTATAAGTTTTTATCAGTAAAATAACCAAAAATAAAAAAGCTGAGTACAATTTTATCTCAGCTTTTTGTTCATCAACGCAGATCATTGATACTCAAGATCGCACTAAATTTGAAATAAATTAATGGTCAAATTAGAGCAATACTTTAAAACCTTGCTGACGCCATGCTTCATACACAATCACAGCCGTTGCATTAGACAAATTTAAACTGCGTGAGTTTTCTGCCATTGGTAAACGAATCCAGTGCTGCTGCGGAAACAACATGCGTACAGCTTCAGGCAAACCGCGAGTTTCAGGCCCCATCAACAAGGCAACAGGTCGGTTTAAATCTGAAGTATGTGGTGTTTCTGTACCTTTGGTGGTCAATGGATAAATCGCATCCAAGCCCACACCTTTACGATCTAAATCAGCCAAACATTGCTCAAGATTGTCCCAAATTTGCATACGTGCCCATTCGTGATAATCCAAACCTGCACGTTTCAGCTTTTTATCATCCAATTCAAAACCTAATGGCTTAATCAAATGTAATTGCGCACCTGTATTGGCACATAAACGAATGATATTGCCTGTGTTAGCTGGAATTTCAGGCTCATATAAAACAACGTGGATCACAAATTTTCTCTACTTTTCACAATCTCTCCTAAGCTCCCTTAAAAATGTAGCAACTCTCCTCTTTTAAAAGAGGGATGGCGAGAGATTCATTACCATTTTAACTGTTCACGTAAATTGACCACCTCACCAATAATGGTCAAGGTAGGCGCCTGAATTTGGTGCTGTTCGACTTTGCTGACAATATTCGCCAACGTCCCCACTACCACTTTTTGTTCAGGTGTCGTGCCTTTAGAAATTAAAGCGACAGGCATATCCGCCCGTTGTCCATGCGCAATCAGTTTTGCACAAATGCTTTCCAAGCCAACCAAGCCCATGTACAGCACCAAGGTTTGATTTTCATACACCAATTCTGACCACGGCAATTCAGGCGAACCTTCTTTTAAATGCCCGGTCAAGAAACGTACACTTTGTGCATAATCTCGGTGGGTCAGTGGAATACCCGCATAAGCCGCACAGCCCGACGCTGCAGTAATGCCTGGTACGACCTGAAATGACACACCTGCTTCATACAACTCTTGAATTTCTTCACCGCCACGCCCAAAAATAAAAGGATCACCACCTTTTAAACGGCAAACTCGCTTACCTGCTTGTGCATATTTAACCAATAACGCATTAATACCTTCTTGCGGCACAGCATGGTTAGAGCGCGCCTTTCCAACATAAACTTTTTCAGCATCACGGCGGCACAATTCCAAAATGGGTGCAGACACCAAACGGTCATAAATCACCACATCGGCTTGCTGCATTAAACGCAAGGCTTTTAAGGTCAGTAACTCAGGATCACCTGGCCCTGCACCAACCAAATACACCTCGCCTTTTGGCGTTTGCCATTCCGCTAAAGCCTGTTGGATACTTTGGTTTGCAGCGTCAAGATTGTCATTGAACACCTGTTCTTTAAGAGGACTGGCATATAGCTCCTCCCAAAAAATACGGCGCTCTTCTGGATTTACAATTTTCTGTTTTACCGCTGCACGCCACTGACCTGAAAACTCAGCCAGTTTGCCCATACCATGCGGAATACTGCTTTCCAGTTGAGTACGAATTTGACGTGATAACACGGGAGATGTGCCATTACTTGCAACTGAAATCACTAAAGGCGAACGGTCAATGATCGCAGGCACCATAAAACGACAATGTGGCGGATCATCAACACTATTGACCAGCACATTTTCGGCTTCGCAAGCTGCAAAAACTTGCTGATTGACCAGGTTGTTATCTGTTGCAGCAATCACCAAACGATAGTGACGCAGCGCAGTAGATGAACTAAAAACATCTTGCACATACTGCCCCTGACTCTGCTGCACCAGTTGCAGTAAATTGTCATCAATTTCAGGAGCAAGTACATCAATTTTTGCGCCCGCTTTAGCCAGTAACAGTGCTTTACGATAAGCAATATGTCCACCACCCACAATCAGGCAACGTTGCTGCTGCAACTTTAAAGAGATTGGGAAAATTTCCACGATACGCCTCTATATTTTTTAGATCTGATTGAGCTAAAGCAAAAACCATGCACAAATTCGATGCATTTTAGTCTATATGACTAATACCGCCCATATATGGACGTAACACTTCAGGAATTTCGATTGAACCATCAGCACGTTGATAGTTTTCCATCACTGCAAGTAAAGTACGACCTACAGCTAAACCTGAACCATTCAACGTATGCACCAATTCGATCTTCTTCTGATCTACGCGGTAGCGTGCTTTCATACGTCGTGCTTGGAAATCTCCCATGTTTGAGCAACTTGAGATTTCACGATAGGTATTTTGGCTTGGCACCCATACTTCTAAGTCATAAGTTTTGGTTGCACCAAAACCCATATCACCACCACAGAGCAAAATTTTACGATATGGTAAGCCTAATGCCTGCAAAATGCCCTCTGCATGTGCAGTTAGTTCTTCAAGCGCCTGCATTGAGTGCTCTGGTTTTGAAATTTGCACCATTTCGACCTTATCGAACTGATGTTGACGAATCAAACCACGAGTATCGCGACCATAAGAACCTGCTTCGCTGCGGAAACAAGGTGTATGCGCGGCATATTTTAATGGCAAGCGTTCAGGGTCAATGATTTCATCTCGAACAAAGTTGGTGACAGGAACTTCGGCAGTTGGAATCAAATAATATTCTTTTTCACCTTGTAATTTGAACAAATCTTCTTCAAATTTAGGCAGTTGACCTGTACCACGCAATGAATCTGCATTAACCAAATACGGTACATACGCTTCGGTATAACCATTCTGAACAGTATGCGTATCTAACATGAACTGTGTAATCGCACGTTGTAAACGCGCCAATGGTCCTTTCAGAACACTAAAACGAGAACCTGTTAATTTGGTTGCAGTTTCAAATTCCAAACCACCCATCATTTCGCCAAGATCGGTATGATCTTTAATTTCAAAATCAAACTGGCGTGGTGTACCCCATTTCAATACTTCTACATTATCAGCTTCATCTTTACCTTCTGGCACGGACTCATCGGGCAAGTTTGGAATAGACAGCAATTTAGCTTCTAACTCATCTTGCAATTCTGCCAAAGCCACTTCAGCAGTTTTAATTTCATCTCCAATGGCAGCCATACGTGCCATAATTTCAGAAGCATCGCCACCTGCTTTTTTAATCTGACCGACTTGTTTGGCACCCGAATTACGTTCTGCCTGTAAGGCTTCGGTTTTAGATTGCAATTCTTTACGACGTGCTTCAAGTGCTGCCCACTCTGCCACATCTAACTGCACACCACGTTTTGCCAAGGCTAAATTTACAGCCTCAATATTATTTCTGAGTAATTTCGGGTCAATCATAGCCAATCTTGGAATAAGAAAAAAACTGGCTATAGTGTAAGCGCTTCGGGTTAAAAAATACAGTAACCCGATTCACAGCTGCACCTTATTACAGCAATCTCTGCGTATTTTTGTGCAATTTTATTGGCTCGGATACTGCGGCAAACTTGGCAAATATTCAGGCTTAATTAATTTCTCCGTCGCATAATAAGGCAGAATCAATTCAGGCATACCTTCTGCATAAGATGCCAATTCATACAAGGGATAGACAAAGACCAAACCATTGGCACCATAATAAAAATTATCGCTCAGTTTAAACTTTTCACGGGAAATATCATGTTCGTCTAGCCAGTTATAATTATGGTTAAACAATTCTTCAGTCATTTTAGCTTCCGTATTGGGCTGCATAATATCTTGCAGCGCCAAACGCTTTTTCTGTTTTAAATCAAAAGTCACAAATTCTTGGTGATGAATACCATGTGCTGCACCCGCAGGGTAACTGTAGCTTTGCAAACTAAACGTCGCCAAATTGGCATGTTGCCCGATATAACGCACATAGCTTGAACTCTGACTCAGCCGCATAGGATCAGTTTCTTCTACTTTTGGCGTTTCAGTTGATGCTGCAGCCTTGGAAAATACAATTGGGTCTGCCTTTTGCAGGCGCTGCATAAAATATTCATCAATCCACGCTGCATTGGTTTTTACCGTCTGAATATCGTAAGCAGTACAACCTTCTTCATCACAAATTTGCTGCTGTGGCAATTTAAGTGCCACCACTTTAGCTTGAATCACAGGAATATCGGCTGTGACAGATGCAGACGCAGCTTGCTCTGTTTCGGCTTTAGAAGTTGCCTCACTCTTTGGCTGACATGCAGTCAACAACAATACTGAACTTAAAGTGACAGCACCCAAAAACACCTGTGATTTTAAATATTGCATTAAATCCCCCTCAGCCACGATTCACAAAGTCTAATGATTAGAAATTCAGGCCTACATAAATTTTGCGATAAAATTGGTTCAATTAAATTAGTCAAGACTATAGATAACACTTGCTGTTCAATCCTAGAGCAATTGTGTAACGGAATAATCGGGGATAAAATTGCTTAAAATTTCTGATCAGATTTTTGCGTGATTATTTTTATTTTTTTATTATAAATCAAAATATTATCAGCAATCCATTAAGGCATAATGATCATCTTTGATGACTCAATCTATATCCTGCATACTACATAATGTGAATTATCCCAAGATTTATCCACAGAAATTGTGGATTTCTTAGAGAAGCTGCTCAAATAAATTTCCGCTATGCTGAAGCTAAAAGCCTTCTCCCTGTGGGAGAAGGCTAGAAAGGGATAGCAAATTATGCTTTAAAAGAACGTATAAAAACATTCAATTATTGATCAATAATGTCCGTGCCTTTTGGCGGCGTGAAGTTAAAGGTCGATGCAGGAATATTGGCATTGACTTTCACATTGTTAAAACGCACATGCGTGGTTTGACCCAATGAATCCTGCAGAATCATTAAAGTTGGCGCGTTACGTGCACCAAAACTAATGGTTAAACTCTGAAATACACCATCATCACTTTTTGGGTATAAAGTGTAATAGGTTTTTGACTTATTCGGCTGGGTCACACGATACGACTGCATGATTTGATTGGTATTGCCCGAAAGCAACAATGCAGGTGTATTTGCCACTTGATCATCTAGGCTTTGACGTACCGCTTGCTGTAAGTCTGGATCATAAATCCATACGGTTTTACCTGTGGTCACAATTGTCTGTTTGGCTGGACTGGTGGTTTCCCAAAAGAATTTACCCGGACGTTCAACTTTCATAACCCCTTTAAAATTCTGGTTCATGTGTTGTGCCGATAAACCACGGTTTGGCAAAGCCTTACCATTGTTGCTAACTTTTGTAGTTTGCTCAAAGTTGGCAGTAAAACTTTTAATGCCATTCAATTGTTTAACAAGGTTTGCTGTCGCTTGTTGCTCCGATGCTGCCACTGGCGCAGCAAACACTGTAGTACTCATGATTGGCGCTAAAGTGGTTGCACCCAATGCCACAGCACACATCGTTTTACGAAGCATATTCATAGATTCACCTTTTTATATTTGCTCAATCGCAATGTTTTGGATGTCCCATCTTAAACCAATTTCTGGCGCTAATATGATAGAAAATAAGAAGTTTTGTATGCTTATTAATATAAAATGTAGAAATTTATCCATCATGATGAAGAACTAAAATTTATCTTTTGACCCTAACTCTCCATCGTATAGACATAAAAAAACCCACAATCACTTGTGGGTTTTTTCACTATTTCAGCTTACGCTTCAACAGATACGTAGCGACGGCCAAATTGACCTTTCACTTCGAATTTTACTACGCCGTCAGCAGTAGCAAATAAAGTATGGTCACGGCCCATACCTACGTTTGCACCAGCGTGGAATTCTGTACCACGTTGACGAACGATGATGTTACCAGCAGTTACAGTTTGACCACCGTAAACTTTAACACCTAACATCTTAGGATTTGAATCACGACCGTTCTTAGTCGATCCACCGGCTTTTTTAGTTGCCATGTCTATTTACTCCTAGTGATTAGCCTGCAATACCAGTAATTTTCAACTCGGTAAACCATTGACGGTGACCTTGTTGCTTACGGTAGTGTTTACGACGACGCATTTTAACAATACGAATTTTGTCGTGACGACCATGACCAACCACTTCTGCAGTTACTTTAGCGCCAGCAACAACTGGAGCACCGATTTGAACGTTGTCACCGTTTACAACCATTAATACGTCATCAAACGTAATAGTTGCGCCAGTTTCAGCTTTCAATAATTCAACTTTAAGGGTTTCACCCTCAACAACACGGTGCTGTTTACCACCGCTTTGGATTACTGCGTACATAATGTACTCCAAACATGCCCGTGTCGTCGTGCCGATAAAGGGATATATCGATCTTAAAACGAACGCCACTGGGGTTATTCAAGGGCAAGGATTTTAAGCCATATTGGCACAAACAACAAGCCATTTGCGGCAATTATTGCACAACAAGGTTGATTATTTAATACACAGCCACGTAAATGACTTTTGCAGCCTTATCCATCTTTAAAGGATAAATTAATATAGACAGATTGTGTTGGCGTAAACTGACGTGCTTGTTAAAATCATACCAAGTTGAGCAAACAACTGAATTTACCCATAAAGTTATTGACTTCCTTTTCCAGTAGAATTAACAATTACAGCATTTGACAGTTGACTAACTATTGCATTCATTGCGGTATTTTCGCAGACTTAAGCAGTTTCCTTAGCTGTAAGATAAGTTACAACTGATTCAAGTATGTTGTCATTCAATATTATTGAGGTTTCTCTTCACATGACCATCGACTTTAAGCAAGACATTCTCGCCCCTGTTGCTTCTGATTTTGCTGCGATGGATTCATTTATTAATGAAGGGATTACCTCTAAAGTCGCGTTGGTGATGGCGGTCAGCAAGCATGTGGTCGAAGCTGGCGGTAAGCGGATGCGTCCAATTATGTGCCTACTTGCGGCCAAAGCTTGTGGCGCAGAAGATTTAGAACGTCAACGCAAACTCGCTGCGATTATTGAAATGCTGCATACAGCAACTTTGGTACATGATGATGTGGTGGATGAGTCTGGCTTACGTCGTGGTCGTCCTACTGCCAACGCCACTTGGAATAACCAAACAGCAGTTTTAGTCGGTGACTTCTTAATTTCCCGCGCTTTTGACTTATTGGTCGATTTAAACGATTTGGTGTTGCTGAAAGATTTTTCTACGGGCACTTGTCAAATTGCCGAAGGTGAAGTTTTACAATTACAGGCACAGCATCAACCTGATACCACAGAACAAATTTATTTAGACATTATTCACGGAAAAACTTCACGTTTATTTGAACTTGCCACCGAAGGTGCAGCAATTTTAACAGGCACGCCACAGTACCGTGAGCCGTTGCGTTTATTTGCAGGTCACTTTGGCAATGCCTTCCAAATTATTGATGATATTTTAGATTACACGTCAGATGCTGAAACATTAGGTAAAAATATTGGCGATGATTTAATGGAAGGCAAACCCACTTTGCCTTTAATCTCTGCATTAAGAAATACCACTGGCGAACAACATCAAATTATTCGTCGCAGTATTGCGACAGGTGGTACTTCAGACCTCGATMAGGTCATTGCGATTGTACAGTCCTCTGGCGCTCTCGACTATTGCCGCCAACGTGCCACAGAAGAAACTGAAGCTGCAATTACCGCTTTAGAAGCATTGCCAGATTCAGAGTCTCGTCAGGCCTTAAAGAATTTAGCCTTATTGGCTTTACATCGCATTCAATAGTTTAATCAGCTTATGCATATAAAACTCAACGATTTATTTAGAAAAATGCAAGAACAGCTGGATACACCGAAAGCTGTTTTGGATGAAAATCTGCTGATTGAACTGGTCAATCGTATCCGTCCAAGTGACACTCAAGATTTAGAAGAAACCCATCAAAAGTTTCAGGCTTTTTTACAAGCCCTTCTGCTGACGCCTGATGCCAGCTCAACCTTGCAACATTTTGTTTTACGTCTAATCAATCAATACAAACAGACCAGTTTATATGCCGACACAGGTATTTTATCGCTCGATGGCTTTTGGAATCAGTTGTTTCAGCGTTTAGGCGCGCATTTTTTACCGCTGATTCATGATGAAAGCCAACTGCAAGATTTAGTCCGTCGGGTTTTTCCACTGCGTAGTGACAAATACTGGCTCGACAATATTGAAGATGCCGAATGGCAGCAATTATTTACTTTACTGAATTGCGGAAATGGTGGACAAACGCAAAAACGACTGATTCGCAGTGAAATTATTAAAGCCCTGACAGTGTTGTCGTATCGGGTCAGTGGGATTGGTTTATATCCTGAATTTATTAATGCTTACCCTGAACTGAGTGAGTATGATTCACCTTTTTTGGCACAAAACCGTGAAATTAACGAGTTTATTCAACTTTATAAAATTGCCGATCAGCAACACGATCAAATCAGTGCCATTCAACCACCCGATGCCTCTCAAGCTTTAGTGATGATTGACCAATGTCATGATGTCAGCAGTAAAATTCGTCGTGCCACTAAACGAACTGGCGTTAGTATCAGCCTGACCTATTTATTGTCTTTACTGGAACAATGTTTAGAGCGGATTGAACTGTTGCTAAATTTAATCGTGGCGCAAGACAAAGTTGCTTATGTTTCCGCAGGACAGTTACTTGTAGATGTCACTGCGGCATTGTATAGCGAACGCAGTGTACGCTCATTGCTTGCAGAAAATAGCGAGTTAATTGCCTTACAAGTCACTGAAAATGCTAGTAAAACAGGTGAACACTATGTAAGTACAGATAAAGACGGCTTTTGGAGCATGTATAAAGCTGCAGCAGGTGCAGGTGTTTTAATCGCCATGATGGCGACTTTAAAAACCCTCGCCTCGCGTTTAGTCCTTGCCCCGATGATGCAGGCTATCATCAACAGCATGATTTATTCATTTGGTTTTATGCTAATTCATGTCTTGCACTTTACCGTTGCCACTAAACAACCCGCGATGACTGCAGCAGCACTAGCCTCGACGGTTCAACACCGCAAAGGTTCTAGGATGGCGCAAATCGCCGAACTTGCAGCCTTAATTATTAATATTATCCGTACGCAATTCGTCGCCATTTTGGGCAATATTTCGATTGCGATTCCAGTTGCAGCCTTAATTGCGTTTAGTTGGGATGCAATGTTGCATGAACCGTTGATGTCACACGCCAAAGCATCCCATTTGCTGCACGACTTGAATCCGTTTACGTCACTTGCCATTCCGCATGCCGCCATTGCTGGGGTATTTTTATTTCTGTCTGGTTTGATTGCAGGTTATTTCGATAACATGGCCGTGTACCGAAAAGTCGGGCCACGCCTAAAAGCCCATCTGCATTTAAAAAAACTACTAGGACAAGAACGTCTCAATATATTTGCCACTTATATAGAACGAAACTTAGGGGCTTTGGCAGGTAATTTCCTGTTCGGGATTATGCTCGGGAGTACCGCAACACTGGGATATATTTTGGGTTTACCTATTGATATTCGCCACATTGCCTTCGCTTCGGCCAACTTTATTCAGGGTTTAATGAACATTAATGGCTCACCTGAAATTGGCCTGATTATTGTATCATTTTTAGGCGTGCTGCTGATTGGTTTAACCAACTTATTTGTCAGTTTTACTTTAACCATTATTGTGGCTTTGCGTGCACGTCGGGTACGCTTTGAACAGTGGAAACCTCTGGCAAAACTGGTACTCACTCACTTTTTAACCCGTCCGAGTGACTTTTTTTGGCCCCCGAAACAACCCCTTACTGTAGATGATGATTCATCTTCAAATACTGATCGGAATGATAAAATTTAGTGCACATTTACGCTGCACACCAAGTAACAAAAAAAGAAATTCTTCTCATTTACATTGGCTTGAAATAAAGTGTACTGATTAGTACACTTTGTTCCATTCATCAATCGTGCGCAAATCGGTTAAACTTACAGGGATTTTCAGCATGCCTAAAATACTGCTCTATCTCGGTAGTTTACTATTTATAATCAGTGTTTTAGTGCTAAATATTCCAAGTTGGCAACAGGTTGATTTTGCCATTGTGGAGTTTGTAAGTACTCAACGCACCGCACATTTGAATCAATTGGCAATCACACTTTCTGTATTAGGGGGCTTGCCATTTGTATTATTTTTAACATGCCTATGCTTTTTCTATTTGGCATGGTATAAAAAATACGCAAAAATTGTTTTTATCAGTGTAGGACTGGTCGTAAGTATTGCGCTGTCGTGGCTGCTCAAATACCTATTCGCGCGACCCCGCCCGCCTGAAGCATTGCATTTGGTGGAAACTTTTGGCGATTCATTTCCTAGTGGCCATAGTTTTTATGCTGCAACTTTAGGTTGTTTGGTGATTTACCTGAGTTTGCAACATCCAGCACATAAAAATTTATCTGTGTGTGCATGGTTATGGATGTTGCTGATGGGCATTTCCCGTGTGTATTTGGGAGTGCACTATCCTTCAGATGTCCTCTCCGGTTGGAGCATAAGTTTTATTTGGATCACATTATGGTATCTGTTTTGCGCTCATTATCTGCAAGACAAACCAATACATAAGTTTAGATAAAAATCTAATAGAGGTGAAAGAATGATGTCTGCAAAGCTTTGGGCACCCGCCCTGACTGCTTGCGCATTAGCCACAAGTTTAGCGCTTGTGGGTTGTAGCAAAGATCCAAAAGATGCACAGCAAACAGGTGCAGCTCAGCAAATGCCACCGACTGAGGTTGGTGTACTAGTGGCACAGCCACAAAGTGTGGAACAGTCTGTAGAACTGTCAGGACGTACCACAGCCTTTGAAATTTCAGAAGTTCGCCCACAAACGAGTGGTGTGGTTCTGAAACGCTTATTTACTGAAGGCAGCTACGTACGCGAAGGTCAGGCACTTTATGAAATTGACTCGCGCACCAACCGTGCCAGTTTAGACAGTAGCCGTGCAGCACTCACCCGTCAACAAGCACAACTGAATGTGTTGCGGGTTAAAGAAGGTCGTTACCGCCAACTGGTGGGTAGCAATGCCATTTCTAAACAAGAATATGATGACATTGTGGCACAGGTCAAACTTGCCGAAGCCGATGTTGCTGCGACTCAAGCAGAAGTACGAAATGCCGAAATTAACTTAGGTTATTCGACTGTACGCGCACCAATTTCAGGGCAAACTAACCGCTCTACGGTAACTGCAGGTGCACTGGTTACGGCGAGTCAAGCGGAACCCTTAGTGACTATTCAGCGCTTAGATCCAATTTATGTAGACATCAATCAGTCTAGTGCAGAATTACTTCGCTTACGTCAGCAACTGAGTCAGGGCAGTTTAAACAGCAGCAACAACACCAAAGTGAAGTTAAAACTTGAAGATGGTAGCTACTACCCTGTTGAAGGTCGTTTGGCTTTTTCTGATGCCAGTGTGAACCCAGAAACAGGCACGGTGACATTACGCGCCGTGTTCCCTAATTCAAATCACTTATTGTTGCCTGGTATGTTTGCCACTGCGCAAATTGTGCAAGGTGTAATTCCTAACGCGATCTTAATTCCACAAGCTGCGATTAGCCGTACACCTACTGGTCAGGCAATGGCGATGATTGTGAATGCTAAAGGTATCGTTGAACCGCGCCCTGTAACCACAGTTGGTACGCAAGGCAGCAACTGGATTGTGACTGAAGGTCTGCAAACCGGCGATAAAGTGATTGTAGACGGTGTTGCTAAAGTAAAAGCTGATCAGCAAGTGGTTGCTAAGCCGTATCAACCTCAAGGCGCTGCTCCACAAGCCGCACCTGCTGCACCAGCAAAATCGGGTGATGCAAAACCAGCCTCAGAAGCCCAAGCCACTGAACCAAAAACTACTTCAAATACATAAGGAGTAGACGTTAATGGCTCACTTTTTTATTCATCGCCCCATTTTTGCATGGGTGATTTCATTGGTGATCATGTTGGCGGGGATTATTACCCTCACCAATATGCCAATTGCCCAATATCCGACCATTGCACCGCCAACGGTCACCATTGCTGCAACCTATCCGGGTGCATCTGCTGAAACTGTGGAAAACACGGTAACACAAATCATTGAACAGCAAATGAACGGCTTGGATGGACTGCGCTATATTTCATCCAACAGTGCGGGTAATGGTTCTGCATCGATTACATTAAACTTTGAACAAGGCATCGACCCAGATATTGCACAGGTTCAAGTACAGAATAAATTACAATCTGCTACGGCGCTGTTGCCTGATGATGTGCAACGTCAGGGCGTAAAAGTCACCAAATCAGGCGCAAGCTTCTTACAGGTTCTCGCTTTTTACTCACCTGATGAAAGCCTTTCTGCCGATGACATTAAAGACTATGTTAACTCTAACATTTCTGAACCGCTGAGCCGTGTTGCAGGTGTGGGTGAAGTGCAAGTCTTTGGTGGCTCATACGCTATGCGTATTTGGATGGATCCTGCCAAAATGGCAAGTTTGCAAGTCACACCAAGTGATATTGCTCAAGCCATTCGCACCCAAAACGCACAGGTTGCGGTAGGTCAATTGGGCGGCGCACCTTCAATTCAAGGTCAAGCTTTGAATGCGACGGTTACTGCGCAAAGCTTGCTGCAAACACCTGAACAATTTAGCAATATTTTCCTAAAAAATACCGCTTCGGGCGCTCAAGTGCGCTTGGGTGATGTGGCACGAATTGAACTTGGTGCAGACAACTATCAGTTTATTTCTAAATACAACGGTAAGCCTGCAGGCGGTGTCGCAATTAAATTGTCTACAGGTGCTAACGCCCTCGATACTGCTGCAGCTGTCGAAGAACGCCTCAAACAATTACGTCCAAACTACCCTACAGGTTTAAAGGATGAATTGGCCTTTGATACCACGCCATTTATTGAACTTTCGATTAAGAGTGTTGTTAAAACATTAATTGAAGCGATCATTTTGGTCTTTATTGTGATGTTCCTGTTCTTACAGAATTGGCGTGCCACAATTATTCCAACCATGGCCGTGCCTGTGGTGGTATTGGGTACTTTTGCCGTCATCAATATGTTTGGCTTCACGATTAACACTCTGACCATGTTTGCCATGGTACTGGCGATTGGTTTATTGGTCGATGACGCAATTGTTGTGGTGGAAAACGTAGAACGTGTGATGGTCGAAGAACATCTTGACCCTGTGGCAGCAACTGAAAAGTCGATGAAACAGATTTCAGGCGCACTGATCGGGATTACATCGGTATTGTCTGCGGTATTTATACCTATGGCATTCTTTGGTGGAACAACGGGCGTTATTTATCGTCAATTCTCTATTACTCTTGTGACTGCAATGGTGTTGTCATTGGTGGTGGCGTTGACCTTTACCCCTGCCCTGTGTGCCACTATTCTCAAACAGCACGATCCAAACAAACCTGAAAGCAACGGTATTTTTGCGCGTTTCTTCCGCTGGTTTAACCGCAGCTTTGATAAGCTCTCGGTTAAGTATCAAGGCGGTGTTAACCGCATGACGCATCATAAAATCTTCTCGGGGGTTTTATATGCAGTGGTACTGGGCATTATTGTGTTATTGTTCCAAAAACTACCATCATCATTCTTACCTGATGAAGATCAGGGTGTGGTGATGACATTGGTACAACTCCCGCCAAATGCAACTTTGGAACGTACTGAAGCCACCATGACCAGCATGAGCAACTTTTTCAGAGAAAATGAAAAAGAGCATGTGGAGTCGGTATTTAGTGTTTCGGGCTTCTCTTTTACAGGGATTGGTCAAAACGCAGGTATGGCATTCATTAAGCTAAAAGACTGGAGTGAGCGTACGAGTCCTGAATCACAAGTCGGTGCAATCATCCAGCGTGGTATGGCACTGAACATGATTGTGAAAGATGCCACTTACATCATGCCATTACAGCTTCCTGCGATGCCAGAATTAGGGGTCAGCTCAGGCTTTAACTTGCAACTGAAAGATGCTGCGGGCAATGGCCACGAAAAACTCACCATGGCACGCAATATAGTATTGGGTGAAGCAGCGAAAGACCCACGCCTAATGGGGGTGCGTCCAAATGGTCAGGAAGATACACCACAGTACCGTATTATTGTTGACCAAGCGCAAGCAGGTGCGGCAGGTGTCAGCATTGCTGAAATCAACAGCACCATGAGCATGGCTTGGGGTGGTTCGTACATCAATGATTTTATTGACCGTGGTCGTGTCAAAAAAGTCTATGTTCAAGCTGAATCAGACTCACGCATGATGCCTGAAGACCTGAACAAGTGGTATGTTCGCAACAATAGTGGTGATATGGTGCCATTCTCTGCCTTTGCAACAGGTGAATGGACTTATGGTTCACCGCGTTTGGAACGCTATAATGGCGTATCTGCCAAGAACATTCAGGGTTCACCTGCGCCAGGTGTCAGCTCTGGTGAAGCCATGCAAGCAATGGAAGAAATTGTCGCAAAACTACCGTCTATGGGCTTAAATGGCTTTGATTATGAATGGACAGGTTTATCGCTTGAAGAACGTGAATCGGGCGATCAGGCACCATTCCTCTATGCACTGTCATTACTGATTGTATTCTTATGTTTGGCAGCCTTGTATGAAAGCTGGTCTATTCCATTTTCGGTGCTGTTGGTGGTACCGTTGGGTATTGTCGGAGCATTATTGCTCACCTTCAGTGGTATGATTTTGTTCAAAAACCCGAACCTATCCAACAACATTTACTTCCAAGTGGCAATTATTGCCGTGATTGGTTTATCTGCTAAAAACGCGATTTTGATTGTAGAATTTGCTAAAGAGCTACAAGAAAAAGGTGAAGACCTGTTTGAAGCGACTTTGCATGCTGCAAAAATGCGTTTACGTCCAATCATTATGACCACGTTGGCCTTTGGTTTTGGTGTATTGCCGCTTGCACTTTCATCAGGTGCGGGTGCAGGTAGCCAACACTCGGTCGGTTATGGTGTTTTAGGTGGTGTGATTAGCTCAACCTTGTTAGGGATCTTCTTTATTCCTGTATTCTATGTCTGGATTAGAAGTATCTTTAAATACAAACCAAAACAACAAAATAATCAGGAGCATGTATCGTGATGCAAAACTTATGGTCGCATACAGGMCGTGGTATTGCGGTTTCTGCCCTCGCGCTTGCTTTGACAGCTTGTCAAAGTATGCGTGGGCCAGAGCCCGTCGCTCAGGCAAGTATTCCAAGCAGCTATACTGCTGCTGCATCGGGTACTTCAGTGGCTGAACAAGGTTATAAAGATTTCTTTGCCGATCAACGCTTATTACAAGTTTTGGATATGGCATTGAACAATAACCGTGATTTACGCACAGCGACGCTGAATATCCAACGTGCCCAACAAGCCTATCAAATTACCGAAAACAACCAGTTACCCACAATTGGTGCTAGCGGTGGCGTACTACGTCAAGATCAAGGTACTGCTTTAGGAACTCACACACGCTATAACGTTGGTTTAGGTGTCACTGCCTACGAACTAGATTTTTGGGGTCGTGTACGCAGCCTAAAAGACAATGCCTTAGATAATTTCTTGGCAACTCAAAGCTCGCGTGATGCCACACAAATTGCTTTGATTGGTCAGGTCGCACAAGCATGGCTCAACTACTCGTTTGCCAATGCCAATTTGAAACTGGCAGATCAAACTTTAAAAGCTCAGCTTGAATCTTACAATCTGAACAAAAAGCGTTTTGATGTGGGTATCGACAGCGAAGTACCTGTGCGCCAAGCACAAATTTCGGTAGAAACAGCACGTAATGACGTTGCCAACTATAAAACCCAAGTCGCGCAAGCACAAAACTTGCTGAACTTGTTGGTGGGCGAACAAGTTCCAAGTGCGTTATTGCCAACGCAGCGTGTGACGCACATTACCAAAACTACCGCAATTGGCGCTGGCTTACCAAGTGACTTGCTGAATAACCGTCCTGATATTCGTACTGCAGAGTATCGACTGTCGGCTGCGGGTGCCAATATTGGTGCAGCAAAAGCACGTTTATTCCCAAGCATTAGCCTCACGGGCAATGCAGGCTATGCATCAACTGACTTGAGTGATTTGTTTAAATCGGGCAGTTTTGTTTGGGCAGTAGGCCCGAGCATCGACTTGCCAATTTTTGATTGGGGCACACGCCAAGCCAACATCAAAATTTCAGAAACGGATCAACAAATTGCTTTGGCAGATTATGAAAAGTCAATTCAGTCTGCATTCCGTGAAGTGAATGATGCCTTGGCAGTTCGTCAAAATATTGGGGACCGTTTAGCTGCTCAAAAACGCTTGGTTGAAGCAACCAAGACGACTTATAAGCTTTCTAATGCACGTTTCCGTGCAGGGATTGACAGCTACCTAACCGTATTGGACGCTCAGCGTACCGCTTATGCCGCAGAGCAAGGTTTGTTGCTACTTGAGCAAGCCAATCTGAACAATCAGGTCGAGTTGTACAAATCTTTAGGTGGTGGTGTAAAAGCCAATACTTCAGATGCAACTTTACAACCTGCATCATCGGCTGAGCGTAAAGCGCAGTAATTCTGTACAGCAAAACTTAATTTGATGGTGAAACTACACCATCTACAAAGACCTAAATCAGCTCACTTCGGTGGGCTTTTTTATTGCTTTTTTGAGGTACATTTCATATCTTCAGTAGATTCGTTTATCTTCACTCAAAACATTATGTTACTCAGTAATCTTGAATCTGTTCCGGGGCATCGTATTTCCCGCCAAATTGATGTGGTGTATGGCAGCACTGTGCGCAGTAAACACGTTGGGCGTGACTTATTGGCTGGACTTAAAAATATTGTGGGTGGTGAATTAACGGCTTATACCGAATTACTAGAAGAATCACGTCAAGAAGCAATGGATCGTATGATTGCAAAAGCACGTGGTTTAGGTGCCAATGCCATTGTTGGGATTCGCTTTTCTACCTCAAACATTGCCCAAGGTGCTTCGGAATTATTTGTTTACGGTACAGCAGTGGTGGTCGAGGCAGATATTCCTAAACTTCCAGACCCATTTCCAGCATCACATTAAAGCAAAGATTATTGGACAGGAAAGAGGTGGTCCCACTTGTTTGAACAACTAAAAGCGTATTTATAAGTGATATTCCGCTCTAGTTAAGCCACCTTGTTTTGTTGGGGTAGCTGATCATAGTAAAACTCATTTGGTGTCATTTTGTCTAGACTCGAATGAGGTCGTTTCAAATTATAAAACTCAAAATATGCACTTAATTGCTTTTTCGCATCTGTGACACTGCTATAAGCTTTGAGATACACCTCTTCATATTTAACGCTCCGCCATAATCGTTCAACCATCACATTATCTACCCATCGACCTTTACCATCCATACTGANGTGATATTCCGCTCTAGTTAAGCCACCTTGTTTTGTTGGGGTAGCTGATCATAGTAAAACTCATTTGGTGTCATTTTGTCTAGACTCGAATGAGGTCGTTTCAAATTATAAAACTCAAAATATGCACTTAATTGCTTTTTCGCATCTGTGACACTGCTATAAGCTTTGAGATACACCTCTTCATATTTAACGCTCCGCCATAATCGTTCAACCATCACATTATCTACCCATCGACCTTTACCATCCATACTGATTTGAATGCCATTTGATTTCAATACATCAATAAATGCATCACTGGTGAACTGACTGCCTTGGTCTGTATTCAATATTTCAGGTGATCCATATTTTTCAATCGCTTCATTTAAAGCCGAAATACAAAAATCCACCTCCATACTAATCGATACCCTATGCGCAAGTACCTTGCGGCTATGCCAATCAATCACAGCACATAAATAAACAAAGCCTTTTGCCATAGGGATATACGTTATATCCGTAGACCACACTTGATTACTGCGCTGAATAGCCAATCCTTTGAGCAGATATGGATATTTACGGTGAGCTTGATTAGCCTGGCTTAAATTTGGTTTGCAATATAACGCCTGAATACCCATTTTCTTCATTAAAGTACGTGTATGACGTCGTCCTATATGATGCCCTTGACGATTCAACAAATCACGCATCATACGACTGCCTGCAAAAGGATATTGCATATGTAATTCATCAATACATCGCATCAGCTTCAGATCTGATGAGCTAACAGGTTTTGGGCGATAATAATAACAACCACGAGAGACTTTCAGTAACTTAGCTTGTTTAGATACTGAAATCTGAAGTGAGTGATCGATTAACTTTTGTGGTTGAAGCGGCCCAGTTTCTTCAACACACCTTCTAAAAAATCAATTTCTAATGCCTGCTCACCGATTTTTGCATGTAACTTTTTAAGATCAATGGGAGGTTCTGATGGAGCTTTTGATTGATCGAAAGCTTGTGAGGAAGCTGAGATCAATTGATTTTTCCAGTCAATAATTTGGTTTTGATGAACATCAAACTCAGAACTCAATTCAGCAAGTGTTTTTTCTGCTTTGATCGCAGCAAGTGCTACCTTAGCCTTAAAGTCGTTTGAATGATTTCTTCTTGGTCTACGTGCCATAAAATACTCCATATATTGATGTTTATAACATCATTTGAGGAGCAGAATATCACTTATAGGAGTTGTTCAAATTTACGGATCCATCTCTCAAATCGTGATTATTAATCACTTTAAAGATAGGGTGATCTAATAGTGGTTTAGTCGCAATCGTAAGCTTACGGTGATTTATTAATACTTATGGATCGAATCATCGTATTTTAGGCATTTATATGGTTGAAGACTGTATTAGGGGCATAAGCTTCCAGAATGAAAAGTTTAAATAGGATTTTCTCTAACATTTACCCATAAATTAGAAATTCACAGGGTATAGAGATGAACCATTTAGCAATTAATACGGTACATAATGATTTAGTTCTTCATGCAATTCAGAACAAAACTTTGAATGCCTCTAATTTGAATTTCCAAACCTTACGTGATTTTGCGGGAATTGATAGTGATAAGCGCAATGGGCTGGATCGAGGTCGCTTAACGATTCATCGTCAAGATTTATTGAATCAATATCTATATTCGTATGGCTTAATGGTTCAACGTCAATGGGACTATGTAGTCCCGAACATTATCGATATGTTAAGTGATAACAATGATGAAATGATTCATCTTTATGACTATGGTTGTGGTCAAGGATTGGCAACTTTACTCTTATTGGAGAATACATTAGATTTTCAAGAACAAGTAGAGAAACTAATACTGATTGAACCGTCTCAAATTGCATTAGCTCGTGCAGAGGGTTTAATGGCGTGTAAATTGCCAAATATTTCCATTCGATCATTTGATAAAAAGTTGGATGATGTTAAAAAAGATGATTTAGATATTGATGTAGAAAAAATGAATGTGCATATTTTTTCTAATATCTTAGATATTGAGGGCTTTGATCAGTTTGAATTGTTTAATCAAATTTTAGAGAAAGGTGGTAAGCATTATATTATTGCTGTGAGTAATGATCGTAACTGTTATGGGGGCACTGCACGACTAGAGTCATTATATAACGCCCTGTTAAGTATCAAACCACAAGAGGGTGAAAATTTATCTATTACTCATGAACAATTTAAGCAATTCACTGATGCCAAAAATATGAATCACGTTTACTTTTGTCTGAAAATTGAGATTCACTAAAATGAATGATTTATTTGATGTAGTAATTGAAAACCAGATGAAGACGCTTTCATTTGCGTTACCTGAAGTTGATGGATATTCAAGTCAATGGGATGAACCTCATCAAGGATTTATCATTCAAATACCAAATGGGACATTGTTCTATGCTCCTCAGTTTTTTCCACAAAAAATTAGTGATCGTTCAGTAGAGTATTTTCTAGAAAATGATACGTATGATTTAAAGCAAGTAGATTGGAGTGCAATTCAAGCTGAAGATTTAAAAAAAGTCCAATTCAAAAATATTTTGTGGAAACAGGATTATATCCATTTATATGGTAAAAAAATTCCATTACCTAGATTGACCAGTTGGTATGGAGATGAGGGTAAGGCCTATAAATATTCAGGTATTTTGTCACAGCCAAATCCATGGAACAAAGGTTTACTGTATATCAAAGAACAAATTGAAAAGGTCGCAGGTACACAATTTAATAGTGTTTTAATGAATTGGTATAGAAATGGTGAAGATTATTTAAATTGGCATACAGATGATGAGCCAGAATTAGGTAAAAATCCAACGATTGCATCTGTCAATTTTGGGGAAACTCGAGATTTTCAAGTACGTCATAAAGATGATCACCAGCTTAAATTTACGGTACCATTACAACACGGTAGCTTGTTGATTATGTCTGGTGAAATGCAGCATTTTTGGGAACATGCTGTACCTAAACGGAAAAAAGTTTTGAGTTCTAGATTCAATCTTACTTTTAGGCTGATCTATGATTAATCAATTCGGTTTCTCAGTTTGAGAAACTGTTATATATTGAAATTAGACTAAAAGATATCTACAAATATGTGATTTTTCTTTGATAAAAATCATATAATTCAGAAATAAATGATAAATAAATTTGTGCGAAGCTAATTTTAAATAAGTGAGAGGGGGAAATTAAAATGGTAATGCAACAATTTGCTGTAGCAACAGCACGACCTTTACCAGTCATTATTTTGGCTGATGTAAGTGGGAGTATGACACAGGATAATAATATTTGCGCACTCAACGCTGCCTTAAAGGATTTTCTCAGCACATTATCTAAAGAAAGTCGTTTAAATGCTGAAATTCAGGTTTCTATCATTACTTTTGGTGGTTCAAAAGCTGAGGTGAATGTGCCTTTAACACCTGCATGGCAAATTAATCAAACAGATGATTTGGTTGCTTCAGGTGGAACACCAATGGGCGGTGCTTTTGAATTGGCCCTAGAGATGATTGAAAATAAAGAAATTATTCCTAGTCGTGCTTACAAGCCAACGATTGTTCTGATTTCTGATGGTATTCCCACAGACAATTGGGAATCTTCTTTTAATAAGTTGAAAAATTCTGACAGAGCACAAAAGGCATCGCGTATGGCAATGGCCATAGGTGCAGGTGCTGATAAAAACATGTTAAAGGCATTTGTGAATGATTTAGAAGCGACTGAAGTATTTGAAGCACATAATGCAAAAGAGATACACCGTTTCTTTAGAGTTGTCAGTATGAGTGTGAGTAGTCGCTCTCAGAGCAATACACCTAATCAACTTCCTACAGTAGACTTTTCGAAATTACCAGATGATGAATTGGATCTGAGTGATTTTTAATTGTGTATTTATCCCTATGTTCCGTTTCAGTGATTGGTCCACGCAATCTGCGTGAAAAAAAATTGAATCAAGATGCTGTCATGCACCGGTTTTGGAAGAATAACTGGTGCATTGCAGTGTGTGATGGTATGGGCTCTAAGCCTCTATCTCATATTGGTTCATCCTTAGCCTGTCAGTCAGTCTATGAAGTTTTGAAGCATTGTGATTTTTCTTTAGCTGAGAAAGAAGTGGCGAAGAAAATATACATGTACTGGCTAAAATTGCTGAAAGACAAAAATATTTTACCGACTGATGCAGCCACAACTTGTTTATTTGCTTGGGGAAATCGTCAGGGAAATGTGCGCCTGTTTCAGTTGGGAGACGGTGCTATTTATTATCAATCAGAAAGTTTTGGTCATGTAGGTGTGAAGTCTGATGATTTATTTAGTAATCAGACCAATGCCTTAGGGTATTCCAAAAAATGGGATGATTGGTCTTATAAAGAAATTGATTTAACCGACCCAAACCACGGCATCATATTAATGACTGATGGTATTAGTGAAGATTTATTGAATGAACGACGCTTTACGTCCGCATTGATTCAAAAAGCGACATTGCACAGTGTAAGGCGATTAAAAAAATATATACAGCATGAGCTCATTCACTGGCCAACACCTCAACACAGTGATGATAAAAGTATTGGAATAGTTTTTTGGAAAAAATGATGGATGCAAAACAAATAATAGTCAAAGATCTTCAAGGAGCGACCTATACGCTCACAGAAAAAATTGGTGAAGGAGGGCAAGGTACGGTTTTAAAAACTGATCATGCGAACTTGGTTGTAAAAATCACAAATAAGCTTTCCGAAGGTCAATTAAAAGAAGTACGTAAGCAATTTCAAAATGTGATGCGTTTACCACTACGTGATTTAAAAATTGCATTACCTTTGAGTTTATTGCAATTAAAAAATCGTACGGGCTATGTGATGGAACTCATGGATGGCCTAGAGCCTCTTTCCTCACAAATAGAGCGTATGTACACTCCAGAAGGGCAACTTGATATTATCAAATATAGAGACACAGGTAGTTTTTCGCGTCGTTTACTCATTTTAAAAGAATTAGCCGGAACTTTAGCGAAGCTACATGGTAAAGGTTTGGCTTTTGGTGATTTATCTCCGCATAATATCTTTGTATCTACTTCAATTGAGCATCATCAAGTTTGGTTAATCGATGCTGATAATATTCATTATGCGGAACAATCCAATCAACATCATTTCTATACCAAAGGTTATGCTGCCCCTGAGCTGATTCGCAATGAAACAGGCACCAATATACAAACAGATGCCTGGTCTTTTGCGGTTATTGCACTTCAATTATTAACACATACGCATCCGTTTAATCATGGAATTGCTGTTGAGGACGAAGATCCTGATATTGCCGAAGAACAAGCCGCTCGAGGGGAGTTCCCTTGGGTATTTGATGTTGAAGATGACTCAAATGAAATAGCGGTGAAGGGTTTTCCTGTTTTTGAAATGTTAAATAAACGCTTATTTAATCTATTTCAACGTTGTTTTGGATCGAGTCGTTTAGCAGAAAAATTACATGATCGCCCGACCATGGCTGAATGGCATGATGAATTAAACAGAACATTCTCCTTGGTTTTACTTTGTCAGGAAAAAAACTGTCGAAGTAGTTTTATTGTCAATCAGCGATTAAATTGTCCATTTTGTAATACTCTCCAAGGTAAAACCGAATATCTACGCTTAAGATATTGGGGATATGACCAAGATCCATTGATGGCTGAACAGCCTTGGTTTGCAAGTTCTGAGCAAGTGTTTTTAAGTTTAGGGCAAGAAAAGGCTGTTTATCACGCATCGCATAGCTCTTTTGATAATGAACAGAGTCAGCCTTGGTTCAGGATTGCCTTAACGGATGATGGATTAAAGATTACACCTGAAGAAGGTGACCATGCCATCCTCCAAAATGTAGATGGCTCAAAATCATATACTTTACATAAACCTCAAATTTTAAAAAACCACCAAAAAGGTGATAAAGACCTGTTGATTACACATGCTTCTTTGCAAATGAATAGTGAAAAAACGCATTCATTCTTTTGGCGTTTCTCTTGGTAGTACTATGAAATTACATGAGTTTAAACTTGCTCAGCTACAAGTAGTGCAAGCTGAGTGTTTGGAAAAATTAGATATTTCTGAAAATCATCAAGTTCACTTATATTTAGAAGATGAGCAATGCTATTTAGAATTTGAGAACCAGATTTATCCGATACAATTGAACTCAACCAGTTCGATTACCGCATCATCAGCAAAAGAATTAATCAAACAAAATGCTTTGTGGTTTTTTACCCATAAACAAAATACAACGATCGTTTTATCGGGCTTTGTACCAGAAGCCCGTACTGTTTTAGATCTAGATATTGCAGTGGATGAAGCAATTGCACAACTCCTCGTGGATGATGGGAAAATCGCACAGAATGATATTCAACTTGCAATTGATTGGTTAACAGAAGAGTGTCTAGTTGAACTTGATCACTCCAAATCTGTGGCATTCTCAATTTTTTATACCAATCAGAGCGAACATCACATTTTATTGGTAGGCCAAAATCATCAATTAGAAATTAGAGCAATTCAGGGATATTGGCAAGTTGAAAAAATTAGTAAAAAACGTCCTAGAGGGAATTATCGCTTAGTTGCACTACAGGGTGAAATACAGTTCAAAGATCATTCAAGTGCAAAAAGAATAGATAATTTTGCCCATGAAATTGCTTTAAAAGAACATACCGCTCAACATGGTGACTACATTGATGTTTGGAAACAGTATAGTGATGCTCAATGGGAAGATGCAGTTCGTCGTGCAAATCAACTGAATTATTTGAAGTATTGTGGCTATGAACCGGCCCATAAAACTGGTTATTGGTATGTTTATGTTGAAGATCGAGAAAAATTATTAGATTTTGAAAAAAAATGGGATCGTTTAGATCGAAAAAAGGATGAGCAGGTACAATTAAGTTTGACGATTGCCGACTGGTTGGATAATCAGTTGGATGTTAAAGAAACGGGTCTAGATGTTGAAAAAAAATCTTGGCGGGCTGAAATTATTCAGATTGAGCCACAGAACAATCGTATTTTGCTGAAATTTGCAGAAAAGAGAGATCGACGTCCACCATTAAACCAGAATACAAAGCAAGGTTTTTTGTTTTTATCTATATTTGCGATTAATATTCAACGTAAGCGACAGCAGGAAGCACTTAATCTAATTACGAGTCGCCGAAATCCAATGCCAAGCTTACATGGTCTTTTACAGGGCATTGAAGTTGCAACACCTGAACGCACGTTGCGAAAAGAAAAATGGAAGAGCACTAAAACCAAAGCGCTGTTTAAAGGCGGTCGCCCAACGACTAAGCAACAAGAAGCGATAGAACTCGGTTTAAATAGTTCAGATTTAACCATTATTATTGGTCCACCTGGAACGGGTAAAACGCAAGTAATTACTGCATTACAGCAACGTATTGCTGAGTTATCTCATGAGAAGATTCAACGTAGCATCTTACTCACGAGCTATCAGCACGATGCAGTGGATAACGTTGTAGACCGCAGTAATGTCATGGGCATTGCGGGTTTACGAGTAGGTGGGAAAATTAGAAATGAAGATGATGAGCTTCATGGTGTTGATACCATTGAAAAATGGGCAATTCCCGTCCAGAAAGATCTGAAAGCATTAATTGAAAGCAATGATTTTCTAAATTTATATCGACAGTTAGAGGATCATGTTCTCAAATTAAGATTTGGGCATGCAGAGCAGAAACAAAAAAGCATTGTAGAAATTCAATGTATTTTTGATCAATTGTCTGAAAAATATAATATTTATTTAGCTCATGATTTAAAACAATGGTGGGAGGACTTCACAGAACCTAAACAGTCTTTGCCTGTTGCTCGTAAACTCATGGAACTCTATCCACTTCTATATTCATTGCGCACAAAAAAATCAAGTTTTGTTGATGATGGTGTACAACGATGCCGTTTAGTACTGGCTTCATTACAGCTTTTAAAACAGCAAGACAATACACAAATGATTTTATTGGACGATGAGCAAAAAGTTCTAGAGCACTTTATTCATTTGAATATCAATGTCAATCAAGATATAGATTTTTCAACATTAATTGAATTAAAAAACAAACTGCTTGATCGATGTTTACCTGATTTTAGACCGGCAAATATACAGCGCTTGTTAGATGAAGAGACTTGTCAAAAATTAGATGAGCTACTTAAGGATATTCATGATAAAGCGAAAAAGTCAAAAACCTTAGCCCATTTAATCAGTTTGGATAAGTACCGTTATCATTTAATGACTTCTACCGGTGATATTCGAGAAGCTATTTCACATTATACAGCGGTACTTGCAGCAACGTGTCAGCAATCAGCGGGTAATGCGATGCAAGATCTAAAATCTTTCGATAATAAGATTGTTTTTGAAAATGTCATTGTCGATGAAGCTGCACGAGCAACACCGCTAGATCTGATGATTCCAATGGCAATGGCAAAACGTCGATTAATATTAGTGGGCGATCATCGTCAATTACCTCATATGTTGGATGACAAAATTGAAAAAGAATTGTCACAGCAAGAGGATTGGAAAACAGTACAGCGTGAAATGTTAGAGCAGAGTTTGTTCCAACGACTCGTTGAAAATATGCAACGTTTAGAAGAGGAAAAGCAGCAACCTCAGCGTGTGGTGATGTTAGATACCCAATTCCGTATGCATCCTATACTGGGTGATTTTATTAGTAAAAACTTTTATGAAAATCATAAATTACCGCCAATTAAATCAGATCGACCAGAAACAGATTTTATTCATGCGATCAGTGGCTATGAAGACTTAGTCTGTGGATTTAAGTCAATTTCCAACGAAAAGCAGCAACGCTTTGGCACCAGTTGGCATCGACCAAGTGAAGCACAATGGATTGCGCAAGAAGCAAAAAGAATTTTGGATGAAAAGCCTGAGTTAAGTGTCGGTGTAATTAGCTTTTATAGTGGTCAGATTCAATCTATTTTCAAAGCCATGGAACATCCTCAAATTGGATTAACCACAGGAAATAAAATCACTGAAAATTACCGAATGATTTCCACTGGTCCCAATATTGGGGACGAACGACTCCGCATAGGCACTGTAGATGCTTTCCAAGGTAAAGAATTTGATGTGGTTTTTGTTTCATTGGTACGTACTTTGCCGAATGAATTTAATGTCGAAACATTAACTGAGCTTGAGAAGGACGAAGTATTGACACGTGCTTATGGTTTTTTACGCGTGGATAACCGCTTAAACGTTGCACTCAGTCGACAACGTTCTTTATTGATTGTGACTGGAGATAAAGCATTGCTCGAACATCCTGCAACTCAAGAAGCTGTACCTGCTTTACCTGCATTTTTAAAACTATGTGGAGGTCAGCATGGCAAAATTTTCTAACCAATTTTTATCATATTATGATGCTTTGCCTAAAGATGATGCGAAACAAAATATGGTTTTTTTGCCAATCTGGATTTGGCGAATTTGGGCACCAGTGGCGGCGAAAACAACCAATATTAATGTGTTTCAAAAGACCCTTTTAGATCTCTTATATATTGGGCGGCAG
Source organism: Acinetobacter towneri (assembly GCF_001758345.1). Taxonomy (GTDB): domain Bacteria; phylum Pseudomonadota; class Gammaproteobacteria; order Pseudomonadales; family Moraxellaceae; genus Acinetobacter; species Acinetobacter towneri_A. The sequence continues at coordinate 169,401 of NZ_MKQS01000007.1, forward strand.
GATCGTCAAGAGCTGGCAAATTGGATTGGTGTCGATATAGAACTGGTTCATCTTATTATTGATACAGAATTAGAACCGCATGGTCTGATTCAGATTGATGATAAAACTAAGAAGATTACGCTCACCGCAAAAGGAATACAGGCTTTAGAGGACGAAATTGATCGTAATGATGACCTAAAGACTTACTATTTGGTACAGGATGCCATCACAGGGAAGTTGTGGGATCGACTTATTCCCAATGATCTGGCGTTGATAGATGTAGAGGAGCATCATTCAAATATTAAGATTCAAGGAAGTCGCGATTCAGGGAAATTGATCAGTGTCTTTGTTGTAGAGCCACATAAATTTTATGAACCTCAGGCTCCATCACATTATAAAATCACGCAAACCATCAAAAAACACAATATGGCGATGCGCGGAACTTTAGTGCGTGATCAGGATGAAAAGGCTCAATATGTCGATAGTCAAAATTTAAAAAACTACCAATTTTATTCTCAAAAACCAGAAGCTTGCTTTATTTTATCGCACTTAGAAGAAAGTCTGGATTCATCGCATATCTGTCAGTTACAAGATCCTTGTCATGTTTCAAAATATGATGATTGGATACAAAACTTACATTTTGATTTAGCCATGCAGCATCAGGGCTTTGCTAAGAAAATCAAAACATATTTAAAACAGGATATCAGTAGCGATGAAACGATCGATGAATTCGAGGCTCGTTTATTAGAAGAAATTGCGTTTGAACTGTCTGTAGATTTCCCATTTTCTGATCGTATTGAAAACCTTTCACAACATTTAAACAGGTTACTCACGCGAAAGAAAAACTTGGAAGAAAAGGGGAATTATTACGATATTGATGATTTATTGAATCAATGTCAAAAGGCATTAGAGTCATGCTTTAAACATATGTTATGTCAATGGAAACATAAGCATGCAAATACGACCCCGAAGCAGTTGAATCGTGAGCAAATGAAAACGATTTTAATGTTGCAAGTGGGTGAGTATTTTTCTGCAGATCTCGTGGAAAAAATGAAAACTGTGAATTCATCACATGTTTTTAGTGCAAATGGATATTCTGCGGGCAGATTTCCTCATGTCGGCGTGTCTTTAAAACCGCTTATTATTTCAAACTTATTGTGTGTGTCGGAATATCAACAGCATCCTCTCATTCGTAGAAAACAACATCAGCAAGATCTAAAACAGCTCATAGAAATATGCGAACGACGTAACCAAGGCAGCCATGATTCTGGCGAAGAAATCGATATATCAACAGCATTAAACCTCTCTAAATTTACTTTGGAGTGGATTTCATTTTATACAGCAATTGAGGCGTAATATTTAAATGGCTAAAGCATCCAAAAAAACAAATCGTTTTCAAAATATGGGGATTCCTTCTACTCCAGTTGATGTGAAAGAAAAAGTGTCTATTTCACCGTTATTTCAGCAAGTGACAGGCGTTGTTGTTGATAAAGAAAAAGAAGAATTATTAGCCCGTGATGAGCAATTGCGTCAAGAAGTGAAAGATGCGCTACAAAAATTAGAATTGGCTTTAGAAGACACACGCCTGAAACAAGTAGATTATGAAGAAAAAGTAAAATTGCTTGCGGATGAAGATGAGCGATTAATGACGCAAGAGAGTCGTCTCCAAAAACAAGAACAAGAACTTAGACGTTTGGAGTCGGATCTCGAAGTTAAAAAATCTGAACTTCTAGAACAAAATAAAAAAATTGCATCTGAAAAATCAGCCTTAAGATCTGAACAATTTAAGTTACAAGAGCAGTTAGCGACATTAGCAGACCTTAAGGCAAATGCTGAGCTCGGCTTTGCATTAGAAAAGCAAAAGGCATTAGAAGAAAAAAGAGTGGAATTAGATCGTCTACAAACTGAAGCTCTGGAAAAACTATCAGATACGGCACAACGCTTAGCGGAGCAAGAAAAAAAGATCCTTGAACGCGAGGAAAGCTTACTTCTCAAAGAAGCCGAAGCTATTTCAGGTTTTATGAGTGAAAAGAAAGACATACTTAATCAACAATATGCTGAAATCCAAGAACTACAGAATGCGTGGATCGAAGAAAAACAGCAACAGGAACAGGAGCTAGCTCAGGCTAAGCATGAAGTTGTTGTAAAGAAAGTAGAAATAGAACAAGCAGAACATCAGCTTAAAAATGACAAAGATCAGTTTGAAGCAACGATCGAAGCGATGCGTAATAGTATTCGAAATGAATTTAGTGTACAGATCACTAAACTCAAATCATCGAATGAAAGTTTGGAATACAGTCATAATCAGGCTTTAGATGAAATTGATGCTTTAACAGCAAAATTACAACAATATGCCGATTTAGAAAGACAACTTGAAGGTCAGGGCATCATTGAAGTTCAAGAAGAGTTAACGAATTTACGTGAAAGAAATCGTGAATTAAGAATTAAATTGAGTGAGCGTTCAGAAGAAGGTTTAGAAGAAGAAAATGAGCGTTTAGAAGAGAAATGCGATGATCTAGAGTCACAAGTGTTTGAGTTACGTCAAAGAAATAATGATTTAGAAAATGAACTGAATAATTCACGCTTAAGTGTCATGGCTAAGCAGCATCTACAACAAGAAAAGCGCATTTTAGAAGAGCACAAACGTGTTTTAGATACCAGTATTGGTCAATTACGAACACAAATTGATGACTTGGTCGAGAAGCAACAAGGTGAGTTGCCATTCAAGAGTCTGAGTGAAATGGATCAGATCTATAGAAGTGAAGCAAGAGGACTGCAAGCTGTCCCAGAGCTTCAACGATTTGTATCCATCATGCAGTCAAATATTGCAAAACAGAAGTTCTATTACAGTCTAAAAGATATCCGTTTATTCATTGCTGGTTTAGCGATGAGTAAGCTGCATTTACTTCAAGGTATCTCTGGAACGGGTAAAACCAGCTTAGCGCGTGCATTTGCTAAAGCAATCAACAATGCGACAGGTGAAGGGCAAGAAAAACAGTACTGTGAAATTGTTCGTGTACAAGCTGGATGGCGTGATCGTGAAGATTTATTGGGTCATTTTAACGCGTTTGAAAAACGTTTTTATACCAAAGAAGCTTTACAAGCATTATACCGTGCCCAACAGCCAAAGTTTAAAGATACTTTACAAATCATCTTGTTAGATGAAATGAACTTATCACAGCCGGAACAATATTTTGCGGATTTCCTCTCTCTCATGGAAACGCCAGATCGTGCTGAGATTAATTTGTTGGATAGTGCGAATGAAAAAGCACCTGAGTTGTTTATCAATAAACGTGCCATCAAAATTCCACACAACGTTTGGTTTATTGGTACAGCCAACCATGATGAAACGACAAAAGAATTTGCTGATAAAACTTATGATCGTGCCCATGTCATGGAAGTTAAACGCAGTGAAGAAGACGTTGATATCAGTTATGCAAATACTGAACAGTATTCATTTAGCTCATTGATGCAAAGTTTTGAACAAGCTCAATATAAGCACCAAGCAGTCGTGACGGAGATCTTTGAAAAACTCCAAAATAGTCTGTTGGAAGAAGCTTTAAAAGCAGTCAGTGTGAGTTGGGGAAATCGTTTGGAACGTCAAGCTTATAGCTTCCTTCCTGTTTATATAGAAATGGGTGGTTCAGTATCTGAAGCACTTGATCACTTATTTGCAACTAAGCTGTTCCGTAAGGGGAAAGTGACGGGTCGCTATGATACGCGTGCAGAGAAAATCGAAGATATTATTTCTTGTTTGGAAGAAACTTGGCAGGATCTTGAATTTAAAGGTGAAAAGCCGAGCATCAGCTTAGAATTACTGAATCAAGATGTTGAGCGTTTAAAAGGTAATCTATGAAGCTAATAGATCGACTCACTCAACAATCTTTAGCTGCGGAGGAACTATTGCATGTTGATGCAATAGTTCCAGAACGCTATGTACTCGCTACAGATTGGGAGGTTCAGGCTCTCACATTGCCAAAATTCAGTTTTTTATTTGCGGATGGTGGTTCTATCCGACTAAACGCAAATAAAAATTTACATACGCATACACCTGAGATCTCGCCGACCATTGCTGAATCAATTCAATATATAGGCGAGCTCGTCCGAGAATGTGGCATAGGAGAGTCTTTTCACAAATTACCAAATCCGCTTGTGCCGAATAGCGTATTTGATGCTGAAACTCAATTAAAGCCTTTAGAGGAAATGTTGCAAGATGTCTTAGAAAAAGGGCATCTGCATCATATTGCCTATAACCCGCGGATGGATATGCGTTATGACGAGGAACTCGTTGATGTCAGTCGTGCGAAAAAAATTTCAAATAATGCGCATCGCTATTTGGCGGGGCATTCTGAAACATGGCAACAACGTAGTTTAGTTGGGATTAGACCAAAGAAAGTACTTGCGAAAGTGAGTGATGATGAACTACTGATTTATGAAAATAAGGTGTTTGCACAACTGCTTGATAAGTTAAGATTTTATATTGCTTCGCGTCTCAATGATTTAGTGCAACAGCAATCTAATTTACAAGCGGCTTTAAATTTAGGTGATTCTTCAGAAACTTATTATAAGTTGAGCAATGAGTTATGTGAACTTTGGGCAGATAATCTCACTGCAGATGAAACAGAAAATATTCTTTCTCAGCTAGAAGAAACTATTCTCTATAATCAGCAGTTGTTGTCGAACATTAAAACTTTGCAATCGTCTGGTTTATACGTGCAAATCCCACCACCACATCGTAAAGTCGCCGATCAGCTGCATAAAACCAATATTTTAAATTATGATCAACATTATCGGCATTTAAATCGCTTATGGGCAACCCTATACGAGCAAAAAAATAAAACACCGAATTTTAAGGAAAAGTTCGAAGCTTATTGGCATTTTCAGCTTCATTATGTTGAGGAATATAGCTTACTTATTATTTTACAAGCCTTTTCTAGCTTGGGCTTTCAGATTTCAAAATCGTCCGATTCAAATCTGCATTATTCTTTGAACAGGGGAAATATCAGTTGTGCTTTAAAATTTGATGCAGAGCTGAAAATTTGGAACCTTAGTTCAGCACACGGCACATTAAGTATTGTACCGATTGCCTCAGATCACCATGAAAGTCTTTTGAATGAATTAGAGCACAATCCACATCTTGTTATTTTTGCATTAGGTGGCAACTTAAAAATTCAAGAAACAAACAGGCATTTTGTTTGGACGAATCCGTTTAATTTTGAGGCCGTTGAAAAATTTATCGTGATTGTCTTGGAGTGGATGTATAAGCCATTTTTACAATCGTATTCGAAAACACTGAACTTAGGCAGAGTACCTCAATCTGTTAAAAATGAACTGGGGCTACATGCTTATATGGTAAATAAAAACGATGAAATGCAATTGGTGAATGTGCTTAATTCCGAGCAGTTAAGTTCATTAGCATCAGCTTGTTCGGCTGCAAATACGGAGAATATTTACCGAGTGATACGAGCACAGCATGATCATTACTTAAATTTCACCAACTGTCCTATATGTTTAGCTCAGGCTGAATTTGAGCCTAGAACATCCAACCAAACTTTTATTGCACAATGTACTGATCCTGAGTGTGGTGTGAGTTATAAGTTAATTAGTAATGGCAATCAGGATAAAGAATTTTCTTTACAGGCTGCTGGCGATTGGTTGAAGGGTGGACGATGGAATTTAAACTTCCAGATTTGAATCTACCTGCAAATATAGATCTTATTTTGAGTGATATAGGCTGCTGAGGATTGTATATCGCAGCTTATATTGCTAAGTTTTTGACTTTATATAAATAAATTAAAATCGAGGGTTGTGATGCAATCTCAGAACTTTGAATTTCTAAGAGAAAACTTTCCACTTTTGGCAGATTTGGGGGCACTTGCGGAAGCGATAATTTATACAGATCCGGGCAGTGCAACCACACGGTTACGTGCTTTTGCAGAAGAAGTGGTCAAATCTATCTATGAGTTTGAAGCTTTAGCACGTCCTCAAAAAGCGAATTTTTCAGAATTGCTCACTGAGTCTGATTTTAAAAACAGTATTACACCGTCGCTATTATACAAACTTGATTACCTACGCCAACAAGGTAACTTGACGGCGCATGGTGCTTTGGGTAATCAAAAAACAGCTTTTGCTTGCTTAGGTACAGCCTTTGGAATCGGGCAGTATCTGATGGTGAACTACTGTAAAGTTCCCAATGAAGCTCTACCTACATTTAAAAATATTGAAAAGCATTCTGCGACTGAAAAAGAGCTCAATTTACAGTATGAAGAGAATCAAAAGTTAAGAGAAGAATTAGATAAAGAGCGTTTAAAGAACCTAAAAGTAGAAAAAATCAGTACCGAACTCGCTCAACAAAAACGTGCGAGAAGTACCCATGTTGCCCACAGCTTACAGTGGAATGAAGAAAAGACGCGTAAATTTATCATTGATAATATGGTGTTAACCGCGGGTTGGGATATTACCGATCCACAGCAGGTTCAGCTCGAATTTCCTGTAGACATGCGCGATGGGCAAAAAGGCTTTGTTGACTATGTGTTTTTTGATTTAGAAGGTCAGCCTATTGCGGTCTTAGAGGCTAAAAAAGCTAGTGTCAGTGTGCATCAGGGCCGAGAGCAAGCTCGACATTATGCAGATGCTTTGGAAGACATGGGCTTTAAGTGTATTAGTTCAGACTTGATCGTACATTCTTCTTGAAAAAGAGAAAGTTACCCGTTTTGATAAAGGTGTCGAAATCTTAATCAAACAAAGGTAACTTTCTTATGTTGCATACTAACAATCAAATCATTAAACACAAAGTAGGTCTGCTCAATTTAGCTGAAGAGCTTCAGAATGTATCCAGAGCATGCAAAGTGATGGGTGTTTCAAGAGATACATTTTATCGCTATCAAGAGTTAGTGAAGTCTGGTGATATTGACGCACTGATCAATAAATCCCGTCGAGTACCAAATTTAA
>NZ_MKQS01000008.1 GCF_001758345.1 Acinetobacter towneri
CGCAAACAAATGGTATATGTGAGCGTTTCCATAAGACGATTTTGCAGGAGTTCTATCAAATTACGTTTAGGAAGAAGCTTTATAGCTCATTGGAAGAATTACAAGTTGATCTAGACGATTGGCTGAAATTCTATAATACTGAACGGACTCATCAAGGAAAAATGTGCTGTGGTCGTACACCACTTGAAACTTTACTTGATGGAAAACGGATTTGGGCTGAGAAAAATTTAGCTCAAATTTAACCTGACAGGCACAATAAAAAATGGGTAACTGTCAGATCAGGTTTGAGCTAGTACAAGTTAGGCCACCTGACCTAACGGGTTAATCTTATCATAGTACATTGCTTCAAACTCAAAAGGCGATACATAACCCAGTGCACTGTGTACACGCTTTTTATTGAACCAATCTACCCAGTTTAGTGTCGCAAGTTGTACATCCGCTGATGCCAGGCACGAAGTGTTTCAGGAATACAACTAATCTTAGGCGCAATTGCTGTGATTGCAGCCCAAGTAGAAGGATAATCTTGTTCAGATTCAATCAATAATTGAACCGCTCTTTCTCTGATTTCAGGGGTATATTTTAATTTTGTCATCGGGACACTACGCTTCGCTACGTCTTGCGAAGCAATGCTTCTCATCTCAGAATATTGACTCTCCGACAAACCCGGTACCGTTCACGGTAATCCATTCGCGTCGGTTGCAAGATGTATTTTTGTTGTTCGTCCACCGCGTGATTGTCCAATTGCTCTTTCGAAAACATGCCGAGCTCCACTTGCATGTTGATGCACGCGTATGTAGCTTCCATCAATGAATACCCATTCCTGATCCAGAATGCCTCGTAATCTAAAAAAATTTATCCCATAATCCCATACTTGCCCAGCGATTGAAGCGATTGTAAGCAGTTTGCCAAGGGCAAAGTTCTTGAGGAATATCCCGCCATGTCGCATCCGTACTTAGTTTCAATAAGATAGCTTCCATGATATTTATACTGTTTTTGAACAGTAACAACCATGTAATCGCATAGTATCTTGAATTTGCTGCCAAATATCATCGGTGAGAAGAGTACGTGCCATTGAAAAAATGTAGAAATGAAAAGAGCTTAAACGAGGATTTTAAGCATTTAAAACCAATTCTTCAAATGAGGACACGTCCTAAAATTAGTCTAAAGATTTAGATAATTTTCAAGCAGAATTTGATATATTTAGGTTTAAATTTAATTAATTTGATTAAATTATTACAGATAAGAATTAGTTTTACTTTATTGAGTGAAAAATGGAAAAATATACTTGGGTTGGAACGTTCGAAAAAATTTCAGAATGGTTATTACAGTATGAAGGTAACCAAGAGTATTTAATTCAGCTCCTTAAAAAAATTGGTGTAAATAAAGGTCTAGATGATCAAGATAAAAGTGGTAACAGTTTTCTATTACAAGAAATTGATCCTTTTAGTTTTATCGCACTCATATTGAAACATGGTGAAGAAAAAAGAAATCAATTGATCCAGAATTTAAGTGATCTAGAAAACTTAAATCTAGAAACTCCTTCAGATTACTCGGGGGTTCCTAATGTTCTACCTTTAGGCGCATGGCTATTTGCTTATGCAAAAGAACGCCAAAATTCAGATATTAAAACTTTATGGAAACTATTTGTTGCTATTCACAGGAGTGAAGAGCTAGAACAATTATTTAATAGTGCCTTAGAGATTAAGCAAACGGCTATAGGCAAGTTAAGCCAAATGATGTTTATGTTATTCCCTAGTAAATTTTTTCCGCTAGATGGTCAAACGGAAGATTGGCTAATTGAAAACAATATTTTAAGTTCCAAGAAAAAATTTTTATGGGTTGATTATAAAGCTGTTTTGGATGAATTGGCTGAGAGATTTAACTACTCTTTTGCTGAGCTTTCTCATAGATGTTGGTTTATAAATACTTATGATCTAAATGCAGAAAATCTAGATATTTTATTAGATAGGAATTATCAAAGAATTAGTGAAGGTACAGACAAAATTAAAGGTTTTATCAATCATTCAAAAAAACAGTTAGCTTTAGAAATTGGGTTAAAGAAGGATAAATCTACTAGTAAAAATATTTTAGATTTAGATAATTTCAATATCATTTTAGAGCATAGGTTAGATATAGAAATTCCTAGTCAATGGCGAGTTTTAGGTAACTCGAATCTAAGTCAAAAAAATGCACCTAATCTTTGTGGCAAAGAAGTATGTGTTTTCCGAATTAAAAATGAATTGCATAGCTGGAATAATGTTTTAGATATTTTAGATTTATATGATGGTTGTAATATCAGTGAAGTGAAGAGCTTTATTGATGATTTAGGTATAAAAATAGATATCAAAAAAAATGAGGAAAAAATGGTAAATCATCCTTTAAATCAAATTCTATACGGACCTCCTGGCACAGGTAAAACATATGCCACAACAGAATTGGCTGTTCAAATTGCTGATCCAGTGTGGTATGCCTCACTAACAGAGACCGACATTATCGAACGTCATAAGATAATTAAAGAAAAATATGATGAATTAATTAAGGCAAAGCAAATAGCTTTTACCACTTTTCACCAAAGTTTTAGTTATGAAGACTTCATTGAAGGTTTAAAAGCATATATTCCTGAAGAAGAGAAAAATATTGCTTATAAGGTTGAAGATGGGATTTTTAAACGTATTGCTATTGCAGCGATGAAATCACAAGGTATTTATCAATCAGATATAGGATTGAACCAAGAGCCAACTATTTGGAAGATATCTTTAGGTGAACGTTGGGAAACAGAACGACGTAAAAGATATTTTGAAAATGGTCAAGCAAGAATTGGCTGGAGTAATGTTGGTGATTTAAGAGAGGACCGTACTGAAAAAGAGCAACTATATTATGAATCGCTTAAGTCAAATACACATTCTACTTTGTATGATTTTAGCTCGAGAATAAAAATTGGCGATATTGTTTTATGTCTAAAAGACCAGCAAACAATTCAAGCTATCGGTGTCGTTACATCTGATTATTACTATGATTCAATTGATGAAGATGACTATGCACATGTCAGAGATATAAATTGGATTGCGAAGGATATCAGTTTAAATATCTTAGCTTTGAATGATCAAAAGAATTTAACTTTAAAAACTGTATATGAGTTATACAGAATGAGTTGGTCAAATATCCTTGAAGAGCTAAAAAAACAAGATATTGAAATAGATGGTCTGCATACGTCAGAAGTGGCTTTAGATCAGAATCATAACTATGTCTTAGTGATGGATGAAATCAACCGAGGTAACATATCAAAAATATTTGGTGAACTCATTACGCTTATTGAAGATGATAAACGTGCCGGTAAGTCTGATGCACGTGAGTTAACTTTGCCATATTCAAAAGAATCTTTCACTGTACCTTCAAATTTATATCTCATCGGTACGATGAATACAGCAGATAAGTCACTAACACAGTTAGATTTAGCTCTGCGCCGCCGATTTGAGTTTAAGGAAATTGGTCCAGATAGCCAAATTCTAGAGGATATGGAAGCATCGCAGCATGATGTGGATATTCCTCTAATGCTCAAAAAAATGAATCAACGCATTCAATATTTAAAAGGTAAAGATTATCAAATTGGTCATAGCTATTTCATGCCTTTGTGTTCGGTAATGGACGAAACTAAGTATCTGGAAACATTACGACGAATTTTTGAAAATAAGATCATTCCGCTATTGCAAGAATATTTCTTCAGTAATTTAAAACATATCGGTTTAGTACTGAATGATAATCCTGATGATATGGATAAGCGAAAGATAATTCAGGACTTGAATTTTGATGAAAATATCTTTGGCTATGGGCAGCAACCAAAAGCAAATCCATTGTTTGCCGTTGCATTAAATCTAGACTGCTTCAGTGATCTAAAACGTTTCCAACAGATCTATAAGTAAGATGATTACGGTAACAGAATACGCAGAGCTACAGTCTTATCAAAAGACTGTAGTGACTGATAAGGCTGCGAATACGGTGATAGCAAGCCGAAGAGCTTATATCAGCCAAGAGACCTTGGATTGGATCGTTGATAAGTACCAAGCACCTCATACAGATGAAACAGAACAGATTCCTATATTAGATGATGTGAGGCGTAACAGTTTTAAGCTGGGTGCTTATGTAGGCTATATACAAAGCCCTTTCAATGATGAGCAGATTCAAATTTTACCTAAAATTGAATTGGGTGACAGCCAGATTGAAAAGTCTAAGCTGATATTAAGAAACATACTTTCTGAGGTCTATGACATACGGCCTAAACAGATTAGTGAAGCTGATTTAGAGCAAACTGATTTGCCGTTACATGAATGGATTATTCGACGCTTTTTGGAAGAGCTCGAACAACTTATCCATCATGGGCTAAAACGTGATTACGAGTTAGTACAAGATGTGCAGCCTTATCTGAAAGGAAGGCTATTAGTTCAACAACAGATTAACCATGGAGTAGGTAAGGATCATCTATTTGAAATTGAATATGATGAGTTCCTGTTTAATGGTATTGAAAATCGCTTAATTAAAACAGCGTTAATTTATGCATTAGAAATGACTAGGAATGATCATTCTATCGCAATCGGGCATGATTTTACTGAATTAATGCATGAGATACCAACATGTCATGATCCCGTTGAAAGCTTAGGGCAATGGCGTGAAGGCAAGTTATTTAGTCAATACGAAGATATAAAACCATGGTGTGAGCTATTATTGCTGAATATCAATCCATCATTTCAAAATGGCGAACGCCGTGGCATGTCTTTACTATTTTCTATGCCACAGCTCTTCGAAAAATATGTGGCAAAAAAGCTACAAACTCAGTTAAAACCTTGCCATAGATTACAGATTCAACCGAGTCGACAAACATTGGTGAGTCACACACCTAAAAATAGAACATTACAAAACTGGTTTGCATTAGAACCTGATTTAGCTGTCTATCAAGGGGGGGACTGTCAGGTTATTCTTGATACCAAATGGAAATTTATTCATCAAGAGAAGGCTAATTCCACTGAAAAATATGGAATCAGCCAGGCTGATTTGTATCAAATGCACGCCTATGGCAATAAGTATTTAGGCCAAAAAGGTCAGTTGATTTTGATCTATCCAAAACATCAAAAATTTACAGTTCATTTGCCACATTTTAACTATTCAGATGAACTTAGTTTATATGTACTTCCTTTTGATTTGGAAAATGGTATTTTGGTTGGAAAAGAGTATATAGAAGCTATGATTTAAAGGGATTTTATGAAAATTTTATCAATTAATACCCTTGATATCGGTCAAAAGCTAACAAATAAGGAACTGAACCGTACCGGGATTGTCGGAGACTTTTTATTTAAGTTAGGCCACCTGACCTAATATTTTAATCTTATCATAGTACATTGCTTCAAACTCAGAAGAGGCTAGTAAGTTCTCTTCTTTATGGGATTGTAGACTGGCATAAAAAGCAACTTGAATTGAGTTGGTTTTCTCAATCAATATATGAACTAAAGATTACAGTAGTAATCTTTAGTTGTTGAAATTTACTTGGGTAAAAAGGTTAAAAATTTTCATCAGATTAAGGATGAATTTTATTTAACTAAAAGCTGTTTATTAAATCAGTGGCTATTCAGTCCAATGTTATTTTAGTGCTAGATTGTTGTTTTTTTAGTGATAAATAAGCAGAATTGTACTTTGCTTGGAAGTTATTTGAGGGGTAAGGAGTGAAAACGATACTGCTTTCGATCATGGGGATAAGCCCTCAGGTATTAACTGAAACACTTTATGCAATTCACATGCAAGGTAAGCCTTTTCCTGATGAAGTTTACTTAATCACATCAGTAAATGCAAAAGCAAAAGCAATTGAGTGGTTATTTGAAAGAGGGCAGATTGAGGATTTAAAAGCGCATCATAACCTTCCAGACTTCAAATTTGAATTAAGTCATATTTTGCTGATGCAACATGATGATGGTGTGGAGATTTTTAATGGGCGTGAAGAAGAGGATCAACAAAGTATTGCGGACTCCATTACTCGTATTGTTGCTAAGTTCACTGCAGATGAGAACTGTCGAATTCACGCATCAATAGCAGGTGGTCGTAAGACTATGGCATTTTATATGGGCTATGCCATGTCAATCTTTGGTAGAGAACAAGATATTTTAAGTCATGTTTTTGTTAGTAAAGATTTTGAATTTTCGGAGAATTTTTTTTTCCCAACCTTAAACGATAATTATATTGCTAACAAAGATAAGGTTTTAAATACTAAAGAAGCAAAAGTTACTCTTGCAGAGATTCCATTTGTGCGAATGCGAAATATGGTTGATCCAAGCTTTATAAATCAGATGGAAAGAAAGTCTTTTAGTAAGACTATTGCATTATTAAATACTTATAAAAATACAAGCATTAAGGTCCAAATAATATTTAATAAAAAATGTATTTTAGTAAATGGTATAGAGATTAAACTTCCACCGAAAGAACTAGCATTTTATCTTTGGTTATCTCAACAACCTGAAAGAAGAATTAATATTACTCGGCAGTTTTGTGCTGATACTAAATATAGCGCTTCTTACTTGAAAATGTATTCAATGGTTTCTAGCGATAGTCGAGTATTTACTTCTTTTAATGTTGATAGGGAAATGGTTGAGCAGTGTTCTGCCGAAACTTTGTCAAAATTAACAGATATAAGGCCATTCGAAAAAGATTGGCTTCAGCAAATTCGTTCTAAAATTAATGGACAATTTAAAAAATGGCTTGAAGCGATTGTGGTTGAAGCTATTGAGATAGGGAGTAATGAGTACAATACACAGCAACATGAGGTTTGTTATTTTATGTCTGAGACTGTAATCATTGAATGTTAGATAGATTAAGAAATAAACAATCCAATAGGTTTAATTTTTATTTAAATTATATGATAAAGGTAAGTTAATGCAAAAAGATAAATGTGTTATTTGTACTATAGGTACTTCTATTGCCAATGGTTGTGAGTTGCAACTTGAATACTTTAATCCAGGTCATGCATGGGAAGAGGATACAAAAATATTTGAGCAACAAATAAATCTGCGTGTTACAGGACTTAAAAACACCATACATAAAATATCTGCAGAGATTAATTCTCTTGAACGATTAGGTTTGACAACAATGAGTAAAGTGGTTTTGCTAGCAGCAGATAATGCGGCGAGTAAAGCTTGCGCTAATGAATTAAAAAAAAATATTGAACAAATTTTTGGTCTTGCGAAACAAAATATTGAAATTAAGCGTATTAAGGGGCTACAAGTACATGATGTAAAATCATTAAAAGAACAAGGATTTCGTGAGTTAGTCACCACAATATTGGCTTATTTAACGGATGATAACCTAAATTACCAATATGATTTGATCTTAAATCCAACAGGTGGCTATAAAGGAGTGATTCCATTTGTAACAGTATTAGGGATGTTATATGGAAAACGTAGTGTATATATATTTGAACATGCGGAACAATTGATTAATCTCCCCCCCCTGCCATTTAGTTTTGACATTGATATTTACAATCGTGTTGTGCCGGCATTGAAGCGTATTGATGAGCAAACGGCTATAGCTGAGCAAGAATATTACGCTTGTATTATTGATTATACTGAGCAGGAAAAACCGCTATTTACTTCATTTATTGAGCCTATTGGCGATAATATGGTAACGATTTCTCCTCTTGCTGAAGTACTTTTATCGATAGAGAATCGTAATTCCTATCCTATAGTTAGCCAGAATGTGATAGATGAACTCCAATATGATAATACACAACCAGCGTTAGCTTTAAAGCGATTAATTAAAAATAGTGTGAATCCATTATGGCGTAATCAACATAGTGAAAAATGGCATGAAACTAATTTAATCGTGATTAAGCAAAATGCTACTGCTGAACGTTTAGCTGGTTTTGTCAAAAATAATGCTTTTTATGTAGCTTATGCTTTTCGAACACATGAAATTTATGAGCGTGATTTACCAAAATATGATGAGAAAATGGCAAAAAATCTTAAGTATCAGCAATGGGAAATAACTGAAAATGTAGGCAAGTCACAAAGTAATGATATGGATTTATTAAGGGAAAGAGATCAATTGCTCATTGAAAATCGGTATTTAATAGAAAAAATTAAAACTCTAGAAGAAGTAATGGACAATAATGACTTGGATAAATTAGAGGAAAAAGATCAGCTTGAAGTGCTTAATCAAAAAATAATAGAGTTAAGTCAATGTATAGTAGACACTAAATTAGAATTAGAACAACAAAAAACACACGCTGAAATAAATTATCAAGCATTGGAAAAACAACTTGCTGAACAGCAGAAATCCACTAAAAAATTAATATCCAAAGGTTTCTTCTCAAGACTTTTTTATGTAGTTAAAGGAGGGAGGTAATTTGGTAATCCCCCCTAAAAATCAACAGTAAGAATCTATCGTTATGAGTGAAATATTACAGTGAATTATATAATTGGCAAGCTTGCTATTGAAGAATTTTTATTTAAATATGATATTGTAAATTTACACAGAAATTGTAAGTGAAGATAGCAGTTTGTTTAAGCATAGTTTACTAAGAGTTCAGGTGGTCAGACGTAGCTGTGTTAATACATGTGCTTAATTATTTGTTAATTATATATTTAAGATAATAAGAGGATAAATTATGGCTGGATTTAACCCTGCTAATTTTACAGTTGCTAAAGCAAAACCTTTGCCAGTAGTGCTACTGTTAGATGTCAGTAGTAGTATGGGGGGGGAGAGTATTAAAAAACTTAATATTGCTGTAAAAGAAATGATTTCAGACTTTGCCAGTGCAGAAAAAAATGAGGTAGAGATCTTAGTTTCAATTATTACTTTTGGTGCAAAAGTTCTCCTTCACACACCTTATACTTCAGCCAAAGATATCGAGTGGCAAGACCTTACAGTAAGTGGTAGTACCCCAATGGGTACAGCTTTTTCGATGGCAAAAGCAATGATTGAAGACAAGGAAACAACGCCATCACGTGCATATCGTCCAACAATTGTTCTAGTTTCAGATGGTGAACCAACTGATTCTTGGCAACAACCTTTACGTGCTTTAGTTAATGATGGGCGCTCAAATAAGTGTGACCGTATGGCAATGGCAATTGGTGGTGCAGCTTCTAATACCGTACTTAACGAATTTATCTCGGGTACAGAGAATAAAGTATTCACAGCTCAAGATGCTTCACAAATTCAAGAGTTTTTTAAATTTGTGACCATGTCAGTTACTACTCGTACCAATAGTCAAAATGCCAATGTTGTGCCTAAACCAGAAGAAATAGAGCAATTGGTTAAGCAAGAGCAAAATCAACAGCAAGAAGAGTCAGATGAGTTTATCTAAGCTTCACTGCATTATCGATTGTTCTGGAAGTATGGTGGAGTATGGTAAGCCAATGTTGTTAGTTAACTTAGTACGCTATATCAGGCAATTTACTGAGCAACATGACACCAATATATGTTATTTCAGCTGGCAAGAGAATATTACACAACTTCATTGGTCAGTTGGAAGTGATGTTGAATTACCTAGCACTAGCGGGGAGGGGAATGTTGATGCACTTTGTAAGTGGATTGAAAGAAACCCAGACGTCAAATTTTTGCTATTGACAGATGGTTACTTTAAGTTAAATGCACAACAGCGGTTTCAATTAAGCCAACTCGATCATTTATATCTGATAGGTGTAGGTGGTGATGCGGATCTGCCACACTTAAATACGCTATCTAATAATTGCTATCGTGCAGAACAATTAGATCAAGTTTTACATATGATTTTGCGATCCGAAATTGTAGCCATGATTCCATCGCGCAGAGTTGATTTAACTCATATTATTGAAAATGAATCGAATGATGATGACTGGTAATAATTTAGTATGGCGAGGTTTCAGTGGTACCGAAATAGGGCCGTTTCATCAACGCCTTGGATTACCTAATCAAGATGCTTGTCACTTAGAACTTGATAATGAGTTGGTCTTGATTGCTGTGTCTGATGGTTTAGGAAGTAAGCCTTTATCTCATATTGGTTCTCAAGCGGTATGTCGAGCAGTAGTGAGAGTTGCTCGACACTATATGAGTACATTAGTAATTGAACCATTATCTGTTATTGAGTTGTTTCATAGTTTTTGGTTAGAAGAGCTGAATGGGGCTGAAGTTGAACAATGTAGCTGTACAGCACTCTTCGCTATTGTATTTGGAGATAGTACTTTTATTGCTCACATTGGGGATGGTGATTGCTGCATCATTACGTCGGTTAAAAATGAGCAACAGATCCATTTTTTAACTGATAAAGATGAAAGTTTATTTGCCAATCAAACATACTCATTAGGTAAAAAAAATCAGGTTGAAAAATGGAAATTTTGTGTACAGCCAACTGTAGAGTTAGAGGCTTGCTTTTTAGTTACAGATGGGATTGCTGATGATTTAGCTTCTGAGCATCGTATTGATTTCTATCGTGAACTGTTGAACCAATATCGTCTGTTATCAGATATTGAAGTTACTTTAGATGTAAAGCATTGGATAAGCGATTGGCCGGTGACAGGTCATAGCGATGATAAGACTATCGCTGCTTTATATCGTTAATCATTGTTGGATATATGTTTGAGTGCTCTAGTTAAGAGCTACAGGGGAAGCTTTATATGCAACAGCAAAAAGAACAAAAACTTACTCGGGTGAAAGATCAATTATCTCAATGGCATGAGCTGAAAAAAGAGTTAGGAAAAGGTGGACAAGGGGTTGTATATAGAACAGCAGATTCCGAGTTGTTAGTTAAAATGCCACTGAAAAATGGTAAAGAAATAACGGATAAGGAAGAAATCAATCATTTTCAAAAGCGGTTTGAAAACCTCTATCTGTTGCCATTAACCAATAAAATGCATATTACGAGACCACTTTATTTGCTTGAAGGGCAGGCTGGTTATGTGATGCAGATGATGCAAGATATGCAACCGATAGGAAAATGGTTGCCGCAAATTTTGAATAAGCAACTTGCTAAAACTTTCACTCGTCCTAGTTGGTTGAGTGAAGAAGTTCCTTTAGAAGTTGCTTACTCATTGGCTATGTATGCTAACACTGGCGGTACTAAGAGAAGATTAGAACTATTGAGCCAGACTTCTATCGAGTTATTAAGATTACATAGTGTAGGAGTGATATTTATGGATATTTCTCCAGATAATATTTACTGCTCAACTAAGCCAGAGCATAGTGAAGTGTGGATGATAGATGCGGATAATTTGCGCTTTGAAGGGGTAAGTTCGAAGTCTGGTGTAATCACTCCACAATATGGTGCACCGGAGATAGTTAAAGGTATTGATGGTGGTAGAGTTGTTAGTGATACTTACTCATTAGCATTATTAGCATTTAAAATGCTCACGATGTCTAATGCTTTTGAAGGACAACTTTTTAGTGATGTCGTAGGTGATGAAGATGACTGGGCAACAGACGATTCAGAAAGTAGTAAGCCTAATTTAGAAGTTCAAGCAGCACAAGGCGAGCTTCCGTTTATATTTGATGCTGAAGACAATAGTAATTCACGAGTCAATGGATTACCTGCTGAGTTGGTTTTAACACCCGATGTACTATATTTTTTTCAAAGAATGTTCGGAAAAGGACGTAAAGAGCCTTGGCAACGTCCGAGTCTTCACTCATTACCGAGGCTATTGGCTAAAGCAGCAGATAGTTCTATTCAATGCCATTGTGGTATGAGTTTTTATTATCAATCTACAAATGATACACAGTCTTGTCCATATTGTAATGAACATCATTCAAAACTTTTGGTCGCTACTAGTTATTTTTATACATCAGAGGGGGTAAGTGATCCAATTTGGACTTGGGTTACTCCTTTTATTGATGGTCAAAATATCCAACTACCACGGCGGATATCTGGTGATTTTGATATAGATCAACACAATATGCCAATGATTGAGGTGAATCAATTTGATCAGGATAGGTTTCTCTATGTTTCAGCAGAGGATGTACGAGTAGATATTCTGGATAATAATCATGTTCAGCAATTAACGAACCAATGGTTTTTGAATGAGCAGCAGATAGAGGAAGGTGTACAGTTATATCTACATGCTCCTTACTCGGTAATTATTGAGATTAAGGTTAAGGAAAATAATGCGATTCAAACAACTCAATATTGAAATAAATCATCTTTTTTGGATAGAACCGCTAGATAGTAAAGGAATTTCTTTTAAACAAGGAGATTTAGGCCAGTTACGTTTGAGTTCACGAACGGGTCAGTTACAGCTAGTTATTCATGGAAAATTATTTACGATTACTTTGCGTGAGCCTATTTTATTTAATGAGATAGTACTTGGGTTTGATCGAGCGAATGCTAATCTGATTGAGATCAGTCGAGTACATCAACAAAAGGATTGGCCTAAAGATAGTGTACAGCTTGAGTTGGCAATGGTGTCCTTTAATGGTTCTGAAATTGAACTAGGCCCAATTGATATTGTATTAGACCCGAGAACATTAGAACAAGCAAAATCTGTAGGTTTAGGTGAGAGTTTCGAGACTATTCAAGTAGCGCTTGAACAATATTGTAGTTTTAGCCTATCTGATGAGTTAGAGCAACAGTATGCAATTGTGATGTTGGGAGAAAGCGCACTAGATCAACTTAAGTATATTGAAAAAAATGAAGATAATCATAATTTGACTAATAAAGAACCACAGCAAAAAATTAAAAATGGTCTAGTTTTATTGGGCAATAATTTGCAATTGGCAGTACAACAATATTCTGCAGTAGATTTTGATTATTTAGGGGTACGCAAGCTCGTGAGTCGTGCTTGTTCAACTTCAACACGTGCACTTCGTTTGGTGAGATTACAGCTCAGTTTTAGCGAACAACAAAAACAGGTGGCTTCTCTTGCTTCTCAGCAGATGCGTAAAATTATTACAAATCAAAAAGGATATTTAGCCACTTGGGATAAATATGGAAGTACAGAGGGTGAACAGTTACTTAAGCGTGCTAGAGAAATTGGTTGCATAGAAGTGATGCCTGAACAGTGTGAAGTCTATGGTGCGTTTGGTAGACAGATGTCTATTTATTTGAATAGAGATCTACGCACTTTATTAACAACTCAAGATGCATTGTTAATGATGAGCCCTGAAACCTCGGTTCCTTATCTCGAAGATCCTGAGATGGATTGGCAGACATTTAGTTCACAATTACTTGAGGACTATAAACAAAAAAAGGGCTTTGATAGCAATCTTTCAAATTGGGATCAACAATCTAATTCAGTGAGTACAGATGCTGAGTACCAAGATAATGTGGCATCAGTAGCTAATGAGCCAAGCCAAATTTTAAAAATTGTTAAAGTTGAGCAAAATCGACTTATTGTAGAAGGAGTTGATATACCGTCGACTAAAATGATTATTGTACAATCTATTATGGGTGATCAAGTGCAGATTGAGCGACGGATGGCAGCTCGTAATGCAATTATTGAGGGTAAAAGTGCGATGCCTCATTTAGGATTGCTTATCGAGGAAGATGCTAGATTACCAAGTGGACGTGTTCAGCGTCCTGAAATAAAACCATTATCGAGTTTTGTTAAAACTAAAATATTTCCTAAAAATCCACCAACTAAGACTCAAGAAAAAGCGATTAAACTTGCTTTGAATACTCCTGATATCATGATTATTCAAGGGCCACCAGGGACGGGTAAAACGACTGTTATCACCGCCATTATAGAACGTCTTAATCAGGAATTGGATAAGAGTAAGTCAATACAGGGTGATATTTTGGTTTCAGGTTATCAGCATGATGCGGTTGAGAATCTATTAAATCGTTTATCAGTAAATGACTTGCCTGCAATTAAATTTGGGCAGCGTTCAGGTGAGAAAGAACAAAATAATGCTACTGATATTAAATTAGATGAATGGCGATTGAAAACTGTTGGAAACATCTATCAGCATGTGCCTGAGTTGAAAGAAAGTATTGCTTATTTACAGCTTGAAAATGAAGCTATAGCGTATGCGACAACACCAAGTGACAGTGCAGCTTTACGATTAGTGAACAAAGCAAAAGCATTATTAATTGGAATACCAAATAGTGCTGAGTTGATAAGTTTATTAAAGATTCTTGGTACTGAACTGAATAGTCAGCATTTAGGTGAGAGCGATGGCATAAGATTTTTACGTGCATTACGGCTATCAAAACCAGCATTTAAGGATGATGGGGTGCAGAGAGTTGCAGCATTAATGGCTTGGTTGGATGAGGAAGAGATCACTATTGAGAAAAAGTATTTAGATATATTACAACAAGCTATGATTTGGCAACCAAAAAATAATCTAGATTTTTTACCTCAATTAAAAGAAGTAAAGCAACAATTATTAAAGCAGTTTACACCACGTCCTCAACTCAAACGCAACTTAGCTAGAGAAGATGTGAAGTTAGCAATACAACGTACACTTGATTTGCTGCAAGATCGTAGTCGTAATGAATCTAAAAATAGAGCCTTAATAGATTATTTGAGTGATTTAGAGGGTAATCCGCATCTAGTGCAAGAAGCATTAGCAGAATACAATTTAGTTTATGGGGCGACAACAGGGCAATCTGAGGGCGAAGTCATTCGTCGTTTTAAATCAAAAAGTGGCGATGGAAAAGGTTATCTGCAGTATAGCACGGTGATCATTGATGAAGCTGCTCGTGCTAGCCCCCGAGATCTGATGATTCCTATGGTGCAAGCAAAAGATCGTATTATTTTAGTTGGTGATCATCGTCAACTACCACATATTGTTGATGAAGCTTTATTGCAGCAGATGGAGCAGGAGTCAGATGATATCCATGAGGATATAAAAGAAAAATTTAATCAGCATATAACAAGTAGTATGTTCCAATATTTATTTCATCGTGCTAAGCAATTGGAGCAACAAGATGGCATTCCTAGAACGATCACGTTAGATGCACAATATCGTAGTCATCCTTTATTAGGACAATTTGCTAGTGATCAATTTTATAAGCTGTATGGGGAAGGGTATGAATCACCTCTACCAGCCAGTAAATTTTCTCATCAACTTGAAGGGATAGAAAATAAAGCAGCTATATGGATAGATGCACCAGCACGGCTGGGGAATGAGGATCGTAATGCCAGTAAGAGCCGATTTAGAAAGGCTGAAGCAGAGATGATTGCTAAGAAATTAAAGCAATGGATTGATAGTGAACAAGGTAAAAATCTTAGTTTTGGTGTGATTTCTTTTTATAAAGCTCAAGTAAATGAAGTAATGAAAGCACTTGCGAAATACCAAATTACTGAACAAGATGAAGCCGGAAATTATGTTGTTACTAAACACTATCAAATGCTTTTTGATCATGCAGGCAAACCTATAGAAGAGCGTCTACGGATTGGTACTGTAGATTCTTTTCAAGGTATGGAATTCGATGTAGTCTTTTTATCAATGGTTCGTTCTCAATCACAAAACTCACAATTTCTGAAAGATCGTAATTTTTCAGCAAAGCAACAAGAACAAGTATTTGGTCACCTGATGTCTAAAAACAGATTATGTGTATCTGTAACACGACAGAAAAAGGCATTGATTCTTGTCGGTGATAGTCAGTTGATTCAAGCACCCATAGCGGAACAGTCAGTACCTGAATTAAAAGCATTTTATGAGCTGTGTAAGAATCATGCGCAAGGAGTATTGCTTACATGAATCTACATATCCCTAAATTATTTAAGGTATTGCATCAGCCACACTCTATTGCTCAATATCATGCTAAAGCGACGCAGGATATTTTATGGCCATGCTTACGTTTTGCGATTTCATTACAAGCGAAAGCAGATCAAGACTTAAATCTATTTGAGAGTACATTATTACGTTTATTAGCTGAGGGAGAAAGTGATCTAGAGAGATTAAGCCAAAAAATGGGGCTTACGAATGAGGATGGCAAGTCTAGCCTTGTAGAGTTTCTAAGCCTTAAATTACAGCAATTAGACTTAATCACCGATAGATTGAGATTAACACCTGCAGGTGAACAAATCCTTGATCAAATTAATAATAATCAAACACAGGTTATTGGTGCAAGTGTATATTTTGATTTAATTAATCACTGTTGGTTGCCAATAATCACTCGTGGTGAAATAACATCAATTAATGTTGAAGCAAATGATGATGGCTTAGTTGAGTTTTGGCAAGGGACTGTAGGTAATCCTACACCAATAAGAGCAATCCCCCTGTTTAGTGAAACAGTTTCTAAAAATGCGCCTAATGAGCGTGATGTAATTGATATTATTAAACGTTCTCGACAGCAAAGAAAAAAAGTAGCATTGTCTTCTAGCAATACTCATCGGGATGGTTTTATTACAAGTAAGGGGACTATATCAGTCAATTCGGATGGTGAATTAGTTTATCTACATTGTTATGCTTTTATGGTGTCTGGTACATATTCCTTATATGTAAGTGATGGTTTTCGTTCAGGTATTCAGGATAGATTTACGAGAGGTTTTAATAATAGGAAGAATCATGATAGTAATTTATCTATTAAAACAGCATATGAAATCCTATATCAAAAAAGCCGAAAAAACTATCCACTTAAGGGTATGCAAAAATCAAAATCACTAGCTAAGATTTACGAGGAGTTAAAGAACAGCCAAGTAAAAAATTCTATCGATCAGTCTGAATACGAAAATAATTTATTATCTTTTGTGAGAAAGAGCTATTACGAGATTGAGAAAATGCTAGCGGAATGTTATGCATTTTCTAAGCTTGAACGCTGTATTTCTGAACTTTCGAGCGATCCACAGCGCAATGCGAATGAAGCAGAGAAAATCGCATTACAGATGGGTTTTAAGTTTAAAGATGGCAAGCTTGTTAATAAATTACTAAAGACAAATAAGGGTAGTATTATTTATCTCAAGGCAGAGCAACCTGAAATGTCAGCCTTATTATTTTGTCATTTGCTTTTAGCAAGGAATGATGAACAGCAACCCATGAGAGGGCTCGCTAAAGCCTACCCAGAGTTATTAAATGATATCGCTAAATTGCGCCGTTGGCGAAATCCGATTGATCATCAGGATGCGAATACTGTGCGTAATGAACTTGGTTTTGAGCAAATTGAATTTATTCATCAGCTTGTAGAGCGAATACGTGAAATTGTATCAGATTGGTTGAAGAGTAATGATAATCAAGTATCAGAGCAAATTACCCCTAATTGGCTTAAAGAGGATATCCGAAGTGAAGCTAACTATAAGTTAAATCAGCATTTTGGAATAATGCGTAGCGTAATGAATGAGCGTGTTTATCAAGGGTTATTTGATGCTTTAGTATTTGCCAATTTAGAGGATGCTAGAGATAGAACAAATGCTTTAGCAGGTGCCTTACAGCATGCTTTCTATCAAGCGTGTCAGTCCCTCGATGTAAATGAAGCAAATGACATCGAATTTATAAAAAGTCAGTTAGTAACTTTAGGTGCTAAACAAATTAGCAAAACTAACTCAAATAAAGTGCAGCAGTCACTTAATGGTTGTAATACAACTCTTGGTGCAAATTTTATTGCTTTTTGGGCACAGATTACGGATCAGCAGAGAAAAGAATTTCCATTTGCTGAGAAGTTAATCACAGCGATAGATCATTTAATCAAGATACGGGGGCATTCTGGTCCAATTTTAGGTCAGCATGAAACTTTAAAAGAAATTGAAAAAGCGGTATTTAAATTAATTAAGATTTTAATGGAGCAATATTGTGGATAAAAAACAGCAACAGCATGACAAAGATCAGGTTGAAAATACTCAGATGTTATCAGGGCAAAAAGAAGAGCTGGCAAAGCAAAAGCTAGAATTAATAGAAGGGCAAAAAGAAGTAGAACGCCAACTTCAATTTGTGAAATTGCGTGAACAGGCTGCTATTAAAAAGGAAGAGGATAATCATGCTCGTAGTCTTGAACTTGAAACACGCCATCAACAACAAGAGGTTCGGCAGTTAGAAATAGAGCAAGGTTTACCGGCTCTTCGAGACAAAATTTTTGCGGAGCGTGATCAACAACTTGCAGATTCAAAACTACAGTTGAAACAACAGTTACAAGATGTAGCAAATCAACAGCAGCAGTTAGAAGCAGAACGTGAGCGACTTGATCGAGTGCAAGAAATCGTTGATGGTGATTTTGCAGAGCAAAGAGCTAATTTGCAGAGAGAATTACAACAGAAACGCTCTGAAGCAAGAGCTGAATTAGATAAGGAGATTCAAGAGCAGCGTGAAAAATGTTTTAAGGTGCTTGAAACAGAGATTCAGCAGCGTCGAGATGATCTTGAAAAAAGCAAACAAGAGTTTGATAAAAAGCAAGCTAAGTTAATTACTGACCAAAATGATGTAAAACTTGATCGAGTAAAAGTCGATGCATTACAAGATTCTCTTGAGCAAAAAATTGCAGAACGTATTCAGACCCGTTTACAGGAGTTTGAACAAAATGAGAAACAGTTTGAATCAGATAAACAGCGTTTGTTAGATCGTATTAAACAGCAAGAAGAATTGTATAGTGCCTATGATGAGCTTAAAAAACTGTTAGGTGACCGCTCAGCAGAGGAGGTGTTGCACGATCTTACGACTAAGAATGAAGAGTTAAAAGTATTGCGTGAAGAGCTCCAACGCCTAAGTCAGGAACCAGAGCAATATTACGATAACCATCGTGCTGAAGTTGCAAAGCTAGAGCAAGCTAATCAGAAGCTACAGGACGAAAAACGCGAACTGCAACGAAATTTGGATACTCAAGAGCAGTTAGAATATGACCAAGAACGTTTGCAAACTAAGTTTAATAGTCTTGAAGTAAGATATGAGGCAGTTATTGCAGATAATAATAAATTAAAAGAGACCTTGGATCGAGTTAGTCCATCTTATAAAGATCCAGCAGATATTAAGGCACGGCTTAGAAATATTAAGCGTCCTCATATTGAAAAGTTTGTGCCACGTCGTCAAGAAAAATCTATTAATGAACTAGACTGGCTTGAAACTATTCGGTCAAAGATTGATGACTATGGGCTACATTTTTCAAACCGTATTTTATGTGCCTTCCATACAGCACTCAAAATTGCTGAATGGTCACCTTTAACAGTCTTAGCCGGTGTGAGTGGTACAGGTAAATCTGAGTTACCTAAGTTATATAGCCGTTTTGGGGGGATAAATTTTATTAATGTGCCTGTACAACCAAATTGGGATTCACAAGAATCAATGTTGGGCTATTTTAACTCGATCAGTAATAGTTATGAAGCTCAACCGATGCTGAATTTTCTTGTACAAAGTCGTGAGAAGTTAATAACAGACAGTGAAAACTCAGAAGATAATTATAATGGTCTTGAAGATACTGTAAGTTTGGTATTACTTGATGAAATGAACCTTGCTCATGTTGAACTTTACTTTGCCGACTTTCTGAGTAAGTTAGAGCAACGCCGTGCTGCGAAAAATAATGATCTACCTTACATCGATATTAATTTAGGTTCTAATATAGATCCTTATAAATTATCTCTTGGTCGTAACTTATTGTTTGCAGGTACTATGAACCAAGATGAAACGACTAAATCATTATCAGATAAGGTGATTGACCGAGGTACTTCAATCTACTTCCCTCGTCCAACTTCATTGCATCGTCGTGAAAAACTTAGAGCATTGCCTGAACAAGCAAATTTACTCCCAATGAGCATTTGGTGGGGTTGGATTAATAAACAAAGTAGCTTATCAGATGAGATTGTAAAACCTTATAAGCAATTAATTGAAAATATTAATAATTGTTTGGGGGCTGATGGGAAAGCATTAGGACATCGTGTTTGGCAATCAATTGAATATTATATGGTGAATCATCCATTGGTTATAGGATTGGATGCACAGCAATACCCTGATGAATATAAAGAGGCGCTAAAGTTTGCCTTTGAGGATCAATTAGTACAGAAGGTAATGCCTAAATTACGTGGGATAGAGACACGTGGATATGCCAAACAGCATTGCTTAGATCCAATTCGCGAAATTTTAGTTAAAGAAAAGTTAGATATTCTTGATGATTTTGATAAGGCGATGCGTATAGGACATGGGCAATTTAATTGGGTAAGTGCAGATTATTTGAACAATGAACAGAGCAATGAACGCTATCAAGAACTATTTAAGCTAGCAACCCCTACGGTGTCATCAGATCAAAAAACTAACGTTCAGCAAGAGTCGGTACAAGGAGTCTAAATGATCAACTTTGCAAATGAAAAGTTGAACGACTTTGGGCAACTATACGGTCGCTATACAGCACAGGAATTTATTGCACAGCAATTATTACAGGGACAGCATTTCTACTTGGTTAATCTTACCTTTGATCCGCTCACAGGTGAAGCATTACCACAACGAATGAGTCATTGGTTAAGTCACGATGGCCATGCACTCGAAAATACTGAATTACAGGATCGTTTTACTTATCTAATTGATCATGCTGTTGATGCTATTAACAATATTCTGATTATGCCTCGACAAACGATTAATAGAGTTCATGAGATGACCCCAGTTTACTTAGCACAACGCCTCGATAGCCGTTCTTTGCAGTGGTTAAGTCGTAAACCTGGCAATAATCTGCGTGAAAAATTAGCAGCTAATCCGCATATTTTAGCTGCTACGCGTAAGATGAGCTTTGATACGCTTGAAAATCGTTTGTTAAAAACATTCTTAATTCGTGCTTTAGGTTTACTCTTAGATCGGCAAGCAGCGAATTTCAAATTAACAGAGCAGCAAGAGACTTTTATTGATTCAATACAGAAAATTTTACGACAGGAGGAGTTTCTTGCGATTAAACCATGGCAGCATATGCCACCTAACAATGTATTATTACAAGATAAACAATATAGAAAAGTTTGGCGATCATGGCGATTGTTAAATCGCCTAGAAGATGATTGTGAATGCCAACAAAAAAATGGTATCGCTTCTGGTTTTAATCTATTTAGTGAATTACTTAAGCAACTCGCAAGTATAGAAAATTGTCTAGTATTAGATCAGGCTTGGGACTTTAAGCTTGATGATTTATCAGCAAGCCCAGCTGTTAAACATACGGAAGAAGAAAATTTAGTTGAGGTTTTGGTTCTCGATCTTGGTAATAATGTAGCAAAGAGTTGTGCAAAAATAATGCCTCATGCCGAATTGCTATTGTCACTCACAATTGATGGTGATATCCAAATACAGCGTCGAGTGAGAGCAGAGCAAACACAGACTTGGCGAATAGAGTTCCGATGTGTAGATGGTTTGATTGATTTAAAAGTCAATTCTAATGTTGATAGTGCTGATTTAAATACTTCTTGGCAAAGAGCGATGCCAAGAAATTTTTCTAGAGTGGCTAAAAGACTTGTTAACGATTTACTACAAGGTGATAGAGGACTTAAGCTGAAGAAAAATCCACAAGTTCAGATATCGAGTGACTTTGTCTCAGTAATGTTTGATGGTGCTAGTTATAAATTTAAAAGTAATGATAAAGTAGGTTGGATAGGACCAAATTTTCTTGATGCATCAGGCTTAGACTGTAGTCAAAGCCTATCATTATCAGATCATGAATGTGTATTTAGCACGAAAGAATTAGCTCAGGTTAATAATAGTGATCTCTATAATTATCAGTTGAATAGTTTTGCAACGTTATTAACGACTCAAATTCGAGTAAATAAAGGGATGCATTACTTGGTGAGAGATCACCATAGTGACTTTGAAACGAGTGATTTACGCCGAGAAATTAATCGTAATTTTAGTAATGTAAATCCATTACCAATAAGTATTGCAGCAGTCTATGCTTTATTGGATAAAAAAATTTTTAAACCTAATGATTTGATTATGGTATTAAGTTCAGACCAAGTCGGTATTTATGCTACGCCTGTATATTATCGTTGCGGCGAACAGATTGGAGAGACTTACCTTGAAAGGCACCCATCTATTAAGCTTTCTCAACAAGGTGAACAACAGTTATTACAGCAAGCTTTAGTTAATTCTGGCTTACCTCATCATATAGCGAAGAAATTTATTCAACTCTATAGTTATAGCGAAATAGTGTTAAATAAGGCACAGCTAGTACTACATGATGGTGAGAACTGGTATCGTGTACCAGCTGGAATTAAAGTAGAAAATATTGATATTTTTGATGTTTTATTGAAAGAAACCTCTGTATTACAGAAAAAAGAAGAAAAAACATACTTTCTTTCAGTTTCTACAGCAATCAAACAACAAAATGGAATCAAATCTACACAGTGGTTAGCTAGTGATCCTCTTTTAGGGTCACAAATTTTATTAGAAAAGCAATTTTTAGCGCCACATAAGATCTTTTGGAAAGATCATTTGCCTCCATTGATGGCCCGTTTACCCGTGCAAGGTATTGAGCAAAATTTTTACTTTGTTGATACTCGTACTTCGGTTAAACCAGAGCGTGGTGTTGCGATCAATATTCCAATAGAAACTCCCTTTACGTTGCCACCAGATAAGGAAGAGATACGTTTTACTATTTATCAAGGTAAAAATAGTCATAAACAGATATTTTCATTACTGTTATCGCTAAGACAACCACTTAAAATGCCCTGCGACTGTAAACTAACACTCACTTATACTTATGGCGATGAACAACCCTATAAATTACGTTTTTCTCCAATAGGTGAAAAAAAACCTTTTCATCATGTGGATGCACAATGGGGTAAAAAGATTGATGATAATGAAAGTAAAGTAGTTGCGATTCCTATTTTTCCTGAGAAAGTTACATTCGAAAAACTATTTACCTACCCTGGTAAAGAAAGGGAAACTAATATTATTGAATGGATTGAACGGAATTTAAATCAACTTGATGATATATATCATCTTAAATTACACGGACGAAATTCAAAAAGGTTTGATTTTAATTACCAAGATATTAAATGGGTTTCTGCTAAGGATTTTGGATTTTATGAATTGCATCCTCAGCATAAAAGCATTTTTGTACATAAAAGCAAATTTAAAGATTTAGATGTAGAAAAACAAATTTTTTCTGCTGATGTATTTACTAAAGAGGGGAGATCTTCGTTAGAAAATATCGGTGAGCAAGGAGAAATCTCAGAATACGATCTAAAAGGCCTGTCAAAACGTTGGCGTTTTCCTATGCTCATTTTTAGTGACCAATCCCGTTGTTTTAATGATGCAGCAGAGTTGTCAACTGATTTCGCCCGTTTAGGGACTCAGGCCATAAAACAGGCTCAAGATTTATTAGTAACTCAGGGCATTAATACAACTCTTGAAAGCGAACTTAAAATGTTCTTGAGTTACTGCCATAAATTAATGCCGCCTCTTGCAGTAAATGATTTATTACAAGCTTCTCAGGATAAAAATTTACTCCGTAATGAAGATACACGATTTAAGTATGCTTTAGGTGATGTAAGTGAATTATGGCAACAACAATTACTTGAAAACCTCTTAGCACCTAGTGATGATACAGGAGGTACACGTGCAACTACGCTTGAAATTTTATCCGTAGCTATGTGGCGTGATAAAGCAGTGATTCATCGTTTAACAGCAGAACAAGTAATTACACTGACTTATCGATTAAATGAGCATTTACTAGAAGAGATTAAATGGCTTAAAAAAGAAGATAAGTTCTTTAAATGGAATTCATTTATTTTACGACTAGAATTGCTATTAGCACTATTACGTACGCGAGAAAGCCAAGATCCAAATATACGTTCGCTGTTTGCGCTTAATAGCGATTTAAGTACACAACTCTTAAGTACAGTTGAAAAAATGACTGATAAACAAGGTGAGGCACTCGCATATCAGCTTGAACAACCTAAAGTAGTAGCTAGAGTTAAATTAGTTGTAAATAAACCAGAGGGCTATCATCGTACACCAGACTTACTATATGCATTAAAACTTTATCTATCAGGGGATGATGGAGCAGATCAAATCATGATTACTGAATTAGTTAATAATGCCTGATAATTATTAGGAAGAATAAATTTTACATGAATGACATGAGTATTACAAAACCCATTGATAAATTATTAACAGCGCTAACTGCCCCGACGAGTTTAGCTGAAATCGCCAAACGGTTAGTCCCAAATGATGCTTTACAGGCTGCTGACTACCATTTTTTTCAGATTAATAGTTTAAGCCATATTTCTGATGCACCTCGCCGAGAAGCACTAGAAAATGTTTATAGTAGTATTCGTTATCCTGGTGCTAGTGTAATTTATATACTCAAAGGAGAAACACATGGTGTAACACTTTATTTGGGAATTGCACGTAACCATATGTATTCTAAACCTGTTATTTCTATATCTGATATCTCAGAAAGTATTTTAAAACCTAACTTTGAAGGAAACTTTAAAGGAAGTCACATACAGCAATTAACAGATAATGGCACAGAGCTAATTAACAAACTGCAGAGATACCGTCATGTAGGTGTCTTACAAGGAACAGTTGGTGATCAAGCTCAAGGAGAAAATGCTTTTTTTCAGGGCATTGATCGGTTAGTGGATGTGATGACGGGGAGTGATTTTTGTCTTGCAATAACAGCTTCTTGTGTTGCAATGGAACAATTGATGGAGTTAGAGCAATGGTTATATCGTGGTTATGAAGTGCTTGCTCCTCTTGCTCGAGTTTCACTTCAGCATGGGAAAACGAATGGTCGTTCTGTAAGTTGGGGTGAGAGTAAAGGAGAAAGCCGGGGAACAAGTTTTTCTACAAATAATAGTTATACAAAAGGTGGGAATGAAAGCACAACAAAATCTGCAAATAGAAGAGATAGCTCACAATCGGGAACTGAAGGTAGCTCACATTCCAACTCTGAAGGTGAATCGAAAGGAGAAAATGAATCAAAAAGTAGCGGAAGCAACTACAATGCTTCAGTGAATCAAGGTGAAACACTAAATATATCTGAAGAACGCCACAATAGGCAAGCACAACAATGGTTGAGTTACTTAGATGAGGTCTTACTACCAAGAGTAGATTATGGCCGTAGTCGTGGCAGTTTTATATGTAATATAAGTTTATTGACAAATTCTCATCATAGCTTACTAAGATTAGGTGATGTTACACGCTCAATTTTTAGTGGAAATATGGGGAATCAATATCCATTACAAATGCTAGATATTTCAGCAGTACCAGAATGGGTTAGAAGTGTTAAAAAATTACAGATTCCAGTTATTTCTCGACATAGTAATGATCAAATATTAAATATATTCGATAGTTTAAAGTCACGTATTAATCTAAAAGGAAAAGTTCTGATGGGTGCATATGTTACACCAAAGGAACTAAGTTTAATTGCAGGCTTACCTCAGGAAGAGGTAGTTGGGATAGAACTTAAAGAGCAAGTGACATTCGGATTAAATCCACCAAAAGTAAGTGTTGTAGAGAGTTTACCATTAGGTAGTCTTGTACAATATGGTCGTATATTAAAAGATAAAAAAGTAGCTCTGAATAGAGATGATTTAAACAAGCATGTATTTGTTGCAGGTGTGACAGGTAGTGGAAAAACAACAACTTGTCATCATCTCTTACGAGAAAGCATGTCAAAATTTTTGGTTATTGAACCTGCTAAAACTGAATATCGCATGTTAATTGAAGAATATGATGATTTGCTTGTATTTACACCAGGACGTGATGATATTGCACCATTAAGATTGAATCCATTAGAAATGATGCCAGGAGAGACTATCTCAAGTCGAGTTGATATTATTAAGGCAAGTTTTTTGGCCTCATTTGATATGGAGGCCGCGATTCCTCAGGTATTAGAAGCTGCTGTTTATCGATGCTATGAAAAAATGGGATGGGATATTAATACTTCTAAACATCCTTTATATCCTGATCCTTTCGCCCCAGGTTGCTATCCATTCCCAATATTACGAGATTTGCTTGAAGCTTCAGAGCAAGTAGTTAAGGAACAGGGGTTTGATGAACGGTTACGTCAGGATTACATTGGTTCTATTAAGGCACGTTTACAAGGATTATTAGTCGGTGCCAAGGGGCAGATATTTAACACATTACGTTCTATTGACTTTAGTGAATTGATACATCGACCAGTTGTTATTGAGCTTGAAGAAATTCGCAACGGGGCTGAAAAATCGTTACTAATAGCCTTTATTATGACAAATGTTATTCAGGTATTAAAAAATGAACATCGTAAAAATCCAAATTTTCGACACTTAACACTTATAGAGGAAGCACATCATCTTCTCACGAAAGCAGATCCTTCAATGAGTAGTAATCGAAGACAAGCTGTTGAAATGTTTAGTGATATGCTCGCAGAAGTACGTAAATATGGTGAAGGTCTAATCATTGTGGATCAAATTCCTAATAAGCTTACGTCTGAAGTAATAAAAAATACCAATACAAAGATTGTTCATAAGTTATTTGCTGAAGATGATAAAGTTGCGATAGGTAATACTATGGCATTAGAACCATTGCAACAACAGCATTTATCTAGATTAGAAACAGGCCAGGCAGTTATATTTAGTCAAGGTTGGAAAAGCGCTGTGCTTACTCAAATTGAGCCTAATTCAACGACACAAGCAGATATTCCATTAGATGTAATTGAGCCTAAACTACGTTACCGTTCTTGGCGGTTCTATCAATTACTAAACAATCGACATGTACTACCACTAACAGCTCAACAATCAACACTAAGTATTGAACAATGGCAAGATCAATTATCGTTTAGTGCAGATATTAAAATATTGAGTGCTTATACAAAATACATGGAGGAGAGAAATGAGAAAAATCACCAACATCTAATATTAATGTTAAATATGGCTGTGAATCGTTTGGGTTCTGTATCAATGGTGATTGAACATCTACTTCATCATCTTTATATACCATCTCAAAGTGAATCTATTGTTCAGTGGCGGAGCAAATTGCAAGCTTGTTATCCACTCTTATGTGATAAGGATCATGCTAAAGTAGTTAGCAAAGAAAATTTTCATACTAGTACAAGGAGAAAATATTAATGTTAGGTGGATTAATTAGTGCAGGAGCCTCCTTGTTATCTGGAGCAATAAGTGCAGTTGGTACAGCATGTTCTGCAATTGGTGGAACTGTTATATCTACAGGTCGCGTTATGATTGATGCAATCAATGGTGGGCTTCCAATGGTTGCAAGGATTTGTGATGCTGCACTTACAGTGGGTAAAGGGCTAGGAGTGTTTGCAACTGAACATAATGAAGTGGATATGTATGAACTTGGTATGCGTACTGAACGTGCAGTAGAAGAGGGCACTACTTCGGAGCAGTTTGATAACAACCAAGCATATATTGACTATTTGCGAGAAAAGATAACACTGAGTAATGAAGACAGAATAAATTTGAAAAATCTTTCAGATAGTGACAAGTTAAAGTATGCCTGTATTGGTAGTGCTATGACTATTGCCACTATTAAAGAAAAATATGAGATAGATATTCCTGAGACATTTTGGAGCATTACTACTGACCTTGGGATTCAACCTGAAAAGTTCAAACCAATGTTAGATATATTTGAAAATGCAAAATTACAACCTGATTTGAATGGTTTTATGAAGGGAGAGTTAAGTTCTGATTTGCAACGTAGTATTTATGATTTGATCGATGAGCGACTAAGTGGTGTATTGGGAAAAGAAATAGTTGATAAACTAATTTCTTGAATTTCAATAGATCGGTGACTATTCAAAAAATTTAAGTCAGGATACACCAGCTATTAGGTTCCAAGGCTGCATTTGATTTTTGATCTCTTGCGAAGTAGTACTTCTCAGGCAAATTGGTAGATTATTGTCATGCTCCAAATTAACTGATTAAAACTGGCCAATCCTTCAGCGTATAATTGATCGATTTGGAAGTGCCGTAACTTGATGGCGTCTTCAGCCTATATTGATGAAGCGCTAAAAAACTTTTAAAGAAATGTACTAAACCTTATTGATTTAGCTATGCAACATAATCTTCTGACAATTCTCGGGGTCGCTTTTTGATCTTTTGATCAAAAAATAGCATTATAAAATCAATATTTTATAAATTATTTAAAAAATGATGTACAATTTTAATTCAATGAAAACTAGATCTGGTTATTTTTGAGTTTTAATTAGCTAATTAATGAAATTAAGATTAAATATATAAAGGTTTATATGATTTTTTTATTTAAATTGAGAAATAACAAATGAAATTGACTGATCACTTATTATATATAGATATTACACAAATATGTGGTATTGGTTGTTCTTTTTGCATGTATTCTGACAAACATAAAGGTGGAGTAAATTTAACTTTAACAGAAAAATCAAAAAAAAAWTTAAAAGGATTAATAAATGATAATGCTGTGAAAAAAATATCCATAAGTGGGGAAGGTGAACCTCTAAACAATATAGAAACATTCCATAGTATATTGGATTTTTCTCATAAAAAAAATGAGTTTGAATTTATTAGTAGCGGTTTTTTACCAAAAGAGTTGATGTATAAATTTTTTATTGATACTAATAATATCTTATTGAAATCTAAAAGCAGATGTAATATTAGGATAAGCTCTGACTCTTATCATCTTGAAAAAATAAAACATAGATCACATGGATTAAGCATAGATTGGTTTATTAAAAATCCTAAAAGTCTTCTATCTTTTTCATTTAGATCAATCGATACTGATAAAGAATTTACAAGAAATTTTTTAGTCACTGAGGCTATGAAATTTGGATACCACGCAAAAATAAAAGAAGTAAATAATTTAACCGATGAAATTATAATTAATGAAAATTACGTTTTTAAAATTGATTATAAAAACTTAGTAAAACCTGAAAATATAGAAAATAATAATTTTTTAGATTTAAAGGAGTATATTAAGGAAATAGAAATTAAAACAAATAAAAAATTTACTTTAGGTAGTATAAATGTTGAAAATAATGGTATGGATGTAACCATTAAGCCTGATGGCAGCATTTTTTTCTATGGAATTGAAAATATAAAACTAGGTAATTTAAACCTGGATGATATTGATTGGGGTGACTTGGAAGATCATGTTAAAAACAATAAATTAATTAATAATTTGTATAGGATTCCATTTATGGATTTAATAAAACCTATGGAAAAAAACTTGATATTAAATGAAATTATACGAAGAAATAACAATCCTTATTGGGTAWTGAAGGAGTTGGAAATGTATCCAGATATTTTAAAAGAGATTGCATCTAATGATTGATTCACATGTGCATTCAGCATATTCTAAACATGCTAGTGGATCAATTGAGCAAGTTATAATATCTGCTATTGATAAGGGTATAAGTATATTAACAATTACAGATCATGCGCCATTTTTTTTAGATTCAACTAATAGATTAAGAAAAGATGAAATATGTGACTATAAAGAAAATATTTTATCTTTAAAAGAAAAGTATTTTAATAAGATAAAAGTATTGCTTGGTCTTGAATGTGATTATTTTGAAAATTGTTTCGATTACAACCAAGAAATAATTGATTTTATTAAACCTGATTATATTATTGGTTCCATTCATTACATACCAGGTGTTAATAGAAACATTAATGTATGGGATTTAGATAAAATTAATAACCCTCAGGTTTTTTGTTCATATTTTAATCAAGTAAAAGCTCTAATAAAATCAAATCAGTTTGATTCAATAGGGCATCCTGATATTTTACTAAGAGTGGTTAATAGTGATGTTTTGCAAAAATACCATTGTGAGATAATGGATTTGTTAACGGAGAGTAAACTAGCATATGAATTAAATACATCGGGATTGAGGAAAAGTAAATATAATCCAACAACAAATTTGGAGTATTTTGGAGAGTGGAGTTACCCATGTTTAAGCAATATTCAATATGGGGTAGAAAATAAAATTGATTTCGTAATTGGTTCTGATGCACATACACCAGAAGATGTGGGTTTAGGAATTGAAGATATTTTATTAACAACTCATAAAATTGGTTTGGAAAAAATTTGTTATTTTGAAAATAGAATCAAAAAACATGTAGAAATTAGTAGTTTATTAAGGGATTAGATTGTGGTTTGTAAAATTGATTTTATAAGTCTTATTGAAAAAGAAGAAGTTATTGATTGGAATGTTTTTAAAAATGAAAATAAAGACAATCTAACTTTAATATTTGATTGGATATCAAAAAACCTAATAAAAAGTATGTCTATAAAAAATTTTAGATCTATTATGTATTCATTTTTAGATTCTGGGATTATTGATATAAATAAATACTTCAAAATGACAGATAGTTTCTATATTCATTCATTATTTTTGAATAATGGAGAATTTTTCGGTGCATCTGGACAAGATTTAATAAAATTTACAAAAATGTATAGTCAAGCAAAATATGGTAGCTATAAAGATATTGAATTTTTTTCAAATATTTTATATGAGTACATGGTGGCTGAATTACAAAATAAAAATAGTCACTGGTATATGTTTTTTGAAAATGTAAAAAAAAATAATGAGAAAGTTGTGTTGTTAACTACTGGTTGGAGAAGTGCACCATCAACTGCCAATATTTTATTTGAAATTTTTTCTAAAAATCTCAATGTTTGGTTGGCTTTAAAAAATTACCCAACCATAATAAATGTAAAACTGCCCAGACTGGCCTTACCTTGTGAAAATTATGCTTCATTAAGTGAAATGGAAAGGATTAGCATCTCAAAAAATAGAGATCATATCATTCCAGCAAGTAATTTTTTTGCTAGTAGGAATGTTAATATTATATTTGGAGATGATATTTTTATTACAGGTTCTACTGCTGATAAATTGCAATTAGAGTGTATTCAGAATGGTGCCAAATCATTTAAATCCTTATACTTAGCTATTTTAAATCCTTTAGATGCCTTTATAGATCCTAGTCTAGAGGAATACTTGAATAAAAAATTTATAACAGAGGATTTAAATGATGATGTAGCGAATTTATTGAATTATAAATATTTTACTCCAGTTCTTAGAACTTTAAGATTGATTTTTGATAGAAAAAATTTTATACAACTGCCTAGCTTTCTTCCAAAAGTAAAAAATACAGTTTGGCTGAGTATTTATATTTCATCTTTAAATAATGATTTTCATCTTGAAGAAAATTGTAAACCATCTATTGAGTTGGTAAAAAAATATTTAATTTTAACAAAAACATTGGATGAAGAAGGAATGCCTTTAATAATTAATCAATAATATATTATTTCAATGGTGTTCAACGTTGTTTTATAAAATTTCTAGAGTTTAATCTACGAAGTTTGCTGCAATTGTAAAAATTTGATTACTTTCGTTCTATACCTAAATCATACTGCAATGATTTACGTCAACAAGTCTTAGATTTCTAGTAAGCATCCGATTGAACCGTACCGGGTTTGTCGGAGACTTTTTTATTTAAGTTAGGGGTAATCCTCCCATAAATAACCGAAGTTAAAAGTAGAGGTTAAGCAGCCATTAGAGGTGGCCTTCCTTTGTTAGCTTGATGTGGTCTTTCATGGTTGTAATGCCACAACCAGTTTGTTGCATAATCTTGTACTTCATCCAAAGTATCAAATAAATGCTTGCTCAGCCAACTATAACGTATGGTCCGATTATAGCGTTCAATATACGCATTCTGCTGTGGCTTACCCGGTTGAATATATTCAATACGAATACCGTGCTCAGTAGCCCAGCGCACAAATTCGTGACTGATAAATTCGGGACCATTATCGCATCGGATCACTAACGGTTTTTCTCTGCACTCCAGCAATTGATTCAACGTACGAATAACCCTGATTGTGGGCAATGAGAACCCTGCTTCAATGGCTAGGCCTTCGCGGCGGTAATCATCAATCACATTCAATAATCGAAACTTGCGACCATCGGAAAGCTGATCATGCATAAAATCTAATGACCAAACCTGATTTTCTCGGATTGGTTCTTTCAATGGTTCAGGCGCATGCCGTTTTAGTCTTCTTCTCGGTTTAATACGCAGATTCAGTGCCAACTCACAGTAAATGCGGTAAACCCGCTTGTGATTCCAGCAGCAACTCTCAACATGCCGTAAATACGAGAAGCACAAACCAAAGCCCCAATCGGAATTTTCCTCAGTGAGTTCAATGAGCTGTTCAGCAATGAGTGCATTGTCATCGCTGAGTTTGGCTTGATAGCGGTAGCAGGTTTCACTAATGCCAAATGCTTTACAAGCCAAACGAATACTAATGGCATGCTGGGCAACTGCCTGTTGTGCCATCTTACGCCGGCAAGATGGCTTTACCCTTGCGCAGCAGTGCTGCTCATTGCCATCGCTTCCTGGATGATTTCGSYCTTTAATCGCTCTTCCGCATACATCTTTTTAAGTCTGGTATTTTCGGCTTCTAGCTCTTTCAGTCGAGCCATTAATGATGTATCCATACCACCATATTTGGCACGCCATTTATAAAAGGTATCATTACTCATGCCGTGTTCACGGCAAAGGGTCGCTACAGGTGTGCCAGATTCTGCCTGTTTCAAGATGGACATGATCTGACTGTCAGTAAATTTAGATGTTTTCATGCAGAATCTCCTGCTCGTATCTTAAGAGAAAATTCTACTTTTAGATCCTATTATTTTTAGGGGGGATTACCGCCTAACTTAAATAAAAAAGTCTCCGAAAAACCCGGTACGGTTCAAAACTTAAACACTTTCCCACTAATACGAATAATTATCTTTCAATCTTTGCGCTATTTCTTTATATTTATGAAGTTTTACCTAACTATATAAATATTGAGGGATTTTTGTGAAACATTTTTTTCTTATACTAACTTTTGGGTTGTTAATCACTACACTTTCAGGATGTGCAACATCTCGTGGACTTATCCAAGTTCCAACCTCTAATCAAGTTTCTACACAAGAGGCCAGTAATTCTAAAAAAGTGATTATTGCACTTGTTGAAGATGAAAGGTCTTTTCAAGATAAACCACCAACTGCTGATATCCCATCTTTAAAAGGTGGTTTAGCAAAGGCTACGGCTGAAGAAAAAGCAAAAGCTGTAGCTCGAAAGCGTAACGGTTATGGAAAAGCTTTAGGTGATATTCTTTTAGAGAAAGAAACGGTTTCTGAATTATTAAAGAAACGTACAACTCTAGCACTTAAGAAATCAGGCTATGAAGTTCTTGAAGATAATGCTGCCAATCGGGCGAATGCAGACCTAGTTTTGAATATTAAAATTAATAAATTCTGGTCTTGGTTCCAGCCAGGATTTGCATCTATTAAAATCCATTCTGAAATTGATACCGATATCTTCAATACGAAGAAATCGCCAGCTGAACCTATTCACGTTTACAGCAAAGTTGTTAGATCAGCACAGGTAGCCAATGGTACAAAATGGATTGAAAATATTGATAATGTTTTGAATGACTATGAAGCTAAATTAATTTTATCTTTGCCTAAAGTTACCCCCTAATAAATCATTTTAGATCCAAATTATAGACTCTTAGAATAAAGCTCTTTTAGAAGAGCTTTATCATTTTATCTATCTGTTAGATTTCCCAGTCTACATTCAACTTCACATAGGCTTTGTTGCACAAACCTATCTGTAAAGGCTTTTTCAGCAATATAATTTTCAAATGAAGAAGCTTACATACAAAATCTACCGCACAACCAATTGGTCAGCATATAACCAAGCACTCTTTAATCGTGGGAATATTGACATTTGGTTCGATCCAAAAACACAATGGCATGCAGAACCGCAAGGCAAATAAGGTCTAAGTAAAACTTACTCCGACATAGCGATTCAATGTATTTGATGATCAAATCTCTATTTAGACTCACTTTACACAGGGTTACTGGCTTTGTTCAAAACTTAATTAAACTTTGCGGATTGGATTGGACAGCACCAGATTACAGTATGCTTTGTAGAAGACAAAAGCATATTGATATTGCAATTAGTTATCAGAAAAACAGTGATGGGCTTCATCTACTCGTAGACTCTACAGGCATGAAGTTTGTGAATGTACAATGAGGTCCTTAGCTGGTTTTTGATTGTGAATAGCCATATTCGATGCATCACAAACAAGCTTGGCTGTCATACGCTCATTTAAGCTGTAGCCAACCACTTGTTTCGTGTAAACGTCTTTTACAACTATTAAGTACAACAAGCCTTCAGTCGTCCATATATACGTAATATCACTCAATCACGCTTGGTTTGGTTTAATCATTGAGAATTGTTGCTCAAGCAAATTTGGGTAGATCGCTCAGTTATGGTCACTGTTCGTCGTTCTTTTGAAACGTTTGTGGTACTTACAATGCAGCTGATTTAACTTTTTTATCTGACATACTGCATATGTACTAATTTTTACGACCTGAGCCTGTAAATGCTTGGTTAAGCGAATATAGTCATAGCTCTGTTTCGTTTATTTGTGCGCTATTTTGACCAAATTTGTTTGTTGATTTCGCTGAACTAATCGTTTATTCACACCTCGTTTTAGCCAATTATAAAAGTGTGAAACTAATACATGAAGTAATCGTGCCATCAAAATAATCGGCAATCAGTGTTTTTGCGATTTCATATAGGCGTACCTTACTGACGTACTTTGGCAAAGTACGCTGCTGCCTTTTTTAGAAATTTACGTTCCATTTCAGCGGATTTAAGCTGTTTGTTTAAGTTGCTTATTTTCTTCGAGCAAAGCGTTTAGGTCAGGTGAATACTGTTTAGTACCAGCTAAAGTCCCTGCCTTTGCCTTATTGTTCCAATGCGAAAGGGTCTGCATGGAAATGCCGAGTTCTCTAACTGTTTCGGATACATTGCCTTGATTTGCTTCTAATGCTTTGATGGCTTCAGATTTAAGTTCTACTGTATACGTCTTGTGTTTCTAGCTCATGGTAAACTCTTGATGAGTATGTATAGTTTACCAAGTTAAAACCTCCTGTTTTTTCAGCATACAGCAATTGATAATTGAATGGATTTCACAGTTTTATTTTTGAAAACAACATGGTTTTGTTATTTTTTGTGAAAAATTTAACTCGGTGTTATAATTACACACCTGATAATTGTCAATTTTTTAATTACTGATCATGAT
The DNA here is from genome assembly GCF_001758345.1 of Acinetobacter towneri. Lineage (GTDB taxonomy): Bacteria > Pseudomonadota > Gammaproteobacteria > Pseudomonadales > Moraxellaceae > Acinetobacter > Acinetobacter towneri_A. Next base: position 34,906 of record NZ_MKQS01000008.1, read on the forward strand.
GATGCAACTCCACGTGTCCCACTTAAATCTAAGTTCGATTGATCAAGTGTTATCAGCTATACAACACATTCCTGCGATGCAACGCCGGCGCTTATCGCGCCTAGCAAAGCTGGCTATGAATAGTGCAATACAGACTTTAAATACACACAAAGTCGATTATATTGTGTGGGTGTCGCAATATGGCGATGAATCAAAAACACTAAATATCTTAGAAGATGTATTAAGCGAGCAAACGCCTTCACCAACGCAGTTTTCAACCTCGGTGCATAATGCAATTTCCGGGCTTTATTCCATTTTATGTCAGGATGCGACCCCTGCGACCAGTTTGGCGGGTTCGTGGAATGATGGGTTGATTGAAGCCTATGCGTGGCTAAAAACAATACCTGAAGCCGGTCATGTTTTGCTGGTGTATTACGATGAAGCCTTGCCAGAAATGTATATCGAGCATCAACCATTTTCTGCTTTTGCGATGGCAGCGATGATTTCATTAGCGCCTGCAAATTTGATACTGACGCCAAAGCATACGAATGCAACGCCAGCCTATCAGCAAGCTTTAGCATTTAACACGTTTTGGACTAATCCTGAGCAAACTGAATCTGAAGCGTGGACGAAATGCTGAAATTAAATCGAATCAAGCAAAAAGCCAACTATGCATGGCGGGTTGGGGCGACAGGATTTAGCTTTGCCAGCTTTGGCTTAGGCGGTGTGGCGATTGGCGGTTTGGTTGCCCCTCTGGTTAAGCTGAGTTCGTCTGATCTGGATGTCCGAAAACAGCGCACTCAAAAGGTGATTAAACACAGTTTTAAAGGTTTCACCGAAATGATGGTGAAACTGGGCATTATGACTTATACGGTTGAAGGTTTAGAGAAATTAAAAAACAGTCAACAGGAGTTGGTGATTGCCAATCATCCGACACTGATTGACGTGGTGGTTTTAATTGGTTTAATGGAGCAAGCAAACTGTGTCGTTAAGCAGGCACTGTGGTCAAATCCATTTACCAAAGGTCCTGTGCAAAGTGCGGGCTATATTTTAAATGCGGGTTCTGAACAATTTATTCAGGACTGTGTACATAAACTACAACAAGACCATGCTGCCTCGTTGCTCATCTTTCCTGAAGGAACACGGACGGCCAAAGGTGAGAAGTTGAATGAGTTTCAGCGTGGCGCAGCCAATATTGCACTAAGAGCAGGGGTGCCGATTCGTCCTGTGCTAATTAGCTGTAAGCCCTCGACACTCACAAAAAACGAAAAATGGTATCACATTCCAGAACAGCCTTTTCATATCCATGTGAAAGTCTTGGATGCGATCCGTGTGGAAGACGTATTGGATGACGTAATGGTTAATCCAAAAAATGTACGTCAATTAAATCAACAATTACAGTGGTTTTTTAACCAAGAGTTATCCCAAAATGACTAATCTTGCTGATGAATTAAAGCAAATGATTATTGATGTCCTTGCCCTTGAAGACATCAGTATTGAAGACATTAATACAGACGCGCCTTTGTTTGGCGATGGTCTGGGTTTGGACTCGATTGATGCCCTTGAATTAGGCTTGGCATTGAAAAAACGTTATGGCATTCATTTGAATGCAGAGTCTGCAGAAACCAAAGAACATTTTAAATCAATTCAAAGCTTAGAGGCTTTGGTTGAAGCACAGAAAACAGCATAAGAGGTTGCTATGCTTGCACAAGAAACCGTGTTAGAAAAATTACGTGAATGGATGGAAGAGCTGTTTGAAATTGCGCCTGAAGATGTGCAATTAGAGTCAAACCTAGCTTCAGACCTCGATGTTGATAGTATAGATGCCATTGATTTGGTCGTAAAAATTAAAGAACTGACAGGCAAACAAGTCAATCCTGAAGACTTTAAAAATGTGCGTACCGTTCAAGATGTGGTGGTCGTCATTCAGAATATGTCAGTTGCATGAACAACATCTTAAAAGGGGTGGCAGGGGTCGGATTGATCCTCTATCCTTTTTTTGTGGCTTATGCTTTCGCGCATGGACAGTATGTCTGGGTCAGTGCGGTATTGATTGCACTGGGCATCCTGCGTCTATTGAGTAAGGGCAATGCCTTGCTGTGGCCATTGACGGGTTTTGCCATTTTATGTGGCGGGCTGAGTTTGATTTTAAAAGATCATGCATGGCTTAAACTCTATCCTGTCTTTATGAGTCTTGGGGCACTGTCTATTTTTGCCAGCACCTTGATTCGACCGCCTTCAATGATTGAACGTTTTGCGCGTTTGGCAGAGCCTAATCTGCCCGAAGAAGGAGTAGAATGGACACGTCAAGTGACCAAAGTTTGGTGTGGTTTTTTTTGCATCAATGCGGTCATTGCCCTGATCACTGTTTTCTTTGCACCGATGAAGATTTGGGTGCTGTATAACGGTTTGATCTCTTATGTCTTGATGGGTGGGTTGTTACTGGGTGAATTTGTGTTGCGCAAACGTCAGCGGCGACTGCATCAAGTTCAGAAATAACAGCATCTCCGTCAGGTTAACTTAAAATAGTGGCCTCGAACTATAGCGATTAGAAATACGGTTTTTAAAAACAAATTATATGTCTTGTCATTTTCAGCAGCATCTCCATTCTTCGCGTCCCTTGTGTATTCAGACGGACTTAAGTTTCGTTTCCTTTCACACTTTTTGGTTGGATGTAGCTTTACAGGCTACGCAAATTCAGCAGTTGGAACAGCCAGTATGGGCGCTTTGGCAAGAAGACAGTTATGAGTTTTTAGTATTGTTGTTTGCATCCTTACAAGCAGGTAAGCAAGTGCTGTTGCCGCCGCATCGGGTCAGTGACTTAGAAAAAGAATTGGCTGAACAGCAGATTTATTTTTTACAACGTTTGCCGTCGACAGCCACGCCAACTTTTGAGCTTCAATTTGATGCTACCTTTCTCAATCAGGCACAGCTGTATTTTTATACTTCGGGCTCAACAGGGCAGCCGAAAAAGATTCCGCGCACCTTGCAACAATTGTTCAATGAAGTCTGTGGTTTAGAAGCCAGTTTTGATTTGCCTGAGCAGGCTATCGCGATTTCTACGGTGAGCCATCAACATATTTATGGTTTGCTGTTTAAGTTGTTGTGGCCTTTAGCCAGTGGACGCAGTTTCTATCAGAAACAATTGGCTTTCCCTGAAGATGTGGTTGATCTTCAAAAGAAAATTGCCCATTTGCAACTGCCCAATTACCTGATTTCAAGTCCTGCATTGTTGAAGCGCTGGACCACAGATGTAGTGTTGCAAGACTGCCATCGGGTCTATTCCTCTGGTGGAAAGTTGGATGCAGGCGTGCGTCCTTTGCTAAACCGTCCCATTACCGAAGTGTTTGGTAGTTCTGAAACAGGCGGGATTGCTCACCGTCAGGCAGATGATGCGCTATGGACTCCCTTTGCCAATGTCGAAATTAACTGCGCCGAGCAACAAGAGTTAGCCGTTAAAACCAATCATGCCTTTAGCATGGATTGGATTTTGACTGGAGATAAAGTGCAGGTCGTGGATGCAAATAATCCCAAAAGTCCATTCCAACTATTGGGGCGTTTGGACCGTATTGTCAAACTCGAAGAAAAGCGGTTAAGTCTCGATGCGATTGAAGTGAAAATCGCTGAGTTGGCAGAAATACAGCAGTGCCATGTTTTAATTCATGAAAAAGAACAGCGTCAGATTTTGGCGGTGGTAGCGGTGCTGACAGTGGATGCAAGGGTGCTGCTTATCGAAAAGGGCAAAGCTGCCTTTACCGCACAGCTGAAAAAACAATTACAACAGAAGCTGGAAAGTATCGCGATTCCGCGGCAGTGGCGGTTCTTAACGCAAATGCCACAAAATGCACAATCGAAGCTGAATAAACAGTATTTAAAATCACTCTTTCTGCCGATGACCTTGCCTGTGGTATTGACACAGCAGTCTCAGGATATGCAGATCAGTTATGCTTTGGAGTTTGTGCCTGAGCTGGAATGCTTTAAAGGGCATTTTCCGAACTTTCCGATTTATCCGGGCGTAGGGCAAATTGGTTTTATCCAGCATTTTGCCAAACAAAATTGGGTGGATTTACTGTGGTGCAATGGTTTTGAGCAATTAAAATTTCAAGGACTGATCCAACCCTATCATACGGTGGAACTGGTGCTCAGCCGTAAAGCGCATAAGGTCAGTTTTGAGCTGAAAAATCATGACAAAATATTGGCATCAGGACGTTTGCTGTTTGCTATCCCTTCAGACGTTTAAGCCGAGAGAAAAAATGAAACACTGCTTTGTGATTCCTGTGTATAACCATCCACATTATTTGGCTGCGTTACTGTCACATTTAAGCGCTTTTGAGTTACCCATCATTATGGTGAATGATGGCAGTGATGCCGATTGTACGGCGGTATTACATCAGCTTACGCAGGACTATCCAAGGGTCGATTTGGTTGAACATACCCACAATCAAGGGAAAGGGCAGGCGGTGATCACGGGGCTCAAGCATGCCTTTCAATGCGGTTATAGCCATGCCTTGCAACTCGATGCCGATGGACAACATGACTGGCAGGATGTGCAACGCTTTTTAGACACCTCTATCCAGCACCCCGAAGCCATGATTATTGGTCAGCCGATCTTTGATGCGACTGTTCCCAAAAAACGTCTCTATGGCCGTTATGCAACGCATATTTGGGTGTGGATTAACAGTCTGTCTTTTGAGATTAAAGACAGCATGTGTGGCTTTCGTGTCTATCCTCTAGCGCAGACAGTGAACATTCTAAACACTGCCAAGTTTCAACCGCGGATGGGCTTTGACTCGGAAATTTTAGTGCGTTTGAAATGGGACAATGTGCCGTTTATTAATCTGCCCACGCATGTGATTTATCCTGAAGGTGGTATTTCACATTTTGATGTGTGGCGTGACAATTTGGGCATGGCGCGCGCGCACAGCCGCTTGTTGGGTGGCATGCTGCTGCGGTTCCCCAAACTGATTTATCAGAAAGTCAAAGGTTAAGGCGGTCAGAGAAATATATGCAGAAATGGAGCGCCGTGAAAGAACGGGGCGGGATGTTACCGCTAATGCTGATGCTGGGTTTCTACCGTTTGGGTGGGCGTTGGCTGTGCCGAGTCATCTTATACTTTGTGATTTTATGGTACTGGCTCTTTTCCAATACTGCGCGTCAGGCTTCACTGTTGTACTTAAAAAAATTGCATCATTTTGCAGGTGCGCAGTCGCCGTTTCAGGCTGAGCCGCAGCTGTGGCACAGCTATACGCATTTGATGCAATTTGGCGAATGTATTTTAGATAAAATTGAGGGCTGGCTCGGGCACATTCCTGAGCAGAACTTAAAGCTGCATGGTCATGCGCACTTTCGTTCGCACTATCAAAAAGGTGTGGTGATAGTGGTGTCACACTTTGGCAATATTGAATTGCTGCACGCCGTCAAAGCAGAGCATCCGCAGAAAATTAATGTGTTGGTTTATCAAAAACATGCTACCAAGTTCAATGCATTTTTAAAAAAACTGAATGAACATGCCGATGTTAATTTGGTTTCGGTGGATGAGTTGGGAATTGAAACAGCAATGATTTTACAGGATAAGTTGGATCAAGGTGAATGGGTGATTGTGGCAGCAGACCGCGTACCCGTGCAGTCAGATCGTGTACAATCGGTTGCTTTTTTAGGAGAGCAAGCGCTGTGGCCGCAAGGCGCTTGGATCTTGGCTAGCTTATTGAAAGCTCCTGTGTTGGCAGTGTTTTGCTATCGAGTTGATACACATTTTGAAGTGCATATTCATCAAGTGGCGGAGCAGTTGAACTGGCCGCGTAAAGAGCGTTTACAGGCCATGCAACAGACCACAAGACAGTATGTGCAACTGTTGGAACAGCATTGCATACGAGCGCCCTATCAATGGTTTAATTTTTATAATTTTTGGAATAAAGGATAAGTCTTGTGTTAATGGTTGGGGAAACTCCGCTCAGTATTGAAGATGTTGTGGCTGTAGCGCGTAAAGAAAAACAGGTGGTATTGCCTACCTCTGCTGAATGGACAGCATTGATTCAACGCGGTGCAGATTTCCTCGATCAGCTGTTGCAAGACGAAGGCGTCATTTATGGCGTGACCACGGGTTATGGAGACTCGTGCTTAGTCGGAATTCCAGCCCACCAAGTGCATGAGCTGCCGCTGCATTTGTCGCGTTTTCATGGCTGCGGCATGGGCCAAAACTTAGACTTAATTACCGCACGTGCTGTCGTGGTGGTGCGTTTATGTTCTTTGGCACGCGGCTATTCGGGTGTCTCGCATGCCTTGTTGCAACGGTTGGTCTGGATGCTGAATGAAGATGTGATTCCGGTGATTCCATCTGAGGGTTCGGTCGGTGCCAGTGGTGACTTGACCCCTTTGTCTTATATCGCTGGGGCATTGGTCGGTGAGCGCGATGTGTACTATCAAGGCCAGATCGTGCCGATTGCAAAAGTGTATGCCGAAAAAGGCTTGCAGCCTTTGGTGATGCGTCCTAAAGAAGGTTTGGCCCTGATGAATGGTACAGCGGTTATGACTGCGATTGCCTGCCTGAATTATAAAAAAGCCGAACAGATTTCTTTTGCCAGTACTTTAATTACTGCATTGAATGTTTTGGCTTTAGAGGGTAATCCAAGTCATTTTGATGAAGTCCTGTTTGCACAAAAACCACATCCGGGACAGCAACATATTGCAGCGCAGTTACGCGACTGGTTAAACAGTGAAGTACAAACCGAACACCAAAGTTCACGCTTGCAAGACCGTTATTCATTGCGCTGTGCACCGCATGTGATCGGGGTGTTTGAAGACTCTAAACAGTGGCTGCGTCAGTTTATTGAAAATGAGCTGAACTCRAGCAATGACAATCCATTAATTGACCCAGTCAACCTGCGGGTACTGCATGGTGGGCATTTCTATGGCGGACATATTGCCCAAGCCATGGATAGTCTAAAAATCATGATTGCGAATATTGCTGACCTGATGGATCGTCAATTGGCGCAGTTGGTGGACTATAAAATGAACAATGGTTTACCGCGTAATTTAACTGGTTCAAGTCCTGAGCGGTTACCGCTGAATCATGGCTTTAAAGCAGTGCAAATCGGGGTTTCGGCATGGACGGCAGAAGCCTTGAAACAGACACTCGCTGCGTCGATTTTCTCACGTTCAACCGAATGTCATAATCAAGACAAAGTCAGTATGGGCACCATTGCCGCACGTGATGCTAGCCGTGTCATTACTCTGACCGAACAAGTGATTGCAGCACTCAGTTGTGCAGCAGTTCAAGCAGTTAAACTTAAAGGTGTAGATAAAGAACTCAGCCCTGTTTTAAGAGCGTTTCAATACTGGGTGCTTCAGAGCTTCACCTACGTAGCGGAAGATCGTCCTTTGCAACAAGAGCTTCAAACGCTGGTCAATCGTTTTGATCATTTAGAACTGTTAGACAGCATTGCTGTTCAATATTTATAGGAAATGAGCATGTATGCTGACGTAATTATTGAAGTGCCTTTTCATGACGTCGACACCATGCATGTGGTGTGGCATGGGCATTATTTAAAATATTTTGAAATTGCACGTTGCAAACTGTTAGATCAATTTCACTATAACTATAACCAAATGCGCGACTCGGGTTATGCATGGCCTGTCATTGAAAGCTATGTGCGCTATGTACAAGGCATCGAATTTGAACAGAAAATTCGTGTGCGCGCTGTTTTGAAAGAGTGGGAAAATCGCTTGAAAATTGAATATCTGATTTTTGATGCAGTCTCGGGTAGAAAGTTGACCAAGGGCTTTACTTCGCAAGTGGCAGTTCATATTGAAAAGCGTGAAATGTGTTTTCAATCCCCACAGGTGTTGTTGGATTGTTTAAATGCATGGCCTGAGTTTAAGGCGGAGTAATGCAAGCATGATTCGATACAAATTCTCCACGATGATTTTCGTTGCGTGTACAGCCAGTGTGATAACTTCGCTTGCTCCCACAGCGAATGCACAAAATACTGAATTGAAGCAGGTATTTGCTCAGCTTGGCGCAACGCCTGTGGTGCGTGCCCAATTTGAGCAGCAGAAAAAACTGGCAGCATTGAATAAAACCTATGTGTCCCAAGGTACTGTGCTGTTCAGCAAAAACCAAGGCGTGCTGTGGCAGATTCAAAGTCCAGTCAAGGCCGATTTGGTGGTGACAGCGCGTAAGCTGGTACAAAAGACGCAGCGCACGTCCAGTCAAATTGAAGTCGATAAGACTCCTTATGGCTCTGTAGCGACGATGTTTTTACAGTTGATGTCGGGCAATGAAGCGGCGCTCGCTAAAAACTTTAATGTGGTGTCTGCCAATTACAGCCCAACGCAGTGGAATGTCAGCTTAACGCCGAAAAGCAGTCTATTTAAAAAGCTTTTTGTCCAAGTCGATGCGCAAGGTCAGCGTTATGTGGACCGTATTACCATTTTGGAACAAGCCAATAACCGCACCATCATTCGTTTTAGCCAGCAAACGGCTCAACCTCAAACTTTAACGGCTGCGGAAAATGCGCTTTTCCAATTGGCAAAATAAATTTAGCGCTCTGTGGTTGTTGGTGCTGTGTGTCATTGCTTTGGCACTGGGCGTGGCTTGGCTGAATAAAGGCATCAAGATTGAGACCAATATTTTTGCTTTGCTGCCTGAAGCCCATCAAGATGCTCATCTGGAACAAGCACAGCAATATGTGAGTCAGCAGTTAAATGACAAAGTTTTTGTGGTGTTGGATGCCAAAGCAGATCTGCAATTAGAACAGGCAACGCAAGTACTCAAAACCCAAGCCGACCAAAGTCAGCTGTTTTTACCTGTGCGTCCGCAGCTTGATCCTGATCAATTTGCCCAAGCACTGTATCAGCACAAAGCAGGGCTATTATCCAAGTCAGATCAGCAGATTTTGCAAGGGCAGGATCATACCGCACTGACAGAGCAGGGCTTATTACAACTGATGAGTCCGGGCATGCCAATCACGGCTGAAATGCTCAAGCAAGATCCCTTGCTGCTGTTTCCCAGTTATGCAGTGGGTTTAAGTGCCCTACAAAGCAATGCCGATATCAATTTAGAGCAGGGCTTTGCCACGATTCGTGATGAGCAGGGCATCTCGCGCCTGATGGTACTTCAGCTCAATAATAGCCCCTATAACATTGCCTACCAAGAGCAGACCGCTGCATTTATCCAAAATATCAATCAGCAACTCAACCAGTTGCAGGTCAAACCGCACTGGACAGGTACGCTGCTGTTTGCACAGTTCGGCACTAACTCTGCCAAAGAGGAAATTTCCACCATTGGAGTGGGTTCGACCATCGGGATTTTGCTTCTAGTCTGGTTTGGCTTCCGTTCGATACGACCCATGCTGACGGAAATGGTTGCAGTCGGCACAGGCAGCTTGGTGGCCTTTGCTGTGACCTATTGGGTTTTTGGCGAAATTCACCTGATGACACTGGTCTTTGGTGCCAGTCTGATTGGGGTCTGTGTCGATTTTTCATTTTACTTCATGGCCATGCAGTCTCAGCACCGACAGATCGATGGATTTACTGTTCTAAAGCCGTTATTGCCAAGTCTATTTGTGGGGTTAATGACCACGCTATTGGCCTATGTGGTGCTTAGTTTTACCCCATTTCCGGGCTTTAAACAGATTGCAGTCTTTTCTATGGTTGGACTGAGTGCCGCATGGGTGACCAGTATTTTATTGCTGCCACGTTTGCCTGCGCTGAATGCGGAACCTGCGATACGTGCACTGGGCTTTATTGGCAAAGCGCGTAGTTATGTGCAGAGCCACAACAAGCTACGTTATGGCATGATTGCATTGATTGTACTGGTGACGGGTATTAGTCTCACCTTGCTGAAAAGCAATGATGACATCCGTAATTTACAAAGTATGGATGCCACTTTAAAGCAGGAAGATCAATATATTCGTTCTCGTTTTATGCAGCAGCAAAGCAGCGAATACTTTGTGGTACGGGGCAGAAGCTCAGCAGAGTTGGAGCAGCGCGAACAGCAACTACTGGCAGAGCTTGCGTCCTTGCAACAGGCTGGCAAGTTGGATGCTGTTCAAGCTTTAGGGCAGTGGATTCCATCGCTTGAGCAGCAAAAAAAGAATGTTGAAATGTTACAGGCGATTCCTCAGCCGGCTTTAGTGGAATATGCGCAAGCGTTGCAGCTCAACGCAGCGGATATTTTAAACTGGCAAGCGCATTTAAAAGACCAACCGTTATTGACCGAAGCGGTCTTTAAAGATCATCCTCTGCATTTTTTGCAGATGAGTCCGACACAACGTTTGGTGATGCTGCAAAATGTGCATGACGTCAAAGCCGTGCAACAGCTTGAAAATGCGGATGTACAACTGTTACGCCCCGTTCATCAACTGTCTGAATTGTTTAAACAACACCGTGAGCAGGCACAGTGGCTATTACTCAGCGCTTTGCTGATTTTAGCCATTGGCTTAGGGGCACTGTATGGCAAAAAATCCATTCTGCCTTTGGTGTTGCCTGTCAGCATGGCCTTAATGACCACGTTTGCGATTCAAGCATGGCTGGGTGTCGAGATTAATTTATTCAGCATTATGGGTACCTTCCTGATCATTGGAATTGGGGTGGATTATGCTATTTTCTACCGCCATGGACATGATCATCCACAAGTGGTGGGTATGGCTTTGTTTCTGTGCATGATGTCGACGTTCTTTGGTTTTGGTTTGCTGTCCTTTAGTCATACTTATGCCATTCACAGTTTTGGCCTAACAGTGTTGCTGGGCGTTATTTTTTCATTTATTTATGCCACACTTTTTACATCCTCCGATGCGAAACATGTGGTGGTTCAACAATATCAGCCAAAGAGCTGAGTCAAAGGGTACAGTGCAATGAGCACCATGCAACAGACAGATGTTTTAATTATTGGGGCGGGACCATCAGGCAGCTCGGCTGCAGCTTTGCTGCGTCAAAAAGGTTACCACGTCACGGTCATCGAAAAGCAATATTTTCCGAGGTTTTCCATTGGTGAATCTTTATTGCCGCAGTGTATGGTGTTTTTGGAAGAAGCGGGTTTGTTGGAGACCGTTCGCGCACATGCCGATGAATATGCCTTTCAGTTTAAAAATGGCGCGGCTTTTTTAAGAGGTACGCAGCGCAGTTTTTATGACTTTACTCAAAAGTTTAGCGAAGGTCCAGGCACTACATGGCAGGTAAGACGTGCCAACTTTGACCAGCTTTTGGCACAGCAAGCCGAAAAAATGGGCGCAGATATCCGTTTTGGTCATGAAGTTTTGGCGGTCGATGTGGCATCTACACAACCGATTTTGACGGTGAAAGGTGAGCAAGGCAACAACTACCAAATTCAAGGCAAATTTCTATTGGATGCCAGTGGTTTTGGCCGAATTTTGCCGAAGTTTCTCGACTTAGAAAGTCCATCGGACTTTCCAGTGCGCCGTGCGGTCTTTACCCATATTGAAGATGGTTTGTTGGATGATCCTGAGTTTGACCGTGAGAAAATCTTAATTACCGTGCATGAAAAAGACCATCGTGCGTGGTATTGGCTAATTCCTTTTGCCGATGGGCGGTCTTCATTTGGCGTCGTTGCGGAGCAAGATTTCTTTGAAAGATATGGTTATGACGGTAATGCAGATTATGATTTAGAAGCCTTGCAAAAACGTATTTTGGCCGATGATGTCAGKTTGTCGCATTTATTGCGCCACGCTAAGCATGATACTCCTGTACGTACTTTGGTGGGCTACTCTGCCGATGTTAAACATTTGGCATCTGAAAACTACGCGTTACTGGGCAATGCCGGTGAGTTCCTCGATCCTGTCTTTTCTTCAGGGGTAACTATTGCCTTAAAATCGTCTAGTCTAGCTGTGCCATTGGTCGAGCAAGTGTTGCAAGGTCAGAAGGTAGACTGGATGGAGCAATATGAAAAACCGCTACGTAAAGGCATTCAAGTGTTCCGTGCCTATGTCGAATCATGGTATTCAGGTGAATTTCAGGATGTGGTGTTCTCCACTCATCAGGATGAAAAAATCCGCCGTATGATTGCTTCTTTACTGGCAGGTTATGCGTGGGATGAGAGCAACCCGATTCATCGTAATGCCAAGCAACGTTTGAGTACTTTGGCCGAATATTGTCGAGAAGAACAAACTCAAACAACTTCAGAAAGAGTCGCTGACCGATGAAACTTAAGCTGCATTTGAAAACTGTCAGTTGGGTTTTAGCCAGTGCTTTGCTCTGTAGTGCCTGTCAAAGTTGGATCCCTAAAGCGCAAGGACTCGCGACCCCAGAGTGGGCTGCGCAAAATTATCAACGTCAAGATCAAATCGAAGTGCAGTGGAAAAGCCAGAGTTTCAGCTTTTTACTGTACCAACAGCAACGGGGACAGTCGCTTGACATGTTGGCGCTTAGTCTCACAGGACAGCAGTTATTCAAGCTCAGCTTTGATGGTCAAAAGGTAGACGTTGAACAGCGGATTGATCCAATGAAACGGTTGCCTTTTGATTATGTGGTGCGCGATATTTTGTATGCGACCTATCCGAATTTTGCTGGGTTACATGCTGCTCAAAATGCGATCGTACAGAAAGCCGATACCATTTATATGCAGCAACAGCCCGTGTTGAAAATTCAGCAAAATGAGGGGGCAATTGAACTGGATAATTTGCAAGTGCCTTATCAGATGGTGATCAGCGCGGTGAACAATACTTTAGAAGATGATCAAGGTGACCATCATGACTAAAAATCTACAGCATGTTTCAGCTGTTGGCATTCAGTTCAGTGCGGCGTTGTCGGCTTTGGGACAAAATGCCGCTGAACTTCAACATGCCTTAACACACACAGAAAATACTTTGTCGCAACGAGAGGATTTGATCGCGGGGCGTTCGGTCTGGGTCGGTGCATCTGACCAAGCCTTGCTTCAAGCAGTTCCTGCAAGCTTGAGCGGTGCAGACTCACGGAATTTACGCTTTGCCCTGACGGCTCTGGCACAAATTCAAACCGAGATTCATGCTTATACTGCACAGTTTCCTAGACAACGTCTCGCAGTGATTATCGGCACGTCAACCTCAGGCATCGCGGATAATGAGCCTACTTTAAAAGCGCAGTTTCAACAGCCAGCGTCGCAGTCTGTACAGCACCAAAAGCAAGAAATGGGCAGTTTAGCGAAAGCCCTACAACAGTATTTGGGCTGGGAAGGGCCTGCCTATACCATTTCTACTGCCTGTTCCTCTGCGGCTAAAGCAATGGCTGCGGGGCAACGTCTGCTGAATGCTAATTTGGCTGATGCAGTCTTAGTGGGTGGAGTCGACACCCTATGCAAGCTGACCTTAAATGGTTTTGATAGTTTAGAAAGCTTATCGAACGGAATTTGTCAGCCCTGTGGGGCCAACCGTGGCGGCATTAATATTGGTGAAGCGGCAGGATTATTTTTACTGTCCAATGCGCCTGCCCCTGTGATGTTACTGTCGAGCGGCGAGTCAATGGATGCATGGCATATTTCAGCACCACATCCAGAAGGGAAAGGGGCTGCGGAGGCGATGCAAAAAGCTTTAGGCGCTGCACAGCTGCAAGCAAGCGATATTGATTATTTAAATTTGCATGGCACATCCACACCGCAAAATGATGCGATGGAAATGAAGGCGGTACAGACTGTTTTCTCTGATGCAGCTGTGGCCTTGAGCAGCACCAAACATAAAACGGGGCATTGTCTGGGGGCAGCGGGTGCAATCGAAGCTTTTATTTGCCAGCAGGTTTTATTGGATCAATCTTGGTTGCCGCTGCATCATGCAGGTGAATTGGACGATGCTTTGGCTGGGCAAAACTATGTGTTTACACCGCATTTGAATACACCCATTCGCTATGCGATGAGTAATTCTTTTGCTTTTGGCGGCAGCAATATCAGTTTAATTTTCGGGACAGCTTTGCCATGATGGATGCAGTACAGTTTATTCCGCATGCGAAACCGATGGTTTTCGTGAGCCATTTGATTGAAGCCAATGATGAATTTGCTATTGCAGAACTTCACATCACGCCAGATTTGATGTTTTGTGAGCCAAAAGGCTTGCCCACATGGAGCAGCATTGAGTTGATGGCGCAGACCATTAGTGCCTATGCCGGTTATAAAGGACAAACTCAGGGCTTGCCACCGAAAATTGGCTTTTTATTGGGAACGCGTAAAATGCAGTTACCCTGTGCCTATTTTAGTTTGGGTACAACCGTGCGGATTCGAGTAGAACAAAGTTATCTGCACGAAGGTTTGGGGCAGTTTAATTGTGAAATTGAATATCAAGAACATCGGTTCAGCGCCATGTTGAGCGTATTTGAGCCTGAAAATATGAATGAAATCATTGGAAAATTAGTGTGAACAGAAGAATTTTAGTCACGGGTTCGAGTCGTGGAATAGGTAAAGCGATTGCTTTGGAGTTGGCAAAGGCAGGCTTTGATGTCACGGTCCATGCTCGTTCAAGACAGTCTGAGGCCGAAGCAGTGGCTCAGAAAATTCAAGCGCTTGGGCAGGCCAGCCATGTACTGATGTTCGATGTGAATGAGCGTGAAAAGATTGCCGCCATTTTAGAGCAAGATATAGCACAGCATGGCGCTTTTTACGGTGCTGTGCTGAATGCAGGATTAACCCGTGATGGTGCTTTTCCCGCACTGACCGATGAAGACTGGGATGATGTGGTCTCGACCTCTCTGAACGGTTTTTATAATGTGCTGAAACCCTTGATGATGCCGATGATTCGCTTGAAAAAGGGCGGACGTATTGTGACCTTATCTTCGGTGTCTGGCATTATGGGTAACCGTGGTCAGGTGAACTATAGTGCTGCTAAAGCAGGCTTAATTGGCGCGACCAAAGCATTGGCACTGGAATTGGCCAAACGCAAAATTACGGTGAACTGTGTGGCTCCAGGCTTGATTGAAACCGAAATGGTCACGGAAGAAGTCAAAGAACATGCCCTGAAAATGATCCCGATGCAGCGCATGGGGCAGGTGGAAGAAGTCGCAAAAGCGGTGAAGTTTTTATGCAGTGATGATGCCAGTTATATCACCCGCCAAGTGATTTCAGTCAATGGAGGCTTGATCTAATGAAACGTGTTGTTGTGACAGGCATGTCTGGGATTACCTCTTTGGGGGAAACCGCAGAGCAAATTTTTGAGCAGTTTGCACAAGGGAAAAGCGGTATTCGCTATATGCCTGACTGGGAAATTTATCCTGATTTACGCAGTAAATTGGCGGGCCCTGTGGAATCCTTTACTGTACCCAAGCATTTTAACCGTAAGGTGACCCGTGGCATGGGGCGTGTTGCTTTAATGTCTGCCGTATGTGCTGAAAAAGCACTGGAAGATGCAGGTTTACTACATGCCGATATTTTAAAAAGTGGCGATACAGGTGTGGCCTTTGGTTCCTCTGCGGGCAGTGTGGATGCCGTACGTGAGTTTGGCTCGATGTTGATTGAGCATAATATGAGCCAACTCAATGCTACGACCTACATTCGTATGATGTCTCATACTAGTGCAGTCAATATGACGGTTTATTTTGGTTTAAAGGGTTTAACGCTGCCGACCTCAAGTGCGTGTACTTCCGGTTCGATGGCCATTGGACAAGCTTATGAAGCGATTAAATACGGCAAGCAAACTGTGATGATTGCAGGTGGAGCAGAAGAGCTCAGCGCTGCGGGTTCAGCTGTGTTTGATGTACTGTTAGCGACCAGCGTTCAAAATGATCATCCAGAGAAAACTCCGCGTCCCTTTGATGCAAATCGGGATGGTTTGGTTGTTGGTGAAGGTGCAGGCTGTTTGATTTTAGAAGAATATGAACATGCTCAAGCACGTGGAGCGACTATTTATGCTGAGATCATCGGTTATGGTAGCAATACTGATGGTCAGCATGTGACGCGACCTGATTCTGAGATGATGGGACGCTGTATGCAATTGGCACTGAAAGATGCACAGCTTACTGCTGCGGATATTGATTATGTTAATGCACATGGCACTTCGACTGATCAGGGTGATATTGCTGAATCACAAGCAACTGTGCGTATATTGGGTCAAAAGCCAATCAGTTCATTAAAAAGCTATTTTGGTCATACTTTAGGTGCATGTGGTGCAATTGAAGCATGGCTCAGCATTGAAATGATGCAACGTAATCAATTCGTGCCAACTTTAAACTTAGATAACATTGACCCTGCGTGTGCGGAATTAGATTATATTTGTGGTGATATTCGCCCGATGTCAGCAAAAATTATTATGACGAATAATTTTGCCTTTGGTGGCATTAATACATCATTAATTTTCAAAAATAATATAGACCATAACTGAAACAGAGGGTAAAAAATGGGGTTTAAAAAAACACTATATATCTTATCAGCAGTGAGTATGCTGGGATTAACAGCTTGTAGTACTGTAAAAATTTCTGATTATCCGCAGCGGCAATTAATGACAGCAAAATATGCGACTGCGGCTGATATTGTGAACAATATTCGACTTGGTGTTGGGCAAAATGCGCGCACTGGTTGGGTAGTTGAACAGGCAGATCAGACAAAGGTAGTTGCGGGTTTAACCCGTCGTAGCCATTATTTACAAGTAACCTATCTCATCTCAGGTAATCAAGTCAGTTCACAAATTACAGGTAGCCGTAATCTCGATCAACGTGGTAATAAAATTCATAAAAATGCGATGGCATGGAAGGCACGTTTAGATAATTCGGTATTTACACAACTTTCAAAAACGTTAAATTAAATAAGAGAGCAATTACTATGAATATTAAGCAATTTGGCTTCACAGCTATTCTGGGGCTAGCTGCATTTACATCAGCACATGCAGCTGACCAAATGCATGATTTCAATTTCCAAGAAGCTGTAAGCCGTGCTGTTGCTGATGGGGTTTTGGATGGTTCAGTAAAATTTTATTTGGCGGGAACCAAGTCGGGCGGTAAGGTGATTGAAAAAGGCTTAGTGACCAATAAAAAGACCAATGGTTTTGCCAAATCTGCGGAAAGTTCATGTGATCATGTACTTCGTTCGGCATTGATTCAATTTCAAAATACAGCCAAAGCCAAAGGCGCCAATGCGGTGACCAATCTGGTGAGTTTCTATAAGTCCAATGAAACACGTAGCACCACGACTTACCAATGTGCGAAAGGTACGGCATTAGCAGGGGTGGCATTAAAAGGTGACTTAGTAAAGTTCTAATATGGTCTGATAGCATGGTCTTTCTAGAAACAAGAGAAAGACCTTATCTGACTGGATTGGTCGCTGCGGTGTGGAACTGGAACCTTTGGCCAATGCTTTAAAAGAGGTGGTGCTGCAACAGCAGGTGCTGCATGCCGATCAAGCGCCGGTCACCATTGTTAGCGGCAGTGTAAAAATGACCCCCTAATGGCATTTAAAAACTGCCCCCCTTGGTTAATATAGCGGTCATTTTGGACTGCTCAACATGTTAACTTTGGAGCAAGCAGTGACAATCCAAATACTTCATCAGCAAGGTAAATCTATTAAAGCTATTACTCGTGAACTGGGGGTGTCCAGAAATACCGTACGTAAATATTTACGGCAAAACACCACACCTCAGTATCAGCGTATACAGCCTAGAATAAGTATCCTTGACCCATATAAAGCCTATTTACTCCAACGTGTAAACGCAGCTCATCCTGAATGGATTCCTGCTGTTGTGCTCTACCAGGAAATTTTAGGGTTGGGATATCCAGGAAAGATCAGGATCTTGAGGGAATATCTTGCAACATTAAAACCAGTTGCTCAACCGGAACCGATCATTCGTTTTCAAACCCAACCTGGCCAACAAATGCAGGTAGATTTCACGACAATTCGACGCAACAACACGACTTTAAAAGCCTTTGTCGCAACATTAGGGTATTCCAGAGCGACTTTCGTGAAATTTTATGATCATGAACGTACCGATGCATGGATCGATGGTCTAGAAAATGCATTTCAGTTCTTTGCAGGAGTACCTCAAGAAATCCTGTTTGATAACGCTAAAACGATCATGATTGAACGGGATGCCTATCAGGAGGGGCAGCATAAATGGAATCCCAAACTGCTCGACTGCGCCAAGAAATACAGCTTTCGTCCTCGCGTATGTAAGCCCTACCGTGCACTGAACCGTACTGGGTTTGTCGGAGACTTTTTTATTTAAGTTAGGCCACCTGACCTAACGTGTTAACCTTATCATAGTACATTGCTTCAAACTCAAAAGGCGATACATAACCTAGTGCACTATGTACACGCTCTTTATTGAACCAATCTACCCAATTTAGTGTCGCAAGTTGTACATGTGCTAAACCTTGCCAATCTGCTTTTAGATATTCAATCACCTCTGTTTTGTATAAGCCATTCACCGTTTCAGCCAAAGCATTATCGTATGAATCACCCGTTGTACCGACTGATGCTCGTAAATTTGCTGCTTCAAAACGATTGGTATAGCGAATAGAAAGATATTGAACACTTCTATCGGAATGATGAATCACATTCTTTGGCATGCCTCGATCGTGCAATGCTTCTCATCACAGAGATCTAGAGTCCGATAATAGGTTGAAGGGGCGATCAGTAAAATTCTACAAATCGCCTCGACTCCGTACAGCTCTTTATTATGGATAAAATCCACCATTATTTGTGAGGGCGGTCGAGCTCCGCCTGGGCGAAAAAAGCGGCTGCTTTGCGTAGAATTTCATTGGCACGCTTTAATTCTTTAATTTCACGTTCCATTTGCTTCATTTTTTCTTGGTCAGATATCTGTTGTACTTTGGCAGGATTTAGTTGATCCATATGCTTTAAATACCAAACACGCAATGTTTCAGGAGTACAACCGATTTTAGGAGCAATAGCTGTGATTGCTGCCCAAGTAGAAGGATAATCTTTTTCAGATTCAATTAGTAATTGAACCGCTCTGTCTCTAATTTCGGGGGGATAGTTTGGTTTTTTCATCGGAATAGTCTCTCAGAATATTGAGTCTCCGACAAACCCGGTACGGTTCAGCTTTCCTTAAAGCCGGTTTACCTATTGTAATGGAAGAACCTGCGACAGTTGCGTGGTTTGGCCTACGTCTTGGACCTACAACATTTGGTATTTTTGATGCATTTCCTGATGAGGCGGGTCGCCAAGCGCATTTATCTGGCAAGGTTGCAGCTGCGTGGATGGCTCAGGCCGAAGAGCTATTTTCAGAGCCACCGTCTATTGAAAAAGTAGATGTTTTGGCGAGTAAACTACCAGCTTAAACCGACGCTTAAATGTATAAGGGTGCTGCCTGAAATTTTGAATGAAAGGCAGCACTTCAACCCTGTGAGGTTTGTCAGAGGTTTTTTATTCAAGTTGGGCTACTTTATTTATTGGCTTAATCTCATCATTTAAATGGGTCAATATCAAAACAGATTGGACCGAAAATCTTGGACGATTCAGCAGATTATGACACGCGTGCGAATTTGATGTGGGCTGCTAGCATGGCACTGAATGGGCTAATTGGAGCTGGTGTACCACAAGATTGGTCAACCCATTTGATTGGACATGAGCTCACGGCTTTATATGGTATTGATCATGCTCGTACCTTGGCCATTGTGTTGCCGGCCAATCTACAAGTGCGTCGTCAAGAGAAGCGAGAAAAATTACTACAGTATGCAGCTCGAGTCTGGCAGATTGTCGAAGGTGATGAAGAACAACGTATTGATACTGTTATTGCTCGTACTCGAGCTTTCTTTGAGCAACTTGGATTGCCGACCCGTCTTAGCGATTATGGACTGGGGGAGACAGATATTGAGATCATCATTACGCAACTTAAATCACACAATCTTACACAGCTAGGCGAACATAAAAATGTTTCATTAGAGATCAGTCGCCAAATTCTCGAGATGAGCATCTAAGCTAAATGCGCGTATATGGCATGCTCTGACCCTGTAACAATGCTCCTCAATCATGAAAATTATCGGAGAAATAACATGAAAATTTTAATCGTTTTAACCTCACATGATCAACTTGGCAATACTGGTAAGAAAACAGGTTTCTGGCTAGAGGAACTTGCTGCACCGTATTACACCTTTATTGACTCTGGTGCTGAAGTTACGCTGGCGTCGCCTCAAGGTGGGCAGCCACCACTAGATCCGAAAAGTAATTTAGCCGATGCTCAAACTGAAACCACTCATCGTTTTGAAGCAGATCCAACTGCAATGCAAGCATTGGCACAGACGCATAAACTGAGCGAAATTTCTGTAGCTGATTATGATGCAGTGTTTTATCCAGGCGGGCATGGCCCATTGTGGGATTTAGCAGAAGATCCGATTTCAATTTCTCTGATTGAACAGGCGATTCAGTCTGGCAAACCTGTTGCAGCAGTGTGTCATGCCCCAGGTGTTCTTCGTCATGTGAAAGCGAGTAATGGAGCGCCTTTAGTTAGCGGTAAATTAGTGACTGGTTTCACCAATACTGAGGAAGCCGCTGTAGGTTTGACTGAAATTGTACCATTTTTAGTTGAAGACATGCTTAAAGAAAACGGTGGTCATTATTCTAAAGTAGATGATTGGCAAGTATATGTTCAAGTAGATGGCTTGCTGGTTACTGGACAAAATCCAGCATCTTCTGCTGCAGCGGCCTCAGCATTACTTCAATTGTTGAAATAAAGAGTAGCTAGTGCCTGTTGTGGTGCTTAGTCGTGAATAAACTTCTGACTCTGAGCAACTGGCGCAACAAGCAAAATAACCGTCACTTAATGGTGAAGGGCCTGAGTGAATAGCTTTCCTTCCTTTATTTTTCTATGTACAGGAAGGAAGGGTATTTTTATTTGAATCTTCACTTTTTAATAGAAATTTAGTTGTTCTCAGCGCTTGATGTAATGGTGTTTTATCTTTTTGCAACTTACTCAGTAATGCTGCACCTAACCACATTTGGTAAAGTACTTGTGCCAAAGTCGAGGCCTCAGTATCTGCTTGGATAGACCGATCCTGTTTACCCAAATCAATTAAACCAGCAATACGTTCGATTACATCATCGACGCCAGCGGACATAATGGAGCGCATATCTTCAGATAGATCGGCAACTTCTGCGGCAAGTTTCACAATTAAACAGCTATCCGCCCAACCACACTGTGTTTCAGGGTCTTCTATCCATAAATTAAAATACTCAATCAGCTTTTGATAAGGGGATTTATCGCTACGCCATACATCATTTAAACGGACTTGGTAATTGTCTACATAATGCTGTACCAATTCACATCCGAAAGCTTCCTTAGATTGGAAATAATGATAAAACGAGCCTTTAGGGATCTCACAGCTCTGCAAAATTTCCTGTAATCCTACACCGGTAAAACCTTTATGCAAAATCAGGTCTGAACTGGTGTTAAGAATGTGTAAGCGCTTCGCTTCAGACTTTTTAATAGGAGTAGGCTTCATATTAATTATTTACTCTATTGAAAAAATAGACCAGTCGTATTATATTTTAGTTTAACTCATCTACAATAGTTGTAAAGAAATTTTTAATCATAATTTTTGATTGTGAAGAGAAATACTTCTAAACAAAACATGGAGTTATATGTGTGAAAACAGTTATTAATCAACGCATAGTTTTAGCTAAACGGCCAGTGGGTGAGCCAAAACACAGCGATTTTCATATTGAGCAAATTGAGCTCAATGAACTTAAACAAGGTGGAGATATTATTGAAAACCATTTACTTGTCACTCGATCCTTATATGCGTGGTCGCATGAGTGATGCTCATTCATATGCAGCAACAGTGAAACGAGGCAAATATATTAGTTCCGACTTAATTTGGCACAGAGCTTGAAAAAGAAGAAATTACCGATTTTGATTAGAGGTGTCGAATCTCTATCAATAAAGCTAATTTTCATGTTGCATACTAACGCCTGAGTTAAGCCGACCTGCGTAGCGGTACGGCCTGAACGAATTGTTAGACCGCGCAGAGTGTTTATTGCTCATGCTCTTGATCTGCAACTAATAGTCCACTGATCTTTTCAAAGCAACGGCCAGATGGCCATATAACATCAACCATATCTAGATCAGAAATATCAAATGGTGGTTCGACAACCTCGCCAACTCCTTGTCCTCGTCCCCATGAGTCGAATGCGTTAGGTTCCCAAGTGTTGGGATTTTTTCGAACTAAGGTTCCAACAACGATTGCTGAAGTCATTGGCTGCGGCACTCACATAATTTTCTTCAAGTTTGGTACTAACCGCTGCCAGCCGTCATCTCCAAGTTCTGCGTCGTCAAACACGAGATAGATTTCCCACATATCATTTGAAACCCTGTCTTTGGATATGGCATACCCAGCCAAGTTATTTATGGCCTTATCGAGTTCTTCAAAAGAGGCATCTTGATTAATAGCTTTTTTGGCTATATGAACAGCCAGTCGATCAATAAGTGGTCCTATTTCATTTTCATGGCACAGTGAAACCATGCTGTTGAACTCATGGATGAACGCGTCATCTGGCTTTGAACGAACGCAGATCTGGTAGAGGGTAGCGATGATATCGGGCATGCCGCCTAACACCTGAGTTAAGCCGCGCCGCGAAGCGGCGTCGGCTTGAATGAATTGTTAGCGCGCATGTAGCGACTGCACACGCTGTTGCAGTTCAACCAGGTTACGTGATGAAAGCATCTCCTGCGCAGACGTGGGGAACATCTGCGCAATATCGATCTGATGTTGCG
This sequence comes from Acinetobacter towneri, assembly GCF_001758345.1. Classification (GTDB taxonomy): domain Bacteria; phylum Pseudomonadota; class Gammaproteobacteria; order Pseudomonadales; family Moraxellaceae; genus Acinetobacter; species Acinetobacter towneri_A. The sequence continues at coordinate 57,516 of NZ_MKQS01000008.1, forward strand.
AGCCATCACCAGGCTTGAGCAGCCTAACGGGAGTTCCATCTTCCGCAAGTCTCACGACTGCAGGGCCATTTGTACCTTGCTGATGGTTGGGTGATCGACAGTCAAGATAGATAAAAAGTTCGTTGGTCGATTCGCCGATCTGCTCATAGAAGCAACGCGGCTGATCTATCCAAGCATGGCTGATCTCAAGTAGACGAATGACACGGGAGTCAAGCGCGGGAGCACGCGGCTGTGAGACTTGGCAGGCGGCAAGAAACATTAAAGGAATTGCGAGACTGTAGCGGGTCATGTGCGCTAACGTTCCGGTTCAGCGGCGGCGCGCTAGCGCCGTCCGCTGAAACCGGTTGTTAGGCGGGTGCGGATCATGCCTTGTCACTGGCATTAGTGCTTATGGTGACCAGTGTTTCCTCGTCATACTGTGATTCATAATCCGCTGAAGGAGGTATGACCTTGATCACGTCGATAAGTACTCCGTTCGGATCAGATGTGATGAAGTGCCGTTGGCCAAAGTCCTCCGATCGAAGCGGCAGATGCATTGGAAGCCCGATCTTGCGCAGTCGCTCATACTCGGCATCCACGTCATCAACTTCGAGATTGACGATAAGCCCGCCCTTGAATTTGCCACGGAATGCTTCCGGTACGGTCGGGTGATCTGGATCAAGAAAAGCTAGTTCAAATGCAGGCTGCTGGTCCGTCTTCAGGCTCACGTACCACTCTGAGTCGAACGCGACCTTAAAGAAAAAATTCGCCGTCCAGAACGCTTTGGATTTCGCCACATCTTCAGTCATGATTACCGGGTAGAGACTATTGATTTTCATTGGGAGACTCCTCGTCGAACTTTAAGATGAGTCTCCATTGTGTTCGGTGAGAAGGCTCGCGTCTTGTAAAAATGCGGCATGTTCGCGCACCCGTACGGGAGGCAGCCCGAAGAATCGGGCGAACTCATGTGTGAAGTGACTCTGGTCTGTGTACCCAATGACGGCGGCAATTTGCGCCAGCGGCAAATTCGAGTTAGCAAGCAGCGCAGAGGCGCGCCGAAAGCGGATGATTTGTGCGAACAGCTTGGGTGATAGACCCACCACATCAAGAAACGTCCGCTCGAACTGTCGACGGCTCTTGCAATACATGTTCGCCACTTCGGAAACCCTCAGTGTGCCGTGCGTTGTTTCAATGTGCCTGATGACATCATCGATTCTGGCGTGACGAGGAGGTTGTCGCTTGAAATGACGCAACATAACGGCATCCAAGTGCCTGAACGACGAGCCAACAGAAATCGACTCGGCCAACCCGGATACATCCGGTAAGAACACTCCATCGGCTGAATGCACAGCATTCGTAAGCTCGGAGGTTCTGGCATCCAAGAAATGTCGGCTTTGTCCTGGCCTGAAGCGAACCCCCAAGTAATGGCTACCTATCTCGAGCGGGACTTCCGATCTTATCGTGGTCGTGCCGTAAGCGTAAACCTCAGAGGTGGCTCCACCCACCACAACGATGACGTCCACGGCACCATCTGGCACGATAGGGAAGCTTTCATCGCTGTTGTCGAAGCTTAACCAGTAATGACTTATATAAGGCCGCAAGGGGGCGGCTGGCAAAGAAATATGAATGGGTGGAGTAGATAAGCTCATCTGGTTGCCAAGCTGCCTAACTACAGTTATACGGCAAATTTGCCGAATAACCAAAATGAATTTGCAACATAACTATTTTGACATCCTATTTTTTCTCGTTATATTTCAAATACCTTAAAGATTAAAAACATAATTGTCAAGTTGCGATAATCCAAAATTAAACGCATAAGCAACCACCAAAACTATTAGAAAAAGTCGCTTATACAGGACGATACAGACATTTAAGCCTATCAACAGAACGAGCTTATATCCAATGGATTAAACGCTACATCCTTTATCATAACAAACAACACCCAAGTATTTTAAACGAAACACAAATTAAAAGTTATCTGTCATATTTAGTGAGTAATAACGGCGTGAGCAAATCAACCCACAAACGAGCACTCAGTCTATTATTCTTTCTTTACCACGATGTATTAAATATCACTCTGCCATATATTGATAGGGGCTTAGGAAGTTAAGCATATTTAAAATTATGGTAACTTCCTTATATGAAAGCAAAAATAGATGCTATTCCCGTTGTAGAATCGCAGAAGCAAAATTCAGGCAAATTATTCGCTTTTTTGCCATGGATTTTACTGCATCTAATACTGCTAAACTCACTAATATTTCTGTGCGATCTATCCATACTATTTACATAAAATTGCATAAAAGATCGCTGTCCAGTGTGAAAAAATATCTCCCTTCAATGGCATCGTTGAACTGGATGAATCCTACTTCGATGCTCGTCGTATTCGAGGTAAACGAGGTCGAGGTGCTTCAAGTAAAACGATTGTATTCGGTCTGCTCAAACGAGATGGAAATGTTTATACAGAAATTGTTCCTGATTGTTCCAAAGCCACGCTACAAGGAATTATTCGTGGGCATCTAGAACTTGATTTAATCATCAACACAGATGGATGGAGAGGTTATGATGGTCTTGTCGATATTGGGTTTGAAAAGCACTTAAGAGTAAATCATGGTGACAATGAATTTGCTTGTGGAGAACGTCATATCAACGGCATGAAATCCTTTTGGGGCTATGCCAAAAAACGGCTGATTAAATTCAATGGAATTGACAAAAAGATGTTTTATTTGCATCTTAAATAGATGGAGTATCGCTTCAATCATCGGCATGGTCATTTATATCTTGATTTGCTGAAACTACTCCGTAATAACCCTCTTTAACTTCCTAAGCCCCATACCATTATCATCAAGCTCTGGAGAATATTCTCCAAGATTGATGGAGTCTTTTAATTGATTACCCCATAAGCAAGTTTGTAAGCGTCCGCTGAACACACCTTATGAATTCATCCTATAAGCCTTAATTTAGTCCCCACTTAAAAACAAGTGGGGACTTAAATTTATGACGACAAATAATCAGACATCCATCGCATCTCTAGCGAAAAAACGAAGAACATACAGTGCTGAATTTAAACAGCAGATCGTTCAGGCTTGTAAAGCACCTGACGTTTCAATTGCTTCGGTCGCTTTGCAACATGGATTGAATACAAATCTTGTATCCAAATGGATTCGCTTATTTGATGGTAAGCCAAAGAATGATCGCTCACCACTA
>NZ_MKQS01000009.1 GCF_001758345.1 Acinetobacter towneri
GCGTAAATTTTTGCTGCTCCTGTTGCAGTCGAACAGCCGGTTTTTCTTGCGTGGTGGCATGAATCCGCTGATTGGCGGTTTCATGCAGCCACCGGCCAATGTGGGCATTGGCGACATCAACATCTAACAGTAAACCCGAAGTCTTCAGGCTTGCTTTCAATGGCACAATAAAGCTTGATTTGAGGTATCCATTAAAGCGTTCAACTTTGCCTTTGGTCTGTGCACGGTAGGGCTTACATACGCGAGGACGAAAGCTGTATTTCTTGGCGCAGTCGAGCAGTTTGGGATTCCATTTATGCTGCCCCTCCTGATAGGCATCCCGTTCAATCATGATCGTTTTAGCGTTATCAAACAGGATTTCTTGAGGTACTCCTGCAAAAAACTGAAATGCATTTTCTAGACCATCGATCCATGCATCGGTACGTTCATGATCATAAAATTTCACGAAAGTCGCTCTGGAATACCCTAATGTTGCGACAAAGGCTTTTAAAGTCGTGTTGTTGCGTCGAATCGTGGTGAAATCTACCTGCATTTGTTGGCCAGGTTGGGTTTCAAAACGAATGATCGGTTCTGGTTGAGCAACTGGTTTTAATGTTGCAAGATATTCCCTCAAGATCCTGATCTTTCCTGGATATCCCAACCCTAAAATTTCCTGGTAGAGCACAACAGCAGGAATCCATTCAGGATGAGCTGCGTTTACACGTTGGAGTAAATAAGGTTTATATGGGTCAAGGATACTTATTCTAGGCTGTATACGCTGATACTGAGGTGTGGTGTTTTGCCGTAAATATTTACGTACGGTATTTCTGGACACCCCCAGTTCACGACTAATGGCTTTAATAGATTTACCTTGTTGATGAAGTATTTGGATTGTCACTGCTTGCTCCAAAGTTAACATGTTGAGCAGTCCAAAATGACCGCTATATTAACCAAGGGGGTCAGTTTTTAAATGCCATTAGGGGGTCATTTTTACACTGCCGCTAACACCGCAAGACGTTGAATTTCTTTGTCAGACATAGACACCAACATATCAAACCGTCCGCTAAGAAAATTGCAAAAGTGCATATTCTAAAAGCGGACATTTTTACTTTGGAGAAACCGGACATTTCTACTTTGGGCTTACAAGACTGATTGCGTATAATGTACGTTATGTTAAATCCGATACACCTAACCATAACTTCATATCCTTCTTACTTAAACCAAAATTCAATAACTTAAGTGAGTTCTATTTCACTTATAAAATATGATATGTTGACCTTAAGAATACTTCATAAACTTTACTATGTTTGCTTTAAAAACAATTCATTTGGAAAAGAAAGTCTCAAACGARAATCAAATTATTCTTTTATTTGATCTAAATTCATCTTGTCCATGTTTGTACCCTATGCTGTACACAATGAAGTTCCTTAGATTTCAAAGCATATCCACACAGCATGCAGATTTGATAGCAATAAAATTTTGGTATGAATTTTGGTACGAAAAGTTTTCGACATCCTTTTGTGAGTCGTTTTACTCTACATCCTATAATTTTGAGATCATCCAATGTGAAATTGATAATTTCATTGTTTATTTAGAAAATAATAAAAAATTTGAAAGCAATCTTATTCGACTAAGAAATACAGACCATACTAATTACACGACGATTGGTCAGAGAATTAGATCCTTTCTAAAGTTTTACAGCTTTCTGATAGATGAATACCTAAGCATCCAATCTCAGCCACAACTTACTTTGAAGGAAGTCCAAAAAATTAAAGAAAATCTAAGTAAGTATATGACTATAAAGAAAAAAATTATAAATAACTTTTCAAAATCCAATAAAATAATTAAAAGTGAAATAAATCATACGTTTAAAAGCATGAATCAAGAAATGATTAAAGGATTATATTCAGTTATTTCACCAAGCAACTCTAATAGATACAATGAATTAAATCCTTTTAGATCTAAAAGTGTGCAACTAAGAAATTTTCTGATCATACATTTAATGCTTAACTATGGTCTTAGAATTGGTGAGCTTATGCTACTAACAACCAATTCTATTAAAAAATCAATTCAAAATCATAATTTTAGTTTAATTATTACAAATACAGATGATGAATTCGATGATCGATCAAAAAAGCCAAAAATCAAAAATGAATATTCGTACCGAGTAATTAAACTACAGGAACGAGACTATAGAATTCTTCAAATTTATATAAATGAAATCCGAAAAGAACTTCCTTCACAAATCTTATTTACATCTTTAAAGCCTCCCCACTCTGCTTTAAGTTATGCCAGTGTTAAAAAGATATTTGATAAAGTAGATTTGTCATTAAAGGCGTTGTTACCTGAGTGTTTTGATACTTCAGCTTATGATTCAATAGAACGTCTAACTCCACACGTATGTAGACATTCTTGGGCTTATATGATGTTAAGTTTTTCTTTTGAGAAATATAAGAAAGAAAATGCTAGTCACTCTGATCTCAAACAAAGTGTAAATGATGCTCTAGTAAAAGCACAGGATGATCTAAGAGCCTTAGGTGGTTGGTCACCTACAAGTACAATGCCTATATATTATGGTAAACGCTTTATTGTAGAACGAGCTAATTTTATGAACTTGTCTCGGATCATAGATTCCAGTATTAAATTTTGATTGATAAAAATATGTCCCAACTTAGTCTAGATTTTAAAAAAATTGATAATAGTCATAGTGAATTTATTATTTTCCACGATGCTGACCTTAGGCTCATAGAGTCTTTACACTTACCGACAATCATTCGATTTCATAGAGCTGATAAGTTTGATAGCAAGTTCATTCAAACATCTAACGATGTTTGGAATTTTTCTTACTCAGGGAAAAAACTTCACTTAAACTTTTCTAACTTCAGTACGTCAGAGAAAAAATTGGCTAAATTTTTTCTAGCTAATTACATTCAAGTTAATACACCATCTGGACTTGAAGCAAAATTACAGGCTTACACTTTCGCAATAAAGTCGCTAAAAACTAGAAGCCTAAAGCTTGATTATCATAATTCGAAATCTTTGTTAGTTGATTTAGCAAAAGCCGACAATTCTACATACTATTACCATTTTAAGTTCTTAGTGAAGCTACTATTTCTAGAGAACTTTTCATGCTTTGATCTTGATCAGGAATATGAGTTGGAATTTCTTGAACGTCCTAAAGCATTTAATTCAAGATTATATTACCAGCAATACGAAGATGCGATTGATTACCCTCTTATTTCAATGATTCAACAAGGCTTTATCAAATTAAACCAAGCTATCAAAGATGATTTCCAGGGTATCGATAAACAAACACTACTTTACTCATCAATACTTGGTTTGGTGTATGTAACTGGTCTTAGACCTGTACAATTAGCAAAGCTATCTGCTGAAGACATAAAAATAGATACCACTCGTACTACTGATCATTTTAATCGCTATAGCATACTAATTCCCTATGCAAAACAAGCACGTTATGTACATGAAAAGATCGCAGTGAAATTACCAGAAGAAGTTGCTGAAATCATTATTGCTTATATCGAAAAATTTAACTTAAGTCCAAAAAACAAGTTATTTGATTTAGAAGAAAATTCTGCCCGCTTTTGCTCAAAAGCGATTAATACACAATTATTTGATTTTGCTCCCGAAGAGTACAGAGAAGCTGTTCTTGCAGATGAAATGATAAAGCAAAAGTACTCATTTTCTGATTTTAGGCATCATGTTGGCTATAGTTTGGCAATGGCAGGGTCTTCTGCTGAAGAAATTGCATATATCTTAGGTCACTCTTCTGTTGTAACTGCTAGACATTATATTTTTTCTACTCCTGAATTAGCTCAAATTAGAGCACAAGCACTTGGTAAAAATTCTCTGTACAGACAAATGATAGCCATGCTTATGACTGGAAGACTAGTTTATAAAAAAGATTGCAATCAGAAAAAAGTTCTTGGAAATATTGGTAGCAAAATTCATTACGATATTGGTGGGTGTTCTTACAAAAACAAATGTTTATTTCAACCTGTACGTAACTGCTATGGTTGTATGTACTTTCATCCTTTTATTGATGCTAATCATAGTAATGTTCTAGAAAGTATACAAAGTGAAATCAATGAACTCATTAAGCTATCAGATGGTATAGGCGTATCTAGGAATCCCCTGATTAGAGTCCATGAGTCAACTAAATTTGAAATTGAATCTGTAATAGCTCGTTGTGCATTACAGAAGGATGATCTTCATGAACATTGAAAAATATAATGCTTTTATTGAAGAACAAAAAAATTACTTTAATCAAAATTTACAGTCTAATTTCAAGTGGAATTGGAACGACTCCACTTGGTATGGTGGAACAATAGGTTCTGGATGGTTATTATCGAGAAGCGGGGAAATTCATTTTAAATTTAGCAAAATCCAACGATTAAAAGGTGTTGATAGTAGTAATATCAACTTAATTTTCCAAGAATTTATTAAATCATTACTTGTTCTCAGTTATCGAAAATCTAATTCCAAAGCATCTCCTCAAAAGCTCTATGCTGAAGTCTTAATTTTGAAACGCTGGTATAGCGCACTTTATGCTAAAAATAGTGAAAACTTACATCCATGCCAATTGTGTACATCAATTTTAAATAAGTCTTTTGAGATTCTGACAGAAAACTCAAGTAAAACGAATCTCCCCGACCATGCTGGTACATACCTTAGATTACAGGAAATGCTAAATCATTATGGTTTTACTGAACAACCATTAGAATTTTCTCAGAAATATCTTTATATCAACCACCAGAATAGGACTCCAAATGCTAAGAAAACAAAAGCTTTAATAGATCAACTAGAGCTCGATGAAGATGATTTGGATAAAGACAAACTAATCTCCATTCGAACATTTATCAATATCGTGTCGTTAATTAGTTTATGTGAAACGAATGGTGAAAAGATTGTTCTGAATTTAGTGTTATTACTTATTATCACTGGATTCCGTTCGACAGAAGCAATACTTTTAAAAACCGACGCTTTGGTTAAAAAACCTATACTTGATCCTGTTACCAATGAACATTTAAGTATAGATGGTATTAAGCAATACACTTTAGGAATTCATTATCATGGTGCTAAAGGTGCAGGCCTTAGAACATATTGGGTCGAGCCGTTGTCTGCAAATTTAGTTGAGAATATATTTCAATCATTATTAGAACTAACCCAAGAATATAGAGAACACCTGCATTATATTAGATCAAAAAATTGTTCCGATTTTCTACCAAAATCAATTGATATGATTGGAGAAAATTATGTTGAAGTAGATGATCTTATCGGAACAATTTTTGGTACTAAAGATACGTATAGAGGACGAGCTGGGCAACGTGAAGTTATCATCAAAACTCTTAAAAACACTCCAATGTATAAAGAAGAGAAAAAAGGTAGAGATGTAAAGAAATATTACTTAAAAAATGAAATTAATCAATTTGTTAAAAGTCTGACCAATTATGATTCTGAATATCCTATTGATCATGTATTTAATTATGAGGGTAAGATAGAAAAAATTCCTTTTGAAGATCTGCTTTTTATACATCAATTTAGATCAACGACACTTGATAGAGCTTTCTATAACAAGGTCAATATCATCCCATTGAATGTTTTGATAATAAATGCATTTGTAGGTAATAGACGTAATATGTCTGCTTTTAAGAAATATAATTTATTTGAAAATGAAACAGAACACTCTAAATTATCCTCACATATTCCACGCCACAACATTAATACTTTCTTGGCACTCAGTGGCTTAGCTGAACATTTGCAAGCAATGCTCATGGGACGTGTAGACATCAAGCAAAACCAGTATTATCAACACATAGCGTTGAAACAACGTAAAGTCACAGCTAGTCTCATAGAAAAACATGAATTGGTACTTTACAAAGATGATAAACAAGAACTAAAGCCAGACTACCCAATTGATTCTATTAAACATGATGGATTAATGTACTTTTCAGACAAATTGGATCTAGAAAATAATCTAAAGATGAACTTACAAACATTTGATTCAAAAAATGAAGTAGCTAGTTATTTAAAGGAATCTTTCTTTGATGAATATTTTCAAGACATCGCAGAGTCATTTAATGAGTTGGTTAAAGAGGATCAATCATTAGCCAACTCATTAGTTCAACGCCATGCTTGCTTACACCCCTTGCCTTTTGGTGGATGTATGCGTGAAGTCGCTGTACACGATTGCCCTAAGCGCCTTGCATGCCAATCAGGTGATCAATGTGGAAACTTTACTTTAACTGGTCGTAAAGGTGAATTAGAAGTCCTACAACATACTTTGAATAAGTTGCTGGATGAGTTTGCACACATAGAGTAAATTGTAGTCCATGATTTATCTTATAGCGAAATGCTTGAGGATTTACGTCAAAAAATACTTTATTTAAGTGACTTAAAGACAAAAGCACTTGATAGACAAAAAAGTTTAACTCCTATTCCCGTTTTTCCTTATGGGGATGCAATTGCTAAATTACCAACTACATTGAGTGAACTGTTCGCCATCGAACAACAAAAAATTGAGTCTAAGGAAGCCTGATATGATACGTGGTAAACAATTAGATGAAGTCATCGAACAGGAATTACAAATGATGTTGGTAGAAGGGTTTGAGAAATCACCTATCTCACACAAAGCTCTTCATAGTCGTCTAACAGCAAAGGGCTTTATATCAGGTGGGCTAAGTACTTTGAGTTCGGCTGAAAGGAAGAAGCTCATATCTCTGTATGTATCTGAGCAGATTTCTCCACTAAACCTAAAGACTAAAGAACAGCAACTTTATGTAAATAAAAAGACAAGGCAGGCTCTTACGGACACCAATAAAAATCTGCGTACACAAATTGATGATTTGGAGTCACAGCTTCATCAGAATACAGAAACGCTTATAGATATTATTGAAGAGGTAAGGCTTAGAACCAACTTGAAAGTTGATCATCTCTTAGCTCCACATCTCCTTAAAAAGTATCTTTCAAGGGAGTAATATTTTAGGGTCAACATTGAGTGTTTGCGAGATTTGGTAGAGTTTTTCAACAGTAATGCTGACTTCTCCCCTTTCGATTCTCCCCAAATAGCTACGATCAATCGTTGTTAATAAGGCTAATTGTTCTTGGCTAATAGATTTATTTTTTCGAGTTTCTCTGATTTTAAAGCCAATCGACAGTGCTAGTTCTTGATTCATAGGTGACAACCATAAATACAAGAACTATCAGGAATTGAAGTGTTTTAATCCACGGACTATAATCCTCATTATTTGAGTGATGAATATGGAAATTCAAAACTTACCAATGTTCCGAGAGCTTTCTAGAGTCTTTTGTAGCTATAAGATCGAGTCATGGCAAACTGTAGACTTCTGGGATAAAGTTAAACTTTTAGAAGTAGTAAATAGTAATATTAACTATCAAAGTGTTTATCGGTTGATACTTCGATTGGTTAAAGATGGTTATTTAACCGTTGATGTTGAAAAAAGTAGATATGGACAAACCACTTATACCGAAGCTGAAAATTTGCATGATCTACGATCACAGTTTTGTATTGAGTCAACATCTACCCTCCAAGAACTAAATTTGAAAAAAGAAGAGTTTGAGAGTGAAATCACCGCACTAGAAGAAGAAATTGAAGTATTACATGATTTAAAAAGACAATTTCCTGATATCCAATTTAAAATTGAACAATTACGACAAATGAAAAGCAAAGAAATTAACAGCTTGAGCTTAAAAATTAAAGCTCTTGAATCTTTATTAGAATTTTTAGAAGATGGTTAAGAGGCGGTCCAGATAGGATGTGTAATGACTTCTAAAGTGGATTGTCGCTTCACTATGTATAATCTGATTCTAGTACAAGAAGATCGATTGCCTAAGCAACAATCGAGCCCTCATTAACCTACATAGCTCAAGATTTCATAGAATTTCGAGACGAAATACTTTTTAAAGCATTATCGACTCAAATTTCTATTTGTAAAAATGCTATAAGGGGAAAGTCTAATTTTTATATTTATATGTAAAAAACTAAAAAATAGTAAAACTTCACACTAAAGAATAAGAGTAAAATAGACCTCTTGCGAAAGTATTATTTTTGACTATTTTAGACTTTGATATTTATTTAAAAATCAACGTTTATCACTGATTAAATTTTGACTAACGCAAGAGGTCTAATATACAAAATTAATTCAGTAATTTTAAATTAAAATAACGTTTTAATAAAATAAATATCTTATACTGATTTAAAATAGCTCCGTATACTACGCTATMATCAATACCTACATTACTTTGTATAGAAGTAAAAAATACATAAGGATCAATAATCTTTTTATCGAATACTTGATTAATAACTATCGAAACAAAATCTGAAATACTCTTCCCATTATCGAAATTTTTATATTTTATGCCTGCTGAGTTACAAATATTCTCTAAAGTTAATCTATTATCAATTATTTCTGTTAAACATTTATGGAAAGAGAAGCACCAATCTCTGTGGCTAATTTGAACATCCATTAAGTTGTTTGGGAAATTTATCTCCAGTTTTTCCTCAATAGACAAATGATTAGAAATTACAATTCTGTGGTATTCCTTAATTTTTTTATATTTATCTTTATTGTTAGATTTAAATAGATCAATAAACTTTTTAAAAGAATCCTTCTTTTGCTTAATATTGGAGATATAAGTAGACCATTCTGAAGGATTCATGTGATCTGATAGAATACTTAAAACAATGTGATGTTCCACCGAATAAATTACACGAGGATCTTTTAGGTAATTTACAAGATGCATGCTGATTTCTTTAATCTTATATTCAACTATATATTTATTAATATCCTTAAATACAGTCTCTTCAATAGTAAGAATGGGTCTATTTGTAGATATATAAATAAGCGTAGTTGGTCTTAAATAATTTATTGACCATTTACTGATCCAAAGTATTTGTCGCTCACCAAAAGTAAAATTATAAAAGTGTAAATTACCTATTCCATTTAATTCTTTAAGGAATATTGTAATTAATTCTTTTGAGTTTTTATCAATAAGTAATTTAAGTAATTGGTCAAAATAATCTTGGGTGAAAATGTTTAATTTCTTATTTTTTGAAATTGAAGGTAAAATAATAGAAATTATCTTTAATACATTTAGAGATATAGGTGTGCTTTTTATTGTTATTAAGTTTTCCAAAAGAATATCTTTAAACTCATCTAATAAATAAAATTCTTCTAATTCAAGATATAATTTAGAAAATTTTTCACCACCCAATATGGATATTATTAATCTCTTAAATTCTTCTATATAAGAAGAATTACTCTCAATTTTCTTTAAAATTTCAGGGAGAAATAGTTTATTATTATCATCAATTTGTATAGATATAATGGAAAAAACAATAAAAAACTCATCCCAACCTGTTYTAAAAAATAAATTACGTAAGATAAAAAGATTATCTATGATAATTTCTTTTTGATAATATTTTAAATTTAAAATATTTAGAAATAAATTATCTCTATGATTTGAAATAAAATCTAAAAAAATATCTTCGTTACTATTCGATTGAAGGAGTGTTGAAAAAAATGAGTCAATCACATCAGAATTAGCAATGTCAACATTATTATAAATATTTAATAAAAATTCTTTTACCCATAAGAATTTAACAGAATGAGATAATATAGCTTTATCTACAGAATGACCACAGTTTATTAGCTCAATAAATTTTTCTTTAATTAAAATAAAATTTTCAGCATCAAGCAAGCAATCTCTATCAGCAAAAAATCTTTTAGATTGTTTAATGCAATTAATTTTATTAATTAGACTGGTTAAATCTTTTTGTAATGTTGCATAATTTGAATGATAGAAGTCCTCACTAATAATTTCTTTACTGAATTGCAGGTTTAGTGATGAGCACATTGAAAGCAAATTATTTATTTTACTTCTAATATCATCTGTAGAATTAAATAATTTTAAATTCGTAAAATAATTATTCGGTAGATTAAGATCTGTAAGTTCACCCATAAAATTATTGAAGTAATCGCAAGGATGTATTTGATTCTCTAAAGTATTAGAAAAAAATTCTGATAATGGAGTGGTAGCAAGCTCATTAACCTCTAAAAATTTTTGAGAACTAAAAGAAGATTCCCACTGATGAGCTATCTTTTCGGTAAATATTATTTTAGGTTTATCTTGAAAAGGAATATCTATGTATTTTATAGGTCCAATCCAATGAATTTCATGTTTAACTGAAGGAAAAAGCAGTATCCACATAGAACTTAATACTTGAATGTAATCTTCGATATCGACTATATCTCCTTGAATAATAGTTTTAGCATTTTGATTATTTAGATACATGTCATATAAGGTTATAACGGTATTTTTAGCTTTTTTAAATGCCTCAGATTTATCATTAATAATTAAATTATCTAATTCAGCTATCGATACTTGTGTTTCTTTAATTTCATCACATATAGATTTTAAAAAAATAGGATCACTGATTATAAATTTTAAAATTTTATTGATATTTTTTATTGATAAACATTCTTCTTTACTTAAAAAAATAATAAAAGTTATATAACTAGTTCTTCCTTCGTTAGGCAAAATTTGAGTCGCGCCAATTGCCATTTTATTTATATTATTAAGCCATTTCCCGCTTATCACAGGAATTTTTGGAAAATTGCTAGGGATATAAAAAAAATTCTTCAATTCAGCCTGTTGACTTGAATTTAATTTTAATGATCCATTTCGATATTGATGTCCCTTATTAGTAGAAACTTTATCGTCGGAATAAATACATCCCCAGTCAAAAAACATTCTCAACTTCCAACTTTTTCAAATAACCAAGTAATAGGTAGACTTAAATTCTCTATTTTTTCTTTTGGCTTGTCATTTGTTACAACCCATGATTGTGATTTCAAATCTTTAACAAACCTTTCTTTTGCTTCAATAGCTTTTTTTGTTGGGTTTTTAGGATATTTAGATTTTACAAATAATTGTTCTGCATGATCACCTAAAGGGCTAATGCCGTAAATATTTAAGAAATCCTTATGCCAATTAGTATTGATAAATTCGTAGAACCATGGCATCTCACTCTTCAGTTTTTGTTCAGGGGAAATTTCTAAGTTCTCTTTTAAAATTTTATCCCAAAAATTCATAACAATAACTAAAGGCAATTTTTTCTTAGATTTTCTAGAAATTTTCTTTATGAAAAATAGCTGTTGAAAGAATGCAATATAATCCAAATCATGATTAAGTGACTTATCATCTTCTGATTGTTCATTATTTTTAGTTTCAACCTGACTTTCAGCTGGTCTAGCCAAATCATAGACATTATCTTTATCTGATGAAATAACTAGAATAATACCTTTACAGTCATGAATACGCTCAACCCACTCTTGTTTCCATTCATTGGTTTGGGCTAATTCTAAAAACTCTTCACCATTGTATTCTGGTAATTCAATTACAATTTCTTTTCCTTGATACATCAAACTCCATTGAACATTTTTATATGCTTCTTGTGTTCTATCTATAATGTATCCTTGTAACACATCCTGACTAAGTAATTTTGATGGAGTTTTGGTTTGAATTACAGGTGAACTTTTTAATGACCAATTATAAGCTAACATTCTTAAAAAATTTGATTTACCAGTTGCAGGTTCACCTATAATCAAAAGATTATTTATCATTAAATCCACTCTTTTAAATGTTGATGAATTGATGTAACTTCGTTCAATATATTTTTATCCATATCTTCTTGACTGTGTACATCTAATAAAGGTGTATTGATTAAGCAAAGCGATAATACTTTGTCTATATCTTCTGGAGGAACTCCTTGCTTAGCAGTAATACTAATTGTTTTTGCTATGCCAATTAAATTTCTACTGAACTTTTCAATAAAATAATCATTTACTTCTTGATGGTATTGGAAGTTTTCATGATTTTCATCGACTTTATCATATTTGGTCTGTATAAATACTATACTAACTTCTGGATTAAAATCAGCAATAATTTCCGCCAATCTATCAATAAAGATCATATGGTTTTCTTTGGATATCCAAATATCTTCAGTGTAATAATCTGAACTATCCAAGCATATTAATAATGTTTTTGTTTCAGATACCCATTTTTTAATTCTTTCATATTCTTGACTTTCAATATCATTATTTTCAACTATTCCAGAAAAAATTTCTCCTGCTGTATCACCTAGCAATAGATCAAATGGTTTATCATCTTTATTTATTAATAAATGAAGATATTGAGTATTTGGTTTATCTATTGTCCGCTCTGGGTGACGTGGTGTATTTCCGTACGCATATAAAGTTAGACTAATCAGATTGCTCCAAGCATTTAATGTAGAAGAACCCATGAAATTCAAATTTTGCTCATTATCCATTCTTAACATGTATAGCATTGAAGTTAATAAGCTTGTTTTTCCTGAGTTTGGCAATCCAATTAATGTTGCAATGCTTGGTTCATTTTCTAAACCGAAAAATTTAATATTTTCAAATTTAATGAGGTTTCTACTACTAATTATACTTTTAAAATCTGTATCATCTTCTTCATATTCATAATTTTGCTCATCATCAGTTTCTGAGTTACTTTCTACGTTAACTACTTTTATGTGCTCACAATCTTGAAATGTATTTCCTTCTAGACATGGTAAAAGACCATTATCCTCACAATTTTTAACAACACATCCAGAATAATCACATGYATATAACATCATCCTTCATATCCTAATTTTAAAATTTCAACTAATGATAAAATTTGCAAAATAAAAGAAGCTGGTTTTACTTTAATATTGAAATCACTAAATTTTTCTAACGATTTTAGTATATTTCTAAGATTATTTATATTTGGACATATGTTGTAGTCTTCATTATGAATAACACTAATTTCAACAGTTTCTATATCATCTTTCAGCACTTCAGGAAAACTTTTATATAATGCCTCTAAAAGTAAAGCTTTGACTTTCTTAGGTAAAGGTAGTTCTAGTGATTCTATTTCGCATAAATCATTGGCCAGAAATACAGAACTAACGTAGGGATTTAATAGTTCTTTATAAGAATAAAAGTCATGTTCAGGATAGTTATTTGTATGATTTACATTTAACCACCACAATAAATCCTGTTCACGTTTTATTTGTTCATAAGAATTTTTAACAGATTGCTGCAATTCAATTAAATTTTTTCTTATAGAAGAAGTTAAATTGTGTACACTTGTTGAATTATTATAAAGTTTTCTAACATAATCTTCTTCATTTGGAATATTCTGCTCTGTTTCAAAAGTTAACTTTGAAAAACTTTTCACAGTCTCCACGGTATGGCCTGGTATGGTATTATTTTCCCAATCCCTACTAACTATAATGTTTTTATAATCGTATAAAATATAAATAAAATCATCACTAAAGGGGTTGTCTGGATTAATCTTTGGATTATAATTCTTTAACAAATCAATACTAGCGCACAATCCAAGTATCTTTGTTGGATGGTTTTCTTCGTTAATTTCATTTTTTAACATTTCATTAATTGCTAATAACAGAATGTTATTTGCAAATATTAATGGTTTTTCACCACTATCAGCCATTCCTTGAAAAAGTAATGGGTGCTTCTCGCTGATATTATCAAAAATCTTAATTTTAATATTTTTTAAAGATTCACTATCCTTTGGCTCATAGATTACTGATAATATTATCTCAGCCAGCTCATTAAATTCTTTTGAAAATAACTCTTTGCTGTATTCTTGAATAAAGCTGTTAATCTCTTCTGAATCTTCTTGCTTTAAYTCTTTTTTTCCAGCCCATTTTAATAAAATATCTTTATTTATTTTATCAGTAATCTTTGTGTAAATTTCATTAATTTCCATTTTTATATCCTTATAAGGTTGAAACCATGCCTTGTAAAATTTGGGTCCATGCGCTAGCTCCTGCTATTGCAACTAGTTCACCCGCTTTACTCGCAAATGATTTCTTAAATTCTTGAGTAGGCCCATCTGAATTTCTTTCATCCAAAACTTTAGGTTCAATACTTTCCGTCAAAGCAATACTGACCGCTGCTGATGCATTTTCTGTTGAAATCTGATTTAGTTCTATAATAGAGTCATCATTTGGTAAGGCAATAAAAGTTCTTGCTCTATTCAAATCATTTTCAGAAAGTTGATTTCTTAATTCAATCAGCAATATTTTATTAAGTGGATAACTTTGTAGTGCGCCTATAAGTAGCTTAACTGGCTCTATTGCACCTGCATCCATTTTACGAAACAAATCTTCCCATCTTGTTTTAGCATCATGTGTATCAGCAATCATTGATGCTTTACCACCAGCTTGTATCCATAAGCTTTTTGTTTCTAAGTATGAGGAGAAATTCTCTTTTAAAAACTCCCTAGTTGCAGGGTTTATTGAGTTATGCATTTGAAGAAAATTTATATTAAGATAATTAAACGAATGATATTGATTATACTGTGATTTTTCAACTAGTACATGTCCTTATTTATCTTTACTGCATACATAGTCTAATGAGGCATTGACCAAAGCCAGTAACGATCCCTAAAGAAAGTCGAATTAGGAATTTTGATTATCAAACAGAAACATATAGGTACATATGAATACGGTTGTGCAACAATCCTACTAGTTCATGAATTTACTAGAATATCATTTTAGATTTTATTTATTTAAGTATCTAATATTATTAATGTATTTATAAAATATAATTTATGAACTAATCTTTAGGTAAACATAAGTTAAATAGATAATAAGTAGTAATAAGTTCATTAATATTGATAGGCTTTATTGCACAAACTTCTGTCCAAAGGCTTATTCAGCAATATAATTCCTAGATGAATAAGCCCACACCTAAAATCTATCGTACTTCTAACTGGAAAGCATACAACCAAGCTTTAATCAATCGAGGAAATATCTCGATCTGGTTTGATGAAAATACCCAATGGTATGCACCACCACAAGGCAAACAAGGACGAGATCAAACATATTCTGATACCGCCATTCAATGCTGTTTGATGATTAAGTCCTTATTTAGACTCTCTTTACGTATGGTCAAAGGCTTTGTTCAAAGCCTCATTAAACTTTGTAGTTTGAATTGGACGGCACCCGATTACTCAACTCTTTGCAGAAGACAAAAGCATATCGATATTTCAATTCGCTATCAAAAAAGTCGTCATGGATTACATCTACTCGTCGACTCTACGGGGTTAAAATTTTTAGGTGAAGGCGAATGGAAGCGTAAGAAACATCAGCCTGAATATCGTCGCCAATGGCGTAAACTCCACATTGGGATAGATGCTGAAACCCTGCAAATACGCGCTGTTCAGCTGACTACGAATAATGTCAGTGATTCACAAGTACTGGATGATTTACTTGATCAGATCCCTGAAGATGAGCGAATTGATTCGGTCTATACGGATGGGGCTTATGATACAAAACGATGTAGACAAGTGATTGCCGATCGGCAGGCTCATGCGGTAATTCCACCCAGAAAAAATGCCAAGCCCTGGAAAGATTCTAAAATCAGTTCAAGAGAACGAAATGAGTTACTTCAAACCGTTAAACGATTAGGCAGAGCTATCTGGAAAAAATGGTCGGGTTATCATCGTCGAAGTTTGGTCGAAAGCAAGATGCATTGCATCAAATTATTAGGCGATAAATTAACAGCAAGGAGTTTTCCTAGTCAGGTCAATGAGATTCATGCACGCATAGCAGTATTAAACAGATTTACAGAATTAGGTCGTCCTCATACCCAAGTTGTTACTTGAGTTCTGTTCAGATAAGCAGGTGCTGTCTTTTAAATCTTTGTGCAACTAAGCCGTTCAATTTTAAAGAAAAGAAAACAGTTTTTTCATAAATCTATAAAATTATTTATCTTCAGACTCTGAGGAGATTTTGTATTAATCCTAATTCTGTTTAAACAAATGATTCCATAATTTGAATAAAAGCTTTGAAATTATTAAATTGAGAGCATTTGTACTACATGGAGATAAAGATGATTTATGAGGGGGAGTAAGTTGTTCCTATCGGGTTCTTGGATAGTCGGGGCTTTGTTTTAGGAATTTCCAATAAGTTGCTGCAAATTTAAGAAAAAAGCCATCAACTACACAGAATAATTCGGTATTATTAGACATGAGGACTATAGCTTAAGGTTTAGTTTGGTAATTCAACTACTGGCTTTCAACCTCCTATTTTTTAAGGAAATTTCTTATCTGCTATTCGGGTTGATTAAGTAATTTACACATATTTTTTTAATTAAAACACAATAATTTAGGGAATGAAGATGAAGTATTATATTTTTGCTTCTTTAAGTGTAATTGGATTGCTCAGTCTTAGTCCACTAGTTCAAGCAAACCCTACCCAAGGTTACTGTCAGACAGTTGATGGTAGTGTATGCGGTTGGGGGGGAAATAGCAGTAGTTATAAGCCACAATATTGGTATGCTGGTGTTGCTTACGACCCGAAAAATGGCATATTTTCGATCTATACAGCCACATCTCGTGAACTAGCTATGCGCTCGGCAGCAAAAGAGTGCAAACAAATAAATGATAATCAAAGAAGATGCCCCGAGCTTATTTCTAGTGTTTCTGGATACACAAAAGACAAAGAGCCTGGTACAGTGATTACCAAAGGACAACTTCCAGACGGTACATTCCAACTGAATCTTAGATATGGTTTAAATGGTCAGAAAACTTTTTTCCAATCAAACTCTTATTCTGAAAAAAATGCCGAAGTGATTGGAATGGAGGATTGCGTGAACAAATACAAACTCAGTAATTGTGAGATTGTTTATAAAAAATATACTACTTTTTAAAACATACATAAAACTAAAAAAGACAAGCTAATCTTCCCATAAGTAATTCCTATTTAACATAATGGGCGTTATACGAAATTTTCAAAAAAATACAGTAAAAATGGGAGCTTAAGGCTCCTATTTTTTTTAAATTGTGTTATAATTCAGTATGCTAACACCTAGTTTACAGCCCACTCACCCTCGAGTGGGCTTTTTTTATGATTGTTCACGTTCCACGATCAATAACTGAACAATGTTCCACGGTTTTATTTAATGTTGCTGAACAATCAATAGATACCAGTAAAGCCCTTTAGGTCTTCTGTTGCTTCAAATATAAAGTTTCTACGATCAAGGATTAGACAATCTTTATTGTGTCGTCTGATTGATCTTGTGGCTTTGCTAATATCATGGCAATCCCAAGATTTGGGATAATACTTTATTAAAGAACGGACAATCTTGTTTTTATATTCTGAGTTTTCTATAATCTTAATTATGTTACATAATCAAGATTGATAATAAAAATGACGCAAAATAAGCATGGTGGTGCACGCAAAGGTTCTGGCCGTCCTTTTGTCTATAACGAACCGACTAAGGTCATTCGGGTGCCAGAGTCTCGTGTATTGGAAATCAAGAAATACCTGAAAAAAAATGACACTCCAAAGTTTAACGATATTTCCTCTATTACATTGCTTGAGACAAAAACACATTATGAGATTCCTGTTGCTTTGCAAAAAGTTGCTGCAGGCTTCCCTTCCCCTGCTCAGGACTATATCGATAAGACCCTTGATCTAAACGAGTTTCTTATTCAAAACCAACAGGCAACCTTTATCGTTGAAGTGGAATCCTTATCCATGCGTGATGCAGGGATTGATCTGAATGACAAGCTAATCGTTGACCGTAGTATTGAAGCCAAGCATGGGGATATTGTTCTGGCATTGATTGACAATGATTTTACGATTAAACGTTTGATGATTGAGGGTAATCAATGCTGGTTGCAGGCGGCTAATCCTGATTTTGCTGATATCCATTTGAAAGATAATCAAACCATGCTGATTTGGGGTGTGGTTACCAGTGTGATCAAGAAGTTCAGATGAGCAGTTACGAGCGGATTTATGCCCTGATTGATATCAACAACTGTTATGTCAGTTGTGAGCGGGTATTTAATCCCAGTCTAAACAATAAACCTGTGATTGTGCTCAGCAATAACGATGGCTGTGCTGTGGCAAGAAGTAATGAAGCCAAAGCGCTGGGCATCAAAATGGGCATTCCTCTCTTTCAAATACAAGATATTGTTCAGCAACATCAGGTCGTGGTGTTATCCAGTAACTATGCTTTATATGCTGAAATGTCCAAGCGTTTTCATTCAATTTTGGCTAGTTTTGTTGCGCCACATGAACAGGAAATCTATTCAATTGATGAGTGTTTTTTAGATCTGACCAGTTATGCACAAAATTTTGACTTAACCCAGTATGCGCATCACATGAAACAACGCTTGTTGGATTGGATCGGCTTGCCCGTCTCGATTGGTATCGGTCGTAGTAAAACCGAAGCCAAAATGGCCAACCATCTTGCCAAAAAAAGACAGGGTTTCAAGGGTGTGTGTAACTTACTCAATATGGATTTCCTAGATCAGGAAATGCTTTATTCAGACATTGAGGTGGGTGAAGTTTGGGGCGTTGGTCGTAAGTTAGTTAAAAAACTAAATGCCATGGGAATCTATTCGGTGCTGGATTTAGTGATGCAAGATGCTCATCGCATGGCGAGCCTTTTTTCTGTGGTAATCCAAAGAACAGTATTGGAGCTGCAAGGTGTTTCTTGTATGCAGTTAGATGATGCCCCTCCCACCAAACAGCAAATCATAGCAAGTCGTTCATTTGGTGAAAAAGTTACCGAGCTAGATGATCTCAAAGAGGCTATGGGCAAATATGTACAGGATGCGGTCATACGTTTACGAGCAGACGCTTCGTTATGTGGATGTGTCATTGCTTTTGTGCAATCGAATCCTTTTGATTCAAAGGTTCCCTATTACAGTAAATCGTTGGCTTTTGAGTTTCCTGAACCGACGGATTGTGTTTTGGATCTGATTAAAACAGCTATGCAACTGCTGGAACACATTTATAAATCTGACGTGAAATATAAAAAGTGTGGTGTAATTCTGACGGATTTAATTGCTAAGCAGCGCTTTACTCCTGACCTGCTGACAGACCACAGCCAGCGTGAAAGTAATGAAAGCCTCATGCAGACTTTAGAAGCGGTACAGGCGAGATATGGGAAAACTAAATTAGCTGTTGGCAGCTGCTACTTGCCACAACGAAAGTGGTCCATGAATCGTACCCATTTGACCCAGAACTATTTCAGCTGGCAGGGATTATTAAAGATCAGCCAATAAATTAATTAGCCTCACCTATTTGGTTTAAGTCAGCTTAATGAAGAACTCGACACATAAGCCGACACAGGCTTGATCTTCAGTCAACCATTTAACAACGTAAGTATGTTGTTTGGGATCCATGTAACACCTGTTCCTTAAAATGTAGTCAAACATAGTCAAGGACTAATTCGCACTCTGTTAATGTCCTGTCGCCAAGCGTGTAACTAGAGCCTAAGTCGGTCAGTTCCGACTTGTAGCGGTCAGTCCGTTCTTGCAATATGCGCTTTACGGTTTTGTAAGGCGTATAACGACTAATCTCAGTGTCATTTAATCTTGCAAGTACGTTTCTCGCACCATTCCAATCAGCTTGCACAACCTCCCCATTAAAACGGTGAAAGCGATCTCCTTTACGTGTGCCAATTAGCAGCCCATGTAAAAAAGAATCACATTGCGAAGTATATGCAGCATTAACTAGATGTACCGTAGAACCTCTACGGTGAGATACAGATGTTAGGGCATCAGCTAACAAGCCTTTAACCCATGTATTTAAGCGTCTATTGGTATTTTTACCATAGTTGCGTTTACTTTGAATTGGAGAAGTTAAATCCTCCGCAACAATTAATTTCGCTTTATCAACGAGCTTATGAGTTGCTGTAAAAATAAGTGTTTTTAACTTGGATTTTTGAGCGTCTTGTCGTCTATCCAATTTCTTACGACCCAAGTTATTTAGCTCAATTTGGGCTTTTTTATGAGGTTTATTTTTAGCGATTGCTCTGAGCTTGTTTCTGTTCTTGTATTTTTGATTCAAGTAGTCAGATTCACTTGAAATTAGCTTACCCAAACCTTGACCATACACTTCACCATCAGAATCAACAAAGGCTTCTGAATAACCCTTATCAACACCGATAGTTGCTTGACCGCAATCTTGAGATTCAACGGCATCATAGGTTGAATGAACCTCAATATTGCCGTTTTTAAGAATGATTCTGAGTGTGCCTATTGGTGCAAATTCCATTGTTGTATTCAATGGGATTTTAATCGTTTGGCGAGAAACTAGGCTTGGTACTTTGAGCCAACATTGACCGTTTAACTCAAATGTCTTACACATATCAACGTACAATGATTTGATTGTACGTGTGATTTACACCATGCCTAAAGTGTTTACGCATTTGACGATGCAGGAAATTATCTTCCTGCCATTCGTCTTTTTTAAGCAAGGTATAAAGTCTTTTTAGCTCTTTGTCGCAAGTCGTTCTTTTGCGAATCGCTTGTTTTACTTTCTCTTTTGAAGCCTCACGAAAGGCTTTAATATCACCCATGCAGTCACGTAAGGTTTCTTTCCAGGCATTTGCCGAAACACCGAAGTTACGACCTTCTTTCATCCACGCATCACGAATGGTTCTGTCGCTAATACTTAACCCTGCAATAGCACCATATCTCGCCCAAACTTCACTACGAACATGACCAAGTAATACAGCTTGTTTCTCAAGTTGCTTATACTTTTCCTTGTTCAAGTTTCTACAGTGATGAATGCGTGTTAGCTTCAAAGAGTTATTCCTTACTACTCACTAATTCTTTAACCTTATCTTTGTATTTTCTCAATCCATACAGGCGTGAAGAAAAACAATGAATAATTGCTAATAAATCTTGGGTTACTTCTTCTGTTGGGGAGAGAGATTCTTGATTCATGATAATAATTTTACAACCATGTCTATCAGCAAAGGACTCAAACCATTCAAAACCAAACCGCACCAAGCGATCCTTGTGAGCAAGGATCAGCATTGAAACTTTACCCATTTCAATATCCAAGAAAAGCTTGTTGAATTTTTTCCGGTTGTAATTTAAACCACTACCAATTTCAGACACCCACTCATCAATCGCATACCCATTGGCTGTGCAAAAAGTTTCTAGCGCTGAAACTTGGTTTGCTAAATCAGGTTTTTGAGCTGCGCTCGATACCCTTGAATATACAATTACTGATGATTTATCTTCCGTAGCTTTTATCCCAATATATTCAAGATATTGGTCATGTGTGTAATACCTACGGTTTTTGGGATTTCGACACGCAACCAAAGTACCTTCAGTATCCCATCGCTGTAGTATTTTAACTGATTTTCCAATCATTTCACCAAATTTAGCAGGAGAGTACATTATTCAATCTCCGCTAATTTTTTAAAGTCTTCTAGGCTATAGTCCTTAAATACCGCTTCATCACCATATATTGGCGCATCATTCACTTCATCCCAACCACACAGAGAGCAAGCATAGGGTTCTTGCTCAACACCCAACTGATTAAATCTAAATAAAATATTTTTACAAACATCATGGAGTTCTGAATCTTTATTATAATCAACCACTTCATGAAAAATTAATTCACTGATATTTTCAGCATTTTTTTTATATTTATCAGGCACTTCTAGTCCATATAGTGCAATTAACTCATCTAGTTTTTTTGAACATGCATCACCAAAAAGCTCTTGAAGCTTGTCTGAATATTCCTCACAAGCCATGCCATGCCCTGAAACAAAAGTGCATTTTGATACACCTGTATTTGCATTAATAAATTCCGCCTCTGTACACGACAAATTTCACAGAACCCTTATCCTATCAGGCTTCTGCCTTCTTAAAATTGCCAAAATTTCCTTAAACTCTTCTTTTTTCCCAAAACCAATTAAACGCTGAATCGCCATTTGAACATAGTCTAAACCATAGCGAAATAAACTCATTGAGAGTCGTCCATGCTTCTTTATTTTTATCACTTTTTTTTGATCATGTTGCCATTCACCTGTTAAATAGCACCAACAGAAACCGATAGCTAGCACTGCTATCAATTTCTTGACTCGTCTAGGGTCTGTTAAACGAGTATTTTCAAGATTAAACCCGCGTCCTTTGAGACAACTGAATAAGGTTTCAATTTCCCAACGTAATGCATAATCACGAATAGCAGAAGCATTAAACATAGGAGAAACAACAAGTAAAAGTTCTCCATTTTCTAATCGTAGCGCACTAATATACAGTTTCACTCGACCAACCCAAATACGTCGTTTACGACATTCAGTTTGACCAACTTGAAGATGACGAAATAAATCACTAATTTTATGATTCTTGGCTAAATGATTGGTCACAATAAAGTTTTTTTAACACGTATACAGAAGTTAATGTCATTTTCAATTAACCATGTAAACCATTTCTCACCGATAAATTCTCTGTCTGCGAACACATTCACAATACGATCTTTACCAAAAATGGAGATAAAGCGTTGAATCAAAGCAATACGCTCTTTTGTATCTGAATTTCCACGTTTATTGAGCAATGTCCAAACAATAGGTATCGCTATTCCACGATAGACGATGGCTAGCATCAAGATATTGATATCTCGTTTTCCCCATTTCCAGTTGGTTCTATCCAAAGTTAATTGGACTTTATCGAATGAAAATATATTGAAAATTAACTGAGAAATTTGACGATAATCGAAATACTGATCTGCAAAGAAGCGCTGCATACGTCGATAAAATGATTGTGGTAAGCACTTGATGGGCAAGGCTTTAGATGCAGAAGAAAGATTACATGTTTGCTTTAAAATAATCACAAGCATGATGAGCGCAAAGCACTTTAAATGTGACTTGTTCCATTTTAGAGATTTGTTTAAGATAAGATATAACTCATTGAGATGTGTCATAGTATTCGTCGTTAGAAAACAATTATTGTGACATTATTTCAATGAGTTATCTATTTTTGTCGTGTACAGAGCTAAAATTTCACTGAGAACATCCATATATAGCTCCTACGTAAACTGTCCAATAGGTCATGTTATACGAACTATTGAACATATTATATCTATTTTACATGCTGTAAAGTCAGTCTAATCAGTAAGTGGATGAAAACTAAGGAGGCTTTATGAAACTAGATTATGTGATCGTTGCCGGAGGGTGTTTTTGGGGTCTCGAAGACCTCCTTAGGAGTCTGGACGGTGTGACGTCAACGAAGGTGGGCTACTCTGGCGGAGATTTTGATGATCCTACCTACGCCGATATTATAACAGGGAAAACGGGGCACGCCGAAGCGGTTCGCGTGGAATACGACCAAGACGAAATATCTCTCGAAGAGATTCTACATTACTTTTTCAAAATCCATGATCCGACTACGAAGAATCGCCAAGGAAATGATGTTGGCACTTCGTATCGCTCGGCAGCGTTCTATCGTGACGATGCACAGAAAGCGATTATCGAAAACGTGATTGATGAGGTCAATGAGATCGGTCGCTTCGAGAATCCCGTGGTCACGACGGTAGCCTTGGAAAAAGAGTTTTATGACGCTGAGGAGTATCACCAAAACTATTTGAAGAAGAATCCCCACGGGTACACGTGCCATTTTGAGAGAGATTAAACCATGAATCAAACGAAAGAGGAAAAAATGAAAGAACTTAAGAACGTTGTCATCTACACAAAAGACCATTGTCCGTTTAGTAAACGCGTGAAGGAGTACTTAACTTCTGAAAAAGTTGATTTTAAACAAATTCGCGTGGATGACGATCCCAAGACTTATGATGAGTTGAAGAAAAAAACCAACCTTCAAACTGTTCCGCAAGTTTTTGTGGATGGAAAATTCATTGGTAGCGCGACTGACTTCTTCGCGTGGATTGATAGCTAAAGAACAAACCCAAAAATAAAGGAGCAAATTTATGTTCAACTGGGAAAGCATTAACAACTATCTCGATAACGGCACTCCCGCTCCTCCTAGAAAAGTAGAAAAGAGCGAGGAAGAGTGGAAAAAAATTCTGACGCCCGCTCAATTTAATGTCATGCGGAAGAAAGGCACCGAGCGCCCTCACACTGGGGAACTCTGTTCATTTTATGAGGCAGGACGGTATGCCTGCGCGGGCTGCGACACTGAACTGTTTGATTCGAACGTTAAGTTTGATTCGGGAACAGGTTGGCCGAGTTTTTCTGAGCCCGTCGCCGACAACGTAATTCAATATGAACTGGACACGACTTACGGACGAAGAATCGAAGTGCTATGCAATGTGTGCGAAGCCCACTTAGGGCACGTTTTTCCAGATGGTCCTGAGCCCTCTGGGGCTCGATTCTGCATCAACTCGGAGTCATTGAAGTTTGTAGAATAATTTTTAAATCGAGGGGGTTTATGAAAGTGAACCTTTTGAAAAAAGGAGCCGTTCGTGTTGATTAAGCTGTTCGGTCATAAAGACTGCCATAAAACCAAGATTTACCAGTCGTACTTGAAAGAAAAAGGAATCGAGTTTGATTTTTTAGATGTTCACGAAGACGACGCGGCAGCTGATGAACTGCGATCCCTTTATACTACTGGAAAGTTAAATTTCCCGACAATACTGGTTGGGACAAAGAAGCTGAGAAACCCCAAGTTCAAGGATCTCGACAAGTGGTTGGAAGCTTCGATGAAATAACGAGATCTTTTTTTTGAGGATTGTAATTAGCTTAGTAAGGAGTCAGATCAATGATTATAGCAGTTGTCCGCAGTCGTGTTGCCAAGGAGCACGGTGGGGAGTTTGAAAGAAGATACGCCGAGATGTCCGCGCTTGTCGAAGCCATTCCTGGTTACGGAAGCCATGAGCGGTTTTCTTCTCCTAACGGTGAAGATGTTCTAATTGTCGAGTTCCTTACCAGAGAAGCTTTCGATGCTTGGGATAAGCATCCCGAACACAAAAAAGCCAAGATGCTTGGCAAAGACTACATTTTTGAATCGTACGACGTGAAGGTCGGAGAAGTTTTTGAACGGCACACAAAGCCGGAGGTGAAATTATGAAAACGAGAAACGTTTATATCGTAGGTGGAGCTCGGATTCCATTTATGAAATCTATGACCGCATATCGAGACGTCTCAAGTGAAGAACTAATGACGGCGAGCCTAAAGAGTTTAGTTGATAGATATAACTTGGAAGGAAAAACTGTGGGCGATGTAGCCTTAGGAGCTGTCATGCACAGCTCGGCTAACTGGAATTTGGCTCGTGAAGTCGTTCAATCCTCCGGTTTGCATCCAAACACTCCGGCATATAACGTGCAACGTGCTTGCGGAACGAGCTTGGAAAATACGATTCAGATTGCTCACAAAATTTCTAGCCACCAAATTGAAAGTGGCATTGCGGGCGGTGTTGATAGCAACAGCGATTTGCCCATTATGGTTAGTCGAACTTTCGCAAGAAAATTGATTGCGTTGAATTCTGCCAGAACGCTTGGTGAGAAAGTAAAAATCATTTTAGGAATTAAACCTAGCGATCTAAAGCCAGTGTTGCCCGCAGTGGTTGAGCCACGCACCGGAAAATCAATGGGTGAGCATTGCGAACTCATGGTTAAAGAGTGGAATATTTCTCGCCAAGAGCAAGATGAGTTAGCGCTGGCAAGTCACAGAAATGCAGCTCAAGCATATAAAGATGGGTTTTATGATGATCTCGTCTTTCCATTCCAAGGAAATAAGACCGATGGAATTTTGCGTGCTGATACAACTTTGGAAAAATTGTCGAAGTTAAAACCTGTTTTTGATAAATCAGAAAAAGGGACTTTGACGGCGGGAAATTCAAGCTCGCTCACAGATGGCTCGTCCACCGTTCTTTTGGCTTCCGAAGAAGAGGCTAAAAAGAATAATTGGCCGCTGTTGGCCAAGATTGTGGATTCTCATACTTCTGCCGTGGATTACGTCGCTGGCGAAGGTTTGCTCATGGCTCCAACTGTGGCGGTCAGTGAATTATTGAAGCGAAACGGCTTAAAGCTTCAGGATTTTGATTTTTACGAAATTCACGAGGCGTTCGCTGGACAAGTGCTCTGCACGATGAAGGCGTGGGAGTCTGCTGAATACTGCAAAACACGTTTGGGACGATCAGAGCCTCTCGGAAAAATTGACCGCTCGAAGCTAAATGTCCGTGGAAGTAGCATTGCCCTTGGGCATCCGTTTGCGGCTACTGGCGCTAAGATCGTCGGAGTTTTAGCAAAGATACTGCACTCAGCTGGTCCTGGAAAACGTGGCCTTATCGTCGTTTGCACGGCGGGAGGAATGGGAGTGGCTACAATTCTTGAAAGTTAGGAGAAAAATATGTCGGATCTAAAAATGAATAAAGAAGACGGTGTTGAAAGCTATGAATTTGCAACCCCTGAAGCAATCGAAGAAGCATTGAAAATCGGGAAGCTTAGTCAAACGGTTTTCGGCATGGGTTGCTTTTGGGGACCGGATTCTAATTTTGGAGGGACGCAGGGAGTAGTGCAAACACGTGTTGGCTACGCTGGAGCATCAACTCTGGATCCGAGTTACCGCAACATCAACGGACACGCCGAAGTCGTCAGAGTGATCTACGATAAAGACCAAATCAGCTACAGGGAACTTCTTGGAAGTTTTGAATCATGGTCTGTTCATGGTAGAAAGCAGGGCCAGTATCGCCAGATACTTTTTGTTTTTGATCTGGAGCAAAAACAAGTAGCTGAAGAACTGATTCAAGCGATTGGAAAGGAGAAATCTCCCGAGGTGATTGAGGCCGGAGAACAAAATGGTTATTTTTGGCCCGCCGAAGATTACCATCAAAAGCATCGTCTTCGCAGAAACAAACAGCTTGTAAGTCTTGCAGAAGTAGATTTCGGTCCTCGCTGGGATGAACATCTGTATTTTACTAAATTAAATAGTACCGATAGAAAAGGCTTCAGTCTCTCAAGCTGGCTAAAAAAGTTGTCTCCGGAAATGCAGAAAGCTTACCGAATCGGTTAATCTGAAATTGCAGCTGGCTAAAGAACTCTATTTTCTATATGTAAAGAATGTGACGATCTCCTTCACATGGAGTCCAAGAGAGCATAAAAAATCTGTGTAAGTCGTATTACCCATGTATTTGAAAGGAATAAATAATGCCAATATCAGACCAGCTTATCGACCGAAGCAAGACCTCAGTTTTTATGAGGTCTTGAGATCAGCGCAGCATGAACAGATCTCTTACAGTGTGGCGAACACACTGGTTTGATTGCGGCCTTGGGTTTTAGCTTTGTATAACATCTGATCGGCGACTTCGAGCAACTGCTTTTTGTCGTCAAATAAATCAGCGCTGGCCAAACCTATGCTGACCGTTAATTGTCGTAATAACCACTCATGGTTAGCCACTACCAGCCTTAACTTTTCCAGTGTTTTATTTGCGGACGCTGTGTCTGTGCCTGGCAGGATCAGCACAAACTCTTCACCACCATAACGGGCGAAAAAGTCATAGTTCCTGCTATGGCGCTGAAACAGAGCCGCGACTTGACTCAGTGCCTCATCTCCTGCGGCATGACCATAGCTGTCGTTAAAACTCTTAAAGTGATCAATATCAATCAATGCCAGTACAAAAGATTGTCCTGTTCTTTGCCAGCGAGCAAATTCAGCTTCAAACTTGAGGTCAAAAGCTCTTCTGTTGTTCACCCCTGTCAGCGCATCCGTCATGCTGGTATTATGTAATTGTTCGCCGACTTTTTTCAGCTCCAGTATGGCGATCACTTGTCTGGACAGAGCCTGCAAAGAGCTTATCTGCCGCTGGTTCAGCTGCTTAGGAACATGATCATAGACACAAATAGTACCAATCACTGCACCTTCGGGATCAATCAGCGGCGAGCCAGCATAAAATCGGTAGCCAGGTCCTGAAATCACCATAGCATTGGTACTGAATCTGTGATCTAAAGTAGCGTCAGGGACCACCATTACCGCATCAGGTGTTTCCATTGCATACACGCAAAAGGACTCTTTAATTAATACAGAGGTACGCGAAATACCAACTTTTGCAATTAGATTCAGCTTTGTGTCATCGGTTCGCGTCACCATAGCCACTGGTGCATCACAGATATAACACGCCAGTTCAGTGATATCCCGCAGGTTCTGATCTGCTTCAGCAGGTGCTTTTAGTGTGGTTTCTGCACTAGCTGTTTGAGCTAAACTAAAGGTCATGTACTTCTCCGTTTTTCTACTGCATTTTTCAAAGATCCTGCATAGAAAAATGAATTAAATCGTTGATTTAACTCTAGCATAGATCTGTCAGACTTGAAGTTATCTCTGTAGCAATGGTATTGTTTTGTACAATATTCGCCTGCTTGATTTGAGTTTTAGCTGTATTTATAAACTTTTGGCTTTTCCGGTCGCAGGCTCTATAATTTGCTCGTTTAAATCCAACTCTTCGTCTAACGTCATCTATTTAGTGTGCATGCGGCCTCCGGAGCATTTTCCGTGGCTTATTTTACCGAAGCATCGGGATTGCTAAATAGAGCTGAACGCTGTAATGCGCTTTCGAACTGAGCTTTCCGTAACTTCGGCATTAGTTCATGTACCTTGCTTACTGGATGTTGGTTGACGCGCAGCAGCACGTCCGTCAGATAATCGTAAACGTTAATAGCAGTGTTGACCTTGCTTTGAATGACGCCAACATGCTTAGCACCAAGCTCCGTTCAGCAGAATCACAGCCAGTTTTTCAGTTATCCCAAGTGTCACTCTCAGATTAAAGGCCGCCATACCGGATGTAGTGCCAACAAGAAAACTAAAACACAACTTCGCTGATCATCGCTGAGTGTTTATAAATCGTCTCCCATCACCGGTATCGATAAGCAGATAAGCCTGGTTATGCCATTAGCAGTTCTTGAAGCATTCCTGCTTTCAATGTCGTCAACGTGATCACGATTTGAGTTGAGATAACGACTCTGTTGCTGAAGACTCTCAGTTAATTGCCACTCACCAGATTCAAGAACAGCACCCGCTAACTCGGCACATACTGTTGCAAAACCATAAAGCGCTTGATTATCGCGGGTAAAACGCAGCGGCATCGTCTGGCCTTTTACAAGAAGGGACCATTCCAAAACTCTGTACTTACCTTTTAATCGGTTACTGACAAAAATAGTTATACTTGTACCGCTGGCGCCAACAACTAAAAAGCTCGTGATAGCTAGTCCTATCAGAGACCATAACTCTGGTTTCCCACTTAGTAACAGTGGATTAGGCAAATGACTCCTCAAAACGAGATCAGCACCAAGGGTCAGCGCTGTTTTATACACTGCTTGTTCTAATAATGGAGTTGCATTGACCAGTGACGCAACAGCATCACAACTATAAGGTTCTAGAACTGCCGTAGCTCTCAACCATTCTGTTTCATGGGCAATCGCCAACAAATTTGACCAAATTCGAACCAGTGCCGCTATATGAATGGAGTTTTCATCAGTCAGGACGGTTTGATTAAGCTGCTTATCCAGTTCCTGATGCCAGTATTGGTATTGGCTTGTCAAAAGTACAAACAACTCAGATTGAAGCAACTTATTATTAGTTACCGGTCTTATCCTATTTGACATCTCATTGAATAGTTGTATAAATTTTTTGTCTGCTTGTTGCTCACGCTTTAGCAGATCTTGCTGTTGTTGAAGCATCTGTAAATCGTATTCAATGGCCTGCTTAAAAAGTGTGAGTAAGGAACAGTGTTGTGATGCCCGATCTGGGCTTGAAAAGTCCAACATACACAAAGTACCGAAAGTTTTTCCGCTAGGCCAAAGCAATGGCAGGCCATAGTAATAACTAAAGCCTGCTGCAAATGTTGGGTTATTGTTTTCATATCGGGTACCGATTGCATTTTCAACTAGTAATGGCTGGTTACTGGAAATGACTTGGGAACAATAAGTGTTAAGTGCCAATGGAACAGGTTCACCGCAATAAAAAGTTGGTACTGACACACTGCCAACAGCCTGACAAATTTCGTTTTTATCTAATCGATTAATCAGCACACAAGGCACTTCCGCGACTTGAGCCATCGAGTTTACAATGCCTTGCCAGCGCTCTAGGAGCAGAGCGGTTTCTATGCTCAAATCTACTGCCATTTGTTCCCTCAGTATTTAAATAGTCCCCTTTTGCATCATTCGATCTTGTTTATCTCAGAGTATCAAACAGGAAACAAAGTGATTGATGTCAATCAGGGAATTAGCAGCATTGATGCATTAAGCGGCGCACATACACTCTAAGTAAAGTGCTTAAGTCTGATTATGGCAAGAAATTGTTACTTTGTCAGGGATAGTCAACACTTTATTAGCGAGAGACTTGCTTGGCTGACATTTAAGACAAATCGCGAGATTCCAAATCTGCCACCAACAGTCGGAACTGAGTAACTCACTTGAGCTTTAAAAAGTAAAGCATTGAAATATTTATGGTATTTATACATCCTACCTAGCTCACAGCAGAGTTTAGCATCGTGCATTAATATGACCTTACACTAAAAATACGTACTAGTTGACGTCTATCAAACTCGTTTACGAGATAGTGTAGTGGTCGACAAATTTTGGCCACATCGTTATTGCCTAATAACCGATGCTCTCTTTAAATGCGAAATGAGTAGTGCACGCATTTTTAGCCTTTTGGCAAAACGTTGATGTCTCGAAATTTTCAAGCGCTGTGCCTTGTTTATTTTCAGAAACGTCTGCTTTCAGTGAGTTCCTGATGCTCGGGCGCTCTAAATTATGGGTATAGACAATCTGATTTGCCCTATATTTGCAGTTTTTCGTGAACCCTTAATTTCACAACTCTTTTAATCTGATATCCAAAGTCTGCATCCATACATAGCCCCTACGTAAACTGTCTAATAAGTCACATTATACGAACTATTGAGCATGTTATATCTATTTTACATGCTGTAAATTCAGTTCCATTAGTAAATAGAGGCTTTGTTGCACAAACCTATCTGTAAAGGGTTTTTCAGCGATATAATTTTCAAATGAAGAAGCCTACACACAAAATCTACCGCWCAACCAATTGGCCCGCATATAACCGAGCACTCATGAGTCGCGGAAATATTGCCATTTGGTTTGATCCTGCTACGCAATGGTATGCGCCATCAAAAGGCAAACAAGGGCGAAATCAAACCTACTCCGACGCAGCCATCCAATGCTGCTTAATGATTAAATCCTTATTCCGTCTGTCTTTACGTATGGTCACTGGCTTTGTGCAAAGTCTGATTAAACTTTGCGGATTAAATTGGATAGCTCCAGATTACACCACGCTTTGTAGAAGACAAAAGCATATTGATATTGTAATCAGCTACCAAAAAAGTAGCGATGGGCTGCATCTACTCATGGACTCTACAGGCATGAAGTTTCTAGGTGAGGGCGAATGGAAACGCAAGAAACATGGACCTGAATATCGTCGCCAATGGCGTAAACTTCATATTGGTATAGATGCTAAAACCCTGCAAATACGAGCAGTTCAGCTTACAACCAATAATGTCAGTGATTCACAGGTGCTTGGTGATTTACTTAATCAGATTCCACAAGATGAGCGGATTAACTCTGTTTATACCGATGGAGCTTATGACACCAAGCAATGCCGTCAGGTCATTGCAGATCGGCAAGCGCATGCGGTGATTCCACCTAGAAAAAATGCGAAACCATGGAAAGATACAAAGAGTAGCTCGCTAGAGCGAAATGAATTACTTCGAACAATTAAACGTTTAGGCAGGACACTATGGAAAAAATGGTCAGGCTATCATCGGCGAAGTTTGGTTGAAACTAAGATGCATTGCATCAAATTATTAGGAGATAAACTCAGTGCAAGGAGTTTTGATAGCCAAGTGAATGAGATCCATGCACGTGTAGCAGTCCTTAACAGATTTACGGAATTAGGTCGACCACTTACCCAAGTTACGCCTTAAATTTGGCTCAATTAGGGGCGCTTTGCATTTCAAATCTTTGTGCAACAAAGCCGAGTAGCTCGCTAGAGCGAAATGAATTACTTCGAACAATTAAACGTTTAGGCAGGACACTATGGAAAAAATGGTCAGGCTATCATCGGCGAAGTTTGGTTGAAACTAAGATGCATTGCATCAAATTATTAGGAGATAAACTCAGTGCAAGGAGTTTTGATAGCCAAGTGAATGAGATCCATGCACGTGTAGCAGTCCTTAACAGATTTACGGAATTAGGTCGACCACTTACCCAAGTTACGCCTTAAATTTGGCTCAATTAGGGGCGCTTTGCATTTCAAATCTTTGTGCAACAAAGCCGCGCTAAGATCAAAAATAGATTAAACCATTCGATTAAAGTTCATAGATGAATTGTCCACAGACTTTATTCATACAAGGTTAGAATCAAACATAGCAACAGGGTGCGTATTGCGAGCAGGAGAGCCATTTTGAATCAAACCATGGATGCCGATGTAATTATTATTGGTTGCGGACAAGCAGGATTAGCCACGGCTTACTTTTTAAAACGGCAAAAAATCAATTTTCTGATCTTGGATAATCAAGAGCAGTCGGGTGGTGCGTGGCAACATGCGTGGGATTCTTTGCAGCTATTCTCTCCCAATACATGGAGTTCTTTGTCAGGTTGGTTAATGCCAAAAACTGAACAGGAATATCCGAAACGATTAGAAGTGATTGACTATTTAACAGCGTACGAAAAACGCTATCAATTTTCTGTGTTGCGTCCTGTGCAGGTCGAAAACATCATAGCTGAAGGCAATGATTTAATCGTTTGTTCGGCACAGCGAAGCTGGCGCGCCAAAGCGGTCGTGAGTGCAACAGGCACATGGAGTCAGCCTTTTATTCCAGCCTATGCAGGGCGTGAACGATTTTTAGGTACACAAATTCATTCGGCCCATTACCGCAATGCTGAAGCTTTTCAGGGAAAAAAAGTGATGATTGTCGGTGGTGGTAACTCTGGCGCACAAATTTTGGCAGAAGTGTCTAAAGTGGCTGAAACCTTTTGGGTTACACAGCAACCCCCAAGTTTTTTAGCCGATGATGTAGATGGACGGGTTTTATTTTTACGTGCCACGGAACGCTTAAAAGCCCAGCAAGAAGGTCGCAGCATTGAACAACCGATTGGCAGTTTGGGTGATATTGTGATGATTCCAAGTGTCAAAGATGCACGGCAACGCAATGTATTGCATGGCCTGCCGCCATTTGACTATTTAACTGAACATACTGCAGTTTGGGCAGATGGAAGTGAACAGGACATTGATGCCATTATTTGGTGTACAGGTTTTAAGGCAGCAGTGTCACATTTGCAAAGTTTGGGTGTGTTCAATGCACACGGCACAGTCGATGTGTTAGAAAATCGAGCACTACAACAGCAAAATTTGTGGTTGGTCGGTTATGGTGATTGGACTGGTGCAGCATCGGCAACTTTAATTGGCGTTTCCCGAACAGCTCGAGATGTGGCGGAGCAAGTCGCACAGTATTTACAGACAACAGTGTAAGGTCACCATTGTGACTAAAAGTTATGATTAAAAACTGAAAACAGCAACCATAACCATAAAAAAGCCCTCTGTAGTAGAGGGCAAGAGGGTAGCTCAAAAAATTTACACACCTTAATTATGAGGATGTGACAGTCAGGACTTACTGTTTTGGTAAATCAAACCAAATGAACTGGCTGTCTTCTTTGGCTTCAATCACAGCATCTTCAGCAAATAACAAGGCATCGCCTGCTTTTACGGTATGCTCACCAATGCTGATTTCACCACGAATCACATGCACATAGTTAACAGCTTGTGTTGCTGCAACATCTAGCTGTTTTCCTGCTTGCAATACTGCAGTTTTCACTTCTGCTTGTTGGCGTATATGCATTGGTGCATTGTCATTCGGGCCTACAATCAGGTGCCATTGGTTCGGTTCGGCATTTGGGTCACGCTGAATTTGTTGGTAAGTCGGTTCTGCATTGCGTACATTAGGTTGAATCCAAATTTGCAACATGTGCACTTCTTCATCACCATTGTTAATTTCGCTATGCTGAACGCCTGTACCTGCGCTCATCAATTGCCATTCACCTGCACTGATATGACGCTCATTGCCCATGCTGTCACGGTGGGAAATCGTACCATTTAAAACACAGGTCAAAATTTCCATGTTGTCGTGTGGGTGTGTGCCAAAACCATTATGTGCAGCAATACTGTCATCGTTAATGACACGTAAGACACTAACACCCATGTATTTCGGGTTGTACCAACTACCAAAAGAGAAACTGTGTTTGGTGTCTAACCAACCCATTTTTACATGACCACGATCTTCACTACGGTGTAAATAAGCATTCATGATCATGCTCCTATCATTTTTTTAACTTGAACTCATCTTAATCTTTTCACCGCAGTCGACCTAGAGGCGAACTGCAACGTGCCATTCTAAAATTGCAACATTTGCAGACCCTAGACATCTTTGGGTTTTATCGAGGCATAAAAAAACCCACATAAAAAAACGTGGGTCTTTTGCGGTTTAAAGCGATCACTGATTATTCAAGGAATTTTACAGTCACGCCAGAACGTACTTTACGACCTAAATCGTTTGCATCCCAGTTGGTTAAACGGATACAACCATGCGACGCCGTTTTTGAAATGGTCGATGGGTTTGGTGTGCCGTGAATACCGAATGATTTTTTACTTAAACCAATCCAGATATTCCCCACAGGGCCGTTAGGGCCTGGTGGTAAAGACAGCGGTTTTAAGTTTTTGCCCTGAATAAAGTTACTTGGTGAATAGCTGTACCATGGGTTTGGTGCAACACCTGTCACTTTATAAGTACCTGTTGGCGATGGAGTATCTGCACTGCCAATGGTTGCTGGGAATGAGCCGACCATTTGGTTTTGTTTGTTGAACAAATACAGTTGTTTTGCACCTTTGTGCGCCACAATCAGGTGAATGTCTTCAGGCAAGTCATTGCGAACATTGGTCACCAATAACTTTTCACCCACTTTGTTAAATGTCGCATTCGGATTTAATTTCTTTAAGAAATTTTCATCCATGTGAAATTTTTCACCCAACATTTCACTCACACGGGTATAGTACAAGCCTTTCATTTTGGCTTGTTCTGCGTAGTCATGCGGAATAGATTTCGCATAAGGACCTTTTAAGTCCGCTTCAGTAACCGTGTATTCTATAAATGCAGGGCGGGAACCTTGACGTGCAACCAGCGCATCCCAAGTTTCTTTAGTTAAAATACCCGTTGGACTAATGCCATTCATTTGCTGGAAAGATGCAATCGCTTTTAGGGTGTTTTTGCCACTGGTACCATCAATTGCACCTGGAGAAGCGTGTGAATTGTTCAGCATCACGTGTGCACGTGCATACACTGGGAACTGACCTTTACCAATATTTTCATACCAAGTGGCATTATTTAAGCCATCCAAAGTCCATGAAGCTTTTGGTGCTGCTGTGTTGGATGTAGCAGCCTGGCTTGCTGAACTTGTTGTTGGTGCAGTGCCTACATCGGCAGTGGTATCTTCAGTTTTGTGCAGATCATCTAAGGTTTTTGAAGCCTTATTTAAATCATTTTGTTCTTGTTGCGTAATGGCAGTGTTTGTTGCGTTTAGATTATTTTGTGCAGCTGATGCTTCAGTCGCTAAAGGATCAATCGGATCTTCAATAGCGTTATTGTTAATCACTTGTGGATTTAACGGTTGTTCAGCAGTAGATGCAGCAAAAGTAGTTCCTGCAAAAATGCAACTTAAACTCATTGCGAGTATTGTGCGAACCAACATGTAATTCAACCTTGAGAATTGTTTATTTACATAGATAAAAACTAGTGCAGTATTACAGAAAAACTAAGGAGATGCAGTAGTTGATTTGTGTAAATATGCAAGATAATTCCTTTTTTACCGCGACTTTTGTTTCTGTGATGTGTTCACATAAATATAAGCAGAAAAGGCAAGCCAGAAATGAAGTTATTAAAACCTCAACCTTTTTGATATGATGGCTGCAAGATTGAAAATGAGTTGGGAAAGTAAATGACGACCTTAAAAAATGATCGTTTTCTTCGTGCCTTATTACGTGAACCAGTAGATTGCACGCCCGTATGGATGATGCGTCAAGCAGGACGTTATTTACCAGAATATCGTGCAACACGTGCGCAGGCAGGGGATTTTCTTTCTCTATGCAAAAATACCGAATTTGCCTGTGAAGTGACTTTACAGCCTTTGCGTCGTTACGAATTAGATGCCGCTATTTTATTTTCAGATATTTTAACTGTGCCCGATGCACTAGGCTTAGGTCTGTATTTTGAAGCAGGCGAAGGGCCAAAGTTTCATAAAACGGTGCGTACTGAGCAAGACGTTGCCAATTTACCAAAATTTAACGCCAAGTCAGACCTAGACTACGTCATGAATGCGGTGTCGACCATTCGTTCTGCTTTGGGTGGACAAGTGCCTTTGATTGGTTTTTCAGGCAGTCCGTGGACTTTGGCAACGTATATGGTCGAAGGTGGTTCAAGCAAAGATTTCCGTTTCACCAAAAACATGATGTACGCACAGCCTGAAGTTTTACATGCACTATTAGACTGTTTGGCCGATGCAGTGACCGTATACTTAAATGCACAAATTGATGCAGGTGCACAGGCAGTGCAAATTTTTGACAGTTGGGGCGGTGCACTGGCCCATCGTGAATATCATGAATTTTCACTAAACTATATGCAGAAAATTGTCTCGGGTCTGCAACGTGAAAAAGATGGACGTAAAATCCCTGTTATTTTATTTACCAAAGGTGGCGGTCAATGGCTTGAGCCAATGATTGCAACAGGTGCAGATGCTTTTGGTCTAGACTGGACCACACCGTTAAATGTCGCACGTCAAACGGTGAATGGTCGTGCCGCATTGCAAGGTAATTTAGATCCAGCGACTTTATATGGTTCACCTGAAGCAATTGCCAAAGCGACACGTGCGATGCTAGATGATGCCTATGCCAATGGTGAAAAAACAGGTTATGTGGCCAACTTAGGTCACGGCATTACCCAATGGGTAGATCCTGAACGTCCTAAAGTATTTATCGACACGGTTCATGAATACAGTGCCAAATATCTATAATCACGTAATGATATAGATGGATCATTTTTAGATGTATCAGAGTAATTTCAGCTTCGGTCAGGTTGTCAGATCATGTGGATAACATGGTTAAAGTCAGGACTTGAGTTTTCGACTAAGGCAGCTTCGGCTGCCTTATTTGGAATTTTATTGCTGATTGCATTTGCACTCACTGCATCAATGGGTAGCCAGGAATATTTCGGATTTTTCCGTTACGACTATTTATTATTCTATGCCTTAATCATTCAAGTTTGTCTTTTATATTTAAAACTAGAATCTTGGGCAGAAGCAAAAGTCATTGCCTTGTTTCACATTTTGGCGATGATTATGGAAATTTTTTTAACCCATCCACAAATTGCATCTTGGCAATATCCTCAACCTGCTGTCTTTAAAATTATGACTGTACCGCTATTTGCAGGCTTTATGTATTCTGCAGTTGGCAGTTTCTTTGCACGTTCTTTGCGTTTGTATCAGGTATCTTTACGGAATTTGCCGACTTTTGGCAATATGATGACCTTGGCAGTGTTGTCGTACATCAACTTCATGAGCAAGTTTTTTATCCCCGATATTCGTTATGGCTTGTTTGCGTGGAGCGTTGTGATTTTCTGGAAAACCAAAATTCGTTTTCAATTACAACGGTTTCAATTACAACTGCCGATGTTGCCTGTATTGCTGCTTTTGGCTTTTATTATTTGGGTGGCAGAAAATATTAGCACCTTTTATCAAATATGGTTGTATCCAAGTCAGGTCGATGCATGGCACATGATCGGCTGGGGCAAACTCGGTTCTTGGTATTTATTGCTGTTACTGAGTCTGGTTTTGGTCATGAAAATTTTGGGTTATCGCGATTCCCAAGGTCAGTGGAAACTGAAAACTGAAAATCAGCAGTACTAAATCTAAATACGACCTCGAACATAGAGAATCTATCTTTAAACTTAAATCCAAATTTGAAGATAAAATCAATGATCGCTACAAAAATGCACAAAAATAATGCATGACTTTGGTTTAAATGTTTTGCGTTCTCAGCTACATCTCGCTATCTTAAAGCGGTGTAATAAATGTTACACAAAGCAATAATAATGATTCGAAGCATAATTTTTCGAATAATAAATCTCTGGAGTAAGGCGATGATTAAAAAATTAGCATTGGCTGCTGTCTTGGCAGTGGGTTCTACAGCAGCATTTGCAGACCGTGATGCAGGTTGTGGTATCGGTTCTCAAGTTTGGGCAGGTCAGTCTGGCAAAGTTGCAAAAATTTTAGCAGCCACCACCAATGGTATTTTTGCGAACCAATTGTTTGGTATCACATTTGGTACTTTAGGTTGTAGCGGTACAGGTACAGTAACTGCACAAATTGTGACATTTACCAATGAAAATGCTGAAACATTGGCACGCGACATGGCAGTTGGTGAAGGCGAAAGCTTAAATGTATTGGCTGAATTGTTAAGCATTAAAGCGGAAGATAAAGCACATTTCTTTGCGGTTTCTAAGCAAAACTTTGCATCTATTTATTCTGCAGAAAACCAGACTTCTTTAGAAGTATTGGCATCTTTACAGAACGTGATGGCAAATGATGATGTATTAAAAGCATACGTTTAAGTTTGAATAAAAGCCCTGCATTATTCGCAGGGCTTTTTTATAGCACAAGAATACATTTAAGCCTGAATATGTATATAAAATTTATAAAATGTCCATGAAATCCATTATTTTAAGTAGTTTAGTTTTTTTATCTCCTACGATTTTTGCGTTATCTCCCGAAACATCTCCAACACAGATTCAGCCACTTTCAGTGACTTCTGCACCACAAAATACAAATAAATTTGCAATATCTGCAGCACATTATGTGCAAAAAGCCAAAGACTTACACTTGGCAGAACAGGTGACTTGGCAGCGTTTAATGTATGCACAGCAAGGCAAAAGTGAAGTGCAATATGCAGGCTATTTTGTGTCGGAACAAGGTGGAAGCAATTTAGACCAAGAGTTACTTCGCAATGTTCAGGCATTATTTGAAAAAGTACCTGCCAATCAATCGGTGCATTGCAAATTTCCTGCACGTAGTCGCTGGTTGGTTGAACAATTACAAATTCCTCAACAAGATTTGGCACAGGTGAAATGTCCTGAACTGGATGAATGGATTGGACAAATTAAACCTTATAAAGCGGTGCTAATTTACGCCACAGACTTTATGGGCAATCCAAGTTCTATGTTTGGGCATACTTTATTGCGCTTAGACCCGAAAGACCAAAAACAATTGGACTTAATTTCCTATGCGGTCAATTATGCGGCCACCGTAACTGGGAGTGAAGGTTGGTCTTATGCGTGGAAAGGGCTTACAGGGCAGTACCCAGGTGAATACTCACTGATGCCGTATTACCGCAAAGTAAAAGAATATGGCGATTTAGAAAGCCGTGATTTATGGGAATATGAACTGGCACTGAATGAACAAGAAACCACATTTTTAGTGCAGCACATTTGGGAAATGAAGCATGTGCAATTTCCGTATTATTTTATTAGTGACAACTGTGCCTATCGCTTATTGGGTTTAATGGATTTGGTGCGCCCTGAACTCAATTTACAGCAGCAGTTTAAAGTCGCATCTATTCCAATTGAAACACTAAAAGTCGTAGAGCAGGAAAATTTAGTGGCCGATGTAGTGTATCGTCCTGCTTTGGAAACTCAGTTATTGGCGCAAGCCAGACAACATGGTACAGCGTTGGCAAAAACTGCCCATCAAGTGGCCGAAGCAGAACCTGAAAATGTGGCGGCAATTTTGCAAAATCACAGCCAAAGCGATCAAGCTAAAATTCTGGAAATGGCCTATGACGATTTGTATCTGAAGCTGATTGGACGCAAAATTGAAGCCAAAGCTGCACAACCGCGACTTAGACAAATTTTAAGTTCAAGAAGTCAGATCAATTTAGAAAAACAACGTCAGGATGTCGCACGCCCTCAGGTTGATCCTGTGCAGGGGCATCATTCACGTAACTTTGCTGTACGTACTGGAGAAGTTCAAGGCAAGCCATTTTTTGAGTTGAGTCATCGACAGGCTTACCATGATTTACTTGATCCACAAGGTGGTTTTCGTACAGGCACACAGCTCAACTTTTTAGAAGCTTCGGTGCAATATCGTGAAGATCGCTTAAAACTGAATCAGTTAGATTTACTTTCAGTGAATTCTTATAACCCGGTGACCGCATTTAAAACAACACTAAGTTGGGGCTTTAATTTGGGTTGGCAGCAAGAAGCCTTAAATTCGCATGGGGCTTTTAGTGAAACGGAACAACATGGTGTTTTGAGTTTAAAAACACAGTTTGGTTATAGCGTGGCTAATCAAGCGCGTGAGCAGTTGTGTTATGCGCAAATTCAAAATCATGTGCAAGCGGGTAAGGCTTTAGACAAAGGTTGGCGTGTTGGAGTTGGCCCAACACTGGGTTGTCAAAATATTTGGTCTGTGCGAGTGAATAGTTTAGTTCAGCTTGAATTACCTTATTGGGAAGATCGTCATCAATGGCAATTTAAGCTGAACAGCCAGTTGCAATATGTACTCAACCTCCAGCATGTATTGCGATTAGGTTGGGAATATCAACAACAGTATAAACAAGATTGGAATAAGACTAGTTTAGGCTATGTTTATTTTTTTTAAAATATTTATAAAAATTTGATTTATATAACAAAAAAATAAATTTCAATTGTATTATTTCTTAAATTCGTTAGAATTTGAGCGTTTAGGCAGTGGTTGGATGGTTGTTGGAATGTCTCAAGAATGTATGCGCGAACTCGCAGATCAGTGGAAAATAATTTGCGAGCAGTATAGCCAAGCTGATTTAGAAGCTACATTTCAGTTTGTTCAACGCCATGCAGATGCATTTGTACTCGAATTCTACAAACAAATGATGCTAGAAGAACAAGCCTTAGAGTTCCTTTCGGTTGAAATGGTACAAAATCGTTTAAAGAACTCGTTGCATCAATGGTTAGTCTCAAGCTTTGAAGTACCATTCAAGCAAAATTATTTAGAAATTGTAGAAAAA
The DNA here is from genome assembly GCF_001758345.1 of Acinetobacter towneri. Taxonomy (GTDB): domain Bacteria; phylum Pseudomonadota; class Gammaproteobacteria; order Pseudomonadales; family Moraxellaceae; genus Acinetobacter; species Acinetobacter towneri_A. The sequence goes on from NZ_MKQS01000009.1 coordinate 40,920, forward strand.
CAATTTAAAGTAGGCGATGTGCATGCACGTGTACAAATTCCATATTGGCTGATTATTCGTGGTGTGCGTATTATTATTAAAAAAGCATTTGTTTTTTTAGCGCAAGAAGCTTATACCAATCTCAATCAAATTAATTATTTATGCCAAATTCTGTGTTTTGCCACAGAAATTATGTGTCGATCTTATGAAATGAAGGTCGAAGTTCATAATGATATGAAACACACCTATCGCTTATTTTCAGCCATGCAAGATGTTGCTGTACAAAAAGACCGACAACGCGGGACTTTGCTGGATTGGGAAAATGAGTTGATGTTTCAAGTCGTCTCAGATAATCATAATTTACAACAGCCTATATTATCTAAAACTGAATTTGGTTTGTGGTTTATTCATAAAGCGGCTTATGCTTTTTCTAATACAGAACAGGTCGGTACGATTACAGAACGTATTTATCAGGTCGATGAGCTGATTCAACAAATTAAAAGCTGTGAAAATCAGGCTCAGGTTGTGGAAATGATTCAACTGATTCGTGCTAAGAATCGTGAGATTTTGTACTTAATTGATCAGATTTTTCAGGTGTCTGAATATATCAGTTCGGGCAATGATGCCTTAACCCAACTGCTTAACCGTCGTTATTTAAGTACAATTGTGGCGCGTGAAATTAATTTTGCCCGTAAACATAAAACACGGCTGACCATTCTTGCAATTGATGCTGACCATTTTAAATATATTAATGATCGTTATGGACACGCGGCAGGGGATGAAGCACTGCAGTTTTTAGCAGACTCAATTTTGCAATATACCAAAGGTAGTGACTATGCCTTCCGTATTGGTGGAGAAGAATTTTTATTGTTACAGGTCGATACCAATGTAGAGCGGGCTGTAAAAGTTGCAGAAAATATTCGCAGACGAATTGCTGAAAGAACGGTAAATACCTCAACAGGTGCAAGTTTTAATTTTACCGTCAGTATAGGCGTATTTGAATATGATGGTCATCCAGACTATCAACGCTTCTTGGATTCTGTAGATAAAGCATTATACGTTGCAAAAAATAATGGTCGTAATAATGTTTATATGGGCTAAATATGAAGATGTATTAATCTAAAATCAAAAAAATCCCGAACATAAATTTCGGGATTTTTTTGTTTGATTGTGGAACTTAGCCACAATTTAAAAACTTTCAGGCACCGCACTTAAAAACTCACGACGGGCTTCTTTATCGGTTTTAAAGTCACCTACAAAAGACACGGTACGTGTGGTCGATTCCTGTTTGCCTACACCACGCATCATCATGCACATGTGGGCTGAATCAATCACCACAGCAACACCGCGTGCTTTAGTTACTTCAGCCACGGCTTCTGCAATTTGCTGAGTCAGGTTTTCCTGAATTTGCAAACGACGAGCAAACATTTCGGTAATGCGGGCAAATTTAGACAAGCCCAATACATTGCCTTCTGGTAAGTAGGCAATATGCACACGACCATAAAATGGCAATAAATGGTGCTCACATAGTGAGTAGAACTCAATATTTTTAACCAACACCATTTCACGGTTGTCGGATGGAAACACTGCATTATTGGTGACTTCGGCTAAAGTTTGGCTATAACCTGAAGTTAAATACGAAAAAGCTTTAGCAGCACGCATCGGCGTATCTTTTAGACCTGGACGATTAAGATCTTCACCAACGGCGGTTAGGATGTTTGCGTAGGATTGCTGCATAGACATAAGACGTGTTCACTTACACTGATATTGAACAAGGACTGCATTGTAACAGAAAACTATTACAATGCCCTGTTTAAAAGATGAATCCGATTACTGTTTAAACTTTGGGTTCTTTTCACTGCGTTTAAGCAACACTAAAACAGCACCTGTACCACCTTGTTTTTCAGGCGCACTGACAAAAGCCAAAACATCTCGATGCTGACGCAGCCAACCATTCACATAGGTTTTTAAAATGGCTTTAGGGCCTTTACCATGTACAATTTTAATCACGTTCTGGTTTTCATCTTTGGCCATTTGAATGATTTGCAACACCGCTACCCGCGCTTCTTCTACGGTACAGCCATGTAAATCCACAGCTTCAAACCAACGTAAGTTGCCTGCTTTTAAATCTTCAAAGACTTTATGTTGCAAAGTTGCAATACGATAGCTCAGCGAAGCTTGGCTACCTACAGGGTTAAGCATGGCTTGAGTATCTGACAGAAATGTGTCATCGGTTTGCATAGGTCCTATAGCAGCTGCACGTTTGGCCAGCGTTTGGGCATCGGGTTTTTTCTTGGCAGTGTTTTCGATTTTTGCAATATTGCCTGCATCCATTTTTTGAACGCCTTGCATTTGCTGACGAAACAAAGCGAGATCATCTTCCTGTTGTTGCTCAGGCGTCTGAACTTTGGGTTCAGACGGCTTGGCAATACTTGAAGTGTGAGGCTGAGTGATTTGCTTTTTAAAAGATTTTAGTAAATTGTACTGTTCTTTAGAAAGAGAGGAGTCGTGTTTACTCATAATCAAACAAAAATAGAAATGATGATTTATACTATATGATTTTGGCTTTTATTTTTACAAAATTTATTTTTGATTGAGGGAATCTATGAAACGACAAATTTCTGAGCAAGATAAAAAGTTAGTCCAAGAACAACAACGTAATCAAAATGGTTCCTTGAGTTGTTTTATTTCTGGGGAAATTATCGATTTAAACAATGATGAGATAGAGTACGATCACATTTTACCTTATGCGAAACAGGGAGATACTGATTTAGCCAATATCCGTATTGTTAAAAAAATATATAATCGAAGAAAGTCTGATCAGTCTTTATATGAAGTTAGAGATAATCTTAAACTTGAGCAATTGTTTATTGAAAAAAAGAATAAAATAAAGTTGCAAGATATTTTTAAGCTAAAAGATATTGAACAAAAGTCCCTTATTTTTACGAAAAAAGATCATTCTATTGTTATTGATGATGGTGTCGATAAAAAAGAATTTTATTTATTGTTTGATAATATTTTAGAAGTTGAATACTTCTACGGTAGAATCCCGGTCAAATGGCTTGAAAATGATGATCAAGAAGGTTTGCAACCGAGAGTTATTGATTATAAGAGATTAATTTCTCTGAGAAATCATCTTAAATTTCATCCACAATTAGCACCATCTATTGCGCGTTTAATTGATCGTAAATTTAAATTGTTTGATGGTCAGCATAAACTGGCAGCACAAGTCCTCAATAACAATACAGAAGTAGATATTAAGGTTTATGTATCGCCTGATGATACAGAAAAAGCTAAAAAATTGTTTGATGACTTGATGATCACTAATTTAGAAGCACATTCAAAGCACAAACAAATTCCATTTTATACCTCTACATTGTTAGATCGTTTATCTGTTATTTATAAAGAGATGCTAGATGAATTTACGGCGAAAAAAGCGGTCGGGCAGCATTCAGAAGAGAATTTCATTAAGTTTTTAGTGGCTGAAAAACAACAGAATAAAAAAGATGCGAAGGAAATGCTTAAAAGTGCAATTATGGATAACGCAATTGAACTTTCTGCATTAAGACCTTTTATTGCGGAAGCATCTAAGGATGCGGCATATCCTTTGTCGATTGATTTGCTCAAAAAAACAATTTTTAGCAATACCCTATATTTGGAGCCATCTTCTGCAAATTTTAAAGCGGTCAATGATTATAGAGATACAGAGCTTGAAAATTTTAAAGAACTTGCACAATTGCTAGTGCAACATGGTTATTTGAATAGTTGGGTACAAAATATCAGAGGGAAAGAGTTAACTGATCTTGAGCTCAAATCACGCCGTATTTGGCATAAAGGTGCTGTATCAACCTGGTCACCTTATTTAGAAAGTATTTTAGGTATGGCTTTTAATTTTATGACGCATGATGAGCGCAAAAAGCTATTGTATCGCGATCTCATGACGAGTGACCAAAAAGAAAGAATTAAAGCTTGTTTGCAAAGATTATTTAATCATCCTTTATGGGATGAACCTAAAGGTGAAATTGATAGTTTACTAGTTTCATCAACTAAACAGAACGAGTTGTTTGATCGTAAAGGTTTAACAGAAATCTATGTTTTAACAGGACAAAGTAAATAAAAATGAAGCATAACCAAGCGATTTTCATATCGCTTGGCTAGATCGATTTTAAGCATCAATAGGCCCAAATAAATCACGGAAAGCATGGTCAGGACGTGCTTGTTTCATAAAACTTTCACCGACCAAGAAACTGTGAATATCATGGTTTTGCATCATGCGGACGTCTTCTGGTGTGGCGATACCACTTTCAGTGACCAATAAACGAGCGGGCGGCAACAGTTTTTTTAAACGCAATGAGGTGTTTAAATCAACTTCAAAGGTTTTTAAATTTCGGTTATTAACGCCTAAAATACAACGCTCTGAAAGATTTAAAGCACGTTCCAATTCATTTTCATCATGCACTTCAACCAACACATCTAAGTGATGTTCAAAAGCCGTTTCAGACATTTCTTCTAATTGTTGGTCAGATAAGCAAGACACAATCAATAACACACAGTCTGCGTGTAAAGCACGTGCTTCCACTACACCATATGGATCAATCAAGAAATCTTTACGCAGTGCAGGCAAGTTACAATGTGATCGGGCAATCTGAATATTTTCATCTGCACCCTGAAAGAAATCGACATCAGTCAGTACAGATAAACAGGCTGCACCTGCTGCTTCATATTGCTGTGCAATTTCGGCAGGGTCAAAGTTTTCTCGAATGATGCCCTTAGACGGCGATGCTTTTTTAATTTCCGCAATTACCGCTGGGCGTTTGTTATCCAAGGCTTGCGCAAAGCCACGTGTAGGTGTCGCTGCACGTGCCAATTGTTCTAAGTCTGCATAACTGCGTTGTTTTAAACGCTCTGCAAACTCTTCTTTTTTACGTTCTACAATTTTACCTAAAATGGTATTGCGAATATCCACTATGATGCACCTTCCTGTTTTGTTTTATGCTTCGTACTGTTTGAGCGTTTTGGTAAATTCAGATAACACGCCCATTTTTTCCAAAGCTTGTCCACCATAAATAATGTCATGTGCCAAAGCGACACCTTGTTTGTAGCTTCTGGTAAGACCAGAAACATAAATACCCGCGCCCGCATTGAGTGCAATCATGTTGGCCGCTTTTTCGCCTTTGTCGGATTTGTTTTTGCCTAAAGCATCTTTAATAAGATTTAAACTTTCAGCCGAGTTGTCTACAGTCAGTCCTGTTAAAGTTTGAGATTCAATTCCCACGCTTTCAGGAGTAAGTTCCCATTCAGTAATCTCACCATTTTTGAGCTCTGCAACATGAGTGCTTGAAGCAAGGCTAATTTCGTCTAAACCATCTTTTGAATGCACCACCATGACATGCTCAGCACCCAGCAGTTTCATCACTTCTGCAATAGGGCGGCACAATTCATCGCTAAATACACCAATGACAAAACGCTTTACACCTGCCGGGTTGGTTAATGGCCCCAGTAAGTTGAAAATACTGCGAATACCCAACTCTTTACGTGGTGCAACCGCATATTTCATGGCTTGATGATGATTCGGTGCAAACAAGAAACCTAAGCCAATTTCACGAATACAGCGTTCAGTTTGTTGCATATTTAAATCAAGATTAATGCCTGCTTGCTCTAGCAAGTCCGATGAACCCGATTTAGTTGAAACCCCACGGTTACCGTGTTTGGCAATGGTTGCACCTGCAGCTGCAATCACAAAAGCAGAGGCGGTAGAAACGTTAAATAGGTTTTGACCATCGCCGCCTGTACCTACAATATCCACAAGGTGCGGAATATCGCTCACATCAATTTTAATGGCAAATTCACGCATTACACGTGCAGCTGCAGTAATTTCATCAATGCTTTCGCCTTTTAAGCGTAAGCCCATCATCAATGCACCAATTTGAGCGTCTGTTGCTTCGCCCGACATAATCGCGCGCATCACATCTTCCATTTGAGGCTGAGTCAGGTGAATTTGTTTTGTAATATGGTTGAGTGCTTGTTGAATATTCATGTGATTTGACTCGCTCATTATGCGTAAATTTCCAAAAAGTTTTTAAAGATTTGATGACCGTGTTGGCTCAGGATCGATTCGGGGTGAAATTGCACGCCTTCAACAGGCAAAGTTTTGTGCTTCACGCCCATAATTTCTTCCATCGAACCATCTGCTTCTTTGGTCCAGCATGTCACTTCCAGACAATCTGGCAAGGTTGCTTGATCAATCACCAAAGAGTGGTAACGGGTTGCAGAAAATGGTGAAGGCAGATTGCTAAAAATACCTGTGTTGCTGTGGTACATATCCGATAAACGACCAYGCATCACGGTTTTAGCGCGCACAATGTTTCCACCAAAGGCTTGTCCGATACTTTGGTGTCCTAAACACACGCCCAGTAACGGAATTTTGCCTGCGAAATGCTGAATGGCAGGAATAGAAATCCCTGCTTCAGATGGAGAACAAGGGCCTGGGCCAATCACCAAATACTTGGGTTGCCATCGCTCAATATCTTCTAATGTCACGGCATCATTACGAACGACTTTTACTTCCTGATTTAACTCGCCAAAATACTGGACGATGTTGTAGGTAAAAGAGTCATAATTATCGATCATTAAAAGCATGAGCTAACCTATTGAAAATTGAACACTTTAAGTGCTAAAGAGTCTGAGATAATTTGCTTTATTCCTGCGCCTATAATGAGAAAGGGCTTTATTTTCTTATCGAAAAGAAAATGGAATAAGGAAGCACTGTTCATCATAGCAAATAATAAGTATTTTCTGCGGACTATTTATATGATAATCACTGTTAAAGCTTATTAGCGAATTCGCCATTTCAAAGCTTGTGGTGCATTATTCAGGTTCGTTCTGAAAGAAATAATCAATGGATTAAACTAGGTCATTCAGCAGTTATATTTTAGCTTCACACTTAAGACAGCATAAAAAATGCGCTAAAAGTAGCATCCTGCCGCATGATATTGCGACTCAAATCGGTGGTTTGATTGCAGCGTTTTGTAAGAAAAACAAATTTGCAGTAATGTGTCCTTTCAATCTATTTGCTCAAAAAGAATGCAGATTTAGAATTGTTAAGCGATTTAATTATTTTTTCTCATTAAAAAATAAAGTGTTGTTTAATATTGTTGGATAGTTTGCCTTGCTCAATGCAAGCATGGCGCAACAAAATGTCTGCCTAGATATGGTTTGAGCTAATTCTGATCTAAAATTCAACAGAAATAAAACATTGATGCACTAAAATGGTGCTATGTTTTGCATTTTTAAATCTAATCACATCAACAATGTTTGAATATGGTGCAAATCGTATTTCTGACAGTATAATAACGACAAAGTAATTTTTAAAATGACGTATTCTCATGCAGAATTCATAGTTTTATCTTTGCTTTTGAAAGTTGGTACGCTAATTGCTTAATAACTGCCAACTACTAACACGCACTTCGTAAGTGCAACAAAAAAACATCGGAGCAAATTGAGCATGGCGAACAAGGTCCTTCAACTCATCCAAGAAAGTGGCGCAAAATGGGTAGACTTCCGTTTTACAGACACTAAAGGTAAAGAGCAACACGTGACTTACCCAGCAGACACTATTGATGAAGATACATTTGAAGACGGTAAAATGTTCGATGGTTCTTCAATCTCTGGCTGGAAAGGTATTGAAGCGTCAGACATGATTTTACGCCCAGATGCTGAAACAGGTTTCATCGACCCGTTCTTCGCCGAGCCTACAGTTGTTGTGACTTGTGATGTCATTGAACCTTCAACTGGTCAAGGTTATGACCGTGACCCACGTTCTATCGCTCGCCGTGCAGAAGAATACCTAAAATCTACAGGTATTGGTGATACTGCATTCTTTGGTCCAGAACCAGAATTCTTCGTATTTGACGAAGTGAAATGGGACATCGACATGTCTGGCGCACGCCACACCTTAATCGCTGAAGAAGCGGCTTGGTCTACAGGTAAAGACTACGAGTCTGGTAACTCTGGCCACCGTCCACGCGTTAAAGGCGGTTACTTCCCGGTTCCTCCAGTTGATTCTCACCATGATATGCGTGCAGATATGTGTGCAAAAATCGAAGAGATCATGGGCCCAGGTCGTGTAGAAGTACATCACCACGAAGTTGCATCTTGCCAGTTAGAAATTGGTGTGAGCTTCAACACCATGGTTCGTAAAGCTGACGAAGTACAACAGTTCAAATATGCGGTTTGGAACGTTGCGCACCAATATGCAAAAACTGCAACGTTTATGCCTAAACCAATGGTAGGTGACAACGGTTCAGGCATGCATGTACACATGTCCATCTCTAAAGATGGTAAAAACCTGTTTGCGGGTGATGAATACGCTGGTCTGTCTGAAATGGCACTGTACTTCATTGGCGGTATCATCAAGCATGCCCGTTCATTGAATGCGATCACGAATCCATCTACAAACTCGTACAAGCGTTTAGTACCGCACTTTGAAGCACCAATTATGTTGGCTTACTCTGCGCGTAACCGTTCTGCATCTATTCGTATTCCTTATGTTTCTAGCCCGAAAGGCAAACGTATTGAAGCACGTTTCCCTGATCCAATGATGAACCCGTACCTAGGTTTCGCAGCTTTGTTGATGGCGGGTCTTGACGGTATTCAAAACAAGATTCACCCAGGTGAAGCAGCAGACAAGAACTTGTATGACCTTCCGCCTGAAGAAGAAGCAAAAATCCCAACTGTGGCACACAACCTAGAAATGGCGCTTGATGCTTTGAAAGAAGATCACGACTATTTATTAAAAGGTGGTGTATTCACCAAAGACATGCTTGATGCTTATATTGAATTGAAAACTGAAGATGTACGTCGTTTGAACACGACTACTCACCCAGTTGAATTTGATATGTACTACAGCTTGTAATACTCGAAAATTTCAAATTTGAAAAACCCGCTTCGGCGGGTTTTTTGTTTTAGATTGCTCAATCATAGTTTTAAGTTGGCATGGATTTTATCAAAATATAACAAATCGCTTAATTTATTGTGGATAATTGCAGGGAATTGCGCCATCGGTCACAAAACTTTGCCTAAATTTGGGCTACACTAGGCTATCTTGTTAAGGTGGCGGAACATGCGAACACAGCCTATTTTTCCCAAGCAGGCAAATCTGCCTTCTGAATTAAAAACATGGCTATATGCAGCAGGTTCTTTGACCCAACAATTGACTCAGCTCGCAGGTGGACAATTTGAAGTTGAACCGCTGCAACAATCTTTTCAGCGTTTAAATTTACAAGATGCCCAGTGGATGCAAATGCCACATTGGCACACCTCATGGGTGCGTGAAAGCTATTTATATGGTTGTGATGAACAGCCATGGGTCRAAGCCAAAAGTATTTTTCCGATTCTAAGTTTACAAAGCAAAGCCCGTTTATTTCAGCACATTGGCAATAAACCGATTGGCTGGTTTTTGTTTCAGCGCACCAATCCGCTATGTCAAAGGCGTGTGGTTTTGCTTGATGAAGGCTGGACACGGCAGAGTTGCTATACTTGGCATGGCTGTAAATTTATTGTGCAAGAAACTTTTTTACCGTGTTTTGAGCAATTTATTCAACAACATTAAGATACGAGATTGGTATGGCATTGGCACAGCAGATCACGTGGCGTGAGCGTTTAGAAGCATATTATTATTTGTGTCGTTTCGATAAACCAATTGGCACAGAACTGGTGTTTTGGCCAACGATGTGGGCTTTGTGGATTGCCAATCAGGGTATGCCATCTATCGGGATATTAATCCCTATGATTCTAGGCACAATTTTTATGCGCGCCGCAGGTTGTGCCATCAATGACTTTGCTGACCGTAAGGTAGATGGTCATGTAGAACGTACCAAAACACGTCCTTTAGCCACGGGTGTGATTAGTGCCAAAGAAGCCATTTATGTATTCTTAGGTTTGGTTGCACTTAGCGCAGCCATGTTGTTGTTCTTACCGATTGAAACGTTTTATTGGTCTTTTGGGGCATTGTTTTTAGCGTTTATTTATCCGTTTATGAAACGCTACACTCATTTGCCCCAAGTGTTCTTAGGAGCGGCATTTTCATGGTCTATCCCCATGGCTTATACCGCTGTTGGCGCAACGCCTGATCTCACTTGCTGGTTATTGTATTTTGGAAATTTGGCATGGACTGTGGCGTATGACACTCAATACGCAATTACAGACCGTGAATATGATTTAAAAATTGGGGTGAAATCGACTGCAATTTTATTTGGTCGCTACGACATTCAAATTATTTCATTGTTGCAAGCAGGCAGTGTACTTTTAATTGGTACGGCATTGTGGTTGGAAAATATACTGATTCCATTTGGTTTGGCGGCATTATTGGTGGTAGTGGCAGACTTTATATATCAATGGCGTAAAACCAAAGATAAAGACCCGCAACGATGTTTTTGGGCATTTCGTCATAACCGTTGGGTAGGGCTGATTATTTTTTCAGGAATCGTATTGGCTTTAATGTAAATATTTCTATGCAAAAAAAACTGAGTAAAGCATCTGATGGTAGTGTGGGGCAGGTGCTTTTTTATTCGATGGCTGATCAATTTTTGCTGTTAAAAATTAAACTGAGCATTAGAACGTGCATACTTATGCACAAAGCACAATCAGCATTATTCTGATATATTGAGCTTCATTTAGAAGTTTGAATTAGGAATAGATGATGTCACAGTCTGAACAGCAAGCACCTGCAAAAAAGCCAAGCCTAAAAAAGATGATTTTCTTGGCAAGCTTAGGTTTGTTGATTCCTATTTTCTTGGTTAGCATGGCATTTTTAGCAGTTAATAGTGATGCTAAAAATCAGGAAAAATATAAACAACAACAGGCAGAAATTATTGCGCGTATTGAAGCGCGTGAAGCTGCAGAACAACAAGCGAAGCAGGCTAGTCAGATACAAGCCGCTTCAGAAGCTACACCTTAATATCGAGTTGATGATTTCAGCTCAAATCTGATTGCAATTGTCTGATACTCGGAATTTCGGTGTATCGGACAACGCGATAACCCGCCTCGTGAAACATTGCGTCTCGTTCTGCGTCTTCTTGTTCTTTGCCAATATGTGAAGGATCATCTAACTCTATAATTGCAATGACTTGCATGTCTGCATTTAAGATTACAAAATCAGTCACTTTACGATTAAACAGCGCACGAATTTTATAGTGGCTGTTAGTAATTAATGCGCTAAATGCCACTTGCGCCAAGATGTGATGCTCAGGAAAAGCCTGTTTTAAACGCATAAACATTCTGCGTTCAAAAGCCGTCATAATCGGTTTGGAATAAAAACTTTTCTTTGGAAAAAATAATGGCTTAAAAATTAAGATAAACAGGGCAAGGCTTGCCAAGCTGCCAATAAGCAAGAAAGTCAATTGACTGGATTCAAACATAGATGATGCGGTGCCGTTAGACCCAAATAAACAGCAGGAATAAAAAAACCCACGTCATACTGCGTGGGTTTTTTAATAAATTTGGCTCTCCCACCTGGGCTCGAACCAGGGACCTGCGGATTAACAGTCCGTCGCTCTACCGACTGAGCTATGGGAGAATCTGATACGCATTCTATGTGGGTATATGTTTTTGGTCAAGCTGGAATTGAAAAAAAGCGTTAAAAAGCAGATTAATTGCTTTAAAAATAAGCGCCTAGCCAGTTTTATAGCACTTTAAAGTGACTGAATCGCTTTTATATAATCTTCGCGTGTTTGTAGAGGGTTAGTTTTGCGACATAAATTAATTAATTTCAGCATCTTTTGCTGGGTCAGGTCTGCTTTCACTTGGTTTTGAATTTGTCTTAATGTTGCTTGTTGCTGTACTTTCAGATCTCGACTGCATTGATACAGACGTTCATACATGAGCGCAGCAGCAGTTTTATTGCTTTCAGATTTTTGTGTGCATTGAAAAATTGAAAAAATCACCACAATCAGAATTGTCCAAAAAATCAGGGATTTTAACCAAGGCGCTTGCATGGGCTTTCAAGTTTTATTGTTTTTGATGCACTTAAGGTAGCGAAAAAATAGAGACATCACAAGAGGAGCTGCCCGATCTTCATCGCATGTTTTTTAATTTTAATTTATGGAGGAGTTGGGCATGTTCAATTCGATTAGAACATCATATCCACTATAAAAACGATAAAAATTGCAAAAAAATCCCACGTCATTCTGCGTGGGATTTTTAGAATCTTGGCTCTCCCACCTGGGCTCGAACCAGGGACCTGCGGATTAACAGTCCGTCGCTCTACCGACTGAGCTATGGGAGAATAGATTGGCTCTCCAACCTGGGCTCGAACCAGGGACCTGCGGATTAACAGTCCGTCGCTCTACCGACTGAGCTATTGGAGAATCTGTGGGGCATTTTAGGGATGAAAGTTTAAGTCGTCAACATCTTCATCATTAGAAATGGATTGTTTGCGTTATAAATATTCATTTCATTGGCAAAAAATAAAAAAACTGCCCATAACAAGCAGTTTTTCTATATAAAAAATAGAAATTATTTTTCTACACCAGCTTCTTGACCTGCGTATTTCGCATTTGCGTAATCCCAGTTTACAAGGCTTTCTAAGAAAGTTTTGATGTAAGCAGGACGTGCGTTACGGAAGTCGATGTAGTAAGCGTGTTCCCAAACGTCAATTGTCAATACTGCAACTTTGCCGTGTGCCATTGGTGTGTCGGCATTTGAAGTTTTCATAATAGAAAGTTTGCCATTCACTTCGTCAGCCACTAACCAAGCCCAACCTGAACCGAATTGAGTGGTTGCTGCAGCAGCAAATTCTTCAGCGAATTTTTCGTAAGAACCGAAAGCTTCATCAATTTTAGCAGCCAAAGCACCAGTTGCTTTACCGCCACCGTTTTTCGCCATACAGTTCCAGTAGAACGTGTGGTTCCAAACTTGCGCTGCGTTGTTGAATACCCCAGCTTTAGCTGCATCACCTGCAGTTGCTTTGATAATTTCGTCTAAAGTTTTACCTTCAAGCTCTGTACCCGCGATCAAGTTATTTAAGTTCACAACATAAGTGTTGTGGTGTTTATCGTGGTGGTATTCTAAAGTTTCTTTGCTGATGTGTGGAGCAAGATCTTCGTAACCGTATGGTAAAGCTGGTAAAGTAATGGTTGTCATGTTTTCAATTCCTTGCATTTTGCTGGGTTTTAACATTAAGTGGCTCTATTGTAATAGATTTCGAGATAAATTGCGCATTAGGTTTAAATAACCATACAAAATTAGACTCGAATGTATACATCTAAAGACGATGTTAAAAACAGCTGTCATTTGAGTGAAATGTTAGGTGAAACAGTGTATTAAATTGGGTTATTTAATTCAAAATAACTATACTCAATATTAAACTGTTCTGAAATAGCTTTTGCGAGTCTTTGTACACCGTAGCGCTCAGTCGCATGATGTCCGCAGGCATAATAATGCACACCTAATTCTTTGGCTTCATAATAAGTGCGTTCACTGACTTCGCCCGAAATAAAGGCATCACAACCTTGTTCAGCCGCTTTGCCAATAAAATCTTGTGCTGCACCAGTACAAAAACCTATTTTTTGAATTTGACTTTTTTCGGCAGGAAGATGAATGGTATTAAAGCCTAAACGTGCTGTAAGATAATCACGAAATTCGCTTGCACTCATGGCTTGCTTTAAAAAACCAATATTGCCAATAGGATGACGTTCACTAGGATCTAAGGCTTGCAAATTTTCTAACGCTAAACATTCAGCAATGGCTGCGTTATTGCCTAGACTTGGATGTGAATCGAGCGGTAAGTGATAACCGACCAAAGAAATATCGTGTTGGATTAAACTTTTGATGCGTTTACCGCGCATGCCTGTAATTGGGTAAGGTTCGCCTTTCCAAAAATAGCCATGATGCACCAACAATAAGTCTGCATTTTGCGCAATTGCGACCTCGATAGCTTCTTGAGAGGCGGTTACTGCACAAAGAATTTTTTGAACGTCAGACCTGCCTTCGATTTGTAAACCGTTTGGCGCGTAATCTTTAAATTCATGTGTATTTAAAGTTTGATCACACCATTGAATAATTTCTTTTAATTGCGCCATAACTCTCTCAAATTGCACATATTTAGCGAATATCAAAACATATTTTGTATTGTAACTAAAGCAAGACAAAACTCTTGGGCTTTTTTATGTTTCTATTTGTATTTCGTTTTACAATAGCTCATTCAATGACTTAATCATCAAAAAAATTTATTTAGAGGTACAAAACGTGCGCCGGACCTTTACCTGGTTACCTTGGGTGTTACTCATTCTAGTCATTATTGGCTTTGTGACTTGGCAACAGCTGCAAAAACCGAAAGCGCCTGTAGCTGCCGATGGGGTCAAAATGCCTGCCGAAAAAGTTGAACCATTAATTGATACAACACGCACGGGTAGGGTGGTGTCGTACAGCGCTGCGGTAAAAGTGGCTGCGCCAGCAGTAGTGAATATTTTTACCACACAAAAAGTCAAACAGTTGGATCATCCATTACTGAATGACCCTGCGTTTCGTGAGTTTTTTGGTAACCAGTTGCCCGATCAATTTAAGCAAGGTCCAAATGAAAACAGTTTGGGTTCTGGGGTAATTGTTCGTCCAGACGGTTATATTTTGACAAATAACCATGTGATTGCGCAGGCAGAACAAATTGTGGTGGCATTGCATGATGGCCGTCGTGCTGAGGCAAAAGTTGTTGGTACTGACCCAGATACGGACTTGGCGGTAATTAAAATTGAGTTAGAAAAATTGCCAGTCTTGCCATTTAAACTCAGTGGTAATGAAGTTGGCGATGTGGTCCTTGCGATTGGCAACCCGTTTGGGGTAGGGCAAACGGTGACTCAGGGAATTATTTCTGCCACAGGTCGTTCTGATTTAGGCATTAATACCTATGAAGATTTTATTCAAACCGATGCGGCAATTAACCCAGGTAACTCTGGTGGTGCATTGATTGATGTGGCAGGGAATTTAATTGGGGTAAATACTGCAATTTTCTCACAATCGGGTGGTTCATTAGGCATTGGTTTTGCAATTCCTGCGCAAGTGTGTCAGCAAGTTTTAAACTCTATTTTAAAAGATGGACGTGTGGTTCGTGGTTGGTTAGGTATTAGTTTATTGCCTGTAGAACAAGACAATATTTTAGAGCCTGCACAAGGCGGTGTAGTGGTTGCAGATGTACTGCGTGGTGGCCCAGCTGCAGAAGCTGGTTTAAAACGTGGTGATAAAATTCTGAAAGTAAATAATGAAGCGATTACCTCAACTTCGCATTTAATTAATTATGTGGCAGCACAAGCACCAAACAGCACAGTCACGGTATCGGTAGAGCGTGGTGAAGAGGCACTAGATTTACAGGTCGCTGTAGGTGAACGAAAAGTACAAAATTCAGATAAGCAATTTATTCCATTGCCTGAATAATGTATTGATCATCCGTAAAAAAGCCCTGCCAGTAGCAGGGCTTTTTTGTGGTAGGAATCCAATAGAAGTTGCTACATCGCCTAAATGTATTCACTTTTGTATAAATCGAAGCGATGCCGTATTTAAGTTTATGGGTTTATCTGTAAATATCAAGATGTTGTCCTGCCTCAATCCAGAGCAGAACCTAGAAGATATTGAAGTCCTGTTTAATATGTTTATTCAGTATCAAAGCTGCATTCTCTTAACTACTAGGTTTTTCTTTAATTTATGCTGGATAAGAATAAAAGAGAGAGCAAAATTGCAAAGAAGTTTTTGAATAGAAGCTCTGTCTGATAAAAGATAGATATAAAAAACAGCGGCCTAGACCGCTGTTTTAAATTATTTTGAAATTATTGCTCTTGTTGAATACCTGCCACTAACCAGTCTTGGTTTGAACCTGCAGGTTTTACAAAGTGCCAGATTTCTGTAAATGGCTGCGGTAGGCTGTTCAGGTCTTCGCTGACCGTACCAGTAAAGCGTACACTCACTACATATTGACCATTTTCAGTTGCTGAATCGACCACCATTGCATTCAAGTTAGAAAACTCTGCTACATCTTGGTCTTGGTTCGCCATAATATCTTGATACATTGACTGATATAAATCAGGTGTTAAATAACGCTGAATTTCTGCAATATTGCTTGCCGTATTCATAGACTGAATATGGTTAAAACGCTGACGTGCAACACGTAAGAAAGCGGCAGGCTCAGAACCATCAGGCAATTGATTGCCACTGTTAGTATAAGCTGTGCCGAAAGGAGCATTGTTATTTGCTGCTTGGCTAAAAGGAGCTTGTGTTGCAGTTGCAGAACCACCTACAGACTGACCAAAAATATTGGTGTTGTCGTTACGCGGAGCAGCATTTGCTGGAGTTTGCGCAAACGGTGCCTGATTGGCACCGCTGTTTGGCGCATACGGGTTAGGCGTTAGTTTTTTTTTTGCGCCCATCTTACGGAAAATGAAGAAGGCGACAGCAGCAGCGAGTAAAATCCAAATCCAGCTTGGAATACCACCTTTTTCCTCTTGTGCTTCGGCTGCACTGGCTTGGTCATCTGCCAAAGCATTCGCAGCAACAGCACCAATCGCTGCACCAGCAACACCTGCTGCAACCATACCACCTACGCCTGGGCCAGATTTTTGCTGAGCAGGAGCAGGTTGTTGTGCTGGCGTTGTTTGGCGAGGTTGTTGGTAAGACTGAGTTGGGGCTGCAGAACGGCTCATACCATGACTTTTACCGCCACCTGCACGTTTTGCTTCTGCTGCCAACGGTGCTACCAATAAGGTCGCTGTAAGCATTGCTGCAATCAAACCACGCTGTCGAACTTCCATCAAATTTTCCTATATTAAAATAAAGTTAATCTGTGTATTTATGCAGGCATTTGCTACGAATTTCAATATAAAATCGGTATTTTTTCTACAAATGTTGAGAAATACATAGTGAAGTGAATACGGCTAAAAAGTCTTTAGAGATTTTCACTTAAACTCATGGCTTCACTTAAAGCTTCATGCAAACGAGCTACCGCAATAATTTGCACACCTGCAATGGCTTTTTGTGGTGCATTGCCACGAGGCACAATAATGTATTTAAAGCCATGCTTAATGGCTTCTTTTAAGCGTTCTTGACCATTAGGCACAGGGCGGATTTCGCCCGACAAACCGACCTCACCAAAAACAGCCAATTGTTGTGGTAGGGCTTTGCCTCGTAAGCTCGAAGCACAGGCCAGTAATACTGCAAGGTCAGAGCCTGTTTCGGTAATTTTTAAACCACCAACCACATTTACATACACGTCTTGCCCTGAGGTTTGCACACCACCATGTCGATGCATGACCGCCAACAACATATTCAGACGGTTTTGCTCCAAACCTAAAGCTACACGTCTAGGTTGACCATGTGCATCATCCACCAAGGCTTGTACTTCAACCAAAAGGGGACGTGTACCTTCGCGGCTAATCATGACAATCGAACCTGGGATTGCTTCATCATAACGACTTAAAAATATCGCTGATGGATTGGCGACTTCACGTAAGCCTTTATCGGTCATGCCAAAAACACCCAGCTCATTCACTGCGCCAAAACGGTTTTTGACGGCCCGAATCATACGGTAACGAGAGTCTGACTGACCTTCAAAATATAGGACACAATCGACCATGTGTTCCAAGACGCGTGGCCCTGCCAAAGCGCCTTCTTTGGTCACGTGACCCACAATAAAGAGTGCTGTGCCACTGTTTTTTGCAAAGCGAGTTAGAAGTGCCGCCGATTCACGAATTTGTGAAACGCCACCTGGTGCAGATTGCAACGTTTCGGTATATAAAGTTTGAATTGAGTCTAAAACAGCCACAGCAGGGCGTTCATGCGCAAGCACTTCGCAAATACGTTCAACACAGGTCTCTGCCATGACTTTGAGCTGATCTGTGGGTAAGTCTAAGCGTTGAGCACGTAATGCCACTTGTGAAAGCGATTCTTCACCCGTGATATATAAGGCGGTGTTGTTGGCCGCAGCCATGTGAGTTGCAGTTTGCAGCAAAATGGTCGATTTACCGATACCTGGGTCACCACCAATGAGCACCACCGAACCTGTAACCAAACCACCACCCAATACACGGTCAAACTCACCAATGCCTGTGGTTAGTCTGGTTTCATGCGAAACAGATACTTTGTTTAATGTAGTAATTGCTGCAGCTTGTCCTGCATAGCCACCGCCCATTTTGGGTTGGGCACGATGCGTGACTGCAGGTGCAATACTCACTTCATTCAGCGAGTTCCACTCGCCACATTCCGAGCATTGTCCTGCCCATTTAGGATGATCTGCGCCACATTGTTCACAGCGATAGACACTTTTTACTTTTGCCATAAGTCCAGTCGTTGTATTTATTTGAAAACTGGCTACAGCATACAGAGTAAAGGCGGGGAATTGAATGTTATCTTGATCTTTCAAGGAAAATCATACAACCACAATGGTGATTGTATGATGGGTAAGGATGAAATTACATTTGTAGCTAAGGCTTAATACAACTCGCCAGATTTGCGTTTGGCAATAAAGTCCTTAGATTCTTTGGCAATCACACCAGACAGTAATAATAAGGCAATCAGGTTCGGAACAGCCATTAAACCGTTAAAGGTATCGGCAAATAACCAAACGAGATCGAGTGTCGCGATGGTACCAATGAACACCGAAGCAATATAAATCAGGCGGTAAATCAATACGTATTTTTCGCCGAATAAATATGTACAGCATTTTTCGCCATAATAGCTCCAACCGAGAATGGTGGAATAGGCGAAGAAAATAATCCCGAATGTAACGACCCAACCACCAAAGCCTGGCAATAACTGGTCAAAAACCTGTGTGGTGAGTACAGCGCCTGTTGCACCACCAAAGCTATTGCCTGCCATAATGAAGCCCATCACCAAAACAATCCCCGTGATGCTACAAACAATAATGGTATCAATGAAGGTACCTGTCATAGACACTAAACCTTGACGCGCAGGGTGGTCGGTTTTTGCAGCCGCAGCAGCAATTGGGGCAGAACCCATCCCTGCTTCGTTGGAGAATACGCCACGTGCAACCCCGTAACGAATTACTGCACCAATTGCACCGCCCGCAACCGCTTCACCAGTAAAAGCATCACGGAAAATTAGCTCGAGTGCAGGCACCACAAGGTGTAAATTATTCAGGATGATAATTAAACCGCCTGTAACATACAGAATGGCCATAATTGGAACAATCACCGAAGAAGCTTTGGAAATTGAGCTAATTCCGCCCAAAATCACCAAGGCAGAAAATACGGTAATCACCACACCTGTAATCCAAGTTTCTACACCTAAGCTATTTTCAACTGCTAAAGCTACGGTGTTGGATTGTACTGAACTACCAATTCCAAACGAGGCGACTGTGCCAAAAAAGGCAAAGATAATCGCCAGCCATTTCCATTTTAGTCCACGCTCAATGTAGTACATTGGGCCGCCTGACATTTGCCCTTTTTCGTTTTTAATACGGTATTTAACCGCCAAAACACCTTCACCATATTTGGTCGCCATACCAAACAGGGCAGTCATCCACATCCAAAACACTGCACCCGGGCCACCGAGGACGCAAGCCGTTGCAACACCTGCAATATTTCCCGTACCAATGGTGGCAGAGAGTGCAGTCATCAGTKATGCGAAATGTGAAATATCGCCCGGTTCTTTTTGCGCTTTGTCGTGTTTGCAAAAGACTTGTTTAAAAGCCAGTGGCAGCATGCGGAATTGCCAGAACAATAAGCGGAAGGTGAGGAAGACACCCGTTCCCACAATGAGAACCAGCATGTATGGACCCCAGACCCAACCGCTTAGGGTTTCCATCATCGATTGTAAATTTTGCATAAATTTCTTCTTATAAACGCAGTGTATAAATGCTTAGTTTGTGACAGTAATTGAACAATTGTAAAAATTAAGCAAGTGATATGCCAGTTTTTAAACTTCATGTTAAAAGAACTTGGTGTTAAGCACGATATATTTTTTGCATAGTTTTTAGATTTTGACAATTGATGCCTTGAAATAAAATTAACTTTATCTGTGTCAGAAGTCGCAATTTTTCAGACCTGATAAGGTCAATCTGTGCCAGCAGAATAGTAAGTAAGCTAGAATTTTTACTAAGCTCAATATAATCTCTCTGCATTACCACTTTGGTCGCGGCAGTGATCGCGTTATACTTCATCGAAAATATTTTTATAGGTGGTCAGATGCGTACCGTCATTTGCTGCATGAGTGTTTTGCTTACAACAGTGGTTTTGGTCGGTTGTGGTCAGTCAGGTACATTACAGTTACCCAATGACCCAAATTACGACAAACGCGCAAAATATTTGTTATATCCAGATGCTGCGCCTAAACGTGCAACGCAATCGGCAACATCTTCAGACACAGCCGTACCTGTGCAACAGCAGTTTGCTGCACCTGCTGCATCTACATCGACTACACCTTAACGCTTTCTAGATAAAGGATACATTCATGAGTTTTACCCGCATTCAAGGGGTATTGCATGCAGAGCAATGTTCATTACAACAACTTGCGCAGCAATACGGCACACCGCTATATGTTTATTCAAAAGCGACTTTTGAAAAGCATTATTTAGATATGGATCGTGCGTTTCACTTTATCGATCATCAAATTTGTTTTGCGGTAAAGTCTAACTCAAATATTGCGGTGTTAAACGTGCTTGCAAAGCAGGGCGCTGGCTTTGATATTGTAACTGGGGGCGAATTAGCGCGTGTTCTCAAAGCAGGTGGTGATGCCTCAAAAATCGTCTTTTCAGGTTTAGGTAAAACTGAAGCCGATATTCAAAAAGCGTTGGACGTTGGGATTGCCTGCTTTAACGTAGAATCACATGCAGAATTAGACCGTATTCAAAAAGTTGCGGCAAGCATGAATGTCAAAGCGCCAATTTCATTAAGGGTTAACCCAGATGTGGATGCCAAAACCCATCCTTATATTTCGACAGGTTTAAAAGAAAATAAATTTGGTATTCCGTCAGATTCGGTGTATAGCACGTATGAATATGCTGCGTCTTTACCGAACTTGGATATCGTCGGCATCGACTGTCACATCGGTTCACAATTGACCGAGACACAACCATTTGTAGATGCTTTAGATCGCGTGATTGTGATGATTGATACCTTAAAAGAAATGGGTATTCAGCTCAAACACATTGATATTGGCGGTGGTTTAGGGGTGACTTATAAAGATGAAACTCCACCAACGGTTGAAGAATATGCCAATGCTTTGCGTCCCGCTTTAGAAAAGTTAGGTCTTAAAGTGTATATGGAACCAGGGCGAAGTATCTCTGCAAATGCGGGCGTGTTGCTAACGAAAGTTGATTTACTTAAACCGACCAATCATCGTAACTTCGCGATTATTGATGCTGCGATGAATGACTTAATCCGTCCTGCGTTATATGAAGCATGGATGGATATTCAGCCAGTCACCCCACGTAATGATGTTGAAACGCTAGAGTGGGATGTAGTCGGTGCAATTTGTGAAACAGGTGATTTCTTAGGTAAAGAACGTCAGCTTGCGATCAAAGAAAATGATGTTTTGGCAGTGATGGGTGCGGGCGCATACGGTTTTGTGATGAGCTCTAACTACAACAGCCGTGGTCGTGCAGCAGAAGTCATGGTCGATGCAGATCAAGCACATTTAATTCGTGAACGTGAAAGCATTGAATCGCTGTGGGAAAGAGAACGTTTATTGCCATAAGGGGAATTCGAGATGTTATTAGAATTTACCAAAATGCATGGTTTGGGCAATGATTTCATGGTGGTTGATCTCATCAGCCAGCGTGCTTATTTGGATGCGCTCACTATTCAGCGCCTTGCGGACCGTCACTTCGGGATTGGATTTGACCAACTGCTGATTGTGGAACCACCCGATTTGCCGAATGTCGATTTTAAATATCGCATTTTCAATGCCGATGGTTCTGAAGTGGAGCAGTGCGGCAATGGTGTGCGTTGTTTTGCGCGTTTTGTGCATGAGCGTCAGCTTACGACTAAAACCAAAATCAAGGTGCAAACTAAGGCAGGCATTGTAGAGCCTGAGCTGGGGCAAAACGGTTGGGTGCGAGTGAATATGGGGTATCCAAAATTCTTGCCGCATGAGATTCCATTCATTGCCGATCAGCCTGATAATTTATATGACATCGTGTTGAAAGATGGTGCTACATTAACCATTGATATCGTGAACATGGGTAATCCACATGCCGTGACCATTGTGCCCGATGTACTGACTGCCGATGTTGCAGGAATTGGCCCACAAGTAGAATCACATGAGCGTTTCCCACAGCGTGTCAATGCAGGTTTTATGCAAATCATTGACGAAAAACATGCGCGTTTGCGTGTATTTGAACGTGGCGTAGGTGAAACCTTGGCCTGTGGTACAGGTGCATGTGCTGCAGCCGTTTCGGGTATGCGCCGTGGCTTATTGTCTAATTCAGTTGAAATTGAACTGGCAGGCGGTAAGTTGCAAATCGAATGGCGTGAAGGTGATGTGGTGTGGATGACAGGGCCAACCGCTAACGTCTATCACGGCCGTTTGGATTTAAACTATTTTCAGGGTTGATGCTTCGTTCTAACATGAACGGATGATTAATCTTACTTAAAAGCACGATTCAAAACGAATGGTGCTTTTTTGTATCTTGCGGCACGGATCAGGTATGCTGTACCGAACGTCATTCTAAAAACTTCTACTCATTATGCCGCAACTGATTTTTTTACCTGGCGCTTCAGGCAATACCGCATTTTTTCATCCTCTAATCGAAAAGATTGAAAAATTGCCGTGGCAGAATGTTGTAAAAATTGTGGCTTATCCTGAGTTTAATCATCAACCTGCACATTCACAGGTACATGATTTTGCAAGTTTGCAGGCTTATGTGTTGGCGAATATCCCAGATGATTGCATTATCATTGCACAGTCGATGGGCGGTATTTTTGCAGTTGCTGCCGCGTTGCAATATCCAGAAAAAGTGAAAGGATTGGTATTGGCTGCAACATCTGGTGGCATGGATTTAAGCAGTTTTCAGGCGCAAGATTGGCGACAAGACTATAAAGTAAGTGATTTAAATTATCCTGACTGGTTTGTTGAGGCAAAAGTCGATTACACAGCAGACTTCGCTAAAATCCACATGCCTATTTTGTTGTTATGGGGCGATCAAGACCCGATAAGTCCACTGGCTGTAGGTGAGTTTTTACAACAACAATTTCCACACACCGTATTAAAAATTGTACATGGTGGTGATCATTTGTTTTTAGAAACACATGCAGATCAGGCGGCTGAACACATAGCTGACTATTTATCACAGTTTGCGACAGTTCAGCAATCGGAGCGTGACTAATGTACGATCCGCAGCAACTATTAAATATGTGGCTGAAAGAGCGTGAAATACAACAACAGTCACCACATACAATAAAAGCCTACGCGCGCGATTTAAATGATTTTTTTAGCTTTTGTGAGCAACAACAACTTGCCTTATATGATGTAGAAGCTGCAGATTTGCGCCATTATTTAGCGCAAAAAGTAGAACAGCAACAATTAAATAGCAGCAGTTTGCAGCGCATGTTGTCAGCGATTCGTCAGTTTATGAAATGGGCAGAGCATGGACAATATTTACAATTTAATCCAATTGATAATTTTCAGCTAAAACGTCAGCCAAGACCTTTGCCAGGTTTGATTGATATTGAAACAATTCATCAAATTTTGGATCAGCCAGAACCTGAAACTGAAGTACAACAACAAATGTGGCGGCGCGATAAAGCGATTTTAGAATTGCTCTATTCGAGTGGTTTACGTTTAGCAGAAGTACAAAGTTTACGTATCCGCGATTTAGATTTTAACCGTCAATTGCTGCGCATAACAGGTAAAGGCAATAAAACCCGCATTGTGCCTTTTGGTCGTAAAGCCAAAGATGCAGTGATGCAATGGTTACAGATTTATCCTCTGTGGCAGGGCGATTTTGTACCCGATGCAGCATTGTTTATTACCCAAAAAGGCGAACCTTTAAAAGCACGCCAAATAGAAAATCGGGTGAAGTTTCAGGCACGGCGTGCAGGTGTCAATGTCGATTTACATCCGCACTTATTACGACATTGTTTTGCCAGTCACATGCTGTCTAATAGTGGTGATATACGCGCCGTTCAAGAAATGCTAGGGCATAGTAATTTAAGTACCACACAAATTTATACCCATGTCGATTTTGACCATTTGGCACAAGTGTATGATCAGGCGCATCCACGTGCCCATAAAAAGTAAATTTTGCGACAATTTAGGTGAATAGGCACTATTTTTGCTTGTGGTAGGTAGGGCTTTACAATTTGCAAATGCGTTTATTTAGGATGTAAGTCGCAATGCAAGAGCGCTTTCACTAAGATGTCATTGCAACTATTGTAGAATAATAAAAACTTGCGTTATGCAGTATAAAGAAGCAGAAAGAGTGGGTCACACGAATAATAGACATGGATGACATTATTTTTTGTTCCACTGCATAACACTTTGGATATCAAATGATAGGCAAAACCATGATTTCAAATCTTCAAGTAAAATATGACCAGCTCAGTCCGAGTCAAAAAGAAATTTTTGCTGGCTATGGATTACGTCAGGTAAAACACTTTGTAGAGATTAGCTTGCCTATGATTGAGCAAGAATTGCCAGCGCATTGCCAAGTTCAGGGCATTAATGCAGAAGGTAAAATGCAAGCGATCAACCCACAGACTCAACAAAGCTATTTATGGATTTCAGATCAACAGTGGCAAGAACGTCCAAACAGTGCCAGTAAAATTGACCTGAAAGAAGACTTTTTGGCGGTTTGGGAAATTTTTAATTTACAGGCCTATGAGCTGATTGATTTAAGCCATATTCACCGTGATTTCCTAGAAACTCAGCAAGTTTAAGCTGAGTTTTTTTATGCCTTAAATCATGAAGGTAATGGGGTTGTAGTGCATTGATACTCATTAAAATACAAAAGATTGCTTCTTTCTTATCCAATAAAAGCTTCAATGTTGTGAAGTGAACTAACAGTCACATTTAAAAAGGGTGTTTTTATCAGGAAAAAATAAGCAAATAAGGGCAGTTTCTATCTTTAATGACAGTTTAGTTAACGGTTTTTATGTAAGGAATTTGCATGTTTTGTAGACATCTCTGTATTTAAACTATTTTTCAATCAATCTTGCTGATGTTATAAATCAATAACAAAAATAATATAAATCAAAGTTTAAAATTAAATATATAATCGTCTTTTGGTTTGTTTATTTTTAGAAATAAAAAAGTATGAACGCATCGTTCAGTTAATTTTGGTCATTTTTAGAGTTGTTTAGACAATTCAGACTTGACCGAAATGCCAATCACATAGCAAGATAGGACACCTAAAAAATTTAAAGCGAAGAGTTATTATTAACTTTTCTCAATATTTACTTTTGCTAAAACAGCCGAGGATTACATGAAGGCTCTTGTTGCTGTAAAACGTGTGGTAGATGCCAACGTTAAAGTTCGCGTTAAGCCGGATAATAGTGGAGTTGACCTGACTAACGT
This sequence comes from Acinetobacter towneri, assembly GCF_001758345.1. Lineage (GTDB taxonomy): Bacteria > Pseudomonadota > Gammaproteobacteria > Pseudomonadales > Moraxellaceae > Acinetobacter > Acinetobacter towneri_A. Next base: position 66,408 of record NZ_MKQS01000009.1, read on the forward strand.
TAAGATGTCAATTAACCCATTCTGTGAAATCGCAGTGGAAGAGGCGGTTCGTTTAAAAGAAAAAGGAACTGTTTCAGAAATCGTAGTGGTATCCATTGGTCCTAAAGAAGCGCAGGAACAAATCCGTTCTGCAATGGCACTTGGTGCAGACCGTGGTATTTTGGTTGAAACAGCCGATGAGATTGGTGCACTTGAAGTGGCTAAAATCTTAAAAGGTGTTGTTGAACAAGAACAGCCACAACTTATTCTCTTGGGCAAACAAGCCATTGATGACGACTCTAACCAAGTTGGTCAAATGCTCGGCGCTTTACTGGGTGCAGGTCAGGGTACTTTTGCTTCAGAAGTTAAGGTAGAGGGCGATAAAGTTCAGGTTACACGTGAAATTGACGGTGGTTTACAAACTGTTGAGCTTACACTTCCTGCAATCATCACCACTGACTTACGTTTGAATGAGCCACGTTATGCGGCACTTCCAAACATCATGAAAGCACGTAAAAAACCACTAGACACTAAATCTCCTGGAGATTATGGCGTTGCAACAGGTTCTAAGCTGAAAACTGTAAAAGTTGAAGCACCTGCTGAGCGTAAAGCGGGTGTACAAGTGAAATCTGTGGACGAACTTGTAGATAAATTGAAAAACGAAGCGAAAGTGATCTAATACAGAAGGATAAAAATCATGAGTATTTTAGTTATCGCTGAGCACGACAATAAAGCACTAAATGGTGCAACATTAAACGTTGTTGCTGCAGCTCAAAAAATCGGTGGCGATATCACTGTATTGGTTGCGGGTTCTGGTGCACAAGCAGTTGCAGACCAAGCAGCTAAAGTTGCAGGCGTAAGCAAAGTATTACTTGCTGACGATGCGGCTTATGCAAACCAATTGGCTGAAAACGTAGCAAAACTTGTTGCAGAATTAGGCAAAGGTTATAGCCATATCCTTGCTGCTTCTACAACAACAGGTAAAAACATTTTACCGCGTGCAGCTGCGCTTCTTGATGTTAGTATGATCACAGACATCGTCGCTGTAGATTCTGCAAAGACATTCAAGCGTCCAATTTATGCAGGTAACGCGATTGCAACTGTAGAATCTTCAGAGGCGATTGTGGTGGGTACTGTACGTGGTACAGCATTTGACCCAGTGGCTGCAGAAGGTGGTTCGGCTGCGGTTGAAGCTGCTACTGTGACAGGTGATGCTGGTATTTCTAAGTTCGTCTCTGAAGAAATTGTGAAATCAGAGCGTCCAGAATTAACTGCAGCACGTATTGTAGTTTCTGGTGGTCGTGGTGTAGGTTCTGGTGAGAACTATCACAAAGTACTTGATCCATTAGCAGACAAACTTGGTGCAGCACAAGGTGCTTCACGTGCAGCAGTAGATGCAGGCTTCGTACCAAACGACATGCAAGTAGGTCAAACAGGTAAAATCGTTGCACCTGATTTGTACATCGCTGTAGGTATCTCTGGTGCGATTCAGCACTTGGCAGGTATGAAAGATTCTAAAGTGATCGTTGCGATCAACAAAGACGAAGAAGCGCCAATCAACGCAGTAGCTGACTACTGGTTAGTGGGTGACTTGAACACTGTTGTTCCAGAATTGGTTTCTAAAATCTAATTACTGAACACAGTCTATAACGCCTCTATGTGAATAACATAGAGGCGTTTTTTATTGTCTTTTTTTTAATATTCTCGATTCATTTCGTTGTATTTTTAATTTAGACGCAGTGATTAGCTATAAGTGCATCATGTGAACTAATCGTATATGTGGGTACATATTGAGCACGCGGATGCTGAAGATATTTTGACGTTACGCTTAAAAATATGACGCACTTTTGTTTCTTGGGTGTGAATATGATTTACCTAAAAAACCACCATTAAATTTAAGTAAATTAACAAGATTAAGATCATCTCTAAAGCACAAAAACACAGGCGTTTATGCTATAATTTTTCGCTAGTTTTTATTTTAGCCTGCATTTCAGGCTAATCATTTGCAAGTTTTACGACATATAAAATGCAAGCAAAATTTGTTTGCAGAATAAGGAGTATGCATGAGCGTATCGGAAATTAGACCGATTGCCATTGAGGATGAACTCAAGCACTCGTATTTAGACTATGCGATGAGTGTGATTGTGTCACGTGCGCTGCCAGATGTACGAGATGGTCTAAAACCTGTGCATCGCCGTGTGCTATTCGCAATGCACGAATTGGGCAATGACTACAACAAAGCTTACAAAAAGTCTGCCCGTGTAGTCGGTGACGTCATCGGTAAATATCACCCACATGGTGATTTTGCAGTTTACGAAACGATTGTTCGCATGGCGCAAGATTTCAGTTTGCGTTATCAATTGGTCGATGGTCAGGGTAACTTCGGTTCGATTGATGGCGATAGTGCTGCAGCTATGCGTTATACCGAAGTCCGTATGCGCAAACTTACCCACGAATTGCTGGCCGATTTAGAAAAGGACACCGTCGATTGGGAAGATAACTACGACGGCTCTGAGCGTATTCCTCAAGTAATGCCAACTCGTATTCCAAACCTATTGGTCAATGGTGCTGCAGGTATTGCGGTGGGTATGGCGACCAATATGGCACCGCATAACCTTACCGAAGTGATTAATGCCTGCCTGGCCTATGCCGATAATCCGAATATCAGCATTGAAGGCCTGATGGAACACATCAGTGGTCCAGACTTCCCAACAGGCGGCATCATTTACGGTAAATCGGGCATTGTCGATGCTTACCGTACCGGTAAAGGCCGTTTGCATATCCGTGGTAAATATCATTTTGAAGAAGACCAGAAATCTGGTCGTACCACCATTGTCTTTACTGAAATTCCTTATCAGGTCAATAAAGCCAAAACCATTGAGCGTATTGCTGAACTGGTTAAAGAGAAAAAACTGGAAGGAATCTCGGAGTTACGTGACGAGTCCGATAAAGACGGTATGCGCATTGCGATTGACTTGAAACGTGGTGAGAACGCCGAAGTCATCGTCAATAACCTGTTCCTGAACACGCAGCTGGAAAACTCGTTCAGTATCAACATGGTCTGCCTCGACAACGGCCAGCCAAAACTGATGAACCTGAAAGACATCATTGCTGCGTTTATCCGTCACCGCCAGGAAGTGGTGACTCGCCGTACCATGTATGAACTGCGCAAAGCACGTGAACGCGGTCATATCTTGGAAGGTCTGACCGTTGCTTTGGCGAATATTGATGCCATCATCGAAACCATTAAAACTTCTGCCAACCCGGCCGAAGCGCGTGAGCGTTTACAGGCTGGCGAATGGGCCGCTGGTGGTGTGGTGGCATTGCTGGAAAAAGCTGGTTCCGTGTCTATTCGCCCAGATGAAATTGAAGGTGAAGATTTAAGCCGTCCATTTGGTTTAGGTGGAGATGTTTACCGTCTTTCTCCAGCGCAGGTCGGTGCGATTCTGGAACTGCGTTTACACCGCTTAACCGGTCTGGAACAAGACAAGTTACATGCAGAATATTCTGAAATTCTGGCGCAAATCGCTGAATACACCGCTATTTTAAATGACTTTAATTTATTGATGGCGGTGATTCGTGAAGAGCTGGCGCAAGTTTTACAACAATATGGCGATGCACGTCGCACTGAAATTGTTGAATCCCGCATCGACTTCTCGCGTGAAGATTTAATTCCTGAAGAGCAGGTGGTGTTAACCGTTTCACAATCCGGTTATGCCAAGACTCAGCCATTGTCCGATTATCAGGCTCAGCGCCGTGGTGGTCGTGGTAAGTCTGCCACAAGCATGAAAGAAGATGATTATATCCAGCATCTGATTGTCACCTCGAACCACGCGACCGTACTGTGCTTTACCGATGTCGGTAAGGTCTATCGCCTGAAAGTATTTGAAGTGCCACAAGCTTCACGTGGTTCGAAAGGCCGTCCAATGGTCAACCTGTTGCCATTAGATGCCAATGAAACCATTACCGCGATTCTGCCAGTAATTGATGCACCGAAGAAATTCAAAGAGCGTCTGGCCGATTTCCGTAGTTTTGTGAAAGCCAATGCGGCACATCTACAAACCAACGCAATCATTGCTGCACATTATGCAGAATTAGAAGCAGCATTTGCTGAATTAGCAGATGGAGATGATTTATCTGACGCATTACGTGTGCAATTGAAACAATTGGGTGTAGAGCTTTCTGCAACCGATTTAGATGATGAAATCATTGCAGAATTTGCATCACAAGCAGAAGCCTTGCGTAAAAACTTCTATGTCTTTATGGCAACGGCATCGGGTACAGTGAAACGTGTTGAATTGGAACAATTCAGTAACGTGCGTTCGAATGGTTTACGTGCCATTGAATTAAATGAAGACGATACCTTAATTGGTGTTGCAATTACCGATGGCGAACAGCAAATTATGTTGTTCTCTAATGAGGGTAAAGCCATTCGTTTTGCTGAAACCGATGTACGTTCAATGGGCCGTGCGGCAAAAGGTGTACGTGGTATGCGTGTTAGCTTTGGTTCAGCGCAAGTTGAAGATGTCGAAGATGCAGAAGTAGATAGCGATGATGAAGATAATTCAGATTCAGCACTCATCAGTCGTATTGTATCGCTAGTTGTAGTACCAGAAACAGGCGAAGTTTTGTGTGCTTCGGCGAATGGTTATGGTAAGCGTACACCTGTAGATGACTTCCCAACCAAAAAACGTGGCGGTAAAGGCGTGATTGCCATTAAGACCTCTGAACGTAATGGTGAATTGGTGGGTGCAGTTGCGATTGATGAAAGCAAAGAGCTGATGCTGATTTCTGATGGCGGTACATTAGTGCGTACTCGCGCTTCTGAAGTGGCACAAACAGGTCGTAATGCACAAGGTGTGCGTTTAATCCGCTTAGGTGAAAACGAAACATTGGTGGGCGTAGAGGCGATTGAAGCTGTGGAAGAAGAGGATGATTTACTGGACGAGGCGCTCAATGCAGAATCATCAGAAACTCCTGCAGCTGCTGATGTGCAAGCGGAAGATGCTCCAGTAGAAAACAATCTAACTGAAGCTGCTTTAGATGATCAAAACTCAACTGACTAAAGTGTGAGCGCAAGATGCTCGCATTGCATGAATTAAGGACGCTTCGGCGTCCTTCTTCTTATGCCGCATAAATGGAAATAAACATGACGATGAAAATACGATGTGTAATATGCGCTACAATTTTAAGTTTAGCAGGCTGTGGTCAGGTACAAGACAATGTGCCTGAACCGACAGAAGCACAACAACAGGTTGCATTCTCAGCATATACCGACCTACAAAAGGGGCAATACGAGCAATTTTTGTCACATTTAGAACCTGAGTTACAACAGTATTTTCAGGAGAATCAACGGGTCATGAAAAAATTCACTAGTGCCATTCCTAAAGATACAGAGCGTTCCCGCACCTTAATGATCAAGAAAATTGAGCAGCAAGCCAATCACAGTCAGCAATACAAAGTCAGCTATGAAATTGCCTATCCTAAAAACTTGGTGCAATACGATGTCAGTTTTGATGAGGGAATAAATGCGCTAACCGCAAAGAATCAACCTAAAATTCGGAATTTAAATATTCAGGTCTTTGGTGAGTAAATAAATTTATTGTGCATAGCTGATGTCAAAATGTACATTGTGCGAAAATTGATTAAGATTGATTTTATGACTGCATCTGCCACTTGGCATTGAAATAATTTTATGCAAGTCAGGGCAAGATGTGGTTAAATGCCATCATTTTATTGTGTTTCACATAGATAAGGAAAAATCATGCGCGCGTACAATTTCTGTGCTGGTCCTGCTGCATTACCTACAGCCGTTTTAGAAAAAGCCCAAGCTGAAATGCTAGATTGGCATGGCAAGGGACTTTCCATTATGGAAATGAGCCATCGTAGCAAAGACTATGTGGCAGTTGCAGAAAAGGCAGAAGCAGATTTACGCACTTTAATGAATATTCCTGAGAACTACAAAGTATTGTTCTTGCAAGGTGGTGCATCGCTACAATTTTCTGCAATTCCATTGAATTTGTTGGGTAAAAATAATAAGGCAGATTATATCCATACGGGTATTTGGTCTGAAAAAGCTTTAAAAGAAGCGCAGCGCTATGGCGATATTCATGTCGTTGAAGCAGGCATTCAGATTGAAGGTAAGCATGCCATTAGCGAACAAAGCCAATGGAACTTATCGAGCGATGCTGCCTATGTGCATTATGCAGATAATGAAACCATTGGTGGTTTACAGTTTGCCAATATTCCTGAAACGGACAAGCCGTTAGTATGTGATTTCTCATCAAGCATTTTATCTGCACCTTTAGATATCTCTAAATTTGGTCTAATTTATGCAGGTGCGCAAAAAAATATTGGCCCAGCAGGCTTAACCATCGTGATTGTACGCGAAGATTTACTTGATCAAGCCAAGCCTGAAACTCCGAGCATTTTGGAATATTCAGCACAGGCGAAAAACGGATCAATGGTGAATACACCTGCAACTTATGCATGGTATTTATCTGGTTTAGTATTTGAGTGGCTATTGCAAAACGGTGGAGTAGATGCGATTCATCAAGCTAACCTAGAAAAAGCGAAACTGTTATACGGTTATATCGATTCAAGCGATTTCTACGCGAATCCAATTTATAGCGCAAACCGTTCAATTATGAACGTTCCGTTTACTTTGGCTGATGCCGCACTAGAAAAACAATTCTTGCAAGAAGCTGAAGACAACCGTTTGTTGAACCTGGCAGGTCACCGTTCTGTAGGTGGTATGCGCGCAAGTATTTATAATGCAGTGCCATTAGAAGGCGTACAAGCTTTGGTTAACTTTATGGATGACTTTGCAAAACGTCATGGTTAATAGAAAGTGGTGAAAGCAAAAACCCAGCTGTATTAGCTGGGTTTTTTTAGAAATAGGTAAGATATTATAGTGGCTTGTGAGTGAGTAAAGGTTAGAACACAAAAAAGTGTAAGCCGTAGGCGGAGAGCAGCATGCCTAATGCAAAAAATAGACAAGACATCGGGTCGAGCTGAAAGCGTTGCTCAAGTTGATGTTCAACATGCTGTAAGTTTTCTTCTTGCACGATTTTCATAGATATTATTTTCCGATCTATTTATCGTTAAATATTTAAATACGGCTATATTTTTAGCATAAAAAATTGATTAAATAAAGTACTAATTTTATTTTAAATATAATATCTACCAATAATAAATTACATCTATGCTGATTTTCAAAATCTGCACCATTCAAAGCTTTCAGATTATCTACGGTGTTTGGCTGATATGTTTTGGTTTTTAAAAAACTTACCCACATATTCGATTTAAAATATGGCTGATTTTGAATTTATAATAAATTTAAAACTGTGGATAACTGTATTTTTTTGAATTTAAAATGCTTAAATAAGCATCAATATATTCACACTATCAATAGCACTTTTTCATAAATCAAAAAATAATCATAAGCCATCAGTGAAATAAGTATTGACAGTTCCTTCTCCCGAGGGAGAAGGCTAGGATGAGAGGAAGTAAATATAAGGTTATTCTTTAGAAAGCATTTTTAAGATTTATTTTTAATAACCTACTGTTTTATATTATGAATGTTGGCTTGAACCCAAATATTGCCACGAATGTATTGTCCAATTTCGAAGTTTTGATGCGCAGGATTTTTAGTTGCAAGACGAATTAAAATTGCAGGCTGATTTTCATCATGAATTAGAGTGACATCATAAACAGTATAGGTTTGATTCATGAATTCAAAACTGCTTTTACCAACAACATTGCCTTGAAACCATGCTTCATCTTCTTGACCGATATTTTCGCCATATAAATATGCGACCATTTTAGAAAAATCCACCGTTACAGGTGCTTTATCATCTTCAGACTTAGGTTGCCATGCATCAATTTGTTCTTGCAGATTGGCAGGAGCGATCCCATCATTTGCCGCTAAAATATCATTCAGCGCACGGTGATGTTTAATCGAAGCAGGATCATCAACTACTAATTGTTCACCTTCAGCAACAGCCTCTAGTTCATATGCCCAGGCGTTTAAGTGCACCCAATAGCTTTGATCTTTTAGGTATTGTTGATGGTTAACACTGTATAAACTATCAAAAGCATAGACAATGCTATTGTTACCTAAATTGAGTCGAAGTACCGCTTGAGTATTAGATTTGCAACTAATGATACGTTCAATTTTAGCTTCAACTTTGTAAGGGCTTTCAAAGCAAGGGAAGGCAGTTTTTACAGCTTGTGGTTTGTTATTTTCAACCGCAATGACTTGCATCAATTGAATCGATTGTTGGCTTGGGCCTTGAATTAGCCACGTGCTTTGATCCATTTCTGCTTCATGACGGCATAAACCCATTGGCATAATTGGTGCATCTAGAGCCAGCCCTAACCATTTTGGAACTTCGGTGCAGGGTTCATCCGTGAGTAAATTCCAATGTTCAACATGGCTGCCGAAGTTCTGATCTTCAATGCGGATGATTTCTGGTCTATTTTGATTGTTCATAAGCACTTTGAGATGTTAGGTTCTTTTGTTTACTCTTAGATCGAGGGTTATTTCGATTTTTCAAGTCTTTGGCTAAAATTTCATGTTTTGCAACTGCATTTGCAAAGGTTGTGCATAGCTATACAGCACAACAAAATCCATTTATCTACACTTTAACATGCAATTCTGAGCATTTTAAACATACTGCAATTAAATGAGTTTGATACACTAGTCGCAGATTATTATCAGGGTTGTACAGTGCTGCCATTTAAACTTTGGGTTGATGCAGATGCATTGCCTAAAATTCTAAGAGAAGTCATTTTACGTGCTTCAGATCGTTACCAGCTTGAAGTTACTTTTGTTGCTAATCAATCGGTGGGGATTACGCCTTCGGTACGGATTAACTCTATTCAAGTGATGCATGGTGCTGATGCTGCCGATCAGGAAATTATAGATCGCATGAAGGAACACGACATTGTGATCACGCAGGATATTCCATTGGCAGCACAAGTGATTGAAAAAGGTGGAATTGCGATTCATCCACGGGGTGAAATTTATACCGTTGCCAATGTGAAAGCGCGTCTGCATTTACGTGATTTTATGGATACGTTGCGTGGTGCAGGCGTACAAACAGGCGGGCCAGCACCTATTTCAGAACGTGATAAACGCGAATTTTCAAGTAGTTTAGACCAAACCATTCAAAAGCAAAAACGTAAAACTGCTTAATACGAGTCCTGTATGCCTTCTAAAACCAATATTATGATGACTTATGCCTTATTGGTTTTCATTTGGGCAACGACGCCTTTAGCAATTGTTTGGAGCGTGTCAGATTTACACATGCTTTGGGCTTTGGTGCTGCGTTTTTTCATTGCTTTGCCTTTAGCGGTTATTTTACTGCTGCTGTTAAAAGTGAAATTTCCACATCATCTACAAGCGTGGCATAGTTATCTGGCAGGCTCATTTAGTCTGATCGGTTCTCAAATTTTTACCTACCTTGCCACCGCTTATTTAAGTTCAGGTATTATTGCTCTGATGTTTGGTCTAACACCTATTATGGCGGGGTTGATTGGTCGGTTTGTGTTTCAGTTGCATTTGGCACGTATTCAATGGATTGGGATGACAGTGTCCATTTTAGGGCTTGGTATTATCTGCTTTGGTGGCGAAACACAGCATGTGCACCCTCTGGGTATTGTTTTAATGTTGTTTAGTGTACTGACCTACACTGTATCAATTTTTTGGGTGAAAAAAATTAATGCGCAGGTTGAACCTGTAGCACAGGCAACAGGTTCCATCTTGGTATCGACCATTGCGGCTTTATGTATTGTGCCCTTTATTTGGCCATTTATACCGACTAGCTTGCCAAGTCTTAAATCTATTGTAGCTTTGCTTTATACCGTGATCATGGCTTCTTTGATTGCGATGTTTTGTTATTTTAAATTGGTACAGAATATTCAGGCGACCACTTTATCTTTAACCACCGTTATGACGCCAATGATTGCCTTGTTAATTGGTGCGCTACTCAATCAAGAAGCTTTGTCGGTTATGGTTTTTTTGGGCGCTTTGATTTTATTGTCAGGCTTGGTGCTGTATTTTTATCGTGATCTTAAAGCGAGTCGGGCATTAGCACGGAAAATTAAAACACCATCTTAAAGATTGGCAAAGATGGTGTCATCCACCTAATTTTGTATACGCGAAGATGCAGAAATGATGAATTTTATTTAGATTGCGTTTGTTGTAAAGCAACAACTTCAGCAAGCTTGACGCGGTCCTGAGGGTATAAAGTAATAAAATACGCCCCGGTACGATACTGACCATTTTCTTCTTCACGGCTGTAAACCACTTGCGCCGTTGCGGCTATGTGGAAAAAGTTTTCAGGATGGCTGAGCGTGACATGAATATAACTTCCAGTGTTTAATTCACGTTCACTATAAAAACTTAAACCGCTTTCTGAAAAATTGATCTGTTCAGGTACAGGTAACATGCTTTGTACAATTGTATCGTATAAAGACCCTGTAATAAGGTTTAATTTTTGGTTGAATAAGGATAAGATTCGTGCAATTTGTTGATCTTTTTCAGTTAATTGTTCTAATTCGTAGTTTAATGCATGATCAAATTGATCTAATTCTGCGAGTAGTAGAAAATAACGCGGTAAAACAAAATTAGCATCGTAAGGGTCATTTAACGCAACATCTTCAGAAATGATCTGGTAATTGATTCTCAGGGCAGCATCAATTCGTGACAGGACTCGACGATCAGACGCGACGCTTTGATGCTGTAAATTTTCCATAATGTATTACCTCGGACTTTGATGGTATGTTTAAACCAATCTCGCTATATATAGGGTTGAGATATACGCGCGCTCGGCGCAGTAACCACTTTATTTCTTTTATTGCCTTAGTTTCGATGATCGGTCTAACTTTAGGTGTTGCCGTCCTCATTACCGTACTTTCGGTGATGAATGGTTTTGATCGTGAGTTAAAAAATCGTGTCTTAGGTATGATACCTCAAGCCACTGTTTCATCAACGCAAATTTTAACAAATTGGCCAGAACTTGCAACGAAAGTTGAGCAGCATAAGCATGTTGTTGGTGCTGCGCCATTCACGCAATTGCAAGGCATGTTGACCGCACAAGGGCAAGTGTCGGGCATTATGGTCACGGGAATTGAACCCGAATACGAAAAGAAAGTATCCATCATTCAAAACCATATGGTTGCAGGCAGTATCGATAACCTGAAAAAGGGTGAATTTGGTATTGTTTTGGGTAAACAAATGACCGATGCCCTAGGCTTGGGCTTAAATGACAGCATCACCTTGGTTTTACCTGAAGCGACGCCGTCACCTGCAGGAGTTGTACCACGTTTTAAACGCTTTAAAGTAGTTGGTATTTTTAGTATTGGTGCAGAAGTTGATTCAATGATGGGTTATATCGCCCTGAATGATGCTTCGACTTTGCTGCGTTTACCCGATGGTGCGCAAGGTGTACGTCTAAAACTGGATGATATTTTTGCTGCACCACAAGTATCTCGAGATATTGTGCAAGAGTTACCTGCTAACTTTTATGCTTCAGACTGGACGTATACTCACGGCAACTTGTTTAGCGCCATTCAAATGGAAAAGGCCATGGTAAGCCTATTGTTATTCCTGATTGTTTTGGTGGCTGCATTTAATATTGTGTCGTCTTTAGTGATGGTCGTGACTGATAAAAAATCGGATATTGCGATTTTAAGAACCTTGGGCGCATCACCAAGTACGATAACCAAAATTTTTATGGTGCAAGGTACGGTCATTGGGGTTATTGGCACAGTTTCAGGTGCGATCTTGGGGATTATTTTTGCGTCTAGTATTAGTAGTTTTATTGCATGGCTGAACAATGCATTAGGGCTAAATTTATTTGATGCCTACTTTATCAACTACTTACCTTCCTATTTAAGATGGCAGGATGTGGTGGTGATTGTAAGTTTGTCGTTAATTTTAAGTTTCTTGGCGACGATTTATCCTGCGTTACGTGCCGCGAAAATTCAACCAGCAGAGGCATTGCGTTATGAGTAATATTGTTCTGGAAGCCAAGCAAGTTTCTAAACACTTTACCGATGGCAAAACCACTGTTGAAGTGATTCGTGGTTTAGATTTAAAAGTTCAGCAAGGACAGTTTGTGTCGATTGTTGGAGCAAGTGGTTCGGGTAAAAGTACCTTGTTGCATGTTTTGGGTGGCCTAGACCGCCCAAGTACAGGTGAAGTATTTTTAAATGGGCAGCGTTTTGACAATTTAGGCGAAGCTGAGCGTGGTTATTTGCGTAATCAATACCTCGGTTTTGTTTATCAGTTTCACCATTTATTACCTGAGTTTAGTGCGCTTGAAAATGTCGCGATGCCGTTAATGTTACGTGCGGGTACAAATTATAAAGAGGTGAAGGCACAAGCAGAGTATCTGCTTGAGCGTGTCGGTTTATCGCATCGTTTAACCCATAAACCCGGTGAGCTTTCTGGGGGGGAACGTCAGCGTGTCGCATTGGCACGTGCATTGGTGGCGAAACCCGCACTTATGCTTGCCGATGAACCCACTGGAAACTTGGACCGTAAAACTGCAGTTAAAATTTTTGAATTGCTGCGTGAATTACGCAGTGAATTTAACATGGCAATGCTGATTGTGACCCATGATGAGGAGCTGGCAAAATCTGCCGATACAATTTTGCACATGCAAGATGGTATTTGGGTAGATACTTAAGAGCAGCATAGCTGGTAAACGCATTCAAAAGTGATAGCGTTTACAATAAATTGCTTGAATAAGATTGTTTTGTTGAAGCCCACTTCGGTGGGCTTTATGATGCATGTTAATAAAAATAATAAGTCTAATATTCATGCTGCAATTGATGGGATTGACTTGGGTGATTGGAATCGCCTGTGTCGGAATACGTTCTTCTTCTTTTCCAATACATCTTCTGACTGCCATGCCCAGTGCAATGGTTTTACTGATTCTATGCTGTGTCATCGCGCAGTATTTGTTGCAAGTTCGCTTATCTTCAATTTATTGGAAATGTTTGAATGTTGGTGTAGCAGGGGTTTTGAGTTATGCTCTCGGCTTGATCTATGCCGATACTCAGATGCAGCAGCGTTTACAATGGCGCGAGCTAAATCCTGAATTTACCGAAGTTGTAGTTTATGTCAGAGAGTTAAATCAACTGAATGACAACGGCATTTCACAAAAGATCGAGGTGTTAAGCCGACATCCTCAAACAGTGACCTGGTTAGCGACTTTAGCTCAGACCCAAGTAGATCATGGGCAAAATTTAGAACTTGGATACTATTACAAATTAAGTGGAAAAATTCGCCCAGCACATAGTTATGCCACCGCAGGGGCATTTGATGTAGAGCGATGGTATTTACAACAAAATATCATGAGTGGTTTTCGGGTGGAGCAGGTTCAGCTCATTCCGCCAGAACAAATCTATGCCATGGGCTTTACACAACATTGGCGTGCACAACAAACGTTATGGGCAAAATTTCGTTTATGGATTGAACAGCAGCGTTATCAAATTCGTTTGTTTATTCATCAGCAACCTTTGCAGCACCCAGGTCTCATTCTTGCACTTCTTACAGGAGATAAAAGCTTATTAGATGCAGAAATCGAAGCGCAATTTCAGCGTTTTGGAATTAGTCACTTATTGGCAATTTCAGGACCGCATGTGCTGATTTTTGCAGGCATGCTCTGTTGGGCGTTGCATCAGCTTATTCGGTGTTATCGTCCGCATTGGTATTTGTGGATGCCTAAACAATATTTGCTCATGTTGCCATTTTTAAGTTGTGTATTGCTGTATACCGCCTTTGTTGGTTTTGAAATTCCTGCCTTAAGAACCTTGCTCATGTGCAGTCTCGTTACAGCGATGCTGGTGATGAAGCAGAAGCTTCAAGGTTTTGCCTTACTTATTTATAGTGCTGCATTATTGCTATGGTTTGATCCTTTAAGTGTGCTGTCTGCTGCTTTTTGGTTGTCATACGGTGCATGTTTTATTCTGCTGCGTATTTATCAAAGCCTGAGTGAGCAACCTCGCATAGACCTGAATCTTTGGCAGCAACTAAAACATGCCAGCAAAATTTTAATTGAATCACAATGGAAAATTTTTATTGCCTTATTTCCTTTGGTGATTGTGTTTTTTAAAGAAGTGGCGTGGATTGCACCGCTTATTAATATTATCGCAATTCCATTGATTGGTATGCTGATTGTGCCTTTAGATATTTTGGCAGGAATTTTCTTTTTTATTTTTGAACCTTTGGCATCGGTGCTGTTCCAGTTAAATGATCTGCTCGTGGCTTTATTAAGCTTGATTTTTCAGGGAATGGAAACGATTTTTGCGCCAAGGCTACACACTTTGTCGATGTCTATAGCGGTATATGTCTGTCTCTGTCTAGGCTTATTTATGCTGTTTTTACCACAAGCGGTATTGCCTAAAGCTTGGGCAATCTTGTGTTTTATTCCACTGATTATAGTCGATAGCCAACGGCAACCATTTGAATTGACCGTACTAGATGTAGGGCAGGGGCAAGCGCTGTTTTTACGTTCAGGTCATTACAACATGATGATTGATGTGGGTGGATCTTATGATGAAAGTAAGTTTAGTATTGGACAGCAAATTTTACGTCCATTTTTAGCGGTGCATGGTGTCAAGCAACTGGATCAGGTGGTTTTAAGCCATTTAGACCAAGACCATAGCGGTGCTCTTCCTTATCTTCAAAATGAAATCAAGATTCAGCATGTCTTTGCCAATCAGGTTGTAGATGTGACTGCAAATACAAAATTTAATTTGTGTCAGCAAGGGCAGCGGTGGTCTTTACCGCATCAGGTAAAGATACAGGTTTTGTCTCCCAAATTTAGTCAATTACCCTATGCCGCACAGCAACAAAATGAGTTGTCATGTGTGCTGTATATTTCAGTGCCATCCGCACAGCCTTATCGGCATTTTTTAGTGATGGGCGATGCAGGCTGGGCAACTGAATATCAGTTATTGCAGGAATACCCTGATTTAAAAGTGGATGTGTTAATTTTGGGGCATCATGGGAGTAAGCACAGCTCTGCCTACGATTTTTTAGCACATTTTAAACCCAAATTGGCCGTGGCATCTGCAGGTTTTGATAATCGTTATGGACATCCTAGTTCTTTAGTTCAGCAACGCTTGGCTGCGCTCAATATTCCGTTCATGAACACCATACAACAGGGCAGCGTACGTTTTTCTGTAGATGCACAACAGCGTATGCTTATACAGCCGTATCGGCAGCAGAAATTGTGGTTGCAGCGTTAGTTTGGTTCTGTGTCTGGGCACGTACAGCCTGCACATCTGCCAAGGCTTCTTGCACAGGTTTATGATAGACCCCGCGTAAATCTGGATGGGCTTTATAGCGTTTATAACTCCAGTGATAATGTGTAGGATAACGACGGATCAAATCTTCAATTGCACGGTGAATAATAGCTGTCCCTGCATTGGCATCACACTGATAAATGTGCTCATCTATCGCTTCGATATACATATCAAAGCCTTGATCTGCATTTCTTAACGCATATAAGAACAAAGCTTTTGCTTTAGTTTTCTGAATCAATTTGGCGCTTAAATTACTCGATTCCAACGGAATACCAAAAAAAGGAATCATCTCACCACCTATATTTGGGGTATGGTCTGGCAAAATGACAGTGGTTCCGCCTTGTTTGAGTGCTTTAAAAATTTGACGTACCCCAGATTCATCTGTTGGGACTAAATGTGCCTGTTCACGGCTACGTGCTTGGCGCACAAAATCATCTGCCGCAGGGTTTTTGACAGGTTTATACATGATGGTCATTTGCGTATATTGAGCGATCCACGCATTCATAATTTCCCAAGTGCCAAAATGCGGCACAATTAAGACCAAACCCTTTTGTGCAGCCAGTGCATCTTGTAATAGTTCTAAACCATGTACCTGATGGATTCTTTGAATATTTTTTTGATTGCTTGATCCCCAAATATGAAAAAACTCAAAATAAGAGGTCAGTTCGTTACGAATTGCTTGCTGGGTAATCTGTTCGCGTTGTTGTGAGTTCAGCTCAGGAAGCGCAATTTGTAGATTGAGTTGAATGGTTTGAGAGGTTTTACTCAAACGCAGTGTATTGACCAAAAAAGCCAAGGATTTTGCAAAAAAACGCGCAACTGTTAAAGGTTGTCGACTGACAAAATCAAGCAGGCGCGATAAAGCCGTTGTCGGTGCAGGTTCGGTCATAACGACAGCATCAATTGATAGAAAGGATAAAGATGTAAAATATTATAGGAGAAAATACAGGCTTTAGACAGTTTTTGCCAATTCCGTGTATATAATGGAGCAAATTTACTATTTTTTGGATTGTTTCATGTCCGATTGGCCACCAAAACCACAAAATGAATCACAACAAATATCTCCACAAGCACAGCAGCCCACAGGCAATGAGTGGAAACTATTAGAAAAAGCTGTTTTGGCTTCAGTTGAAGAACAACGTCGTGCACGTCGTTGGGGAATTTTCTTTAAGTTTTTAACTTTTGCTTATATATTTTTACTGTTGGTGATAATGGGCAAAGGGTGCAGTACCACGACCACGAATCCATCGGCAGCGAGTCCACATATCGCGGTGGTGGATATTGTTGGCACAATTGCATCTGATAAGCAAAGTGTGAATAGTAATGACACCATCAAGTCACTGAAAAAAGCCTATGAAAACAGCAACAGTCAGGCGGTGGTGCTAAATATTAATTCTCCAGGTGGTTCACCTGTACAGTCCGATGAAATCTGGCAAGAAATTCAATATCTGAAAAAACAGCATCAAGGTAAAAAACTTTATGCCGTGATTGGCGATACTGGCGCTTCTGGTGCGTATTACATTGCTTCAGCTGCAGATGAAATTATTGTCAATCCATCAAGTTTGGTGGGTTCGATTGGCGTAATTATGCCAAATTACGGTCTGAGCGGTTTAATGCAGAAGATGGGTGTAGAAGATCGCACCATGACCTCTGGAGAAAATAAAGCTTTATTGTCGATGACGCAACCTGTTGATCCTGAACAGAAAAAACATGTACAAGCTGTATTGGATAATGTGCATGGTCACTTTATTCAAGCGGTGAAAGATGGACGTGGTGCGAAACTGAAATCACAAGATCCTGCGATTTTCTCAGGTCTGTTCTGGACAGGTGAGCAAGCCGTGACTTTAGGCATTGCCGATAAGATTGGCAGTTTAAATAGCCTGAAGCGTGATTTAAACCTAGATAAAACAGTGAACTATACCATTGAACACAGTCCTTTAGACTCTGTGTTGGGTCGTATGGGTGCAGCAGTGGGAGAGGGCTTTGCCACTTCTTTATCTCAACATATTCAGACTGAGCAAAACGCGAAATTACAATGAAACCACTGATTCATTTTGCGCATGCCAATGGCGTGCCATCGAAGGTTTATCAAAAACTGTTTGATTTACTTAAAGATGACTACGATGTGATTTATGTCCCTTTGTTGGGGCCAGATAAGCGTTATCCGATTGATAATCATTGGCAAAGCTTAACCCAACAAGTGATTGACAGTGTTGTACGTCAAGCTCAGGGACGTAAAGTGATTGCGTTGGGGCATTCTTTAGGTGCAGTGTTGTCGTTTCAAGCCTCTTTACAACGCCCTGAATTATTTGAACAAGTGATCATGCTTGATCCACCTTTAATTATGGGCAAAGCATCGGTGTTTTTACATTTTGCTAAAATGTTTAAGCTTAAAGCAGTAGATCAACTGTCGCCTGCGTCTTTGTCTTTGCGTCGTCGTGATCATTGGGAAAGTCGTGAGCAAGCTGCTGATTTATTGCGTCCGAAAGGTTTTTATCAAGATTTCGATGCCGATTGTTTTCAGGCTTATATTGAGCATGCTTTGACAGATGACTATGTTCGAGGCGGAGTACAATTGACGATTCCAAAAATGGACGAAGTAAATATTTTTAGAACCAATCCCTCGCTTTGGTGGTTGCCGCAAGCAAAACTGCAAGTGCCGACAGAATTGATAATTGCAAAACAAGGGCCGTTTCTAAAAGCAGGTTTCCCACAAATAACCGCCAAGAAATTTAATATAGCTTATCAAGTGGTTGAAGGTGGGCATATGTTCCCTTTAGAAAAACCTGAAGCTACGGTGCAGTTAATTAAAGACTTAATTAAAGCACAGCAGAGCAAAACTACTTCCTTTTGATTCAGTCTGAACCAATGGACAGACCATAAAAACGCCTGATTAACAGGCGTTTTTTCGTATATATCAAAAGCGACATACTAAACAGTATTTAAAAATGGCAAAACTGCACAGGTTGTTGCATCAGTTGCTGGCGGTACTTCACGCCTTGTGCAGTGTGCTGAATCGTTCCGTTACAAATCCATTCAACCACTTGCGGGTAAATTAAATGCTCTAACACATGCACACGATTAGCCAAGCTTTCGGCATCATCATGGATATTTACTTGCAACACACCTTGTGCAAGTGCCTGACCTGCGTCTAATTCAGCACTAACATAATGCACCGTACAGCCATGTAAGATATCGCCAGTATTGAGTACACGTTGATGAGTACGCATGCCTTTATAATGCGGCAAGAGTGAAGGATGAATGTTGAGCATTTTACCTTCCCAAGCTTGCACAAATTGGGCACTTAAAATACGCATAAAGCCCGCAAGCACGACCAAATCAACATCCCAATCAAGTAATTGTTGATGCATGACATCATCAAATAATTCACGACTCGGATAGTGTTTGTGCTCAATCACGGCAGTTTGAATCCCTGCTTGTTGAGCGCGTAGTAAAGCATAGGCATCAGGCTTATTGGAAATAACTCCAACAATTTGCCCTGTAAGATTGGCATCTATCAGGGCTTGTAAGTTACTTCCGCTGCCGGAAACAAGGACAGCTATTTTGATCATGTGAGTCAAATCACGCAAAAATTACGCGAATTTTTTCATCTGCGCCTTCAACAGATTCGGCGTGATCTTGAATATGACCCATCACCCACGCTTTTTCGCCAAGGCTGTTGAGAAGTTCAACTGTTTTGTCTGCATCGGTGGCATCGACAGCGACAACCATACCAACACCACAGTTAAAGGTACGATACATTTCAAACTGTTCTACACCGCCTTCACGTTGTAATAATTTGAACAGTTCTGGCCATTCCCAAGATGATTCGTCAATCACTGCTTGCGCACCATTTGGCAATACACGTGGTAAGTTACCTGGTAAACCGCCACCTGTAATGTGCGCCATAGCATGTACATCAACTTGTTTGCACAGTTCAAGCATCGATTTGACATAAATGCGAGTTGGTTCCATGGCAACGTCAGCCAGTGGACGACCATCAACCAGTTGAGTTAAATCAACATTTTTTACGTCTAAAATTTTACGAAGTAAAGAGTAACCATTTGAGTGTGCACCTGAAGATGCTACACCAATTAGAACGTCGCCAGCTTTTACTTTAGAACCATCAATTATTTTGCTTTGCTCAACCACGCCCACACAGAAGCCTGCAAGATCGTAATCTTCACCTTCATACATGCCTGGCATTTCTGCAGTTTCACCACCAACAAGTGCACAGCCTGCAAGCTCACAGCCTTTACCAATTCCTGAAACAACATTGGCTGCAACGTCTACATTTAAGTGACCTGTTGCATAGTAGTCTAAGAAGAATAGAGGTTCAGCACCGCACACCAGCAAGTCATTGACACACATTGCCACCAAATCTTGACCAATCGTGTCATGGCGGTTTWAGTTTAATGCTAAACGTAATTTAGTTCCTACACCGTCTGTGCCAGATACGAGCACAGGTTCTTCATAACCTTTCGGAATTTTACAAAGTGCGCCAAAGCCGCCTAATCCCCCCATCACTTCAGGACGAGTGGTGCGCTTAGCGACAGATTTGATACGATCGACTAACGCGTCGCCCGCTTCAATATCGACACCAGCATCTTTATAGCTTAAACCAGTGGTTGGGTTAGAAGTTGAGTTGCTCATAATGAAGTCTCCGCATTCGCGGGGCGATTATACCTGAATATACGAAACTCTTATGTTATTTATGCGCTAAAATGCTATCTTTATTCAAATATTTTAACCTCTATAACGAATAAACTGAAAAAAGGCGAATTTCTATGGTCGATCGTACCTTGCGTCGCATTTTTATCCTGTCTGGGATAGTGCTGCTCCTTTGGGTGCTGTACTTATTAAAACCAGTGGTCATTCCTTTTGTTGTTGCATTTTTCATGGCTTATTTATTTAGCCCATTGGTTGAACAATTTTGCAAAGTCGGTTTGCCACGTTGGCTATCTATCAGTTTGGTTTTTATTGGGATTGGCATCGCGCTGACTTTGGCAGTTTGGTACATCATTCCTTTGGTTTGGAAGCAGTTGATTATTGCACGTGACAGCATTCCTGTTGGTATTAATTGGATAAATTCGACCT
This sequence comes from Acinetobacter towneri, assembly GCF_001758345.1. Classification (GTDB taxonomy): domain Bacteria; phylum Pseudomonadota; class Gammaproteobacteria; order Pseudomonadales; family Moraxellaceae; genus Acinetobacter; species Acinetobacter towneri_A. The sequence continues at coordinate 86,808 of NZ_MKQS01000009.1, forward strand.
TTTTGCCATGGGCATCGGCTACTTTCAATATTGAGGAAATGGAAATTGATACTACGCACATGAGCAGTATTGTCATGGATTATGTACAAACCAATTATAGCGCCGATAGTATTCAAGCCATGATATTGCGTGTCGCACAGTCTGGTTTGAATTTTATTCAAATTGGTGGCACTGTGGTGCTCATTCCAATTATTGCTTTCTATTTCCTACTCGACTGGCAGCGTATGCTCGACAGTCTACGTCGCTTAATTCCACGTCCTTATGAGCAAAGTACTTTGGCTGTGGTACAAGAATGTCACAGTGTTCTAGGTGCTTTTGTTAAAGGTCAGTTTTTGGTGATGATCTTGTTGGGCGTGGTTTATGCGACTGGATTGCAACTGATTGGTTTAGAAGTCGGCTTGATTATTGGTATGATTGCTGGACTTGCCAGTATTATTCCGTACTTAGGTTTCGCTGTAGGGATTGTTGCAGCCATCATCGCCACTTTCCTGCAATTTGGGATTGACTGGATGCAATTGGTCTTGGTGCTGGTGGTGTTCATGATTGGGCAGGCCGTGGAAGGCTACATTCTGCAACCATTTTTATTGGGTGATAAAATTGGACTTTCACCTGTTGCCGTGGTTTTCGCAGTTTTGGCAGGCGCGCAGCTCGCAGGCTTTATGGGAATGTTAATTGCCTTGCCAGTTGCTGCGGTGATTGTGGTCCTGCTTCGTCATTTGCGTGATTATTACGAAAAAAGTTACTTATATGGACAACCTGTGGTGGTGTCTGAAGATGCAGTATCGGGTGATATTAGTATTGAAACCTCACAAGTGCATATTGATATCGAACTTGACCCTCATGCTGCAAACTCACTGCAACAGACTGAAAAATCAAGTAAGATAAAACCCTCAGATCAGCCAGACTCCTAGGTGATTACAGTTATATGCGTCAACTGCAGTTAGACATCGAGCCTCAATTAGATGCACGGATCAGTGATTTTTCTGGTCCGGGTTGGGGGCACGTCATTGATGCAGTACGACAGCTTCATGCAGGACTGGTCAATCGTTTTTATGTCTATGGTGGTGCAGGTACAGGTAAAAGTCATTTGCTGTCTGCAATTTGTGATTCATATTTAGAAATTGGCAAATCTGCCATTAAAGTGTCTTTACTTGAGTTGCTCGATGCCCCAACTGAAGCAATTACATCTTTAGATCGTTATGATTTGGTCGCCTTAGATGATATTGAGGCGATTAGCGGTGTGCCACATTGGCAACGTGCAGTTTTTCATTTAATCAACTACAGTAATGAAGTGGGTGGTCAGTTGGTATTTTCCTCCCGTTTTGCACCGATTGAATTGAAGTTGGAATTACCCGATTTACAATCACGTTTGACGCAAGCGGTGAGTGTTAAAGTACCTTCGGGTAGTTTATATGCAGACCGACAAGCACTGGTGAGTTCGGTGTTAGAGCGTCGTGGTATTATTATCGATCCGCAAATTATTGATTATTTATTGATACATGGTCCCCAACAGACCTCGATTTTGCTGCAAAGTCTTGAGCAGTTGGTGCAATTACTCAAAGGAGAGAAAACAAAATTAAGTGGCGCAAACCTGCGTCAGATTTATGCTTTAATTGACGAATATCGGTAAAAATTAAAATTACTTGAGAATTTGCGCAAGCTATGCCAAATTACTCGGAAAATAATTCGAAGTTGCAGGGAATTTGCAACTAAAGAAGAAAAAAAACAAAGAAAATTACAAGGAGTACGCTTATGCTCAAGCAGAGCATCGGCATTGGTATGCTGTTTATCGCAGGTCATGCATATAGTAGTAATATCATTGTCACCACCACTGCTGACACCAAAGCAGATGATCAACAATGTTCTTTGCGTGAAGCTATCGAGTATATAAATTTAGGCATGCCCGAAGAAGGTTATTTGGGCTGTGGTGGCAAAAATGCCTCAAGTGTGATTTTATTAGAAAAGAAAGCCGTCTATCAAATTGATACTCAACTTAAAATTACAGAAAACCTTGAAATTAAAACTACCTATGACAGTAGTCTGAATGATAAAACTGCACCAGGTTTGAATAACGCCACGATTCAGATGCGCGGTAATGAGCGCATTTTCCACATTGAAGACAGCAAAGATCGTTTCTTAAAAGTTTCTTTAAAAGAATTGACTTTACAGGGCTGCGGTGAAGAACGTTGTCGTCAGCAACAGGGTGGTCTGATTTATAATAATGAACATTTAATTTTAGATTATGTAAAATTGAGTAAGGGGCTAGCCAATCAAGGTGGGGCAATTTATAACTTTGCACAAGTGACTGGCGAAAAGATTCCAGCAGGTTTTATTGAGATCAAAAATAGCTTGCTTGAAGCTAACCAAGCGCAGGAAGGAGGTGTCATTTATACGCAATTTCCGCGCTTTGTCATTACAACATCAGTATTTAAAGCGAACAAGACCGCATCTACCACTTCAGCCAATCTCTATTCTGCAGCAAGTTTGGCAGATGAAGAAATCAAAGCTTTTCCTAGCATGGGGAATATGATCGTGAGCAGTACTTTTACTGCAAATGAAGGCTATGTCATGAATGTGCTAGACGATATTGGTGTCAATAATATTAGCTTGATTGGTAATAGTCGTGGTGTGTATCTCGATGCACCTCTAGGAAAAGCCTATATTGCCAATAGTGTGATTTTAGGCAATCCGCATCCTGTCAGTGTGAGTACTGCAGCGAACTGTGTGCAAGCAGGTTCAGATGCAACAAGATTACAAAATAATTTAGTCGGTGCTGGCTGTGGAGCAGGCGATAGCAACTATCCAAATACTGTATGGACTGCGAATTCGGTACTTGCTGGCAATCTGCTTGAAGGTGCATGCAAAACTCTCAGTCAAGATAAAACAGCACTGTTTTGTCCATATCAAGTACCTGAAAATGCATTCTTGGGCTTTATGCGTCCGCGTGTATTGCTCAGTTATAACAGCCTGAAAGATTCTGTGGTGTTAAACCGTGGGCAATTACAACTGGCGGATCACAAAGTGGTCGGTTGTACTGCTTCAGATCAACGCGGTAAAAACCGTCAGTCAGATATTACCTTGTGTGATCGTGGGGCAATTGAGGTGGTGGTTCCTGAAACTATGAGCCTCATTGGTCAAAATATTTTGGCAGGTCAAATTGCTAAGATGTCGGTGAGTGATTTGTTGGGTGATAGTGATTTGGTGCCTAAAGAGTTTTGTGATCAAGTTTATCCAAATAATCCGACAGGCCAAGCATGGCAAGCAGGTTGTGTGCAAATTGAGCAACTTGATACTCGCTCTAAAGGAAAATTGACTGTAGATGAGTTGGGGAATTTGGTATATAGCCCAGATTCTGCTTGGCATGGTGCAGATGTCTTTAAAATTAAATTAGTCACCAGCACCACACGTTTTAATAGCACGACACCTTATATGGAAGTGAAAGTCCAAGTTATTCAAGAACATGAAAATCGTATGGAAAGCGATAAAATAAATGTTTCAGGCGGTGCATGGAGCGCTTATGGATTAATGGCGTTATTGGGTTTGTTGGGTATACGCCGTAGAAAAGCATAAAGGATGAATATGAAAAATAATAAAAAAACACTATCAGGGATAATGGTGCTGTCTGCTATGTCCCTTATGGCAGCAGATAATCCGATAATTCAGGTGACGACCTTTGAAGATCAAAATGGTGAAGACTTAAGCAAATGTTCATTACGTGAAGCTTTGGTTGCAGCTAAGCAGAATATGGCGTTTGGTGGTTGTAGTGCAGGCAACACCAACCGTGGTGTAACAGATATGATTCAGTTGCAGGCTGGGGAATATATCTTAAACTCAGAATTACGTCCGCAATCGATGGTGCGTATTTATGGTGCGACAGCGGTTGACTATAACCAGGTAGATCCAATTACGCATCGTTATCCTTCAATTGCACCCTTAAAAACCAGTATTAATGCACAGGGTAATAGCCGCATTATCAATACTTCAGATACCCAAGCCAGCATAGCACTATACGATGTCATCCTAAAAAATGGGAATGCCAATGGCGGTGGTAATGCCAACCCTGCAGATGCAGGCAAAGGTGGTGCTCTATTTGTGGCAGGCCCATTAGCTGCGAACAATGTCGAGATTCAAAACTCCCATGCAGAGCAAGGTGGCGCAATTTATGTTGTTGCCCATCAAGCGGAGCGTCAAGTCAATTTGGAAAATGCTTATATCCATGAGAACCAAGCCAAAGTAGGCAGTGTGTTGGCAATGGATTGTAGTGCCAACTTGGTCAATACACGTACTATGGTGAAAATTGACCGCAGTAGTATTGTGAAAAATGGTGCTGCAAATAGTCTTAGTACTTTCGATCTTTGTGGTCAACCTGATCTTGAGTTGACCGCTAGTACGATTGCACAAAACCAAGCTGATGCAAGCAAAGGTCATATCTTTAACTTGAGCAATGCGGCAAATCATCCGCTTAGCACTTTGTCACAAGTGTATTTGCAAAGTAATACCATTGTTGAAAATAAAGCATGGAGTACTTTGTTTTATGACAATTATCCACGCATTAATCTCGCTTTTAATATGTTGGCCTTTAACCAAGGTAAATCTTGTCGTTATGCGTTACCCGCAAGCTTAGAGCAGGCACACAATATCAACACGATTCGTAATGCCTTAGTGACAATGGGCTCAGCGACAGAGCAAGGAGAATGTGATTTACCTGAAACAGCAAATAATTCTTATGACGGTACGAAAAATTTGGATTTAACAGGGCTAAGCTTTGATCAAGTTTTACAGCCGCTGCAAGCCCCATCTGCTTATAATTTATTCTTACCGTTGTATTATCCAAAAGCAGGTCCAGACCCTGCGAAAGATTTGATTGATGTAAACAGCATGGGTTGTAGCGATTATGAACAACGTGGTTTGGCGCGGGTGAGTAATGCAACTTTGACTTTAAATCCTGATGCAAAAAATACCTGTGAAATTGGCTCGGTAGAAGTAATGCGCTTAAACGCTGCCGATATTCAAAGCTTGAGTAATGTCTCTTATGAAAGTTTATTTGCCAATTATCAGCAACAAATTGACCGTATTCAGTCAGCGATAGATCAAAGTAAAGATGCTGCATCTTCGGTCGTTTCTCAATCACATGCTGATTTGAAAACGATGCAGGATTTGTTGGCCAATACCAAAGCCAAGCAGCAATATCGTGCCATATATGTTGATCCATTTGCGATGGCATTAAAGCAAGATGAACCAACTGCAGATGGGAAATTTGTTCAGTTAAGACAGCTTAATTCTGACAACTTTAGCATTAGCACTGAAGTATTGGGGATTGGTGCAATTTCGGGCTCAGGTACCACATTTAGCACAGATAAATTGACCCAAGACCCACTATTCAAGTGTGAATGGGATGCACAGTTGCAACGGATTGTGATGTATCGATTGAATGATAAAGTCACAGAAGCAACCGATTCAGCGTATTGTAAATACACCATTACCTCAAAATTAGACAGCAATTTGCATTCTTCGGGCTTGCTTGAAGGCAAATTTAGCAATATTGCCCCAATTGCAAAAGATGATCGTGTACGACTTGAATATGGTACAGATCTCAAAGTGAGTTTTAATCCATTGCTGAATGATAGCGATGCAGGCGATGGTTCTATCAGCACTCTGAAAGAAAATACCAATAAGCCTGCATTCTATAAAGATAGTACAGGACAAGAACTGGCAATTCGTTTTATGCAAGTGCCTTCAGGTGTGGTACTTACGGCAGATCGTCAAGCACCTTGTCCTGGGGATTATGCCCGTGAAATTTGTTATGGTGGCAATATTCAGGTTCAAGTACGAAATAGCTTTAGCCCATTTGATTATGAGCTGAAGTACACAATTTTCGATCAAGAACTGGAATTATCGCCAGAAGCGACCATTACTTTAGAAAATACAGCGAAAAATACCAATTATGAAACCAGTGGTGGTGGCGGAGGAAGCTTAGGTTTTTGGGGTGTGTTTGGTTTAATCGGATTGGCGTTCTATCGTCAACGTCCAAGAAAATCGTAATTTTTTACCAAGTCTTTATTGCAAAAGCCTCATCTGTTTTACACGATGAGGCTTTTATTATTGGTGAGTTTAGGCACTTTCTAGATTATTTATAACAACAGATTAAAATTAGTGACTCATGGCAGGCTGTTGATATTTAAGAATGTATTCTTGACGAATCAAGGGTCGTTGTTCAGGTGTTGCTCGTTGCAAGCGTTGTCCTAATTCACGACGTTCTTGCGTACTCATTTTTTGCCAAGTTTCACGCATTTTTTGCTTTTCACTATCAGGCAGTTGAGTAAACCAATCCATTCGCTGCTGCAAAGCCAAGCTTTTCTCAGCAGGAATTTCTTTTAAGTTTTGATAGCGCTTAATTAACGCCAATTGTTCTTCTTCAGAAAGGGTTTCCCAAGTTTCTGTAATTTGCGTATCTGCATCTTTGGAAAAAATCCAAAAACGTTCAAACCCTGCAAAACTGGTTTGTAAAAAACTGAGCGCACAACACGCAATCACAATTCGTTTAGCTGCCATGTGGAACTTTGTCCTCACCCAACACCATTAACATTTCTAAATCTTCCACCATTTGTGGCGAAAGTTTAGGAACAGACACTGCCTGATTCTGCGGTTGTGTGGTCATTTCCATTGAATTTGGTAAGACCACAAAACCTGCAATTGCTGCAGCCAATGCAAAACCTGACATTTTCCAAAGCCCATAGCGCGATGTTTTCTTGTCTTGAATATTATCCAAGACATGATTCATGACCGCAGCTTTGTGTTGATGGTGGCGAGCCAATCCATCAAGTTTGGATGTCATTTGTTTTAAGAAATCATCTTGTTTCATTCTGATGATCCTCCCAGATACGGATTCATATGTGCCAAACTGTTGCGTAAAGCTTGAATGGCACGGTAATAATGCGTTTTTACACTGCCTTCAGTGCAGTTCATAATTTGTGCGGTGGTTTGCGTATCAAAACCTTCCCAAGCACGTAACATAAAAGCTTGTTGTTGCCGCACAGGAAGCCCCGCAATTGCTGCCTGAATTTCTTCTACAGTCACAGCTTGATCTAAAAACTCTGCAGGATTGAGTGCTTGCTCATCGACAATATCGAGTTGTTCAACATCATCATCTAAACTGACTTTTTTAAACAATGAAAACGGTTGTGCGCGGCGAGCTTCTTTACGACGCCAATCTTGTAATTTGTTATTTAAAATGGTGTAAAACAGGGGATACCATTCATCTGTGGCTTTGTCGGCATAAGATTTATGCAAGGAAATAAAGGCCTCTTGCACCAAATCCATCGCTATGCCGTGCTGGCCTTGCGTTGCACTTTCCATCATCACTAAGGCACGCCCCGTTACGTCTTGCATGAAATTCTTCAGACGATGCTCAGCCGTACTCTTAAGAGCACTCAAATTTTGCGAGTGTGACGACTTCGGGTTTAAATCCATAGAGATGGAAAATCCTGTCATTGGATACCCACCATTATTTTTAACATCATATTTCTATAACGCTAAAAACAATGGTTTGGTTGACATTGAAAATTATTATTTTCAGTCTAATCTATTTTTTTTGCAGGGCTAGTCTTTTTAAAATAAATTAACCATTTACAGACGCTGGCGTACCATTTCAAAGAAACAGATTGAGCCTGCAATTGCCACATTCAAAGATTCCTGTCCACCCGGTTGCGGAATGCTTACCGCTTCTGCATGTTGTAGGGCATAGTCGGACACACCTTGTCCTTCATTGCCTAGAATCCAGACGCAAGCTTTGCGCAGATTTTTGGAATAGAGGCTTTCTGCATGGTGTGAGCTGGTTACATATACTGGAATCTGAAATTGGGGTAAAACCTCTTCCAGTGTGACATTTTCAAAAGTCTGTAAGCTAAAATGTGCACCCATGCCTGCACGTAACACACGTGGTGACCAGAGTGATGCAGAACCCTTGGTGCAAATAATTTGTTCAATCCCAGCAGCGGCTGCAGAACGTAATAAGGTCCCTACATTGCCTGGGTCTTGCACATTTTCTAAAATCAGCGTGTCTGCTTTAAAGTCAAGCGTTTGACTTGAGCTTGGTAAATCGACAATGGCTAAACAAGCCAATGAAGTACCTAAAGTGCTTAAATCTTTGTATAACGATTCACTAATAACAAAGACTGCGCCAGTATATTTTGCCAAAATACGTTCATAGTCAGGGTGGCTGAGTGCATGTTCTGTGGTGAAAATCGAATTGATCTTTTTATTTTCATGTAACCACGCAAGACACAAGTGCGTGCCTTCAAGCACAGTTTGTCCTTGTTTTTTACGATAGCTATTTTGCTCAATTAAACCACGTAAGTGTTTAATTTTTGGGTTATCTTTTGATTCTAAAAAAATCGTAGGCATGCGATAAAATCCACAGCAATTGGCGCAATACCAATTGCTGTTATTGAAAAATGATTAATGATAGCTGCTGACTAAATCGACTTCATTTTTTGAACCAATAATGACAGGTACACGTTGATGCAGGTCGGTTGGTTCAATATCTAAAATACGCACACGGCCTGTAGTTGCAGCACCACCAGCTTGTTCCATGAGCATGCTCATCGGGTTGGCTTCATACATTAAGCGTAAACGGCCTGCTTTTTTTGGGTCTTTTAAGTCGTATGGATACATGAAAATACCGCTACGACAAAGGATACGGTGAATATCACCCACCATACATGCTACCCAGCGCATGTTGAAATCTTTTTCACGTGGGCCAGTCTTGCCTGCCAAAAGTTCATCGATATAGCGTTTTACAGGCGCTTCCCAGTGACGTTGGTTAGATGCGTTAATGGCGTATTCTTTGGTGTCTGCTGCAACTTGAATATTGTCTGCAGTCACTAAAAATTCTTGGCTTTCCGGATCAAAGGTAAAGAACACCACGCCTGCACCAACAGTGAGCGCCATCATAGTGGATGGGCCATAAAGAACATAACCTGCTGCCACTTGTTGTGTGCCTGCTTGCATAAAGTCTGCAGCCTGAGTCACCGCATTTTTTGCAGGTAAAATGGAGAAAATTGTACCCAGACACATATTGATGTCGATGTTGCTTGAGCCATCTAGTGGGTCAAACAAGACTAAATATTGACCATTTTCTTGAGCAGGGGTGAATTCATCTAATTCTTCAGAAGCCAAACCACCAACATTTGGGTGTTTTTGTAATGCTTCAATTAAATAATCATTTGAAATGACATCTAATTTCTTTTGTTCTTCGCCTTGTACGTTTTCATTTTGTGCACTGCCTAATACACCTGCCAAAGCACCTTTTTGTAATGTTTGATCAATTGTTTTACAGGTATTGGCAATGGTTTCAATTACTTGAGCAAGTTCGGGTGTTAAATTTCCAGTTTGTTGTTGTAGAAATTGGGAAAGGGTACGGTATGACATGACTGGAAAACTCCGAATAACTGCAAAAATGAGGATAACAATATGCTGCAATAGTTTAGATGAGAACGCGTTAAAAGAAAAATTAAACTCGACTATTTGCTGTGATTTTACCCTTGCAAGTCTTGTAGAAAGTGCTATGTTGATGTGAAGGATTTAATTTGAGATAGGAGCACAGATATGACAACGTTAAAGTTTGATGCGACTCCAACGCCGAGCGAAGGGATTAGTTTAGACGATATTTCTGAAGACAAGATGAAAGCAGCTTGGAAAGATTACGAGTCTAAACCTGAATATAAAAAGTTCAATAAGCATGATTTGATTGAATCTATACAAACGGCTAAATCAGATGCAGAGTCGGAATAAATTGTTTTAAACGATTTTCAGATTTCAAACGCTTAGGATTCAACATATTCAGTTTGCTAAGTTTTTAAATTGCGATTGCATTAGTGATATAGCTGGGTTAAATAAAAAGCGCTCTTCAACAGATTGTTTCAGAGCGCTTTTTATTGGATTTAAGAAAACACTTCTTAAAAAATCTAGAAATGCTTTCTCACACATACTGACCATTATTTTAATAATGGCGGTACAGCTTCATAGTTAATTTCTACACGGCGGTTTTCTTTCCAGGCATTTTCATCGTGCCCTGGATTGACTGGCATTTCTTTACCATAGCTCACTGCTTCAAGTTGACCTGCATTGACACCGTTGGTGATTAAGAAGCTTTCAACTGCTTTAGCACGACGCTCACCCAAAGCCATGTTGTATTCACGGGTACCGCGTTCATCGGTATGACCTGTAAGTGCAACTTTAGAGTTGGCATTGGCCATTAAAAATTGTGCATGTGCTTGCAAGGTTTGGTAATCGTCATTTGATAATTCGCTGCTGTCGTAGTCAAAATGCACCACACGTTTTGCTAAGAAAGCTTTGTTGGCTTCAGTAACACCTTTGGCAGATGCACCTGCAAGGTTTTGTGCACTTAAAGCGGCATCTTCACTCAAGCCTTGGGTATTGACTGTTGTTGCACCACTTGGTGTTTGACCTGCTTGTAAGTCAGTCGTTGGTTTGCGGTTTGCACAACCTGTCATCACTAAAGCCGATGCCAAAACAGGGAGTACCAATAATTTAACTGCGTTCATCCTCATCTCCATGAAGCTTGATTTTTGGTTTTAAAACAGAACTGAAAACGTATTTACTTTGCGGGTACTCATTATTTTGGTGCCCACGCAGGTTCACGCACTTCACCTTGTTCACTTGGTAAGTTCATGCGGAAACGACCATCTAAAGACATAATCGACAATAAACCGCGTGCACCTTCACGTGTTGCATACACCACCATTTGCCCGTTTGGCGAGAAGCTTGGCGACTCATCTAAACTAGTTGGGGTTAAAATATTGGTGATGCTGGTGTTGATGTCTTGAATCGCAACTTTATAGTTACTACCACTTGGACGATGCACCAAAGCCAGTTTACGGCCATCGGCACTGAGTGTACCGCGTGCATTAAATGCACCACGGAAGGTCAAGCGCTTGCTGCTGCCTGTAGCAAAGTCATAACGATAAATTTGCGCTGAGCCACCACGGTCTGAAGTATAAATAAAGGATTTACCATCTGGGGCATAACGTGCTTCGGTATCAATCGCACTGTCATTGGTCATGCGTTGCAGTGCACGGGTGTTCAAATTCATTTGATAAATTTCTGGATTGCCATGCATAGATGCCGTGAACAACATGCTTTGACCATCTGGTGAGAAACTTGGAGCACCATTTAAACCACGGAAACTGGCTATTTTTTCACGCTGACCTGTGGCTAAGTCCTGCACATAAATTGCAGGGCGTTTAGTCTCAAACGACACATAGGCAATTTTTTTAGCATCAGGTGTCCAAGCAGGCGATAAAATCGGATCACGCGAAGTCAAAATGGTTTTGGGTTGTTCACCATCAGTATCGGCAATTTGTAGAGTATAGCGTTGCTCAGGTGTTGCAGGATTACGCAGCACATAGGCAATACGTCCGCTAAAATCTCCCTTAATACCCGTGAGTGCTTCATAAATGGCATCACTGWTCATGTGTGCAGCAGAACGTACGCGTGACGCAGGCACGCTTAATAATTCATTCAATAAGTATTGCTGTTTTTGCACATCATAAAGTTGGTAATGAACTTCATAACCGCCTTCTGCAGTGGCTTTGACATTTCCCGTCACCACATAAGGTACACCTGCGGCTTGCCATGCAGCTGCATTTGGATTGTTCATGCTTGCAGTTGCAGCAAGGTTTTTAGATGAACTGGTGAATTTGCCTGAACGGTTTAAATCGTTTTCTACAATAGGATAAATACTTTGATCATTGCCAAACGGCACAATCGCAATTTTAGGTGCTTCTTCTGGTGCTTTGGCAATTTCTAAATGCAGTTGTGCAAAAGATTGTGTGCTTAAAACTGGGCTAAGCGCAGTTAAAATAGCAAGACAAAGTAGGTGTTTACGCGTTGTTTCCATCATTCGCTATTTTCTCAAATCAACATAACTTTTTTGGATGTAATTGTGGTACATAATGGCATGCTTTGGTAGGAATGAAAGCATGAATTTATAATAAAACTGTTATAACACTGTGAAAATTTAAATTTATTTATACTCGTAAATATTTTGAGAAGGAGTTAGCCAAATAGATGTTATTCGGCTAACTGGTAACTTATTGCGCTGTAAAGGTAGAGGTGAAGCTACGTGCTTCGCGTCGTGCATCTGGGTCTGATGGCATCGGATAAGGTGCGGCAGCACGAACAGCAGCTTCTACACTGGCTTTCATGTCAGGGTCGCTAGAATTAACCACGACAGACTGAACTGCGCCACTGTCACTTAAAGTCACGCGGGCAGTTGCACGTTGACCCGAAGAACCAGCTGGGGTATCCCACGCTCGTCTGATTTTATTTTCGAAATCGCGTTTAGCAGTGGATGCAATGCGTCGTACTTCAGCCTTTTTCTGAGCAGCTTCTTCTGCAGCTTGTTTGGCAGCTGAGGCTTTGGCTTCAGTATCGGCACGTGCCTTCGCTTCGGCATCAGCTTTGGCTTTTGCATCTGCGTCAGCCTTACGTTTTGCTTCGGCATCAGCTTTGGCTTTTGCATCTGCAGCAGCTTTACGTTTTGCGTCGGCATCAGCTTTGGCTTTTGCATCTGCTGCAGCTTTACGTTTTGCATCGGCATCTGCTTTGGTTTTTGCATCTGCGTCAGCTTTACGTTTTGCATCAGCTTTGGCTTTTGCATCTGCGTCAGCTTTACGTTTTGCCTCAGCATCTGCCTTGGCTTTTGCATCTGCTTCAGCTTTGCGTTTTGCTGCTGCATTGGCTTCGAGTTGACGTCTTTCTGCCGCTTCTGCTTTTTTCAGGGCTTCGGCTTCTTTACGACGTACAGCATCTGCTTCAGCACGAGCTTTGACATCGGCTTGGGCTTTTGCTTTAGCATAGGCTTCTTGTTGAGCACGTGCTTCAGCGCGTGCTTGTTGTGCTTTTAAGCGTTCAGCTTCTAATTTTTGTCGCTCGGCAATTTGTTTGGCTTCAGCAGCTTGTCGTTCAGCACGTGCTTGAGCCTCTGCTGCTTGTGCTGCTTTTTGTGTATCCACTTGGGGTGCGGGCGGTGTAGGGACTGCTGCAGGTGTCGGAATGACAGGGGTAGGTTCAAGCGCAGGTTCAGCAGTTTGAGTAATTTGCTCTGCTACATTTTCATGTGTGGTTTCAGCAGATTCAGTTTCTAATAAGGGTTTTAAATCTTCTGGTTTAATCAGTACGGTTTTAATGGGTTTAGGCGGCTCAGGTGCTTTACTCATGCCCAAATAAAGCAAGCCAACCACTGCGATAAGGTGGACCCCTACGGTGAATCCAATCGCAATGGCTTTTTGTTGAAAAGGTGGCTTTTTAAAATCTTTCATAAATTACTTTAAAGGCTCGGTCAGCAATCCAACTTGGGTTAAACCCGCATCTTGTAAGTCAGACATTAACGCAATCACATCACCATAAGGGCGTGTATTATGACCACGAATAACAACCTGAAACTCTTTGTTTTCAGCTTTGGCTTGGATTTGAGCATCGGTCAAAATTTGTTTCAGTTGGGCTAATTCCAAAGGTTCGGCTTTGTGTTCTTTATATTCTAAAAAATATTGCCCATCTTTATTTAAAGTCACCAAAGCAGGAGCATCTTTCGATTCAATTGGGTTGCCATTAGCTTGTGGTAAATCGACTTGAATTCCACTGGTAATCATCGGTGCTGTGACCATAAAAATCACCAATAACACCAACATGACATCAATATAAGGCACTACATTCATGTCACTTTTGAGTGGTTTCTTAATGCGCTCGAAGCGTCCTGAGCGTTGAATGGCCATTAGTCGTGATCCTGAGTATTGCCTAAAGATTGACGTTGTAATAAAGCCACCATTTCTTCGGCAAATAAAGCACGATCAGAATAAACCGCTTCACCTTTGGCGGTGTAATGGTTAAAAGCAAGTACTGCAGGAATAGCGGCAAATAAACCAATGGCTGTGGCAATCAGGGCTTCGGCAATCCCAGGTGCGACTGTTGCTAATGTGACTTGATCGACATCTGCCAGTCCAATAAAGGCATTCATAATGCCCCAGACGGTACCAAATAAACCCACGTATGGCGCAACCGAACCAATGCTGGCCAATGCACCTAAGCCTTGTTCAAGTTGAGCTTGGTCGCGGCTTAAACCGACACGTAAAATACGTTCTGTGCCTTCGATGGTTTGTGTAGCAGGCGCTTGGCGTTTTTTGAGCTTTAAAAACTCACCTAAGCCTTGATAGAAAATATCTTCCAAACCGACACGTTTTGAATTGAGCTGTGCGTTGTTGTAAAGTGTATTCAGTTCTGCACCAGACCAGAAGATTTTTTGGAAATGCTGATCATCTGCTTGTGCTTTTTTATAGCTCATGTGTAACTTGGCAATCAGATACCAACTGTATAATGATGCTAAAAGCAGCGAGAGCATTACCAGCTGAACAACAGGACTTGCTTGTAATATAAGATCTGATACTTGAAGAGATGATTCGAGTTGTGTTGCCATAGTTACTACATGTACCAATTCATTTTTTTAATCTTGTCCTAATTCTTTCAGAATAAGGCTACGAATTTCATCTGGCAGACGACGTGGTTTCATATCTGAACCCAGACATGCCAATTCAACCTCGCCAGATGCAAGCATGATTTCACCACGATAAATATTTTGTTGCAATACAAATGATGACGCTTTACACGAAACTACACTTGCTGTAACAGTAATTAGATCATCCATTAAGATTGGACGTGAATATTTCACGTTAATTTTATGCACGACAAAGTTGTAATCTTGTTGATGCCAATAATGATCAACACCCGACGCACGAAGCCATTCGGTACGGGTACGTTCCATAAAGCGAATATGGTTGGCGTGGTAAACAATGCCGCCTGCATCAGTATCTTCCATATAGATACGAATTTTAAATTCAAATTTATTCGCCATAATGATGTTCCGCTTCGATGTTACAAAGTTTTTTGATAAGCAATACTTATAGTTTAAGCCATGTCGATGAAATTGACGTGAATCAGGGCTATAAGTCAAGCTGTGTATAGCGTGGCAGTTTATCATTCTCAACGCTTCGTCCAATGGCACAAGATTTCAAACATGCTTTTAAGTTAAAATTAGCTGCCTGCCTGATACATGCAGATGATCCACCCCAATGAGCAGCACATGAGCCGTTTAGTTAAATTTTTTGTGGTAATTGCCATATTGTATTTGTTGTGGATGACGCTGTTCCAGCCAGATGGAGGAATTGCGGATAGCACAACCTATCAGTCATCGCAGCAAGTGCATCAATTTAAAGACTATACCATTCAAGCTTTGGAAACCTATGAAGGTGAGTTTCGGGTATTGTCACGTGAAAATTATAATTTTGGACGTGAAGCCGAACTTAGCCCTGTCGATTTTGCTTTGGGATGGGGCGAAATGGCCAAGCCTGAAGTGTATAAACAGTTGTCTATTCGTCAAAGCAACCGTTGGTATCATTGGCGTTATGAACAAGCACCACCGATTCCTGTGCAAGAGATTGCAAGTTTGAGCGCCAATACGCATTTAATTCCTGCAACGCCCGCGATTGCGACACAGTTAAAGCAGATTGATGAAGATGATTTGATTTATTTGAAAGGCAAATTGGTTGAAGTCACTGCCGCAGATGGTTGGTTGTGGCGTAGTTCTTTAAGCCGTCATGACACAGGGGCGGGCGCGTGTGAATTAATGCTCGTTGAAGATGTGCGTGTCATCGAAAATTAAGGTCTATCTTCAGACTTAATTAACCTAATTATTTAAGAGTTTAAAGGGAGATACCTCCCTTTGATCTATTTTTTTGACCTACTTTTATTTCGGCTCAGGTGGTGTCATCCCAAATTGTAAATACGCCATATTGGTCGCGATACGCCCGCGAGCGCTTCGCATCACATAACCTTGCTGAATTAAGTATGGTTCAATTACATCTTCCAAAGTGCCAGAATCTTCCGCCATAGCAGCAGCCAAGGCTTCCACACCTGCGGGACCACCATCAAAACGCTGTAATAACATACTTAAATATCGACGGTCCAAAGTATCTAAACCATCTTTATCGACATTCAGCATATCCAATGCACGTTGTGCCATCTCTTGTGTGACTTCACCTGTGCCTTTGACCTGTGCATAATCACGAACGCGACGTAACAAACGGTTGGCAATACGCGGTGTACCACGCGAACGACGAGCAACTTCATTGGCTCCTGCATCAGTCATTGGCACATCCATTAAACTTGCCGAGCGTTTGACAATATGGGTCAAATCTTCAACCGAGTAAAATTCTAGGCGCTGCACAATGCCAAAACGGTCACGTAACGGTGAGGTGAGTAAACCTGCGCGAGTGGTGGCGGCGACAAGGGTAAATTGAGGTAAATCCAGTTTAATGGAGCGTGCTGCAGGTCCTTCACCAATCATGATATCCAGTTGATAATCTTCCATTGCTGGATACAAAATTTCTTCGATCACAGGTGACAGACGGTGTATTTCATCAATAAATAACACATCACCTTCTTCAAGGTTGGTCAGCATGGCGGCTAAATCGCCTGCGCGTTCCAAGACAGGTCCTGAAGTAGATTTAAGATTGCCGCCCATTTCACTGGCAATAATATTGGCGAGTGTGGTTTTACCTAAACCTGGTGGCCCGAAAATCAGTGTGTGGTCGAGTGCTTCTGCGCGTCCACGGGCTGCACCAATAAAAATTTCCATTTGTTCACGCACCACAGGTTGCCCAATATAGTCATCGAGTGAGGTGGGGCGAATGGCACGATCAATTTGATCTTCGGGTTTTTCAGAACCACTGATTAGACGGTCTTGCATAGGTGATCTAAACTTTAAGTAAACTGATTTTAATAAGAAATTCCGCAAAACATTTTTGGCTGCGTCTTTCCAATAGAACTTTCTGTCTCAACAGTTGCGAATGAATTCATCGCGTATCAGATGAGGTGAATTAGACAATATATGTGCTTACCGATTCATCGACTTTAATGCTGCACGGATAATATCACTGGCTTCAGTAAAATCGCCCTTGACCGCATTAATCAGTTTTTGTGCTTCGGCAGGTTTATAACCTAAAGATTGTAAAGCGGCTTCGGCTTCGGCAACAGCAGAATTGCCTGTAAACTGGATTTGAGTCACAGTTGAATTGCTGCTGCTCACTTCGTTAGACATGGCTTTAAAGCGATCACGTAATTCAATCATCAGGCGTTCAGCAGTTTTTTTGCCTACACCTGGCACTTTAATCAAGGTATTAATATCTTCATGTTCTACGGTGTGAATCAGTAGCTCGACGCTTAAGGTTGATAAAATACCTAGCGCCATTTTTGGGCCGACACCATTGACTTTAAGTAAGGTTCGGAAAATGGTTTTTTCTTGGGCTTCTAAAAAACCATATAACAATTGAGCATCTTCACGCACGGCTAAATGCGTCCATAGGGTAATTTTCTGCCCTTTTTGTAATTGGCAAAATGTGGTGAGCGGCGTGTCAATTTCATAGCCCACACCATTCACATTCAGCAACACGGTTGGTGCTTCTAAAGCCAATACTTCGCCAATAAGACATCCGATCATATTTGTGATTCACTGATTGATTTAAAATAAGTTGCTGTTCGCATAGTAGAGCGCATTTTCACAAAAGGCAAAATTCGTGCTTAAATTCTACGTCAATCTTATATAAGTTATTGATATACAAGTGATTCGTCACAGCAGACCAACCTTATTGCCTTGTAATTCTTGAGATAAGTTATAGGCTTGGTGATCTGAAAACTTAGAGATAATATCCAAGACTTGCATGATATTGTCATAATGATTATGAGCAAAATCTGCCCCTGAGCGTTGCAAGATGGACATTAAACGCTGCTCTTTAAAACTTAGGGTTTTATGGGGTGTGGTGAGCGGAATAAACGCATCCAAAATATTTTGTAAACTTTGATGCGCAATAATTTCCAATCCAGCTTTTTGCGGATGCTCGAAAATTTTCTCACGTGCTAAGTCTTTGGCGCGATTAATACCAATTTCAATATCTGCTGAGCAATATTGTAAAAGGCTGCCTTTGAGCTGTCCCATTAGAATTTCAAAATGGTGTTTGGCAAACGCCGTGGTGACTTCATCGACCAAACGTTTCATGACCCGACCACGCAAAGCGGCAATTTTTTGTTGCCATGTGGTACGTGCCATCGCCAGTTCTGCAGGAATACCGTAGTCACCAATCAAGTTTAAAAAGATCGGTTCAACTTCTTCATAGCTGAGCATGTTTAAAATAATGCCATCTTCCAAATCAATTAAGGCATAGCAAATATCATCCGCCGCTTCCAATAAATACGTTAGTGGATGACGACAATAGTGATAATCGCCCAATTGAATCAGTCCAAGCTGTTCTGCAATTTGTTTGAGAATTTCTTTTTCAGCTTGGTAACAACCAAATTTATCACGTTGATTGGCAGGGCGGTTGCCTTGTTCGGCAATGGTTTTGGAGAGCCACGGATATTTTAAATAAGCGCCTAAAGTGGCATAGGTTAAACGCATGCCGCCATCATTTGGATGGTAGTCAATTTTGGTGAGTAGCCGTAAACCTTGCGCATTACCTTCAAACTGGCGTACATCGGCTTCTTCTTCATCACTAAGTTTGGCGAGGAAATTGCCGTGTGAAGCATCGTCAAACCATTCACGAATGGCGTATTCGCCTGCATGTCCGAAAGGTGGATTGCCAATATCATGTGCCAAGCATGCGGCTTGAATAATCGCACCGACATCGGCAGGGGAAATCCACATAGGCAAGTGGTCTTTAATTTTTTCTGCAGCCAACATACCTAATGAACGTCCAATACAAGACACTTCTAAAGAATGGGTCAGGCGAGTGTGAATACCATCGTGTTGAGTCAATGGATGGACTTGGGTTTTACGGTTTAACTGTCTAAAACTTTGCGAAAAAATAATACGGTCATAATCTTTGTGAAAAGGGCTGCGCGCCTGTTCTGTACTTTGTTTTTTACTACCAATTCGAACTGTGGAAAGCAGTTCTAACCAACGCATTTGAGTCATTTATCATTATTCACTATGTGCTTGTTTTGCATCATGCCAAAAAAATGACAAAAGCTCTAGGGGCGGGCGACATGGCTTGTCTTTTTAAATCTAAAATCATACAAAATGGGAGATACGTTCATGGCGAAGCGTACTTTAAATTTTTGGGGGGCAAGCGGTATAAAACGAGGATTTGATAATTCGCACAGCTTGCCAAAACAGCACCGATCATCATTTTTTATGATAATTTCTAGTCAATCGTGAAATGGATAGCGAAGTTTAAATATGCTTAAACTGATTTACTATGTGCCTCAATCTCATCTTGAAGAAACCAAACAGGCTGTTTTTGCAGCAGGTGCAGGGGGGATTGGCAATTATGAACAATGTGCATGGCAGGTTTTAGGCACAGGGCAATTTAAACCTGTAAAAGGAGCAAATCCTTTTATTGGTGAGTTAGATGCTTTGGAGCGTGTTGCTGAGTGGCGAGTGGAAACCATTGTGCCTGAGCAAAATGCTCAGGCAGTCGCAAAAGCGCTCAAGGCAAGCCATCCTTACGAAGAGCCTGCCTTTGAGTTTATGCAACTTTTAGTCTTTGATGATTAAATTTTCTGAATAAACAAGTCACGGTCAAAACGGTATTGTGGGAAAAAGACACCATCTTCGGCACGTTCACCTGCAGCGATCACCATCACTGGAAATTGTTGATCATTCAGTTTTAAGAGTTTGCGTACCATCGGCTCATCAAAGCCTTCCATCATACAGCTATCAAAACCGTGTGCTCGAAGGGCCAAGACCATATTTTCACAGGCGAGTGCTGTGGTTTTACTGGCCCAAAGTTTGGCATCGGCAGGGTTAAATGCCGTTACAGGTAATTGTTTATCTAAAGTACGTGCAATTTTGAAAGCGACTTTCTTAAAGTTACCTACTGCATTTAAGTAACCAGTCTTGTAGTTATAAGGAATAAACTTGTAATATTTTTTCACTGCAGCGGGTGCTTCAGGAAAAGGAAACTCGCTGATATTCTTTTTTGCCATTTCATCAACGCGGTCTGTGCGCGCAATACATACTATTAGCTCTGCTGCAGTACGGGCAGCAAGCTGTCCTAAGCAGGCTTTAACAAGTTGTTTTTTCTTGGCAGGGTTTTGCACCACCACAAAAGTCCAGGGTTGTAAATTAGATGAGTTTGGCGCCAATAAAGCCATATCTAAACAATCATCCAACACTTCAGCAGGAATGGCTTTGTCGGTAAATTTACGCACCGAACGACGGCTTTGAATGACTTTTTTAAAGTTTTCTACATCAATATCTTGTGGTGCAGGTTCAAAATAACGTTCTTTTTTTTCAACTTGAACATCGGCTGGATTTGGATTAGACATTACAATTTTCCTCAATTTTTAATGATTGACAGCACATCGTAGAAAATGGGGGCGAATAAAGAAAAAACCACATTCAGCCAATATGAATGTGGTTTTAAAAACGGCTAGTACACTTAAAATAGGCATAAGTGCATTTCAGTTCAACAGCACTTAATTAAATTGGCTGAAATCAGGTTTACGTTTTTGCATAAAGGCTTGCACTGCTTCCATCATTTCTGCTGAACCGACACGTTGCATAAAAATTTCTGCTTCATGGTCAATCCACGCCACGATTTCATCGACATTATGTTTCATCAGGGCTTTAGATTGTTTGAGTGAGGCCAAAGGCAAAGCCGCCAATTGCGCTGCTTTTTGTTGTGCTGTTGCATAGACATCGGTTTCAATACTATTAACTAGATTTGCCGATAATGCCGTTTCGCTATTGAATTTCTGCGCAGTCAACAACAGTTCAGCCGCTTTGTGATAGCCAGCTTGCTCTACCAAAAGTTTGCTTGATGCGCCTTCTGGCGATAAGCCCAAGCTCACAAATGGAATCTGGAATAGGGCAGTATTGTCGCTATACACTAAATCTGCATGCAATAAAATGGTGACACCAATGCCAATCGCCACCCCACGTACAGCTACAATTAGCGGTTTAGAAAACTTGGCAGCAGATTTTAATAAGATGAACGGAGGACCTTCGGCAGCAGGTAATTGTCCTTTAAGTGCGGCAGACTTCATAAAATCCTGCATGTCATTGCCTGCGCTAAAGTCTGCATCTGCGCCGCGTAAAATTACGCAACGTACTTCATTGGCTTGATCGGCCTCATCTAAGGCTTGTGCAATCCATAAATATAATTCACCATACAGCGCGTTTTTTGCTTCTGGTCGGTTGATGGCTAAAGTCAGTACGCCATTGTCTAAATTCGCATTCAAATGTGGGTGAGGTTGTTGAATACAGCTCAGTGTCATCGTACTATCCTTGCTTTGTTTGGTTTGAATTTATGGCTCATTATGTCGCAAATTCGCAGCGCTGGCACAACTCATGAGTTCATAAAAAGTTAGATTTATTATGCAATATACGTTTGATTATTTGGTTTTCATTGGCCGCTTTCAGCCATTTCATTTGGCACATTTGCAAACCATTCAAATTGCGTTAGCACGTAGCCATTATGTGATTTTGGCATTAGGTTCTGCACAAAATGAGCGCAATTTAAAAAATCCGTTTTTAGCCAAAGAGCGTGAGCAGATGATTTTGTCTAACTTTTCACCTGAAGTGCAGGAACGGATTAAATTTGTGCATGTCGTCGATGTCTACAATGATGAAAAATGGCAAAAAATGGTCAAATCTTTAGTAGGTGAACTGATTCAAGCTCAAGATCGTGTTGGTTTAATTGGGCATTTTAAAGATGACTCATCTTATTATTTAAAGTTTTTCCCTGAATGGGAAATGGTAGAGTTAGACAGCTTGCAAAATGCGATGTCTGCCACGCCTGCACGAGAAGCTTATTATCGTGGTGAAATTCAGCCCAATTTTTTCCCGCAAGGGACAATTGATTTCTTAACCGCATTTCAAAACACGGAAATTTATCGTCAATTACAAGATAAATACCAGCAGCAGGACAGCAGTAATTTGATGGAATCATCCAGTTTGAAATAAAAAGGATGATTGAAAATGCATTCAATCATCCACATTATTGTGTCTTTTTTGCTTAGAGACTAAAAATTAAGCCTGTAAAGCGGTTAAATCCGCAAGCACTTGCTCAGCATGTCCAGCAGCTTTGACTTTACGATATTCTTTTAGCAATTGACCTTGATGGAAAATAAAAGTTGAGCGTTCAATGCCCATGACTTTTTTGCCATACATATTCTTTTCTTTAATCACATCAAACAATTGACACAATACTTCATCTTTATCGCTAATCAGGTTAATGCCTAAAGATTGCTTTTCGGTAAAGTTTTGATGTGCTTTGACCGAGTCGCGTGAAATACCAATGATGGTAGTGTTGAGTGCATCAAATTGTGGCTTTAGCGCAGTAAAATCGACAGCTTGTGTGGTGCAGCCAGGGGTAGAATCTTTCGGGTAAAAATACACCACTAACCAATCTGTACCAAGTTCGGTTAAATTGACTTCGCCTGTGGTTGCAGGGAAAGCTTGATTTGGTAATTGAATTGTCGTGCTCATATTTTTCTCCAAAATCATGCACATAAAAAACTAGCCACATAAAGTGGCTAGTTAAAATTGAGAATAAAAATTATTTTTTCTCACCCGCTTTCATTGCTTCTTCAGTTAAGGTTTTTAATTTACCTGTAAGCTGAGGACCAAAACAAGCTTGCAAATCTTTATTTTGCTTTTGTACAAAAGCTAAAGTCGCAGGGCTCTTTTTCTGGTTAATTGCGCTTTGAATTTCCCATTTTTGAGCGTTGGTTAATTTACCATCTGCTTCTACTGCACATGTACAATATTTGCTTACTTCAGCTGTAGTTAGTTTTTTGCCTTTTGCAGTTTCTTCTTTACAAACATTAATTAAAGCTGCTTTCACATTGGTGCTTTTATAAGCTTGTTGCAACTTGTCATTATTTGCGTGCGTCGTTGTAGCGAATAATGCAGCAACAGACATAATCGCAGAAACCATAATGTTTGATTTTAAATTTTTCATACACTTTACCTTGTTATGACGGTATATAACGTGTTGGGTCAGCAACACCTGCATCGGCAAAACCTTGTTTGCGTAAGCGACAGCTGTCACATGTACCACAAGCACGTCCTTGGTCATCTGCTTGGTAGCAAGAAACCGTTTGACTATAGTCTACGTCATGTTCAATACCTAAGCGAATAATATTTGCTTTGGATAAATGTAACAAAGGTGTCTCAAATTTTAACGGTTTGCCTTCTACGCCAACTTTGGTTGCCAAGCGTGCCATATTGGCAAAAGCATCAATAAATTCAGGACGACAGTCAGGATAGCCCGAATAATCTACCGCATTAATACCAATCACAATTGCTTCTGCATCAAAAACTTCGGCAGCTGCCAAAGCATAAGACAGGAAGATGGTATTACGCGCAGGCACATAAGTCACAGGAATACCTTCTTGCTCATGATCAGGTACTTCAATGCTGTGATCGGTCAGGGCAGAACCGCCCAAGTTGCCTAAATCAATATTAATCACACGATGCTCAATGCCTGCATATTTAGTCAAGGCACGTGCAGCATCTAGCTCTGTGGTCGAGCGTTGACCATACATAAAACTTAGTGCAATACATTCATAACGCGCTTGTGCCCATGCCAAACACGTGGTTGAGTCTAATCCACCAGATAACAATACAATGGCACGATGGCGCATAATTGAACTCCAAATTTTAAAATATTGAGGTAGCACTTGAGCAAAACTGTGATGATTGACCTCAGTACGAATGTGTATTCGTGTAGAAATTAACGACCTGTTTCATCATTCCAAAGCAATTTATGTAGTTGCAATTGGAAACGAACAGGGAGATGGTCGGCTAAAATCCACTGTGCCAAATCACGTGCAAGTTGTGGCAAGGCGACTGCACCTTTTTCGACAGCAAATGCTGGGGAGAACCACACTGTATTGACTTTCTTATGCAACTGATATTGCTCAACTTGCTGCTTCGCCCAAAGATAATCGTCATGATTGCAAATCACAAATTTGATTTGATCATGCGGGTTTAAAAAATCTAAATTTGATAGTAAGTTGCGTGACATTTCACCCGATGCAGGGGTTTTTAAATCCAGCACTTTTGATACACGGTTATCCACTTTAGAGATATCTAAAGCGCCACTGGTTTCCAAAGACACTTCACAACCTAAATCTGCCAAACGTTGCATCAGTGGCAGCGCATTTGGTTGGGCCAGAGGTTCACCGCCTGTTACACATACATACGGGGTTTTAAAATCTAGCGTGGTTTGGATGATGTCATCTAAAGATTGACGTTCGCCACCTTCAAAAGAATAGGTGGTATCGCAGTAATGACAACGCAATGGACAACCCGTTAAACGAATAAATACGGTTGGCAAGCCTGATGTATTGGCTTCGCCCTGCAATGAATAGAAAATCTCCGTAATGCGTAAACCCGCAGACGGATCAGAAACAGGAATAGCGGAAGATCGGAGGGTACTCATAAAATTCATCACAGTATTTAAAAAACAAAAATCCCTACGGTCATTGCTGGCCGTAGAGATGGGAAAAACTAAAAAAGTTTAGTCTTCGCGTAATAAGTCGTTCAAGCTGGTTTTTGCACGGGTTTTCGCATCTACTTTCTTCACAATGATAGCAGCATACAAACTATAAGTGCCACATTTAGAAGGCAGGTTACCAGAAACAACCACTGACCCTGCAGGTACACGACCATAATGGATTTCGCCAGTTTCACGGTCATAAATTTTGGTCGATTGACCAATATAAACGCCCATAGAAATGACAGAACCTTCTTCTACAATCACGCCTTCAACAATTTCAGAACGTGCGCCAATGAAGCAGTTGTCTTCAATAATCGTTGGGTTTGCTTGAAGTGGCTCAAGTACACCACCAATGCCTACACCACCCGATAAATGCACATTTTTACCAATTTGTGCACATGAACCTACAGTTGCCCATGTATCAACCATGGTGCCTTCATCTACATAAGCGCCAATATTGACATAAGATGGCATTAATACGACATTCTTGGCTTGGAATGAACCTTTACGTGCTACGGCAGGCGGTACAACACGGACTCCTGCTGCTTTAAATTGCTCGTCAGTCCAGTCTGTAAATTTAGTATCGACTTTGTCGTAAAAACGAAGGTCACAAGATTCAATTGGCTTGTTGTCATTCAATTTAAACGATAGCAAAACGGCTTTTTTCAACCATTGGTGAACAATCCATTCACCATTAATTTTTTCAGCTACACGTAATGTGCCATTGTCTAAACCAGTAATTGCTTGTTCAACTGCTTGGCGAATTTCAGCAGGGCAATCTGCCGCTGTAAAATTAGCACGGTCTTCAAATGCTTGTTCAATAATTGTTGAAAGCTGCGACATCGATGTAATTACCTGAAAAATTTTCCCAAGATTTTACACTATATTGTGTCAAGAATAGATTGAAAATTAAGCTTTAAATGAAGAAATTATAATGAAAGGTCGAAAGCTAAACAGATTATACGGCTTAATTGTTACTGTTTTGAAATTAAATTGGTTAACAATCAACAAGAAAAAAGAATTTGTATCAAAAAATAACATAAACCTAGCAAATCTTGCATAAAAGATGAGCGCAACATGCCCTATAGTTTTTCCATGACAAAACGAATGAAAAATTCAAAAGTTTTAATTTGAGGAGAATACAATGAAATCTTTACACACAATTTTAGCCGCATCGGTATTGGCAGCAGTTGCAGGTTCTGCAATGGCAGATACAGCTGTTGTGCAAGATGGTTATGCATTTGACCGTAACCAACTCATTCCAACAGGTGTTCGTGCTGAAGTCGGTACAACTGGTTATGGTGGTGCCTTACTTTGGACTGCAAACCCATACGTTGGCTTAGCTTTAGGTTATAACGGTGGTGATATTTCTTGGTCGGATGATGTCAAAATTGATGGTTCTGAATATGACCTAGATATGGATAACAACAACGTTTATTTAAATGCTGAACTTCGTCCATGGGGTGCAAGTGCTAACCGTTGGGCTCAAGGCGTTTATGTAGCTGCGGGTGTAGCTTATTTAGACAATGATTATGGTCTTGAGCGTCGTGTTCAACCTGGTGAGGCTTTTAAAGTAAATAATACTAACTTTATCGCTGATCAAAATGGCAATGGTGTCGATATTAAAGGTCAGATGGAATATAAAAATGACATCGCACCTTACTTAGGTTTAGGTTTTGCTCCAAAGATTAATAATAATTGGGGCGTGTTTGGTGAGGTTGGTGCATATTATACAGGCAATCCAAAAGTAAATTTAACAGGTAGTGGTGATGCTCTGACTGGCGGTCAAGACTTCCAAGATGCCTTACGTGCTGAAGAGCGAAAAATTGCCAATGATGACAAATACGAATGGATGCCAGTAGCGAAACTAGGTGTAAGCTACCACTGGTAATATCCGTTAGTTTCAGCTAAACCAAAAAAAACGAGCTTCGGCTCGTTTTTTTATGGTTTAAAAGCGATGTGCTAATTTCAAGTGATAAACCCAAGCCTCAGGTTGTTCGAGTGAAGAAAAACTTGAAATTTGCGTGATTAAGGACTGCGGCTGTACCGTGTCTGGCTTGGTAAAGTGCAAATAAAGCAGACCTGCAATTATAAACGTTTTGGGGTTGAAGTGATAAAGCGCGCCCGTACCAACACCAATATAGCCGTCTACGGGATTTAAGCTTGAGGCAGGATTACCTGCACCAGAATCCCACAATCCTTCCACCGCAGTGATCCACTTGGGTGACCATTGATGGGCAAAACCCAAACGGGTCGACCATTGATTCTTTTGGTAATCAATCAGGTTGAACTGATTACCTAATCCTTCAGATTGCAGAATTGCAGCAAATTGAGTGGGTTGAATTTTAAAATCTTGCCAATTGACCCATCGCAATGATCCGTACAGAAAATTTTGCCCAGCTAAACCTGTGTGAAAATCTAAATTCACCGATTCTGGTGTTTCTATTTCTGTTGCTTGTTGTGGTGCAATCTCTAAAGGAAATCCCCAAATACTTTCACTTGCATTGGTACTGTGCTTGATTTTAGAGCGATAAGTAATTGCTGTATTAAATGCATATTCAGGAATTTGGTAGCTGACACCTGTCAACCAACCCCATGCATGGTCTTTGGGGAAATTTACGTGATAATCAAAAAAGGTATAGTCAACTTGTTTACCAATTTTCAGATCACCTGAAAATGACTGGTAACTCAGACCTGTAAAGAGGTTCCAGTTTGCATTTGGTTGATAGCCGACCAGTGCAGTCATGTTGTTTGAATCGAATTCAACGTCTGCAATTTCTGATAAGGGTTGATTCGTGTCGAATTGATAATCCACATCCGTAAAAAAAGGTTGGTCAAATAATAATGCGACCGAAACTTGTGGATGTGGTTGTAGTTTTAAGGCGGCTTGAAAGTAGTGTTGCTTATTCACCATATCGCCTGTAGAAAACTCAGGATTCCCTAGAGATGAAACAGGTTGCACTTTTCCTGAAACATTCGGGTTGACTTGCAGCACAGACACTTCTGCATAATTGCCTTTTTCAAATAATGCATGTACCGATTGACCGCTACGCTCTAAAGCTGCAGCAGAGGTATAATTTAGCGGCAGGACATAAAGCAATCCGACAAAAATGTGAAATTTCATGTTACGTCCTTGGTCTAAATTATAGAATCGTGTTTAAAATCAAATTACGTTTTTTATTATTGATTATATTTTATTCACGTTTCTGATAAATTAAAAACATTATTTTGATTATTTCTAGGCATTTAGATCAGCAGGAATTTTGCCAGAGAACTAAAAGAGAGCCTAGGCTCTCTTATGTGTTGCTGTTTTATTCTTCGGGATAGGCGATACGTTTTAAAGCTTTAATATCGGCATTCGGTGCGCATAAAGAAATAAACTCATAGCCATAACCACGCAGTAAATGTCCTTTGCGAACCGCAATCCATGTGGTGTTAAGCCCAAAAATATCGGTCTCGATTTGTTTTAGGCGGTAATCACGTTCTGCATCGTATGCTACATTGTTTACCACACCTACACCCATGCCTAATTCAACATAGGTTTTAATGACATCGGCATCAAGTGCAGACATCACGATATTGACATCAACGCCTGCATCGGTAAATGCTTTGTCAATTTTAGAACGACCCGTAAAACCACCGTGATACGTAATAATTGGATATTCTGCCAAATCGGACAGGCTAATCTCAGCTTTACTGGCTAAAGGATGGTTTTGTGGAGTAATAATGCTGTGACGCCACTCATAATAAGGCACACTTGCCAAGTTTTCTTCAGTGGTGAGCGATTCGGTTGCAATACCAATATCGGCTTCACCTTGTAGCAGCATTTCAGCAATTTCTACAGGGCTGGCTTGTTGTAAAATCAGATGTACTTTAGGAAATTCTTTTTTAAACAAATTCACAATGGGCGGTAGTACATAACGCGCTTGGGTATGTGTAGTCGCAATGGTGAGCGTGCCTTCATCAACTTTATTAAAGTCATCAGCAAGGCGTTTAATGTTATCTGCATCAATCAACATGCGTTCGACTATACACAGCAAGGCTTGTCCTGGCTCGGTTAAACCCAATAAGCGTTTACCTTTGCGGACAAAAAGCTGCACACCTAGCTCATCTTCAAGGTCTTTAATGTGCTTACTCACGCCCGATTGAGAGGTATATAGTGCCGCAGACGCTTCAGTTAAATTAAAGTTTTGCCGAACGGTTTCTCTAATAATTCTAAGTTGTTGGAAATTCATAGTGGTGCAACCCTAAAAAGGATGGAGCGGGTTAGGCTCCATATTAATGTCCTTATGCGACTTGATTTTCAAATAAATGTAAAGTGGTTACACTTAACCAAACCGTTTGATTTGGACGGAATTGGTGCAGCTTAGCTTCATCTGCAGTTAGTGCAATTTCAATTAAATTCCCTTGGCGATCTTGCAATTCTGCAACTACTTTACCAGCAATCCAAACTTCACGTAAGAAGGTCGCTTGAATGGTATTTTCTTGTGGTTGGGCATGAATATGCAACTCATCTGGACGTGCAAATGCAATGACTTTGCCTTGTGGCGCATTGGGTTGATTAAGAAGTTGTACACGATCTTCACCAATTTGCACAATTCCTTGATGATGTTGTCCTTCAAAACGGTTGGCTTGACCTAAGAAGTCAAATACAAATGGAGTGGCAGGTTGTTCATACACTTCACGTGGTGAACCAATTTGTTCGACATTACCTTTGTTCATCACAATAATTTGATCTGCAACTTCGAGTGCTTCTTCCTGATCATGGGTCACGAAAATTGAAGTAATGTGTAATTCATCATGCAATGTTCTTAACCAACGACGTAATTCTTTACGCACTTTGGCATCGAGCGCACCAAAAGGTTCATCTAATAACAATACGCGTGGTTCAACCGCTAAGGCACGTGCCAAAGCAATACGTTGACGTTGCCCACCCGATAACTGTGCAGGATAACGGTCTGCTAAAAAGCTTAACTGTACCAAGTCAAGTAAACGCATAACGCGTTTTTTAATCTCGGCTTCTGATGGTCGGGTTGCACGCGGACGTACCCGTAAACCAAACGCGATATTGTCAAATACAGTCATGTGGCGGAATAGGGCATAGTGCTGGAAAACGAAACCGACTTGACGTTCASGCACATGTACATCGGTTGCGTCCTGACCTTCTAAAATCACTTGGCCACGATCTGCCGATTCTAAACCCGCAATGATACGCAGCAAGGTGGTTTTACCACAGCCTGAAGGTCCAAGCAGTGCCACCAATTGACCATCTGGAAAATCGAGGGAGATGTCTTTCAGTGCATGGAATGCACCAAAATTTTTTTCAATATTTTTAACTTGAATACTCATGCGGTCATTCCTTAAGAAACAGTTGAATCTTCATTGCGTTGGTTTTGCTTTTCTTGACGAATTTCAACCCAAGTTTTTAAAATCAGGGTCACAATTGCAAGAAGTGCCAAGAGAGAGGACACCGCAAACGCAGCACTAAAGGTGTATTCGTTGTAGAGAATTTCGACGTGTAGCGGCAGGGTATTGGTTTCTCCGCGAATATGCCCCGATACCACAGATACTGCGCCAAACTCACCCATCGCGCGGGCATTACACAGAATTACGCCGTAAATTAAACCCCATTTAATATTTGGCAAAGTGACTTTCCAGAAGGTTTGCCAACCAGATGCACCTAATACAATCGCAGCTTCCTCCTCCTCTGTGCCTTGTGCTTCCATTAAAGGAATCAATTCACGTGCCACAAAAGGTACGGTAATGAAGATGGTGGCAATCACAATTGCAGGAACGGCATATAAAATTTTGATGTCATGTTCCATCAACCAGCCGCCCATCCAGCCTTGTGTACCAAAAATCAACACCAGCATTAAACCTGCAATGACTGGAGAAACTGAAAATGGCATATCAATTAGCGTGGTGAGGATAGATTTGCCTCGGAAGTTGAATTTGGCGACTGCCCATGCGGCTGCCACACCAAATACCACGTTTAAAGGTACGGCAATGGCTGCAGTGAGTAAGGTTAATTTCACTGCCGATAAAGTGTCAGGATGCACCAATGCTTGGGCATAGACACCAATGCCTTGTTTAAACGCTTCGACAAAAACCAAAATCAGCGGCAAAATCAGACAGCTTAAGAAGAAAATGAAGGCAATTGCAATCAGGGTATAGCGTACCCAAGTCGGTTCACGTGTTGCATCGCGTGATTGTAGTTTTTCAGCCAAAGCATTGCTGTTGGTATTTAAACTCATCGTGCAGTTCTCCCTGTGCGACGACTTGCCCATGCTTGTAATAAGTTAATTAAGAACAGCATGACAAAAGAAATCAGCAACATCACTACAGCAATTGTGGTTGCACCTGCGTAGTCATATTCTTCTAAACGAGAAATAATCATTAAGGGTGCAATTTCAGTTTTAAATGGTTGGTTACCTGCAATGAAAATCACCGAGCCATATTCACCCACGCCACGCGCAAATGCGAGGGCAAAACCTGTAATCAGTGCAGGCAATAAAATAGGGAAAATCACTTTGGTGACAATTTGAAAGCGGTTAGCCCCTAGCGCAGATGCTGCTTCTTCCAACTCGGTTTCTAAGTCACTGAGTACGGGTTGCACGGTACG
Organism: Acinetobacter towneri; assembly: GCF_001758345.1. Classification (GTDB taxonomy): domain Bacteria; phylum Pseudomonadota; class Gammaproteobacteria; order Pseudomonadales; family Moraxellaceae; genus Acinetobacter; species Acinetobacter towneri_A. Next base: position 118,008 of record NZ_MKQS01000009.1, read on the forward strand.
CACAACAAATGGAATACCAATAAAAATCAGGGCAAGGGTAATCCCGATAGGGGTATACGCGACTTTAATGCCTAATGGTTCTAAATATTGTCCAATCCAGCCAGTCGGTGCGTATAAAGAAGTCAGGGCAATACCCGCAACTGCAGTAGGCAATGCAAAAGGTAAATCGACCAAAGAATCTATAATACGTTTGCCCGGAAAGCTGTATCGTACCAAACACCATGCCAATAATAAGCCGAAGACGACATTAATAAAGGCTGCAATGAGCGCAGCGCTAAAACTGAGTTGCAAAGATTTTTGGATACGTTCTGAACTTAAAATTTCCCATAAACCATCCCAACCGATACCCAGCGATTTAATAAATACAGCCGATAAGGGAATAAGAACAATTAAGGATAAATACGCTAGGGTAAAGCCTAGAGAAAGACCAAATCCTGGCAGCACTTTGGATCGCTGCGACATGATGACTCCTCAAAAGAGAGAATGAGTGTTTGAAAACAAACAGATAAAAGTAAAAGATAAATTCGGCACAAGCATAATTTGCGAAGATTAAATTGCAAATTTGAATAAATACTTGTTGTTATCAGAAATACTGATATGTGATTGCATATTTTCTGCAATCAAATAATCATAAATTTCAGGAAATGCCCCAAAGCCTGATGCAACATTAATATGACCCACTTGTCCTAAATTAATAGGTGTGACTTGCCATGCTTGTGCAAGCGACTGTGCATCTGTAAAACTGAGCCACGGGTCATTTTCACTAATCAGTAAGCGTGTCGGCACAGCTAATTTAAGTTGCTGAAAGTAAGCCGAATAATTGCTTTGACTGTGTTCTGCAAAACCAGATTCACCAAAACGGGCAGGGTTGGCAGGCGCAACCAAAACCAAATTTTTAATTTTCGCCTGAAGCTCAGTGTGCTGTGCTAATGCCGCCAACGTGGTTAGACAACCAAAACTGTGTGCCACAATTTGAATTTCGTCCTGAATTGGGGCAACCGTTTTGACAAACTCGGTAACCCAGTTCTGTAAAATTGGGCTATTCCAGTCTGACTGTTGTACACGCGAGCAAGACATGAGTTGTCTTTGTAACCAAGATTGCCAGTGCGCATATTCACTGCCACCTACACCTGGAACAATTACGGTATGAATCATGTCGATGCTCCTTCGCATATTTCAGCCTGAAATAATGATCTGAATAACGCTTGAATATGAATTGAACCCATCATTTTCAGCTTTGGCTGTGATCACTTGGATTCAAAACTCAGTAAGATAATGCTGTAAAATTCATGTTTTAAATCATCTGCAACAAGGATAACTAGAGTTTCTATGCAAAAAAAATAATTAAAAATGAATTTTATATGAATAAAAGAGATATATGTGAATCAGGTAAAAATGCGTTTGTGAAAACACCCGCATTTTTCAATTTGGGTGTTTTCAGCTAGCGCTTTGGTATGATTTACCTTTCGGAGGATTATTTGGTTTGGTTGGCTTTGACAATCTGATCGAAAATGCCACCATTTTCAAAGTGTTGCTTCTGAACTTTGCTCCATCCACCAAACTCTTGATCAATAGTCACCAACTTCAATGGTTTAAATTGCGACTTATATTGTGCCAACACCGTAGCATTACGTGGTCGGTAATAATTCTTCGCAGCAATGTTTTGACCCGCAGGCGAATAGAGATAGTTTAAATAGGCTTTGGCTAAGTGTTGATTGCCATCTTTTTGCACATTTTTCTCTACAATCGCCACAGGCGGTTCAGCCAAAATAGATAGAGAAGGCGTGATGATCTCAAATTTACCCGGTTGTTCACGCACGGCTAAATAGGCTTCATTTTCCCAAGCTAACAAAACATCACCAATGCCACGTTCTGCAAAAGTGGTGGTTGCACCACGTGCGCCTGAATCCAACACTTTGGTTTGTTTATAAATTTGGCGAACAAACTCTTGCGCTTTAGCATCATTGCCCGCAGGTTGATGTTTTGCCCATGCCCACGCTGCCAAATAGTTCCAGCGTGCACCGCCAGATGTTTTTGGATTTGGAGTAATGATTTCCACACCAGGTTTGACCAAATCGCCCCAATCTCGAATACCTTTCGGGTTGCCTTTACGCACTAAAAATACAATTGTGGATGTATAAGGKGTCGAGTTGTGCGGAAATTTCTTTTGCCAGTCTTTAGGTAATAGACCGCGTTTGGCAATTTCATCAATATCGGCAGCCAGTGCCAAAGTCACGACATCGGCACCTAGACCATCAATCACCGCACGTGCCTGTTTGCCCGAACCGCCATGTGATTGTTTAAAGTTAATGTTTTGCCCCGTGGCTTTTTTCCAGTACGCACCAAAATCTTTGTTAAAGTTATCGTATAATTCACGGGTTGGATCGTAGGAAACATTCAGAAAGTCTTTTGCAGAAACGCTCAAGGTTGTTGCCGAAAGTACTGCCGCCAGTAGTCCAATTTTCAGTTTTGTAAAGTTCATGTTTGACCTCAGGTATTAAATCTGTTGTTGAATGAGGCAAGCATATCGGTAGTCTATTTGCTGAAAAAATAATTTAAAATGCGGTGAATATCAGTAAATGATAAATATAAATTTCTTCATTGTTTTCTATATTTAGAGATAAATAACGAGTACTTCTTCCATGCAGTGTTATAAAAATGCCAAGCCTACCGAGCAGATTCATGTGTTAGATCGCGCGTTTCATTATGGTGATGGATGCTTTAGCACTGCACGTTTTCGCCAAAATCAAATTGAATTATTTGACCGCCATTTGGCGCGTTTGCAATATGCCAATCGCCAACTTTCTTTAAATGCCAATCTTGAGTTAATCACTGAAACGCTGACACTTTTAAAGCAGGCGCATGGCGAGTTAAATGGTACTTTGAAGATTGTTTTAAGTCGTGGTGTGGGGCAGCGTGGCTACAGCTTGCCTGATCATCCTGCCGATGTTTGGGTGTTTTTCTATCCACAAGTACAAGCGGCTTTAGATACGGCATATCATTATGACATCATTCAAAGTGGCATCTTGGCACAAGCGATTGGACTAAGCATGCCGAATTTAGTTGGGCTGAAAAGTCTAAACCGACTTGAACAGGTATTGCTCAAACAAGAAGCCGATCAAAAAGGCTGGACAGAAGCTTTGGTTACTGATGTACAGGGCAGTGTGGTTGAAGGTGTGAGTAGTAATTGTTTCATTCGTATAAACAATACATGGATTACCCCGCAACTTGGTTATAATGGCGTGCACGGTGTCATGCGGGCAGAAATTTTATCGCGCATGCAACAACAGAATTTGCATTGTGAACAGCGTGATGTTCATGTTTCGGAAATTGCGCAGATTCAAAGTCTGTTTTTCTGTAATGCCTTAACGCCCATGAAAATTGTCAGCCATTTAGGGCAGCAGGTTTTAGATGTGCAGCCGTGTGTGGAACTATTTAAGCAACTTCAACTGAATCAGATTCATTCTTATGTCTAAGCGTCCATCAAAATCTAAAAAGAAAACCAAACCTATATGGTCTAAGCGTGCTATTCAGGGTGCGCTTATTTTTGTACTCGGACTGTTTTTGGTCATTGGCATGATCTTATGGTCCAGCTTATTTAAAGATTATCCAGTTGAAGGAAAAAAACAATTATTGGCGATTAATGATGGTGATACTTACTCACGTTTTATTGACCGTTTGGCAGAACAAGATCATGTGAATTTTCCAATTGTTTTAAAACTCTATCAACGGGTGATGATTCACGACAGCATGAAAAAAGGCGTGTATGAAGTCCGTCAGGGCATGAGTGTACGTCAGGTTTTGGAAATGATCGCCAATGCTGAAAATGCACAAATGAACCGTATTTTGGTGATCGAAGGTACGACCTTTAAACAATTGATTGATGCGTTAAAGAAAGATGAGCTGGTCACTAAAGAAGTGTCGCATTTGCCGTATGATCAAATGCTCAAAGCTTTAAATATTCCTTTTACACATCCCGAAGGTTTATTTGCGCCGAATACCTATTTCTTTGCCAAAGGTGAAACTGACCGTAAAATTTTAACCGATCTGTATCAGCATCAAATGAAATCATTGGATGATGCTTGGAATAATCGTGCAGCAGATTTGCCCTATAAAAATAAATATGAAGCTTTAATCATGGCATCTATTATTGAAAAAGAAACCAATGTTGATGCTGAATTAGAGCAAGTTTCAGGTGTGTTTGTACGTCGTTTAAAACTGGGTATGCGTTTACAGACTGACCCAACCGTTATTTATGGTATGGGAGATCGTTATCAGGGCAATATTACCCGTAAGGATTTACGCACTCCAACGCCATACAACACCTATACCATGAGTGGCTTAACGCCAACACCAATTGCTTTGCCAAGTCAAAAAGCCATTGAAGCGGCCATGCATCCAGATCAGTCTGACAATATTTATTTTGTCGCGACAGGTAATGGTGGACATAAATTTAGCACCAATTTGCAAGATCATAACCGCGCCGTACAAGAATATTTAAGCGTAATACGTGCCAAAAAGTCAGGGGAATAAGTATGTTTATTAGTTTTGAAGGCACCGAAGGTGTAGGTAAAACCACACTGATTCAACGTATTCACGATTATCTTACGGCACAAGGCCAGTCTGTGGTACTCACCCGTGAACCAGGTGGCACAGCTATGGCTGAGCAAATTCGTAATTTGTTACTTAGCGTTAAGCATGAAGAAAAAATGTGTTCCGACACAGAGCTGTTGTTGATGTATGCCGCACGTGCACAGCATTTAGATCAGGTGATTTTACCTGCACTTGCTGCAGGTAAAACTGTGTTATGCGACCGTTTTAGTGATGCCAGTTTTGCCTACCAATGTGCTGGCCGTGGTTTAAGCGTAGCGAAGTTGAACATGCTGAATAGCCATTTTGTGGCACGTATGCCTGACTTAACTTTCTGGTTGGATGCCCCAATTGAGCTGGGTATGACCCGTGCACGTGCTCGGGGTGAGTTAGACCGCTTTGAACAAGAAAAAGCTACTTTCTTTGAGAAGGTAAGAGGCGGCTATCAAACTTTATGGGAGCGGCATCCTGAGCGAGTGAAGCGTTTAGATGCAACACAAAGTCCAGATCAAGTATTTGCACAAGCGATGCACTATTTGCAAGCGAAAGCATAAAACGCAAAGGCATATACAAAAAAGCATAACAAGCCATTGGGTTGTAGTTAGACATTTGATTGAATGGAAAAATCTTCTATAGTGGAAACGCTTTAGAATATTTTTTTAAATAGTGAATATTAAGTATGACCAAAGAAGAAATTATTGAATTTTTAAAAGTAGAGTTTCCGCAAAGTTTGGAAAAATGTGAAATTGTGTCCATCACGCCACGTGGCGCATTGGTAAATTATCACATCGATGAACGTGATTTACGCCCAGGTGGTACGGTATCGGGACCGACCATGATGACTGTTGCAGACTATGCACTTTATATCGCCATTTTAGGGGAGTTGGGTTTGGTGGCTTTGGCGGTGACCAGCAATTTAAACATCAACTTTTTACGCAAGCCCGCAGCAGGGCGCAATTTACGTGGTGAATGTCGCTTAATGAAAGTAGGTAAAAACCTCGTGGTCGGTGAGGTTTGGGTATATTCCGAAGGTGTAGATGATGCCGTGGCGCATGTCACAGGGACGTATTCGATTCCACAGATTGGCTGAGAATAAAGTCAGCTTTATCTTAATTTTAGTTACTTATATTTACCATGTGGTTACATATGTACACATACCACATGAAAATCAGGGTTTGATTGGTTAAAAAATAATCACAAATATTTCATTTTATGTTTTTCATATAGATCAAATCTGTTTTTGTCTAAGCTAGCAACCCGTAAGTGATAAAACAAGGGAGCTAAATGCTTAAATTTAAGAACAATATTGTTCATGGAGCAATCTTTGATATGGATGGAACAATGTTTGATACTGAACGATTACGGTTTCAAACATTGAAGCAGGCATCTCAGGAGCTCATTGGCGTTGAATTTTCAGACGTATACCTCATGCAATGTTTGGGTTTGAGTGCAAAGAGCGCTGAACAACTGGCGCAAGCAGAATATGGTGCAGACATTCCTTACCGTGAGATCCGTCAGCGTGCTGATGAACTAGAACTAGAAAGTGTGCGCAATTTTGGTGTGCCCATTAAAAAAGGTTTGTTGCAGGTATTAGAGCGGTTACGAAAGTCTGGCTTGAGAATGGCGGTTGCTACGTCTAGTCGTCGTGCCATTGCCGAAGAATATTTGATTAATGCCAATGTCTATAAGTTTTTTGATGTATTAGTTTGTGGCGATGAGGTGCAACAGGGCAAGCCACATCCTGAAATTTTTATAACAGCCGCACAAAAAATTAATCTAGAACCTAGCGAATGTTTCATGCTGGAAGATTCTGAAAATGGAATCAAATCTGCACATGCAGCGGATGGCATAACCATACTATTTCGGGATATAAAAAAACCTAATGCTAATATGTTGTCACTCACGCAGCATTATTACGCAAGTATGCAAGCTTATTTAGATGACTTAAATCAAGTTATTCCTGTATTGGAAATGCCGAGTTTACAAGAGGCCTTCCCGCAAACTTTAAATCAGTTGAGTGTGGGGATTCATGGTTTTGGTGCAATAGGTGGGGGCTATTTGGCCCAAATTTTATCGCACTGGGATGGCTATACCCGTCCTAAACGTATTTATGCTTCTACACGGAATACCTTATATCGTTCTGCAGTAAACGCCTTTGGAACGTATTCAATTCGTTATGGACAATGTTCTTATGATGAACGAATTGAAAATATGCACATCATTGATGCGGAGAACTTGCAGCAGATGCAGCAAATGTATGTGGAGTCGAGCCTAATTGCATTATGTTTGCCTGAACATGCTTTACAGCAAGAGGCTAAAGTAATTGCGCAGGGCTTATATGCCCGTTTTATAGCGCAAGTTGAACTCCATCAGCCTTTAACTATTTTGGTAATTTTAAATAAAGTTGGGGCAAAACAGCTCTTGATGACGCATATTCATCAGGCGTTAGAGACGTTGTTGGATCCCGATACGGCAGCCAAAATTATGGCGCAGCATTATTTTTGCGATACTGTCGTAAATAGAATGGTCTCTAAATTAAGCGATCAAAACTTATATCGCCAATTACGCATCAAGTATAATATTTTTAAGCAATTTCAGTTGGATGACGAAGCAGAGCCAATTGAAATTGAAGATAATACTCGATTGCAGCCTGAGCAAGAGCGTCAAGCCACCTTATATGTAGAAGATTTAAGACGCAATTTTCAGCCCAGTCACATTTTGCAAAGTATGGATTTAATTTTATTTCATGCTGAAAGTGACATGCCTATTTATGTGGAAAATGCCAGTCCATTATTGCAACACATGCGTCAAATGATTTTGGTAGATGATATTGCCGAAATCCAACTCATTAAAAATCGTTTATGGAATGGTGTACATGCCATGATGGCTTGGTTATCCAGTTTAATAGGGCATAACAGTATTGGTGTCGCAATGGCAGACCCATTGGTTGCAGATTTTACCCGCGCTGTTTCGGCACAAGTAGCGTTGGGATTAGCTGCACAGTTGCCGCATCGTCAGCAAAACTTAAAGCATCTGGCACAGAGCTTTCTGGACTCATGTGAACATGCCTATAAAGACCCGTGTCAGCGTGTGGCACGTGACCCTTTGCGTAAACTCTCAGCCAATGAACGGGTGATGGGTGCTTTGATTTATCATCTGCAGCATGATTTAGCTGCAAATTATGTGCAGAAAGGAGTGGTGTTGGGCTATCTGTATGCAATTAAAATGCAGCAGTTGGGGGCTCAAGCAGCATTACAGCATTTGTCAAAACAATTGCAAAATGCGCCTATAGACGAACAGACACGGCAGCAATCGCAGTACATAATTAGCCACCAATTACAGCAACTATTGGCTGGTCAAGTTCGCTTAGAAGCATTTATTCAAGATGGTACTCAAGTTGCAGCCGTAATCTAAAACTCAACTTGATGAATTCTTGGGGGGAGGTTTAGTAAGTTAACGTCATCATATTCAAAATGATAAAATACCGAATCGTGTTATGGAACACGATTCGGTGCTTTCTTGCATTAGAATTCAAATGCACTTTATTCACAGATACTTTTATGCAAATGCTGTTGTGTAACAAGCAATCAGATCACTCATTCACCAATGGGGTTTCCACTTGGAAATTTGGTGGAATAAGCACAGTCTTACGCAATTCAGGTGCGAGTTCAGGATAATCTAGCGTGAAGTGTAAACCACGCGATTCTTTGCGTTGCATGGCACAGCGCACAATCATTTCAGAAACCAGAACCAAATTACGCAGCTCAATCAAGTTTTTACTGACTTGATAGTCCTGATAATACTCGGTGATTTCACGTTTTAGCATTTCAATACGGTGCAAGGCACGCTCTAAACGCTTGGTGGTGCGTACTATGCCGACATAGTTCCACATGGTTGCGCGTAGCTCATCCCAGTTTTGTAAAATCACCACATCTTCATCAGGGTTAGTGACTTGAGAGTCATCCCAAGCAGGGACTTCAGGCGAGCTATAATCTGCGGTGTAATGGGCTTCAATATGTTTGGCGGCCGCCATTCCATAGACAAAACATTCTAAAAGAGAGTTACTTGCCATACGGTTAGCGCCATGCAAACCTGTATAAGAAGTTTCACCAATCGCATATAAACCTGCAATATCGGTTTGGCTATGTTCATTGACCATCACCCCGCCACAAGTGTAGTGGGCAGCAGGTACAACAGGAATCATATCAGTGGTTATATCAATACCTAATTCCAGTAAACGTGCATACAGCGTTGGGAAGTGTTCCTTTACAAATTCTGCAGGTTTATGAGTGATGTCTAACCACACATGACGTATACCTAAGCGTTTGATTTCATAGTCAATTGCACGTGCGACAATGTCACGTGGTGCCAATTCTGCACGCTCATCAAAACGCAGCATAAAGCGTTCGCCATCAGGTAAACGTAAATATGCACCTTCACCACGCATGGCTTCAGTAATTAAAAAAGAACGCGCCTGAGGATGATACAAACAGGTTGGATGGAACTGGTTAAATTCCATATTGGCTACACGGCAACCTGCACGGTATGCCATGGCCATACCATCGCCCGTCGCAATGTCTGGGTTTGATGTGTAAAGGTAGGCTTTCATTGCGCCGCCGCAGGCAAGTGCAGTAAATGGAGCAAGGAAGGTATGTACTTTTTGAGTACTTTCATCTAGTGCATATAAGCCCAATGAGCGATTAGCTTCGTTTAAACCAAGCTTTTGTGAGGTAATCAGGTCAATGGCAATATAGTTTTCAAATATCGTGATGTTTTGCTGTTCTTGAGCACGTTGCACCAAAGTCATGGAAATTGCACGACCTGTTGCATCGGCAGCGTGAATAATACGGCGCTGAGAATGGCCACCTTCACGGGTTAAATGCAATTGCTCTTGTTCGTCTAAGGTAAACTGCACACCATGTTTGAGCAGAAAATCTACCGAAGGTTTACCGCCTTCCACCGTTTGTTTTACGGCGTCAATTTCACATAAATGTGCACCTGCAATCATGGTGTCATCTATATGTTGTTCAATTGAGTCGGTTTCATCAAGGACTGCAGCAACACCACCTTGCGCATAGAAGGTGCTGGCTTCAGTGAGGGTAGATTTTGCCAAAACGGCGATTTTGAAATGCTGGGGTAATGAGAGCGCTAAACTCAAACCTGCACCACCACTTCCCACAATAATCACATCAAATTGATGTGTTGTGTTTAAATTAGACATGTCCATCAGCTAATTTGAAAAAAGTTGGATAATGACACCCCTTTTTGCAGAAAAACGCAAGTGCGAAGTGGGCATGAATAATGAAAAAAAAGAATAAACGGGAAACTTTTATGGAATATTCCAACTTTTATGACAATTTTGTCCAATCTATTTCAGATGTTGAGCTTTAAGTCAGATTCAGCATGGTTAAATATTCAATCTCATCAAACTGATTTAATTGCAATAAACTAAAAGCTGAAACTGAAAAGATTCAACATTTTATTACGCAAAACCGAGTAATTTTGTGATAAATAAGATGGGTTCAAAGTCATAATTATTATTGAGTGAATGCTATTTATGAAAAATCGCAATTTAAAAAAAGGTTTATATGCGGCTGTTTTTACTATGGCAACTGTGCAGACTCAAGCAGCACCACCAGTAGACTTTTCTAATTTGGTTGAGCAGGTGAGTCCTGCTGTTGTGAGTGTCAATGTGGTCAAAAAAATGAGTCAGGAAGAACTCTTACAACAACAAGTTCCAGAAATTTTACGCCGTTTTTTTGGCAATCAAGTCATTATTCCACAACAACAATTGCCACAAGAAAAAACAGGTTATGGCAGTGCATTTTTTATTAGTAAAGATGGATACCTTTTAACGAACCACCACGTGGTGGAAGATGCTTCAAAAGTTACAATTGTACTGAATGACCGCCGTGAATTAGATGCAACTGTGGTGGGCAGTGATGAACGTACCGATGTCGCTTTATTAAAAGTGCAAGGTGTGAGTTTCCCAGAGTTGCGTACAGGCAATGTCGATCAATTGCGTGTGGGTGAGCCTGTACTTGCAATTGGGTCTCCATTTGGATTTGACTATTCTGCATCGGCAGGGATTGTTAGTGCAAAAATGCGGAATATGATGGGTGAAACCTCAGTACCCTTTATTCAGACCGATGTAGCTTTAAACCCAGGTAACTCAGGTGGGCCACTGTTCAACCAGCGTGGTGAGGTTGTGGGCGTGAACTCCCGTATTTTTAGTGGTACGGGTGGTTATATGGGGTTGTCATTCTCTATTCCTATTGATGTAGCAATGGACGTGGCCGATCAGTTAAAACGAAATGGTAAAGTGACCCGCTCTTATTTAGGGGTGAGTTTGCAAGATATTGATCGCAATCTGGCAGAATCTTATAAACTCAGTAAACCTGAAGGGTCATTAATTACTCAAGTTGCACCAAATTCACCTGCTGCACGTGCAGGTTTGCGTGCAGGGGATGTGATTCTTAAATACAACGGCACAGCTATTTCCAGAACCTCTGAATTGTTGAACTATTTAAACCGCTCAGTGCCCAATCAAAGTATTCAGCTTGAAGTATTACGTGATGATAAACGCCGTAATATTACTGCTACTGTGAGCACAGCTCCTGATGACACTCCTGCCAAAAATAACCCTGATACAGCAGCTAAAGGCCCTGTTTTAGGGGTGTCAATTCGCGATTTAAGTGTYGCAGAACAACGCCAATTAGATATTAAAGGCGGTGTGTTGATTCAGGAAGTGCGTCGTGGTGGCTCGGCTGCTCAGGCGCGTATTATGCCAGGCGATGTCATTGTGCAATTGAATAACACCACTATCCAAAATGCCAACCAATTTGTTGAAACAGTATCTACCTTGAAACAAGGTGCTATTGCACGTGTGGTGATTATTCGTCAAGGACAACGTGCGATTATTGGCATGCGTATTCAATAAGCTGATGCAGCATGAGATCAAATAGTGAATTAAACTAAAATTTAGAATTTTACTAAACTTTAGATAGTCACATATTTTAAGAAAGTCGCTCTGGAATTAGGGCGACTTTTTTATGTAACTCTGCATTTTTGTTAGACTAGACCGACATGACCGTTTAGTTAAAAGGATGACATGAGTAGCATATTTGATTTAAAAATCACCGTACAGCCAGAACATATAGATATTTTGGGTCATGTGAATAACGTGGTTTATGTGCAATGGATGCAAGATGTGGCATCGGCGCATATAGAGCAGCTAGGTTTAGGTGTACAAGAATATTTGAAGCTGAAACATGCCATGGTCGCTGTAGAACACCATGTGCAATACCGTAAAGCAGCTCTCGAAGGAGAGGAGCTGATTTTACGAACGTGGCTCAGTGATTTGAATGCGCTGTATTCATTTCGTCAGTATGCATTTTATCGCCCGCAAGATAAAAGCCTGTTATTTATGGGTAGCACACAATGGGCATGTGTGGAAATTGCCACAGGCCGTCCAAAGCGTATGTCACCTACCTTTACGCAAGCTTATCAGCCACTGGCTGCAGATGTTAATCCTTTAGATTTTAGTGCTTATGATTAGTCGAGAGATAAGTTAAGTACCGAGTGTGCTCTAGTTGGGTATTACGATTCGTTATATCTTGAGGTTTTTAAGATTCATAAAGTATTTAAATCTACACATAAAACGTCTAAGTCTGCTGTATAAAAAGAAAAAACTAAAGGGCAGCAAAAGGAACTCATTATTATGGATACATTGAAAAATCCATCTGCTATAATCCTTCGCAATTTCTATTCGGCTTTTGCTCTGCATGAATTTTAAGGTGCAGGGCGTGTTATTTTTTAAGGTAACCCATGGCGCAAGCTAAAAAATCTGTTGATATTAAAAACATCCGTAACTTTTCGATCATTGCGCACATCGATCATGGTAAATCGACTCTGGCAGATCGTTTCATTCAAACCTGTGGCGGTCTACAAGATCGTGAGATGCAAGCGCAGGTGTTGGATTCTATGGAGCTTGAGCGTGAGCGTGGGATTACCATTAAAGCCACCTCGGTGACTTTGTACTACAACCATCCAAATGGTCAGGAATACCAATTAAACTTCATTGACACCCCAGGACACGTCGACTTTTCCTATGAAGTCTCACGTTCTTTGGCAGCTTGTGAAGGTGCGCTATTGGTGGTTGATGCGGCACAAGGGGTGGAAGCACAATCTGTTGCAAACTGCTATACCGCAATCGAGCAAGGCTTAGAAGTTTTACCTGTACTGAATAAAATTGATTTACCACAGGCAGAACCTGAGCGCGTGATTCATGAAATTGAAGAAATTATTGGTATCGAAGCGCAAGATGCACCCACCTGTTCGGCTAAAACTGGTTTAGGCATCGACAATGTATTAGAAACCTTGGTGAGTGTCATTCCTGCACCACAAGGTGATCGTGATGCGCCCTTGCAAGCCTTAATTATTGATTCATGGTTTGATAACTATCTAGGCGTTGTGTCGTTAGTACGTATCAAGCAAGGTCGTGTGCGTAAAGGCGATAAAATGTTGATGAAATCGACAGGTCAAACGCACATTATTACCTCAGTTGGTATTTTTAATCCAAAACATACCGAAACAGGTATTTTGGAAGCAGGCGAAGTTGGCTTTGTTATTGCGGGTATTAAAGATATTTTTGGTGCGCCCGTGGGCGATACCATTACACTCGCAACGACACCAGAAGTAGAAACCTTACCAGGCTTTAAAAAAGTTAAGCCGCAGGTTTATGCAGGTTTATTCCCAATTGATGCTAGTGACTTTGAACCGTTCCGTGAAGCATTGCACAAACTACAAATTAACGACTCAGCTTTGTTCTTTGAACCTGAAAGTTCAGATGCTTTAGGCTTTGGTTTCCGTTGTGGTTTCTTGGGCATGTTGCACATGGAAATCGTACAAGAGCGTTTAGAGCGTGAGTACGACTTAGACCTGATTTCATCGGCACCAACGGTTATTTATGAAGCCGTGATGAAAAATGGCGAAACAATTTATATCGACAGTCCTTCTAAAATGCCTGATGGTTCAACTGTAGAAGATTTGCGTGAACCGATTGCAGAATGTCATATTTTAGTGCCACAAGAATACTTGGGTAATGTCATGACCTTATGTATTGAGCGTCGTGGTGTGCAAAAGGATATGAAATTCTTGGGTAACCAAGTATCCATTACTTTTGAAATTCCAATGGCGGAAGTCGTGATGGACTTCTTTGACAAATTGAAGTCATGTTCACGTGGTTTTGCATCCTTAGATTATAACTTTGTTCGTTTTGAAAGTTCATCTTTAGTTAAAGTAGACGTACTAATTAACGGTGAAAAAGTTGATGCCTTGGCGATGATTTGCCACCGTCAAGATGCACGTCACCGTGGTATTGCCTTGGTTGAAAAAATGAAAGACTTGATTCCGCGTCAAATGTTTGATGTGGCTATTCAGGCTGCAATTGGTGCGCAAATTATTGCACGTTCAACTGTGAAAGCGATGCGTAAAAACGTACTTGCGAAGTGCTATGGCGGTGACGTTTCTCGTAAAAAGAAACTACTTGCCAAGCAAAAAGAAGGKAAGAAACGTATGAAGCAAGTGGGAAGTGTTGAAATCCCGCAAGAAGCTTTCTTGGCCGTACTCAAAGTCGAACGCTAAAATTATAAGGATAAAAACCCATGGATTTTGATTTTAATTTGATTCTCGTTCCTGCCACATTGTTTTTTATTGTGGTGTGGCTGCTCGATAAATTTGTATTTAAGCAAAGAGCAACCAAAGGACGAGGCAATGAAAACTTCATCATCACATGGGCGTATGATTTTTGGCCTGTTTTGGCAGTGGTCATGGTACTGCGTTCATTCCTGTATGAACCATTCAATATTCCGTCAGATTCTATGGTGCCAACTTTAGAAACGGGGGATTTTATTTTGGTGAACAAGTTTGAATACGGTGTGCGTTTGCCAATTATCAACAGCAAAATTATAGATGTGGGTTCGCCTGAACGTGGTGAGGTTGCGGTGTTCCGTTATCCACCACAACCAAGCATTAGCTATATTAAGCGTATTGTCGGTTTACCAGGTGATCATATTGTTTATGACCATGGTCAGTTAAGCATCAATGGTAAAAAAGTAACAAAAACTCCAATCCAATTTAGCCGTGAAAAAGACAGTTTAGATACACCTACATCAATTTACCATCAGGAAACTTTAGGCACGCATACATTTACCATGCGCGAACTTGAAGGTGTCAACGTGGCACGTCAGGCACCATTCCTGAACTATGTAGACAATGGTAAATATTCAGCAGAAAATGGTTTATATTGGGAAGTCAAAGTACCTGACGGTCATTACTTCGCGATGGGGGATAACCGCGATCAAAGTGCTGACAGTCGATTTTGGGGCTTTGTACCAGAGGAAAACCTAACAGGTCGTGCATTCTATATTTGGATGCATAAAGAACCTGGGTTTAATTTGCCGTCATTTAGTCGTAACGGCAAAATTGATTAATACAGCAGATTAGGAAAATAAAAAATGCGTCATCAACAAGGGGCATCTTATATTGCAATTTTAATTGCAATTATTGGTTTTGCATTTATGGCAAAAGTAGCAGTTGCAGTTTGGGGACCATATTTCGATGATCGAATGTTGGACAATCAAATTGAAGAACAATTGTTAAATGGGCCAAAAAATCTATCACCACAAAAATTTATTGGTGAAATGGACAAACGTTTAAGTATGAACAACATTCGCGATATTAAATTTGCAGATGTTGCTCAAGTCACGAATGTTGATGGTCTGCAAGTGAAAAAAGAATATGAAATAAGAAAACCTTTCTTATTGAATATTGATATTGTAATGAAATTCGAGAAAAGTTTTGATCAAAGCTCAGTCCAAGCTAAATGAGACCCGTCTAGCCAACCGAATCGGTTATCAGTTTAAGCAACCTGAATTGCTTAAAATGGCTTTGACTCACCGTTCGGTGAGTCATAAACACAATTATGAACGTTTGGAATTTCTAGGCGATTCATTATTGGGCATGATTATCGCCAATTATTTATATGAGGCCTATCCTCACGAAAATGAAGGTCGTTTAACGCGTATGCGGGCAACCTTGGTTCGTCAGGAAGCCTTAGGCAAAATCGCCAATGATTTAAAGCTCAGCCAAAATTTAATTCTCAGTACAGGGGAATTGAAATCTGGCGGTCATCATCGTGAGTCTATACTGGCAGATACCGTAGAAGCGATTATTGGCGCCATATATGTCGATAGCGGTGATTTAAATTTACTGCAAACGATTGTGCTAAAATGGTACAGCCCTTATTTAGATCATATTGAGCCAACCGATCAACTCAAAGACCCTAAATCACGTTTACAAGAATATTTACAAGCACGTAAAAAACCTCTCCCAGTTTACGAGGTTGTAGATATTCAGGGTGATGCCCCGAATCAGCATTTCATTGTGGAATGCCGAGTCGATAGCTTGCCTGTAATGAAGGGTGAAGGTTCAAGCCGTCGCTTTGCCGAGCAGGCAGTTGCGGCAGATATTTTAAAATTTTTGGAGCAAAAGTCTGAATGACCATCCATTCCGATCACGTAGATGCTGATCACGAGTCGAATAACGACGCCAATGACCTAATTAACCAATTCTTTAGTGGTCAGGGAACTGAAATTCCATCTGATTTCCGCAGTGGTTTTGTTGCGATTGTTGGTCGCCCGAATGTGGGTAAATCAACCCTCATGAACCATTTGTTAGGTCAAAAACTATCCATTACTTCACGTAAGCCACAAACCACACGTCACAAAATTGTGGGAATTGATTCACGTGAAAAATCTCAGGCTGTGTTTGTAGACACACCAGGGATGCATAAAAAAGAAGTCCGTGCCATCAACAAAATGATGAACCGTGCTGCATCGTCTGCTTTGCGCGATGTGAATTTGGTTTTGTTTGTGGTGGATGCACAAAAATGGACGCAAAATGATGAGTTAGTCCTAGAAAAGCTGAAAAATGCAGAAATGCCAGTGATTCTGGTGATTAACAAACTCGACACTTTTGAGAATAAAAATCAGGCTTTGCCGATTATTCAAGAACGTGCCAAGTTAATGAACTTTGCCGAAATTGTACCTGTATCGGCATTGCGCGGCGCGAACCTAGATCATTTGCGTGACACGATTGAACGCTATTTGCCATTCCAGCCACCGTTGTATTCGCTAGATCAAATCACAGACCGTTCAGAACGTTTCTTGGCATCTGAAATTATCCGTGAAAAGATCATGCGCCAATTGGGCGAAGAACTGCCTTACGATTTAACCGTGCAAATCGAATCATTTAAAACTGAAGATGCGGTTTTAAATGAAAAAACGGGTCGTATGAAAGCACCATGTACCTATATTGATGCCACTATTTTTGTAGATCGCTCTGGTCAAAAAGCCATTGTGATTGGTGAAAAAGGCGCGAAGCTGAAAAAAATTGGTATGGATGCACGGGTCGACATGGAAAAAATGTTCGAGCAAAAAATCATGCTGACGCTTTGGGTGAAAGTCAAAGGTGGTTGGTCTGATGATGAACGTGCATTAAAAAGCTTAGGATATAGCGATATCTAAGTTTGACGAAAAGGGAACTGTGATGATGAAAGTGTTGGCCATTGTGGCATGTATGTTTGTCTTGCAAGGTTGTATTCACAAAGTTGTGACAGTTCCCGTAAAAGTTGCCTACAAAACTACAAAGGGTGTGGTGAAAGGCACTGCTGCTGTAGTTGGTGCTGTCATTCCAGATGGTGATGACGAAGAAAAATCCAAACAAGAATCCTCTAAAGAACAGGATTAATTGACGCTATCATGCGTAATGAAATCTTGCATGGTTATTTAATCCATCATCGAAAATACCGCGAACGTAGCCATATTGTGCACTTGTTTACCCGCGAACATGGGCGGGTTGATGGTATTTTAAGACAAATGCCACCGCCACAATATCAACCGATTCGCATACAAGCTTCGGGAAAATCAGACCTTAAAAATTTCACTAAGCTGGAAATTGTCAATCAACCCGTTTTTTTCTTTGGTGATGCATTTTTTTCAGGCTTTTATTTAAATGAAATTGTGTTGCGCTTGTGTTCTGCCGAAGTGGAAATGCCTGAAACTTTTGTGCAATATCACCAGACTTTGGCGCATTTACAACATTTATCTAGTCAAGAAAATCCTAATCTATTTTTAAGACAAATTTTACGTCAGTTTGAACATGCATTATTGGAAGAATTAGGCTATGCGATTGATTTTTCAGTCGATGCGAATCAAGAGCCGATTCAGCCCAATCTACATTATCATTTTCAACTGAATGATGGTTTTATCCCTACTACACAAGCTTCACGAGCCAATTTGCTTGGCGCACAGATCCTCAGTATGTGCGACTATGAAAAAGGTAGGGATTTTAACCCAGAGCAGTTACAATTACTGTCTCGGCTGTATCGACAAATGATTAGTTCACTGTTGGGTGATCGACCTTTAAAAAGTCGCCAATTGTGGATTCAGAATTCTCAAACCCAAGCGTAATGTAGGAACCTATTATGGCTTTACTCGGTGTCAATATTGACCATGTGGCAACTTTAAGACAAGCGCGTGGCACGAACTATCCAGACCCTGTGAAGGCCGCATTAGTTTGTGAACAGGCGGGTGCAGAGGGGATTACTTTGCATTTGCGTGAAGATCGTCGTCATATTCAGGATGATGA
This sequence comes from Acinetobacter towneri, assembly GCF_001758345.1. GTDB lineage: Bacteria > Pseudomonadota > Gammaproteobacteria > Pseudomonadales > Moraxellaceae > Acinetobacter > Acinetobacter towneri_A. Next base: position 136,308 of record NZ_MKQS01000009.1, read on the forward strand.
TGTGCGTCGTATGCGTCCGTTGTTGAAAACCCGCATGAATTTGGAAATGGCAGTCACCGAAGAAATGATCGAGTTTGCCAAGGAAATTCGTCCACAGCATGTATGTTTGGTACCTGAGCGCCGTGAAGAAGTAACCACTGAAGGTGGTTTGGATGTAGTAGGCAATTTTGCAGCAGTTAAGGCCGCTACTCAGGAATTAACAGCAATTGGCTGTGATGTGTCACTGTTTATTGATGCAGATCTTGCACAAATTGATGCGGCCGTTGCATGTGGTGCACCGACCATTGAAATTCATACAGGCGCGTATGCCAATGCAGAAAATGAAGCTGCACAGCAAGCTGAATTGACCCGTATTGTTCAGGGCGTAGAATATGCAGCTAGCCGTGGCTTAGTGATTAATGCAGGGCATGGCTTGAACTTGGATAATGTAGGTGCAATTGCCGCAATTCCACACATCCATGAGTTAAATATTGGTCATGCTTTAATTGGTGATGCTGTATTTGTCGGATTGGAGCAGGCTGTTAAACGCATGAAAGCCGCGATTGATGCAGCGCGTTAATCTGTATATTTGAAATTGAAAGATAAAATTTGAAACGTTATGTCCAGCATAAATTATGATGAATTGATGCAGCCTGTAATAGCATTTTTAGGCTGTGAAACACCTAAAGAATGGTTGAATGAAGCATTAAATAATTTAGATATTTTGATGCAAGATCACGCCAACTGTGAGAAAAAAGCAGCAGGCACAGCCATGAACTTGATGTTTCGTTACAGCTTTTTTACCGATTTGCAGGTCAAACTGGCACAGTTGGTACGCGAAGAAATGTTGCATTATGAGCAGGTGCTAGAGTTTATGGCAAAGCGTGGGCAAACGTGGCAAGGTTTAAGTGCAGGGCGTTATGCAGGTGGTTTACGTAAAGAAATCCGCACCTATGAACCCGAAGCATTGATTGATGTGTTGGTGATTGGTGCCTTTGTAGAAGCACGTTCATGCGAGCGTTTTTATGCGCTTGCGCCACTCGTGGATGAAGAATTAGGAAAATATTACCGTTATTTGCTTAAATCAGAATCACGGCATTATGAAGATTATTTGGCACTGGCTTTGGATGTAGCAAAAACAGCAAAACTGAAAAACCCTGAAGAAGATATTCAGGGGCGAATTCAGCATATACGTGAAGTGGAAAAGAATCTTATTTTAAGTCCAGATGATCTGTTCCGTTTTCATAGTGGTGTGCCTGTGCAAGCCGCTTAAAACTTGTAGATGATCTAAGATAGAAAACGGAACTTCGGTTCCGTTTTTTTATCAATCAAGTTATTGCTTAGGTATTTTGATTGTGGATTGTTGCCTAAGTCACTTAGAAATGATCAAGGCTAAGATTAGGAATTACATTAAGCTGAATTGCCCAAAACAGTTACATTCATCTTTTTGAACGATTAAGGCATGAATCGCTGCTTGGTTATTTACAGACCACATCATCCATAAATTTTAGGCAATAAAAAACCCAAGTCGTTATGCTTGGGCTTTTTAGAATTTGGCTCTCCCACCTGGGCTCGAACCAGGGACCTGCGGATTAACAGTCCGTCGCTCTACCGACTGAGCTATGGGAGAATCTGAATGCGATTATAAGCAGATTTAAGCAAGGGTCAAGCATAAATTGTCATGTTTCTTTCATTTTGACTTTATATGCTTTTTATTTGAACAAAAAAATTTTTTTATAAAAAAATCATCCATAAAACTTGCGTTACACAAAATCGATTGTTAGTCTGAGTAACAGAACAAGGCGTTTAAGTAGATCTTAAACAGTGTGGATTTAACCCAACTTGCCAGCACTAAAATGGCTAAATCGGAGTAAGCGAATGAATACGCTCAGCATTTCTGATATTTTTTCTCAATTTTCTTATTATCAAGAACATTATCTTTCTATCCTGTCTACGCCTGAACAATACTATACTGCTGTAAAAGGTGCATATATTCACGTCTGGCCTTTTGCACCTCAAGATTTGTATTTGGGCGATTTATTGCAATTGTGGTTTAGTGAAAAATGGCTCATTCAATCAACCTGTCAATTGCTTTCAGACCATCCAGACAACGGCACCAAAAAACCATTGCAGCGTGATCATGATTTATATTTGTACCAACTAGTAGGCAGCGCACTTTCGGGGAGCAACCGTTCACGTGTATGGTCTGTGTCTGAACAAAAACAATTGCGTGTAGAATTAGACTCTGCTTTTCGCTATTTATGTGAATATAAAGCGACATCACAACCTGCAGTGTCTAAATCAGAACTGATTGCTGCGTTGAAAAACGGTGTTTAATCTAAAAAGTGTTTAATCTATGATGATTCATGATTGTCAGCCAAATAGATTTGCATTGAATCGAGCTAAATGACTTGCACTAAAATAGTGTTATTAACTGCGATAAAGATTTGCGAACAGTTTGAAAAGGATATTCAGCCGTGTGGATTAAAATATGTATTGCCACGCTCGCATTTGCTGCAAATTCTTTGCTGTGTCGTTTGGCATTGGCTGAACAGCAAATTGATCCTATGAGTTTTAGTTTGCTCCGAGTTGGCAGCGGGGCGGTGTGCTTAGGATTATTCTATGTTGTTTTGCAGGTTCAACAACCAATTCAATTCCAATGGAAATCTGCCCTAAGCCTTGCTGTATATCTACTTGGTTTTTCGTTGGCATATTTGCATATTGATGCAGGCATAGGTGCATTAATTCTATTTGGCGCCGTGCAAATCACCATGATCAGCTATGCGATTTTGCATGGTGAGCGCATGACTTTACCGCGTTGGGTCGGGTTGGGCTGCGCTATATTAGGGATGGGCTTGCTACTATTGCCTAAAGCCAGTACGCCAACGCTCAAATACGCATTAATGATGTTATTGGCAGGTATTGCATGGGGGTTTTATAGCATTGCCGCAAAGACGATGCAGCACGCTTTAACCAATACGCTGTCTAATTTTATTTTGGCGACACCAGTTGTTGCTGTATTTTTTCTTTGGCATTTACCTGCAAGTTTTATCACTTGGCAGGGTGTGGTTTTGGCTGTGTTGTCGGGTGCATTGGCTTCGGCTGGGGCGTATGTGCTGTGGTACAGCATTGTGAAAAAAATTGATCACATTACCGCAAGTACTGTGCAACTTTCTGTACCGTGTTTGGCGATTTTAGGCGGTGTGATTTTTTTAGGTGAACAACTCACCCTGTTGATGGTCGTGGCAACCTTGATCGTGTTGTGTGGTATTTTGATGGTGATTTTAACCAAACCTCGTGTATAAAACCGTTTAGATTGCTGTTGTTTTGATTTTTTTGTATTGGAATTTTTATATCAATCAAGAAATGATCTTGAGGCTTTTTAAAAGCGTTATTTGTGATCTCTCCTCAGAAATGAGGAAAAATGATGAGTGAAAAAACGTAATTAAAACAAAACCCACGATTCAATCGTGGGTTTTGTTCATCTAAACAGGTTTAGATTATTTGGCAGCTTTTTCAGCTTCGATTGAAGCAATCGCTTCATCTACACCTTCAATTGATTCTGCTGCTTTTTTGATACGTGCAAGAGCATCTACAAGCACTTCGTCTGCAGTTGCATAAGAAATACGCATGAAACCGCCTAAACCGAACGCATCACCAGGAACAACGGCAACACCAGTTTCTTCCAATAACCAAGCAGAGAATTCTGTGCAAGATTTTAAGCCTTTCGCACGAATCAATGGTTTGATGTTTGCATACGCATAGAACGCGCCATCTGCAGGTAAGCATGAAATACCTTTGATGTCATTCAAGCCATTTACAACTAAGTCGTGACGGCGTTTGAATGCTTCAACCATTGGCTCAAGTACGTCTTGTGGGCCGTTCAATGCAGCTTCTGCAGCAACTTGTGAAATAGAAGTTGGGTTAGAAGTCGATTGAGATTGAATTTTCTTCATCGCACCAATCAGTTTAGCAGGGCCCGCTGCATAGCCAATACGCCAGCCAGTCATTGCATAAGCTTTAGACACACCGTTTAATACGATTGTGCGGTCATAAAGGTCAGGTGCAACAGTTGCGATGTTATAGAACTCATCATCCCAACGGATTGGTTCATACATATCGTCAGATGCAATGAATACTTCAGGGTATTTACGTAGTACAGCAGCCAAAGCTTCTAATTCAGCTTTGGTGTAGATCATACCTGTAGGGTTAGATGGGCTGTTTAACACCACTAAACGTGTTTTGTCAGTGATCGCAGCTTCTAATTGTTCAGGCGTGATTTTGAAACGTTGTTCTTCACCACATTCCACAATAACTGGCACGCCTTCAGCAATAATCACCATATCTGGATAGCTTACCCAGAACGGTGCAGGGATAATCACTTCATCACCCTTGTTTAACAGAGCCAACGCCAAGTTAAAGAATGATTGCTTACCACCACAAGACACCAAAATTTGGTTCGCTTGGTAGTCAAGATTATTGTCACGTTTTAATTTTGCGATAATGGCTTTTTTAAGACCAGGCGTACCGTCAACAGCAGTATATTTTGTAAAACCGTTATTAATTGCTGCAATAGCTGCATCTTTGATGTGTTGTGGTGTATCGAAATCCGGTTCACCTGCACCCAAACCAATAACGTTATGACCCGCAGCTTTAAGTTCAGCGGCTTTATTGGTTACTGCAAGTGTTGGGGACGGTTTGATGGCATTGACACGATCAGAGAGACGTACGTCCACGGCATATTCCTTCTTATAGGGATAAAAAAATAAAAAGCATATTATCTTAGCCTAAATTCGATGTCTGCGTCGTTTAAAATTGCATCAAATTAATAAAAAATCACCAAATTAGACCAATTTCCTATGAAATCGTGATTAAAACTGCTGTGAGGTGGAAGTTTCTCGCATCGGGCGGCAAAAAACTTTAAAATAGTCCAAATTTTATAAGAGTGATGGTCATGAGTAAGCAGCAGCCTACTTCAAAAAAACCATTGGTGAATCTTCCATTCCCAATGCCAAACACAGCGCAGGATAATGATCAGGCGGTACATAATTCGGTGCGTCCTAAACCTGAGCAATATGCGGATAAGACTTGGCCACCGCCACGTGGTACTCGTCGTTCGATGGGTAAGCGCTAAAAAAAATGCCACAATTACGTGGCATTTTTTATTGATGGGGATTTAAAAGTATTGAAATTAACGAACATGCTTACGCGCTTTGTTGGCAGGTTTTGGCGGCGAGATTTCACGTACGCCATGCCATACATCGCTAAAATCTTGCTCGTTGATATTATACAATTCCAATAAAGCCAAAATCGCTGCACCAAATAGCATTGGGCCTTCTGAATTATTTTGGAACTCGAATACCTTACCATTTAAGTTGTGCAAAATATCCTGAATTTCAAAGACCCGATCACGCCCATTGCTGTCAGTTGGGTACATTTGTGTATTCAATATGATTTTAGCCAAGGCTTTTTCATTATCGCTCAATGCCAAGACTTCAATTAATTCATCGGTGGCAGGGGTAAAAATCACAGAATCACGGTAAATGGTGTGTAGTAATTTTTGCGTTAGTTTAGGCAATGCTTTTTCGACAAAAGGACGAAACGACGCAGGAAAAATCACATTATGGGCAATGCCTTTAAACATAGGGGCAATTTCTTCAACCGTATAACCTGCAATACCACAACCAATTGAAGTTAAAAAATACTTCATTTTAGGATGGTTTTTGGCATAGATTTTAAAGTCATCCACATAGTGCTGAATTTGCGATAGTGGCATTTGTTGTAAATGTTCATTCATGGTTGGAATGGCAAAACTTTGTCCTGCCCAACCGCGCCCGACGCCTTCAACGGCACCAAAAAATTCTTTGGCTGTTCGTGCTGCACCACCTGCATGTTGTCCTGCCATGTTACTGCCAAATACGAAAACAGTATCTTCAGGGAGGCTTTTGATAATTGATTCGTCGTGATATTGGTAAGTCATGCGCATTTGCTTTTATGGTTGTCATCCTGAAATTTCATGTTGCCTTTGAATAGCCAGTGGGTCAAGACTTAAAAAGCAGTTTCCTTATGCTCAATTTAGTCATAGCACATCTTTAGGCTAATAGCGTCTACGACAGAATTAAAATTGTGCGATGGCTTTGCAGAAACGCAACATCGCCACTACATATTCAAATGCTCTGAGATTCGGCAAATCTGCTAAAATATCAGGTCGCATCAAACAAAAGAGCTGCATTTGTGAGTGATAAGAAACCATTCGATTTAGTCACCAACTATCAACCTGCGGGTGACCAACCACAAGCCATTGAAAAATTGGTTCAAGGGATAGAACAGGGCTATCATGATCAGCTATTACTTGGGGTTACAGGCTCAGGTAAGACTTATACCATGGCCAATGTGATTGCCAGAACACAGCGTCCGACCATTGTCATGGCACATAACAAAACGCTGGCAGCACAGTTGTATGGTGAGTTTAAAGCGTTCTTTCCGAACAACGCAGTCGAATATTTTGTCAGTTATTATGACTATTATCAGCCTGAAGCCTATGTACCATCTTCCGATACTTTTATTGAAAAAGATGCGGCTATTAATGATCATATTGACCAAATGCGACTCTCGGCCACACGTGCTTTGCTAGAGCGTCGTGATGCCATTATTGTCGCATCGGTATCTGCAATTTACGGTTTGGGTGATCCCAATGCTTATATGAGCATGTTGCTGCATCTGGTGCAAGGTGATCGGGTGAATCGTGATGATTTGATCCGTCGTTTGGTGGAAATGCAATATAGCCGTAATGAGCTAGAGTTTTTGCGCGGTACTTACCGTATTCGTGGTGAAATTTTAGATATTTTCCCTGCTGAATCTGATCAGCATGCTATTCGCATAGAATTATTTGATGATGAAGTCGATTCGATTCGTTGGTTTGATCCATTAACAGGCAAATTGGTGCGTAAAGTGCCGCGCGTGACTATTTATCCTAAAAGTCACTATGTTACGCCTAAGGATAATTTGGAACGTGCGATTGGTACCATTAAAGAAGAACTAAAAGAGCGTTTGGTGTTTTTTCGCGAACATGACAAATTGCTAGAAGCGCAGCGCATAGAACAACGTACCCGCTATGATTTAGAAATGATGCAGCAATTGGGCTATACCAACGGCATCGAAAACTATTCACGACATTTGTCTGGACGACCTGCAGGCGAAGCACCGCCCACTTTGTTTGATTATGTACCTGATGATGCCTTGCTGATTATTGATGAATCGCACGTGACCGTTCCGCAAATTGGCGCGATGTATAAAGGTGACCGATCACGTAAAGAAAACTTGGTGAATTATGGTTTCCGTTTACCTAGTGCGTTAGACAACCGTCCAATGAAATTTGAAGAATGGGAGCGCATCGTCCCATCCACAATTTATGTGAGTGCCACACCTGCACAATATGAATTGGAAAAATCGCAGCAAATTGTAGAGCAAGTGGTGCGTCCAACTGGGTTGATTGACCCTGAAATTGAAATTCGTCCAGTGTTAACTCAGGTGGATGATGTGCTGTCTGAAATCTATCTGCGTAAAGAATTGAATGAGCGGGTGTTGGTCACCACATTAACCAAACGCATGGCTGAAGATTTGACCTCATATTTAAAAGAATACGGCATTCAGGTGGCTTATTTACACTCCGATATTGATACTGTAGAACGCGTTAAAATTATTCATGAATTGCGTACAGGTGTACATGATGTTTTGGTCGGCATTAACTTGTTGCGTGAAGGCTTGGACATGCCAGAAGTTTCTTTGGTGGCTATTTTAGATGCCGATAAAGAAGGCTTTTTACGTTCGGAGCGCTCGTTGATTCAAACCATTGGGCGTGCGGCGCGTAACTTGAAAGGTAAAGCAATTTTATATGCAGATCGCATTACTGACTCAATGCAAAAGGCGATAGATGAAACGGAACGTCGTCGTGCAAAACAAATTGAATTTAATGAATTACATGGCATTACCCCACGCAGTGCGATACGTCAAGTGATTAAAGAAATTGACACAGGTGAAGTACTGAATGATGAGCAAATTGATGAAAAAATCAATGCACAAACCCGTGCTTTGAGTGCCGATGAACAACACATTTTGGCTGACCCAAAACTATATGCCAAACATATTGCCAAACTTGAAAAAGAGATGTTGAAAGCCTCTAAAGAGCTGCAATTTGAACAGGCGGCGCGTTTACGTGATGAAATTTTGCGTTTAAAAGCACAAATGTTGCGATCAGGCTAAATGGTGGGAGATTTGCATTGACATTGTAAGCGCAACGATGTGTATCACACCTGCTATGTAAAATTTGAGTTGCAAAAATTACATATCCATACAGTAAATTGAAAAGCTTGCGGTTATTTTTGAAGTAGATCAACAAAATTGACTGAACATGAGAGTTTAGAGGTTGGGAAAATGGCAAAAAAACTTCCGTTTGCAGGTGCGCGACTTGCCAAAATTGCCCTTGGTGGTGTAGTTCTGATTGGTTTGGGTGCTGCGACCATGGCATATTCCAAAACCAACGAATCGATGAAAACGGTAGAAAAAGTCGAATTGGATAAATATTTAGGCGTTTGGTATGAAGTCGCAAGAAAGCCTGTATTTTTTCAAAACAAATGCGGTTCGAATGTAACAGCAACCTATACATTGAATGAAAATGGTAATGTGCAGGTTGATAACCGTTGTATGGCAAAAGATGGCAAACAAATGCGTGCTTTGGGGGAAGCTTTTGTACAAAATGCACCTTTTAACAGTAAGCTCAAAGTAAGCTTTTTGCCTGAAGCCATTCGTTGGTTGCCTGTAGGGCGGGGTGATTATTGGGTGTTAAAGCTGGATGATGACTATCAAACTGCTTTGGTGGGTGAGCCACGCCGTAAATATTTATGGGTACTGTCGCGCACCGCGCAGCCCGATCAGGCTGTGGTTACGGAATATCTGAATTATGCTAAATCATTGGGCTATGATTTGGGGGATGTGATTTATACCCAACATACACCAAAGAAAAAGTCAGCTGAAGAATAAAGTGAAATAGAAGAGCTAAGCCATAGCTAAAAGCATGATAACCTGCTCAGTTAAATAGCGAGCTTAATAATTTAAAGATGGATGGACCACGCACAGACTGCGTGGTTTTTTATGTGTGAAAAAAATCTTAGATTTGAACATGCAGTAAAATAATTCTATTAAAAATGTAGAAAAATGATGCACTTCTTTGCAAAATTTTAAGCAGTCAATATGCTGTCATTACAATATCGGTATAATGCACACTTGGGCAGGAGTGGGTAGATGTATAAAGGCGTAGCATTATCGGTTTTGGCATCGGTCACTTTTGGACTGTTGTACTTTTATACCCAACTCTTAAAGCCTTTAGACAGCGAAGAAACGTTTGCGTGGCGTATGTTGGCAACCTTGCCATTCCTGACCGTATTTATGTGGTGGTCGGGAGATTTTAAGCATATTTTCGCTATTTTTTCACGCATTAAACAACAACCACTTTTACTGTTGTGGTTGCTTGCCAGTTCTTTTTTATGCACCACGCAATTATGGCTATTTCTATGGGGACCTATTAACGGGCGAGGTCTACAAGTATCTCTCGGGTATTTCTTATTACCCTTGGTGATGGTCTTGGTCGGTTGCGTGCTCTATAAAGAAAAATTATCAACTTGGCAAATGGCAGCAGTTGCCTTGGCGGTGTTGGGTGTCAGTCATGAAATCTGGCGCATTGGCACGGTTGCATGGGAAACTTTATATGTCGCATGTGCCTATCCTTTATATTTCTTTTTACGTCGGGTCTTCCGAACTGATCACTTGGGCGGATTTTGGTGGGATTTACTGTTAGTCATTCCTATCGCGGTATATCTAGGCTTTTATTATAGTGACAGTGTAAATGTCATCGCAGCTTTTCCATATTTAATTTGGTCGGTACTTGGGCTAGGCTTTTTAAGTGCATTGGGACTTGGTAGTTATATTTTGGCCAGTCGCTATTTGCCTTTTGTGATTTTTGGCTTATTGAGTTATTTAGAACCTGTGCTGTTGGCTTTTGCCTCAATGTTATTGGGTGAGCGAATAGAAGCAGGGGAATGGCTGACCTATATTCCAATTTGGTTGGCGGTGGCGTTGCTGGTAATGGAAGGTTGTTTGCATTTAAGAAAGCAAAAACAGAATCAGCAAGATTTACAGCAGAAGATAGAGCAGCAATCAGAGCGATAAATATCTTAAAAATCTATTGGCATGCTTCTGTAGAAATACAAAGAAGATGGTTTAAAGGTTTGCCGATACATCTTAGTTTGAAAAAATGATCTTTTTTGAATTTAAGGTATAGAAAAAGCAGATGAAGCTTAAATATACCTGCCAAGTTTTTGGCCTGAAAAATTGAACATTGAATGAAAAAAGTAAAATCACAAAAATAATTACAACTATTTTATGAATTTATAGTGAATATATAAGAAAATAGTCGGGTCAATGCCAGCTTTTGATTCAATCTTGGCGACAATTCCATTACAATTATCGGGTTTTGAAATTCATGCCTAGATATACAATTAATTAGAGGACGTATCTGTGAGCAAAGAGACTATCATCGCCCTACACGCAGAGCACCAAGGTCGCTGGAAAAACCGTGAAGAAATCGCGGAACGTATGATTGCTTTACTCGGTCAGTTGTACCGTGAAAAAAATATCATGGTTTCAGTATTTGGTCGTTCTTTAGTTAACCGTTCTGTGATCCAAATTTTGAAAGCACACCGTCGTACTCGTATGATGGATGTAGAACTTTCAGTTGTTCACACATTCCCAATTCTTGAAGCTTTAACCAAAGTAGAGAACATTGGTTCAGCAGAAGTTGACTTGGGTAAACTTGCTGTTGAATATAAAGAAAAAGGCGGCGATGTAGATGCATTTGTTGCAGACGCTGTGAAATCTTTAGCAGGTAACCCAACAACTGTAGAAAGCAAAGATGTAGTTCTTTACGGTTTTGGTCGTATCGGTCGTATTCTTGCACGTTTAATCATTGGTCAATCAGGTCTTGGCCGTGGCTTAAACCTTAAAGCTATTGTTGTGCGTAAATCATCTGACGGTGATTTAGAAAAACGTGCGTCTTTGCTACGTCGTGACTCTATTCACGGTCCATTTGCAGGCACTATTTCTGTAGATGAAGAAAATGAAGCTATTATCGCAAATGGTAACTTCATTAAAGTGATCTATGCATCTAACCCATCTGAAGTAGATTACACAGCTTATGGCATCAACAATGCCTTAGTTATTGATAACACTGGTAAATGGCGTGATGCAGAAGGTCTTGCTCAACACCTTCAATGCCCAGGTGCTGCACGTGTAATTTTAACTGCACCAGGTAAAGGCGACATGAAGAACGTGGTTTACGGCGTAAACCAAGCTGACATTCTTGATGAAGATACTATTATTTCTGCAGCAAGCTGTACAACGAATGCAATCACACCAACTTTAAAAGTGTTGCATGACAAGTACACTGTTGTGAATGGTCACGTTGAAACTGTGCACTCATTTACCAATGACCAAAACTTGATTGATAACTATCACAAAGCTGATCGTCGTGGTCGTGCAGCAACATTGAACATGGTTATTACCGAAACAGGTGCAGCGAAAGCAGTTGCGAAAGCATTGCCGGCATTACAAGGTAAATTAACAGGTAACTCTGTACGTGTTCCAACGCCAAACGTATCACTTGCAATCTTGAATTTAACGCTTGAGAAAGAAGTAGATCGTGAAGAAGTGAACGAATATATTCGTCAAATTTCAATTCACTCTAATCTTCAAGGTCAAATTGGTTATACCAACTCGACTGAAGTGGTTTCAAGCGACTTCATTGGTTCGCGTACTGCAGGTGTATTTGATGCGCAAGCAACCATCACTTCAGGCAACCGTTTAACTGCTTACGTTTGGTATGACAACGAAGTGGGTTATAGCTGCCAAGTACTGCGTATTGCTGAACAAATGGGCGGCGTAAGCTATCCTAAAGTTCCTGCTGAAACAAATGCATAATTTGTGAAAGCTAAAAAAGAGCCTCATTTGAGGCTCTTTTTTTATGCGCTTTAATTCATCATCGAATATAAGAGTGAGTGTTGAAATTTTCACCGAATACGCTATTATAAACTTACTAAAATAAAGTCTATGCTAAAAAGTAAGTTTTATTTTGCTTTCAAGTTTTTAAAGCCTGAACAATAGAAATAACAGAAGGATACCGTTATGCAATACGCCACTAGTCACATACTTGGACAAGTCCTTGCTAAAGATTGTCCATCTCGGGTTCGTTTGGAGCATCTAGCCAACAAATGGTCAATGTTGGTGTTACATTGTTTAAGCGAGGGTTTACACCGTTTTAGTGAGTTAAGGCAGCGCATTGAAGGAGTGAGTGAAAAAATGTTGGCACAAACGCTTAAAACCCTAGAGCAAGATGGGTTAATTTTACGCACAGTTTACCCGACAGTGCCACCTAAAGTGGAATATCAGCTCACTTTTGAAGGCTCACAAATTGCAGCAAGAGTGAATCAACTGATTGAGTATTTAGAACAGCATTTGCCTGAAACTTCACAGCAATCTTCCCACTAATAGATAGTGTATCTTTGGGGGGAAGTCGTTGTAGAAGTAACTAATGCGAAGCACATTTGGGATGATTAAATAGCGCGTTGATGTGAAAAATCATAACGATCAATCAATAAAATGCCCACGGCAAATATTAAAATACTCGCCACACAACCCATCCACCCCCAGTGCTGCCATGCATAAACCGCCGTCAATGAATCAAGTGCTGCACTTGAAAACAAATAGTCATATATCGCATGAATACGCGAAAGTGCGGTGGCATCAATTCAATATACCAAGTTTTGATTCAACACGTGAAAAACCGTTAAACCCAAATGCTCATCAATACACCCACGGCATAAGCCATAATATTCTGCTGTGCAAAAAAAGAGGAATGCACGCAAACAACCTCAAGCCAATACATAACATTGCGACAAAATTTTCACGACCTTTGCCCACCGTTTTCCCGGACACACTTGAAGAGAAAATTCCAATCACACCCAATAAACCAAAAAGCCCAATTTGAAAATCACTAAAATAATAAGGCGAATTGGCTAAAACAAAAGTCATGCAAGCAAAACCAAGGACAAAATGGCAAAACCCAATGCACCTGCGCACGCTATGAATTAAATATGGCTGAGTCAGAGCCAATTGAATTAAAGAACGATAAATGCCTGCTATAGTCTGGTTTGTGTTGCAGTCGTAGAGGGAAGTTTGTTCATAACAAGCCTGCAAAAAAAGTAGGGTGATTATGCCGCTGCTGAAATAGACTGCTTCCCAAGACCAATAAGTCGATACAAAACCCGCATAAGAAAAATGATCATCTCATTGCTAAAAGCAATGAGTGATTTGAACAATCAAGGATAAAAAGTAGTTCAGTATACGATTGCATAAATATAATTCGAGAAATTTTCTAAAATATGGCAGAATATACGGCTTTTAAAGTTTTTAGAGGATTGGCAAGATGCGCTTTGTTGATGAAGCAGTCATTACCGTAGAGGCTGGCGACGGTGGCAATGGCGTAGCCAGTTTTCGCCGAGAGAAATTTGTACCATTTGGTGGACCAGATGGTGGTGATGGTGGTCGTGGCGGCAGCATTTTTATTCAAGCCGACGACAACGCCAGCACCCTTGTAGATTATCGTTATACCCGTAAATTTCGGGCTGAACGTGGTAAAAACGGTTCAGGCGCAAACTGTGCAGGTCGTGGTGGTGAATCTGTCGTTTTGACCGTTCCAGTGGGCACAACCATTGTTGATACAGACTCTGGCGATATTATTGCAGATTTAGTCGAAAGCGGTCAGAAAGTATTGGTCGCTCAAGGTGGTGATGGTGGTTTAGGGAATACTCACTTTAAATCATCTACTAACCGTACACCGCGTAAATTCACGCATGGTGCGAAAGGTGAATTCCGTGAAATCCGTCTAGAGTTGAAAGTCCTTGCCGATGTAGGCTTGCTAGGCATGCCAAATGCGGGTAAGTCAACGTTCATTCGTGCTGTTTCTGCGGCAAAACCAAAAGTAGCCGACTATCCATTTACCACCATGGTGCCAAATCTGGGTGTGGTGGATGCAGACCGTCATCGTTCTTTTGTCATGGCCGATATTCCGGGGCTAATTGAAGGTGCGGCTGAAGGTGCAGGTCTTGGTATTCGTTTCTTGAAACACTTGGCACGTACCCGTATTTTGCTACACATTGTTGATGTTCAGCCAATTGATGGCTCTGACCCAGCGTATAATGCCAAAGCAATTATGGAAGAATTGAAAAAATTCTCTCCAACTTTGGCTAAACTGCCAATGGTGTTGGTGTTAAATAAACTGGATCAAATTCCTGAAGATTCACGCGAAGAATGGTGTAAACACATTCTTGAAGAATTGCAGTGGGATGGTCCTGTGTTTAAAACTTCAGGCTTAATGTCTGAAGGTACTCAGCAAGTGGTGTATTACTTGATGGATCAAATTGAGCAACAACGTGAACGCGAAGTTGAAGATCCTGAGTACGCAGCAGAAATGAAAGCATTCCGTGATCAGCTGGAAGCTGAAACACGTGAACAAACCATTGCCGCGAAAGAAACGTATCGTGAGATGCGCCGTCAGCAACGTCTTGCAGGTATGTTGGGCGATGACGACGAAGACGATGATGGTGWAGATGGCGAAGTAGAAGTGTATTACGTACGCTAAGCGCTACAAAAAGTGACTGAGGACAAGATGATAGAAGTGGTAGATGGGCAACGTCAGCTCAAGGGTTGTAAACGAATCGTTGTTAAAATCGGATCATCTTTACTCACAGCCAATGGGCAAGGTTTAGATTTGGATGCGATCTCGCATTGGGCGGGACAAATTGCAGATCTACACAATGCTGGACACGAAATTATTTTGGTGTCATCGGGAGCTGTGGCTGAAGGGATGGTGCGAATGAAACTTGAGCAGCGACCCACCGATCTACCCAGTCTTCAGGCATGCGCTGCTATTGGTCAAATGGGCCTGATTCAGACGTGGTCAAGTGTGCTGGAAAAGCACCAGATTCAAACTGCACAAGTCCTATTAACCCACGATGATCTGGCAGATCGTCGTCGTTATTTAAACTCATGCGATGCCTTGCAAAACCTGATTGAATGGCGCGTGATTCCAGTTATCAATGAAAATGACACGGTTTCTACCGATGAAATTCGTTTTGGCGATAACGACACTCTAGCTGCGATGGTCGCAGGGCAAGTCCATGCCGATTTATTAATCATTTTGACCGATCAGCAAGGCATGTTTGACTCCGACCCACGTTCTAATCCAAATGCGAAACTGTTCCATACTGTACGTGCTTTGGATGAAAGTCTGTTTGATATGGCGGGCGGTGGCGGCAAGTTCGGGCGTGGCGGCATGCTAACTAAAGTCCGTGCAGCACGTTTAGCGGCTAAATCGGGTTGTCCAACTTTAATTGCCAGTGGTGAAAGTGACAACGTACTTGCGCGTTTAATGGCGGGCGAATTGTTGGGTACTTTATTTATTACCGATAATGACCGTATTGCCGCACATCAACAATGGTTGGCAGCACATTTACAAACAGCAGGACGTTTGGTGATTGATGATGGTGCAGTCAAAGCCATTAAAGAAAATCATCGCAGTTTATTGCCTGTGGGTGTAAAAGCCGTAGAAGGACATTTTGACCGTGGTGATGTGGTGGAATGTGTAGATACACAAGGTCACCGTGTCGCAGTGGGACGTGTAAACTTTAGTTCGCGCTCTGCAGACTTGGTCAAAGGTTTGGCATCAGACAAGGTGCATCAAGTCTTAGGTGAAGCACGGTCATTGGAGATGATTCACCGTAATCATATGGCGATTTATTAATGTTGTAATATATTGAAATTAAATGAATAAAATAATTCATTTGATTTTTTAACTACTTTTTTAGCTACTTGGTAAAAAGCCTACTCAAGATAAGTAGGCTTTTTACTGTTAAATATATTTAGATATCAAAAACAAGTTTTTGGGTGTCATTTTTACCCGACTTGTAACGTATGTTTCAATTTGGTGGTCTTACATGAACCTAGATAACTTAAAAGATTTATTATTATTTTTGAATTTTACGCAGCATCAAAACGTATTCACTAAAAAATTTTCATCTGGGGATCATAGTCTTTCAATCGATTTTGAAAAAAAGCAAATAATCTATCCGGAAGCTTATGGTTTAAAAGTGAATGAAAGACAGACTTGTAATTTTTCCAGTAACGAAAATTTTGTGGTGTTTGAATGTGTACACCGTTTACTCGAAAAAGGCTATAAACCTGAGCACATAGAGTTAGAGCCAAAATGGAAACTAGGGCATGGTGCAAGTGGCGGACGTGCGGATATTTTGGTGAAAAACCATCAAAATCAACCCTTTCTAATTATTGAATGTAAAACCTTTGATCGTGAATTTAATAAAGCTTGGAAAGAGACGCTTGAAGATGGCGGACAGCTTTTTAGTTATGTCGAGCAAGAAAAATCCGTTGAATTCGTATGCTTATATGCATCGCAATGGAATGAAACGGACAAAAAAATTGACGATCAGCAACGTATTATTTCAGTTAAAGATAACCCAATCATTTTAAAAGATTTGCCCGATGCCTTAAATTACAGCAATGCCAAAAATGTCAAAGAACGTTTTAAGGTGTGGAAAGATACCTATCAACTTGAAGCGACTGAAAAAGGGATTTTTGAAGATAATATTCAGGCGTATCAAATTGGTAAAGATAAATACACGCTAGCGATTGATACTCAGCCAATTAATAGTATGAACATTAAAGGCAAGTATCACGAGTTTCGTACTATTTTACGCAAACATAACGTTTCACGCCGTGAAAATGCCTTTGAAGTGTTGGTGAATTTATTTTTATGTAAAATTGTGGATGAAACCCAAAATCCTGAAGATTTGCATTTTTATTGGAAAGGCATGGCATATGACAGTTATTTCGATTTAGTCGATCGCCTGCAAAAGCTGTATAAAATTGGTATGCAACAATTTTTACAGCAAGACATTATTTATGTCAGCCAAGATGATATTGATGGTGCATTTTGGGCAATTAAACAAAAACCGAATGCCACCGAGCAACGAATTAAAGAACTCTTTCAACAACTTAAATTTTATAAAGGCTTAGATTTTGAGTTTATTAAAGTTTCCAACAAAGAAAAGTTTGAGAAAAATGCCAAAATTTTGATTGAAATTATTCAAATGTGGCAAGGTTTACGCCTAACTTCAACCGAAGAAAATCAATTCTTAGGCGATATGTTTGAGTATTTCTTAGATAACGGTATTAAACAAAGTGAAGGGCAGTTCTTTACGCCTATTCCAATTTGTAAGTTCATTGTGTCAGCATTGCCATTAGAAAGCATGTTGCAACAACATTCTGAACCGTTAAAAGTGATTGATTATGCGTGTGGTTCAGGGCACTTTCTTAATGAATATGGCTCGCAAGTCAGTAAACTACTGAAACCGATTAAAGATATTGACGAGCCAAATAGTTACTATGCACAAACTTATGGCATTGAAAAAGAAGATCGTTTAGCCAAAGTATCTAAAGTGGCATCGTTTATGTATGGGCGTAATGAAGTTAATATTATTGATGCTGATGCCTTAATCTCCCATGAAAATATTAAACCTGAAAGTTTTGATGTATTGGTGGCAAATCCTCCATTTGCTGTCGAGGATTTTTTACAAACCATTGATGAGGTGGAGCGTGAAAAATTTAAATTATTTAATTTGGTGAATAATCCTAGCAATAATAATATTCAGTGTTTCTTCTTAGAACGTGCGCAACAACTGCTTGCCCCTGATAGCGTGATGGGCGTGATTGTGCCAAGTTCGATTCTAAGCAATAGCGACAGTATTCACATTGCCACCCGTGAAATATTATTACAGCATTTTGATTTTTTAAGTATTGTTGAATTGGGTAGCCAAACCTTTGGTAAAACAGGTACAAATACTGTGGTGTTGTTCTTACGCCGTAAAGCACAGCGTCCTGAACAAGCCGTACAATTTAGAAATCGGGTCAATAATTTCTTTGCTGATTGGAAAAATGAAAAAGCCAGTAGCGGTGGGGCGTATTTGGATACCAAAGTGGTGGAAAAATATTGTCAGCATACGCAAATTGACTTTGCGCTGTATGAAACACTGTTAAAAGGCGAGCTTAATGCCGATTTATTGGCGATCGACATCTTTAAGGATTACCAAGCCGATTTTAATAAACAGGCTGAAATTGTGAATTTAAAGAAACAAAAGCAATTTAAAGCCAAAACTGAAACCGAGCAACAAGCTGAGTTAGATAAGCGTTTACTTTATTATTTAACCAACATTGAAAAAGACAAGCTGTATTACTTTATGCTCACGCAATATAACGCAGAGGTAGATAACAAAGCTCGCCCATTGCTAGTAGTAAAAAGCCCAAGCGATAACAAAGAACAGAAGAAGTTTTTAGGTTATGAGTGGAGCAGTGCCAAAGGTAATGAAGGTTTAAGTTATTTGGGTGGTGATACGGTATTTGACATTAATACGCCATTATTTGACCCAAAAAACCGTGAGAATAGTGAAAAAATTAGTTATGTGATTCGGCAGAATTTTAATGGCGAGCAGGTGAATATTCCTGAGCATTTAACGCCGTTTGTGTCGCAAGTGTATTTGCATGATGTGCTGGATTTTAGCCGTAAAGAGTTTAATAAGGCGTTTAATTTATCGGCACAAAGTAAAGTTGAAATTGAAACCAAATGGGATTTGGTGAAGTTGCCCGATGTTGTTGAAATTAATAAAGTAACTAAAAATCCGGAAAAAGAATTTGGAGAAGAAAGATTTATCTATATTGATATTTCATCAGGGCTTTGTTGCACAAACCTATCTGTAAAGGGTTTTTCAGCGATATAATTTTCAAATGAAGAAGCCTACACACAAAATCTACCGCACAACCAATTGGCCCGCATATAACCGAGCACTCATGAGTCGCGGAAATATTGCCATTTGGTTTGATCCTGCTACGCAATGGTATGCGCCATCAAAAGGCAAACAAGGGCGAAATCAAACCTACTCCGACGCAGCCATCCAATGCTGCTTAATGATTAAATCCTTATTCCGTCTGTCTTTACGTATGGTCACTGGCTTTGTGCAAAGTCTGATTAA
>NZ_MKQS01000010.1 GCF_001758345.1 Acinetobacter towneri
CGCAAACAAATGGTATATGTGAGCGTTTCCATAAGACGATTTTGCAGGAGTTCTATCAAATTACGTTTAGGAAGAAGCTTTATAGCTCATTGGAAGAATTACAAGTTGATCTAGACGATTGGCTGAAATTCTATAATACTGAACGGACTCATCAAGGAAAAATGTGCTGTGGTCGTACACCACTTGAAACTTTACTTGATGGAAAACGGATTTGGGCTGAGAAAAATTTAGCTCAAATTTAACCTGACAGGCACAATAAAAAATGGGTAACTGTCAGATCAGGTTTGAGCTAGTACAAGGCGACATCTTCTAAACCATCTGGGCGATGGCAAACAAACAGCAAACCCCAACACGCCGAGTTGCGTACTTCTAAACCATCTGGGCGATGGCAAACGACTTACTTGAAATATCCCATTGCCACGACTACTTCTAAACCATCTGGGCGATGGCAAACTTTTTTATCAAAAGCAACAATGAATGTTTTTACTTCTAAACCATCTGGGCGATGGCAAACATGCATTTGCTGGAGTTGTAGTTACTGCTGCGCTTCTAAACCATCTGGGCGATGGCAAACCTGGAAGTATGAAAGGCTATGCGCGTAATTTTCTTCTAAACCATCTGGGCGATGGCAAACACCATCAAGTGTTTCGATGTCCATGATTCCGTCTTCTAAACCATCTGGGCGATGGCAAACTCTTTTGGCACTAAAACATACCCAGCGGGAACCTTCTAAACCATCTGGGCGATGGCAAACCAGCGGATTGAACCGTAACACGGTCAGCTGTACTTCTAAACCATCTGGGCGATGGCAAACGTCAGTTGGTTCAAGGCAGCAGCCATTCTTCACTTCTAAACCATCTGGGCGATGGCAAACGAACTTATTCCAAAGCACATGCCTTATGTGTTCTTCTAAACCATCTGGGCGATGGCAAACATCCTGAACTATCAGAACATGACCAGCCAATTCTTCTAAACCATCTGGGCGATGGCAAACCGGTGCCAGATGGGTTTGTTTTGGTGCCGGAACTTCTAAACCATCTGGGCGATGGCAAACATTATTTACCAGAAATGGTCAAACCTTTACTTCTTCTAAACCATCTGGGCGATGGCAAACATTCAAATACCATCGTGATATAGACGCATGTACTTCTAAACCATCTGGGCGATGGCAAACTTGAGCTTAAAAGTGATACGCCTTGGGTTAAACTTCTAAACCATCTGGGCGATGGCAAACTGAGTGAAGGGGAAGTTGAGGGCTTAGTGAACCGTACCGGGTTTGTCGGAGACTCAATATTCTGAGAGACTATTCCGATGAAAAAACCAAACTATACCCCCGAAATTAGAGAAAGAGCGGTTCAATTACTAATTGAATCTGAAAAAGATTATCCTTCTACTTGGGCAGCAATCACAGCTATTGCGCCTAAAATCGGTTGTACTCCTGAAACATTGCGTGTTTGGTATTTAAAGCATATGGATCAACTAAATCCTGCCAAAGTACAACAGATATCTGACCAAGAAAAAATGAAGCAAATGGAACGTGAAATTAAAGAATTAAAACGTGCCAATGAAATTCTACGTAAAGCAGCCGCTTTTTTCGCCCAGGCGGAGCTCGACCGCCCACACAAATAATGGTGGATTTTATCCATAATAATAAAGAGCTGTACGGAGTCGAGGCGATTTGTAGAATTTTACCGATCGCACCCTCAACCTATTACCGGACTCTAGATCTCTGCGAAAATCCAGAACATCGAGCAAAGCGAGATTTACATGACTTGCATCATGCTGAGGAGATTAAACGAATTTGGAAGGAAAGTTCAGGTCGGTATGGTGTACGTAAAGTCTGGCAAAAACTGAAACGTGAAGGCTATATTATTGCACGCTGTACTGTTGCTCGATTAATGAAAAAACTAGGTATACAAGGTGTTTGGCGAGGTAAGAACAAACAAACCACCCGTAGCCGAGATGACCAAAAACGAGCAGATGATTTAGTGAAACGTAATTTTACTGCTGATCATCCTGACCAACTGTGGGTCAGTGACTTTACGTATATTCAAACTCATTCAGGCTGGGTCTATACCGCCTTTATTATTGATGTGTTCTCACGAGCAATTGTTGGCTGGAAAGTATCTACACGGATGAATACAGATATGGTGCTCGATGCACTTGAGCAAGCATTGCACGATCGAGGCATGCCAAAGAATGTGATTCATCATTCCGACAGAGGTGTGCAATATCTTTCCATTCGTTATACCAATCGTTTAGAAGCAGCAAATTTACGAGCATCAGTCGGTACGACTGGTGATTCATACGATAATGCTTTGGCTGAAACGGTGAATGGCTTATACAAAACAGAGGTGATTGAATATTTAAAAGCAGATTGGCAAGGTTTAGCAGATGTACAACTTGCGACACTAAACTGGGTAGATTGGTTCAATAAAAAGCGTGTACACAGTGCACTGGGTTATGTATCGCCTTTTGAGTTTGAAGCAATGTACTATGATAAGATTAACCCGTTAGGTCAGGTGGCCTAACTTAAATAAAAAAGTCTCCGACAAACCCGGTACGGNTTACGAGCATCAGTCGGTACGACTGGTGATTCATACGATAATGCTTTGGCTGAAACGGTGAATGGCTTATACAAAACAGAGGTGATTGAATATTTAAAAGCAGATTGGCAAGGTTTAGCAGATGTACAACTTGCGACACTAAACTGGGTAGATTGGTTCAATAAAAAGCGTGTACACAGTGCACTGGGTTATGTATCGCCTTTTGAGTTTGAAGCAATGTACTATGATAAGATTAACCCGTTAGGTCAGGTGGCCTAACTTAAATAAAAAAGTCTCCGACAAACCCGGTACGGTTCATAGCAAATCTTCTAAACCATCTGGGCGATGGCAAACCTTTTTGGCACAATCGATGTGTCAGAAGTTTGCTTCTAAACCATCTGGGCGATGGCAAACGACCAAAATAGGCTGCCATCTTCAACACCAGTCTTCTAAACCATCTGGGCGATGGCAAACTAATAACCACCAAGCATTTTCATCGCCAAACGCTTCTAAACCATCTGGGCGATGGCAAACATGGTGATTGGTATGTTTCAACTCACCCCGTACTTCTAAACCATCTGGGCGATGGCAAACCCTAATAATTTTGTCTTTTCTGTTTGTTTGGTCTTCTAAACCATCTGGGCGATGGCAAACATTTCAGCAAGTGATGCTGCTTTTGATGTCAACTTCTAAACCATCTGGGCGATGGCAAACATTCCATCTAAATCATAGATAGCGTCACCAAACTTCTAAACCATCTGGGCGATGGCAAACGTGAACGTACACCAACCGATCCAACCGGTTTACTTCTAAACCATCTGGGCGATGGCAAACTGCTTGGCTTACTGCCACGTTTAGGCTTTTCACTTCTAAACCATCTGGGCGATGGCAAACGTTTTACCAAGACCAGGATCCGCATAGATGTACTTCTAAACCATCTGGGCGATGGCAAACGAAAAAGGTGTTTAGAACAGTTGCTAATGATTCTTCTAAACCATCTGGGCGATGGCAAACAGGTTTTTGGTTTGGGCAGTTCCGTAAATATCCTTCTAAACCATCTGGGCGATGGCAAACCAATTCTGAATAATCAACTTTACCGATCTTTTCTTCTAAACCATCTGGGCGATGGCAAACAATTTGAAATTAAAAATGCTGTGGGCGGTGATCTTCTAAACCATCTGGGCGATGGCAAACAGTCTTATTCAGTTCAATTCGGTTGTGTTGAACTTCTAAACCATCTGGGCGATGGCAAACTCCGGATATTTATAGCGGTATGCCTGCCACAACTTCTAAACCATCTGGGCGATGGCAAACTCAATCGCAACAACTTCAAACGATAAACCCAACTTCTAAACCATCTGGGCGATGGCAAACGCGTGATTTGTTCAAGAATTGCATTGATTGTACTTCTAAACCATCTGGGCGATGGCAAACAGGATGGTAAAATTTTTGCTTTATGCCATGGTCTTCTAAACCATCTGGGCGATGGCAAACATTGTAGCTATGGCTGCTGCAGTTGCCACAGTCTTCTAAACCATCTGGGCGATGGCAAACATTAAGGCTAAAGCCGAAGATCCTGAACAATGCTTCTAAACCATCTGGGCGATGGCAAACGGTGAATATCTTTATAGAGCAACTGAGGTTAACTTCTAAACCATCTGGGCGATGGCAAACCACTTCACCTGTCTTGGTTTCACAGTAGCGAACTTCTAAACCATCTGGGCGATGGCAAACACAAATTTTTGTAATTCATACTTTGTGATTGTGCTTCTAAACCATCTGGGCGATGGCAAACCCATACGAAGTGTGATAGCGGTGTGTGCAAATCTTCTAAACCATCTGGGCGATGGCAAACAGCATGATTTCATTACTGAATACTCTGCTTTTCTTCTAAACCATCTGGGCGATGGCAAACAAACAGCGTAAAGAGTTCATCGAAAACCAACACTTCTAAACCATCTGGGCGATGGCAAACAAAATGATTATTTCATCAAAGCCTGAAATACTCTTCTAAACCATCTGGGCGATGGCAAACGCGTTATCTCATAATCACGCGACCATGCGTAACTTCTAAACCATCTGGGCGATGGCAAACGCCCCGAACAAGATATGGTTTAGTGCCGTTGGCTTCTAAACCATCTGGGCGATGGCAAACTGGAGCGTTCTTTCCAACGGTCACGGCTTGGTCTTCTAAACCATCTGGGCGATGGCAAACATGTGGGTACTAGATTTTTACAGGAGCAAATTCTTCTAAACCATCTGGGCGATGGCAAACTGAAAAGTTAGCAGTCGCAGGCAAACAGCAATCTTCTAAACCATCTGGGCGATGGCATACTTTGTCAGATTGGGATCACTGGTCAAGTTCTACTTCTAAACCATCTGGGCGATGGCAAACTACATTGATCGTCTCGATGTTGTAGAGATCAACTTCTAAACCATCTGGGCGATGGCAAACTATTCGCTAACAGATGCTCAGCGTGTAGCGGTCTTCTAAACCATCTGGGCGATGGCAAACATATTCCTAACTTTAGGACAAAAGGCGCTTATCTTCTAAACCATCTGGGCGATGGCAAACATACAGGACTTCGGGACTTGGATGCCATGATTCTTCTAAACCATCTGGGCGATGGCAAACGACGACTTGTTGAGTTGTTGCCAATCAATACACTTCTAAACCATCTGGGCGATGGCAAACATTCTAGACGATAAAGAAAACCTCCCTAGTTACTTCTAAACCATCTGGGCGATGGCAAACCATATCCGGTCAGTGCATCGCAGAATATCGAACTTCTAAACCATCTGGGCGATGGCAAACCTAGCATTAATTAAAGTTTTATCTGCGATTTTCTTCTAAACCATCTGGGCGATGGCAAACTTTTTCTATCTATTGATGCTTATGCGCTCAGTCTTCTAAACCATCTGGGCGATGGCAAACTATCTTGAATTGATTGATACGGCGAATGTTTTCTTCTAAACCATCTGGGCGATGGCAAACTAAACGAGTMGGGATTGCCGAAAAACAGCATACTTCTAAACCATCTGGGCGATGGCAAACTTAGCTACTGCACCGCCTGCCATTTCCATCATCTTCTAAACCATCTGGGCGATGGCAAACGCAGCTGAGGATAATGCGGTTCATGTATTCAACTTCTAAACCATCTGGGCGATGGCAAACTTTGGCCGTGTTTATGCACCTGAATTATTGATCTTCTAAACCATCTGGGCGATGGCAAACGCGGCAGTTGGTCAATCTCAATCATGTTGAATCTTCTAAACCATCTGGGCGATGGCAAACAATAGCGCCTTGCCCCTGAATCACTGCTGTAACTTCTAAACCATCTGGGCGATGGCAAACAAGCCGTATGGCATGGATGACACTTTGTTTGACTTCTAAACCATCTGGGCGATGGCAAACATGCAGCGTTTGGCGCAGATTGCTGTTGATAAACTTCTAAACCATCTGGGCGATGGCAAACCTCATATCGTCTATGCCACCTTGGGCCTTGTTCTTCTAAACCATCTGGGCGATGGCAAACTAATTTTATTAGTTAGCTGCTCTATTAAATATCTTCTAAACCATCTGGGCGATGGCAAACACGCCAGAACAAGTTATTAATGAAGCACCATTCTTCTAAACCATCTGGGCGATGGCAAACGCAATGCGCTTTTACTGCTGGCTCCATGCAAACTTCTAAACCATCTGGGCGATGGCAAACGAAAACCCTGCCTGCGCCGAACATCCTATAACCTTCTAAACCATCTGGGCGATGGCAAACTTGAAGCGTTCTGCTGCGCCGTCTGTGGATTCCTTCTAAACCATCTGGGCGATGGCAAACTAGCACTGTATTGCCGACCCTACCATCAAAACCTTCTAAACCATCTGGGCGATGGCAAACCTCTGCCAAACGTGTTGCTGCCTCATGGCGAACTTCTAAACCATCTGGGCGATGGCAAACATCGTAATGCACGTGAAGATGCCTGGATAAATCTTCTAAACCATCTGGGCGATGGCAAACTTTATTGCTTGTGATTATTCCAGGCTTGCAATCTTCTAAACCATCTGGGCGATGGCAAACGCTGGGAAAATAAATCTCTGCTCTATAGATTTCTTCTAAACCATCTGGGCGATGGCAAACTTAAGCTTTGACATGAACGGCGCAGGCGACAGCTTCTAAACCATCTGGGCGATGGCAAACGTGAACAAGGGGATTCTGCAGCAGAAGCTACACTTCTAAACCATCTGGGCGATGGCAAACAGCCAGAGAGTATTCATGCAGTAGAACATAGACTTCTAAACCATCTGGGCGATGGCAAACGCAGCAATGCCGCACGTGTCGCACGATATTCACTTCTAAACCATCTGGGCGATGGCAAACCTTATCGGCTTCAGGTAAGTTCAAACCTGCAACTTCTAAACCATCTGGGCGATGGCAAACTGATAATTGCTATAGCGATGATGCTTGTTTTTCTTCTAAACCATCTGGGCGATGGCAAACATGGTTTCAAAATCGAGTTCTTCCACCGCTTTCTTCTAAACCATCTGGGCGATGGCAAACGCGTACCATCTTTTTCGATGTGCGTGTAGTCACTTCTAAACCATCTGGGCGATGGCAAACAAACTAACTCTAAATGCTTACTTGCAATTAGACTTCTAAACCATCTGGGCGATGGCAAACTAGGTCTACACAACAGCACTAACGTAGGTGATCTTCTAAACCATCTGGGCGATGGCAAACTAGAACTTTTATCATAAAAAGCTCTAGATAATAATGATATAGGTTTTTAAAGAGTGAAAATAGATCAAAAAAACAAAAATCAATAAACTTTTGAAATCATTTGATTTTATTGCATAGCTCAGAAATGAAGTTAAACATATAGTCTAAGACATCCTGATCTTGGCAGGATTCAATCAGTTGCATTCTAAACTCTTTTTGATTATGTCCATTTTTGGCAGAAATAAACGCTTGTGGCATAACAAAAGCATCTTTTACTAAATCTGCAATATCGAAAACTAAACCACCACGACGTGTCTTACCGTGCAAAATAGGTAAGGCAAAACTTATTCCCATACCATTTAGTGTGACAGAAGCATAACCATAAGCAATGTAATTACCATGATCTAGATAACTATTGGCAATATCACGTAAGGACTCATGCGACCCTTTTCCTTCCTCACGGCTAAATTCAAAATTTAAACCCGATGCAAGTTGTTTATAGAGACTTTTTGCCCAACGGCCTTCGGCTGCTAATAATTCTGTTTGATTATTTGCCAAATCAATATCTTGTAGAAAACGTGTCATAGCAATGGGGTCAAGCGATATACCGTGTTGTATTAAGTTGATATTCTTTTTCCATGCTTTTTCAGTAATAGACACACGTTCGCTTAGTAAAACTTTAGCCATCAGTAAGCGAGCATCATCTTCAAGCCAAGCTCTCATCCACGTTTGCATATATTCGGTTGGGCGATATTCACTTTGTGGTGCGAGGAAAGTGAGATCAAGTGATGAAAAGAGAGGAGAACCGCCTGAACCACAAAATCCAACCATAACATTAGATTCTGCCAAACGACGGGCGGCAGCATCGGTTAAGGAGCTGCCTTTACCGAGCAATAAGAACGCCGTATTTTTTTCAGGAATATTATAAAAATGTTCCATCGGTTGAAGGTTATCCGTCAGATACACAATCCGATCATCTTTGAGCATGACACGTACCCGCTCAAGGTAAAATACACAGGCTCGTTTAGATAACATCAGAGCACGACTGCGTTGCTGACGGAAATCACTCATTTTTATACCTCAAACACAGGTAATGCGAAAGCGTGTTGTTTTCGTGCTAGGCCATACCCATCAGGCAAACCACTTTTTAACACGTTAACATCCTTGTAATTTTCAGGAAGTCCAAAATTTTCTTCCTCAAAATTAATATCAAAAATCTCAATAGGAACCGTAAAACTTTGCCCAGTACTTTGACTAATGACCTTAAAGTAAGGAAGTTTCTTGGCTTTATTAAGGCGTTTGGTGTGTAAACTTTCTCGTTCAGGATAATTCTTTAAAAAATTGGGTTCAGCTTTTAAGGTTGGTAATCGAAAACGAAAATAACAGCGCCAACCCGTCACCTTTGCTATAGGTACAGCAACAGGATGATTGAGTACAGCATAGTCCCTGATTTTCCAATGACCTTTAATGCGCTCAACCAATTGATCTAAATCATCTTGTTCCGATGCAAAAATACGTAAAACATCATAATTTGGTGTTATGGGATAATTATATTTTGCTTCTTTGGTCAGCATTTTTCGTTGCTGGCGTGGTGAAATTTCTAAAGCTAAGGCAAATTTTTCTGGCATTTTTCGAAAAGCACCATGCACAATACTGTAAATTTGATTGCGCAGATGGGTGAGGGTAAGCTCACCATCATCCGCACTGTCTAAAATACGAATATCAAGATAATAGTTGGGTTGCATATTACTCTCCCTCAGAGTAAACGCCGCCACGAACTAAGCAGGCTATTAAGAACATACCTTTATCGCTATTTGGGTCTAAACTGCGAATTTCTTTTAAAATATCAAAAGCAGAATCTTTTTTCTTTTTGTCTACACGGAAAAAGTCCTGTGCGTCTAGGCTTGCGCCATTTGGCTCTACAGGAATTGGTTTACTATCATTTTCTAAAAATTTGTCATACCAAGTATCAATGGTGCGTAAGGCATTACCAATTTTTTGGTCACGAATCGCTGCTTGTCCCAAAAACTGATTATCATTTGCTTCCTTTAGAGGGAACTTGGGATTTAATTGGTAAAGAGAACGTGAAAAACCATCTTGTTTCTTTTCTAAATAGTTTTGAGATGGAAAGACTTCAATACCGCCCATGCCAAAATCTACAATCGCTTCAATATGTAATCCTGAATTGACATCTCCTTGCATGCCTTTAACTAAGATATTGGCAATTTTATTTTCACTTTCAGAAACATCATCAAATGATTTTAGGCTGTAATCCAAAGCATTAAATTCAGCAATTAATTTATAGCTTTTAGTCGTCTGACTTTGATCATGTTCAATAATTTCGCTGACTTTAATCGAAATATGTTCTGCAACGCTGCGATTACGCCATAACCAACGTCCATTGACAATATTACGCACGTAGCGACAAGCAACTTCTTGTAGGCCTTTGCTTTCTTTCGCCTTTATTACGAAATCTGCAAATGCTTTTCTAAATTCTTTTTCTTGTGCTTTTTCTTCGGGTTTTCCTTTACCTGTCGAACTAGCAAAAAATATATGTTTTAAATCAATAAAACGTAAATCCCATTTGACTAGAAGCTTAGCATCGGGCAAAAGTTTCGCCGATTCTGTCATTTGAATATTGGAAACTTCACGGGCGATAGAGTTACCCGAAGCAGCACCTTTATCTTTATTGCCTGCCACGTTTTGAGTACCACGAATACCATGATACATCACATGTAGCGCTTCTTCTTTGCCATCAGCATGCAAATGATAGAAGGCAGCATCACTGATTAATGTTCCGCGTTGTAAAGAAAGGCTACCCGGTAATTTTTTGAAATTTTCAAATGTAGACATGATGTTTATTCCTTATAAATGTCAATTAGTTGTTGAACTGTTGATTTTGTTGCAATAAAAAAACGTCATCTTGAATCCAGTGATACGACCATTGGATTTGTTCTAAATAGTCATCGGGATAAATTGATGTTTCAAGGCGGATTTCATTCAAGATTGAATTAAGTGAGTGATATTGAATCAAGCCTGTTAAAGGCTCTGCATAGGCATGCTGGGTTTCATCCTGATCATCGGCATGGCGAATCCCAGTACGATCAGCAGTTGGTTGTTCAAGTAAGGCATAACCTAAAGTTGTTGCAGAAAGCCATGCTAAGTTTTCATTCGGTAAATGTTCTAAAATAGGTGTATCACTATTTTTAGCTTGCGGACGATGCGCTAAAAGTTGGCTAAAGGCTTGTAAGCGATTTACTTGATATGCTTTTTGATAGGCGGTTAATAAATCATTCCTGTCATGAATTAAAAAGCCAGAGCTGATCTGAGCCAAGGCATCTTCAGCATCATTAAAATCTTGAATTTTCCCAAACTCGAGAATATGACCGCCTGCAAATTTACTTCTTTTGATAGTTTGAACTAATGTGTCTAGATCTGGACGTCTAGCGTCAAATTCAATCACTAAACTGAACAGCAAATGACAGCTTGCAGTAGGCTGTAGTGAAAGCGCATATTTATTTTTTGATGAGTAATCTGTTTTACCAATGAATGTCGCGCCGCGTCGTTGTGCTGGAGTGAAGCGACCATAAGCTTCTCCACCAAGTGGTTGTATATCATGGTGCACATAATAAAAACCAAGATCTTCAGCTTCAATTTGACGAGCAAGATGATGGCTAAACATGGCAGCAGCCATCAGTGGAGCACCACCCATAATTAAGCCATTGCTCTGAAAATTTGCTGCTTGCACTTTAATGTATGGAATAACGACGAAGCAACTCATTTTAAAAGCTCCTGAATACGACGTGAGAGGAAGCTTTTGGCATCAGCTTCCGATAGGCTAATGTCAACCGTATTTTTAATCTCTTTTTTCCAATAACTGTGTTTCGTGATTCGTCTTGCTAAATCATCTGCAAAAAGCTGTTGCCAATCTTCAAATTGTTGTAGTTCAGGATTAATTAAGCCTTGAGCGATCAGAGATACACGCGGATGGCTCCACCTCGATTTTCTCTCCAACACTTTTAAACTAGGCAAATCATTTGCAACAGCCTTTAAAATTTGGAGGATGTCTTGCCCTTGTTGCAGAACATCATCGATAACTTTCTGAATAGTGGTTAATTCTGCTGCACGTGTTTGCATATTTGAAAAAGGGGCGTGTATACCATGTTCATGGAAGCCTACCTTCAAACTTAGTTTTTGTTGTTCAATCAAAGATTTTGCATATGTAGTCAATTCCTGATACATCGCTCGATTGATATAGGCATTTGAAATTTGGTAATCAAAGCCTTTATAAAAATACTGAAAAGCTAAACGAGTTTTTGGATCTAGGGTGGGTGAGCCAAGAACAATAGGGCGTTGTATTGCACGCATTAAAGGTGGAGTGCCACAATTTTGAACGTTGCTTCCACCTATGCCAAATACTGCTGACTTAATATTTTTGAGCTTTGAGTCTTTTCCCTCTACTTTACGTAGTTCTTTAATTGCTTCAAGTTTTTCATTAAGTACCAAATTCAAACCTGGTGCTGCAAGAGGGCTAATAGAAAGATATTCATCACTATTATACGGAATCAATAATTGACGCATACGAATATCGATTGTGTTTAGCCCACAAGAAAAGCCTTTTGATAATACTTTTTTAAAATGAGGTCGTAGAGTGAATACATTCTGTTGAAACTCTTCATCTAGTGTGGACGTATCTTCATTCAGTTGTACTGCATTTATCACTTTAAATAATGTGGCTGTGTTACCTGAGTTAGTATGGTAAGTAACAGGAATTAAAATATTTTCATTTAATAAAGTTCGAACAGAGATATAGGGTAGATCTAAATGTGCGGAATTAGAGACTCTTATACCTCCTCCTTTAATATTGGAATTAGTGATCTTTAGACTATGGTGAACAGATTCAGCCAAGGCTTGTTGATAGATATCTTCATCGAGATGTTTTGAAGTCATTATTAGATACTCTGTAATCTTTGGAAAACGTATGACTATTTTTAAAAATTCTATTCAGGTTATTTTTCTTCTTAAAAGAAGTCTTAACACTGATGATTGGTTGTTAAGAGTGATTAAGCTTTGATCAAATATAATCTTAAAAAAACCTTTAAGCAAGCAAGAAAAGTAAAACAAAAGAAAATAATACGCTATTGGGTAATATTATTTATATTTTTAGAAGTTATTAGTTGATTGTTTGAAAAATATTCACTATATTTTGGCTGTGTGCCAATAGGTTGTATGATTTTTTCCATTTTTAATGGTTTAGAAAAATAGGGTATTCCTTTTTTTTGTTGTTAATCATGGTCTTCCATCGCTAAGATGGTTAAATACCCTATTGGTTTTCTTTTGGAGGTCACGCTAGTCTGTCCGTCAAAAACTAGGCTAGCGTGATTGAATAATATCTGGAGATACTGTCCTAGATTTAAGCGTTCCAAATTATGGCTTGGCTATGCAAGATCTGAAAGTAGTGGTTTTATGGTTCACCGTAAAATAATTGTTCAACATAAATCAGGTGAAATGGAATACATCCATCAGATAAGAATTACAAATAAGAGACTTGTGTGGTTGGACAAAACTTTAAGTAGAGTTTTTGACACTTGTATGGTAATCCTCCCTAAAAATAATTGAGTTTAAAAGTAGAAAATCGAATAACCTTGATTTAAGGAGATTTTCTATGAAAACATCTAAGTATTCAGACAGCTTGATCATGAGTATCTTGAAGCAAGCTGAAGCAGGAACACCCATACCGAACTTGTGCCGCGAACATGGTATGAGCTCTGCTACATTCTACAAGTGGAAGTCCAAATATGGCGGCATGGATCTTTCAATGATGACGCGGCTTAAAGAACTTGAGGCTGAAAATGCCCGTTTAAAACGCATGTATGCTGATGAGCGGCTAAA